>NZ_JAJPWP010000002.1:0-1178611 GCF_046549035.1 Amycolatopsis sp. lyj-90
CAGATTGCCCACGTGTTACTCACCCGTTCGCCACTAATCCACCCGAAGGCTTCATCGTTCGACTTGCATGTGTTAAGCACGCCGCCAGCGTTCGTCCTGAGCCAGGATCAAACTCTCCAACAATGTCTTCGAATTCAATCGAGGCAATATACTTGCTCTCAAAGGAACCTCAAACGAGGTTCTTAATACATAAGCTCTACTGGCTTAGTTCACTAGCACACTGTTGAGTTCTCAAGCAACACACCCCGAATCGCACCGCAGTCACGCGGCCTTATTCGAAGCAGTTATTTCTAGCAGTTTTTGGTGGGACACCCACTCAATCACCTTGAGGTGAGAGCTTGGTTCGTGTCCCGCGGCCACCCGGTTTCCCTGGCGACTTGGAGAACTTTACATGGCCTCCAGGGGCCCGAAACAGGGGGGTACCTTAACTGCGTTTCCGCAGGTCAAGGCCCCTGTTTCGGGCCAGGGCCGCGCTCAGCCCCCGACGCGGACGCCGGCGACGTTGCGCTTGCCCTTGCGGACCACGAGCCAGCGACCGTGCAGAGCGTCGTCCGCGGACGGCTTCCACTCCTCGTCGGCGATCTTCGTGTTGTTGACGTACGCGCCGCCTTCCTTGACGGTGCGGCGCGCGGCGCCCTTGCTGTCGACGAGCCCGGCGGCGATCAGCAGGTCGACGATCGTCGACTCGCCGTTCGGGTCCGCCTTGCCGTTCGGTACCTCGGCCATGGCGGCGTCGAGGGTGGACGAGTCGAGCTCACGCAGCTCTCCCCTGCCGAAGAGCGCCTGGCTCGCGGCGACGACCTGCCGGGTCGCTTCCTCGCCGTGCACCAGCGTGGTGAAGTCCTCCGCCAGCTTCCGCTGCGCGGACCGCAGGTGGGGGCGCTGTTCGGTGTCTTCGGCGAGCGCCGCGATCTCCTCCTGCCCGAGGAAGGAGAACATCTTCAGGTAGCGGATGACGTCGGCGTCGGCGACGTTCAGGAAGTACTGGAACCACGCGTACGGCGAGGTCATCTCCGGGTCGAGCCAGACGCTGCCGCCGCCGGTGGACTTCCCGAACTTGCGTCCCTCGGAGTCGGTGACCAGCGGCGCTGTCAGCGCGTGGGTGTGCCCGCCGTCGGTGCGGCGGATCAGGTCGACACCGCCGACGAGGTTGCCCCACTGGTCCGAGCCGCCGATCTGCAGCTTGCAGCCGTACTCGCGGTACAGGTGCAGGTAGTCCTGCGACTGGAGCAGCAGGTAGCTGAACTCGGTGTAGGAGATGCCGTCGCCTTCGAGGCGGCGCTTCACCGTCTCCCGGTTCAGCATCATGTTGACCGGGAAGTGCTTGCCGACGTCGCGCAGGAACTCGACCACGCTCTGCTTCGCGGTCCAGTCCAGGTTGTTCTCGATGACCGCGCCGGTCGGCGAGTCGTCGAAGTCGACGAACCGCTCCAGCTGGCCGCGGATCCGGTCGGCCCACTCGGAGACGGTGTCCACCGTGTTCAGGGTGCGCTCACCGGTGTCGCGCGGGTCGCCGATCATCCCGGTGGCGACGCCCGCCAGCACGATCGGCCGGTGCCCGGCGCGCTGGAAGCGCGAGAGCATCAGCAGCGGAACCAGGTTGCCGGCGTGGAGGCTGGGCGCGGTCGGGTCGAATCCGCAATAGAGCGTGAGGGGTCCTTGGTCGAGGTCTCGCCGCAGTGCGTCGGTGTCGGTGGATTGCGCGATCAGGCCGCGCCAGGTCAGCTCGTCAAGGATGTGCTCGCTCACGCCTGTAGATCCTCCCGCACCAGGTCAACCGACTATCGGCCGGGGGCCGCCGCCCGCCGCTTGCCACCCCGGCGATAGGTGGAGACCGCGGGCGAGCCGTCGATCCAGAACCGCCACGGCGTGTCCATCGCCATCGCGACGCCGACCCGCGGCCCGGTGCGGATGTCCGCGGCGGGGGCGCGTTCGCCGGTGAACAGCCGGACGGGTGACGCGGGGTCGGTCAGGTCGACGCCGTTCTCGGCCTTGTCGATGCCGAGCACCGAGGTGAGGATGGCCGGCCCCTTGGCGAGTTCGCCGTTGCCCCGAGCCGACGGCCTGCGCGCCTTGGCGATGTCCGCGCCGGACACCACCTCCCCTGCCCGCAGCAACACGGCGCCCGGCTGCCCGTCTTCGGTGCCGACGACGTTGGCGCAGAAGTGCATCCCGTAGACGAAGTACACGTACAGATGCCCCGCCGGACCCCACATGACCGCGTTGCGCGGGGTCTTGCCGCGGTAGCAGTGCGACGCGGGGTCGTCGAGTCCGCGATAGGCCTCGACCTCGACCAGGCGGACGGCGACCGTGCCGTCGGGACCGGTCGCTTCGATCACCGCACCGAGCAGAAGCGTCGACAGCTCCACCGGATCCAGCGCCAGCTCTCGCCGGGTGAACTGCCTCCCGGTCACCACGTTCCGCACTCCCCGACCTTAACCGGAGCCTCCGACGATTCGGTATTGAGCGACCGCTCAACCATGGTCTACAGTGCTTTTGAGCGATCGCTCAACCTGGAGGGGAGGCTCGATGAGCCGGAGAGCGCTGTACGTCGAAACGGTGATCCGCACCGACCTCGGCACCCTGTGGCGGTACACACAAGACCCTGACCTGCACGAACGGTGGGATCTCCGCTTCGCGCGGATCGAACCCGTCGCGGGTGTGCCGGGACGGTTCCGGTACGCGACGAAGTTCCTGGGGTTCGTGATCAACGGGACCGGAACGCACGCCGGGGAGAGCGAACGGCCCGACGGCGGCCGGACGTCCGCGTTGCGGTTCGCCTCCGCGGATCCGCTGTCCCTCATCAAGTCCGGTTCGGGGTACTGGCGCTACACCCCGGTCGAGGACGGCGTCCGGTTCGTCACCGGCTTCGACTACATCACCCGGTGGGGGGCCTTCGGCAGGCTCGCGGATCTGTTGTTCCGGCCGCTCTTCGGCTGGATGACGGCCTGGTCGTTCGACAGGCTCCGCCTCTGGCTCGAAACCGGCTGCCCGCCGGAGGAACTCCCCTTGCTTTCGCCCGCGGCGAGCCGCTGCCGCCGGAGTCCGCGAACGGGCAAGGACGGCACCGCACCCCGCATTCTGGACACCCTGGAGCAGGCATGATCTTCCAAGAGGCCTTGGGCGCCGAGTTCGCGTCGCTGCACCCGCGGATGCGCGAACGGCTGTCGCTGAGCACGGCGAACGGCGTCGGAATGATCGGCGTCGGCGTGATGGACGAGATCTGGCGCGGCGCCGCGTTCGCCACGCCGTTCCTGCGACTCGGCGCGTCGAGGCACATCCTCTTCCCGGAGCGCGGCCACAACGTCCCCTTCACCATCGAGAACTATCCGTACGTCGACTCGCTCGGCAGGGAGACGGTGTCGTTCGTCCGCACCTTCGAACTGCCGGAACGGCGACGGCGGTTCGACGCGCAGATGGTCTACAGCGCCGAGCGCGGGAAGATCGTCGACTATCTGGGCACGCATCAGCACATCGCGGTCGATCTCGACGTGACGGTGCGGTCCGACGGCGGCTTCCACATCCGGTCGGAGGAATTCCGGCTGTGCGAAGGCCCGCTCCGTTGCGTGGTGCCGCGATCCGTCGTCGGGGTGGCCGAGGTCGACGAGTGGTTCGACGAGGAGAGCGACCTGTTCAGGATCGAGATCAAGGTGACGAACCGGCGGTTCGGCCCGCTGTTCGGCTACCGGGGCGCGTTCGAGGCACGGTTCGTCGACCTGCGGGCGGGGGTGAGCGGTGCGGTGAAACCGTTGCGTGAGAAGGTCCTGGACTGATGAACGGGCCCAGCACGAAACAGCGGTTGATCGACGGCGCGCTGGAGACCATCCGCACCAGCGGAATCACCGCGGTTTCCGCCAGGACCGTCGCCACCGCGGCGGGCACCAACCAGGCGTTGATCTTCTACCACTTCGGCAGTGTCGAGGAACTGCTCGCGCAGGCCTGCGTGACGGCGACCGAAAGCCGCGTCGCCCATTTCCGTGACCGGTTCGCCGAAGTGCGCACGCTGGGCGAACTGCTGGAACTGGGCCGGACCATCCACGCGGAGGAGCGCGCCGAGGGGAACATGGCGGTCCTCGCCCAGGCCCTCGCCGGCTCGCAGGGCGGCGGACGGCTGGCCGAGGCGACGCGGGAGGCGCTGGACAAATGGGTCCGCGAAGTCCAACGGACCCTCGACCGCGTGCTGGCCGGTTCTCCGGTGCTCGAACTGGCGGAGACCGAAGGGCTCGCCCACGCGGTCTCCGCCGGTTTCCTCGGCCTGACGCTGTTCGAGTCGGTCGATCCGGAAGGCGCCGAGCAGGCGCTTGCCGCGCTGGGGCAACTGGCGGTGCTGGTCGACGTCCTCGAAGGACTCGGCCCGGTCGCCACCCGCGCGGTGCGCGCGAAGCTCCGGAAGAGCGCGAAGAAATAGCTACGCGATCTTCGGTGCGACCCGCATGCTGGTGTAGCAGTACTCGGTGCCGTCGGGGAGTTTCGAGAACAGCACCGGCATCCAGTCGTCGCCGAACATCGGGTTCATCCCGGCGAAGACGTTTTCCGACACCGGCACCAGCTCCGCTTCGATCGACGGGGCGATTCCCTCGAGCGCGTCGGCGAATTCGTAGACGAAGTGCAGCGTCCCTTCCGTTTCGGTGACGGTGATGATGACGCCTTCACGGCGATAGGTGCCCGCGAAAGGTGCGACGTTCACCGAAGGCGGTGATGGCGGCGGAGCGAACTCGGCGGGCACCTGGACTCCGGCGAGTTCACCGAGCAGTTCCCGTGACAGGTCGTTGTACAGCCGATCGGTCGTGCCGTGGTTGGTGAGCAGCGCGAAGGCGAGCCCGGCTTCCGGAACCACCCGCAGGTAGGAGCGCTGACCGATCGACGAGCCGTTGTGCCCGAAACCGGGAACGCCGTTCCAGTCGTAGGTCGACAGGCCCAGGCCCCAGCCGTCGGAACCGAGCGTCCATTTGTCGGCTACTTCGACCTCGCGACGCCGCATGGCGGTCACCGTCTCTTCGGTGAGCACGCGAGTCCCGTCGGGAGCGATGCCGTCCAGCAGCATCCGCGCGAAGCGGACCACGTCGCCGGCCGTGGCGAGAACTCGGCCGTACGGTCCGGCGTTGCGTGGCAGGAGATCCCAGGCGGCCGTCGGTTCCGGGTCCTGCCCGAGATGCCCCATCGCCACCCGGAACCGCAAGGCCTCTTCGGGCAGGGTCATCGTCTCGGTGAGCCCGAGCGGCGCGATGAGCCGCTCTCGCAAGGCGTCGTCCCAGGTCAGCCCGGTGAGCACCTCGGCGATCCGGCCGAGCACGGCGTATCCGACGCTGCTGTAGGACGCGGCCGTGCCCGGCGGGCAGTCGAGCGCCACTCCCCTGGCTGCTTCGACGTACTTGGCGAGACAGTCGTCGCCGCGCCCGGTGTCCTCCATGAAGTCGCAGGTGAGCCCGCCGGTGTGGCTGAGCAGCTGCCGGGCGGTGATGGTCCTGGTCGCCTCCGGATCGACCGTCGCGAACTCAGGGAGCGCCTCGATCACCGGTGCGTCGAGGTCCAGTCGTCCCTCCTCGGCCAGCCCCAGCACCAACGCGGCCGTGTAGACCTTCGCGATCGAGCCGAGCTGGAAGACAGAGTCGGTGGTGGCCTCGACGCCGGTCCCCCGGTGCAGGATCCCGCTCGCGAGTTCGTGGATCTCGCCGCCGGTCAGCACCGCGAGGGACGCGCCGGGAACACGGTGTTCGGCGCGCAGATCGTCGAGGCGGGACTGCCAGTAGGCGTGGTCGAAGGTTATCCGTACACTGTTAGGCATACTGAACACTGTACGGACAAGGAGGAGCGCGAGTGTCGATCTGGGTCCGTCCCCCGAAACGCAAGCGCGAGCAGCCGCTGCTGAGCAGGGAAAAGATTGTTTCCGCGGCCATCGAACTGCTCGACACCGAGGGCATCGACGCGCTGAGCATGCGGAAGCTCGGGCTGCGGCTCGACGTGGCCGCCGCGTCGATGTACACGCATGTGGCAGGCAAGGACGAGCTGGTCGAACTGGTCGTCGACGAAATCTACGGCGAAGTTGCGCTCCCGGAGCCGGGTCCGTGGCGGACGGCGGCGACGCGGTTCGCGCATGACCTGCGTTCGGTGTTCCTCCGCCATCCGTGGATCGGCTCGCTGCTCGGCGAGGCGGGGGTGGCCTATCTGGGGCCGAACGTCCTGCGGCTGTCGGAAGCGGCGTTGGCACTGTTCGAGGAGGCCGGTTTCTCGCTGGACGACGCCGATCTGGCGTTCAACACGGTCATGGCGTTCGTCGTCGGGCGAGCCACCAGCGAGGCCGCGTGGCTCACCACGCTCAAGCGCAGCGGGCAGAGCGAGCAGGAATGGAAAGATCGCTTGTGGCCCGCTGCCGAGCAGGCGGTGCGGGACCACCCACGGCTCAAGAAGCTGTACGCGGCCCAGCGGAAACGGAAACCGGGCGAGACCAACGACTCCGACTTCGAGCGTGGCCTTGACCGCGTCCTCGACGGATTGGCGGCCAACGCGTGAAGGCCAAGTGCTACAGCGGGCCATCCTGCTCGGTCCAGTTCACGCCGGACGGCCGTTGCCCGCCGGAGGTCAGGAAGTCATGGGCGGCCTGCCGGGCGATGCCCACGGGAATCTCCGCGTCGTCCGGGTACTCCCGAGGGTTGTTCATGAAGTAGTAGAGAACCTCTCCGCCCGGCGGCAGCGGGAACGTTTCGCCCTTCGAGTGCGCCCCGTTCGGTGCGTCGTCGCCCACATACCGAAGGCTCGCCCGTTCGCCGTGCAAGCCGACCTCAAGCCATGATTTTTCCGGGTCGCCGTCCGTGTACAACTCGGCGAGCGTCGGCCCGCTCATGGCCGCCACAGCGTCTAGAACACGGTCAAGATCGGCCGCAGTGGTGACCGTTGTCGCTCCGGATGCATTGCCGTCGTACCAAGCTTCGATCATGGCTTCTTTCTCTGTCCTAGGTAGGTCGTCCCGATCGGGGTTCCGTCCGGCGTGGTCCCGTACACGGTGAGCGCGCTTCCTCGGGGAAGGATCTTAGGAACCAAGGTTTCACAGCCGAACGGGCCTTTGCACACTTCGTTGTTGACGGCGACGGTTGCGCTGGTGATGCCCTTGTTCTGCATGTGAACGGCTAGCTTGACCTCGACGTCGGCAGTCGTGGAAGGTATCCGCCGGGCGCCCTGGTCCTTGAAGAACTGAACGGCTGCGGCTTCCAGGTCGTCACGGCCGCTCACGATGTGCCCGACGTCCCCTTCGCCCGAGTCCGTGACCCACCGCCCGTGTGTCTTCTGCCCCTCCCGACGGTCGACGCGCGGCGGAAGATCTCGCTTCAGCTCGTCCACACGGTCTTGTGAAACCGGGTCGGACTTCGTCGGCGTGGTTGTGGTGTGCACACCAGGCCTGCCGCGGGCTCCATCTTCCCACTTCGGCCCTGTGACCTCGCTGTTTACAGGTGTTGCCGATGCGCCGATCTTGCCGAGATAAGCCGAGATGGTCGCCTTCACGGTCCTGAAGTGACTGACCGCCTGCTCTGCGGACTGGCGTAGCTCGTCGTACAGGCCAGGCAAGGCTCCTATCTCAGGATTAGCGGTGCCGTAGACGGCCGTCTCCAGATGCTCGGCAGATTCTCCGAAGCCCTCGGCGGCCCGCTGCGTTGCCTGCTCTGCCTTTTCAAGGGACGTGACGGCGGTCCGCAGCGCTGCGGCGACTTCTTCGATTTCGCTCAAGTCGCACCCCTGCCTTCCCGTATCGCGGATCATGACACGGGGTATGACAGAGAGGGTGAATCAGCCGAGGACCGGGGCTAACCGCTGTAGCAGCCAACCGGCGACCCAGCGAGATTCGCTGTCCTTTGGGTCCGGGTAGAGCGCCCACGCCACCACTTCGGCGTTCTCTCTGCCCGGCAAGAATCCCAACAGGGAAACCGCATTAGCCCGCAGGGTCGATGTCTTGCCCTCGATCGCTCGAGTCCGGAAGTGGCCGATGGCGTTTTCGAACAAGTGCGGTCAAATCACCGCATCGATAGGTTGGACGTCGGCCCTTGGGCGAACACGTCAGGCTCTCCGGCCTCGACGGCCGCCAAGACGCGTTCACGCTCCTCCGCTGTTGTGTACCCGCTGCGTACCGCCGAAGGCCGGTAGCCGTAGTTAGTGCAGGTCAGACGGCTACCGGCCTCTGGAGCCACAGAAGGGCCTTCACGCGAGAGGTCAGCTCAGCCAGGCGCGGTGTTCGGTGACCCGCGCGGCCAGCCGGTCCCGCTGCTCGGCGACCCGCTCCGGAGCGGTACCGCCACGGGCGTTGCGCGAGCTCACCGAGCCCTCGACGGTCAGTACCTCGCGCACGGCGGGCGTCAGCGCCGGGTTGATCTTCTCGAACTCTTCGTCGGTCAGTTCGTCGAGGCCGACGCCTCGGCCCTCGGCGACGCGGACGCTCTCCCCCGCCGCTTCGTGCGCGACACGGAACGGAACCCCTTGGCGCACCAGCCATTCGGCGATGTCCGTGGCGAGGGTGAACCCGGCGGGCGCGAGTTCGGCGAGCCGGTCGGTGTGGAAGGTCAGCGTCTCGAGCATGCCCGCGATCGCCGGGAACAGCAGCTCCAGCTGTTCGACGGAGTCGAAGACCGGCTCCTTGTCCTCCTGCAGGTCCCGGTTGTACGCGAGTGGCTGTGCCTTGAGCGTCGCGAGCAGGCCGGTCAGGTTGCCGATGAGCCGTCCGGCCTTGCCGCGGGTCAGCTCGGCGACGTCGGGGTTCTTCTTCTGCGGCATGATCGAACTGCCGGTCGCCCAGGCGTCGTCGAGGGTGACGTAGCCGAATTCGGCGGTGTTCCAGATGATCACCTCTTCGGCGATCCTGGACAGGTTCACCGCGAGCATCGCGACGTCGAAAGCGAACTCGGCGACGAAGTCCCGCGAGGCGGTGCCGTCGATGGAGTTGTCGACGCTGGTGTCGAAACCGAGTTCCGCGGCGACGGCCTCGGGGTCGAGGCCGAGCGAGGAACCCGCGAGCGCGCCGGAACCGTAGGGCGACTCGGCGGTGCGAGCGTCCCAGTCACGCAACCGGGTGACGTCACGCAGCAGCGACTGGCCGTGGGCGAGCAGGTGGTGCGCCAGCAGGACCGGCTGGGCGTGCTGCAGGTGGGTGCGGCCCGGGAGGATCGCGTCCGGGTGCCGCTTCGCCTGCGAAACCAGCGCGTCGACGACGCCGAGGGTGCCCGCGACCACGCGGCGGGCCGCGTCGCGCAGCCACATCCGGAACAGCGTCGCGACCTGGTCGTTGCGTGACCGGCCCGCCCGCAGCTTGCCGCCGAGTTCGGTGCCCGCGCGCTCCAGCAGGCCGCGTTCGAGCGCGGTGTGGACGTCCTCGTCGGCGACCGTCGGGGTGAACGCGCCCGAGGCGACGTCCTGCGCGAGCGTGTCCAGCGAGGCGAGCATGCCCGTCAGCTCGTCGTCGGTGAGGAGCCCGGCCTTCCGCAGCACCCGCGCGTGGGCCCTCGACCCGGCGATGTCGTACGGCGCCAGGCGCCAGTCGAAATGGGTCGACGCGCTCAGCGCCGCCATCGCCTCCGCCGGCCCGCTGGCGAACCGGCCGCCCCACAGCTGCACCGGCTGCTCATTCCCGCTCACGACACTCCTCGAATTCCTTGGTTCTCTTCAGGCGACTGACTGGTCGAACGTAGTGCCTGTGGTGAAGTCGTACAGCGCGCGCTCGTCGCGCGCCGAGTTCACGACCGCGTTCCCCCGGTGCAGGATCAGGCGGACTTCGCCGGACACCCGCCCGAGACTGACTTTTTCCAATTCTTCCCGCGCGGTGACCAGCGCGACCGCGGCGGGCCCCTCGTAGATCTCGCGCCCGGCGAGCCCGAGGGCGCCGACACGGCGGTTCACCTGCTGGAAGGCCTCCAGCAGGGTGACGGTCTCCCCGTCGATGGCGACGGGCACACCTTCGTCGAAGGTGACGACAAGCCTCTCCGGGTCATCCGGGAAGGCGAACGCGTCAGGCGCCACCTTCGGTCTCCTCACCGCCGTCCACTATGGACGACCGCCGGGCCAGCGCCATGAAACGCTCGGCCAGATCCTTGCCGGACAAAGGTTCTCTCGCGATCACGGCGACCGTGTCGTCACCGGCGATCGAACCGACGACCTCCTCCAGCGCCGCCCTGTCGATGGCGCTGGCGAGGAACTGCGCCGCACCCGGCGGGGTCCGCAGCACCGTCAGGTTCCCCGACGAGTCCGCCGAAACGAGCAGTTCGGCGAGCAGCCGCGAAAGCCGGGACGTGCCGCCCTGCACCCCGCGGACCGGACTGCCGTCCTCCGGGATGACGTAGACCGGTGCTCCTGAGTCCGCGCCCCGCAGCTTGACCGCGCCCAGCTCGTCGAGATCCCGCGAAAGCGTCGCCTGGGTGACGTCGATGCCTTCCGCCGCCAGGAGCTTCGCGAGCTCCGTCTGGCTGCGGATCGCCATCGTGGACACGAGTTCGGTGATCCGGGCCTGCCGGGTGACCCTGCTGCCGGTCATCGTCGCTTCTCGTCCAGTAGCCACACCAGCAGCGCCTTCTGCGCGTGGAGCCGGTTCTCGGCCTCGTCCCAGACCGCGCTGGCCGGGCCGTCGATGACCTCGTCGGTGATCTCCCAGCCGCGGTGCGCGGGCAGGCAGTGCAGGACGATCGCCTCGTCCGCGGCGCGGCGCATCAGCGCGGCGTTGACCTGCAGCTCGCGGAAGGGGCCGACCCGGTCGAGGCCGTCGTTCTCCTGGCCCATCGAGGTCCAGGTGTCGGTGACGACGACGTCCGCGCCTTCGACCGCGGCGTACGGGTCGGTGAAGACCGTCGTGCTGCCGCCGGTTTCGCTCGAACGGTGCTTGGCGTCGAGCATGACCTGCTGATCCGGCTGGAAGCCCTCCGGCGAGACGACGCGGACGTGCATCCCGGCCGTGGTCCCGCCCAGCAGCAGCGAATGCGCCATGTTGTTGGCGCCGTCGCCGAGGTAGACCAGGGTGAGCCCGGCGAGCTTGCCCTTGCGCTCACGGATGGTCATCAGATCGGTGAGCACCTGGCACGGGTGGAACTCGTCGGTGAGCGCGTTGATCACCGGGATGCTCGCCGCCGACGCCATCGCGTCGATGCGCTTCTGGGCGAAGGTCCGCCAGACGATCGCGTCCAGGTACCGCGAAAGCACCCGCGAGGTGTCCTCGATGGTCTCTTCGCGGCCGAGCTGCATCGAGCGCCCGTCGACGATCACCGGATGCCCGCCGAGCTGGGAGATGCCCACCTCGAACGAGAACCGGGTCCGGGTGGAGTTCTTCTCGAAGATCGCCGCGACGGACTTGCCCTCCAACGCGCGGGAGCTCAGCGGCTCGGCCTTCAACTGGTCGGCGAGGTCCAGGATCTCGGCCTGTTCGGCAGGGCTGAGATCGTCGTCGCGGAGAAAGTTGCGGAGCATGGGTTCGTCTCTGTCCTAGGTGGTGGTGGAATCGAGCGCCCCGGGAAGGGCTTCGAGGAATCCGTTGGCCTCGTCGGCGCTCAGGATCAGCGGTGGTGCCAGCCGGATGGTGTCGGGGGCGATCGGGTTGACCAGGTAGCCCGCCTCCTGCGCGGCCTTGGCGACCGCCGCCGAGACCGGTTCGCGCAACGCGATGCCGAGCAGCAGCCCGGCCCCGCGGACCCCGGCCACCAGCGGGTGGCCGAGCTCTTCGACGCGAGAGGCGATGTCCTTGCCCAGCGCGGAGACGTGGTCGTTCAGGTTGTCCTTGGCGATGGTCTTGAGCACGGCGAGCCCGGCGGCGCAGCAGATCGGGTTGCCGCCGAAGGTGGTGCCGTGCTGGCCGGGCTTCATCAGGTCGCCCGCCGCGCCGACGCCGATGACCGCGCCGAGCGGCAGGCCGCCGCCGAGGCCCTTGGCCAGGGTGATGACGTCCGGGACGATGCCGGTGTGCTGGAAGGCGAACCACGCGCCGGTGCGGCCGATGCCGGTCTGCACCTCGTCGAGGACCAGCAGGGTCCCGGTCGCCTTGGTGATCTCCCGCGCGGCCTGGAGGTAGCCGTCCGGCGCCGGGACGACACCCGCTTCTCCGAGGATCGGCTCGAGGAAGACCGCGGCGGTGTCGGTGTCCACCGCGGCGCGAAGCGCGTCGATGTCACCATAAGGAACGTGGGTCACGCCCGGGAGCAGCGGTGCGAACGGGTCCCGTTTCGACGGCTGGCCGGTCAGCGTCAGCGCGCCCATGGTGCGGCCGTGGAAAGCGCCCTCACAGGCGACGATCTTCTCGCGCCCGGTGAGCCTGCTCAGCTTCAGCGCGGCTTCGTTGGCCTCCGCGCCCGAGTTGACGAACAGCATCTTCGCGTTCCCGGACAGGCCGGCGACGTCGAGGATGGCTTCGGCGAACTCGACGACGACCGGGTTCACGTAGAGGTTCGAGGTGTGCCCGAGTTTCGCGACCTGTTCGGAGACGGCGGCGACCACGGCGGGGTGGGCGTGGCCCAGCGCGTTGACCGCGATCCCGCCCACCAGGTCGACGTACGGTTTGCCGTCGGCGTCCCAGACCTTCGCGCCCTCGCCGCGGACCAGGGTCAGCGCCGGGGTGCCGTAGTTGTCCATGAGGGACGCCTTCCAGCGTTCCTGGCCGTCTACATTGGACTCGGACGTGGTCACGGGAGCTCCGTTTCGGGGAAGACCATGGTACCGATGCCGCGGGAGGTGAAGACCTCCAGCAGCACCGAATGGGCGATGCGGCCGTCGATCACGTGCGCGCGGCGGACGCCGCCGCGGATGGCGCGCACGCAGGCCTCCATTTTCGGGATCATGCCGCTGGCGAGACCGGGCAGCAGCGCTTCGAGCCTGTCGACGCGGATCCGGTCGACCAGCGAACCGCGGTCGGGCCAGTTGGCGTACAGGCCTTCGACGTCGGTGAGCACGACGAGTTTCTCCGCGCCCAGCGCGGCGGCCAGCGCACCGGCGGCGGTGTCGGCGTTGATGTTGTGCACGACGCCGTCGACGTCCGGGGCCACGGTGGACACCACCGGGATCCGGCCCGCGTTGACGATGTCGAGCACCGCGTCCGGGTTGACCTCGGAAACCTCGCCGACGAGCCCGATGTCGACCGGCACACCGTCCACAGTGGCCTGTTTGCGCTCGGCGGTGAACAGCCGCGCGTCCTCGCCGGAGATGCCGACCGCGTAGGGGCCGTGCGCGTTGATCAGCCCGACCAGTTCGCGGCTGACCTGGCCGGTCAGCACCATGCGGACGATGTCCATCGTCTCGGGGGTGGTGACGCGCAGGCCGCCCTTGAACTCGCCTTCGACGCCGAGCCGGTTGAGCATCGCGGTGATCTGCGGGCCGCCGCCGTGCACCACCACCGGCCGCAGCCCGGCCATGCGGAGGAACACCATGTCCTCGGCGAAGGCCTGCTTGAGACCCTCGTCGATCATGGCGTTGCCGCCGTACTTCACCACGACGGTGGCGCCGTGGAAACGCTGCAGCCAGGGCAGCGCCTCGATGAGGATCGCGGCCTTCTCGGCGGCCGTCGCGAGCCGCTCGTCCGCGGGGACCGTGGATTCGGAAGGGCTCATGACGAGTACGCGCTGTTCTCTTCGACGTAGGCGTGCGAGAGGTCGGTCGTGTAGATCGTCGCTTCGCCTTCACCGAGACCGAGGTCGACGACGATCCGGATGTCGCGGCCCGAGAGATCCGCCTCGGAGCGGTCCGAGGCGGGGGTGCCCTTGGCGAAGAGGGTGACGCCGTTGATCGTGATGGCGACCTTCTCCGGATCGATCTCCGCGGGTACCCGGCCCAGCGCCATGGCGATCCGGCCCCAGTTCGGGTCCGAACCGAACAGCGCGGTCTTGACCAGGTTGTCCTCGGCGATCGTCCGGCCGACGGCGATGGCGTCGGCCGCGCTCGCCGCGCCGGTGACCGTGACGTCGACGTACTTGGTCGCGCCTTCGGAGTCCGCGCGCAGTTGCAGCACGAGGTCGAGGCTGACGGCGGTGAGCAGTTCGGTCAGCTCGGCCTCGGTCGGCTCTACGCCGCTGGCGCCGGACGCGAGGACGAGCACGGTGTCGTTGGTGGAGGTGCCGCCGTCGACGTCGAGCCTGTCGAAGGTGACGCCGGTGGCGGCGCGCAGGGCCCTGTCGAGGACGTCGGGCGTGACGACCGCGTCGGTGGTGAGGACCGACAGCATCGTCGCGAGGTTCGGGGCGAGCATTCCGGCGCCCTTGGCGAACCCGCCGACGCTCCAGCCGCTTTCGTGCTCCGCGACGGCCTGCTTCGGCTTGCTGTCGGTGGTCATGACCGCGGTGGCGGCGTCGAGAGCGGATTCGGTGCCGGTGCCGAGTGCCCCGAAGGCGGTGTCCACGCCGGAAAGCAGCGCGTCCATCGGCAACCGCTCACCGATCAGGCCGGTCGAGCAGACCGCGACCTCGATCGCGCCCGCCTCGAAGAGCCCGGCGACCTTCTCGGCGGTCTTGTGCGTGTCCTGGAAACCGCCGGGGCCGGTGGCGGCGTTCGCGCCGCCGGAGTTGAGCACGACGGCCTTGAGGCGCCGCTGCTTGAGCACCTCCTGCGACCACAGGACGGGCGCGGCCTTGATCACGTTGCGCGTGAACACGCCGGCCGCGACCTGCAGCGGCCCGTCGTTGACGACGAGCGCGAGGTCGAGCTTGCCCTCGGCCTTGATCCCGGCGGCGACGCCCGCGGCACGGAATCCCTTCGGCTGGGTGACGGTCACGGAGCGACTCCTACGGTCGGTAGTCCGGTGGTTTCGGGGAGGCCGAGTGCGAGGTTCATCGACTGGACGGCGCCTCCCGCGGTGCCCTTGGTGAGGTTGTCGATGGCCGCGACCACGATCAGGCGCCGGGTGTCGGCGTCGACGGTGACCTGCAGCTGGACGTTGTTCGAGCCGACCACCGAGGCCGTCGACGGCCACTGCCCCGGAGGCAGCACCTGGACGAACGGCTCGGCGGCGTAGGCCTTCTCGTACACCGCGCGGGCGCCGTCTGCGTCCAAGTCCGACTTGAGCGCGGCGCTCGCCGTGGTGAGGATCCCGCGCGGCATCGGGGCCAGCACGGGGGTGAACGAGACCTTGACCTGCTCCCCCGCGATCGCCGAGAGGTTCTGCGCGAACTCGGGGGTGTGGCGGTGGGCGCCGCCGACGCCGTACGCGGTGGCCGAACCCATCACCTCCGAACCGAGGAGGTTCGGCTTGAGGCTCTTGCCCGCGCCCGAGGTCCCGGTCACGGCGACGACGTTGACCTCCGGCTCGATCAGGCCCGCGGCGAAGGCCGGGGCGAGGGCGAGCGAACCGCCGGTCGGGAAGCAGCCCGGGACCGCGACGCGTTTGGCCCCGGCGAGGCGCTCGCGGGCGCCGGGGAGTTCGGGGAGCCCGTACGGCCACTGTCCGGCGTGGTCACCGCCGTACCAGCGCTGCCAGTCGGCCGCGTCCGCGAGGCGATGGTCCGCGCCGAGGTCGACCACCAGGACGTCCGGGCCCAGTTGCGCGGCGATGGCCCCGGAGTGGCCGTGCGGCAGGGCGAGGAAGACGACGTCGTGCCCGGCCAGGGTCTCCGGGGTCGTCTCCAGCAGGACGCGGTCCGCCAGCGGCGCGAGGTGCGGCTGGTGCCGGACGAGCGGCGTCCCCGCGGAACTGGCCGCGGTCAGCGCGCCGATCTGGACTTCGGGGTGGGTCAGCAGCAGGCGCAGGAGTTCGCCACCCGCGTACCCGCTGGCTCCGGCAACCGCGATCTTCACCGTCATACGAATGATTATGCACAGCCGTGCAAGTTCAATCAAACAAAGTCGTGCGGCTCACCCGAACCAGGTCATCCTCTGTCCCTTATACGGGGCATCCTTGCCGCATGACAGACACGCCCGCCCGGTTGCTCAGCCTGTTGTCGCTCTTGCAGACACCGCGCGAGTGGCCTGGCAGCGAGCTCGCGGAGCGGCTCGAGGTCAGCCAGCGGACCATCCGGCGCGACATCGACAGGCTGCGTGAGCTCGGTTACCCCGTCGAGGCGTCACGAGGCTCCGACGGCGGCTACCGGCTGGGCGCGGGCGCGGCGATGCCGCCCTTGCTGCTCGAGGACGAGGAGGCCGTCGCGATCGCGGTCGGTCTCCGGAGTGCCGCGGGGCAGGCCATCTCCGGGATCGAGGAGTCTTCGGTGCGGGCGCTGGCGAAGCTCGAGCAAGTGCTGCCCTCGCGACTGCGCTATCGCGTCGGCGCGCTGGGTGCCGCGACGGTGCCGCTACCCGGCACCGGCCCTTCGGTGGACCCGGAGCACCTCACCGTCTTCGCCGGCGCGATCGCGAACACCGAACGGACCCGGTTCGCCTACCGGACGGGCGACGGCACCGAATCCCGGCGGCACGTCGAACCGCACCGGCTCGTCTCGGCCGGGCGGCGCTGGTACCTCCTCGGCTACGACCTCGACCGCGACGACTGGCGGATCTTCCGTGTGGACCGGATCTCCGGACCGCGGGCGACCGGCGGCCGGGCCACCCCGCGGCAACCGCCCGCGGACGACGTGGCGGCCTACGTCACCGACAAGATGCACAGCCTCCTTCCCACCTACAGCGCACGCGTGACCCTGCACGCGCCGATGAACCAGATCGTCCCCGCGATCGGGGACGCCGTCAGCGAAGTCGAACCGGTCGACGACGAGACCTGCGTCCTGAACGCGGGCGCCGACACCCTCGACTGGCTCGCGTTCCGGCTCTTGGGGCTCGGCTGCGAGTTCACCGTGCACGAACCGCCGGAACTGATCCGCCACCTCCGGGAGATGGCGGCGCGGGCGAACCGCGCGACGACGTCCACAGTGGACTGACGGCGGCCGCGAGAACACGCGCCCTCGCGGCCGCCCGGGTTCAGCCGAGTTCACCTGCCTCTCGCCTGCTCGGCGGGATCGGGAGATACGCGCCCCGGCGCTCCGGGTCGCAGCCGACCCTGGGGAGCCTGGCCCGGATCCCGCCCGGCGATCGTTCGAACCGCCGCGCGATCTCCTCGACGCTTTCCCCGGCCAGCCAACGACTTTCCAGTTCGGCGTCCAGCTCTTCGGACCAGGGCAGGCCCTGATGCGCGGGGCGGTCCGCCGATCTTCGGCGGCCGGTGCTCCGCCCGGCGAACGCCATCAGCGTGTCGGAAAGGACGGTCGCCAAGGCCGGTACTGCCTCGGCGTCGATGTCGAGCCTGCCTTCGGCGACAGGCTCCTCCTGCGGTCCGGCTCCGCCGACCATGACGGTCACCCAGCGGTCTTCCCCGGCCGCGCCGCCACCCTCACGGGCGGCGACCTCGATGCGATAAACGGTGTCCTGCACGCGGATCTCGGTCCGGTGCTCTTCGACGATGGTCATGCCGGGGACGCTAACGGGCGGCCCCGACAATTCCCCGGCGCGGCGGCGGGAAATCGGTACCGGACGGTGGATGACCGGTCCTTTGAGCACCGTCCGGGACGAAAGGGTGCCGGTCACGACAGGCGCTCCGGCGCGTTTAGAGGACTAAACGCGACGGGGAGGGATGCCCGGTGGAGTCGCGTCGTGCCCCGCCGGACCGATACACGCAGGGGTGTGTGGATACAGGGACACTCAACGTCCCTATATCCACACACCCTCCGCGACAGGCCACCTTGCCGCCGCGTTTAGAGGACTAATCGCGACTGGCCGAGGCGCCTTCACGTGCTTTTGGCGCTGGAGTGGGAGCGCGGAGCTGAAGGGGACTTTCCCCGCATGCGATGCAGGGAAAGCGCCCTTCACCGCGTGACATGCGGGGAAGGGCCCCTTCAGCCCCGCCAACGGCACCGACAGGAAAAGCCCCGCTCCGGAACAGGTCCGAAGCGGGGCATCCTGAAAGCGATCAGGCTCAGAAAGGCAGCGCCTGAGCCAGCGCCTCCTTCTTCACTTCAGCCGCGGGAGACGGTACGTCGGACTTGGGCGCGGCGGAGGCCGGAGCCGGAACCGGCTGCGGCACCGGAGTGCACTGCACGTCCGAACCGTTGCCCGGCTTCCGCACGGGCAGCTTCCCGGTCAGCAGGTAGTCCGCGATCTTGTCGTCCACACAGGACACACCGGACAACGAACCCGAGTGCGTCGTGCCGCCGGGCGCGCTGATCAGGCTGGAGTTCGGGTAGCGCTTGCGGATCTCCAGGCTGCCGGGATACGGCGTCGCTGCGTCGTTCTCCTCGTTGACCAGCAGGATGCCGGGCACCTTGCGCCCGTCGATCTCCACCGGCTTGCCCGCCTTCGCGGGCCAGTTGAGGCAAGGCGCGTTGAACCAGGCGTTGCCCCACGTCTCGAACGGCGCCCGGAAGTGGGTGACCCAGTTGTCGAACTTCCAGCGGTTCCAGTTCTGCGGCCACGCCACGTCGGTGCACTGCACGGCCGCGTACACGGCGTACCCGTTGTCCTGGCCCGGCGGGTTGGAGTCGTCGTACAGGCCCTTCAAGGTCTGCCAGTCGGCCTTGTGCACCCAGCCGGAGAACGCGTTCGCGATGTCTTCCCAGCCGAAGACGTAGTAGCCGGCCTGCAGGAAGATGTCCGTCCATTCGGAACCGCCGATGACGCCGCCCGCGGGCTTGTCGTACAGCTTCTTCTGCTCGGCGTACCACAGCTTCTCGACCGCGGACGCGGTCTTGCCGAGGTGGTAGACGTCGTCGTACTTGGCGAGCCAGCCGAAGTAGGTCTTGATGTTCTTGTCGAAGGCGATGTCCTGGTTCAGGTTCGCCTTGTACCAGACATCGCGGGGGTCGACCGTGCCGTCGAACACCATCCGCCGCACGTTCTGCGGGAACAGCGTGCTGTAGACCTGGCCGAGGTAGGTGCCGTAGGAGAAGCCGTAGTAGTTGATCTGCTTCTCGCCCAGCGCCTTGCGCAGGCTGTCGACGTCCTTCGCGACATCGATGGTCTTGATGTGCTCGAGGATCGCGCCGTTCTTGGCGCACGCCTTCGCGTAGCCCTTCGCCTTGTCGAACCACGCCTTCTCGAGGGCGCGCGTGGTCGGCACGTACTGCGGGCGGTTGTAGGAGGCGTAGTTCCCGTCGCAGGTCAGCGACGGCTTGCTCTCCCCCACCCCGCGCGGGTCGAAGCCGATCCAGTCGTACTCCTCACCGGCCTTCTTGGGGACGGCGCGTCCGAGGGTCGACAGGCCGAGACCGGAACCGCCGGGACCACCCGGGTTGACGATCATGACGCCCTGCGACTGGGCGGACTTGTGCTTCACCCGCGAGACGGCGATCGAGACCTTCTCCTCGCCGGGCTTCGCGTAGTCCAGCGGGACCTCGAGGGAGCCGCATTCCGCGCCGGCCTTCACCAGGCTCGGACGGGTACAGGCTCCCCAGGAGATGGGCTTCGGATCGAAGTCCGACGCCGAGGCGGCCGTGGCGGAGGGAGCGAGCGCCATGGTGCCGGCGCCGATCCCCGCGACCGCCAGGGCGGCAACGAATTTCTTCATGTGTTCCTTTTCGTCCGCGTTCGACCCGGTCGGGCCGAAGCTACCGAGAACCGGCTTCAATCTCGCTGACCGACACGTCGGCCGCCATCCCTCTTTAGTCGGGATCCCATGCCCCGTTCCGGGCATATCAGTCTTGTCGGTCCTTTGTCGTACGCTCGCCGCACCCACGGGGAGAGGAGTGCGAGTGGACGAGGTGAAAAGCCTGGTTTCGGCGGTTCGCAACGGTTTGGCCGGACTGGCCGATCCCGCGAAGGCGCCGGCGATGCGGGCGTACATGAAGTCGGAGATGCCGTACCTCGGGGTGCAGAAACCCGCGCGGGCGCCGTTGCTGAAGCGGCTCTTCGCCGAACATCCGCTACCCGATCGAGTGAGCTTCTCCACCGCGGTGCTCACCTTGTGGCGTGAAGCGGAATTCCGCGAGGAGCGGTACGCGGCCGTCGACCTATCCGGTCACCGTGCCTACGCCCGCTGGCAGGACAGCGATCTGCTCGGACTGTACGAGGAGATGATCGTGACCGGTGCGTGGTGGGACTATGTGGACGAAGTCGCCATCCGCCGGGTCGGGCCGATCCTGCGGGCGGAACCGGAGACGGTGACCCCGCTGATGCTGACCTGGGCGTACGACGAGGACCTCTGGCGCCGCCGCACGGCGGTGATCTGCCAGGTCGGCGCCAAGACCGGCACGGACACCGACCTCCTCACCCGCGCCGTCGAGGCGAACATCGACGACAGGGAGTTCTTCCTGCGCAAGGGAATCGGCTGGGCGCTCCGCGAGTACGCGAAGACCGAGCCGGACTGGGTGCGCGCGTTCGTCACCGCGCATCCGGCACTGTCCACTTTGTCCAGAAGGGAGGCGCTCAAGCATCTGGGCGGTTGAGCACCGGCCTCGGGACGAGGGCGACGAGCTCCCCGATCACCCCGCCGAGTCCGGGCAGCAGTTCACCCGTCTCCTTCAAATCACGGAGGAGGTCCAGCCGTACCTCCGAGGGCGGCCCTTCCGCCATCACGTCCGTGAGAGCACGCTTCGCCTCATCGCCACGACCCAGGGCCAGCAGATAGAACAGTGGCTGGACCTTGGCGTCCCAGTCGTGAGGGTCGGCCGTGGACGAGGCGACGGCTTCTTCGAGAGATTCGCCGAAACGCCGCTCGGCCTCCTCGGTCCGCCCGGCCTTCAACCATGCCAGCGCGAGGAGGTTGCGGGCCCAGGGGGACTCCGGTGCGACGGGACTCAGGACCTCCATCGCCTCGTCCGTCTCCCCGGCGAACAGCAAGGCCTCTCCCAGGTTCCCGCGGTACTCGACGTCGTCGGGGTGGAGGACGACCAGTTCGCGCAGTTCCCGGACGGCTTCCGTGTACTCCCCCGCCCGGCGGCGGATCTCCGCGCGCAGGACGCGGCCGCTCTCGTCGTGGCCGTCGGCCAGCGCGCTGTCCACATCGGACAAGGCGCCGCCGAAATCGCCGAAGAGGAGACGATGACGGGCTCGCCGGTAGCAGGCGTAGCCCTCGTCCTGGCCCAAGCGCGCACCCTCGTCCAGCGCGGCCCGGGCTTCGTCGTGACGGTCCAGGTCCGCGAGGATGTCGCCCCGGGTGGTGTGGAAGAAGGCGAACTCCGGACTCGCCGCGAGGGCGGCGTCGATTTCGGTGAGGGCGGCTGTGTTGTCGTCCAGGGCCCGATGGGCCAGCGCTCGCCAGGTGTGCACCCATTCGTCGGCGGACGCGAGTTCGATCGCGCGGTTCAGCGACTCCAGCGCTTCGCCGGGCTTCTTCAGCAGGACCAGCGCCATCCCGCGCCGCAAATGGTTCTCGGCGTCCTCGGGGACCAGCTCGATCGCCCGCTCGTAGTCGGTGAGCGCCGCCTGCCGATCACCCAGGTCATCGTGCACCCGGCCGCGCCAGTAACACGCCCACTCGTAGTCCGGGTCGAGCCGCAGCGCGGTGGTGAAACCATCGATCGCGAGGCGGTGCCGTCCTGCCCGATGGTGGAAGCCCGCCCGGATCGCGTGCGAGCCGGCGTTGTCGAGGTCCACCATGACGACGTCGTCGAAGGCTTTCGCGGCGGCGTCGGCGTTCCCGATCTTCTCGAGGAACCGCGCGAGCTGTGTCAGGTAGTAGGCACCCTTGGGGCGCAACGTGACCGCCGCCCGGTATCCGGCGAGCGCCTCCTCGTTCTCCTCCAGCTCGGACAGCAGCATCGCTCGCTGACTGATCGCCCAGGCGTAGTCGGGATCGAGCCGGATCGCGATGTCGAGTTCGCCGATCGCCTTCCGGGGTTCTCCGCGCTTGTCGTACACCTCGCTCCGGGCGGTGTACGCCCACGCGTGCTCGGGCTGGAGACGGACGGCTTCGTCGAGATCGGCCATCGCGCCCTCGAGATCGCCGAGTGCGGCCCGCGCGGAACCACGGCCACGCCAGGAAAAGGCATAGGTGGGATCGAGTTCGATCGCCCGGTTCAGGTCTTCCAGCGCACGTTCCCAGTCACTGTTGTTGCGGAAGAGGTTCCCCCGGTCGCTCCAGGCGTAGGCGTCGGCGGGGTTGAGGTCGAGCGCCCGGTCGAAGTCCCGTTTCGCCGCCTCGAAGTCGTCCTGGTCTTCGTAGGCCCAGGCACGCCGCCTGATCACCTTCGAAAGCCTGGCCGCGTCGAATTCCCCGGCGCCGACGAGCAGGTCGAGCACCGGGATCTCGCGCGGACCGTCACCGTCGCCGACGGCGGTGGCCAGCCGTTGCGCCCACTGCAGGACGGCGGGCGCGTCCGCGTCGATGCCCGCCTGCTCCATCATGCGTGCCCAGCCACGAGCGGGAGCGGTGCCGGTGGTGATCATCTCCGCGGCACCCACCAAGGCGTCCGGCAGCGCCTCGGCCGGGTCGGCGCAGAGCCGGTGGTAGGTCTGTTCGAGTTTCCTTCGCTGCCAGCGTTCGTCGTTCCACGCTTCGCGATTGCGGCTGAGGCCCAGTTCGGCGCACCGGCCCTCGTAGTACTCGCTGAGTTCCCGGTGCCTGGCGGCGAACGTGCCGGGCGAGCGGCCACGCTCCATCCGCACCATCGGCCCGCGGACGACGGAGTGGTAGCGCACCGGGAGTTCGCGGCGCCCGACGAAAGGCAGCTCCCGCAACCAGCGGAAGATCTCCCCCGCGGACTCCTGCCCGGTCAGGACGGCGAGGACGTCCTCGTCCAGGACACGCGGCAGGGCCGCCACCGCGGCGAGTGCACGCTTCTCCTCGTCGGGCACCCAGCGCAGGAAACGCTTGACGGCGTCATCGCCGGGATCGCCGACGGCGTCCGCTTCGGCGGGCTTCCCCTGCGCCAGCATGGCGACCAGCACGGGCAGCCCGTCGGTGAGCCGCAACACGACTTCGATCACCTGCTCGTCGGTGACCCCGTGCTCGGCGAGCAGCTGGCGCGCCTCCGGTTCGGTGAACGGCCGGAGTTCGATCTCCCGCGTCAGCAACTCGTGCCGGAGCCACTTCGTCCTGTCGAGCGGGAACTGGCCCGCCACGGTGAGGACCAGGTTCGGCGGAAGCTCGCCGTACAGACCGCCGAACAGGTCGAACAACCAGGTGTCCAGGACCTGCGCCGTCCGCTCGAAGGTGTCGAAGAACAGGGTGACCTGCCGAGATTCCGGAAGCCGCCAGAGATCCTCGACGAACGGCTTGGTCAGCTCCTCCGCCGGATCCAGGAGCAGCTGGACGTCGGCCTTCCGCTTGAATTTGGCCGCGAGGTAGCTCTGCAGCTGATCGAGCTGTTTCGCCGTCGCGTCCGCGTCGATCGCGTCGGCGGCGATGCTCCCGCCGGGCAGGGTCTTCGCCACGCCGAGACCTGCTTTGACCACGGTCTTCGTCACCAGGGCGCGACCTGCCGCCGGTGCCTGCGGATCGCTGTGGAGCCTTTCCCGCGCTTTGAGGTAGAACTCGTACCGTTTCTCGAACCGGCGCATCTCGTGGCCGCTTCGCGCGAGGTCCTTCGCGAGTTTGACCAGGGTCGCCGGGAGATCCTGCTGCCGGTCGTCCGCGAACCCGACCAGGGCTCGGGACTCTTCGGCGATACCGCGAAGTTGTTCGAGGAGGAACGTCTTGCCGACCCCGGCGAGACCGTGCACCGAGAACAGGTACCGGCGGCGCCGGTCGCCCTCCGGGAGCCCCAGATTCTCCCGGAACCCGTCGCGTTCCCCGACCCGGCCGACGAAACCGTCGCTCAGCCGGGCACGTGCGATGTCTTGGATGCTGGAGCGACCGTCTGGACGTGGCACGGGTCCTCACTTTGCCACATCCCGTAGCGCGTGAAGGCCCCCTTCCCTCGGTCGAGCCGGGGGAAGGGGGCCTTCACGCGCTGATCCGGATCAGGTCCGCAGGCTCGCGCCGAAGCGTTCACCGGCGACCGTGACGGCGGCGTCGCGGGCCTTGGTGGCCTCGTCGACGGTCAGCGTGCGGTCCGCGGCGCGGAACCGCAGCTTGTACGCCATCGAACGCTTGCCCTCGCCCAGCTGCTCGCCCTGGTAGGAGTCGAACAGCGTGATGTCTTCGAGCAGTTCGCCCGCGCCTTCGCGCAGCGCCTCGGCCAGATCCGCCGACGGCACACCGGTTTCGGCGACGAGAGCGACGTCGAGCAGCACCGGCGGGTACGCCGAGATCCGCGGCGCCGGACGGTCGTCCGGGATCGGGATCGCGTCCAGGTCGAGTTCCATCGCGACGGTGCGCGGCGGCAGCCCGAGCGCCTCGACGACCTTCGGGTGCAGCTCACCGGCGTAGCCGACGGGCCACTGCCCCACCCGCAGCTGCGCGCAGCGGCCGGGGTGCCACGGCGGCTGGTCCGCCGCGGCCGTGGTCAGCTCGACACCGGCGGCCTGCGCCACGAGCCGGGCGGCCTGCACCGCGTCGGCCCAGTTCGCCTGCTCACCCTCGCCCCACCAGCCCGCGCGAGCACGCTGGCCGGCGAGCACGACGGCGACGTGCAACGGCTGCGGCGGGACGGCCGCCTCCAGCACCGCGAGCTCCTCGTCGGTCGGCCGCCGGTCCACCCCGAGCTCCGGCATCGGGATCGGGTTCGGCCCGGGCAGCACGACCTGTCCGAGGTGGAACAGCGAAACATCCTTGAAGCCACGGGAAATGTTGCGCTGCAACATCTCCAGCAGCCCGGGCAGCAACGTGCTCGCCATCCGGTCCTTGTCCGCCTCCAGCGGGTTGCGGATCTTGACGGTCTTGCGGCGCACGTCGTCTTCGGGCAGTCCGAACGCATCCCAGACCGAGTCCGAGAGGAACGGGAAGGGCTGCACCTCGACGTAGCCCGCCTCGGCCAGCGCACGTGCGACCGACCGGCGACGGCGCTGCGTGTCGGTGAGGCCACGGCCCGCCGGGGCGTCGGGCAGCACCGACGGGATGCTGTCGTAGCCCTCCAGCCGGAGCACCTCCTCGACCAGGTCGGCGGGCTGCACCAGGTCACCGCGCCAGCTCGGCGGGACCGCGGTCACCAGCGCGGTGCCGTCCTCGGACGTGCCCACGTTGACCTTGCAGCCGATCTGCGAGAGCCGCCTGACGGTGACGCCACGCTCGTAGCGCACCCCGGCCACCTGGTCGGGCAGGCTGATCGGCATGGTCACCGGCTGGTTCGGCTCGACGCCGCCCTCGTCGGTGCGGCCGGGCAGGATCGAACCGTCGCCGTACTGACGCAGCAGGCGCGCGGCGAATTCGACGGCCACCGCGCACAGCTGCGGGTCGGTGTACCGCTCGAACCGCTTGGCGGCCTCGGAGAACAGCTTGTGACGGCGGGCCGTCCGGCTGATCGACGACGGATCCCAGTGCGCCGCCTCGAGCAGCACGTCGGTGCTCTCGGGGGTGATCTCGGTCGACGCGCCGCCCATCGTGCCCGCCAGCGAGATGACGCCGCTGTCGTCGGCGATCACCACGTCGTCCGGGTCGAGAGCGCGCTCCGCATCGTCCAAAGTGGTCAGCTTCTCGCCCGGCTTCGCCTTGCGCACCACCAGATCGCCCTTGACCGACCCGGTCGCGAACGCGTGCAGCGGATGACCGAGTTCGAGCATCACGTAGTTGGTCACGTCGACCGCGAGCGAGATCGAGCGGATCCCCGCCAGCATCAGGCGGCGGCGCATCCACCACGGTGTCGGCGCCGTCGCGTCGAGATCCTTGACCCGGCGCAGCACGAAACGCTTGCAGCCCTCGGTGTCCTCGAGGTGCACCGGCCACGCGTCGCTCTCGGCCACCGGGACCTCGATGGACGCCGGGTCGCCGAACGGGACGTCGAGCGCGTTGGACAGCTCGCGGGCCAGGCCGCGGACCGACAGCGTGTAGCCGCGATCCGGGGTCGGCGTCACCTCGAGGACGGTGTCGTCGAGGCCCAGCAGCTTGTTCGCGTCTTCGCCGGGGCTGGCGGTGCTCGGGGGCAGGACCAGGATGCCGGAGTGGTCGTCACCGATGCCGAGTTCGCTCGCGGAGCAGATCATGCCGTCGCTGAGCCGGCCGTAGGTCTTGCGCGAACCGATCTCGAAGCCGCCGGGCAGCACCGTGCCGGGCAGCGCGACGATGACCAGGTCACCCTCGGCGAAGTTCGTGGCACCGCAGATGATCCCGCGGGTCCTGATCCCCGCGGGACCGTCGTCCTCGAAGGGACCCTCGTCGTCATCGGAGTCGTCGTCGATGTTCTCGTCGGGCTTCTCGGCGTCGTCAGCGTCGTCGCTCGACTCGCCGACGTCGACCCGGCAGAAACGGACCGGCTTCTTGAACTCAGTCAGCTCCTCGATCTCGGCCACGCGGCCCACCACGAGCGGGCCGGTGACCGGTTCGAGCGCGCGGACCTCGTCGACCTCGATGCCGATGCGCACGAAGGCGTCGGCCAGATCTTGGGCCGTGACCTCCTCGTCGACGTCGAGGTGTTCGGTCAGCCAGCTGGCTGGGACCTTCACTCAGGCCTCCGTTCCGAAGGGCAGGGTGAACCTGATGTCGCCCTCCACCATGTCGCGCATGTCCGGGATTCCGTTGCGGAACTGCAGGGTGCGCTCGATACCCATGCCGAAGGCGAAGCCCGAGTAGACCTCGGGATCGACGCCGCAGGCACGCAGGACGTTGGGGTTGACCATGCCGCAGCCGCCCCATTCGACCCAGCCGGCGCCGCCCTTCTTCTCCTCGAACCAGACGTCGACCTCGGCCGACGGCTCGGTGAACGGGAAGAAGTGCGGGCGCAGGCGGGTCTTCGAGCTTTCGCCGAACATCGCGCGGGCGAAGGCGTCGAGGGTGCCCTTGAGGTGCGCCATCGTCAGGCCCTTGTCCACCGCGAGTCCTTCGACCTGCGAGAACACCGGAGTGTGCGTCGAGTCGAGCTCGTCGGTCCGGTAGGTGCGGCCGGGGCAGACGACGTACACGGGCAGGTCACGGTGCAGCAGCGTGCGGGCCTGCACCGGCGAGGTGTGCGTCCGCAGCACCAGCCCGGAGTCCTCCTCGCCGAGGTAGAACGTGTCCTGCAGCTGGCGCGCGGGGTGGTCCTTGCCGAAGTTCAGCGCGTCGAAGTTGAACCACTCGGCCTCGAGTTCCGGACCGTCGGCGACCTCGTAGCCCATCGCGACGAAGGCGTCGGCGATGCGCTCCGAGAGGGTCGCGATCGGGTGCCGGGCTCCGCGAGGCACCCGATCCCACGGAAGCGTGACGTCGACGGTCTCCTCGCGGAGCACCTTTTCGTCACGTTCGACCTGGAGCACGGCACGGCGCGCGTCGAAGGCGGCCTGGATGCCTTGGCGCGCTTCGTTGACCCGCTTCCCGGCCTCGGCCTTCTCCTGCTTCGGCAGGGCGCCGATCTCGCGGCGCGCGAGGAGCAGCGGAGACTGGTCCCCGAGGTGGGCGGGTTTGACCGCGGCCAGCGCGTCGAGATCCGCCGCGGCCGCGAAATCCGTCTCGGCCTGCTTGACGGCGGCCGTCAACGTATCCGGCGCGAGCGCCCCCGCCTGGGGGTCCTGCTTGTCGTTGGCTTCGGACATAACTCCTCGGCGTCCGCTGGGACTGGTCCGGTGCACGCGAGCGCACACATGGGTTTAGCAGCTGCTGAATTCTATGGGACAGCGAACGGCGGCCCCCGATCACCCTCGGGCTGGGCACACCGTCACTCGCGAGTGCGAAGAACGCGCTTTACGCCGTAAACAAGGTGCTGGAACGAACAGTGCGTTCCATGGGAGCTCCCTTGGTGTCGTGGTGCGGACGGCGTGGTGCCCGCGACTCTACGTGGCCGCGGGCACTCGGGCCATCGATTTCGGCGTCAGCGGGTGGCGAACGCGCCCGCGAAATCCACCTTGCCGAACGCCTCCGGGACGACGCCGTCGGCGGCGTAGCGGTACAACGCGGTCTGGTAGATCCCGGCCAGCGTCGTGCAGAGGATGGAGACCAAGAACGCCCACACGAGTGAAATCCCGATGGAGACGACGATCGTGATGGTGCCGCCGAGCAGGAATCCGGCGCCCATGAAGACCGCGAATCCGGCCAGTGTCAGCAGCACGCCGACCAGCCCGATGCCGAACCTTCCGGCGGCCTGCTCACCCCAGGTCTGCTTGAGCAGCACCGCCGACCGCTTGGCCCCGTGCCGGACACCGGCGTCCTCGATCATCATCACCGGCAGGACGAGGTAGGTCACGAGGTTCCAGGCGGCGCCGACCAGCCGTCCGACGAAGAAACCGATGAACGCGAACCGCTGCTCGATCTCCCGGAGGATCAGGGAAACCGTCGCCGTCACCGCCGCCCAGCCCAGCAGGGGCAGCCATCGGCGGCCCGCCTCGGCCAGCCCGGTGGCCACGCGGGGATCGTCACCGCGCAGCGCGACGTCGGCCTGGGAAATGAGCGCGGCGTTGAAGAACACCGTGACGAACGCGGCCGCGAGATAGAACAGGCCGATCATCACGTACGAACCGGGGGTGAGCCGCGAGTGGTCGGCGATCTCGGTGTGGGAGATCCAGTAACCGCTCCCGAGGAACACCACGGCGACCAGCAGACCCGCGAGGGAGGCCAGCACCGGGAAGACAGCGAGTTCCTTGCGGGACCGCAGAACGCGCCAGGAAGCGCCGAACAGAGCGAAAGAACGGGCGATACGCCCCATGATTCCCCCAGTGAGCCAACGGAATCCGTAGCTTAGCGAGCCCGGTTCGGCGCCATCGCGTTGGTGTAGACACAGATCGCCGCAGCGGTGGCGAGGTTCAGGCTCTCCGCCCGGCCGTACATCGGGATCTTGACCGCGAGGTCGACGGCGTCGAGGACGTTTTGCGGCAATCCGTGCGCCTCGTTGCCGAACACCCACGCGACGGGCTGGTCGAAGGTGACCTGATCGAGCTCGGTGTCGGCGTAACCGTGCGCGCCGAAGGTGCGGAGACCGGCGGCGGAGCAGGCCTTCAAGGCCGCGTCGACGTCCCGGATCCGGGTGATGGCGGGGTGGAACAGGCTGCCCGCGGCCGCGCGGACGCATTTGCCGTTGTGGGGATCGACACTGTCCCCGGCGAGGACGACCGCGTCGGCGCCGGCGGCGTCCGCGACCCGGATCACGGTGCCCGCGTTGCCGGGATCGGCGACGTCGACGAGGACGACGACGAGCTTCGCGCCCGGCTTGAGGACGGTCTCTTGTGGACGGTCGACGAGCGCGCAGACCGCGACGATGCCTTGCGGCGTCACGGTCTCGGACAGGCCGTCGGCGGCGCGGTCGGTGATCGGCGAAACCGGGACACCCGACTCGTGCGCGGTGGCGAGCAGACGCTCGTGCTGCGCGGCGGCGCGTTCGGTCACGAACAGCTCGTACACCTTGCCGTCGTGGGCGAGCGCGGCTTCGACCGCGTTCGCGCCCTCGGCGAGGAACCGGCCCGTTTTCTCCCGCTCGGCCCGGCGGGTGAGCTTGCGCGCAGCAACAACCCGGGGCGTCCGTTCGGTGAACGGAGCCGCCCCGGGTTGCGGAAGAGCGCTGTAGCCGGTCAGGCCGACTTCTTCTCTTCGGTGTTCACGTTCGCCTTGGCCAGCTCGGCCAGCGCGGTGAAGGCGGCGGCGTCGTTGACCGCGAGGTCCGCGAGGATCTTGCGGTCGACCTCGACACCCGCGGCCTTGAGGCCCTGGATGAAGCGGTTGTAGGTGACGCCGTTGGCGCGGGCGGCCGCGTTGATGCGGGTGATCCACAGCTGGCGGAAGTCACCCTTGCGGGCACGGCGGTCCCGGTAGGCGTAGTTCAGCGAGTGAAGCGTCTGCTCCTTCGCCTTGCGGTACAGCCGCGAACGCTGGCCGCGGTAGCCGCTGGCGAGCTCGAGAGTCGCGCGACGCTTCTTCTGGGCGTTGACAGCCCTCTTGACGCGTGCCACTGGGTCCATCCTGTCGATCTGGGGGCGCGCTGGCGCGCCCGGCGTTTACAAAGTGCGGGGTGTCAGCGGCCGAGAAGGCGCTTGACGCGGCCGACGTCGTTCTTGGCGATCTCGGTGGTGCCTTCGAGACGACGGGTGAGCCTGTTGGACTTCTTCTCCATCAGGTGGCGGCGGCCGGCCTTCTGGCGGCGCAGCTTGCCCGTGCCCGTGACGCGAACTCGCTTCGACGTCCCGCTGTGCGTCTTCATCTTCGGCATTACGTATGTCCTCTTTCGTGCGGCGGCACACCGGTGTTTTCCGGTGTGCCGCGACATGTGCTGGTCGGCGCTACGCGTCGGCGGGCGGCTCGGACGATTCGGTCGACTCGTCCTTGGCAGCCTTCGCGGCCTTGGGCGGCTTCACGTTCTTGTGCGGGGCCAACACCATGATCATGTTGCGACCGTCCTGCTTCGGCGACGACTCGACGAAACCGAGTTCGGTCACCTCGTCGGCGAGCTTCTGCAGCAGGCGGAAACCGAGTTCCGGCCTGGACTGCTCGCGACCGCGGAACATGATCGTGACCTTGACCTTGTTGCCGGCGGCCAGGAACCGCGACACGTGACCCTTTTTGGTCTCGTAGTCGTGCTGGTCGATCTTCGGCCGCAGCTTCTGCTCTTTGATGACGGTGAGCTGCTGGTTGCGGCGGGACTCGCGGGCCTTCTGCGCGCTCTCGTACTTGAACTTGCCGAAGTCCATGAGCTTGCATACGGGCGGGCGTGCCTGAGGAGCAACCTCGACGAGGTCGAGATCGTTCTCCTGTGCCAGCCGCAGCGCATCTTCGATCCGGACGATGCCGACCTGTTCACCGGCGGGTCCGACGAGGCGGACCTCCGGTACCCGGATTCGGTCGTTGATGCGTGTCTCGGAGCTGATGGGGCCTCCCTGGTTCGAGGTAAATTCTTCTACCGTTTCGACCTGGTGCCCACATACCTAAGGCCCCGGTACCGTGCCGGTACGCGGGGCCCACTCTTTCCGATCGTGTTCGATCTCCAGAACCGAACACACCGCCTCAGACGCCCGAAATCGTCTTTGGCGAGACCGGACCCGGACACCTGGTGTTGCGGCGGTGACACGGGTGGGAGCGGGGCTCCACTTGCCGCCCCCGATCACTCGGGGGCTGGTCGCTCGTGGAAGGGTACCAGACGTGTCAGATGAACCCGTTCAGCAACCCCCGTATTCCCCGGACGTCCGCGACCTGGAGGACATCCCGAGCGTCGAGGTGATCAGCAGGGCGGCCGTCATGCTGCTCTCCGCCGGCGCCGAACGCCTCGGCCTCGCCGACGAAGACCCGGCCAGCTCACCCCACCGCGACCTCGACGAAGCCCGCCGCCTGATCACCGCCCTCGCCGGACTGGTCACCGCTTCGGCAGAGTACCTCGGCCTGCACGCGGGCCCGTTGCGCGACGGGCTGCAGTCGCTGCAGAAGGCGTTCCGCGAGGCTTCGGCCGTGCCGGACGCGCCCGGGCAGGGGCCGGGCGAGAAGTACACGGGACCGGTCTACTAAGCCCTGCCCTCCCGTCTCCCCTCTCCTCCAGTAGTGCAATGAAAGGCCCGTTACTTGCAAATTTTGCAAGTAACGGGCCTTTCATTGCATGCGCGCTACCCAACGAGCAGGCTGGCAGCTAACATTTCAGATGTGAGTGGGTTAGCGAAGGTGCCGAGGTCGCTCCTGAGGGACGAGGCCTACGAGAACATCCGCCGGGCGATCATCGACGGGACGCTGCCGCCGGGGACGAACCTGCGCGACGGCGACCTCGCCGATCAGCTCGGCTTGTCGCGGGCGCCGGTGCGCCAGGCGTTGCTCCGTCTTATAGAGGACGGCCTCGTCGAGTCGAAGCCGCAGAGCTACACGCGGGTGGCCGGGTTCGTGCCCGACGACGTCCGCGACGCGTTGCAGCTGGTCCGCGCGCTGCACGAGTTCGCGGTCCGGACGGGCGCGCCGCGGATGGGACCGGCCGAGGTCGCGGCGATGCGCGCGGCCAACACCCGGTTCGCCGACGCGATCGCCGCCGGGGACATCGCGGCCGCGATCGCCGCCGACGACGAACTCCACGACGTCCCGGTGGCCGCCGCGCGCAACCGGGCGATCGCCGCGACGCTGGCCCGCTACACCCCGTTGCTCCGGCGGCTCGAGTACGCCCGTTTCGGCTCGCTGCCCGCGCACCGGTCGGTCCAGCGGCATGCCGAGCTGGCCGACGCCCTCGAAGCGGGCGACGTAGACGCGGCCTGCTCGATCACCGCCACCATCTGGACCGAACTCGAAGCCCTCCTGGAGACGTCATGACCCTCGCCGACTTCCCGCGCTACCCGCTGCTGTTCGGCCCCTCCCCCGTCCACCCGCTCGAGCGGCTCACCGCCCACCTCGGCGGGGCGAAGGTCTGGGCGAAACGCGAGGACGTCAATTCCGGGATCGCGTTCGGCGGCAACAAGACGCGGAAGCTCGAATACCTGGTCGCCGACGCCCTCGCCGACGGCGCGGACACGCTGATCTCCATCGGCGGCGTGCAGTCGAACCACACCCGACAGGTCGCCGCGGCCGCCGCGCGCGCCGGGCTCAAGGCCGTGCTGGTGCAGGAGAGCTGGGTGGACTGGAACGACCCGCTGTACGACAAGGTCGGCAACATCCAGCTCTCGCGCATCCTCGGCGCGGACATCCGGATGGTCGAAGCCGGGTTCGGCGTCGGCTTCAAGGAGAGCTGGGAGAACGCGGTCAAGGAGATCGAAGCGGGCGGCGGCAAGCCGTACGCGATCCCGGCGGGCGGGTCGGACCACCGGCTCGGCGGGCTCGGTTTCGCGAACTGGATCGTCGAACTCGAGGCGCAGGAGGCCGAGCTCGGCGTCTTCTTCGACACCGTCGTGGTCTGCTCGGTCACCGGCAGCACGCAGGCCGGGATGGTCGCCGGGGCCGCGCTTTCGGGGAAGCCCCGGCGGATCCTCGGCATCGACGGTTCGGCGAAACCGGCCGAGACCCGCGACCAGGTCACGCGGATCGCCCGGGCGACCGCGGAGCTGATCGGCGCCGGTGAGATCGGCGAGGTCGAACTGGACGAGCGCTATCACGCGGGGATCTACGGCATCCCCGACGAGTCCACCCTGGACGCGATCCGGACGCTGGCGCGGCTGGAGGGCGTGCTCACCGATCCGGTGTACGAGGGCAAGTCCATGGCGGGCCTGATCGACCTCGTCGCCCGCGGTGAGATCTCACGGGACTCGAACGTGCTCTTCGCGCACCTGGGCGGGCAGCCCGCGCTGAACGGCTACACGAGCGTGCTCTAGCCCCTCACCAATGCTATGAAAGGCCCGTTACTTGCAAAATTTGCAAGTAACGGGCCTTTCATAGCGCGCGCGTGAGTGACTAGTCCACCACGGCCAGGACGTCGATCTCCACCAGGAGTCCCGCGGGCAGGCCGACGTACACGGTGGTGCGGGCCGGGTGCGGCGCTTCGCCGATCAGCTTGTTGTAGGCCTCGTTGAACACGCCGAAGTGGTCGACGTCGGTCAGGTAGACACGCACCATCAGCGCGTCGGCCAGGCTCGAACCGGCGGCCTCGAGCACCGCTTCGATGTTCTTGAAGGTCTGCTCGGTCTGCTCACCGACGGTCTCGCCGACGATGGCGCCGGTGGCCGGGTCGAAGGCGACCTGGCCGGCCACCTGCAGGATGTTGCCCTTGCGGACCGCCTGCGAGAACGCGGCCACCGGCTTCGGCGCGTTCTCCGTGCTGATCGCGGTCTTGCTCATTCCAACTTCCCCTTTCGGTTCCCCGTCCATCCACTGTGGACGGAAGCTTGTTCGGCGGCGGCGACCAGTTCGGGCACGAGCCCCATCAGGCCGTCGTAGTCGAGCAGCACCTTCGGCACCGACATCGACACCGCGGCCAGCACCACGCCGCCCGGGCCGCGGACCGGCGCGGCGATGCAGTGGATGAAGTCCTCGTGCTCGGCGTTGTCCACCGCGTAGCCGCGGTCGGCGACGAGATCCAGCTCGGTCCCGTAGGCGGCCGGTGTGGTGATCGTGTTCGGGGTGCGGACGAAGAAGTCGATCCTCGAAACGACGTCCGCCCGCTTCTCCGGCGTCATCGCCGCGACGAGCACCTTGCCGACGGCGGTGCAGTGCAGCGGGGCGCGTTTGCCGATGCGGGAGTACATCCGCACCGAATGCCTGCCCTCGAACTTGTCGATGTAGACGACCTCTCCGTCCTCATAGGACGCGAGGTGCACGGTGTGCCCGGTGCTCACGTTGAGCGCGGCGAGCGCGGACTGGGCGGTGCGGCGGACGTCGCGGTCTTCCAGTGCCTGTTGCGCGAGGTCGAAGAGGGCACTGCCGAGCCGGTAGTACCGCTGTCCCTCCCGGCGCACGAAATGGTGCGACTCGAGGGTGCGCAGCAGCCGCAGCACGGTCGACTTGTGCACGCCGATCTCCTCGGCGAGCTGGTCCAGCGTCTTCGGCTCGCGGGCGAGCCCGCCCAGCAGTGTGAGCGCCCTGTCCAGGCTCTGGCTCATACGCCCACCAATCCCTTGTCCGTCAGCTTCGCCGCCGCCCATGCTGCCGCATCCGCCCCGATGAGCGCTTCGACGACGGTTTCGGGCAGCGGTGTCCCCACGTCGTCGTGGGTCAGCAGGGTGGCGGCGGCCTGCAGGTGACCGCGCCGCAGCCTGGTCACTGGGTCGTCGCCGCGCAGGGTGGCGGCGAGGAAACCGGCCGCGAACGCGTCGCCGGCACCAACCGGTTCGACGACGTCGACCCGCAGCGCGGGCGCGAACAGCGGCGCTTCTTCGCCGTCGACCAGCGTGACCCCACGCTCCCCGTGCTTGACGACCAGCGTTTTCGGCCCGGGCAGCACGGCGCGCAGCCGTCCCGGGTCGCCTGTCCCCCACACGCGCTCGGCTTCGTCTTCGCCCGCCAGCACGATGTCCGCGCGGGCGGCCAGACCGGCGAGGACGGACGGGTCGCGCCCGGTCCACAGCGCGGGACGGAAGTTGACATCGAACGACACCAGCGTGTCGCCGCGAGGCCGCTCCAGCAGGGCCCGCACCAGGTCGAGGCAGCCGTCGGACAGCGCGGGCGTGATCCCGGACAGGTGGATCACGCGCACCCCGTCGAGATCGAGCTTCCCCAGCAGCCCGGCGTCCATTCCGGACGCCGCCGAGCCCTTGCGGTAGTAGCGCACGGGACTGCCCTGGGCGCCGCTTTCCTTGATGTAGAGCCCGGTCGGCCGCGTCGGGTCGACCATGACCGCGCTGACGTCCACTCCTGCCGCGGCGATCTCGCGCACGAGCGCGCGGCCGAACGGATCGTCGCCGACGGCACTCACCCACGCACTGGCGAAACCCAGCGCGGGGAGATGGCAGGCGACGTTCGATTCGGCTCCGCCGATGGTCCGCACCCACTTCCGTACCTCGTCGGGCGGCCCTGGTTCGGCCGGTACGAACAAGGCCATCGACTCCCCGATGCACAAAACGTCGGGCGCGCTTGTCACCTTCGCGTCTCCTAGTCGTCACGCCGTTGACCTCTAGCGGACCGGATGCTACACCTATCCCACGCAATATGCGCAACGTCCGTTGCAACATACGCAACCGAGGTGAACTTCATGTTCCAAGCCGGCACCATCGACTCCGCCGCGGTCGCGGCCGTCCGGGAGGAGCGCGTCGACTGGCGCTTCCGCTCGGTCGCGCCCTCGCTGTCCGGACTCACGATCGGGGAGGCCGCCGCCCGCGGCGCGAAGCTGTTCGACGACGGCTTCCTGGGCCCGTTCGTGGTGCTCGACGAGGAAGCCGTCGAGCACAACCTCCGCACGATGGCCGATTGGTGCGCCGAACGCGGGGTCGCGCTGGCCCCGCACGGCAAGACGACGATGGCGCCGCAGTTGTTCGAGCGGCAGCTCCAGCACGGTTCCTGGGGCATCACCTGCGCCAACGCCGGGCACCTCCGGATCTACCGGGCGTTCGGGGTTTCCCGGATCCTGCTGGCGAACCAGCTGCTCGACCCGTCGGGCCTGCGCTGGCTCGCCGCGGAACTGGACGCCGACGACGACTTCGAGTTCGTCTGCTGGGTCGACTCGGTCCGCGGCGTCGAGCTGATGACCGAGGCCCTGCGAGGCGCCCGCCGCAAGGTGGACGTGCTCGTCGAACTCGGCGCCGAGGGTGGCCGGACCGGGGTCCGCGACACCGCCACCGCGCTCACCGTCGCCGAAGCCGCGCACGCGAGCCCGGCCCTGCGGCTGCGCGGATCCGGCGGCTACGAAGGCGCGCTCTCCCACCACACCGACGAGAAGTCGCTCCAGCTGATCAGCTCCTATGTGGACGGTCTGCGGGAACTCGTCTTCGCGTTCAACGACAAGGGCCTGCTCGACGACGCCGGGCAGATCATCGTCACCGGCGGCGGCAGCGCGTACTTCGACCGCGTCGCCGACGAACTCACCAAGGACTGGGGCGGCCTGGACGTCCTGCCGATCCTGCGCAGCGGTGCCTACGTGACCCACGACGACGGCTTCTACCGGGTGATCTCCCCGCTGGGCGAAAGCCCGCGTATCGGCGGCGTCGCCTCGTTCCGTCCCGCGCTGCGCGCTTGGGCCCAGGTGACGTCGAAGCCGACGGACGAGCTCGCGCTGCTCACCATCGGCAAACGGGACGCCTCCTTCGACGAAGGCATGCCCGAGCCCCGCCTGATCCGCAAGGGCGACGGACCGCCGTCCGCGCTCGAAGGTCACGCCATCCAGAAGATGAACGACCAGCACGCCTTCCTGACGCTGCCGCCCGGTTCGCCGGTCGAGGTGGGCGACTGGATCGCACTGGGTCTTTCGCATCCGTGCACCGTCTTCGACAAATGGCCCCTCATCCCGGTCGTCGGCCCCGACGGCGAGACCGTGCTCGATTTCGTCCGCACGCATTTCTGATCCGTCCTCCACTCCCCGCAGAGGAAGAATCGCCATGGACATCGTTGTCCGCTCCGCACTGGTCGCCGACGGCACCGGGGATCCGCTCACCAGGCACGACGTGGGCATCACCGGCGGCCGCATCGCCAGTGTCGCCGAACCGGGCTCGCTCGCGGGCCGCCGCACCATCGACGCCGAAGGACTCGTGCTCGCGCCCGGGTTCATCGACATGCATTCGCACTCGGACCTCCAGCTGCTCGCCAATCCGGATCACCTCGCGAAGCTCTCGCAGGGCGTCACGACCGAGGTCCTCGGACAGGACGGGCTCTCCTACGCGCCCGTGAACGACGACGTCCTCGCGTCGCTGCGCCAGCAGCTCGCCGGGTGGAACGACGACCCCGCCGGATTCGACTGGAACTGGCGCTCGGTCGGCGAGTACCTCGACCGGCTCGACGCCGGGGTCGCGGTCAACGCGGCCTACCTGGTGCCGCAGGGCACCGTCCGCATGCTCACCGTCGGCTGGGAAGACCGGCCCGCGACCGAAGCCGAGATGAACGCGATGAAGGAACTCATCGCGACCGGGCTCGCCGAGGGCGCGATGGGCATGTCGTCCGGGCTCACCTACACGCCGGGCATGTACGCGACCACCGAGGAACTCGTCGAGCTGTGCCGGGTCGTCGGCGAGCGCGGCGGTTTCTACAGTCCGCACCACCGCAGTTACGGCAAGGGCGCGCTCGAGGCGTTCGGCGAGATGGTCGACGTCTCCCGCCGCTCGGGCTGCCCGCTGCACCTCGCGCACGCGACGATGAACTTCTCGGTGAACAAGGGCAAGGCCCCCCAGCTGATGGAACTGCTCGACCAGGCGCTCGACGACGGCTGCGACATCACGCTGGACACCTATCCCTACCTTCCCGGCGCCACCTACCTTTCCGCGCTGCTGCCGAGCTGGTCCACCGAAGGCGGGCTGGACGCGACCCTCGCCCGGCTGTCCGATGTGGACACGCGTGAGCGGATCCGTGCCGAGATCGAGGAGACCGGTTCCGACGGCGCGCACGGCGTGCCGATCGACTGGGAGGCCATCGAGATCAACGGCGTCCGCCGCGACGAGAACTCGCACCTCGTCGGGCATTCCGTCGCCGCTTCGGCGCAGCGGGCCGGGAAACCGGCCGCGGAGCTGTACTTCGACGTCCTGCTCTCGGAGAAACTCGGCACGTCCTGCCTGATGCACGTCGGGCACGAGGAGAACGTCCAGGCGATCATGCGGCACCGCACGCACACCGGCGGCAGCGACGGGCTCCTCGTCGGCGCCCGGCCGCATCCCCGCGCCTGGGGCACGTTCCCGCGCTACCTCGCGCGCTACGTCCGCGAACTCGGCGTCCTCGACCTCGCCGAATGCGTCTCCCACCTCACCGGCCGCGCGGCGGAACGCCTGCGGCTGACCGACCGGGGTCTCGTCCGCGCGGGGTACGCGGCGGATCTCGTGCTGTTCGACCCGGAAACCGTCGCCGACACCGCCACGTTCGACGAGCCGCGGCAGCAGGCCGCCGGTATCCCCTATGTCTTCGTCAACGGTGTCGCCGCCATCGACGATGGTCAACCGACCGGCGCCCTCGCCGGCCATTCACTGCGGAATCCCGGGAGTGCCCGATGATCGATTGGCTCCAACATTCGACGGGAGGTCTCCTGACCCTCGCCGCCGTCTCGATCGCGGTCTTGCTGTTCCTCATCATCAAGGTCAAGCTCGAGCCCTTCATCGCGCTGATCGTGGTCGGCCTGCTGACCGCGCTGGCCGCGGGCCTGCCGGTCGGGCAGATCGTCGGCTCCGCGCAGAAGGCGTCGGATTCCCTGCTGGAAAAGGGTTTCGGCGGGATCCTCGGGCATATCGCCGCGATCATCGGGCTCGGCACGATCCTCGGGTCCATTTTGGAGCGTTCCGGTGGCGCGAAGGTGCTCACCAGCGCGCTGCTGCGGGCCATCGGTGAGAAGCGCGCCCCGCTCGCGATGGGCCTGGCCGGCTTCGTCTTCGGTATCCCGGTCTTCTTCGACATCGGCATCTTCGTGCTGGCGCCGCTGGTCTACGTCGCCGCCAAACAGGGCGGCCGTTCGCTGGTGCTGTACGCATTGCCGCTGCTCGCCGGTCTTTCCATCACGCACGCGTTCCTCCCGCCGCACCCCGGCCCGGTGGCCGCGGCGGGCCTGCTGCACGTGGAACTCGGCTGGATCATCCTGATGGGCCTGGTCTGCGGTATCCCGGCGTTCCTGGTCGGCGGTGTCGCGTACTCGACCTGGATCGGCAAGCGCATCGACGTTCCGGTCCCCGAGGAGTTCCTGGTCGCGGAGGACGAAGGCGAGAAGGAGGAGAACCCGCCGTCGCTCAAGCTGGTGGCGGCGATCATCGCGGTCCCGCTGGTGCTGATCCTCGCCGGGACCTTCGGCAGCATCTGGCTTCCCAAGGACTCCGCGCCCGCCGGTGTCGCCGCGTTCATCGGCACCCCCGCGGTCGCGCTGACGATCTCGGTGCTGCTCGCGTCCTGGCTGCTGGGCCTGCGCCGCGGCTTGACGGGCAAGGACTTGAGCGAGCTTTCGGCGAAGTCGCTCCGCCCGGTCGCGATGATCCTGCTGGTGGTCGGCGCGGGCGCGTTCTTCGGTGCCGTGCTGTCCGCGACCGGGATCGGCAAGGCCGTCGCGGGTTCGCTCGACAACGCCGGTCTCCCGGTCATCCTGGCGGCCTACGTGATCAGCTGCGGCATGCGGATCGCACAGGGTTCGGCGACGGTCGCGATCGTGACCACGAGCGGCATCGTCGCGCCGACGGTGGCGACGCTGGGCTACTCGCAGATCCAGCTCGCGCTGCTGGTCGTGGCGATTTCGGCGGGTTCGATCATCGCCTCGCACGTGAACGACGGCGGGTTCTGGATCATCTCGCGGTACTTCAACATGACCGTGCCGCAAACGCTGAAAACCTGGACCGTCCTGGAAACCGTCCTTTCCGTTTCCGGTTTCGGCGTGGCAGCATTGCTCATGGCAGTGGTTTAAACCACCTGAAAGCTGGGAGAGATCACGATGACCGGACTCGATCGACGCACCTTCCTCGGCGCCGTCGGAGCGGCTGGACTCACCACCGTTCTCGGTTCCCACCTCGCGAACGCTTCCGAACAGATCTGCGGACCGAAGGGAACCGGGGCCATCTACGTCAGCAGCTACACCAGTTCCGGGCACGGGCTCGATATCGCTCACCGGGACGCGGCGACCAACGCGCTGGTCGTCGACCGGACGATTCCGGGGATCAGCAACGCCTCCTGGTTCGACATCAGCGCGGACCGCAAGACGCTCTATGTGACCAACGAGGACGAGAACGGCCAGATCTCCGCGCTGAGCCTGGCCGATCCGGCGAAACCCAAGCTGCTCAACAAGAAATCCGCCAAGGGCCAGCACCCCACGCATCTGAGTGTCCACTCGAGCCAGAAGTACGTGCTGGCCGCGAACTACAGCAGCGGCAGCGTCGTCGTCCTCCCGATCCTCGCGGGCGGGAAACTCGGCGACGTCGTCGATCTGGCCCAGCACAAGGGCGCCGAGCGGGCCGCGCACGCGCACCAGGTCGTCAACGACCCCACCGGCAAGTGGGTGCTCTCGGTCGACCTCGGCGCGGACTCGGTCTACGTCTACAAACTCGACGTCACCACCGGAAAACTGAAGCTGAACCAGCAGCTGAAGCTCCCGTCGGGTGCCGGGCCCCGGCACCTCGCCTTCCATCCGAACGGCAAGTACGCCTACATCCTCGGCGAGCTTCGTGCCGAAGTGACCGTCGCGGCGTGGAACCCGGCCACCGGGAAACTGACCGCCGGGCAGGTCGTCCCGGCCGTTCCGGCGGGCACGCCCGGCGCGCAGTACCCGGGCGAGATCACCACGTCCAAGGACGGCAGGTTCGTCTACGCGTCCGTGCGCGGTTCGGACACGATCGCGTCGTTCGGTGTCGGCGAGGACGGGAAGTCCTTGAAACTGCTGGGCAACGCGCCCGTCGGTGGCGTCTACCCGCGCCACCTCACCCTGGATCCGACCGAAAGCTGGTTCTACGTCTCCAGCGACAAGTCCGGCACGCTCAGCTGGCTGCCGCGCGATCCCGCCACCGGTCTCCCGGGGGCCGTCGCCGGGAAACTGGCGCTCCCCCAGGTCAATTCCGTCTTATTCGGCTAAGGAGAAAATCCCATGAGAACTCGCGTCCTCATCGCGGGCCTCGCGGCGCTCGGCCTCGTCGCGGGCTGTGCGCCTGCCCAGAACACACCTGCCGCGAGCGGCGGTGACGAGAAGACCGGCACGGTCCGGGTCTGGCTGTTCGACGAGGCCAACCGCGCCCCCAAGGAGGCCGCGGTCAAGGAGGCCATCGCCGAGTTCAAGGCGGCGCACTCGGGCGTCGAGGTCGACGTCCAGTGGATCCCGGTGGAAGGCCGCGCGGACAAGTTCTCCGGCGCCTTCAACGACCCGGCGAGCGCGCCGGACGTCGCCGAGTTCGGCAACACCGACGTCTCCAGCTACGCCGCCACCGGCGCGCTGGCCGACCTGACCGGCGATCTCTCGTCGTGGAAGGAAGGCGCCGACATCCTGCCCGCGGTCCTGGAGACGGCGAAGTCCGGCGGCAAGACCTACGGCCTGCCGTGGTTCACCGGTATCCGCGCGTTGTACTACCGCACGGACCTCTTCGCCGAACTCGGCCTCAAGCCGCCCACGACGCTGGCGGAACTGACCGAGACAGCGAAGACCATCCGCGCCAAGAAGCCCGAGCTCTACGGCATCTCCGTCGGTGGCAAGTACACCTACGCGATGCTGCCGTTCCTGTGGGCGCACGGCGGCGAGATCGCCAAGCAGGACGGCGACAAGTGGAAGTCCACTGTGGACTCGGAGCAGGCGAAGGCCGGGGTCGCGGCGTACGCGAACCTGCTGAAGGCGGACATCTGCCCGCCCGAGCAGTGCGCCAACCTCACCGGAACGCAGAGCATCACGGCGTTCGCGGGCGGCAAGGCGGGCATGTCGATCGGTGGTGACTTCAACCGCAAGGCCGTCGAAGCCGGTCAGGTGAAGGGGAAGTACGCGATCATCCCGATCCCGGGCACCGAGGCGGGCAAGGTCGCCCCGGCGTTCGCGGGCGGCAACCTGCTCGGCGTCTTCAACGCGACCAAGCGCAAGAGCCTCGCGGTCGAGTTCACCGAACTGCTCGGTGGCGCCAAGTACCAGGAGAAGATGTACATCGCCATGGGCAACCTGCCCACGCTCGGCAGTGTCCAGCAGAAGGTCGCCGCGAGCGACCCGTCGGTCAAGCCGTTCGTCGACACGCTCACCTCGGGCACGAAGTTCGTCCCCGCCACCGCGGCGTGGTCGAAGATCGACGCGCAGAACGTGCTGCCGACCGCGATCCAGCAGATCGCGACCGGCGGCAAGGACCCCGCGGCCGCACTCGCCACCGCGGCCGCCGAGATGAACAAGGCGTTCGGCTAAGTGGTCACGAAAGACATCCCCCGCACCACGGCTCCGGCCGTCCCGGCACGGCGGTCCCCCCGCCGTCGCCGGGACGGGCGGGCCGCCCTGCTCTACCTGGCTCCCGGCGGCATCCTGCTGCTGGCCATGCTGGTGTACCCGATCTACCAGCTCGTCCTGATCTCGTTCTACGACTACGGCCAGCCGCAGGCCGTCGGGAACGCGCCGCTGGAGTTCCTCGGCTTCCGGAACTACACCGACCTGCTGGAGAACGCGCAGTTCTGGGAGGTGCTGGCCAAGACCCTCGGCTTCACCGCGGTCTGTGTCGTCGGCAGTCTCGCGCTCGGGACGGGGCTGGCCGTACTGGCCACCCGGGTCCGCTCGTGGGCGCGGGTCCCGTTGTTCCTGGCGGCACTGGCCGCCTGGGCGACGCCGGCGATGGCGGGCTCGTACGTCTGGCTGTTCCTGTTCGACGCGGACTTCGGCCTGGTCAACGAGGTGCTCTCGGGCCTCGGGTTCACCGGCATGGCGAACCACTCGTGGACCTTCGACACCTACAGCACGTTCGGGCTGGTGGCCGCCGAGGTCATCTGGTGCTCGTTCCCGTTCGTCATGGTGACGATGTACGCGGGGCTCAAGGGCGTGCCGGAGGAGGTCATCGAAGCCGCGTACCTCGACGGCGCGTCGACCTGGCGCACCACGTGGTCGATCACGCTGCCGATGGTGCGGCCGCTGCTGACCATCGCCACGATCCAGTCGATCATCTGGGACTTCAAGATCTTCACCCAGATCTACGTGATGACCAACGGCGGCGGCGTGGCCGGGCGCAACCTCGTGCTCAACGTCTTCGCCTATCAACAGGCCTTCGCCGGACAGGAATACGGTCTCGGCGCGGCGCTCGGAGTCGTGATGACCTTGCTGCTGCTGTCCATCACCGGGCTGTACGTCCGGTCGCAACGCCGGAGCGCGGGATGGGTGTGACGACAGCGCCGAAGACCCGCCGGGTCAAGAAGCCCGGCAGGCTGATCGCCGAGATCATCTGCGTGGTGATCGCCGGGATGGTCGCGTTCCCGGTGTACTGGATGGTGCTTTCGGCGTTCAAGCCGACCGGGCAGATCCAGGCGGAGAACCCGCGGCCGTGGACCCTCACGCCGACCCTCGAGCACTTCGAGCGGGTGCTCAGCGGCGAGGGATTCGCACTGTTCTTCCTGAACAGCGTGATCGTCGCCGTCGTGGTGGTGGCGCTGTCGCTCCTGCTGTCGTTCCTTTCGGCGGTGGCGCTGACCCGGTTCAACTTCAAGGGCAAGACCGTCCTGCTGGTGATGGTGCTGGTGGCACAGATGGTGCCGGTCGAGGCGCTGACCATTCCGCTGTTCTTCCTGATGCGGTCGGTCGGCGACGTCGCGCCGGCGTTCGGCACCAACCACCTCGGCTCGCTGATCCTGGTGCACCTGGCGTTCAGCCTGCCGTTCGCGATCTGGATGCTGCGCGGTTTCGTCGCCGCGGTGCCGCAGGAGCTGGAAGAGGCGTCGAAGATCGACGGGGCGAGCCGGATGCGGTTCACCTGGCAGATCCTCTTCCCGCTGGTGGCGCCCGGGCTGGTGGCGATCAGCGTGCTGGCGTTCATCCACGCCTGGAACGACTTCCTGTTCGCCAAGACGTTCATCATCTCCAACACCGAGAACCAGACGCTCCCGCTGGCGATCCTCGTGTTCTTCAAACCGGAGGACACCGACTGGGGCGCGGTGATGGCGGGCTCGACACTGATGACCATCCCGGTGCTGGTGTTCTTCATTCTCGTGCAACGACGACTCGTGTCCGTCATGGGCGGCGCGGTGAAGGGCTGACATGCCTGGCTTCGAAACTCTTCTCCCCCGTCCCGTCTCGGTGGAACCGCTGCCCGGCCGGTGTTCCGTACCGTCCGAAGTGGACGTCCGCACCGACGCCGGGCTGCCCGCCGAGGGCTACCGGCTGGAGATCGACCCGTCCGGCGTGACCCTGCACGCGGCCGACGCGGCGGGCGAGTTCTACGGCCGCCAGACGCTCCGGCAGCTGATCGGGCCGGACGCGTTCCGGGCCGTGTCCATCCACAGTGGACAAGCCACGATCCCCTGCGGAGTGGTGACCGACCACCCGCGCTTCGGCTGGCGTGGTTGTTTACTCGACGTGGCGAGGCATTTCCGGACCAAGGCCGAGGTGCTGCGGTTCATCGACCTGCTCGCGGCGCACAAGCTCAACGTGCTCAACCTGCACCTGACCGACGACCAGGGCTGGCGGATCGAGATCCCCGAGTTCCCGAAGCTGACCGAGGTCGGCGGCTGGCGGAAGTCGTCCATGGTGGGGCGGCACGACGGGCCGGAACGGGATGGACGCCCGCACGGCGGGTTCTACACGACCGATGATCTCCGGGAGATCGTCGCGTACGCCGCCTCGCGCTCGGTGACCGTGGTCCCGGAAGTCGACATCCCCGGGCACGCGCGGGCCGCCATCGCCGCCTATCCCGAACTCGGCCCGGAAACCGCCGAACCGTGGGAGGTCTGGACGAGCTGGGGCATCAGCACGTCCCTGCTGAACACCGAGAAGTCCACTCATGCCTTCTTCAAGGGCGTCTTCGACCACGTGCTGGAGATCTTCCCGTCGGAGGTCATCGCGCTCGGCGGCGACGAAGTACCCGGCGCGACCGAGGAACACGGCCGGTTCGTCCGCGAGATCGCCCGGCACCTGGTCGAACGAGGACGTCGTCCGCTCGGCTGGGACGAGGTGCTCGAAGCGGGTGACCTGCCGCCGATGGTCATCGGCTCGTGGCAGAGCGAGGCGGCCGGTGCGCGCGCCGCCGCGGCCGGTCACGACGTCGTCATGTGCCCCGAGGACCACGTGTACCTGGACCACCGGCAGTCGGATCACCCCGACGAACCGATCCCCGTCGGTTACCTGCGGACGCTGGAGGACATCTACGGCTACGAGCCGGTGCCCGCCGACTTCCCCGCCGACCGGACGATTCTCGGTACCCAGGCGCAGGTGTGGGCCGAGCACCTGGACACCGCCCGCCGCGTCGACTACGTCGCTTTCCCCCGGCTGAGCGCTTTCGCCGAGGTGGCGTGGAGCAGTCCGGAGGGCCGGGACTACGCGGAGTTCCTGCCGCGCCTGCGGGACCACCACCTGCCCCGGCTCGACGCGCTGGGCGTCGAATACCGGCCACTGGAGGGCCCGCATCCCTGGCAGACCCGTCCTGGCGTGCCCGGGCGACCGCGCTAGAAGTACGTGATGGCCCCCTTCCTTGCTCCCTGAGCGATGCAGGGGGCCATCATGGGTTGATGAGTGATCAGTCCGAGCGGTGGGTCGACGCCACCCAGCTTCCTGAAGAACTCGTGGCGCTCATCGACACCCTCCGCCCCGGCGAAGAGCTGCCCATCACCCGGAACGGCGAGACGATCGGGACGATTTCCGGCTCTTTTCCCGAAGAGCGGTTCGCTACGGCGGACTCCGACGACGTCACGGTCGTGGCCACCGCCATGAAGCTGTCGGCCTCGGCACGGGACTCGTTGTCCGAGCGGCTCGGCCCCGGTTATCTCGTGCTGGACCTGCACTCGGCGCCCCCGACCGTCGACGTCCTGCTGGTACCGCCGGTCAGCCCGCAGCTGATCGCGAACTTCCGGGCGCTGTACCCGAAGGCCAGGGTGGTGATCACGGAGATCGAGGACGCCGAGCTGGGGGTCAAGTACGAGGGCCCGATTCGCCGTCTCCTCGACGCCGGAGCCGAGGCCTACCTGCCGTCCAGCACGATCCCGCGTCTGGCCGAGCAGCTGGACCGGACCATGACGCAGCTGCGGCAGCTCACCGACGGCGCTTCGATCCCCTTGACCATCGAATCGCCGCGGGACCGTGCACTCGAATGATCGGCAGTCGGTACCTGTGGTCGTGAAGGGAGCTTTCCCCGCGTGGGATGTGGCGAAAGTCCCTTTCACCCAGCCCGGCAGGTCACCTATTCCTTACTCCTCGATTAATATGAAATACCTTTCGAGAAATACGTTCATATTCGCACACCTGTTCGATTCTTGGTATTCTTGCATCGTGTCCAGTCAACGCATCCTCGAACCGCCGCGGGAGTTGTGGGGTGCCGGTGCGCGGGAGCTCGCGCATGGTGTGGTGGAGCGGTTGTCGGTGGCACGGCAGGCGTTGGCCGAGGTCGGGCAGTTCCTGGTGGAGATCGAATCCCGGGGCCCGATGGAGCTGTTCGGGCACGGCTCCACCGCGGGCTGGTTCGCCGAAACCGCCCGCATCACCCCCAAAGAAGCCCGCGACACCGTCGCGCAGGCGGTGGCGCTGAACGAGGGCCGCAACCTGGACGGCACCACGGCACCGGCGTTCGCGCCGCTCGCGGGGGCCGCCGCGGCCGAGGGCGACCTCGGCCACCAGCAACTCGACCCGCTCCTGGCGGTGCTGAAGAAAATCCCGCCTGAGGTGTCAGCGGAAGACCGATCGGGGGCGGAGCAGATCCTGGTGAACCTCGCCCGCCGCGCTGGGCCGCAAGAGATCACCAATATCGGTGCGGAACTCCTGGCCCATATGGATCCCGACGGGAACGAGCCGAAAGACGAAGACCTGAAGCCACCGTCGCGCGAGGTGTATCTGCGCAAACGCGACGACGGCTGGTGGAGACTCACCGGGCTCCTCGACCCCGAATTCGGGGCCCGCGCCAACGCGTTGTTCGAAACCTGGGGGCAACGAAGACCCGTCGACGACGACGGGAACCACGATCTGCGGACGCCCGGCGAACGCAATGGGGACGCGTTGTTCGACGCGATCCACTACGCGATGACCAACGACAAAGCCCCGACACTCTCCGGAGACCGGACCACCGTCGTCGTCACCATTCCGCTGGACACCCTGACGTCGGGACTGGGGATGGCGTGCGTGGACGGGGTCACTCAGATCACCGCACGACACGCCCGCCTGCTCGCCTGCGACGCCAAGATCATCCCCGTCGTGCTCGGGTCCGAAAGCGAACCGCTCGACATCGGACGCGCTGCCCGCAGCGTCACCCCCGGCCAGCGCCGGGCGTTGAACCTCCGGGATCACGGTTGCGCGTTCCCTGGCTGCCACCGGAAGCCTAAGCACTGCGAGGCCCACCACATACTTCCGTGGGGCCAGCTCGGCGACACCGACCTGAACAACCTGTGTCTGCTCTGCCGCTATCACCACATGGTCATCCACGGCCAATCCGGCTGGCAGGTCCGCATGGCCGCCGACGGTAGACCCGAGTTCATCCCGCCGCAGTACCTGGACCCGCTACAACAACCCCGCCGCAACAACCGCTGAACCCGAGAAGCCCGCCACCACCACCACCGGCGACGGGCCCCTCGGCATGCCCACACCCAGCCGAACCGCCAACGGGAGTCACGGGCGGCCAGGCGACCTCCACGAACCGCGGCCGGTAGATCCGCGCGTCCGCGAAGTTGTCGCCGTGATCGAGAGAGTTCACGTTGTACGAAACCGTGAGCTTTCCCGGACGGCTCAGCTGCGGATGTGCCGTCGCGTCGTAGACGATCCGCCGCTCATTCGCTTCGGGTGCCCGGTGGAGGACGACCGGAGCACCGAACGGGCCGGTCGGCGAACTCGAGGTGTAGGCGAGCATCACCGGGCTGAAGCCGGGGCTGGTGTCCATGGTGATCAGCACGTACTCGGCACCGATCCGGGTCACCGAGAACGCCGTCCCTACCCCGGCTAGCATCCGGATGCCGTCCTCTTCGCGGGACGACCAGCCGGCGCCGGTCCAGAACTGCCACGGCCCGCGAAGGCCGCCGATGGGCACCCGGGCGAGCCTGAGGTGTCCCTGTTCGGAGCCGTAGACGTAGGTGTGGCCGCCGTCTTCGAGCAGTTCCGATCCCCAGGCGACCCGATCGCTCACCGGGATCACCAGCACTTCGGACGGCGTCAGCGCGGGCAACCGGAAGGTGACCAGCGAGGTCCCCGTGTTCCGGAAGTCGAGTCCGCCGGGTCCCGTCGTCTTGTACCGGTTGTAGAGCACCCGCAGGACATCGCCCTCGACAGCGCCGTCACCGACCCAGTAGTGCTCGTCCGAGCCCGGGAGCCCGATCAGGGGCTCCGGGTCGTCGGCGGTGCCGCCGTGCAGCGTCTCCCCCAGCGTGCCGTCGGATCGCTGGACGACCAGGGTGTTGCGGGCGAGCGGACTGTCCGGCGGGCGGCTGTGGTCCGGGTTCACCCTGCCCAGGAACGTGTCCGAGAACAGCCACGCGGTGCGGCCGTCCGGTAGCGGGACCGAAACCGTGCGATCTCCGCCGGTCCAATGCCCGCCCTGATCGCCGTAGCTGTTCCAGAGTTCGTTCAGCCCCGCGGAGGGAACCACGGGCCGCGGCGCGGGCGCGACGCCGCTGCTCGCGACGACGGCGCTGAGCAGCAACGCGGCCACTACGAGAATCCGCGACGGCCTGCGCATCGGATCATGCTAGAGCCGACGGCGTCTTTGTACGACCCTTGTGCGACGGGTGGTTACGGTCCGCGGGATGTCCTGGAAACTGCTTTCCGTCAGCGTGCTCGCCGCCCTCGCGTGCACCGGATTCACCACGGCCGAAGCCGCTTCGAAGACCTACTACGTCGATCAGCTCTCCGGCAGTGACACCGCGAGCGGCACTTCGCAGCAGGCCGCTTGGAAGTCACTGGCGAAGGTCTCCGCGACCACGCTGGCACCCGGCGACACCGTACTGCTGAAGCGAGGCGGCAACTGGCCCAGCGGCCTCGCCGTGAAGGGCTCCGGCGTCACCATCGGGGCGTACGGCACCGGCGCCCGACCGATCGTCAAGGGCGATACCGAAGCGTGCGTCGACCTGCCCGGCAACGACAACGTGGTGCAGGATCTCCAGATCGGCGTCGCGGCCGATGCGGGCCGCTGTTCGTGGGCCGGGGTGAAGGTCTCCGGCGACCGCAACAAGGTGCTGTCGAACCTCATCACCGGCGCGGGCGCGGGCGTCTACATCGCGCCGTCGGCCGACCACACCGAAGTCACGCAAAATGACCTCGTCGACAACAACCACATGACCGTCGTTACGCCCGGTGGCAACGACGACTCCGGCGCGTTCGCCGTGCTGGTCCAGGGCAACGACTCCGACATCGGCTGGAACCGGATCAGCGGCTCGATCGCGAAGTCCGACGACTTCGGCGGTCTCGACGGCGCCGCCGTAGAGATCTTCTACGGCTCCCGCAACGTCATCCACCACAACATCTCCGAGGACAACGAGACCTTCACCGAACTCGGCACCGACGCGAAGGACCCCGACGGCGTCTCGACCGGCAACGTCTTCGAGTACAACGCGATCTTCGGCGCCAAGACACGCGGCGGGATCATCACGCGCGGCGCGGAGGACGGCAACGGGCCGGTGCTGGGAACGGTGTTCCGCAACAACTCGCTCCGGCTCTCGAACGCCGAGTCGGAGGGTTTCGTCTGCTACGGCGGCTGCACGAACCAGGTGCTGAAGATGACGCAGAACGTCGTCCAGGCGGCGTACAAGGTCGGCTACGCGGACACGACCTTCACCGCGACGGACCACAACGTCTACTTCGGCGGGCTCCGGCAGTTCACGGCGGGGTCGACGGACAAGGTGGCCGACCCGAAGTTCACGTCGGCGACGAACCTCGCCCTGAAGACGGGGAGCCCGGCGATCGACCTCGGCACCACGAAGTACGACGATCGTGACGTCGACGGAAACCCCGTCTACGCCGGTGCCCGGGTCGACGCAGGCGCCTACGAGTTCCAGGGCTAGAACGCCGTGAAGGCCTCCTTCCCTACCTTGAGCGTAGGGAAGGAGGCCTTCACGGAGCGCAAAACGTCAGTAGTTGTAGATGCGCTGCATGGTGCCGGCCGACAGCATGCCGTTGGCCCACAGCGAGTTCACCCGGGAGACCTCCTGGGCGTTCGGCTTCGCGTTGGTGCAGGACGGGCCGGGGCCGCCACCGGACATCAGTTCGGAGCACGGACCCTGGTAGTTGTCCGGCAGGCCGAGCGCGTGGCCGGTCTCGTGCGCGGCGATCCGCGTCTGGTCGTACTGCTGGGCCTGCGAGTAGTCGATGAAGATGGTGCCGCGGCCGTGGCCGTCGGTCTGGGCGTACGAACCCCGGGGGTCGTTGCCCTCGGTGTAGCGCAGGGTGGCCCCCGACGAGCTCTCCTGCAGCTTCACGTTGGACACCGAGTTGTTCCAGTTCGCCGCGCCCGCCTGGATGGCGGCACGGAAGCTGGGCGCTCCCGAGGCGTCGTAGTAGACCGTGGTCGCCGCCACGGTCTGCTGAGCAGGCTGGACCGCGGCCGTGGCCTGGCCCGCGGTGACGGGGACGGCGAGCAGCGCCAAGCTCACGGACGCGGAGACGAAGAACTTCCTTGCCATGGACCCACTCCTTGTGAGGACAACGGAATGGTTGGTGAATTTAGGAGGCTCCGCCGCGACTGGGCACCAACTTTCGTCGTGTCAGCCAGCTGGTGATTTACCAACACTTTCGACCTATTGACATGCGCATGTCCGCATACGATGATGCCGCGCTCAAGGCCGCAGTACGAGCTTGCCGACGGTCGATCGCGCCTCCAGTTCCGCGAGCGCCTTCGGGCCGTCCGCGAGGTCGTACACCGCCGGCTCGCCCGGCGTGCAGACCCCGGCGGCGGTGAGAGCGCGCAGCTCGCTCATCAAGTCCGCGAAGATCTCGGGCGCGTGCTCGATCAGGACGCCGAGATGCAGGCCGATGACGTGGATCTGATGCCGGAAGTTCAAGTCCCGGTTGGTGATCGCGACCTCTCCCCCGGCGACGCCGTAGACCACCACCCGCCCGGTGACCCGTTTGGCGGCGGCGAGGCTCGCGGCGAAAGTCGCCCCACCGACCGATTCGAGCACGAGGTCCACCTCTCCCGCCGCGACGCCGTAGTCGAGGACGCGATCGGCGCCCAGCGCCCGCACCAGGTCGTGTTTGCCCGGCGACGCGGTGCCGATGACGGTCGCGCCGTAGTGCTTCGCCAGCCGGACCGCGGCCTGACCGACCCCGCCGGCCGCCGCCTGCACCAGCACGGTCTCGCCGGAAGTGAGACGCCCCAGCGGTTTGAGCGCGGCGAGCGCCGTGGCCCAGTTCAGGATCAGCCCGGGAGCCTGCTCGTCCGACCAGCCCTCCGGCACCGGGACCGCACCGGCCGCGGACATGACCATGTACTCGGCGAAGGCGCCGGCGCCCGTCCCGACGACGTGCTCGCCGAGGCGCGGCGAAGTCACGTCCTCCCCCAGCCCGACGACCTCACCGGCGGCTTCGAACCCCGCGACGTACGGCGCCGCCGGGCCGCCTTCGTAAGTGCCCCTGGTCTGCATGACGTCGGCGAAGTTGACACCGGCGGCGGTGACCTTCACCAGGATCTCGCCTGGTCCCGGGACCGGAACGGGAGCGTCGGCGATCAGGTGGAGATCTTCAGGACCGTTCGCGGAGTCCTGTCGCAGAGCGCGCATCGAAGTCATGCCCGCACGCTAAAACCCTCACGTTTGTGGCAGGGTCAAGTCGCGGAGGTACGCGTCGAGCGCGTCGCGATTGCGGGTCATGAGCGCGATCCGGCGATCGAGCACTTCCCGCTGCCGCGCGACCTCGTCGATCATGTACTCGCACGGCACCTTCGGCCGCACTTCCCCGGGATCGTCGAGATACGGCAGGATTTCGCGGATCAGCCTGGTCGGAAGTCCGGCGTCGAGCATCCCGCGGATCTGCAGGACGACCTCGACCGAACCGGGACAGAAGTCGCGGTAGCCGTTGCCTTCGCGACCGGGCCGGATCAGGCCCTCTTCCTCGTAGTAGCGCAGCGCGCGGACGCTGACCCCGGTCTTCCGCGCGAGTTCGCCGATCTTCACCCCGCCCACGGTAGCCATCGGGACGCGGTATAGGTCGTTATACGGTCTTCGGTTTGTACCAGACCTCGGGGCGGCCGACCTGGCCGTAGCGTGGCTCGCGCTGGGCGAGGCCGTTGTCGGCCAGGTATTCGAGGTAGCGCCGCGCGGTGACCCGGGAGGCGCCGATCGCGGTCGCGGCCGCCCCGGCGGACAGGCCGTCCGCGGCCGAGGCGAGGACGTCGGTGATCGCCTCGAGGGTCTGCCCGCTCATCCCCTTCGGCAGCGCCTGCCGCTCGGTGGTGCGCAAGGTGCCGAGCGCGCGGTCGATCTCGGCCTGCCCGGTGACCTCGCCCGAAGCGCCGTGGAACTCGGCGTAGCGCTCGAGTTTCTCCCGCAGGGAGGCGAAAGTGAACGGTTTCAGCAGGTATTGCACGACGCCGACCGACACGGCGGCCTTGACCAGCGCCAGGTCACGCGCCGAGGTCACCGCGATGACGTCGATCGGGAGCCCGGCCGCGCGCAGCGACCGGCAGACCGCGAGCCCGTGCGTGTCCGGGAGATAGAAGTCCAGCAGCACCAGGTCGACAGGCTCGCGTTCGCAGAACCGCAACGCGTCGCCTCCGGAGTGCACGACGCCGGACACGGAGAAGCCGGGCATTCTCTCGACGTACACCCGGTGCGCGTCGGCGGCGACCGGTTCGTCCTCGACGACCAGCACCTTGATCATCGTGTCGGCTCCTTCGGCGGCGTCTTCGGCGGCAGGCGCACGGTGAACACCGCGCCCTCTTCCCTGCCGACGTCGATGGTCCCACCGTGCCGCCGCACCGCCTGACCCACCAGTGCCAAGCCGAGCCCGTGGCCGTCCTCGGGTTTGGTGGACCAGCCGCGCCGGAAGACGTCCTCGACGTCGTCCACGCCGGGGCCGGTGTCGGCGACTCGCAGCAGCAGCCCCTCGGTGCCGGACCGCACGGTGACCTCGACCCCGGGCCGTGCGCCGTCGCCGGCGTTCCCCGCCGCCGCGTCGATCCCGTTGTCGATCAGGTTGCCGAGGATGGTCACCAGGTCCCGCGGCGGGACGCCGGTGTCCGAATCCTCCATGACGGTGTCGGGCGTGATCGTGAATTCGACCCCGCGTTCGCTCGCCTCCGCCGCCTTGCCCAGCAGCAGCGCCGCGAGCACCGGTTCGGCGACCGCGCCGACCACCCGGTCGGTGAGTTCCTGCGCCAGCGCGAGTTCTTCGGTCGCGAACTCCACGGCCTGTTCGGGTCGGCCGATCTCGACCAGCGAAACGACGGTGTGCAGCCGGTTCGCCGCTTCGTGCGCCTGCGAACGCAGTGCCTCGGCCAGTCCGCGCACCGTGGTCAGTTCACCGGTCAGCGCCTGGAGTTCCGTGTGATCGCGCAGGATCACGACGGTGCCCATCGCCTCTCCTCGCGAGCGCACGGGCGCCGTGCTGACGACCAGCACCCTCGCTTCGGTGAGGTGGAGTTCGTCGGTGCGCTCCTGTCCCGACGTGAACGCCTCGACGAGATCTTCGGGAATGTCCACTGCGGACAGTTCCCGGCCGACCGGATCGCCGTCGATGCCCAGCAGCGCGCGGGCGCCGTCGTTGCACAGCACCACCCGTCCGTCGCCGCCGACGAGCAGCAGCCCCTCGCGCATCGAGTGCAGGACGGCTTCGTGGTACTCGAACAGGTTGCTCAGTTCCTCGGGCGCGATCCCCCTGGTCTGCCGCCGGAGCCGGGCGCTGACCAGATAGCTGCCGATCCCGCCGACCACCAGCACCGCCACCGCGACCCCGATCAGCGGCCACAGGCGTTCGCGGAGTTCGGCGTCGATCGCCTCGACGGTGATGCCGACCGAGACCAGCGCGACGACCTGTCCTCCGGTGCCGAGCACCGGGACCACGACGCGTTCGGACGGGCCGAGCGAACCGGAGTAGGTCTCGAGGACCTTGCCGCCGCGCTGCGCCTCGCCGATGTTCCCGATGAACGGCTGTCCGATCAGCTCCGGATTCGGGTGGGTGTAGCGGATCCCGTTCGTGTCCATGATGGTCACGAAATCCACTTCCGTGTCCGCGCGGACACTCTGCGCGAACGGCTGCAGTGTCCGGCTGGGCTCCGATGTGGACAGTGCGGCGAGCACGCCGGGCGCGTCCGCCACCGCTTCGGCGACCGCGGTCACCTTGTCCCGCGCCCGGTCTTCGGTGGCCCGGACGGAATCGAGATAGGCGAAGGTCACCCCCGCCGCGACGAGCACGAAAAGCACCACGAGCTGCAGAATCAGCAGTTGGCGGGCGAGAGAGCCGCGCCTGGTCCGGATCCGCGTCGTCGAGGGCACGAGCCCATACCAGCACACCGGCGTACCGGCCGCTCGATCCGCCCGGCCGGAATTCCCCGGAAACCACTCGCGCGAACTCAATGAACACAACCGTGACCCAGCTCACCTGCCCGGGTGATAGTGACCGGCAATCCCGAACACCCCCTGAGCTGGAGGCAAAGGTGCCTACAACGCCCGAAGCGGCGCCGCGTCGCCGAGACAAGATGCACTACCTGTACCTGGCCGTGATCGCGGCGGTCGTCCTCGGCGTCATCGTCGGGTTCGCCGCGCCGGGTCTGGCCAAGGAACTCAAGCCCCTCGGCACCGGATTCGTCAACCTGATCAAGATGATGATCTCCCCCATCATCTTCTGCACCATCGTGCTCGGCATCGGATCGGTGGCGAAGGCCGCGAAGGTCGGCAAGGTCGGGTTGCTGTCGCTCGGCTACTTCCTGATGATGTCGACCTTCGCGCTCGCGATCGGCCTCGTCGTCGGCAACCTCCTGCACCCGGGCGAGGGCCTGCACCTCGACCCCGCGGCCGCCGCGAAGGCGCACACGCAGGCCGAGGGCGCCGAAGGAACCGTCGATTTCCTGCTCGGCATCATCCCGACCAGCTTCGGTTCCGCGTTCACCGAAGGCCAGGTGCTGCAGACGCTGCTGATCGCGCTGCTCGCCGGATTCGCCGTGCAGAAGCTCGGCACCAAGGGCGAGCCGATCCGCCGCGGCATCGAGCACATCCAGCGGCTCGTGTTCCGGATCCTCGCGATGATCATGTGGGCGGCGCCGGTGGGCGCGTTCGGCGCGATCGCCGCGGTGGTCGGCGAAACCGGCTGGGGCGCGCTGCGCAGCCTCGCCGTCATCATGATCGGCTTCTACCTGACCTGCCTGGTGTTCGTGTTCGGCGTGCTCGGCACGGTGCTGTGGCTCGGCGCGCGGGTCAACATCTTCACCCTGCTGCGGTACCTCGGCCGCGAGTTCCTGCTGATCCTGTCGACGTCGTCGTCCGAATCGGCCCTGCCGCGGCTGATCGCGAAGATGGAGCACCTCGGGGTTTCCAAGCCGGTCGTCGGCATCACCGTGCCCACCGGGTACTCGTTCAACCTCGACGGCACGGCCATCTACCTGACGATGGCGACGCTGTTCATCGCCAGCGCGCAGGACCAGCCGCTGGGCATCGGCGAGCAGATCTCCTTGCTGCTGTTCATGATCATCGCGTCGAAGGGCGCGGCGGGCGTGAGCGGCGCCGGGATCGCGACCCTCGCGGGCGGGCTCCAGTCGCACCGGCCGGAACTGGTCGACGGCGTCGGCTTCATCCTCGGGATCGACCGGTTCATGTCCGAGGCCCGCGCGCTGACCAACTTCGCGGGCAACGCCGTCGCGACCGTCCTGGTCGGCACGTGGACCAAGGAGTTCGACCGCGACCAGGCCAACCGGGTCTTCAGCGGTCAGGCCCCGTTCGACGAAGCCACCCTGATCGACGACCACCCCGACACCTCCAAGGACCCTGACGGCGACAGGGAGAAAGCCGTCGCGCACGCCTAGCGCGCGGCATGAGTGAAACCGCGGTGCGAGGGTCCCCCGTCCTCGCACCGCGGTTCTTCGTTTCTGGGAAACTCTCGGCATGCCGGACGCCATCGACCGTTACGTGCCCGAGCGGTACTCGAAGCTCTTGCACGGCAACTTCGCCGGGATGATGAGCGGCCCCGAACGCGAGACCTTCCTGCTGGCCCTGGCCGAGGACGCCTCCCGGATCACCGACGAGGACTTGGAGTTCCTTTTCGACGCCGGCTGGCGGGAGCGGATCACCGCCGCCTGGCTGATCGGCACCGATCGCCGCACCGCGTGGCGCGGACGCCTCCGCGAACTCCTCCTGGAGAGCGGGATGGTCTTCGCCGGGCAGGGCTACTGCTTCGCGCTGGCCCGGTTCGGCACCCTCGCCGACGCCGAGATCCTCGTATCCTATCTGGACCATTACCTCGCGCGGCCGGACCTGCGCTACGACCAGCAATGGGCGCTCGCGGCCCTGCACCACGTCGACGCCGACCTCACCACGGCGTATACGGCGCGCTACCTGCGCCCGGGTGGCCTCTGGGAAAGCTGGTCCGCGGCGAACAGCACGGACCTGCCGTTCCACAAGTGGTACTTCGACCTGCTGTGCTCGCACGTCCAGCGGGCCGTGCACGCGACAGCCGTCAGGCGCTGACCTTCTCGTCGTAGACGACGCGGGACGCGGCGATCGAGTCGCGGTGGCGCTCGGCCCAGCTCAGCAAGCCGCTCAGCGACGCGTACAGCTCCTTCGCCATCGCCGTGGCCTCGTACTCCACCTTCGGCGGCACTGTCGGGTACACGGTGCGGACGAGCAGGCCGTCGCGTTCGAGGTTCCGCAGGGTCAGCGTGAGCATCCGGCGGCTGATCCCCTCCACCGACCGCTCCAGTTCGGTGAACCGCACCGGACCGCGCGTGGCCTCCAGCAGGATGCCGATCGCCCACTTGCCGCTGATCCGGTTGATCACCTCGAGCACGGTGCACACCTCGAGTTTTTCCGGGTCGACCACCCTGGCCTGCGCGGTCACATCGGTGTTCCCCTGGGACATGGAAGTGCCTCCTTCCGGCAGGGAACAGAGTCACACAAGATGGGCGCTGTTACAAGTGATGCACCAAGGCATCACCTGGGGAAACTCCAAAGGATTCACCATGCCCAACCGCGCTCTCGCTCTCGCTGTGCTCTGCGCCGTCTCGCTGATGGTCGTCCTCGACGGCTCGATCGTCGCCGTCGCGCTGCCCGCGATCCAGAACGACCTCGGCTTCACCCCGTCCACCCTGGCCTGGGTGGTCAACGCCTACCTGATCGCCTTCGCCGGGCTGCTGCTGTTGTCCGGCAGGCTCGGCGACCTGATCGGCCGGAAGCGGGTCTTCCTTGCCGGGCTCGGCGTCTTCACTCTCGCGTCCTTGCTGTGCGGGATCGCGCAGGACCAGACGCAGCTCGTCGTGTTCCGCTTCCTGCAGGGCGCGGGCGGCGCGCTCGCGTCGGCCGTCGTGCTCGGCATGATCACCACCCTCTACCCGGAACCGCGGGCGCGGGCGAAGGCCATCGGCGTCTACAGCTTCACTCAGGCCGCGGGGGCGTCGCTCGGGCTCATCGCGGGCGGCATGCTCACCCAGCTGCTCGACTGGCACTGGACGTTCTTCGTCAACCTGCCGATCGGCGCCCTCGCCCTGGTGATGGCCGCCCGGCTGCTCGCGGACGACCGGGGGCCGGGGGCGCGCGGCGGCACCGACCTCGCCGGCGCCGCACTGGTCACCGGCGGGCTGATGCTGCTGGTCTACACGATCGTCAAGGCCGAGGAGTACACCTGGGCCGACACGCGCACACACGGGTTGCTAGCGGTGTCGCTGCTGCTGCTCGCCGGTTTCGTGCTCCGGCAGGCCAAAGCGCGGAACCCGTTGCTGCCGCTGAGGATCTTCCGCGGCCGGGCGGTGTCCGGAGCGAACGCGGCGATGGTCCTGATGGTCGCCGGGCTGTTCGGCTTCCAGTTCGTCACCGCGCTCTACCTGCAGCGGGTCCTCCTGCTCGACGCGCTGAGCACCGGGTTCGCCTTCCTGCCCGCCCCGGTCTCGATCGCGGTGATGTCGCTGGTCTTCGCCGAGCGGCTGAACCACCGCTTCGGCGCGCGAACGGTGCTCGTGACCGGGCTTTCGATGGTCGCGCTGGCGCTCGGTCTCCTCGCCATGGTCGAGGCGGACGGGAACTACGCGACGGACGTCCTGCCCGCGCTCGTCCTGATGGGCATCGGGTTCGGCGCGGCGATGCCCGCGCTGATGGGGCAGGCGATGTCCGGCGTCGTCCCGGCCGACGCCGGGGTCGCTTCCGGCCTGATCAACACGACCCAGCAGATCGGCGCGGCGATCGGTACCGCGGTGCTCGCGACCGCCGCCGCGTCCCGCACCGGCTCTCTGCTGACCGAAGGCGTCGCAGTGCCCGAAGCACTCGCTGGCGGTTACCGGACCGCGTACGCGTTGAGCGCGGGACTGCTCGCTCTCGCCGTCTTCGTCGCCGCCGTGGTCTTGCGTGACCGGAAGGCTCAGGAGGCGATCGTCGCGTAAGCCCATTCGGAGACTTCGCCGCCGAGCCGCACCTCGGCGGCGCCTCCGGGTTTCCAGACGCCGCTGCCGCCGAACGCGGCCATCCCGCCGGTCTTGCCGGAATACTGGGAAAGCACCACCCACATCCCGTGCCCGGCCGCGACGCCGACCTGGTCGAGAAGCCGCTGCTCCTGGCCCTCGCCGAAAAGCGCGCTGAGGACGTAGACCTCGGCGCCGGCTTCGGCGAGTTCCCTGGAGTGGTCCGGGTCGGCGGCGTCGAGACAGATCGCGAGGCCGAGTCGCCTGCCGCCGACGTCGACGATCACCTGGCGCTCACCGGCGTCGAACAGCTCTTCCTCGCTGTTGTGCAGGTTGCGTTTCGCGTACGTGGCAACGGTTTCGCCGTCCGGCCCGAGCACGAGGGAACTGATGTACCGGCGGCCGTCCTCCACGAGCGGAAGGCCGATGACTGCGTGCACATCACTGGCGCGGCAAGCTTCCCGAAGCGGTTCGAGGCGCGGGTCGTCCTGTGCCAGCCAGAGTCCCGGATCGGCGGCGAGCTCCTCGAACTCCAAGCCGGTCAGCGAAAGTTCGGGGAAGACACAGAGGTCCGCTTCCGCGATCCGGAGGAGCCTCGCGTGTTCGGCGATGTTCGCGGAAAGGTCCGCGGGGACGGTGAACGGCTGCACGGTGGCGACACGCATGGCCGGACTCTAACCCGAACCGGCCCCCAGATACCCCTGCAATCCGTGTTGCCCCCGTCGCATCATGAGCGCGTGGTTGATCCGGAAAATCGGCCTGGCGACCCGATCGAGCTTGCGCAGCAACGGTTTCCGCGCCTCGACCTCCTGCGTGATCTCCAGCCTGGTGCCGTTGTCCACCGGGGTCAGGGAACCGGCCAGCATCCCTTCCAGGTCGCCGCTGAGCAGGACCCGGACCCGGCCCTCGTGCTCGTCCTGCCGGTCGCGGTGCATCCGCACGGTCAACGCGTACGGCAGCCTGGACCGGCAGACGAGTTCGGCGGTGTCCTCGTCGACCTGGCTGACCGAACGGACGTCACGCCACCACAAGGGATACGCGGCCAGGTCGACGACGGCGTCGAAGACCGCCTTGGGCGAGGCGGGAAGCACCCACGTGTCGCGGAAGCGGTACCGACCGCCTCCGGGACCCGCGAGCGAACCCGTCATACCCGCGCCGACACCAGGTTCCGGCCGTCCATGGTCACGACGTCGACCGAGGCCACGTCGTCGGGAGCGACCAAAGCGGAACCGTCGATACCGGTGCCTTCCTTCTCGCCCTTCGCCGAGACCAGCCAGCTGCCCGCGTTGACGCGTTCACCGCTCTTGGTCACCACGACGAGCTGACACTTCTCGCCTTCCCGGACGCCTTCCGCCTTCGCGTGGAGCCGGACCCAGCCCGCCGCCGGGACGACCCGGACTGCCAGCTGCGTCCCCGTGTCGCGGTCGGTGGCCGCGAGATCGCGGGTGCCGGGCACCTGGGCGGTCGCCGTCGGCACCGGCAAGGCCACCGTCGACGGTTCGGGCGACGTCTGCCGTCCGACCAGCACGCCCGCGCCCAGCGCCACGACGACCAGCACGGCCGCACCGGCGACGGCGAGGAGCCGCCTCGGCTTGCGCTCCTGGGCACCTTCTTCGTCGCGGACCTGACGCAACGTGCGCTGCAGGAGCAGATCGCCCCCGTCGGGAGGTCCTTCGAGGAACGCTTCCGGCGGCACCTCGTCGAGGTGATACCGCAGCTCCCCCAGCTCACGCACCTCACGACGGCACGTGGGGCAGTTCGCCAGATGTGTTTCGAACGTGGCCGCTTCCGCCGGGGTCAGCCCGCCGAGGACGTAGGCGGCGAGCTGGCCCTGGTCGTGTCCCACCGCACTCATCGCGCTACCTCCTTCCCGGTTCCCGACATCACGGCTCTGAGCGCCCGTAACGCGTAATAAGATCTCGACTTAACGGTACCCGGGGCCACGCCCAGGGATCTCGCCGCTTCGGCCACCGTCCGGCCCCGGTAGTAGATCTCCACCAGGACCTCACGATGTTCCGTGGACAGGCCGTCCATCGCCCCGAGCACCGCCATGGAATCGACGACGCCCTGCGCGTGGTCCTTCGACACCGCGGGGGTCGGCATGCCGTCCTCGGGCTCCGCCACTTCCGGCGGCCGTGCCGCCCTGGCGCGGGCGCGGTCGGTGATGATGTTCCGGGCGACCGTGAGCAGCCAGCCCCGCACCGATCCCTTCGCGTCGTTCTCCAGGTCTTCGGCATGTTTCCAGGCCCGGACCAAGGTCTCCTGCACGACGTCCTCCGCGGCCGCGCGATCCCCGGTCAGCCTCGTCGCGTACGCCAGCAGGCTTCGCCCGTGTTCGGCGTACAAGTGCCGGACCAAGTCCTCGCCTTTGGCCTTTTTGGGCCGCCAGCCTCCGATCGCCACTCGTGTCCTCCCGACGGTCTTCTGGGTCGGCGAGGACAGTACTGCAACCCGCAGGGGCAGAGTGGATCGTTCGGCGCGCGCCGCGATCGAACTGTGCATCGGCACCGGCCTCTCCTCGGTTCTCCATGGCCGCCTCCTCTTGCCTCTCACACGGACGCCACGGCGATGCGGTTCAACCGGGTCTTGTCGATCACTCGAGGCGCTCGTATGCTGACGCCTCCGGACTCCGCCGCCGCCTGATTCCCGGGAGGGACGAGGCGTGCCAAGGAAACTCGCGGCCGTGCTGCTGGCGGTGGCCTTCGCGGCGGGATGCGCTGCGGAACCCGGTTTCACCGCGACGCTGACGGATCCGGTGAACGTCGACCTGAGCTGGCCCGACGACGATCCGGACGTCGCGGGCCGGATCGTCGAGTACACCACCGACCCGCACGGCGAGTACACGATCCTGCAGTTCGTGCCGCCGAGGCAGACCACCTACCGGCATCCGGACCTGATGCCGGAAACACGGTTCTACTACCGGATCCGGCCGTTCTACGGCGCCGCTTCGGAGGCTGTCACGGTTTCCGGGCCTTCGGCTTCCGGCTCGGGACCGGCGGTCTCGCTCCGCACCGGCGGCCAGGCGGCCGCTCCGGCGGCTTTCCGCGCGGAACCCGCCGCAGAGGAGATGGTGCGGTTCAGCTGGGCCGACCGCTCCAGCGACGAGGACGGTTTCCTCGTGGAGATCAAGAAACCCGGCGCTCCCGACTTCGTGCCGATCGAGATGTCGGATCCGGGGACGACGTCGGCCGGTCTCGCTTCGATGCCGGGCGAAGAAGGCGCCTCGTACCGGCTGCGCGCCTTCTACTACGGGCCCGCCTCGCCGGTTCTGGACCGGACCACGGGGAAGGGCTAGTTCCCGCTCCCGGATGCTATGAAAGGCCCGTTACTTGCAAATTTTGCAAGTAACGGGCCTTTCATAGCGCCTTACGCGACTCAGGCGAGAACGGTCTTCAGGAACTCGCCGGTGTAGCTTTCCTCCACCGAAGCGACATGCTCCGGGGTGCCCTCGGCGATGACCGTGCCACCACCGGAACCACCCTCGGGCCCCATGTCGATGACCCAGTCCGAGGTCTTGATGACGTCGAGGTTGTGCTCGATGACGATCACCGTGTTGCCCTTGTCCACCAGGCCGTTGATCACGCCGATCAGCTTGCTGATGTCCTCGAAGTGCAGACCGGTGGTCGGCTCGTCGAGGATGTAGACCGTCTTGCCGGTGGACCGCTTCTGCAGCTCGCTGGCGAGCTTGACGCGCTGCGCCTCACCGCCCGACAGCGTCGGCGCGGGCTGCCCGAGCCGGACGTAGCCGAGGCCGACGTCGACGAGGGTGGCCAGGTGCCGGTGGATCGCCTTGATCGGCTCGAAGAACTCGGCCGCCTCTTCGATCGGCATGTTCAGCACGTCGGAGACGGTCTTGCCCTTGTAGTGCACTTCCAGGGTCTCCCGGTTGTACCGGTCGCCCTTGCACACCTCACACGGGACGTAGACGTCCGGCAGGAAGTTCATCTCGATTTTGATCGTGCCGTCACCGGCGCAGGCCTCGCACCGGCCGCCCTTGACGTTGAAGGAGAACCGGCCCTGCTGGTAGCCGCGCACCTTCGCCTCGGTGGTCGCGGCGAACAGCTTGCGCACGTGGTCCCAGACGCCGGTGTACGTCGCCGGGTTGGACCGCGGGGTGCGGCCGATCGGCGACTGGTCGACGCGGACCAGTTTGTCGACGCCGGCGAGGCCGTTCACGCGCGTGTGCCGCCCCGGCACCTGGCGGGCGCCGTTGAGCTTGTTCGCCAGCACGGTCGCGAGGATGTCGTTGACCAGCGTCGATTTCCCGGAGCCCGAGACACCGGTGACCGACACGAGGCAGCCGAGCGGGAACGACACGTCGAGGCCGCGCAGGTTGTGCTCGCGGGCGCCGACGACGGTCAGCTGACGCTTCTTGTCGATCGGCCGCCGGATCGCCGGCACCTCGATCTTGCTGCGGCCCGAAAGGTACGCGCCGGTGATGGATTCCTTGTTCTTCAGGATCTTCTTGTACGGTCCACTGTGGACGATGTGGCCACCGTGCTCACCCGCGCCGGGGCCGATGTCGACCACCCAGTCGCTGGAGCGGATGGTGTCCTCGTCGTGCTCGACGACGATCAGCGTGTTGCCGAGGTCGCGCAGCCGGACCAGCGTCTCGATCAGCCGGTGGTTGTCCCGCTGGTGCAGCCCGATCGACGGCTCGTCCAGCACGTACAGGACGCCGACCAGACCGGAACCGATCTGCGTGGCGAGCCGGATGCGCTGCGCCTCGCCGCCGGACAACGTCCCGGAAGCGCGGTCGAGCGAGAGGTAGTTGAGCCCGACGTCGAGGAGGAAGCGCAGCCGCGCCTGGATCTCCTTGAGCACCGCCCCGGCGATCACCGTCTCGCGCTTGCCGAGTTCCAACTCGTCGAGGAACTGCGACGCCTCGGCGATCGAGAGCGCGCAGACCTCCGCGATCGACCGGTCACCCTGCGTCTTGTGCTCGAGGGTGACCGCGAGGATCTCCGGCTTGAGCCGCGTGCCCTGACAGGCCGGGCACGGCACCTCGCGCATGTAGCCCTCGTACCGCTCACGCATGTACTCGGATTCCGTCTGCTCCTGGCGCCTCTCGAGGAACGGGATGACACCCTCGAAGGCCGCGTAGTACGAACGCTGACGGCCGTAGCGGTTCTTGTAGCGGACGTGGACCTGCTCGTCGACGCCGTGGAGAACGGCTTTCTGGACCTTCGCCGTCAGCCTGCGCCACGGGGTGTCCATCCGGAAGCCGACGGTCTCCGCGAGCGACTCCAGCAGGCGGATGAAGTAGTCCGCGCTCTGGCCGCCCGCCCACGGCGCGATGGCGCCCTCGCCGAGCGACAGCTCGTCGTCCGGGACCACGAGTTCCGGGTCGACCTCCTTGCGGACGCCGATACCGGAGCACTCGGGGCAGGCGCCGTAGGGCGCGTTGAACGAGAACGACCGCGGCTCGAGGTCCTCGATCGCCAGCGGGTGGCCGTTGGGGCAAGCCAGGTTCTCGGAGAACCCGCGCACGCGATGCGGGTCGTTCTCCGGCAGGTCGACGAACTCCAGCTCGATCAGGCCGTCGGCCAGCCGGAGCGCCGTCTCGACCGAGTCGGTGAGCCGCTGCCGCGAGCTCGTCTTCACCGAGAGCCTGTCGATGATGACGGCGATCTGGTGCTTTTCCTGCTTCTTCAGTTTCGGCGGCTCGGTGAGCGGGTGGATCGTCCCGTCGACCACGACACGCGCGTAGCCCTGCTGCTGCAGGTTCTCGAAGAGGTCGAGGTACTCGCCCTTGCGCCCGCGCACGACCGGCGCGAGCACCTGGAAGCGGGTGCCCTCCTCCATGGCGAGCACCTGGTCGACGATCTGCTGCGGGGTCTGCTTGCTGATCGCCTCGCCGCACTTCGGGCAGTGCGCCTTGCCGGCGCGGGCGTAGAGCAGGCGCAGGTAGTCGTAGACCTCGGTGATGGTGCCGACGGTCGAACGCGGGTTGCGCGAGGTGGACTTCTGGTCGATCGACACTGCGGGCGAAAGGCCCTCGATGAAGTCGACGTCCGGCTTGTCCATCTGGCCGAGGAACTGGCGCGCGTACGCCGACAGCGACTCGACGTAACGACGCTGCCCCTCCGCGAAGATGGTGTCGAAGGCGAGGCTCGACTTTCCGGACCCGGACAGACCGGTGAACACGATCAGGCTGTCGCGGGGCAGGTCGAGATCCACACCGCGGAGGTTGTGCTCGCGGGCGCCGCGAACAACGAGGCGATCAGCCACGCCAGGGTCCCTTCAGGTTTCATTCTCAGCTGCGGTCGCCGGCCCGGTCGATAGCTGCACGGGCGGCCGCGTCCATGCTACGAGGCACCACCGACAGAAACCGGCTTCGAGTCCTTGACCTGCGGTTTTCCAGGCTTTTCGCGTCGATCCCGGCGAGCGGTGAGCCACCGGTGGACCGGCCGTTCCACGCCCGCGGTGATCGCCCAGCCCCCGAGTACGGCGGCGGCCAGCACGATCGGGAGACGCAGCCAGCCGGGGACGCCGACGTTCAGCAGGGCACGGGCCAGGATGTAACCGAGTTCCTGGTGCACCAGATAAAGACCATACGAGATGCCCGCGAGCCAGGTGACAGCCGGGGCGACCCGGGCGAGCCCGGGCAACCGCCAGTCCGGCCCCCGTGCCGCGAGACAGACGGCCAGCAGCATGATCGCGAAACCGGCGAGCGACGGCCAGCGCTCGGGATCGGTGGGCAGGGCCTGGTGGAACGGGAAGACCTGCAGGTCCTGCGCGGCACAGGCGGCGAGCAGGAAGAGCACGAGATGCCAGTGCGCCAGCCGTCCTTTCGCCCACAGCCAGATCGCGATCCCGATGGCGAAGACGTGGACGCGGTGCAGGCCCAGGCCGTAGAAGAAGGTCTCCACGAGCTTCGGAGTGGAAACCGGGTCGAACACGACGAACCGGAGGAAGAGCGGGACCAGGATCAGGGCCCAGAGCAGTCCGACGGTCGATCGGTGGGTGCGCCACCGGCGTGGCCACAGCAGGGCCGCGGCGGTGAACGCGATGAGCTGGACCGGAAGCGTCCAGTAGGCGCCGTCGAGGTAGTAGAAGAGTTCGTATCGCCAGCCCCACTCCTGGACCATGCCCAGGTTGGCGAGCAGATCGGAGCCGGTGGGGACGTACCAGGGGGACGGATCCGACGGCGGCCCCTGCGGGATCCCGAAGAGGAATCCGGTGAGACCGGGTGGGAACGGCAGGCCGCTGAACCGGATCGTCGCGTACCGGGCGACGACGTAGGTGACGGCCACCGCGACCAGGTACGCGGGCACCAGCCGCGCCACCCGGTTCCACAGCCACCGCCGAGGTTCACCCTTTCGAAGGCTCGCGCACACGAAGAAGGCGGAAATCACCAAAAGGATGGCGGCACCGAACTGTGCGGTGACCCTGAAGGGGTAACCCACCAGTTCCGGGTGAAGCAGAGCACCCTGATGGGTGACATGCCCGAGGATCACCGCGAAGACTGCGACAACGCGAAGGACGTCCCAGCTGATCTTGCGCGAAGCGCGCGGTGAGGCGTCGGGCACGGGCGTCCTGTGGTTCGGCTGGCAGGGCGACGCGAGCCTACGGGCCACGCCTGTGCGTCGCCTGTGCGGGTGGAACCGATTGCGGGGTAAGGACTACCGTGTGCGGTGTGAACATCGTCGAGACCTACACCGGGCACGTCGAGCCCGGCGGTGACGCCGCCCGTCGCACCTTGGACGCGCTGACCATCACGAAGCTGTCGGTCGGTCCGATGGACAACAACGCGTATCTGCTCGTCTGCCGCGCCGAGAACGAGGCGCTGCTGATCGACGCCGCGAACGACCCGGAACGGATCTCCGACCTCATCGGCCACGGACCAGACCGGCCCGCGCTGAAGACCGTCGTGACCACCCACCAGCACCAGGACCACTGGCAGGCCCTCGGCGCCGTCGCCGGCGCGAACGGCTCGAACACCGCCGCCCACCCGCTGGACGCCGAGCCGCTGCCGATCCCGCCGGACTTCCTCGTCGAACACGGCGACACGGTCAAGGTCGGGCAGATCACTCTCGAGGTGATCCACCTGCGCGGCCACACCCCGGGCTCGATCGCGCTGCTGTACCGCGACCCGGCCGGGCACCCGCACCTGTTCACCGGCGACTCGCTGTTCCCAGGCGGTCCTGGGCGGACAACAAGTCCGGAGGAGTTCGCCAGCCTGTTGGACGACCTGGAAGCACGCATCTTCGGCGAACTGCCGGACGAGACGTGGTTCTATCCGGGACACGGCGACGACTCCACGCTTGGCGAGGAGCGTCCGAAGATCTCGGAGTGGCGCGAACGCGGCTGGTGAGCTGACGACGTTCCCGAACGGGGCTGCCCTACCTAGTAGGCGGCCCCGTTTGCTGTTGGAGCAGCGAAAACGGGGCCTGGACGGACACTGGAGGTCCGCATGGCACCGAATACTGCCAGTCCCGGTGACGCTGAGGAACGCGTCCCCCACGACTTCACCCATATTCCGCACCAGTCGCTTGGCGCACTGGTAGAGCACTGGTCCGCCGCCCGTACGCGGACGTTCATGGCCAAGGACGGCGAAGCCGATCCCAAGGATTTGCTCACCGAACTCGCTTACGGTGCCCGGATCGCACAACAGATCACCGCGGGCCGATGGTGCGTAGTCGCCGAGTTGCTGCGAACAGGCGCGGTCGACTCCTGGGCGCAGGTCGGCACCATGATCGAGGTGACCGAAACCGAGGCTCGGGACGAGTTCCACGGTTGGGTTGCTGGTCAGGTCGCTCTTCGACTTCGGACCGGCACGATTGGTCTCACCGAGGCCGACGCGGCTGAGCTGTTCTCGTTGTCCTCGGCGGTGTCCTGGTGAGCATTGAGGTAATTCACTGGGCGCTCAACACCGCCCCGATTCCCCGCGAGCGCCGCGACGCGTCGAGCCTGGCCGCGGTTCTGGTCGGGTTGGCGAACCACGCCGATCCGGATGGCCGCAACGCGTTCCCTTCGCTGGCGAGGCTGGCGCGGTACACACGGCTGTCCGAGCGATCGGTTCGCTACGCCTTACGAGGGTTGCAGGATCTCGGCCTGATCCGCCCCTCTGACCCGAACATCGTGGCCGCGTACGTGAAACGTGCAGACCGGCGGCCCAACGGGTACGACCTCGCAATCGATCGGGCCGAAGTGCTTGTGGACAACTCGGTCGACGAGGGGCAGAGTCTGCCGCCCGCTGAGCGGCACGAGGGGCAAACTCGGTCGGCACGAGGGGCAAACAGCGACACAACGGGGGGCAATGCTTGCCCCCGAACCGTCCTTAACCGTCCTGGGAACCGTCCGGTGCGCGAGCGCGCGCCCGAGGCGCGCTCGCCAATCCCGCCGCCGTGCGGGCAGTGTGATGCCCGGCCCAGTGATCCGGTCTCGGCTCGCGTGGTGTGGCTGGATGCCGATCACGCTCGCTCGGTCCGTTGCCCGCGCTGTCACCCAGCTGCCGATGGCTCGGCGGGAGGTGCCCGATGACGGTGACCAACGGAAACCTGGTGGCCCAAATCCGGCAGGCGCTCGACACGGCGCGCGAGACCGGCCAGCCGTCGCCAGGGCGGCCGACGCTGGTGAAGTTGACAGGGGCGACAGATCACGCGGTCCGCAAGGTGCTGGCGGAGCTGGCGACCGAGAACGCCAATCTCGATAAGCCTGGCGGGCAACCGCCGAACGAGGGCGTCGGGTGGCCTGTCTCCGATCCCGGCGCCGCTGCCGACCGGCAAAGCGACTCTGGCCGGTCGCCCATGATCACCAGCCCTGGCGACAAGATGGCGCCAACCGCTGACCGGCCCGTCAGCGCTGGAGACGACGTGTCGACTCCGGCCGCGACGGGCGGCCGGCTCGTCGCATGGGCGGGGTTCGTGTTCGGCTCGGTGATGTCGATCGCGGCGAACGTGCTGCACGTCTGGCTGCCCGCTCCGCATGAGCCGCCTGGTTGGGTGCCGGGGATCGCGCCCCAGGTCGGGGCGGCCGTGTGGCCGGTCGGGCTGATGCTGGCAGTGGAGGCATTGTCCCGTATCCCGTGGCCCAAAGGGGTGTTGTGGGGCCTGGCCCGTTACGGCGGAGCCGGTGCCGTCGCGGTCGGCTCGGCGGTCATCTCCTACGGACATCTGCGAGGCCTCCTTCTGGCCTGGCAGTACGACCCTGTGGCAGCCGCTGTCGGCCCACTGGTGCTCGACGGCTTGATGGTGGTGTGCGGCTTCGCCCTGTTGGCGATGAGCCGCACCAGCACCGGCGAGAACGAGGGTGATCGCCGATGACCGTCGAGCAGACAGCAGTGGAGGCGCAGGTCGCTGGCGACGAGAAAACGCCAACAGTCGCCAGCGCTGGCGCCGTGGTGGAGGCCGGTCCTCTCTTGGAGGGCGAGTTGCTCACCGATGAGGAATACCGCCGGGCGCGGCCGCTGACAGCGTTGGCCATGTCGCGGCTACCCGCTCGATGGCACGACCGTAGCCACGTCACTCGACTACGCACGGAACTCGTCCGCCACGTAGTCCTCGCTCCGGTCCGGTATCCCGCCGCGGTGACCCGAGGGGTGCCGATCGCGGTACGCGCGTGGTGGTCATGGGTGTCAGTGAAGGACTTCTACGACGCAGCCAAGCAAGCACAGCAACTCGCGAACCGGTACGAAGAGATCCACCGCTTCCGGGTGCGACGCCGCTGGTGGACGCTCGCCACCACGGCAGGCGGAGGCGGCGGTCTCACGATCACGAGTCTGGTGGAGGGGCCAGTCGTCTGGTGGATCGCTGGCGCCGTCGTCACCGTCGGACTGGCGGTCACCGGACGCCGTAAGGACAAGTCCGGCCGGTCGGCGGTGATCCGGCCGCGCAGCATCGCGTGGGCAATGGACGGGAACAACCTCGTCACCGCCTTCCGCGAAGCCAAGCTCATCGGCAAGGACGAAGGACTCGCCTTCGTCCAGCTGCCGAAGCGCGACAGCGCCGGCTGGGCCGTCGTCGTGGACCTGCCCGCCAGTCGCAAAGCCAGCACCGCGATCGCGAAGCGCGAAGACCTCGCCTCCGCGTTGGCCGTCGACGAAGTCCAGCTCATCGCTGAGCGTGTCCGGGGTAAGGGCGGGCACGCGGGTCGGCTCTCGCTGTGGATCGCCGATGACGACCCGTACGAGGCGAAGCCGGTCGACTCTCCCCTGGGCGATGTCGAGAACTGGGACTTCTGGCAGCCCACCCCATTTGGCACGACCGCCCGCGGGCAGCTCGTGCACCTGCCTCTGGTGTGGACGTCGTTGCTGGTCGGCGCGATCCCGCGCATGGGCAAGACCTATGCGGCCCGGATCCCAGTCACGTCCGCTGCCTTGGACCCACACGTCCGGCTGATCGTGGCCGACGGGAAGGGCGGCAAGGACTGGAAGGCGTTCGAGCTGGTGGCCCACCGGTTCATCCCCAACGCCCGCGCCGAGTCGATCGTGCGGCTGATCGCCGTGCTCGAAGAGGTCGCGGCCGATGTCGAGAACAGGTTCGGACAGCTCGCCGAGATGGACGACGAACTCTGCCCGGAGTCGAAGGTCACCCCGGAAATCACACGCAACCCGATCTACGGCATGCCGCTGACGGTGATCGCCGTCGACGAAATCCAGAACTACTTGGAGGACGAAACCCCTCTCGACCTGGACCAGCCCAAGGGCAAGAAGCGCGGCCAGCGGGTCTTGGAGCTGCTGACATTCATCGCCAAGACCGGTCCCGCTGCCGGGTTTGTGCTGATCCTGGCCACGCAGAAGCCGGACTCGCAGGTCATCCCCGACAAGCTGCGTGGCCAGCTCGGCACCCGATTCGCACTCAAGGTCATGACCTACCAGGCCAGCGAGACCATCCTCGGCGCCGGAACATACAAGGCCGGAATGGACGCTTCCAAGCTGCTCAAGTCGCACCGAGGGGTCGGGCTCCTGCTCGGCGCGGACGGCGAAACCGACCTCGACGCCGGCGAGGCGCTCACCGTGCGAACCCATCTGCTGCACATCAAGACCATCCGGGCGGCCTGCCATCGTGGCCGTGCGTTGCGTGAGCTGGCCGGGACGTTGACTGGTGACGCGGTCGGCGAGCGGCAGATCCGGGAGCTCCCGGACGAGGTAGCGCAGCGCATCCAGCAGTCTGCGGCCGTCAACGTACCGTCCGTTTCGCCGGAGGACTCGGAGGATCCCGAGCTTCCTGAGGTGCTGGGCCTCCTGGTCGACGCCATCGATGACGCTGAGACTGGCCTGGTGGCGACAGCAGATCTTGCGGCTCGTATCAGCTGGGAGGCCAAACCACTGGGCGAAGCACTGCGCAGGCACGGTGTGCCACCACCAACGCCATCACGTCAGCGGATCAACGGGTCGCTCCATCCCGTGTCGGTCGTCGACTTGAGCACCATTCGCGCGGTGATCGGCAACATCGCCCGATGAGCGTCGGTTGGGTCCGCACAGCAATGTGCGGACCCAACCTGCCCGTTCGTGCGGACCTGAAGCACCGCCTTAGCGCGTTCAACCAGGCTCAATAGTCGGTCGTGCTAGCAGAGCTGACCTAAGCTGCCGAGCTCAAAAGGTCCGCACAGACCGTCTTACTGGCCGCCGAGTCCGTGAGTACACCTCAAAATGGTCACGTCGCTATGACTGCCAACAGACTCGATGTCAGACAGGTCGACCCGCACGACCACGTGCTGGTCGTAGAACAACAGACTCCAGTCACCGTTCTTGAGCTGGTCCGCCCGGTATTCCATATCCTGGAGGTTGGGAAGCTCCAGGCCCAACCTGACGAACTCGCTCACCAGAGCGTGCCCGCCGATCAGGATCGCGTCTTCCCGTGATAGTTCAGACCTTGCTGCTACTCGCACCCGTCGCGCCAACCACTTAAGGCCGTCCCAGGTGGCATTGCCTCCAACACCAAGTAGAAACGCAGCAACATCACCCCAGCTGTTTTGAATCCGAGGCCATTCGGGGTGCCGATTCCGCTCCTCCAGGTAGGCGAGCATGGCATCGGTATCTGTCCAGTCGTCGAGCGGAGCCCGTGCTGGTTTCTCAGCATTCGAGGGATCTGGATCGACCCAGCAGTCTGTAACCGGCAGGCCGTCGAGGCGGCGGCAGATCGCGCTGGCAACTCGAAGATCGTCAGCACCGCCAGCACAGCCTGAGGCATGCCGTCCGTCCTCGCCGACGCCGATTAACCAGAAACCTCGCGGCACTTCGACACCGAGCTCCGCAGCAGCGTGTCCCACGCGGTCCAAGTCCGTCCCCTGCTGCGCGAGCTCGGACTGACTGGTCTTCATGTCACTCATGGCGGCCAGTATCCGCCCTAGCCATGGCCGGATAGCGGCCTCGGCCAGCCAGGCAGGTCGACGCGGCCAGTTCCCGGGTTGACGGGGCTACGTACACGCAACACGATCGAGTGAATCCTCGGGGGCTTCAGTCAGCAGAACATCACAGGAAGCGGCCTAGGCCGAGCAGTAAGCACTCCCTGACCTGCAGAAACATACTTTTGAAACCAAAAACGCGCTAGGCGTAGACACACCTAGCGCGTTGCGGTACCTTTGAGAGCGGAACTCTCTTCCGAGAGCTCTAGTGACTCTACCGGTAGCTTCATGCTTGACAACTACGAAGTTACTCCCCAGACCTGGGGGTGTCAATGGCCAAACAGGACTGTTCCCTCGTTCGAGGGCCTGTTGACCTGGTGATATGGGACACGAGCCGCTTCGGACAACCGAAGGGCTTTCCTTGGCTTACGCACAGCGCGTGGTGTCGATCGGCGGACTTCAGTGGTTGGACTACGTCCAGGCTGGGCCACGTCGTGCCATGACGATGGTGACTACACAAAAGAAGACCTATCTCGACCCTGGCCCAGGTGCACCGGCCTACTACGGCCCCTTGCATGCTGGGTTTCGTCGTGCGCTGAACTCGGTGGATCCGGCTGCCGAGCTCGATCGGGTCGTTGGCCGCGCGGTCGCCTCAAACCTGGGTAAGGCGAAGGTATACCGACAGGCAGCTGACGGCTTCTTGCGGCTACTGCCGCGTGGGGCCACTGGCATCAAGGTCGCCGAGAGCGCCTGGTCAGAAGCGGAGCTGCAGGTGCGGATGCACCAAATGCTCGGTGTCCGCCTGCTCACCGGCGAGCAGCTTCTGGTGGCTCCGTATTGCAAAGAGCCTGTGCTCGACCAGGAGTCAGCAGACGTGTTGCTGTATCTGATGGAAAGTCAGGTGGAGCATATGTTGCCCGAAGCGACGCCGGTCGTGTTCGACACACGACGCGGCCGCCGTTTCAAGCTGCACCACCGAGCCAACCGCCGCCAGCTGGATGCCTTTGCGCGCGGGATGGCCGTTGGCTACGTCCGGCAATGGGAGCTCGCCGCGTAGCCCGCAGCTGACACCGTCGCTTCACCGGCCGGCCGGTCCCTGCCTCACAGTGGGACCTGCCGGGTTTCCACGCGCATTTCTCTTTCTCAGTCACGTTTCCGTTCTCGTAGACGAGCGGGTTCGTGATCGCGTTCCCCTTGCGTACTCTTGGAGACCCGCACATATGGCTAAGCACACCGTCCACGCCTACACCAGATCCGATGGCACTCGCGTTCGCTCCCACTCTCGCAAGAACCCTGTCCGCAAGAGCTCGCCTAACAGCAGCCCACCCAGCATCGGTGTGATTGCGCTGGTTGTGGCGGTTCTGTGCGGGATCGGCGGTATCAGCAAGTTCGCCTCAGAGGGGGCAGAGGAGCCAGTGGGCAACAGCTCGCCCGCCTGGATGAGCGGTGGGCTGACCTACACTCTGGTCGATTCTTCAAACGCCATGCCCTGCAGCGCACACGCCTACGGCGCCGTACTCGACTTCCTGGCTAGCCAACCTTGCAATGCGTTGAACAGGGCGCTTTTCGAAGCGTCCGACGATGGCGGGCACCAGATGTTGGTGGCGGTGTCTTGGACCGATATGCCCACCGTCGAGACTGCGGTCCAGCTACAGCAAAAGATCGACAGGTCAGGGAACGGCAACATCACCGAGCTGTCGAAGGAGAGCAACAAGTATCCGGGCGTGCCGTTCACCGGTAAGCACTACGCCTCGACCGTAAATGACCGCACCACCGTCGTAGCTCAAGCCGAACCCCTGCTGAAGGCACCATCGGCTGACTTGCTCAAGAACACCGCGAAGCTCGCGCTGAGCGCTGCGCGACCGTAAGGCTGGACAAGATCTCAGCAGTGCGTGAAGTCAGGAAGGGGGCTCGCCACCGGTGGCGAGCCCCCTTCCTGATGCCGGTAGCCGTGTCTACCCGCGTTGGCTCCGGCAGGAGAGGTCACTCCGAAGGCAGCTTAGTCACGAGCCCAACCCAGCGGGGACGGACACCACCAGACGACTGTGGCGTTTGTCCACGATGTGCGCGGAGTCAAGCTCCTCATCAGGAGTGTCGGCCGGGTACGCGGTAATGACAGGGTCCGTCGCCCGCGCGGAACCCCAGGCACGGATCTGGTCGGACAGCCGCTCAGCCAGATCGGCCCCAGCAGGCCCGTGGCCGATCGCGCCCAGCTCCGACCGCCGCCCACCGGCGTCGTCAAGACGGCGGAAGGTGAAGTACGCCAGCGAGTCCTTTTCGACAAGGGCAGGGCTACGAGACGGGATGGCGGGAGTCGCGAGTCCGGCCTCGACAGCGGCCGGATCGGCTGCGATGCGGCAAGTTCCCGGCTCAGTGCCGGTCATCCGCAGCCAGACTCCGTCGAACGGCTCGGTGTTGCCGACGGTCACCCCAGACCACACCGCGATCTTCGGAGTGGTGAGGATCCCGTGGAGCCGATCGAGGGTGATGTCCTGGTCGCCGTCCCAATAGAGGGTGACCAAGCCGTCGGGGTCGAGGTGGCCGGATAGTTCGCTGTCCTGGCCGATCATTGGGACGAAGCCACACAGCTGGACCGAGTCCGACCGGAGTCGGTCGCCTTCCTGGACGAACGCGACGCTGCGCGTCTGCCCTCGCCAGCGCAGCGGCACTACCAGGCGGCCACTGGGCGCGAGCTGGCTCCACCAGGCCGGCGGGAGATCGAACGCGCCGACGGTCAGGATGATGCGGTCGTAGGGGGCGCGCTCCTGTGCTCCGAGCGAGCCGTCGCGTGTGATGACCCGTACTTCAGGGAAGCCGTTGGCGTCCAACGCTTCCCGCGCACCGGAGGTCACCTCGTCGTCGATATCGACGGTAGTGACCTCTCCCCTTGGCCCGGCCAGTCGAGCCAAGAGGGCGGCGTTGTAGCCGGTTCCGGCGCCGATCTCCAGGACACGGTTGCCTGGTTGGACGTCGAGTTGGTCAAGCTGCATCGCGACCACGGTGGGCACGGACGCGCAGCTGAGTGCGGAGCCGTCCTCGGCGCGTTTGGTGATGACCGCCTTATTGGCGTAGGCGTCTTCGGCGGTGGCGGCGGGCACGAAACGATGGCGCGGAATCTCGCTCAAAGCTTCTTCGACGGCCTGATTGCGGGCGTGACCGGCCTGTTTGACATGGGCGACCATGGACGCGCGCAGCGCCTCGGGCGAGGTGCCGGTGGTGGTGTTGTTCATCGTGTCCTTCCATGCGGGCGGTGCGGATGGTATCCGGTGCGGTCAGGGACTTTCGGGAGTTCGGCGGGTGTCAGGCCTCCAATAGCAGGCAGGCATCCCATCGAGTGATAGGCGCGGCGTTCGTGGCCAGTTGCACCAGCTGTATCCCGGTCCGGCCTTCGAGCAGTCCGTTCCCCACGAGTGGTCCGTGCTGGTGTAGGTGGTCGATCAGACGGGCTTCGAGACCAGGCAGTAGCTGAGCGAGGCCGCCGCCCGGCGAGGCATCAGCGGCGACCCGCCTGGTGGTGTGGATCAATCCAGCCCAGCCGTGACAGACCGACGCATCCCTTAGCAAGGTGAGCTGATGCTCATCGCGAAGGCATCCAGTGAGTGCGTCTTCGGCAGTCTGCTGACGTCGGGTGTCGGCCAAGGCCAGCGCGGCGAGCTGCTGAGCGCGGACAAGGCCCGGAGTGCCGTAACACCATGACGGCCGCTGCGGGCCGGATTGGCGAACTGTCGCGGTGCGCCATTCCACGCGGGAGATGACGCCCGGCCACCACACACGGCCATCGCTGCCATGACGCCACTCGTCCAGCCACGCGGTAATCCGCTCGATGGCCTCGACCTGACCCGGCACGGTGATGCCACGTCTCAACGCTGTCGCGAGCAGTGCCAGCGGTCCGCTGATGCCGTGGGCAATCCCCAGATTCGCGTGCCCTCCCCGCCACGCGTTCGTGGTCTGGCCGCGGGGGCCGGTATGGCACCACCAGCCAGGAAGCAGGTCGCCGTCATGGCGCACGGAATCGGTCAACCGCACGAGGTAGCCGAGGACCTGCACCAGCAGCATGCTGTGACCGTGGCGGCGCAGCAGCCCGGCACCGATGCCGGTCAATCCACTGATCAGATCGAATTCGCGGAGCACAGGTAGTTCGGCCCGACCTATCCGTTCATGGGCCTTGGCCAACCGTGTCTGGGCGAGTACGGCGATATGCTCGTCAAAGTTGCGCAGCGCAGCGCCATAGCCAGGATGATCAGCCGCATGCAACGCGAATCCGACGGCCGGAACTCCGCGGTAGAGACCGGCCGCGTCGGGGCGTGCGGTCACGGGGCCGCTGGTCATCGCAGCGGACCATTGGCGGGCGAGTTCTTCAGATCCAATCCCGGTGCGAGCGTTTTCCCAGTGCAGCAGCGCGATGCCGGGCGCACCGTCTGCCAGCGACTGGCTCCATCCTGGTGCGGGCTCCACTGCTGGCGGGATCGTCGCTTCGAAGACGGTCATTGGCTGTTGTCCTGGTAGCGGGCGTGCCAGGCTAATGCGGCGTGGCGGGCCAGACGGCGGCAGACGTTCTCGCCGTCGCGGTCGATGCCGATTGCCCGGTTGTGATGCATGTGGAGCAGCGCTTCCAGCACCGCATCGGTGTCGGCAGCGGGATCGAGTCGCGCACGATAGGTCGCCAGGGCGGCGGCGCGGGCTCGCCAAGGCTCGCCGACGTGGTCAGCCCAGCCTGGCACGCCTTCCAGTCCGCCGGTCCGGGCGAGCCCGATCACTTCGTTAAGTACGGCCCGATCGACAGCGGCAGATTCCGGTGCGGGGTGGTTGCGTAGCCAGTTCATTGCCGCAGCACGAGTGCCGAGGAACCCTGCGGTGGTGTCCACCATGCCCAGTGCAACGAACCCTGCCGACCCGGCGATCCCGGTGGACAGGTGACGGAGCTGAGCCGCAACGACGGCGGAGTCTGCGGCGAACACTGCCTCGGCCGCGTCCATCGCCGTGCCGTGGCCGTACCGGCCGGTTTCCGGCAGGTACGTACCGATGGTCAGTTGCCGGACGGCGCCGTCGCGGCGCAGCCCAGCCGCCCAGTCGCCGAGCGCAGCCAGGATTCGCGCGTAGGACGCGCTGTCCGGCGTGCGCAGCCGGAGGCGGAGGTGATCCGTCTCGTTCGGGCTGCGGTAGCGCACGAACCAGAACTCCGGTGACGGGTCGAGCTCATCGAGCAATTGGGGAAGCTGATCGGCGATGATCTCGTCGATCCGTTCGGGGTGAGTGAAAACGCTGGCATGCAGCCACTTGGCGCCGTCGGAACCCGGCAGCTGCCCGTGGACGCTGTTAGTTACTACCGGGCTCCCGGCGACGCGCGGGGATGGTGCCGGCGGTCGAGTGGTGAACAGCGGTACGGCGATCTCATGGACATGACCGTCCGTCCAGCCGAGGGCGGCCTCGTCGGGTGTCTCGCCAAGGACTGCGTGACCGTGACGGGTCAGGTGAGCGTGCAGGATCGCTCGATGCGCGGCCTCGGCTAGATCGAGTGGCAGAGACCGGTCTGCGTCGCGCAGTTCCACTATGGACGGACACTGCCATCGGTCTGCCCAGGCCGACAGCGCCGCGGTCCATGCGCGGTCGTTGCATCCTGCAGCCGGGAGATCGGTGGCATCGAGGCACCAGCGCGCCGAGCACAGGATCGCGCGGCGGTAGCGCACGCGCGGCAGGAACGGCAGTCTCTGCGCGGCCGGGCCCCAGTCGAACTGGTGCCAGGTGGCACCCAGGGCGCGGGAGAGGTGGGCGAGAAACCGGGCCAGCGGTGGTGGTTGCTTCTCCAATGCGAGTGCGTGCACTACCTGCGGTTCAAGCACCTGCGCTCGGGAGAGGCTGACCAGATGCAATCCGCTGCGGGTTGCGGTGACCGCCAGATCGTCCAGCTCGATGACAGCACCTTCGGCACCAGGCTGGCCGGCCATGAGCGCTAAGCCGCGATGTTCGCCAAGGGGTAGTAGGTTTGGCAGGTACTGCGGGACGCGGCAGACGTTCTCGCCGTTCGGGTAGACCGGCGGGAACGACAGCTGCACCGGCACTCCCCCTTCGACCGTCGTGGGCAGGTCCGCGAACACCCGTTCCAGCCCGGCGTCGGGCGCGAGCGTGGTGAACCGGGAGGTGAACGTGCCTGCCGACCGTCCCGGCGCCACAGTGACCGTGAAGTCACCGCGGTTCAGCCGTTCGACGCTGCCGCACTGGATGCGGCCGGCGAGCTCCACGTGTGGCGGGAGGTTTCGCTCGATGGCCGGGTCGCCGACGGTCAGCGAGCTGATCGTGTCCTCTGTCAGGACGATCTCGCCGCTGCGATCGGCCAGAGCTGTGAACGCCAGCGCGAGCAAGATCTCGTCCCGCTCCGAAACACCCGCACGCGAAGCGGGCAGAACACTGCCGGGATAGCCGTTGGGCAGTCCCACCCCGCTGTCGGGGTCGACCACGTCGGCTAAGGGCACCAGGGTGCCAGTTCCGTAGCGTTCGCAGAACGCCACGTAGAAGTCCCGCCAGTGGGCGTGCCCGGTCGGCTGCCGAGTCAGGCGTATCAGCGCCGTCGCGGCCCACTCCATTTCCCGGACCACCGTCCCAGGCAGCACCACGTCAACGTCCAGCCGCAGATCTAGTGCCAGCGGGGTTCGCCCGGCTGCCGACAGCGTCCGCATCCGCCTGGTCAGCACGTCCCGCAGACGGCGCTGCTCCGCGCGGCCGATGCCGGGCCGGTTGTGGCGACGCAAAGCCGCCACGATGGCCTCTAGCGCCGCGAGCGTCGTCGCGGCCGCTGCGACGGTGTCCACGCCAGCGGCGTGCAACCGGGCGATCACGTACGCCAGCGGATCGGTGACGGTACAGGGGGCTCGCAGGCTTGTGACCAGGAATCCCTTTTTGACAAGGGATGTGAGCATGGCGCTAATGGTTCCTGACGCCACGCTCGGAAAGCTCTCGGCGAGCGCGGCGGCCAAGTCGGCGAAGCAGATCGGCGAAACAGCGACGGCCCGAACCGCACGCACCGCGCTGGTGTGTCGGACGCTCACTCGATTCGGGCCGTGCGGTACTTCCAGGCGCTGGCCTCGGACGGTGACCAGGTTGGAGAACACCACCTGCAGCCGCTCCAGCAAATCCGGGTCCGATTCCAAGCGGTCTACGACATCGGCAACCCACTGCGTATCGGCGCGGGCGACGGGGTGATGCTCACTGCCCCACCGTGACTTCGCGGCCGATCCGATCGACGCTGGGGCGACCCCGGCGAACAGCCCGAACGGGGTGTGACGGCCGAAGGCGCGCACGAGATATCGCATGGTCGCGACGATCGCTCGGCGTACTTGCTTCGCAGATATCGCGGCGTCGCCAAGCACGGTCTCGATGCGCCGGGCGAGACCAGAGCTGGCGATGCTGATGGCGTCGGCGACCTCGGGTCGTGCCCACGCCGTAGCCAACCAGGCGCGAGACGCCTCGATGTCGTCGAGGTCGGGCCACGTCTCGGGGCTTGAGCTCACGGGAGCGGCCGCCGCGCGGAGCAACGCGGCGCCACGATGGCGGAAGAGCGGGGCAGGCATTAGTCCTCCAGCACAGCCGTCGGGGTGGGGCCGAGCAACAAAGCGCTGCCCGGCCCCGCTGTCACCGTTCAGGTCATGCGTTGCTGGCGCACGACGACGCACAGGTGGGGTCACACCCGTCATCGGTGCCACAAGGTGCGGCCACGCCGGGGTCGACGTCGGTGAGGATGGTGAAATCCAGGTCGAACTCCGCGTCGATAGCGGCGGCCGGGACTGCTGTGGCGGTCATGAATTACTCCTAAGTGGACAGTTGTTACGAAGGATTGATGCAGAAGACGGTTGAGCTGGTCAGGCTGATCGATGCACGACACGGCGGGGATCGACCTCGCACATCGCTACCAGCCGTACCAACGTGTGCGCGCAACGTCTCCTCCTCTCCCGCAGGTGAACGGTCATCGGCACGGGCTCGGTGAGTTCTAGGAAGCGGTGAGCAGATGGCGGTGCGCGATGTTCCATACCGAGCAGGGATGGCGCCGAAGGCGCAGCCACCCCGAGCACTGTTTGCAGCGGCCTCGCTCGTCGGTTGAGTGCTCAGTCAGCAGCGCGCGGAACGCATAGGTCAGCCGGACGATCTCTGTGTCCGCGAGCGCAGCCTTGCTGTGCTGGTCACTCTCACCAGCGAGCCGGTCGAGATAATCGAGCCGATCGAACACGGCATCCCGCAGTGCGGCAGTCAGCACTTCGTCCATGGTCACGTTCCTCACTCGAAAGCCGGACCGGACGGCCACACAGGCGAGACCGGCCGCGCGGACGACGGCCAGAGGCGGGGATGCAGCTCCAGGGGGACGACGTCGCCGACCCGCAGCCGGGCGGTGTGTACGCGGGAGGCCGCGTCGTCGAAGACCGCGCACGGCCAGAACCGGCCCGCACACGTCGGGCAGTAGTCCGGCTCACCAGGATCGGGCAGGTGCCTGGTCAGATCATTGATGGCTTCGGCGGCTCGTCCTGTCGGGCTGCTCGCCGCGATCAGGATGACCTCCATCGGCCGGATTACTGCCTCCGCCACTGGTTACACCGTCCCGTCCGGGCCCGTGGCGTCTGCAACGCGGGAAGCCGACGACGCCCGAGCCGCAGATCCGTGACCAGGTCGTCGTAGGCGGCGCCTAACTCGCCGAGCTGCGCCGAGGCGAGCCGAACTCGTGGATCACTCGCGCCGACGCGGGAATCGGCGAGTGCCTGACCGCGCATCCAGACCGTCGCCATCCGCTCGATCAGTTGCCCGAGCGATTCGGTGTGCAGAACCCCTGCCCGGCCTTCAGCGAACTCGATTGCGGCCCACCGATCGATGCGCTCGATGAGGACGGCGCAGGCAGCGTCCCGCGCACATACAGTCCGGGCCGCGGCCGCCACCACGGGATCATCGGCCCGAGGATCGCCGACGATGGCGTCGACGCCGACGCGCAGCCGGTGCTCGATGGCCAGCGCTGCCGCCACGACCAGCACAGGATGGAGGTCGTCGTCAGGAGAGGCGGTGAACGCGCGGACCACCGCCGCGGCGCGCGGCAGTTGTGGGCCGACCGCCGACGCGGTCATCGGAGCAGGGATCAGGATAGTCACGAGGCCAACCCATTCGGCCGGTCAAGAACTGGCACAGGACGTCCGGACATCTCCCACCAAGTGAAGTGGACAGCGATGCGGTCCCATAGGCCCGAGGCACCGATTTCCGCACAGTGCATCCGGATGCGGTGGCTGCCGTCGTCCCAGCAGGCCAAGATCCGCACACCAGTCCGGGCCGGAACGTCAAGGAAGAGATGCTCGTCGATGCGGCGTTGCAGAGTGCAGCGCTGGTACTCCACAGTCGGAAGAGCAGCCTGCACGATCGCGGCGGCGGCCTGATGCTCGATGCCTGGCACGACCACGGCTGGCACTAGCCGGGTTGTCTGAAGCGCAGCGATCAAGTCGGCACGCCGCTCTTCGCGGCTGCCTACTTGCACTGACGCATCGACGAGGTCGGACAAGGTCGTCTTCAAAGAGACCGAGGTCGTGGCCATCAAGCGAACGCTCCTTCGCAAGTGAGCGGCGGTTACCTGACCTGACGGGGAAGCAACGCCAGGACCAGCCTCAGGCAGGAGAACCGGCAGGACAGCCCTACAGCAGGGAACGCTGAAGCACCGCCGCACGGAGAAGGCGCGCGCCCCCGGTACCGTGTCAACAATCGGAGTGACGCGGGTCATGATGACGACAGTACATCTGACGATCGTCAAAATGGATACTCCGATCGTGTGCGCTCGCGCATGCGAAACTTCGACAAGCGCGAGGGCGCTACCGGCAAGAGAGGAGCAGTGCGTGGCCACGAGTAGCCCGACTGCGCTGAGGTGGTGGTTCGCCGTCGCGATGCGGCGCCTGCGCGAAGCAGCCGGCATCAGCCGCGAGGCCGCCGCCCGAGAAATCCAGGGCAGCGTCTCGGCGATCGCGCACATCGAGAACGGTCGATCGCTGCCGAAACCCCTGGAGTTGAAGAGCCTGCTGGCGCTCTACGGCGTCGCCGAGCAGAACGAGAAGTTCCAGAGCCTGCGAGAGCGCGCCCGGAAGGGCAAGGACTGGTTCATCGGCTTCGACCAGAACGAGGTTCCCGCCGACTTCGGCCTGTTCCTCGGCATGGAATCCTCCGCCAGCCAGCTCGAAAGCTGGGACGCCCAGGTCATCCCGGGCCTGCTGCAAACCCGCGCCTACGCCGAGGCGATTATCCGCGGCAGCGACGCCGAACTACCTGACGACGAGGTTGCCAGCCGCGTAGAGCTGCGCATGGCACGTCAGCGCATGGTCTTCGAGGAAGGCGAACGCCCACTCGTCTGGCGGGTGATCGCCAGACCGGCGCTGGACTGGCTCGTCGGCGGAGTCGAGGTCATGCGCGAGCAGCTGGAACACCTGGCCGTCCTCGCCGCACGACCCGGGATCAAATTGCAGGTACTCCCCACGTCGGTCGGCGCGCACACTGGTGTCGAAGGAACCTTCACTATCCTGTCCGCGCCGCCGGAACTCGAGGATTACCACGGCTGCGTGTACGTGGAGACACTGGTCGAGCCCTACTACTACGAGGAGTTGAGGAAGATCAGGGCCTATCGCAATGCCTTGGCCGAACTCCGGGTCAAGGCCAGCAAGCCGGAGACGACACCGGCGCTGTTCCGCCAGCTAGCAAAGGAACTGTGAGCACGATGAACAACGAGGACGCCGTTGCCGCCCTCGCCACCGCGACCAACTGGCACAAGGCCTCTTACAGCAAGGAGAACGGCGGCTGCGTCGAGGTAGGGTCGATCCCCGGAGCAGTCGGGGTCCGTGACACCAAACTCGGCGCCGCAAGCCCGATCCTGGCGTTCGACCCCGCCGAGTGGGAGGCGTTCATCCGGGGCGTCAAGGACGGCGAGTTCGACATCTGACCAGCACCAACTGACGGCGTGAGACTGTCCTGGTCGTCTGACGCGACCGGGGCAATCTCCGTTTGACGGGGTTCCCGCACTGACGCCAACTCGGCGAGCAGGCACGTCATCCGCTCGGTTCCGGTCATAGCTGAGCCACCCTCGCCACTTCAAGGGCGGGTGCCTTTTAGCACATTCGTTGCGGATCCTTACCACGATTGTTGCGTTGTTTCGACTTCACCGCAACCTCCCCTCGCGGCTGGGCGCGGGCACGGCTGGCCACAACACCGGATCGATTCGTTATTGGTTCACTGCGAATGTGCTACCTGGGCCTGTTCGCCGTCTTCTGCAGCAAGCGCGAGGATGTACGAGCTCGATTGAGCCGCAGCTGTAGCAGTGCTTGGTTCCGCACAGTCTCGGTCCGGGGCCTAATGATGCGCAGCAACACACCGGGCGATCAACGCGTTGGTAGATATCGGACATCGTCTGTAGGCCACAACGTCGTCTCCCGCAGCGGTGTGGTCAGCCCGACTGTGCAACAGGACCCCGCCAGCTGCAACTCTGGCAGATGTGTCGTGCTCGCAGTGCTGCTCTTACGTCGATGGCTGTTCCTGTTGATTTAGCCGTTCGATGGGCATCTACGCCGATGGCACCCCAGAAGATGGTCCATGTGGTGTAACGATCGTCCAGGACGGAAGACTATTGGGAGTAACTAGCTCTGGGCCGTTGGCCTGCAAGCGAGAACAAACAGGGGGCGACATGGGCATCGCGACGTCAAGGGTGTGGGCCAGGCCTCTGGTAATTGAAGGCAACGCTGTTCGTCAGCTGCTCGTCGAGAAGGACCTGCTGGAAGTCGTCGAAGATGCCGGCAACCTGCGGGTCGTGGGCAAGTTCGGCGTGCGTCCCGCAACGCGTCTTGGCCACAGTGCAGACGATGGGCCGCTCACCGCTGTGGTACCCGCAGTGCATGGCACCCACAGCAGGGTGCAGTGGAACGGTTCCAATGCTCTCGCAGCGCCGGCTGAAGTCCTTCGGTCATGCGTGGGCGCGATCGGCTTCCGGGAACCGGGGGAACGCGGCAGCTTGCGGCGGCCGCAGGTTGGTGCGCTGCACTCCGTGATCGGGTACTGGTCATCCGGGTTAACCGAACCCGGGATCGTGGTGATGCCGACCGGGACGGGCAAGACCGAGACGATGCTGGCCTTGTTCGTGGCGACCCGCCCGGACCGCCTGCTGGTCATCGTTCCCACCAGCGCGCTTCGGGATCAAATCGCCGACAAATTCATCACGCTCGGGATCCTGCAGAAGGAGGGGATTGTCGCGCCCACGGCGCTGCGACCGTGCGTTGCAAAGCTCGAACACGGGATCGAGGACCCAGCCGCCGCGTCCCAGCTAGCCGCTGCCGCCAACGTGGTCGTGGCGACCCCCCAGGTACTTGGAAAGTTCTCCGTTAACGCACGAGAGGCGTTCCTGGCCGCATTCTCAGACCTGATCGTCGACGAGGCGCACCACGCTCCAGCGCCGAGTTGGACAGCGATCATCGACGCGTTCGCTGGACAACGGGTGCTGCTGTTCACCGCTACCCCGTTCCGAGAGGACGGCAAATCGCTGCCCGGCAAAATGATCTATCGATTCCCTCTCCGGGAAGCACAAAAGGACGGCTACTTCACACCTATCGACTACAAGACCGTTGTCAGCCTGGAGGACACCGACGCGGTACTGGCAGAGGTCGCGATCACGCGGTTGCGCGCTGATCTAGAGCGAGGTTATGACCACGTCATCATGGCCCGTGCCGCCAGCGTCACCCGAGCTAAGTCGATCCTCAAGATCTATCAGGCGAAGGCACCTGATCTGGCACCTGCGCTGATCTACGACAAGTTGGCCAAGTCAAAGCGCGACGCTGTGATCACGGCACTGAAGACCAGTGAGTGCCGGGTGGTGGTGTGCGTCGACATGCTGGGTGAAGGATTCGATCTGCCCACTCTCAAGATCGCAGCTTTGCACGATGCCAAGAAGAGTCTAAGTCCGATGATCCAGTTTATCGGGCGGTTTACCCGCGCAGCCTCGACCACGAATGCGCGCATCGGCACCGCGGCCGCGTTCGTGCGCAACGACCCGGGCACCGCACTGTCGCCACTGCGAGATCTGCTGCGCGAGGACGCCGACTGGAATCTTCTCCTTCGCGACATCACCGAGCGTGCCACCGAGGCCGCGGAGGAGATCACCACCTTCGACACCTCGTTCAGTGGCGGCCCGGACGACGTCAGCACTCCGTCGCTGGAGCCGAAGATGAGTGCCATTGCGCATCGCGCGCCCATCTCAGCGTGGGATCCTGAGAGGGCCTTGGACTTCTACGGGCCAGACCAGGTGCTTGACGGCAGGATCGCAGTTGGGGTGGATGGCACGCTGGCCTGGTTCGTCGTCGAGCACCGCGGCGAAGTGCCGTGGGGAGACATCCAAACCCTCGACGAATGCACCTACGAACTCATCGTCATGTACTTCGCCCAGCGCAAGCGGCTGCTCTACATTCACAGTTCAGACAACAATGGCGACTACGCCGACCTGGCCGAGGCCGTCCTCGGCGAAGGCGCCACCGCGATCACCGGGCCCGTGGTCTTCCGCGTGCTGGCCAATCTCGACCGTCTCACACCCTCGAACATCGGCCTGCTCGACGCGCGAGACCACTTCAACCGTTACACCATGTATGTCGGCAGCGATGTCCTCGAAGCGCTCGCAGAGCACGACAAACAGGGCAAGACTCAGACTCATATCGCGACCTCCGGCTTCAACCAGGGAGAGAAGGTCACCATCAGTGCCGCGCTGTCCGGACGGTTTTGGTCCATGACCACCGCGCCCAACCTCCGCGCGTGGAAACAATGGTGCGACACCCAGGGCGAAAAGCTGCTCAACGACGACATAGACCTCGTGAAGATCTTCAACGGCTTGATCGTGCCGAAAGAGGTACAGGAGCGACCCGAACACGTGCTGTTGGCCGCCGAGTGGGCGTGGGAATTCTTTGCCGGGAACGGCACGACCCTAACCATTGCCGTCGGCGAAAAGGGTTATCTCGTCACGGACGTCGAGTTCGTCGTTGACGATCACGGCACTACAGGACCGTTCGAGCTGACCTTGACCACACCTGCTTGGAAGATCTCTTACCAAGCCAAATTCACCAGCCATGGACTGCACTACGCTCCATTGGGCGATGACGCCCTCGTCTCAAATAGGCGCACCACCGTGCCTTTGCAATCATGGATCAACAAGAACAAGCCCAACCTCTTCCTGGCCGGCGACCGCCTACTGCTACCCGACGACCGCCTCCTCGAACCACAACTCGACCTCGCGCCCTTCCCCACTGACTGTATGGTCACACCTGACTGGAAGGACGTTGACCTCAAGGTCGAGTCACAAGGGAAGGACCGCCGCGTCGACTCCATCCAGGCCTACATGTCGAACCTGCTGCGCACCTCGATCACCTTCGACGTCATGGTTGACGACGATCGCGCGAACGAAGCCGCCGACCTCGTCGGGCTGCGCATCGCCGGGGACGAGCTTCAAGTGGTCCTCGTACACTGCAAGTTCTCCAGCGAGAGCAAAGTCGGCGCACGACTCAAAGATCTGTACGAGGTCTGCGGGCAGGCAGTCCGCGGAGCTAAGTGGCGTCAGCAAGGCGCGCTACCACTGCTACGACACCTGGAACGTCGCGCGAAGGCGTATCACTCCCGTACAGGAGTATCTCCGTTCGAGACTGGTGACATGACGCAGCTGCACAAGATCATGGGAATCGGGCCCCAACTCCGCCCCCGATTCCAGACCATCATCGCCCAGCCAGGCTTCTCCCGACGACAAGCCACCGCCGAACACCTGCGCGTCATCGCAGGTGCAGAGAGCTACGTCCGCGCCGTCACCGGCGGATCCTTCGACTTCTACTGCCAGGAGTAACCTAGTGCCGATCCAAGAATAGCCGTGAGGACCGGAGACTTGCGCGAAGTAGTTCTACCTGGAAAGAAGACGACTATATACCATCACAGGGCCACGAATGAGATCGTTGAGCCGACCAGCTATCCGCTCTGGCAAAGTTTCACCGTACACGCCAGGAAGGCGTCCGGCAGCCTCAGAGATGACCTCTTCGTCATCAAAGTGAGCATGACAGTCAAACTTCGCATTACGAACGCAGCCACCCCCATCAAAGGATGCCAAAACGAAAGACACATCCCCTCTGAAGACAGAAAAATCAAAAGATGTATGCCCGCCGAAAGATGCCCCATCGAAATGAACGCCGCCTGCAAACTCTACTCGATCAAAATATGCGATATCATCGAAGGATACGCACGCAAATGACGTGCTTAGAGTAAAGTTCGCCTCAGCGAATCCCGCGACCCCATAGAATTTCGCCTTCCAGAAGCTGGAACTACCGAAACTTGTCGCAGTAAATCCGGCAACACCACCAAACTCAGCCTCTTCGTAGAAGACAGCACCATTAAAGGTCGCTTCGCCGAACGTGGAGACACCACCGAAATACGCCTTATCAAAACTGGCAACACCGGAGAAATTGCATTCCTTGAAGTTTGCATTCTTTGCAAACTTTGTTTCATTGAACGCGACCTCCCCCTCGAAAGATGCACCCGAGAAGTTAACATCCTCGGTGAAGGTCGCCTCGTCAAAGGAGGCGGCATCAATGAACGTCGCTTGCTTAAAGTTGGCGACCCCTACACGAGCGCCACGCAGTGTAAAGTCCGTCAGCTGAGCGCCTGCCAGATCGATGTTGACAGCACCCCAGTATGACTCACGATCGGGCAACAAGTGAGCCACGAGTAAGCGTTGAGCGGCGAGGTGGACCTCACGCTCTTCGATCTGCGCGCGATGCTGCTCGTATCGATCACCATCCGGGTCAGCCAACGGCGGTGGACCTGGGTTTCGGAAGGACATGCGAAGGTACGCGCAGAGGACGTTGACGATGGTTTGACGTTGACTCTCGTTGTTCTGAGCCAATCGTTCAAGTGCGTAAAGCCCTGCATGCCGAAGTTGCACTTTCTCAGAGCCGAACTGCTCAACCGCTTTCAGATAGAGCTCAATGATTCGACGTTCTGTAACATCGAACCGGGCGTCCTCGGCGACTCGCTCCTGATGCGCCTGCATGGCGGCGGCAACTGCCTGTTGATGCGCGAGAACCTCATATTGGTGGTCGAGAGTTCGTTCCCGGTTATCCAGATCGGCCTCCGTGGAGCGTTGGCGGCGCCACGCGAGATAGAGCGCGAGTACGCCACCACCTGCCGCGCCGATACTCAAACCGACCTTCGCAGCGTCCAAGCGCGCTTTTACCAAGTCTGGTCCGTTCAATCCAGCGGTGGCTAGCCACCAGAGGGCGATCACGGCGCCGGCTGTCAGCGCTATGATCACGGCGGACACAACCCATATCGCTGCACTCGTCAGTCCGTTAAGCGGTTTCACTCGGACCGGAGGGCTGGTCGTAGTTGCAGGCCGTGGATCATCGGTCATGGCCTAATCTTCGCCGAGACTGACGCGAATGCTGCAGCGACAGGCCGTGCGTGCCGACCTTCACGGAGTAGTCGCCAATCCGACACTCAGCTAGATGATCACCTCAGCAGAGCTGCAGAAGCAACCAAAGACAACCGCAGAACGCTCGACACCGACCAATGACCTGCGATGGCGTGAACGGCCCAACTATCGAGAACGACCTGGTGATACCGCAGCCGGGGCAGGGTTGTGAGCAGTTGCACGGCGTAGACGTTTGGTTTCTCTCAGAGCTGGTTCATTTGCTGAGCGCGCATCCACAACCGTGTTGTTGGCCTTTCGTCCGACCTCGGCTTCGACAGCGGGATGACCATCCAGTTCGTTCCATGCGTCGGCGATCTGCCTCCGAGCCACTGTCCGAACGTGATGCTGCTCGGCGAAATGGTCCAACGCCTTGAGGATTCCGTAGAGCAGCAGTACGACGGCGGCCAGCATCAGCGGGGCGGGGGTGTTGCACTTGGCCGCCACCCGAGCAGCTTCGAGGAGCATCGGTGCAACGACACTCGGCTGCCGATGGCCGCGTGCACGTTGGGCGGCACGAGTGAGTTGGTCGTGTACGCGGTGCAGTTGTGCCGGCGGGCTTTCGAAACGGATCAGCACCGCGGTGAGGTCCGCGGTGTGTTCGACGGCCTGGTGCCAGCGAGCGGGTTCGGTGGACTCGGCGAGGTCCTGGTGCAGCTCGGTCTCCGCGTTGGCGAGGCCCTTGCGAAGGGATTGCCAGTGGTTGTGGTGAGCGCCGTTGGCAAACCTGGTCGTGGGTATCTCGCCGGTCCACACAGGTACGGCGAAGCGGTCCCAGGATGCGGGCGGGTTATCCCAGCGAGCGCGGAGCCGAGGCAGGGACAGGTCGCGGCGCAGGCTGGACCCGGCCAGCCAGAACACCTCAGAGCCCCCTCCTCGATCGAGGGCGACTTTGTAGCCCGTGACCTGGCCGCCGGAAATGTGCGGCGCGAACAACACTCTCTCGTCGTCGACCCTCGCCTGGTCTAGCAGGGCGAGGAACTCGAGTTCGTTGCCTGCTTCGGCCACGGCGTCGCTGACTGCTTGGGTGAGCAGCTCCCGGTCGGTGGTGCCTTCTGTCGTGGCGCGTTTGAGTTCGGGGCGGGAGGTGGCTTTGCGGCCTTCGCCAGCGGGCGCGGTGCGTGTGATGTCGAGGCGCTCCTCGACGGCATTGCACCAAGTGCGCCATCTGGGCCAGTCGCGGTAGGTGTTGGCGATCCGGCCATCGCCGCGGACGAGGTTGACGACCAGATGTACGTGATCGTTGCCTTCGGTCGAGAGTCCATGGTGGACCGCGACCCAACGGCATCCGCCCCTCCCGTCAGAATCCGGGCCGAAGCCCATGTGAGCGACCGCTTCCTCAGCCAGCTCGCGCCAGAGGGCGTCGCCGAAGAAACCGTCCGCTGCGTTGCTGTCGGCGGGCGGAACGGACAGTGCGACGTGGTACACGTGACCGCCGTCCACTTCGACCTCATGTCCGGTCATCGCCGCGTCGATGTCCCGGCCGAGTTTGGCCAGCCCGCCGTGCTGCCCGATCTGCTCGGCGAACACGCCATCGGCCAGCCATTCCGGATCCCACGACGCAACCAGATGCGGATGGGTGTGTTCGTTCGCCTTGCCGGGGCCGAACAGGTAGCGAAGCAACCCTCCCGTGTTCGTCCCACGCTTGCCCTTCGCCGGGGCTTTGGCGATCACGTCCGCGGCCGGCGCTCGGGATCGGACGGATCGATCGCATCCAGGATCTCTTCGTACCGCTGCACCGCCGCGCGGAGGTAGCTAAGCGCGCCGGCCAGTCCGGGGTCCAGTTCACCAGTCGCGTTGGCCACGGTGGCGATCTGGTTGAGGTTGACCCCGATCCGGATCAGCCGTGTCTCCACCACATCGAGTCGTTCAGCCCACCACCGTTGCTGCCGCAGGCTCCACTGCCCGGCCTCATCCCGCAGCCCCGACTCGATCAGATACCGCGGCACGCTCAACCCGGCGGCCTCGGCGCGCTTCTCCAGCCGCTGATAGGTGGGCTCGATAGTTCGGCAGTTGATCCGCTTCTGCGACCCGCCCTGCACTCGCCGCTGCCGTCGCTGAGCACGATCCGTCATGACGCATTCCCCCTGAAGCGTCAGCGTGGACCGCCCCCACGGCCCACTCCTGATCGCGACCCTACGTGACGGAAATCGGTGACGCTACGTGGTGTGCGGCCGGAGGCTGCACACCACGTAGCGTCTGGTCAGGACACCGTCAGGTGCCCTGACCTCTAACTTGCTGCGTGTGCCAACGGGGGCCGACAGCCACGTGTTCGTGCCTGGACACAGCGTCTAGACGGCCACCCACGAGCATTTCAGCCACCTACGCAGTGTCGCCCGCGCTGTCGAAGGGAGCACCAAGGGAGTGAAGAGAGCGGGAGCCATCCGCGCTGCTCCCTTCGCCCGCTTCGGTGCTCCCTTCGCGCACGATGGGCGCCTGGGACCACACCCAACCACCGCTGAACTCGGCCTTACCCGAACGGACTTTCGCCTTGCTCTTGGCACGTTTAAGAGTGTCCCTACTGAACCCAGCCCTAGCGCCATTGGCGAAAACGTCGGTCGCAGGAACCTCTCCATCGTGATCAGCCAAGTGCGCCAGTAGCCACCTGACGGCCTCGTTCCGATCGTCGTCCCCGCCCTGCGGAGCGCGTTGCAATAGCTCGCGCACCGACGTCGAGGTCTCGCCGAGCCAAACGAGACCGCCGACCCGGGCCGTACTTCCATCGTCAGAGTCGACCAGGACCTCCTCCGTGCGGAACGCCAAGGACGGGGTATCAGCGACCGAGCGGACATTGGACTTGATCAACGACAAGGTCACTGTGCCAGCGTCCTCGTCTGAGGCGCAGGCCAGAGCTTGGCGTACGACCTGGCCGTAGGCTCCGGCCCCTCCGATCGCGTCCACAGGGTCGATACCGAAGGTCGACTTCTTGAAGTGCCCCACCCCGAGGACCGAGGTCGAGGTCCCGTGCGCCAAAGACTTAAGCCGTTCCAGTTGCGGACGGATGGAGGAGTTGTCGTTGAGCTGCCCCACCAGGGACGAGTTCAGGGCATCGAGAACGAGCAGCGCTGGGTCCCACATCTCGATCTTTGCCCGGACCGCGTCCAGATCGACGTTGATCAGCAACGGCGAGCCGTCCTTGCCCGCTCCGTGAACGATGTCGATCAGGTGCAAGTAGTCCACGTCTCCACCAGCCGCGATGAACCTGGCCTTGAACGTCGATTCCGAGTCTTCGGTAATCGAGTAGAGGACATGGCGAGGTTCGCCCTTGCTGTCCCCGTCGAGCTTCCCGACCGTGAGTTTCGCCGCCACGTTGACGGCGAGGGTGCTCTTGCCGATCCCAGGCTTGCCGACCAGCAACGCGACCTCACCGAACGGCAGGTAGTCAGTCCACAAGTAGCGAGTGGGCAGAATCTTGACCTCCCGCAGCGACCGGGTCCGCAACTGACGAACCATAGGCACAGTCGCAGCTTCCGGCTGAGACGAGCCATCGGTCGTGACCGGCTTGTCTAACGGTTTCTCAGCCGGACGAATACCAGAGATGCGTGTCCCCTCATCGGCGGACTCAGGCAAGGATCCCGGCATGTCGCTGCCGCTGTCGTACTCTCGAGTCACCACGTTTCCCCTTCGCTCCACGAGTTCTGGCGGCGTGCACTGGAACCATCCACGTCATGACCGGCGACGATCGCTGAGATCCGGACCCGTTGGCGTTCAGAGAACCTCGGGGCTCGCTGCGCGATCTGCTCGGCGTACTGGTCAAGAGTGGTTTCGAGCGGCAAGACTCGGGATGTGCACGTCGACGTCCGGCGTCCCGAGTTAGAGCTCTTGCATGGTTGCTTGCGTCCCATTACGCACCCCGCGTCGTTCGACGCGCCGCGGCGAACGTTTCAAGGTCGGCCGCGGAGATCCGCATGAGCCGTCCTATCCGGACGTACGGAAGCAGGCCAGCCTTCATAGCTCTCCGGATGGTGACCTCGGAGACCGATAGGTGTGCAGCCGCTTCCCGCGCAGCGACGTAGGCGGGTATAGATATCTTGTCTGCCACGATGTGGCCCTTCCAGAACAGGAAGAGCCGCGAACGAGCTAAGCGAGTAGAGCGCTCCCCCATGGCGCGCGCAGCCCGACGCGGCCCTCGCTGCGGTTGGCGGCGAGGGATGCGTCGCGTCCGGGCGCGCGTGTAACCCGCGGTTGGGCGAGAACCAAACGGCCTGGCGGCCGTGTCACGCGCACTGGTGCAGGAGCAGACAGAAGGCGAGCTGCTGCGCTCCCCGTGGTCAGACGGAGGGCGACCAGCAGGAACAACATGAGCAAGGACAGCGACGTCGGGAACTTTCGCTGCGCAGTGAGAGCCAGAATCGCGAGGAACCTCACCAGCAGTAAGACAGTCTCGGCGTCAACGCTGGTCGCCTGCTTCTCGGCGCTACTCGTGTGGACACCTGCGGCAAGCAACCCCGGCAGGTCCTTCATCGTCGCTCGACGCAGGCGCTCTGACGACGTCCCTAGCAGGTCCTCGTGCGAGGTGAACGGGAGCGCTTCGACCGCGTCCAGCAGCTTTCGACGCCGGCCATGGTTGCCTGCAAGTCGGTCGACTGCGTCGTCTGCGAACTTGACGACGGCTTCGAATCCTCCGAGCAGCCCGCGGGGCAAGCGCTCTTTGAACTCGTCCTGTTCACGTTCCGTCAGCGGTTCGAGAGCAGCGTTGATCGCTCGCGTCGACTGTCGTATCTCGTGGACGCTGTAACCGCTGCGCTGACTGGCCGGAACTATCAGGTCGTCCGGCGACAGCTTCCCTTCGCGCCGCCTAGAAATTCGTGCCCCCATATGACCACTGTAGACAGATCGGAGGTAGCCGTCGAGCGACATGACCGTTCTGGCGTGCTCAGGAGTCAGCCACGTTGCCGTCACGGAAAGTGATCTGCACAGATTCAGGCTTGAAGCCGGGACCGCCTCGGGCGCCGTAGACCAGCTCCAGTTCGAAGCCCATCGCCGCGAGCAGTGCCCGTCGCTGCGCTGGTTCGAGAGCGTTCCATCGCTCCTCGATGTTGGGTCCGACCAGCTCCGCGACAAGCGTCGCCGGGACCCCGATCATCATCTTCTGAGCGTCCTTCTCCAGCTCCACAAGCCGCGCACGGTGCCGCGCAGTCGACCTATGGAACTGCTCTCGCGTGATCAAGTCGGCGTCATGGTCGTCAGCGAGCTGGAGCAGCTTGCCCTCGACGACTCTGATCTCTTCGCGCGCCTGCGCTGCGACGGAGTCGTCTCGACGAAACAGATCGCGTGCGTCCGGTCGCGACAGTCGCTTGATCACCACCCGCTCGACCAGGTCGTCCACCCAAGCCTGGCGCCGCCCGGTGCACCCGTTGTCCTGGCACACGTACGTCGGGTGGCCTCGCTTCCGAACGACCCGAAGTTTCCCCTTGCATTTGCCGCACCGGGCGATGTCCGACGCAAACGTCAGGTAGTGCTGGCGCGCTCCGCTCCTGCTGGTCCTACGGGAGGGGTCACCCAGGAAGGTACGCAGTTCGATCTGCTGTTCCTCGGACACGATCGCCGGCCACTCCGCTGGAAGCAGTTGCTCGTCCTCACGATCCCGGTGGTGCACTCTCCTACCGCAGTTCGCCCATCGCATCGCGATCGAGCGCACCGACGAGCTACTCCACGTGTCGGGCCGCCCAGGCCGCGGTTCACGTCCCGCCGCGAGTCGCGGCGGAGCAACCTTCCGGTCGTTCAAGTCGGCTGCGATCCTCGACAAGCTCTCCTTCGCCAAAGCGCGCTCGACTATCTCCTTTACGATTTCGGCACGCTCGGCGTGCAACACGTCCTTGAAGCCGATCCGCCTGCCGCCGCGTCCGAAGTCGTTGATCCGCTCCCACCCGTAGAGCACGTGTCCAGAGGCTTGACCAGCCTGCGCACGCTCCAGAGCCGCTGACGCCACCCGCTCGCTCTTCAGTTCGGACTCCAGCGTGTCGGACTCGCCGAGCTGCGCGGCGAACGAGCGGCCCATCGGCGTCGTCAAGTCGAGGTCGGTTCCCTTGATCAACGTGATGGCCACTTCTCGATGCGACAGCAGCTCGATCGCCTCCGCGCGCTCGCGGCGGTTCCGCCATAGTCTCGCCAGCTGGTAGGCGACGATCCGATCGATCTTGTCCAGCTCAGCAGCTTCGAGCATCGCCTGGTACTTGGGTCGATACGCACCGTGCAGCGCCGAGATGTCGTTATCGGCGTACTCCGCCACAACGGTCCAGCCACGCGCCTTGACCAGCTCGTTCGCCTCACGGAGCTGCCGCTCGACGCCCTTCTCAAGGCCGAGGACGTCTTCCGAGATCCGCGCGTAAATCGCAACTCGTTCCCCCATGACGTCAAAGACTACGACATGTTCACCTCTAATGCGATACGCTGTTCCCGGGTGGGGTCGGCAAGACGAACTCGCCGGAGGAGTTCACGACGTTGGTCGACGATGTGTCTTCGCGGATCTTCGACGAGCTGCCGGATGAGACGTGGTTCTACCCGGGGCACGGGGATGACTCGACGCTGGGTGAGCAGCGGCCGCACGTGGCGGAGTGGCGCGAACGCGGCTGGTGAGCTGACGACGTTCCTGAACGGGGCTGCCTGGCGAACAGGCAGCCCAACTACCCTGAGCGATCACTCGACGCTGGTTTTACTGACCCCTCGGCCAATGAAAAGCGATCCCGTACTCCTCCCGCGGACGACAGGGTCCCTGAAAAGTGTGCTCGACGATGCTTCGCCGGATCTCGAGCAGACGCCGATCACCGGCGGGCGGGCGGACCTGGCGTTCGCACTCGGACTGTTCCGCGTACCACCAGCAGGCCTCGGGGACGCAGTCGTCGAAGGTAATGCTGACGCTCAGGCCTCCAGTCACCTTTCCTTCGCCGTCCATCTCACGCGGTGCGATTCCGTGATGGTCGACATCGACGTTGATCCAATACCGCTCCTCGTCGAGGTCCTCATCGCAGGCGAGGGAAATGAACTCGTGACGCTCGCCTTCGCGCAGCGGTTTCGGGAAGCGCAGATCCACGGTCAGCGGATCCCCTGGTTGTGCCCCTAGCCGGGTCTCGGCACGGCAACCGAAGATCCCTTTGACAGGCGTGGACGCCAGCGCCCCGGCCCACCCGGTCCGAGCCCGCGCCGTGTAACCGTCGACACCGTTCTCACAGGCTACGAGGTTCCTCACCGTCAGCCGGCGATATGCGGTCCTGTGCCGCATTTCCACGGCCACCAGCTGACGTTCCAGGAAAACGGGCTGTATCCCGTCCGAGGGCGTCCGGGGCCCGGACACCGGAGGTCCCGAAAAGGAGTTCCGAGCGATTTGCACGTAAGTCCGCCATGCTTCACCGTCGCGCGCGAGCACTTCAAACTTCCTTGCCAGGCAAGGAGAAAGCTTGTCACTCACCGCGCGCCGCCAGGCGTGGTGCATGGGCGTCGTCGTGGTCGGCGGCGGAACTTCGAACACGCCTGGAAGGTTTCTCAACTGTCCGAAACGGTCGTCGAGGGTCGGCTCCCACGCCACCCCACCGAGCCGGAACGCGGCGTTCAGAATGTCGCGGCCCGTCGATTCCCAGGTCGGCCCTATCCGGCTGATCTCGTCGAGGATCAATCCCCAGACCGCGAGCGCCCGTACCTCCGGAGTCGCCGTGGTCATCGACTCCGTCGGCCGGACAAGCGCGCCGAGGGCGGCGGCCGACTCGCTCGCCGGGTCTTCGATCGCGTAGCGCAGGAACCCGAGCGGCCCGCCGTCCTTGCGGATCGCGAGCCAGCGCAGAGCGACTTCGACCGCGGCCACCGAACAGGAAAACCGCTCCCACTCCACCTGGATCGTCAAGACGCCCTCCACTGTTCGTGGCGATGATCGACAATGCGCGGCGCGGCAGGACGACGGCCGGATGATCGGAGAGCCGCCCTCGACAAGAAACTCCTCCTGACCGTGAAAGATCAGAGTCGGCGAGGTCCGCCGGCCGTCGCACCCCTTGGTGTACTAGTACACCATCCGCGACGGATTCGACAAGGGCGAGTTCCACTCCGAGACTCGATGCCATCGCGTCCGCCAGAAACCATCTCCCCGCTGATTTCGAGATCACTCGACGACAATTCCGCGATCAGTAACGATAGCGCGAAGAATACAACCCCCGCCTCACCACGGACGTCTTTCCGGAACCAACTCTCCGGCAGGAGGTCACCGCCATGACCATCTCTCTCCGGCGCGCGCTCGGGGCGCTCGCCGCCACCTCGCTCATGCTGACCGGCGCCATCGCGGCAGTCGCACCGGCTTCCGTAGCGGCACAGGCGATCCCCACGATGACGGGGATCCGCACCGGCCAGAACCCCGGCTTCGACCGGATCGTGCTGGACCTGACCGCGGGTCCGGCGCCGACCGTCCGGTACGACCTCGTCGACGAGTTGATCGCCGACGGCTCGGGCGAGATCGTCTGGCTGACCGGCGAGTACTTCATCGCCGTCACCGCCACTCCGGCGGCCGCGCACAACGACGCGGGCAACCCGACTTATCCCGGCCCGCAGAAGTTCCGGACCCGCGATCTGCGCAACGTCATGGCGGTCGCGGTCACCGGCGACTACGAAGCCACCTTGTCCATCGGACTCGGCGTCCGGTCGAGAACAGCGGTCAGCGTGTTCACCCTGTCCTCACCGAACCGTGTCGTCATCGACGTCCGCCATTGATCACGAGCGGGAATCCGTGAAGGCTTTTCGGCCGCCGGATGACTTCGGTGATCAAAATCCTTTTCGGATTCCCGCGGTGAAAATCCCGAACTGCCCCAAGAGGCGAATTTTCGGAAAAACAGGTATCTGCGGTTCGGTATCGCGTTCCTTCCTTCCGTCAGCATCACGCCGCTGCGAAGGAGAACCTCATGCCGACCCCACGCAATCCCGACACCCCTTCCTTGGGCCCGGGCGGAGACAATCTCGAAGCGGGCCCGAGCAGTTCGGGACTCGGAAGCTTCTCGAACGGCGAAATCGGCGAGCTGGTGACCCAGGCCGCCGAAACCATGGCCGCGTCCGGTGAGGACGCCGAACGCAATTACCAGCGGAGCCTCGACCGGCTTCGCGAGCGTGCGGACGAGGTCGTCCCGGCACTCGGCGAGCAGTACGGCGCCCTGTCCGAGGATCAGTACCTCGAGCGCTGGGGCCTGGTCCAGCTGCTCACCGACCTGCGGCACGCGACAGCCGTCCCGGTACTGGAAAACGTGCTGCGCCAGCCGATCCCGCCGGAGCGTTCCGAGGACCCGGCACACGGGTTCAGCACCGTCGGCGAAGAGGTGATCATCCGTACCACCGCCGTGGAAGCGTTGGCACGACTGGCATCCGCCGGAGACGACGCGGCGAAGGAACTGCTGCTGCGGCAGACCCGGCACGAGGTGTTCACGGTGCGGCGCGCGGCGGTCCAGGCCATCGCCGAGACCGGTGACACCGACCTCACCACCCAGGTGCGCGAGGCGCTCGGCGGCACCGAAGACGAGCGTCTGCTGGGCATCCGGCGGGTCGACGTCCGCGCCGTTCCGCAGGCCGTCGGCGGCCGGTACGTGAAGGACACGCGGACCGACGACGTGCCCCCGCCGGAGCCCCCGCGCTCCTGAACCGAACGAAATTCCTTCTACAGACAGGTGATCTCCGATGGCCACTTGCAGCTACACCGTGCCGGACAAGAATGTGACCGGGGACAATTTCTACGGTGCTTCGATCTGCAATCAGACCTACATCGACTATTTCTGGAACACCTACGGCTTCGCCGGCAACAAGGACTACTGGGACGAAGGCTTCGGCTGGGAAGACGCGTGCAACACCGACAAGCCGCTGGCGCGGACGTTCAACGCGTGCTACCTGCTGACCTATTCGGCGCAGGATTACGAGAACGACGCCTATTCCGGCGCGATGCTGAACTGGGCGCGCCGCTACGTCCGCGACAACTGCGACGACCTCCGCTCGCTTTGCGGTGACGGCAGCGCCATCGCCACGTCGTTCAAAGGAGTGTTCGTCGACGACCGGATCGAGTTGTACCTGGGATTCTGGTACTCCAAGGACGTTCCCGGCCGCGCCGAGACGTTGATCCACGAGTCACGGCACCAGGGCGGGAAGCCGCACAACGCGAACTTCCCGGCGGGTTCGGTGTTCGGCGCCGGCAAGAGCGGCGCCGACTCGACCTGGGGCTACGAGGGCGCGTGGATGTACGGCGCCCTCTACCTGTGGTGGTTCTTCGCCCAAGGCGCCCGCACGACGTCGGCGCTGCGTGAACGAGCCCGTCAGCGGGGCAATCTCGTGATCGACAACGCCTTCGCCACCCACCCCGGTTTCAACATCTGAACGGGGCTGATCGGACTCCGGGCGGGCGCCCGCCCGGAGTCCGGGCCGGGAACGAGATCCGCTAGCGTTTCTTCCACGAGCCCCTGATCGGGCTCGTTACTGGGAGGAATACTTCGGAATGCGTTCATTACGAAGGTCTGTCTTTGCTGCCCTCTTGGCGGTCACCACACTCGTGGGCGCCGCCCTGCCCGCCACCGCGGCGGAGGACCACAAGGCGGTGAACCTGCCGCTGACGGGATTCACCGACATCCTGGTCGATCCCGGCCGCGGGCACGTTTTCGTCAGCAACCGCGCGGACAACGCCGTGGTGGTCACCGACCTCTCCGGCACCTTGATCCGCAGGCTCGACAACCAGCCCGGAGCCTCGGGCCTCGCGCTCAGCGCCGACGGCGGCACGCTGTTCGTCGCGCTTTCCCGCGGTGGCGCGATTTCGGCGATCGACACGCTCACCCTCGCGGAGACCGCCCGGCACCGGGTCGGCGACGGCACGCTCTGCCCGAAAGAACTGGCCGTCTCCGGTAACAAGATCTACTTCGGGTACGCCTGCCACACAGGAGACGCCAACTTCGGCAGCGCGACCGTCGGCTCCACGTTCGGCGATGTCCGCCTGGACCTCCTGGGTCCCGACGAGTACGGCGCCCCGCTGCTGGCCACGTCACCGGGACGCCCGGACCTGATCGCGACGGCCGTCACGGGTGTTTCGCCGTCCACGGCCCGGATCTTCCGTGACACCGGCACCGGTCCGGTCGAGCAGGCCTCCGGCTGGGTCGGCGACTACGTGAAGGACATCGAGCTGTCCAACGACGGTGCGTACTTCCACTCCGTGGGTTCCGGTTCTCCCTACGACGTGCGGGTCTACACGACGGAAGGCCTGGTGCCGCAGGCCGGTTACGAGACCGACGCCTACCCGAACTCCGTCGCGGTCAGCCGGGACGCGAACGTCCTGGCAGGCGGGGTCGACATCGCGTTCGGCCCGGCCGTGTACATCTTCCGCGACGGGAACCACACCCCGAGCCGCCAGTACGACTTCACCCGGCTGGCGACGGACAAGACACAGCTCGCTCCCGGAGGTCTCGCTTGGGGCCCCGGCGGTGAGCACCTCTACGCGGTGACGATCGACAGCTTCACCGCGGGAGCCACGCTGAACATCCTGCGCGGCTGACTCCGTCTCTGATCCGAAGGCCCCCTCACCCTTGTGGCGAGGGGGCCTTCGCTCGTTAAACCTCGGATGACTGAGCCGCTGTCCCGCTCAGCGGGTCTTGACCACTCGGATATCTGCCGCAATCATCGGATCTCTCGGCAACCACGCCCGGATGAGAGCGGATGGTCATGAGAGTTCGAGCGCAACGCACCGCCTGGCTCGCCTTGGTCCTCGCCCTGCTGGCCGGCCTGCTCACCACGACGACGGCGAGCGCGGAGGTGCACCATCCCCGCCAGCAGTGGCTGCGCGAGGCGACCGCGGGCCTCTTCCTCCACTGGGGCATGTTCACCGCACCACGCCAGACCGACTGCGCCGCTTGGGAACGCGCCGTCACCGACGGCGGCTGGAGCGCCGACTACTGGGTGGACGAAGCCCGCAAACTCGGCGCCTCCTACATCGTGCTCGCCACCTTCCACAGCAGGCTGGGTTACGCGCGGCCGTGGCCGTCGAAGATCCCGGGCAGCTGCGCCACGCGCCGCGACCTCCTCGGCGAACTCGTCGAAGCGGGCAACGCCAAGGGCGTCCGGACGATCCTGTACATGACCGACGATCCCCAGTGGCACAAGGAAACCGGTGTCGAGTCGCTGGATTCCGCCGCGTACTCCGCCCACAAGGGCAAGCAGGTCGACCTGACCACACGGCCCGGGTTCGGCGAGTACAGCTACGACCTCTTCCACGAGGTCATGGACCGCTACTCGGACCTCGCCGGGTTCTGGATCGACAACGACAACGACTACTGGGAGAAGAACAAGCTCTACGAACAGATCCGCGAGAAACGGCCCTCCTGGTTGCTGAGCAACAACAACGAGGACACGTCGATCATGGACACCGTCAGCAACGAGCAGAAGACCGGCATCACCCCGCCGTACGACTACCCGCAGGCCGCGTTCACCCCGATGCCGCGGCTCACCGAGGCCGACTACAAACTGCCGACCAACGGCGCCTGGTGGTACGACGGCACCGATCAGGCCGTCGACTTCCGGCTGTCCACCGGGCGCTACATCGCCAACGCCGGTTCGTCGATGAAGTCACTGATGGCCGAAACCCCGATGGTGAACGGGAAGTTCCCGCCACAGCAGGAGGCGTACAACAACTTCATGGCGAGCTGGGTGCCGCCGATCAAGTCCTCGCTCCAGGGCAAAGAGGGCGGCGGCTACCTGTACGGCGGGATGCAGCCCGGATTCTGGAACGACGGCGCGCACGGCGTCATCACCGTCGAGCCCGGCGCCCGGACGCAGTACCTCCACGTGGTCACCCGGCCGCGCACCGACCTGCTGCGCTTGCGCGACAACGGATACAAGGTGACCAAGGTGTCCGACCTGCGCACGGGTAAAGCGCTGCGGTTCAGCCAATCCGCCGGTTATCTGACCCTTGTGGACATCAAGGACTGGGACACCTACGACACGGTGTTCAAGGTGGAAACGGCCGGGCAACAGTACTTCCACGACTCTCGCACGATCAAGGCGACCGCTTCGTCCTCGCGTGCGGGGCATCCGGCATCGAACCTGGTCGACGGGAACTTCGAGAACTACTGGGACGCCGACGGCAGGCAACCGGTCTCCCTGACCTTGGACCTCGGCAAGCGGCGACCGGCGACCTCACTCGCGGTGAACCAGCGCGAGATGTCGCCGACGCACGCGCGGGAATCGTTCGGCAGGCCGGAGGATTCGTCCCGGATCAAGGACTATCGCGTCTACGTCAGTGATGACGGCAAGCACTGGGGCGAGCCGATCCGCACCGGCGCGATGCCGAGCGCCCGCGGCGTGCAGTTCATCGATCTCGGCGAACGGCAGACCCGGTTCATCAAACTCGAGGTACTGAACACCTGGTCAGGGCCGGAGGCGAAGCCCTTCTACCGGCAATTGGCCATCGACGAGATCAAGGTGGCGTACGGCCACCCGAACTCGGTCTTCGGCGCGCAGGTCCCGCTGGAGGCCGAAGCCTTCCGCAACGACAACGACGGCCGTGCCCGGCTGGGCTGGTGCTCCTCCTGCTCCGGCTCGTTCCAGGTCACCGGGCTCGGCGGCGGTCCGCGCAACTCGGTCACCTACCCGGGAGTGACGGTCGCGGAAGCCGGGAGTCACCGGCTGCAGCTCGACACCACGAGCGGGTCCGCGACGTCGGTCGCGGTGAGCGTCAACGGCGGTGCTCCCGTCGAGACCGCGATCGGCGCCGGCACACCGGGCGTCGTGACCTCGACGGCGATCCCCGTTTCGCTGAAGGCCGGTGCCAACACCCTCAAGATCTTCAGCGACGCCGCCTCGGGACCGGGCCTCGACCGGATCGCGATCGCTCCCCTGCCGCCCCCGTCCTACACGCCGAAAACGACCCTGACCGTCGAACCCGGCGGTGTCCAATGGCTTTCGACGGGGCGCCAATCCCTGCGGGTGACCGCGAAGCTGCGACTCGACGCCGACGACACGATCAACGGAGTCACCCTGGCTCCGGTCGTCCCGGCGGGCTGGACGGTGCAGGGCACTCCCGCCGCCGCGGCGTCCATGCGAGTCGGGAACGAACTCGAAGCCTCGTGGACGCTGGTCTCCCCCGAAGGCGTCACCGCGGCGGACATCCCGGTCACGGCGTCGTTCGACCTGCTCGGACGGGCGAAATCGGTGAGCAAGCCGGTGCGCGTGAGCCCGCTGCCCGCGGACCGCGTCTTCATGCGGGAGGCCGAGGACTCGGCGAACGACGTCGGCAGCGCGGGCGTCACGAACTGCGGGGTGTGCTCGGGCGGCCAGAAGGTCCGCAACATCGGCGGTGACCCGGACTCGTCCGTGGTGTTCGAGAACGTCACCGTGCCCGAGACGAGGCGCTACACCCTCTATATCGACTTCACCGTGAACGGACCGCGGTCGTACTTCGTCACGGTGAACGGCGGCGCGCCGGTCGAGGTGAAGGTCGACGGCGCGGGCAACAACACCCAGCTCACGACGTCGTTGCCGGTCGAACTGCGAGCGGGGGCGAACACGATCGAGCTGGCCAACGACCACGCGTCCGCCCCGGATCTCGATCGGTTGTCACTGGGGTGAGGTACCGGCTTGACCCTCTCCCCGGGAGAGGGTTCAGGCTGGTCCCATGACGACCTTGATGCCGATCGGCGTGTTCGCGCACGCCACCCGGCTGTCGGTCCGCGCGTTGCGGAACTACGACCGGCTCGGGCTGCTGGTACCCGCTCGGATCGACCCCGGCAGCGGATACCGCCGGTACTCGCTCGAACAGTTCGCCGCCGCGAGCCTGATCCGGCGGCTGCGGGAACTGGAGGTGCCGCTGGCGGAGATCGCCGAGATCCTCGCCGCGGGCACCCCGGACGACGTGAAGGCCGCGATCAAGCGGCATCACGACCGGGTGGCGGCGCGGGCCGCGGAACTCGCGGCGATCAGCGGCGAACTCGACTCCGTCCTCGCCGAGCCGACACGGTGGCTGCACGTCTACGAGCGTGTGCGCGCCCCGCAGCCGATCGCCCGCCTGCGCATCCGGACCCCGCTGAGCGGCCTTGCCGAACTGGTCGGTCCCGCGTACGCGCGGCTGTTCGCGGCGGTCGACGCACAAGGCGTCACCCTGTCCGGGCCGCCCGGGACCCGTTACCTCACCGAAGATCCCGACGAGTTGACCGTCGAACTGTTCGTCCCGGTGGACGGGCCCGTGCGAGACGACGGAGAGATCGATTCCGCCGAGCTTCCGGGTGGCCTGCTCGCGGCGACGATCCACGAAGGTGCCTACGACGATGTCGAAACGGCCTACCGCTCGCTGGGCCGCTGGATCGCCGAACGCGACCGCGTCCCGGCCGGGCCCGCCGAGGAGTTGTACCTGGTGGCGCCCGGACCGTCGGTCGCGCCCGAGTCCTACCGCACCGAGATCGCCTGGCCGGTGACCGCGTGATCCTCGACGGCATCGAGACCACGGGCGGCGAGCACTGCGAGACCAGCACTCTCGACGTCCTCCTGCGGCACGCCGGGATCGAGCTGTCCGAGCCGATGCTGTTCGGACTCGGCGAAGGTCTGGGCTTCATCTATTGGGACGGGAAGAACCTGCCGTTCCCTTTCCTCGGCGGGCGCAGCAAACCCGCCGAGATCACGGGGAAACTGGCCGGGCATCTTGGACTGACCCTGCGTGTCAAGGAGACCACGTCGGCGCGCACGGCTTGGCGGAACGTGACCGAGCAGCTCGACGCCGGTGTCCCGGTCGGCTTGCAGCTCGACTCGTACCATCTCGAGTACTTCACGTCGAAAGTCCACTTTGGAGGGCACTTCGCCGCGTTGTACGGCTACGACGAGGAACGTGCCTTCCTGGTCGACACCGCACAGCAGGGTGGTGCCGTGTCGACGTCCTTGGCCAGCCTGGAGCTCGCTCGCGGCGAGAAGGGCCCCATGACGGCGAAGAACCGCTCGTTCACCATCACCGCGGATGCGCCTCCCAAACCGCTTGCCGACGTCGTCCGCACGGCCGTGCGGGCCAACGCGGCGGAGTTCCTGAACCCGCCCATCGCCAACCTCGGATATCGCGGGATCGGCAAGGCCGCCGTCCAGGTGAGGAAATGGCTGGACCGCAGCAGCGATCCGGCCCGCGACCTCCCGCAGGCCGCCGTCCTGATGGAACGGGCGGGGACCGGCGGCGCGCTCTTCCGCCGGATCTACCGCGACTTTCTCGAAGAATGCGCGGCACACGTCGACGACGCCGGCCTCCGGGTGGCCGGCGAGAAGTACCGCGAGGTCACTCCACTGTGGACCGAGGTCGCGCGATTGTGCACGCTGGCCGGGGAAACCGGCGATACCCGGCACCTGACCGACGCCTCCGCCGTCCTGTCCGAACTGGCCCAGCGCGAACAGGAGGCGATGACGGCGCTCGCGACGGTTCAGCCCAGCCGCTCGTAAGGCAGCTTCTCCCCCGCTTCCACCGCGAACGACAGTTCGTTGCCCGCCGGCGGCAGGGGGCAGGTCGCGAAGTCGGTGAACGCGCACGGCAGGTTCAGCGCGCGGGTGAAGTCGAGGACGACGGCCCCGTCCTCGGCGGGAGCGGGCACCTCGAGCGACCGGTTGGCCGCGTAAGTGGTCACTCCGCTCGTGGCGTCGGTGAACAGGATGAGCAGGCCGTCCTTCTTGCCGTTGAACGCGGTGAGCGTGTGCTCCACGCCGTCGTGTTCGAAGCGCACGATGCCCGGGGAGACATAGACGTGGCTGAGTCCTTCGACGACCGCGCCGACCGTGGTCGGCCGCGGCTCGTCGAAGGGCTCGAAGGTGCCGGACAGCACCCACGCCGCGTCGGGCTCGTACGCCGGGACGCCGCGGAAAGCGTTCAGCACCGGAGCTTTCGGGTCGTGCGCGCGGATCAGGTACCCGCCGCGGCGCGCGACCTCGATCTCGATGTCCCCGGCGACGACCCGGGTGGTCGCACCGCTGTTGACCAGCTCGAAGCGGCGGACGCCGGTGACCCGCTCGCCGTCGTACGAGAGGTCCGCGCCCTGCGGGTCGAGGTAAGCCGCGTCGGCGTCCTGCCACCACACGCCGGGCAGCCCCTCGTACGCGCGGGGCTTGTCCTCGAGCCAGTCGAGCGAGACCAGGGCGAGCCAGCCGAGCGGGTCGGCGAGATCGCGCTCGCGCTGGGCCTTCCAGTCTCGCCAGTCCTGCGTGAACGTCTCCAGGCTTGTGGTCATCGCCGATCCCTTCCGTGACCTTGCTCGTTCTCCCAGGTCAACAGCCGGTCGGCGGAGTTATTTCCCGTCCCGGCATGTGGGCGGACCCTAGTGGACGAACAGGAGAAGCCGTTAGCGCAGCTAAACTTCGCCGACCTCGCCTCGATGCCATCATGACCTGGTCACGGCTGATCGATTCGTACAGGACCGAACGTGATACTCAGGTCCAACAGCCAGATCGAAGCACCGACCACCGCAGCGCAGCCGACGAGGAGAAACAAAAAACGAGCCGTCGACCCCCAACCGCTGATGATGTGCATCAAAGCAGCAACGATGTTATAATTTCCGATTCTTTCAGTCCTGCGATTGCGTCGTTTCGACGGTACGGCTCTCGATCTTTTTCCCACTTATCGATCTCCTTGACAGCTACTCAAAGGCTGGGTTCAACCCTCCCGATTCCTGTCGAGTCTGCTTGAATCCGCGACTCGAATGCAAGTCCCGATGTGTACACATCGGGAGCAGCCCTTACGAGCACCGTCGTGCTAGCTTCGCGCCATGTTTGAGGTGGGAGAGCCGCTCATCGAGTCGGAGATCGGCGTGCGTGAGGCGCGCATCAAGCTGAAAGAACTGACGGAAGATGTAGAGCTGAGGAACCGCGTGGTTCACTTGACTCGGCGAGGCAAGCGAATCGGGGCGATTGTCAGTTCGGACGTCGCCGAAGGGATCGTCGCCATCCGCGGGGTGGAAGGACCGGTAGTTCCTGGCGACTTGCCAGCGGCGATCAGACTGGTGGAGAGCTTGCTTGCCGGCGACACCGATGATTCACCGTCATTGGAGTCCACCGAGGACAACAGACACGCGTTGGTCGGCGCCTGCCTGTCCCTCGTCGATATCATGCTGCCTGGGCGGGCGCTCTACCACGGCAAGCTGCCCCTCATCGACTCAGATGGCAGCAAGGAAATAAAATTTGTTGCAGACCTGCTTGTACGCAAGTTGTTCAAGCGCTTTAACGTCGACGCAGTAGCGTGCGAGTTCCCGCTTGTCGCAGGTGCACTCTGGGCAGCCCAGGCCCAGGAGTCCGCAGTAGAGTACCGCTTGCAGATTCCCGTCGGGATATCGTCGGCAGAGTCGGTCATCTGGGTCTTTGCCCTATGGGAACTGTGCCAGCTCATCAACGCGATCCATGGCGAGGGTGTCGCTGAAGAGCTGATGTACAACACAGAAGAATTCCTTCGAGACGAGGCCAGTAGCACGAACTTCGACTAGAGCCCTGCTAGCGAGCTTCGCGCCCCCCCAAGAGGCATAGCCTTCGGTGGTGCCTTCCTCGACGGAGACCATCTCGGCGATCGGCGCGAAGAAGGCCTTGATCCCCGGCAGGTTCGCACCCTTCTCGCGCGACGCGGCGAAGTCCTCGGAGGACCGCCACCACACGACGTCGAGCCAGGTCTCGTCGTCGACCCGGATCAGCTGGGCGTCGAGGAAGCCCTCCCTGTCGGCCCGGAAGTCGGCGACCATCGCGGGGCGGGCCTGGAGCAGTTCGTCCGCGCGGTCGGCCGGGACCTTGAAGCGGGTCAGTTCCACTGTCGTCATGTTGCCGATGTTAGGCGACCTGCTTCGCTGCTGTGGCAGTTAGTCGGCTAAATGCATTAATGACGTTCGATGTCGCTTTGGGTAGCGACACTGTCCTGCTGGAATCACCCGTCAGTGGTGAATGTGCAGGATACGTTGTTGCTTAAAATTACGAACACCTGTTCGATAGGTTTGCGGTATTATGGAGAAGTGTCCGAGACCTTTGTTCCCGAGTTGCCACAGGAGTTGTGGCGCGCCGGCAAGCTGGAGCTCGCCCATGGCGTGCATCAGTTCTTGCAGGTGATGCGGGTCGCCTCCGCGGGGTTGGGGCGGTATTTGGCGGAGATTGATTCTCGTGGCGCGAAAGACTTATACGGTTATGGGACGACGTTGGCGTGGTTCGCCGATGTCGCGGGACTGAGCCAGGGGGAAGCGCGGCCGTATGTGAAGCGCGCAATCGATCTGAACCCCACACGTGCCCTGGACGGCACAGAGATCCCGGCTTTCGCGCCCGCCACCGCTGCAGCAGCGGCGGAGGGTGCGATCGGCGAGGAACGGATCAAGCAGATCGTGGAGATCCTGCGGAAAATCCCCGCCGAGGTATCGGTGGAGGATCGGGAGCACGCGGAGACAACCCTCGCCGACCTCGCCCGAAAGGCCGGACCCCAGCAGGTGTCGGACCTCGGGGACCAACTGCTGGGCTGGCTCGACCCCGACGGCAAAGAACCCAAAGACCCCGAACCCGCCCAACCCCGCCGCGAGCTGACCCTGGAACGCCGCAAAGACGGCTACTGGAAACTGAACGGCCTCCTCGACGACGAGGCCGGGGCCCGGACCGCCGCGGCACTCGAGGCTTACGCCAAGCCTCGCCCGATGGACGAGTTCGGCCAAGCCGACCTGCGCACGAAGGCCGAACGTCAAGGTGACGCCTGGGCCGAGCTGCTGGACTTGGCGATCGCGTGCCCGGACCAGCCCGGGACCAGCGGCTACCGCACCCTGATCCACGTCACCATCGGCCTCGAGGAGTTGAAGTCCGGTCTGGGTACGGCGTGTGTCGATTTTGTCGGGACGATGACGGCCCGCGAAGCCAGGATGGCGGCCTGTGACTGCCTGATGCTCCCCGTCGTGATGAACGCGGCCGGTGAGCCCCTGGACGTGGGACGGCTGAGACGGTTCGTCACCCCAGGGCAACGCCGCGCCTTGAACATCCGTGACGGGGGCTGCGCGTTCCCGGGCTGTCATCGCAAACCGAAGAACTGCCACGCCCACCACATCCACCACTGGGCAGACGGCGGCCCCACCGACCTCCGCAACCTCGTGCTGCTCTGCGGCTTCCACCATCGGCTGATCCACCACGGCGACTGGGAAGTCCAGATGGCAGCTGACGGGTTACCGGAGTTCATCCCGCCGCAGTATCTGGATCCGTTACGAAAACCCCGGCGCAACTGCACTGTGTGACCCGAGGAGCCCGCCAGCCACACCGGCGACGGGCCCCTCGGCATGCCCGGAACTGTTCAGTACCGGCGGAAACCCGAAGATCGACTGCGCCATTCGGGCGTATTCACCCAGAAGTCCTCGGTCCCTTCTCAGCGTCCGGAGCAAGATCGGCCGTTCCGGACTTGGGAGGGGACGGAATGCCTCATGGTGAATCAGCCACGTGGACCGGACGGTCGCTGGGTCAAATACAAGTACGGCGCGGGCGCGATGGTCGCGGCGGGAGTGGTCTTGGCCGCTACGAGCGGGATAGGTGGCGGCACCGCCGCCTCCCTGGATTCCGCCGCCGGCCAAGCCCTCAAAGGCAAATCCTCCAGCAAGAAGTCCGCCCAAAAGGGCCGCCATTCCGAAGCATGGCAGCGCTTGGGCTGGCGTCAGCTCAAGAGAACCGCGAAACGGGAACTGAAGTGCGGACCCCATTCCTTCGGTGAAGCCCAGCGATTCTTCCTGCGTCACCCCTGCGTCGATCTCGATCGCCTGATCGTCACCATCGACGACGGATCCGGAAACACCATCGCCGTGTCCGTCGCGTGGGTGAAGATGCCGAAGGCGAGCGAAGCGAGCGAGCTGAAACGGCTCATCGACAAGGACGGCACCGGCAATGTCGCGCTCCTCGGCGAGAAGGAGCACGGAGGCCGGTTCACCGGCGAGAACTACGACTCTCGGCTGCGCAAGAAGCTGGTCGTGATCGCCGAGTCCGCGCCCGCGGCGGGACGGCCGAGCAAAGCGACGCTGGAGACCGCCGTCGAGATCGCCGTCGAATTCCCCGCCCCTTGACCCTGCCCTCAACGGAACGGAACGCACTTTGAGCAGGAGCGAACACTCCAGAAGGCGACTCGAAGCCCAAGCGAGGCAGCTTCTCGAAAGAACCTTCACCAACCTCGATTCGCTGCACCGCAACGTCCTCACCGCGCTGCTCAGCCGGACCGGCGCGGGCTGGCGGCTGCTGGTCAAAGCCGTGCTGCCGTCGGACGACGACCGGAGCGCAGACGCGTTCCTGATCGGGCGCACGGGCGTCCTCGCTCTCCTGATCGCCGACAAGGGCCCGGACGACGAGACCGCGCACCAGGTCTTGCGCCACGCGAAGGAGCGCTTCGCCGGAATCCCCGGACCGCAGGGCCGGTCCCTGGCCGAAAGCGCGATCCACCTCGTGGTGATCGGCCCGGGTGCGGGCAAGCCCCGCCAGGACGGCGTCTACTGGTCGCTGACCGAGGCCAGCCTCGACCGTATCTTCCGGCGCGACGCGCTCCACCTCGACCGGCGGCTGGTCGCCCTCATCGCCGACCAGGCGGAACGACGCCTGCGCGCCTACCGTCCGCTGGCCGTCGAGCAGCCGGATCGCGCACCGGACTCCGCGGGGCTGCTGGACGCGGCCGAGCTGATCGAAGACCAGCTCGGCGCGGCGCAGCGACGGCCGTTCGACTCCTGGCTCACCTTCCTGCATCCGCAGCAGAACGCCATCGTCAAACGCGACTACTCGGGTCCCGCGCGGATCAGCGGGCCGGCGGGGACCGGCAAGACGGTCGTCGCCCTGCACCGGCTCAGGCATCTGGCCCGGCTCAGCACCGGACCGCTGTTGTTCACCACGTACGTGCACTCGTTGCCGCCGGTGATCAAGACGGCCTTCGACCGGCTGGCCCCGGAGCTGGAGGAGCGCGCCGAGTTCACGAACCTGCACGCCTGGGTCCGCCGGTTCCTCGCCGGCCGGGAAGTCCGGGTGAACGTGGACCGGACCCAGATCGAGAACGCGTTCAGCTTCGCGTGGATCGCCTTCCGTGAAAGGCTCGAGCCGATCGAACCGCACCCCGATTACTGGCGCACGGAGCTGGACAGGGTGATCAAGGGCCGCGGGATCACGACGTTCGACGGCTACCTCGCGATCGTCCGCCGGGGCCGGATCCTGCCCCTCAACGCGAACCAGAAGGAACTCGTCTGGGGCCTGTACGAGCACTACCAGCGCAGGCTCGCGGACAACGGCGCGCACGACCACAACGACCTGATCGAACTGGGCCGCGCCGAACTCCTGCGGCGACCGCTCGAAACGCCGTACGCGGCGGTCGTCGTCGACGAGGTCCAGGACATCCCGTTGACCGGGCTGCGGCTGTTGCGCGAACTGGCGGGCGACGGTCCGAACAAGCTCCTGCTGGTGGGCGACGGACAGCAGCAGGTCTATCCCGGTGGCTGGCGGCTGTCCGACGCCGGGATCCCGATCCAGGGCCGTGGCGAGATCCTGAAGGTCAACTACCGCAACCGTGCCGAGGTGCTGGGCTTCGCACAGCGCTTCGACGCGACGAACCGGGTGGACGACCTCGACGGCGCGGACGGGGTCGCCCTGCGCGCGGCCGAATCGGCCAGCGCGGGCGGTACCACCGACACGTGGCGCGGCACCTCGCGCGAGCTTCCCGTCGCGCTGGTCGACGCCGTCCGCGGGTTGCCGGTCCGCCGCGATCATTCGGCGCTGATCGTCTTCCAGCACAAAGATCTTGTCCGGTGCAACGAAATCCTGCGGGCGGCGGGGATCCCCACGCTGGCGCTGGAGAACTACACCGGCGAAGCCGACGGCAAGCTCAAGGTCGGCACCGTGCACCGGGCCAAGGGGCTCGACTTCGAGGCCGTGCTGGTGCTGGAGAACACCCGCGAGAACGTGACCGGGCCGCAGGCCGAGGAGGAACGCCGCGAGCTCCGCGGCAGGCAGCATCTGGTCGCGGCGACCCGTGCCCGCGACTTCCTCTGGTGGGGCGTGCTCGACGACAAGGAGTCCACCGAATAATTTTTTTGTCTTGACAACTCGAACCTTCGGACGGTTAGCTGGGCGCACACCGACCGAAGGGATCAAGTCATGGCCAAGTTCGCGAACGTCGACGACTACATCGCCGCCCTGCCCGAGAACCTGCGCGAGGTCGCCATCGCGCTGCGTCCGATCGTCAACGCCGCCCTGCCGGGCTCCATCGAGGCGATGTACCACGCCTCCCCGACCTGGAGCGCGGGCGAAGCCGCGGGGAAGAACCTCGTCTGCCTGATGAAGGCGTACTCGTCGTACGTCACTTTCGCCCTTTGGAAGGGACAACTCGTCGACGACCCGTCCGGCAGGCTCGAGGCGAGCGCGCGGGAGATGGCGCACGTCAAGCTGCGCTCGGCCGACGACATCGACGCCGAACTGTTCACCGGCTGGCTCGATCAGGCACGAGACCTCGAAAGCGCCGCCGCCCCGCGATGACACAATCGCGGACGTGCCCGCGATCACCAACGAATCCCGTTGCCCGTGCGGCCTCGGCGAGCCCTATGGGGCCTGCTGCGGCCGCTTCCACCGGGGAACCGCGACAGCGCCGACAGCCGAACTCCTGATGCGGTCGCGGTTCAGCGCGTTCGCCGTCGGCGACACGGACTACCTCACGAAGACCTGGCATCCGAAGACCCGTCCCGCCGATCTCGAGCTCGACCCGGGACAGCGCTGGACGTTCCTGGAGATCCTCGGCAAGACCGGCGGCGGCCTGCTCGAGGCCGAGGGCACCGTGGAGTTCCGGGCCCACTACCGGCAGGATCGCCGTCCCGGCAGCATGCACGAGAACAGCGCCTTCGTCCGCGTCGACGGACAGTGGAGCTACGTGGCACCCGTCAGCTGACCGCTGACGAACCCGGCGCAAGGGTCTGTTCCCCGCGCGAAGTGGCGGCTACTATCTCCCCCAACATTGTTAGGGAACTTTCTTAACGATTTCCGCCCAGGTCCGCCGCCGTGTGCCCAAGGAGGCGCGCTCGTGAGTTTTCGGCAGAAGAGAACCCGGATCCCGTTACTGGCCTTGACCGTCACCGCGCTGGCCGCCGCGGTCTGCGGGGTGACCACCGCTCCCGCCGCCACCGGCGCCGAAGTGGCCGTACCGCTGTCCGTCGGCGCCGCCGCGGGCAACGCCACCCCGATCCCCGGCTTCGTGATCCAGTCCTCGGCACAGGTCAGCGATGACTCGGCGGTGTCGAAGCCGGGCTTCCCGACCTCCGGCTGGTACCCGGTGTCGTCGCGGTCGACGGTCTACGCCGGGCTGCTGCAGAACGGCAAGTACGCCGACCCCTTCTATTCCACGAACATGAAGAACGTCCCGGCGGCGCAGTTCTCCGTGCCGTGGTGGTACCGCACCGACCTGAACGTCGAAGACACGTCGTCGCGCACCTATCTCGACTTCAGCGGCGTGCTCTCGAAGGCCGACGTCTGGGTCAACGGCACCAAGATCGCGACGAAGGACCAGGTCAACGGCGCCTACACCCGCCACGACCTGGACATCACCGCGCACGTCCGCGCGGGCGTCAACAGCGTCGCGTTCAAGGTCTACCCCAACGACCCCAACAACGACCTCTCGATGGGCTGGATCGACTGGGCGCAGACCCCGCCGGACCAGAACATGGGCATCGTGCGTGACGTCCTCGTCCGCCGCAGCGGACCGGTCGCGCTGCGCAGCGCGCACGTGGTCCAGAAGCTGAACTCCGCGCTCGACCACGCGGACCTCACGGTCAAGGCCGACGTCCGCAACGACTCGGCGAACGCGGTGCAGGCCACCGTTGCCGGCACGGTCGCGGGCAAGCCGGTCAGCCAGACCGTCTCGCTGGCCGCCAAGGAGCGCAAGACCGTCACCTTCGGCGTGGTCGGCCTCGACGACCCGAACCTCTGGTGGCCCGCCGGGATGGGCGGCCAGCACCGGTACTCCCTCGACCTGACGGCGAGTGTCGGCGGCGCGCCGTCGGACACCTCGAAGTCGAAGTTCGGTGTCCGCGACGTCAAGGCGCCGTTGAACTCCAGCGGCGGACGGCAGTACAGCGTCAACGGCAAGCCGCTGCTGATCAGGGGCGGCGGCTACACGCCGGACCTGTTCCTGCGCTGGAACGAGACCGCGGCGGCCGACAAGCTCAAGTACGTGCTGAACCTCGGGCTCAACACGGTCCGGCTGGAAGGCCACATCGAGCCGGACGAATTCTTCGATCTGGCCGACGACCTCGGCGTGCTGACCATGCCCGGCTGGGAATGCTGCGACAAATGGGAAGGCCACGTCAACGGCGAGGAGAAGGGCGAGCCCTGGGTCGAATCGGACTACCCGATCGCCAAGGCTTCGATGTTCTCCGAAGCCGAGCGCCTGCGTGACCACCCGAGCGTCGTCTCCTTCCACATCGGCAGCGACTTCGCGCCGGACAAGCGGATCGAGCAGGGCTACCTCGACGCGATGAAGGCCGCCGACTTCACCCTCCCGGTGATCCCGTCGGCGTCGAAGAGGCCGTCCCCGATCACGGGCGCCTCCGGGATGAAGATGAACGGCCCGTACGACTACGTCCCGCCGGTCTACTGGTACGACAAGTCGCAAAAGGACCGTGGTGGCGCCTGGAACTTCAACTCGGAGACCAGTGCCGGCGTCGACATCCCGACGATGGACACGCTGAAGCGCATGATGTCGCCGAGTGAGCTGGAAACGATGTGGAAGGACCCTTCGGCGCCGCAGTACCACCGTTCCTCGTCGACGACCTTCGCGAACCTGAAGCTCTTCGGCAACGCGCTCACCAAGCGCTACGGCGCACCGGCGGACCTGAACGACTTCGTGCGGAAGTCCCAGCTCGCGCAGTACGAGAACGTGCGTGCGGAATTCGAGTCGCATTCGCGCAACTACACCGACTCGACCAACCCGTCGACCGGGTTGATCTACTGGATGCTCAACAGCCCGTGGACCTCGTTGCACTGGCAGCTGTTCGACGCCTACATGGACCAGAACGGCGCTTACTACGGCGCGAAGAAGGCCAACGAGCCCCTGCACATCCAGTACTCGCACGACAATCGCTCGGTCGTGGTGATCAACCAGACGTCGAACGCGGTGAGCGGGCTGACGGCGACCACGAAGCTGTACAACCTCGACGGCACGGAGAAGTACAGCAACACCAAGACCGGGGTGTCGGTCGGGGCGCTGGGCGCCAAGGCCACCGCGGTCACCATCCCGGCGGTGAGCGGGCTGTCGACGACCTACCTGGCGAAGCTGGTGCTCACCGACTCGTCCGGCAAGGAGGTCAGCCGGAACGTGTACTGGCTCTCCACCAAGGCGGACACGCTGAACTGGGCCGGCAGTGACTGGTACTACACGCCCCAGTCGGCCTACGCCGATCTGTCCGGCCTGAAGAACCTCGGCCAGTCGGCCGTCGGCGCGACGGCCAAATCGGTCGCCGGAGCCGACGGCACCACCACGACGACCGTGACGCTGAAGAACACCTCGGGCGGCAAGCTCCCGGCGTTCTACGTCGACTCGAAGGTCGTGGACTCCGCGGGCAAACCGGTGCTCCCGGTGGAATGGAACGACAACGCGGTGAGCCTGTGGCCGGGTGAAACGACCACGCTGACCGCGAAGTACCGCACCTCCGACCTCAAGGGCTCCAAGCCTTCGGTGCGGGTCTCCGGCTGGAACACCGGGACGCAGACCGTTCCCGCCGACGGCTCCGGCCCCGGCCCGAACAACCCGGTCGACTACCAGGCGGAGGACGCCACGGTCGTCGGCGGCGCGGTGGAGTCCAACCACGCCGGGTTCACCGGCACCGGGTTCGTCAACTACGACAACGTTGCGGGCAGCTCGGTCGAGTGGACGGTCACCGCGCCCGCCGCGGGCACCTACGACGTCGTCGTCCGGTACGCCAACGGCACCACGGCGAACCGGCCGCTGGACTTCTCCGTCAACGGCACGGTCAGCGCGTCGGGTGTCGGCTTCGGCGGCACCGGGGCCTGGCCGAACTGGACGACGAAGACCGTCAAGGTGACGCTGGCCGCGGGGGTGAACAAGATCAGGGCGGTCGCCACCACGGCGACCGGCGGTCCCAACGTGGACAAGATCACGCTCTAGTACGGAAACCCACCCGAGGCCCCCTTCGCCGCCCGGCGAAGGGGGCCTTCGGCGTCTCAGCGTGGGTTACGCTTTCCGGGTGACCGGACAGCGTGCCCCCGACCCGCGCCTGCGCGACCTCGCCATGCTGCGACGCGTCCGCGACCGGATCGACCGCGACTACGCGCAGCCGCTCGACGTCGAGGCGCTGGCGCGCGGCGTGCACGTCTCCGCCGGGCACCTGAGCCGGGAGTTCCGGGCCGCGTACGGCGAATCGCCCTACAGCTACCTGATGACCCGCCGGATCGAGCGGGCGATGATGCTGCTGCGGCGCGGGGACATGTCAGTCACCGAGGTCTGTTTCGACGTCGGTTTCTCGTCGCTGGGCACCTTCAGCACCCGGTTCTCCGAACTGGTCGGCATCTCGCCGAGCGTCTATCGCAAGCAGGCGGTGGAAGAAGGCCGCGGCATGCCCGGCTGCGTCGTCAAACAGGTCATGCGGCCGATCAGGAATAGAGAAGCGGCTTCCCCGCGTCCCGACCTACCTTGACTCGCATGACCCTCTCGATTCACTCGTCCTTCCTCCCCGCCGACGATCTCGAGGCCGCTCTTTCCTTCTATCGCGACGTCTTGGGCTTCGAAGTGCGTGAAGAAAGCCCGCTGCGGGTGACCGTCGGAGCGCCGGGCCGGCCGGGGACGTCGATCGTGCTCCGTTCCCCGGCGGCCGATCCGGAGGTCACCGGCGAGGAACGCGCCGTGATCGCCGAACTGATGGCCAAAGGCAGCTACGCGACCATCGTGCTCGCCACGCGGGACCTGACGGAGACGTTCGACCGGATCCAGGCGACCGGCGCGGACGTCGTCCAAGAGCCACTCGACCAGCCCTGGGGCGTCCGCGACTGCGCTTTCCGCGACCCGGCCGGCACCCTGGTGCGCATCGAACAGCGGTAGCCGGGCCTCGGTGCGCGCGCACCGGGGCTCTCGGGTGATGATGAGCGGCGTGGAGATCGCGGTAGAACTCGTGGCACTGGTGGTGGCCGTCCTCCTGGTCACCGCCGCGGCGCGGAAACTCGACTGGTCGGCGCCCCTGTGCCTGATCGCGGTCGGGGTCGTCGCCTCGTACGTCCCCGGCGTCCCGGAGTACGAACTGGACCCGGAGGTCGTCCTGCTGGGGCTGCTGCCCCCGTTGCTGTACGCGACCGCGATCCGCACCTCGCTGATCGACTTCCGCCGCAACCGCGGGCCGATCCTGCTGTTGTCGGTGGGTCTCGTCATCTTCACCACGGTCGCGGTCGGCGTCGTGGCGTGGCTGGTGATCCCCGGCCTGCCGCTCGCCGCCGGGCTCGCGATCGGCGCGGTGGTCGCCCCGCCCGACGCGGTCGCGGCCACCGCCGTCGCCCGCAAGGTCGGGATGCCGCGCAAGCTGACCCGGCTACTGGAGGGCGAGAGCCTCTTCAACGACGCGGCCGCGCTGGTCGCGTTGCGGACGGCCATCGCGGCCATCGCCGGTTCGGTCAGCCTGCTGCAGGTGGGCGGGGACTTCCTGCTCGCCGCGGGCGGCGGTCTGGTGATCGGGTTCGCCGTCGGCGCGCTCGCCGCGATGATCCGCACGCGGCTCGAGGATCCGGTCAGCGACACCGCGCTTTCGCTGGTGGTCCCGTTCGTCGCCTATCTGGCCGCGGAGGCGATCCACGGTTCCGGGGTGATCGCCGTGGTCGTCGCGGGCCTGATCCTCGGGCACAAGGCGCCCAGCATGCTTTCGGGCCGCTCCCGGCTGGCGAGCAGGCTGAACTGGCAGACCATCCAGTTCCTGCTCGAGAACATCGTGTTCCTGCTGATCGGGCTGCAGGTCCGCCGGATCATGACCGAGGTCGGCGACAGCGGGCTGAGCGCGCTCCAGCTCGTCCTGATCTGCGTCGCCACGCTCGCCGCGACGATCCTCACCCGCGTCGTCTGGATGATCGGTATCGGCCTGGCGCGACGAGTGTTCCGCCGTCACGCCTGGCCCTGGCGGTACTCGACGGTGATCGCCTGGGCGGGGATGCGCGGGGTCGTCACGCTCGCGGCGGCGTTCGTGCTGCCGGCGGACACCCCGCAACGAGCCGTGCTGGTCCTGGTCGCGTTCGTCGTGGTGGCGGGGACCCTGCTGCTGCACGGCACGACGCTTCCGGTCCTGGTCCGGCGCCTGAAACTGCCCCCGCCCGATCCCGCCGAAGACGCGTTGCAGGAGGCCGCCGTCATCAACGACATGACGCGGGCGGCCCTCCAGGAGCTGGAGAAGATCCGGACCCCCGAGGATCCGGACGACATCGTCGAGCGGCTGCGCAGCAGGCTCCAGCACCGCTCCGACTCTGCGTGGGAAGAACTCGGCAGGCAGAGCGCGCTGACCGAAACGCCGAGCGACGCCTATCGCCGCCTGCGGTTGAGACTGCTCGAAGTCGAGCGGGAGAAGTTCCTGGAGGCGCGCGACTCGGGGATGGCCGATGATGATGTCCTGCGCCGGATCCTCGAACGCCTCGACATCGAGGAATCCATGTTGGACAGGGAGGAGGAGACCGTGCCGGACTCCGATCGGGAACTGCGCACCCCCGCCGCGACGGCGGGATCCTGCAAGCATCTGACCAAGGAGTGGCCCGCTGTCGAACCCAGCTCGCCCGACGTGTGCGCGGTCTGCGTCGAGAACGGGATGACCTGGGTGCACCTGCGCGAATGCGTCAAATGCGGGAACGTCGCCTGCTGCGACTCCTCACCGGGCAAACACGCGACCGAGCACTTCCACGACTCCCTGCATCCGGTGATGCGCAGCCACGAGCCCGGCGAGACCTGGCGTTGGTGTTTCGTCGACAAACAACTGGGCTAGCTCGGTATCGTCGGCGTGCATGAGCACCCCAGAGCAGGAGATCGAATACCGCCAGCACCGGTTCTCTCCCCCGCCGGGATCGACCGAGATCTTCCTCGTCCGCCACGGTGAGTCGGCCCCGGCGAAGGGCGACTCGCCGTTCGACCTCGTCGACGGGCAGGCCGATCCGGACCTCGCGCCGGAGGGCAGGGACCACGCCGAACGGGTCGGGCGCCGTCTGGCGGACGAGCGGATTTCCGCGCTGTACGTGACGACGCTGCGCCGGACCTCGCAGACCGCGGCACCGCTGGCTGCGAAGCTCGGGCTCACGCCGGAGGTCGAAGCCGGCCTGAGGGAGATCCACCTCGGCGACTGGGAGAACGGACTCTTCCGCCGCTACACCCACGAAGGCCACCCGATCGTCGAGAAGCTGTGGCGGGAACAGCGCTGGGACGTCATCCCCGGCGCGGAGACGATGGAGGCGTTCGGCGGCAGGCTCAGGGCGGCCATCGGCAGGCTCGCGGCGGCCAATCCGGATCGGCGGATCGCCGTGTTCACCCACGGCGGGGTCATCGGTGAGGTCTTCGCGCACGCCAGTGCCGCGAAGAACCGGTTCGCGTTCCTCGGGGCGGACAACGGCTCGATCTCACACCTGGTGGTGTCGGGCGAGCACTGGATGGTGCGGCGGTTCAACGACACTTCGCATCTTCAGTCGCCTTTCGGCTGATCCGGCCCGCGGCGACCAGGTGCACGGCGACCAGGACCGCGACGGCCTCCGCGGCCAGCAGCCCGATGAGCACGAGCACCTGGGTCACCCCGGCCTGCAGCGGCCCGGCGCCACCGAGGAGGACCCCGACGTAGGCGCCGGGCAGGGTCACCAGGCCGACCGTCCGCGTCTGGTCGAGCGCCGGGATCAGCGCGTGCCCCGCCGAAGGACGGCAGATCTCCAGCGCGGCCGGGCGGCGCGGGAAACCCAGCGCCAGCGCCGCTTCGTACTCGCCGTGCCGGGACACCAGTTCGTCCAGTGCGCGCCTCGCGGCCTGGGAGGTCGCGGACATCGCGCCGCCGATGACGATCCCGGCGATCGGGACGATCGCGATGGGCCGCCACGGGACCACCCCGGTCGCGAGCACGAGCGCCAGCACCGGCACCACACCGGAGGCGATGGCGAGCGCCACCCACGCGAGGTCTTTCGGCACACCGATCCGGCGCGACGAGGTGACCGCCGCGATCGCGAACATCAGCAGCACGAACCCGCCGGTCAGCCAGCCCGATTTCAGGATTCCGACGATCACCAGCGAGACGGCGGCGAGTTGCACGACGGCGCGCGCGGCCGCGAACAGCACCGCCTTGCCCTGCCCCAGCCGTCCGAACTGCACCACGGCCGCACCGAAGATCGCCAGCACGGCCAGGACCACGGCGAGCACCGGGCCAAAAGCGATCGCACCATCCGTCACGCGGACGATCCTGCCGCAGCGCGGGGGATCAGGACGTGCAGGTCACCGGCGCGCCCGCGGCGGGGGCGGCGCGTTCGCTGACGACCTCGCCGTCGACGAGGATCCGGCACCGCAGCGCGCCGCTGCCCGTGCCCTGTGCGGAGAGACTGTAGAACTCGTCGCGGCCTTCCTGGCCCACCCGCTCGAAGGTGGTGCTCCACGGCGCCGTCACTTCGGTCTTCTGCATGAGCTCGGAGCCCTGCGCGACGTACGTGACGTTCTGAGCGCCCTTCGCACCGGAAAGCTCGTAGACGACCGAGTGCGTCACGGTGCGCACGGCGGCCGCGGCCTGTTCGACCTGCGGCGCGGGCGGGTTCTGCACCGGCTTGGACGCCTTCGGCAGCACATAACTGGTCAGGGTGACGGCGACGGCCATCACACCCAGCACGACCACGACGGACCCGAGCGGCTTAAGCCTGCCCGGGGCACCCTGTCCCGGCGCCGATGCCGGAGGGGTCGCGATGGGAACACCCATGGAGAGGTCTTCTCTCGTCCGAGCGCACTTCCAACGAGTGCGTCGTTTACTTCTCGTTCCAAGGTGACTCCGCGTTAGCCGTTATCGGGAAGAAACCCGATATTCACCCTTTTGGGTGCCCTGAAGACAGCGGAGTACCTGGTCATCGGACGATCGGCGTAAACACGGTGAGCCGGATAGCTCACTTTGAGTGATATGCCTGGCTCGATTCCTGTCGTACCCCCGGGGCATCATGGCAACCGTGTACCGGGAAACGACGGCATCCGCCGGGCTGGGCGGCGTGGTGCGTTGCCTGTGGGAAGACGCGGGCCGGGCGCCGAAGCGGATCGTGCCCGACGGCTGCGTCGACCTGGTCGCGAGCGGAGATGAGGTCTTCGTCGCCGGACCGGACACCACGGCCTGGACCTGGGAAACGCCGTCCGGCGTCCGGGCGCGCGGCGTGCGGTTCGCGCCCGGCAGGGCGGGCGACGTCCTGGGGCTGGGCGCCGACGAGCTGCGTGATCAGCGCGTCCCCCTCGGCGACCTTTGGGGCAAGGAGGGCGCGCTGCTCACCGAGCGGGTGCTCGACGGTGCCGCCTCGCTCACCGACGTCGTCGCGGAACACCGGACCGGACGAGGCGACCGGGAGATCGCGGAGCTGATCGCCAGGCTCGACGGCGGCGTCTCCCGGGTCTCCGCCGCGCTGAAGACGTTCGCCACCGGGGAGCGGCAGTTGCGGCGGCGGTTCACCCTCGCGGTCGGCTACGGCCCGGCGACGTACCTGCGCGTCACGCGGTTCCAGCGCGCCATCGGGCTCGCCGGGACGGCGCCGGATCTCGCCTCGCTGGCGTTCTCGGCGGGCTATGCCGACCAAGCCCACCTGAGCCGGGATTGCCGCGAGTTCGCCGGGGTTCAGGCGAGGGAGTTCTTCCTCGCCAGGAAATGCGCTATGTCCACTGTGGACTCGTACAGCGCGCGATAATGCGGATAGAACTCGTCGTAGACCTCGGCGTCCGGGCCGGGGCGGACGATCTCGGCGACCGGGTTCCAGGCTTCGACATCCGGCTCCCGGCCCAGGGCGACGGACGCGAGAACGGCGTTGCCGAACGCGGCACCGATGGTCTCCGCGGGGATCTCCTGGTCGATCCGCGCGACGTCGCTGACGATCCGCGTCCACACGCCGCCCTGCGTCCCGCCTCCCACGGCGACGAACCGCCGTGTGCCGCCACCGGCTTCCCGCATGGCTTCGAGGTTGTGCCGCACCCCGAACGCCGTGCCTTCCAGCGCCGCGCGGTAAAGGTCGGCGCGGCCGTGGGAAGTGGTGAGCCCGGCGATGACGCCGCGTGCGTCCGGATCCGGGATCGGTGTCCGCTCTCCGGCGAAGTACGGCAGCATCAGCAGTCCGCGGCTGCCCGCCGGGACCTCGCCCGCCGCGGCGGACAGTTCCCCGAACTCGCCGCCGGTGAGTTCGCGCAGCCAGTCGGTGATCGCGCCGGACGTGGCCATGCCCGCCGCGAGTGAATAGGTGCCGGGGAACACGCCGCGGGTCGTCCACAACCCCTGGCCGGGGCGTGGATCGGCGAGCACCTGGAGCAGGAACATCGTGGTGCCGTACATCAGCATCGTGTCCCCGGGCGAGGTGACCCCGGCACCCGTCGCCTCGGCCCAGGCGTCGATCGTGCCCGCCGTCACCGGGATCCCTTGCGGCAGGCCGGTTTCCGCGGCCGCCTCGGCGGTGACCGAACCGACCACCTCGGTCGGCCACGCGAGCCGGGGCAGCTCGATGCCCGGCGCGATCGCGGCGACCCGGTCCGGTGCCCACCGGGCCTCGCGCAGGTCGTACATCGGATCGCACTGGCTCGCCGAATGGTGGTCGAGGACGTACTCACCGGTCAGCCGCAGCACGAGGAACGAACTCGCCATCAGGAACAGCTTCGCGCTTTCGAACACGTCCGGCTCGTTCTTGGCCAGCCAGCGCCATTTCGGCCCGACGGCTTGCGAGCCGAGCGCGCTGCCACCGCGTTCCACAATGGATTCTTCACCGAATTCCCGGTTCAGCTCACGGATTTCGTCATGAGCGCGGGTGTCCACGCCGTAAAGGATCGCCGGGCGCAACGGTTTTCCGGAAGCGTCCGCCGGGAGGAGCACCGGTCCGATCCCGCTGACCGAGACTCCGATGATGGGATGATCCCCGGCTCCTGCCAAGAGTTCCCTGGCCAGGGCGAGAAAATCCTGCCACCACACGGTTTCGGCGTCGTGTTCGAACCAGCCGGGACGAGGGCGGGAAGTGTCGTGCCGCCGGAATGCTCGTGCCACCACGGTTCCCCGGGAATCGACGAGGACACCTTTGGAACTCGAGGTGCCGATGTCGATGCCGAGCACCAGGCCCGGGTCCCCCACGGCACCTCCGGAGTCCCAGCGCGAACTTTCAAGCGCGAGTAGCGCGATCAGCGGATGGTAACGATTGTCGGTCAAGCTATTCTTCCCGTGCGAAGGTGTCAAGACACCTGCAGAAGGGGAGGTCACGGTGGCCACCATCAACGACGTGGCGGCGAAGGCCGGGGTTTCGACGGCGACCGTGTCGAGAACGCTCAACGGGAAGTCCACTGTGGACCCGATCCTCGCGGCGCGGGTACAGGCCGCCGCCGCGGAGTTGGGATATCACCCGAACGGGCTCGCAAGGAACCTGCGCCGTCAGGAAACCGCGGTGCTCGCGCTCATCATCTCCGACGTGGAGAACCCGTTCTTCACCGCGATCGCCCGCGGCGTGGAGGACATCGCGCAGACGGCGGGCTATTCGGTGGTGCTGTGCAACGCCGACGACAACGAGGAGAAGGAGCGGCGCTACATCGACGTCGCCCTCCAGGAACGGGTCGCCGGCGTGGTGCTCTCCCCCACCGGCCGGGCCACCAACGTCGACAGGCTGACCCAGCGCGGCACGCCCGTGGTCGCCGTCGACCGGCCGCTGCTGGAGAACACCGGCGACCAGGTGCTCGTCGACACGCGGCTCGCCGCCCGCGACGCGACACGCCACCTGATCGACGGCGGCTACCGGCGGGTCGCCTGTGTCAGCGGGCCTCCCGGGGTGCGCACGGCCGAAGACCGGCTGGCCGGGTACACCGACGCCGTCGGCGTGGAGAACGCGCTCACCCGGCGTGCCGAGTTCCGCGCCGAGGGCGGCAGGCTCGCCGCGCTCAGCCTGCTCGACGAGCCGGAGCCGCCGGACGCGCTGCTGGTCGGCAACAGCACGATGGCGATCGGCGTCCTGGAAGCGCTGGCCTCGCGCGGCCTGCGGTCGGGACAGGACGTGGGGATCGTGTCGTTCGACGACGCGCCGTGGACGACGTTGATCGATCCGCCGCTGACGGTGGTCGCCCAGCCCGCGAACGAGGTGGGCAAGGTCGCCGCCGAGCTGCTGCTCGCCCGGATCGGCGACAGCACGCGCAAGGCCACGACGACCACGTTGCAGGCGAAGCTGATCGTGCGCCGGAGCTCACGGCGCGGCTGATCCCGGAGATCCCGGATGAACGACGTGCCTGGGCGACCGGTTCGCGCCGGCCGCCCAGGAACGCCCCACCCCCTTGTTCCCCCAAGCCGGCCCCATACCAGCCGGGTTCTCCGAAGCGGTGGGAAGAAATCGATTACCTTTCGGAAGGTAAGTTCCCCCCTACGACCTGTCAAGCCGGGATCCCTGGACAAGGTCGCCCGATCCGGGCACACTGTTCCGATATTGCCTACTGCGCGTGTGTGATCCCGTGCGCTCTGTGTTCGTTTCTGGTGAATTCCCCCACGAAACCGAGATGAGACCGCACGAACCCGCACAGACGCGTTACCCTAGGCGCTATGTCCATTGCGCTCGAGAACGTTCTCGCCAAGGCGGGCCTGAAGGTCGACGCCAACGAGTTCCTGAACCTCGTCGAGGACGCGGCGCGGAGGCTTTCCCCGCCGAACCCCGATCCGTCGCACTACTTCTCAGCGGATCAACGTGCCGCGCTCACCGACGTCGGCCTGGACATCTCCCCCCGCAGCGAGGACGAACCGGACTTCCGTGCCCGCACGGTCGCCGCGCACGCCGTACTCGCCGATTCGGCACTGAGCGTGCTGGAGGCGGCGAAAGCGCTGGGCGTGGACGACAGCCGCATCCGTCACCGCCTGAAGGAGGGCAGGCTCACCGGCTGGAAGGACCAGGGCTGGCGGCTGCCCGCCTGGCAGTTCACCGGCTCCGGAGTGCTGCCCGGCCTGGAGGTCGTGCTGCGCGCCGTCCCCGAGGACCAGCCCGCGCTCGTCGTCGCCGCGTTCATGAGCACCCCGCAGTCCGATCTGGTGATCAACGAACACCCCGCCACCCCGCGCCAATGGCTGCTCTCCGGCGGCGACCCCGAACATGTCGCGAGGCTGGTGGCCACTCTCGGTTCCCCGTTCTGAGGTTTTGCCCGACGACGGAAAAATTCAGTCGGGGGCAGGCCGTAGGCTGACCCCACCGAGCAAGATCACCCGACAAGGACGGACGACTCCCGAGGTATGGCCCGGCTCCCCCTGCCGCCCGCACGCTCTGTCCTGGTCAAGGAGCTGCACCGCACCAATGACGTGGTGACGGTGCATCCCGGCACCAGGCTGGTCAGGATCTTCACCGCGCACGGCAACCACCCCCAGCAGTGGAATTCGTTCCGCTACAGCGGCCCGCTCCCCCATGGCCGCTTCGACCCGCAGACCCCAGGTCGCGGCGGGCGCCCGGTCACCGACCCCGGGAACGGTGTCCTGTACTTCGGCCTCACCGTGCGCACCAGCATCGCGGAGGTCTTCCAGACCACGTCGACGGTCGACCGCAAATCCCGCGGCCCGCGCCTCGTCGTCGTCCGGCCGACCCGCACGCTGCGGCTGCTCGACCTCGCCGGCCTGTGGCCGACCCGGGTCGGCGCCTCGCAGGAGATCTCGAGCGGGCCGAAGAAGATCACCCAGGCTTGGGCTCGCGCCATCCGCGCGGCCTTCGGCGACCTCGACGGCGTCTGGTACCGGTCGTCCATGGACTCCGGCGGGCCCGCGCTCGCGCTGTGGGACCCCCCGGCGGGGAACTCGCTGCCGGTCGCGCCGGACGTGCTGCTCCCGCTGGACCACCCTGGGCTCGACGTCCCGCTGGGCCGGGTGTGCGAAGAGCTGAACTACACGCTGTTGAGCTGACCGATGCTGAGCTGACCAATGCTATGAAAGGCCCGTTACTTGCAAATTTTGCAAGTAACGGGCCTTTCATAGCGTTCGGTACCGAAGATCAGAGGTGACGGGCCCACCACTGCAGCACGGCGTCGAACCGCTGCACCCGGTGCCGCGGCTGACCCGAACGCGTGAGTTCGTGCCCCTCGCCCGGGAACAGCAGGAACTCGGCAGGGGCCCCGGCGCGCCGCAGCGCCACGTACATCCGCTGCGCCTGCTCCAGCGGGCACCGCCAGTCCTGCTCGGAGTGCGCGACCATGAACGGGATGTCGATCTTTTCCGCGTAGGTCAGTGGGCTGCGCTTGCGCTGTTCTTCGACATCGTCGCCGATGTAGCCGCCGGCGAAGAACCAGCCGATGTCCGAGCTGCCGACGAACGAGTCGTGGGCGTTGACGGCGCGCTCGCTCCACGCCGCCCGGAACCGGCCGCCGTGGTGCGCGGCGAGCCAGCTGGTCATGAAGCCGCCGTACGAACCACCCATCACACCGACGCGATCACTGTCCAAATTGGACATCTTGAGCGCTTCGTCCAGCAGTGTCAGCAGATCCTGCGCGTCCACGGTGCCGAAGCCGCGGACGATGCTGCGACCGTGGCTCTCGCCGTAGCCCGCGGAACCGCGCGGGTTCCCCAGGACGACGGCGTACCCCGCCGCGGCGAGCACCTGCGCCTCGTCGAAGACCTTCCATTCGTACGGCGCGAACGGCCCACCGTGGATCATCAGGACGACAGGATGCGGTCCGTCGCCCTCGGGCCGGACGATCCAGCCGTGCACCGGATAGCCGTCGGACCCGGTCGCGTCCAGTTCCTCCAGCGGCCGGATCCCGATGTCCCGCAACGTCTTCGAGTAGTCCGTGAGCACACGGGGCTCCTCGTCCGACAGGAGCACGACGTCGCCGGAACTCTCGGGCGTCCCGATCACCGCGGCGATCCGCGCGCCGTCGACGACGAACGACTTCACCGCGGCGAACTCGCCGGCCAGGTACCGCAACGACTTCAGCTCGGCCAGTTCGGCGTCGAGCGGAACGGCGCGCAACTCGGCGGCGCCGCGGGTGCGGACCACGACGAGCACCTCGTCGCCGAGGACGGCGGGCGGGCCGGCCGCGTTGTCGCAGTCCACCGTTTCGACGTCGGTCAGCCGGCGCGCGGACGACGGCTCGTCACCGGAAGGCCACGGCGCGTGCCACAGCCCGGTGTTGCGGGCGATCTCCTCCATACCGGGGAATTCGGTGCCGTAGAACAGGATCGCACCGTCCGGAGTGGACACCGGACTGGCCGCGCTGCCCGGGGTCCTGACCAGCAGCCGGGGCTCGCCACCTCCGGCGGGCACGGCGTAGACGTCCGAGCGGACGGTGTCTTCGACCGCCCAGTCACGGGGCGCGACGATGAGGACGAACTCACCGTCGACCGTCCACGAAGGATGCTCGACGTCGGCGCGGTCGTCGGTCAGCGGCGTGAGGTCGGCGGGCGCGGCCTCCTCCAGCGCGGCGACGGCGTCCACGACGAACAGACGTTGTGGACGGTCGTTGAGGAAACCGATGTCGTCGACCCGGTAGAAGAGGTTCGTGATGTGCCGCGGCGCTTCTTCGGCGGGCTCCGGGGTTTCGCCGTCCGCGTTCTCCGTGCCGTAGCGGCCCGGCTCGGGCACGCGGGCGACGAAGGCGATCCGGCGGGAATCGGGTGCCCAGACCGGGGTGCCCGCGCCGAGGGGCAGGTCGGTGATCCGCTTCGCGTCACCACCGGCCACCGCGATCACGTGCACCTGCGACTTGGCTTCGCGCCCGGAGCCCTCTCCCGCCCGGAGGAAGGCGACCCACCGGCCGTCCGGGGAGATGACGGGGGCGGAGTCCTTGGTCCCGTGGGTCCAGGGCTCTTCCCCGCCACCGCGAGGATCGACCCTGCGCAGGCCGCCGCGGTAGCTGTTCGTCTTCAGATCAGGCCTGCTCAGCGCGGTGAGCAGCAGGTCGCCGCGCAGCGCGGGGATGCCGGGGACCGTCAGGGCTTCGATGTCAACGGGACGCACAGCCCCGACGGTACCCGATCCTTAGCAGCTCTAACTACTGATTGAAGACTCCCGCTCGGCGGCTTCCAGCTTCTTCGCTTTCGACAGGCTGGCCACCGTCGTCACGGTCAGGACCACGACGATGACACCCAGGGAGACCCAGTTGTTGATGTCCAGCCAGTCCGGCACGACGTGGTACTCGTGCAGCGCGTGCAGGAACAGCTTGGCGCCGATGAAGGCGAGGATCACCGCGAGGCCGTAGGACAGGTACACCAGCTTGGTGACCAGGCCACCGAGCAGGAAGTACAGCTGGCGCAGGCCCATCAGCGCGAACGCGTTGGCGGTGAAGACCAGGAATGCCTCCTGCGTGATGCCGAAGATTGCCGGGATCGAGTCGACGGCGAACAGCAGGTCCGCGCTGCCGATCGCGACGATCACCAGGAACATCGGGGTGATCCAGCGCTTGCCGTCCTTCTTCACGAACGACTTGTGGCCGTGCCACTCGTTGGTGACCGGGAAGAGCTTGCGCACCCAGCGGGTGAGCGCGTTCTCTTCGTATTCCTCGTCCTCGTCCTTGTTGCGGACCATGCTGACCGCGGTCCAGATGAGGACGGCGCCGAAGAGGAAGAAGACCCAGACGAACTGCGCGATCAGCGCGGCGCCCACGGCGATGAACACGCTGCGCATGGCGAGCGCGAGCAGGATGCCGATCAGCAGCACGCGGTGCTGGTGGATCGCGGGCACCTTGAACGACGTCATGATGATCATGAAGATGAACAGGTTGTCGACGCTCAGCGAGTACTCGGTGATGTACCCGGTGAAGAATTCGACGCCGGGGTCGTGTCCCCCGAAGATCCAGACACCGATGCCGAAAGCGACGGCCACGGCGACGTAGAAGATGACCCACCGCGCGGCTTCGCCGGTGGTGACCTCGTGCGGCTTGCGATCGACGATGACCAGGTCGAGTGCGATCAGCGCGAGCAGACCACCGACCGTGGCGATCCATAGCCACAGGGGAACAGACATGTAACCAACCCTCCGGATAGTGCACAGCAGCAACTAACCGGAGGTCTCTTCCGCCGGTACGAGACCGGCCGACGGTGCCGGGGGCCTGCGAAGACCACCGTGCTGACGACACCGCCGCGAAGGAATACTCCCCTCACAGCTGGTCCAGTTTGACCTGTCTGTACGCATGACGCCAGTTAAGGTTGCCCTTGTCACCAAGATGATGGCGTAACTCCCGTCACACTCACCTCTCCTCGCTGTTCTAGTACCCGTTTTGATGGCGGGACAACCCACCCTTGTGTGGTCCGCGTTAGCTCGACGAGGCGTTCTCAGCTTCGGGCGAATACGGTCATTCCGTGCCCCGAATCCCGCTCCCTCGTACGCGAGGCGCGAAGCTCATCGCGCTCGCCGCGGTCGTGGTGGTCCTGGCCGCCGCGGCCGTCGTGTGGACGAACAGCGATCCCGCTCAGTCCACGGTCAAAACCCAGGAAGCGACCCTCGACCTGCCGGAAGTCCCCGGCTCGTCCGAGGTCGTCAAGATCGACACGACCACCTACCTCCCCGAGCAGACCCCGGCGCCCGCCGTCTTGCTCGCCCACGGCTTCGGTGGCGACAAGAACAGCGTCGCCACCGAAGCACGCGAGCTCGCCGAGAAGGGTTTCGTCGTCCTCGCCTGGTCCGCGCGTGGTTTCGGCCGCAGCACCGGGAAGATCGCGCTCAACGACCCCGACCGCGAGGTCGCCGACGCCCGGAAGCTGATCGACACCCTGGCCGCACGGCCCGAGGTCCTCAGCGAAAACGGCGATCCGAAGGTGGCCGTGTCCGGCGCTTCGTACGGCGGCGCGCTTTCGCTGCTGCTCGCCGGGACCGACAAGCGCGTCGACGCGATCGCACCGGTGATCACCTACAACGACCTGGCACAGGGACTCTTCCCGAACGCCGCCGCCCCGGCGGCGCCGAACGCCACCACTCCCGCCGCCGGAGCGTTCACTTCGGACGGTGTCTTCAAGAGGTCGTGGGCGGGCATCTTCTTCTCCGCCGGTTCCGGTGCGGCCCAGGGTGGATCGCCTTCCAACGACGCGCCCGAGGCCGGTGACGAGACCAGTGAGTCCGGCGCCTCCCAGGGCGCGGCCGCGGCGGGCGCGGCGGCGCAGTCCCTTCCGCTCGGCGGCCCGAACGGACAGCGGCCGACACCCGGTCCCGCCGACCCGTGTGGACGGTTCACCGCCGACGTCTGTCAGGCCTACACCGAACTCGCGACCACCGGCAAGGCGAGCCAGCGCACCGTCGACCTGCTTCGCCGCGTCTCCCCCGCGTCCGTGACGGACAAGATCACCGTGCCGACCCTGCTGGTGCAGGGCGAAAGCGACACTCTGTTCGGATTGGACCAGTCCGACGCGAGCGCCCGGCAGATCGCCGCGGCGGGCGGCAAGGTCCGCACGATCTGGTACACCGGCGGCCACGACGGCGGGAAGCCCGGGCAGAAGCTCCGGGCGCAGATCGCCGATTTCCTCAAGTTCTCGCTGACCGGCCAGGGCACCGACCCCGGCACCGGGTTCAGCTACGACATCCAGGGCACGCTGCGGGCCAACGGCGCCCCTTCGGTCCGGACCGTCACCGCGCCCGCGTACCCGGGAGCCACCGGGGACGCCACCGAGCGGCGGCGTTTCGCGCTGGAGGGCCCGGCCCAGCCGGTCGTCCGGCCCGCGGGCGGCAACCCCGCCGCGGTGAGCGGGATCCCCGGTTTGAACGGAGCGGTCGCGGGCTCGTCCCGGCTTTCCGGGCTGTTCAGTATCGACCCGCCCGGTCAGGCCGCGCAGTTCGCGACGACGCCGCTTAGCGAGCAGACGATCGTGGCCGGTTCGTCCACGGTCCGGCTGCAGGTGTCCGCGGATCCTTCCGCCGCGCCGGCGCAGAAGGAAGCCGTCCTGTTCGCGAAGCTCTACGACGTCAACTCGGAAGGCGTCCGCACGCTCCCGGCCAACGCCGTCGCACCCTTCCGTGTCTCCGGACTGCCCGCCGACGGCAGCCCGGTCGAGGTGACGGTGACCCTGCCGGGCATCGTGCGGCCGCTGGAGGCCGGGCACACGCTCCGGCTCGTCGTCGGCACGACGGATCAGGCGTTCGCCACCCCGGTCGAACCCGCGGTGTTCCGCATCGGGCTGGCGGACGGCGGAGGGCTGGGAGTCCCGGTCGTCCACGGCACGTCGGTCGGCGCGGGAGCCCCCGTCGCGCAGCTGCTCGGGATCGCCGGAACCCTGCTCGCGGGAATCGCGATCACGGTGATCGCCGCGTTCCGCCGCCGCCGCGCCCACGACGTCGACGAGAGCCTCTCGAAGACGCCGCTGGTGATCGAGGGCCTGCACAAGTCCTACGCGGGCGGTTTCGTCGCGGTGAAGGACCTGTCGTTCCGGGTCGAACCCGGTCAGGTGCTCGGGCTGCTCGGGCCGAACGGCGCGGGCAAGACGACGACGCTGCGCATGCTGATGGGGCTGATCACGCCGACGGCGGGCCACATCCGCGTGTTCGGCCATCTGATCGCTCCCGGCGCGCCGGTGCTGTCCAGGATCGGGTCCTTTGTGGAGGGTTCGGGCTTCCTGCCGCATCTGTCCGGCAAGGAGAACCTGGAGTTGTACTGGGCGAGCACGGGCCGCCCGAAGGAGAGGGCGCATTTCGCCGAGGCACTGGAGATCGCCGGGCTCGGCGACGCGGTGAACCGGCGGGTCCGCACCTACAGCCAGGGCATGCGGCAACGGCTCGCGATCGCGCAGGCGATGCTCGGCCTGCCGGAGCTCATGGTGCTCGACGAACCGACCAACGGACTCGACCCGCCACAGATCCACCAGATGCGCGAGGTGCTCCAGCGCTACGCGGCGACGGGGCGCACCGTGGTGGTCTCGAGCCACCTGCTGGCCGAGGTCGAGCAGACCTGTACGCACGTGGTCGTGATGCACCGCGGCATGCTGGTCGCTTCGGGTGAGGTCGGCGAACTGGCCGCGTCCAGCGGCGAGGCGACCTTCCGGGTCGACAAGCCCGCCGAAGCGGCCGAAGCGCTGCGGAAGGTCGGGGGCGTTTCCGGCGTCGACGTCGACGGGGAACTGGTCCACGCGGATCTCGACGGTCTCGCACGCGCCGAGGCGGTCGCCGCCCTCGTGCGGGCCGGGGTCGCGGTCGAGCAGGCCGGGCCGCGGCGCCGTCTGGAAGACGCGTTCCTGCAGCTGGTCGGAGAGGACTCGAAGGGTGAGTAAGACCAATGGTTCTTCCCCGGTGACCCGGGCGGATCACGGAGTGCACACCGATCCGGCGGCCCTGCTGGAGCTGACCGAGGTCGCGTCGCACGAACGCACCGAGGTCGGCCCGGACGGGGCGGTGGCGGGTTACCGCGCCGACCGGACGCTGCGGCTCGGCGTCGAACTGAAACGGCAGCTCAAACGGCGGCGGACCCAGCTCATGCTGGGGTTCGTCGCGCTGCTGCCGTTCATCCTGGTGATCGCGTTCGAGATCGGGCAGGCCAACCCCAACCGCCGCAGCGGCGGGTTCGTCGACCTCGCCACCGCGAGCGCGCCGAACTTCGTGGTGCTCGCGCTGTTCGTCTCCGGGACGTTCCTGCTCCCGATGATCGTGGCGCTGTTCTACGGCGACACGATCGCGAGCGAGGCGTCGTGGTCGAGCCTGAAATACCTACTCGCGATGCCGGTCCCCCGGCATCGGGTGCTGCGGCAGAAGGCGATCGTCTCCGGCATCCTGTCCGCGATCGCGCTGATCCTGTTGCCGCTGGTGGCGCTGATAGTCGGCGTCATCTGGTACGGGGCGGGCGACGCGATCAGCCCGACCGGGGACGCGGTGTCGTTCAGCGACAGCCTCGTGGCCATGGGGCTGGCGACGATCTACATCATCCTGCAGCTGGCGTGGGTGGCCGGTCTGGCGATGCTGCTCTCGGTCGCCACCGACGCCCCGCTGGGCGCTGTCGGCGGTGCGGTGATCGTCGCGATCGTTTCGCAGATCCTCGACCAGATCACCGCGCTGGAAGGGCTGAGGGACTACCTGCCGACGCATTTCGCCTTCTCGTGGATGGATCTGATCTCGACCGACATCGACTGGACGAACATGGCCAACGGCCTGCTGTCGGCGGCGTTGTACGGCACGGTCTTCTTCCTCCTCGCCGGCCGCCGGTTCGCGACGAAGGACATCACCAGCTGAGAGCGTTTCCGTACTCGAAAATCACCGGGGCCCACCGGGAAGACGAAAATCACTTCCCTGGTGGGCCCCGGTTTTCACTGGCCGTGGCGACCTTCACCCATTAGCGCCGGTAACCGGTGTTTCATGCGCATGAGAACATCGATTTTCCGATCATCGACTCATTGGGTGAAAAGTCACCGTTCAGCTTCGGCGACCCCCGGGAAATCCTTATCTTCAGGGGAAAGGTGCCGACGCGAGCAGAAAGCGGGGATGTCACCATGACCCAGTCACTGGAGATCCCGGTCCAAGAATTCTCCCTTGCTTGGACCATGACCGCCGACAAGGGCGGCAGAGTCGGATTCGCCGCTTCGGGTCAAGTGACACTTCTCGACAACAAGCGTTTCTACAAGATCGACGGGGTCCTCTACATCTCCGAGGGCAGCGCCTACTGCCGCGACATCGGCAACCCGCACCTGTTCGTCCGCCGCAACGGCGTCGAAGAGAGCGGCAGGCAGTGGGGCTGGGAGACCATCTGCAACCGCAAGTCGTGCAGCAGGCTGTGCGCGATGGACGCGTACTTCGTCCGCACCGGCTACTGGTCGCCCTCCGACCGGGCGATCCAGCTCAGCATCGGCGCGGAATCCGGCTGGAACCGCAAGCGTTCCTTCAGCCCGACGATCACCGTGCGCCTCGCGGATTGAGCGGTCCACTGTAGATCTCCGCGGGCTCGGGTACGGTCGGCCCATGGCCACCTCTTCGATCCGCGTGGACGACGAAGGCGGGATCGCCGTCGTCACCCTGCAGCACGGCAAGGCGAACACCCTCGACACGGAATTCTGCCAAGAGCTGGCCCTCCGGCTCGAAGACGTCCAGCTCGGCGGCTGTCGCGCGGTCGTGCTGACCGGTACCGGCGGCGTCTTCTCGGCGGGCGTCGACCTCCGGCGGGTGCACGACGGCGGCGCGGACTACGTCGAGGACTTCCTGCCCGCGCTGTCGGACGCGTTCCTCTCGGTGTTCGGCTTCCCCGGCCCGGTGGTCGCGGCCGTCAACGGGCACGCGATCGCCGGCGGGGCGGTGCTCGCCGCCGCCTGCGACCGCCGCGTCCTCGCCGACGGCCCTGGCCGGATCGGGATCACCGAACTGCTCGTCGGCGTCCCGTTCCCGTTGGCGGCGCTGGAGATCCTGCGGTCCGGGTTCGGCGCCGACATCCTCGCCGAACTCGCGTTCCTCGGCGAGACCCACCTGCCGGAGGACGCGCTCCGGCTCGGGCTGGTGAACGAGGTGACCGCGCCCGAGTCCGTGCTGCCGCGCGCGATCGAGGTGGCCAAGAAACTCGCCGAAATCCCCGCGGCCGCGTACGCGCACACGAAGGCCCAGCTGCACCGGCCGTTCCACGAGCGGATCGCCGAGCACCGCACCGGCGACGACGCCCACGTCCTCGAACTGTGGAGCTCACCCGAGGCGCTCGCGGCCATCAAGGCCTACGTCGACCGCGTGCTCCGCCGCGCCGGATAGCCGTCCCGGTCACCGGGACACCGTCCGGATAGGCGATTGCCCACCGGCGGGGACTCTGTGAGTATCCGACCGCTCAACAGGTCCCGATGGGGAGGGCATGGATGCGGAAGCTCACGGCGGCGTGGTCGGTCCTGGCGATCACCGTTCTCTCACTGGCCGGGCTGACCCCGGTCGCGCAGGCGGCACCCGAGGACGTCAAAGAGGCACTCGGGCGGATACCCGGCCTGACCGTCGTCTCGGAGAATCCGGCGCCGACCGGATACCGGTTCTTCAAGCTCAGCTACACCCAGCCCGTGGACCACCGCAGGCCTGGCTCCGGCACCTTCCAGCAGCGTTTCACCTTGCTGCACAAGGAGTTCCGCTCGCCGACCGTGGTGTACACGAGCGGGTACAACGTGTCGGAATCGCCCAACCGCTCGGAGCCGACCCAGATCGTCGACGGCAACCAGCTGTCGATGGAGTACCGGTTCTTCACCCCGTCGCGGCCGGACCGGCCGGACTGGGGCAAGCAGCTGACCATCTGGCAGGCCGCCGCCGATCAGCACCGCGCTGTGGAGGCCTTCAAGCGGCTCTACCCGGGCAAGTGGCTCGCGACGGGCGGCAGCAAGGGCGGCATGACGGCGACCTACTTCCGTAGGTTCTTCCCGAACGACGTCGACGCGACGATCCCCTACGTCGCGCCCAACGACGTCATCAACTCGCACGACCGCTACAACCGGTTCCTGGCGAACGTCGGGAACGACCCGGCCTGCCGGTCGGCACTGAAGGCGATCCAGCGCGACGTGCTGACCCGGCGTCCGGAGTTCGCGGCGCTCGCCGCGGCGGACGCGGCCAAGAACGGCTACACGTTCACGACCGTCGGCTCGGCCGACATCTCGCTGGAGATCTCGGTCATCGACTCGTACTTCGCCTTCTGGCAGTACCAGAAGCAGTCCGACTGCGCGACGATCCCGAAGGCCGGCGCCCCGGTGGCCGAGGTCTACGCGTGGTTCGAACGCGTCGAAAGCCTCAACACCTACTCCGACCAGAACCTCGGGATCTACGTCCCCTACTACTTCCAGGCGGCCTACCAGCTCGGCGCCCCGGAATCCTACGAAGGCTATCTCCGGGATCTGCTGCGCTACCCGGGATCCAACGTGTCGCGGACGTTCGTGCCGAAGTCGGTCGACATCCCGCGGTTCGATCACCTGGCGATGCCGGACATCGACTTCTGGGTGAAGACGCAGGGGAAGCGGCTGCTGTTCGTCTACGGCGGGAACGACCCTTGGGGCGCCGAACCGTTCCAGCTCGGCTTCGGCACGAAGGACTCGTACAGCTACACCGTGCCGGGCGGGAACCACGGCGCCCGGATCTCGCAGCTTCCGGCGGCTCAGGCCGCCGAAGCGACGAACAACGTCCGGCGCTGGGCGGGGCTGCCCCCGGTTTCGCCCGGGGTGACCACGCGCTCGATGCCGTCCGGCTTCCCGGACTTCGACGCGGACCTGAGCCTGCAGCACCGTCCGCGCCTCTGACCCCTTACGCGTTTCGTCCTCTAGTTGCGGTAGTTGCACGCGCAAGGATCGCAACTAGAGGACTAATTGCGGGATAAGTCTCCTCCGCGCCCGGTTTGGCCAGGCAGTACTCGATCACGTCCTCGACTGTCATCGGCCGCCCCCAGCGCTCCTCGCGTTTCGTCCTCTGGTTGCGGTACTTGCACGCGCTACTTGATGCCGGCCGCGTCCATGCCGCGCAGTTCCTTCTTAAGGTCGGAGACCTCGTCCCGCAGCCGGGCCGCCAGCTCGAACTGCAGGTCGCGCGCGGCCTGCATCATCTGCTCGGTCATCTGCTGGATGAGGTCCGCGAGCTGGGCGCGCGGCATCCCGGAGACGTCCTTGTCGACGAGCATCCCGGAGCTGCGCACCCTGTCGCCCTGCTCGGGCTTCTTGCCGCGCGACGCGTTCCGGCCCGAACCGCCGACGGCGACCGTCTCCTCCGAGTCCTCGGCCTCGCTGTAGACGCGGTCGAGGATGTCGGCGATCTTCTTCCGCAGCGGCTGCGGGTCGACGCCGCGTTCCTCGTTGTAGGCGACCTGCTTCTCGCGGCGGCGATCGGTCTCGTCGATGGCGTGCCGCATCGAGTCGGTGATCTTGTCCGCGTACATGTGGACTTCGCCCGACACGTTTCGCGCGGCACGGCCGATCGTCTGGATCAGCGACGTGCCGCTGCGGAGGAAGCCTTCCTTGTCCGCGTCGAGGATCGCGACCAGCGAGACCTCGGGCAGGTCGAGGCCCTCACGGAGCAGGTTGATGCCGACCAGCACGTCGAAGTCGCCCGCCCGCAACTGCCGCAGCAGCTCGATCCGGCGCAGGGTGTCCACCTCGGAGTGCAGGTACCGCACGCGGATGCCCAGCTCCAGCAGGTAGTCGGTGAGGTCCTCGGACATCTTCTTGGTGAGCGTGGTGACGAGGACGCGCTCGTCCTTCTCGGCCCGCTCGCGGATCTCGTGCACCAGGTCGTCGATCTGGCCTTCGGTGGGCTTCACGACCACCTTCGGGTCGACCAGGCCGGTCGGCCGGATGACCTGCTCGACGAACTCGCCGCCCGCCTGCCCCATCTCGTACGGCCCCGGCGTCGCCGACAGGTACACCGTCTGCCCGATCCGGTCGGTGAACTCCTCCCAGGTCAGTGGGCGGTTGTCGACCGCGCTGGGCAGCCGGAACCCGAACTCGACCAGGTTCCGCTTCCGCGACATGTCGCCTTCGAACATGCCGCCGATCTGCGGGACGGTCTGGTGCGACTCGTCGATGACCAGCAGGAAGTCGTCCGGGAAGTAGTCGATCAGCGTGGCGGGCGCCGTCCCCGCCTCGCGGCCGTCGATATGCCGCGAGTAGTTCTCGATGCCGGAGCAGAACCCGACCTGGCGCATCATCTCGATGTCGTACGCGGTGCGCATCCGCAGCCGCTGCGCTTCGAGCAGCTTGCCCTGCTTCTCCAGCTCGGCCAGCCGCTGCTCCAGCTCGGCCTCGATGCCGTGGATGGCCTTCTCCATCCGCTCCGGGCCCGCGACGTAGTGCGTGGCCGGGAAGATGCGGACCTCGTCGACCTCTTTCACGATGTCGCCGGTGAGCGGGTGCAGGTAGTACAGCTTCTCGATCTCGTCGCCGAAGAACTCGACGCGGATCGCCAGTTCCTCGTACGCCGGGATGATCTCGACCGTGTCGCCGCGGGCGCGGAAGGTGCCGCGCGCGAAGGCGATGTCGTTGCGGGTGTACTGCACGTCCACCAGTGCGCGGAGGAAGACGTCCCGGTCGAGCTGCTCGCCGACCTTCAGCTCCGAGGACCGGTCCAGATACGACTGGGGCGTGCCGAGGCCGTAGATGCACGAGACACTCGCGACCACGATGACGTCACGCCGCGAAAGCAGGTTCATCGTCGCCGAGTGCCGCAGCCGCTCGACGTCGTCGTTGATCGACGAGTCCTTCTCGATGTAGGTGTCCGTCTGCGCGATGTACGCCTCGGGCTGGTAGTAGTCGTAGTAACTGACGAAGTACTCGACCGCGTTGTGCGGGAACAGCTCCCTCAGCTCGTTCGCCAGCTGCGCGGCGAGCGTCTTGTTCGGCGCCATCACCAGCGTCGGGCGCTGGACTCGCTCGATCAGCCAGGCCGTCGTCGCCGACTTGCCGGTACCCGTCGCGCCCAGCAGCACGACGTCCCGCTCGCCCGAGTTGACCCGGCGTTCGAGCTCGTCGATGGCCGCCGGCTGGTCACCGGCGGGCTTGTAGTCACTGACGACCTCGAACCGGCCGCCGGTCCGGGGGATGTCCGTGACGGGCCGGTGGTCCGACTGGGCGAGTACGGGGTGTTCGGTTGCGAAAGCCACGAGGACCAGAGTAGGCGCTGGGTCCGACAGTTTCCGTTTCGCCTGGTCGGCTCAACAGGAACAGTCACAGCAGTTGCAGCAGTCACAACCGTCACAGTTGTTGCACCAGGCCTCGTGCGGCTTCCCGCTCCACGCCCCCGGGAACGGGTCCCGGCAGCAGAACTGGCACGAGCAGCACATGTAGGTCGCCACCGCGCAGCCGAAGAAGAACCCCCTCGGCTGGGCGGGCACCCGGAACTTCGGCGTCCAGCAGCAACCACCCTGGCCGTCGGTCGGCGGGCCGCCGTGCTTCCGCTTCTGCTTGGGCGGCTCCTGGGGCGGGCCTCCACCACCGGGAGCGCCCGGCGGCGGAGGCGGCGGCTGGTAACCGCCCTGGTGAACCGGATAGGGCTGGTGGGGATGCTGTTGCGGCCGAGGTCCGGGACCGATCCACCCCGGCGGTGGCTGCTGGGATCCGTGCCCGAAGGACCGCCGCACCGCCTGACGCAGTTCGTGCACCAGCAACGCGTGCACCAGCTTGGGCTGATCGAACCTCACCTCGCGAAGGGCGAGTTCGACACCGAGCACGGCGTCGTCGCACAGCCGCCGCGCCTCGGCGAGCCCGGTCCCGGTGGCCGTCAGCGGGTTCCAGGCACCGGCGGCCTCGTCCACGGCGAGATCTTCGACGGCGTCGAGCAGATGCGCGGCCCTGCCGAACAGGCGACCGGCCTCGGCCAGCGGCGCGGCGTTCTCCGGACGCCCGGCCAGCACGGCGGTGTGCGCGAACGCGGCCGAAGTCGCCAGTTCGGCGGGTTCGGTGGCGAGCACGGCCGAATCACCGAGACTGACGGCGCGTTCGATCTCGCCCTGTCTGTCGACGGCCTCGGTCAGGACCGCCGTGTCGAACCCGACCCTGATGCCCGTGCGGCTCCCCTGGTCCGCCCAGCGCGTCGCCACCCGCCTCGCGGCGAGAGCGACGGAGCGCCGCGCGAAGGCGCCGTCACGGTCCTCGACGTGGTCACTGATCTTGGCCGAAGCCAGCACCAGGGAGACCGCCGCCGCGAGCTGCGCGCCGTCCCCCTTCGCGACCGAAGTTCCCTTCATCGCCCGAAGCGGGCAAGGACCGGCGTCGCGCCGTCCCTCCGCACGCGGTGACTGGGCTTCGACGAGCGCCGAGATGATCAAGCCGTCATAGTTCGTCACCATTCGGGCGAGATGTCCGTGTTCGTCGCGCAACGCCAGGCAAAGACCGCAGAGATGAGCGAGCCAATCCGCGTGCAGACCCGCGGAAAGCCGATGGCGGCACGGCCTGATGATCCCGAACATGCGTTGTCTCCCACTCACCCCTATGGCGGAACCAGCGCACCCTATCCGGCCCCGGCGCCTTGCTCCGGGGAAACCACGAAACCGTGATCGTCCACCCGGTTGGGTGGTGGCCGCGGGCGCCGGGGCCTTCCAAGATGAGCGCATGACCGCGCTGCACCCGCCCAAGGTCGAGTACTTCGATCCGGCCGCGAAGACCAACACGGATCCCAAGGGCGTCGTGAGGGACGTCGAGGAATACCGCGAGGAGCCCTTCGGCCTCTACATGGCGCGACCGGCTCCGGGGCGGAAGCAGTTCCGCTACCTCGAGTCCTGGCTGCTGCCGGATCTCGGCCTGCGGATCACCGACTTCTGGTTCAACCCCGGCCACGAACGCGATCAGGACTTCTACCTCGACGTCGTCGACGTCCGTCGTGAAGACGGCGTCTGGGTCGCCACCGACCTCTATCTCGACCTCGTCCTGCGGGACAAGAAGTCCGTCGAGGTGATCGACACCGACGAACTCCTCGCCGCGGTCACCACCGGGCTGCTCTCCGCCGCCGACGGCGAACGCGCGCTCGGCGTCAGCCACACGACCGTGGACGGGCTGGCCGCCCACGGTCACGACCTGCGCCACTGGCTGTCCACAAAGGACATCACGCTCGGCTGGCGGCGGCATTGACCGGTCCACATCCACCGATCGGTTGATCCTGACTCATCCCTAGGATGAACGGACCCTGACCGGCCGGACGATTACCGGAGGAGTTGCCTCACGGGACCCTCGATCATCAGCGAAACCGATCGAGAGGGGGCGGATACCCGTGGTCGTCGAGGCCGAGGGACTCCGAGAGCGGTACGGGGAACGAGAACGCGCGGAGGTCGCGCCGTTCGCCAGGACGCCGGTGCTCGCGATCGCCGGGGCGATGGGTGCGGTGCTCACGGCGACGGCCGGTCGCTACGGCTACTTCGGCGACGAGCTGTACTTCCTGGCGGCGGGCCGGCATCTGGACTGGGGGTATGCCGACCAGCCGCCACTGTTGCCGCTCCTGGCCCGGCTGATGGACGCGTTCGGCGCCGATTCACCCTTCGCCCTGCGGATCCCGGCGACGCTGGCGATGGTCGCCGGAGTCGTGCTGACCGCGTTGATCGCCAGGGAACTGGGCGGCGGCCGCCGGGCGCAGGTGATCGCGGCGGCGACCTTCGCGGTGTCCGTCCAGATGCTCGGCGGCGGGCACTACCTGGCGACCAGCACCCTCGACCCGTTCCTGTGGACGCTGCTGATCTGGCTGCTCGTCCGGTGGACCCGGACCCGCGCGGACGGCCTCCTGCTCTGGAGCGGCGTGGTGACCGGGGTCGCGCTGAACACGAAGTTCCTCATCGGGGCGTTCTGGGTCGTCGCGCTGGCCGCCACGGTGGTCTTCGGGCCGCGCGATCTCCTGCGCCGTCCGGCACTCTGGTTCGGCGCGCTGATCGCCGTCGCGATGATCACCCCCACGCTCGTCTGGCAGGCCGCGAACGGCTGGCCGCAGCTGACGATGGGCGCCGCGATCTCCCAGGAGGTTTCGGCGGGCTGGGGCGGGCGGGCCACGTTCGTTCCGACGCTGGTGATGAGCGCGGGCGTCCCGGTGGGGATGGTCCTCGTCTGCTACGGGCTGTGGCGGCTGCTGCGCTCCGAACGCCTGCGGCCGTACCGGTTCCTCGGCTGGACCGCGCTCGGCGTACTCGCCCTGTTCCTGCTGGCGAACGGGCGTTACTACTACGCGGCCGGGATGTTCGCCCCGCTGTTCGCCGCCGCCGCGGTGGAGATCGAAGCGGGTCAGGCGTCGAAGTACTGGCGCTGGATCGCCACCTGGCCGGTCTACGTCCTGGCGGCGGTGATCACGATTCCGCAGACGCTTCCGATCCTCCCGCCGTCGTCGGTCGCGAGCACCCCGGCCTGGGCACGGCCGCTCCTCGCCGACGAGGAGATCGGCTGGCGGGAGATCACGGAGTCGGTGGCGGGGGCGTACCGCGCCGTTCCCGACCCGTCTCGCACGGGCGTCATCGCGGCGAAGTACTGGCAGGCCAGTGCCATCGACCACTATGGACCGGAGCTGGGGCTACCGTCGCCGTCGAGCCCGAACCGCGGCTACGCGACTTTCCCGCGGCCGCCGGAATCGGCACGGGACGTCCTGTTCGTCGGGAACGACGCTTCGGTGCTTGTGCCGTACTTCACGCAGGTGCGTGAGGTCGGCGCGCTCGACAACCGTGCCGGGGTGCCGAATTCGAGTCAGGGCATGAAGATCTGGCTGGCCACGGGCCGGAACGGGACGTGGGACGAGGTGTGGCCGAGACTCAAGGACTGGGGCTTCTGAGCTTCTCCGGTCCTCTCAAGACCGACGTGTCGCGCCGGTGGCGGCTAGGGTGCGAGAGGACCGGCACCCGAAGGATCTGCGAGGAATGGATGGAAGCCGCCAGCGCGGCCGAAACACCGACCGCGTGCGGTACGGCGTTCGCCCGGCTCCCGGTGGCGCTGCTCGCCGCCGCGACCGCGGCTCTCCTGCTGGCGACGGCGTGGCGGTACGGCTACTTCGGCGACGAACTGTACTTCCTCTCCGCGGGCAAGCGGCTGGCCTGGGGTTACGCCGATCAGCCACCGGTGCTCCCCTTCCTGGCGATGGTGATGGACTGGCTCGCGCCGGGCAACGTCTTCGTGTTCCGGCTCCCCGCCGTCCTCGCGACGGCCGCGGGGGTCGTGTTCACCGGGCTCATCGCCTACGAGATGGGCGGCGACCGCCGGGCACAGACCCGGGCGGCCGCCGCGTACGCGATCTGCGGCCAGTTCATCGGGAGCGGGCACTACCTGGCGACCTCGACGATCGACCCGGCCCTGTGGGCGCTGATCGCGTGGCTGCTCGTGCGGTGGATGCGGACGCGTGACGACAACCTCTTGCTGTGGCTGGGCGTGGCCACCGCCGTCGCGCTGAACGTCAAGCTCCTCATCGCGACCTTCTGGGTCGCCGCCGGGATCGCGATCCTCGTCTTCGGGCCCCGGGATCTCTTGCGCAGGCCCAAACTCTGGCTCGGCGCGGGGATCGCCGCGTTGTCGCTCGTGCCCACGCTGTGGTGGCAGGCCGCGAACGGCTGGCCGCAACTGGAGATGGGCGACGTCATCGCGCACGAGACCACCGGCGGCTGGAGCGGCCGCGCCGGGTTCCTGCCCGCCCTGCTGACCGGGGCCGGGCTCGGCATCGGCGTCGTGGGCGTCCTTTATGGACTTGGGGTGCTGCTGTTCTCGGCCAAGTCGCGCGAGTACCGTTTCCTCGGCTGGACCGCCGTCGGGGTGATCGCGCTGTTCATCCTGTCCAACGGCCGGTACTACTACGCGGCGGGCATGTTCGGCGTCCTGTGGGCGGGCGCGGCCGTCCACTTCGGACAGCTGAAGCCGTCCGCGTGGTTCCGCTGGATCCCGACCTGGCCGGTGTTCCTGCTTTCCGCGCTGTACACCCTTCCGTACGCGCTCCCGGTCTGGCCCGCCACCTGGCTCGCGGAAGGCCGCGAGGTCCCGCGTCCGGCGTACGCGCTGGAGGAGATCGGCTGGCCGGACCTCGCCCGTTCGGTCGCGGACGCCTACCACCGGCTCCCGCCGGAGCAGCGAGCGCGCACCACGCTCGTCACGGCCGGGTACTGGCAGGCCGGGGCGCTGGACCGGTACGGCGCCGACTACGGACTGCCCGCCGTGTACAGCCCCAGCCGGGGCTTCTGGTACTTCGGCCGCCCGCCCGAGACCGCGGACAGCGTGCTGTTCGTCGGACCGGATCCGGCGCGGCTGCTGCGTTCGTTCACCGACGCCCGGATCGTTTCCCACGTCGACAACGAGCTCGGTGTCCGCAACGTGAGTCGCGGGATGCCGATCTGGCTGGTCACCGGCCACACCGAATCCTGGGCGATGGCGTGGCCCGGCCTGCGGGAGTTCCGCGTGTGACCTACGGCGTCCAGCCCGTCGCCCCGGCCCACGCGTCGGCCCGCGCGAAGGCCGCGTCGACCCAGACCTGCTTCTCGTCGGTGTACCGCTCGACGGTCCCGTCGCCGGCGTGCTTCGCGGCCATGGCGTTCTTGACCGCGGCGTAGGCGTCACGCTCGTCGGAGTTGCGGCGCAGCCACTCCGGGAACAGCAGCGCGAGCCGCCAGGCAGGCGTCTCCTGGGAGCGGACGTGCAGGTTGACCGGACGGCGCGGGTCGCCACCGAAGTGGAACCGTTTCGGCCAGGTGCCTTCTTCGCCGTGGGCGTCGTCGAACCACTCGCCCTCCGCGCGTGGGAACCCGGCGTCGGACAGCGCTTCGGACAGCTCGTCGGCCTTGTCCAAAGTGGACACGGTCAGCTGGAGGTCGAGGATGTCCTTGGCGGGCAGTCCCGGCACCGACGTCGAACCGATGTGGTCGACCCGCACGGCGTCGTCCCCCACCACCACGCGGATCCGCGCGAGTGCCCGTTCGGCCTGCGCGGGCCACGTCCGGTCGTACTGGGCGATCTTCGGCGACATCGGCGCTCGCGGTTTGCGGAGCCGCACGTTCGCCTCGAACGGGGTCAGCCTGTCCGCCCACAGCGCGTCGACGTCGGCGAGCACGATGTCGGGCGCTCCGCTGTTGTCGAACCAGACGTCGGCCACCGCCCGGCGCTGATCGGTCGTGGCCTGCGCCTTGATCCTGGCGCGCGCGTCGGTCTCGGCCATCCCCCGCGCCTCGACCAGGCGGCGGACCCGGACCTCTTCCGGCGCGTCGACCATGACGACGAGGTGGTACATCGGCGCGAGGCCGCCTTCGACCAGCAGCGGGATGTCGTGGACGATGATCGCGTCCGGCGCCGCGGCGGCCATCAACTCGGCCGTGCGGGCGCCGACCCTCGGGTGGACGATCGAGTTCAGCCGCTTGCGGGACTCCTCGTCGGCGAACGCCTTGGCGGCGAGCGCGGCACGATCGAGCGAACCGTCGGACGCGAGGATGTCGTCGCCGAACGCTTCGACGAGCTCGGCGAGCCCGGGTGTCCCCGGTTCGACGACCTCCCTGGCGATCTTGTCGGAGTCGATGAGGACGGCGCCGTGCTCGGAAAGCCGGTTCGCCACCGTCGATTTTCCGGCGCCGATCCCGCCGGTCAGGCCCACACGCAGCATGACGATCAGCCTAGTGGCGTCACCTGGGCCGACCGCCGAGGGTCACGCGATGAGTACATCCGGCACAGACAGGTGCAAAAGGCAAGATCATCGTGACGCGCGACTCAACCATTTCGAGTGACACGCCGGTCGGTTACGCGGATTTGGGGGCTCGATTGCGTACCGTGCGCGGCGAAGGTAGCCCACACGGAGGAACGATGGCAGACGGCAAGCACACTGGAAGGCACCGGCTCGGATCGCCGGGCCTGGTGCACTGTGTCCTCCATCGTCCCGTGGCCGAGGCCCTCGCCGAATACCGGCGCACCTGGCTGAGCGCGCTCATGGTCCCCGCCAGGCACAGCTTCGCCGGACTCCGCCGCAAGGCCCGCGCCGCGGCGCTCGAACGCATCTGGGTGCCGGCCGTCCGGCCCGCCACCTCCTGACCCCGTCCCACCCGCACCGCAGGTAGTCCTCTACTTGCGGTAGTTGCGCGCGCAAGGACCACAACCAGAGGACGAAACGCGGAAAAGACAGCGGCCCCGGTCCGTGATGGACCGGGGCCGCTGTCTGTCAGCTAGCTAGTGGCTGAGCGCCTGGATCACGCGCCGCCCGACAGCTTCTCGCGGAGAGCCGCGAGCTGCTCGTCGCTGGCCAGCGTGCCACCGCTCTTGGCCTCGGCCGGAGCGGAGGTGTAGCTCTGCTCGCCCGAGTCGCTGCTGCTGGTGACACCGGTCGCGGCGTCGGCGGCGGCTTCGGCGTCGGCCTCGGCGGCCTTGACGACCTGCTTCATGTGAGCCTCGTAGCGAGTGTGAGCCTCGGCGTACTGACGCTCCCACTCCTCACGCTGCTTGTCGAAGCCTTCCTGCCACTCCTGGGTGTCCGGGTCGAAGCCCTCGGGGTAGATGTAGTTCCCCTCGGTGTCGTACTCGGCGGCCATGCCGTACTGAGTGGGGTCGAACTCGGTCTCCGGCGTGACGCCCTCGTTCGCCTGCTTCAGCGAGAGCGAGATGCGACGACGCTCGAGGTCGATGTCGATGACCTTGACCATCACGTCGCCGTTGACCTGGACGACCTGCTCCGGGATCTCCACGTGGCGCTCGGCCAGCTCGGAGATGTGCACCAGGCCCTCGATGCCCTCTTCGACGCGCACGAACGCACCGAACGGAACGAGCTTGGTGACCTTGCCCGGCACGATCTGGCCGATCGCGTGGGTGCGGGCGAACTGACGCCACGGGTCTTCCTGGGTCGCCTTCAGCGACAGCGAGACGCGCTCGCGGTCCATGTCGACGTCCAGAACCTCGACCGTGACCTCCTGGCCGACCTCGACGACCTCGGAGGGGTGGTCGATGTGCTTCCAGGACAGCTCGGAGACGTGCACCAGGCCGTCGACGCCACCCAGGTCCACGAAGGCACCGAAGTTGACGATGGACGACACGACGCCCTTGCGGACCTGGCCCTTGGCGAGCGCGTTGAGGAACTCGCTGCGCACCTCGGACTGGGTCTGCTCCAGGTAGGCACGGCGGGACAGGACCACGTTGTTGCGGTTCTTGTCCAGCTCGATGATCTTCGCCTCGAGCTCACGGCCCACGTACGGCTGCAGGTCGCGCACACGGCGCATCTCGACCAGCGACGCGGGCAGGAAGCCACGGAGGCCGATGTCCAGGATGAGGCCGCCCTTGACGACCTCGATGACGGTGCCCTTGACGGGCTCGTCCTTCTCCTTGAGCTCCTCGATCGTGCCCCAGGCGCGCTCGTACTGCGCACGCTTCTTGGACAGGATCAGACGGCCTTCCTTGTCCTCCTTCTGGAGGACCAGGGCTTCGACCTCATCGCCGACGGTGACAACCTCAGCCGGGTCGACATCGTGCTTGATGGAGAGCTCACGCGAGGGGATGACACCCTCGGTCTTGTAGCCGATGTCGAGCAGGACCTCGTCACGGTCAACCTTGACGATGGTTCCTTCGACGATGTCGCCATCGTTGAAGTACTTGATCGTCTTGTCGATCGCTGCGAGGAAATCTTCCTCCGACCCGATGTCGTTGATAGCGACCTGCGGGGCCCCAGTGGGGGCGGTCGGGGCGGTGGCGGTGTCGGTCGTCATTAGGCGGGTTGCTCCGGTGGATGGGAAGTAGTGGGTTTGCGGTTAGGGCACCATGGGCTCTTCCGGCATGAGGCGACCACATCTGCAAACGTCCACAGGGAACGACCGCGAGCATCACCGCATCCGGTACGCGACCCCCTGACCCGGACGCTGAGCGAACCGGGGGAAAGAGTAGCGCGAACCCACTGCGCTAACAGATATCCTACGCGGCCCCCTGTACACGGCACAATCAGGGTGGCTACCGCGATCACGCCGGGCGGATAAGCTGTCCAGCGAAGCCCTGACCTGGGGAAAGGATATCGGTTTGAGTCAGCAGTCCGCCACCGAGCAGCAGCCGGAGGCCGAAAGGCACGCGCAGGCCGAGGAGCGGCTCGGCACCGCGGGCGTCGCCTATCGGGCGGTCTCGGCGCCCGAGGCGACGGCCGCGAACCTGGCGTGGTGGGACGCCGACGCCGACGACTACCAAGCGACCCACGGCGGGTTCCTCGGCGACGCGGACTTCGTCTGGTGCCCGGAGGGCGTCCGCGAGGCCGATGTCGCACTCCTGGGTGAAGTCGGTGGCAAGCGGATCCTCGAAGTCGGCTGCGGGCAAGCGGCGTCCTCGCGCTGGCTTGCCGCGCAGGGCGCCGAAGCGGTGGCGACCGACCTGTCGGCGGGCATGCTCCGCCACGCGAGGGACGGCAACGAGCGGACCGGTCCCGCCGTCCCGCTCGTGCAGGCGACGGCGGAGTCGCTCCCGTTCGCCGACGCGAGCTTCGACGCGGCGTGCTCGGCCTTCGGCGCGATCCCGTTCGTGGCGTCGGTGGACGTCGTGTTCGCCGAAGTCCACCGGGTACTCCGGCCGGGTTCCCGGTGGGTGTTCTCGGTGACCCATCCGATGCGCTGGATCTTCCCCGACGACCCCGGGCCGCAGGGCCTCACCGTCACCCAGCCGTATTTCGACCGCACTCCCTACGTCGAGGTCGACGAGGAGGGCGTCGCGACCTACGTCGAGTACCACCGCACCCTCGGCGACTACGTCCGCGCGCTCGCCGACGCGGGTTTCGCGCTGACGGATCTCATCGAGCCCGCCTGGCCGGAGGGCCACTCCCGCACGTGGGGGCAGTGGAGCCCGCTGCGCGGCAAGCTCTTCCCCGGCACCGCGATCTTCTGCACCCAGCGGGGATGACCTCGACGGCGGCGCGGCAGCGGGCGCGGTTCGCCGCGCTCGACCCGCTGCTCCCGTCGCCGCCGCCGCTTCCGCCCGGCGAGCCCGTCGAAGCGGGCGGCGCCGCCGGGACGATCGCGCACGTGCGGTTCGCGGTGGGCTCCTGGCAACGGCTCTGGAGCCCGGCGCACCTGCAGATCCTCACCGCGATCCTGCCCCGCGACGCCGGCGCGGGCATGAGCGCGCTGCTCGCCGCCTGGCGCGAGCGGATCGCGCTCGCCGACCCCGAGCCCGATTCGTCGTGCACGGTCACCTGGCCCAGCCGTGACGTCGTGGTCACGCGGGCCCTGCTCGACCACGGGCTCGCACCGCAACTCGCACTGGCCGTCCGCGCGCCCGCACTGGGCGAGGCGCACGCCGTGCCCGGCGTGACCGTCCGGGAATCCTCCGGCGGCGACCTGGAGGAGATCGTCGCGCTGCGGTTCGAAGAACTTCGCTACACCTCGTTCGTCGGCCACGGCGTCGTCCGCTCCGGGGCCAAAGCCCTGCTCGCCGAGGAGGTCCGGCGCGGACTGCAGTTCGGCGGCCGCGTCTGGATCGCCGAAGAGGAAGGCGTGACGGTGGGGATGGTGACCGGCGGAAAGCGCTCCCCGGTCGCGGGCGACGCGCTCGCGGGACGGCTGCCGCCCGGCGAGTGGGGCTACGTCGGCACGCTCGCGGTCACCGCCGCCGCACGGGGGCGCGGGATCGGGCGCGCGCTGACCGCCGTGGCACACGACGAGCTGTTCTCTCCGTCGTCGCGCGGTACCTTCGTCTCGTACAATCCGGCCAATCCGCTTTCCCCGGTGTTCTGGCACCGGCAGGGTTATCGTCCTCTGTGGACGACGTGGGCGGCGAGCCCCGCCAGTGCCCTGCGGTAGCGGTGACCGGCGCGGTCGACCCTGGGGGCGGGATGGAAATCGAAAAGACGCTGTTCGACGCGCACCGGGCACGGTTCGCGGCGGTCGACCGGCTGCTGCCCGAAGCCGCCCCCGCCCCGGTCGCCGGCGAGCGGGTGGACGCCGCCACGGCGGCGGGTGTCCAGGTCACCGGCGTGGTCCAGCGGCAGTTGCACGGCCCGGACGACATCCCCCTGCTCTGGTCCGCCGCCGACGTGCGCCAGCTCTTCCCGTTCATCGGGAACACCGGTACCGAGGGCATGGACGTGCTGCTGCGCGCGTGGCGGACGTGGATGGACGCCGAATCCCCCGGTGAGGATTCGTCCTGCGTGGTCAACTGGCCGAGCCGGGACGCCGAGGCGATCCGCGCCTTCCTCGACCACGGACTGGTGCCCATGTCCGCGCTCGCCGTGCGCACGGGCTGCCACCCCGACGCCGCGGCCGACGACGGGGTGACCATCCGCCGGGCACGGACGGAGGACTTCGAGGAAGTGCTCGCGATGGCCGTGTCGACGCACGACTACATCGGCCAGGTCGCCACCCGTCAGCGCTCGAACGCCGCCGAACTGCTCGCCCCGGCCCTGGAACGGGCCCTCGGCAAGGACACCCCGCTGCTGTGGCTCGCCGAGCGGGAGGGGGCGGCCGTCGCGTTCGCGCACGCCGCCTGGATCACGTCGTCACCGGGGTCGGCCGAAGCGGAACTCCTCCCCCACGGCCGCTGGGGCTACGTCAACAACGTCGTCACCGTGCCCGGCCTGCGAGGGAACGGACTCGGCCGGACTTTGATGTCCGTGGTGCACAAAGAGTTCTCCGCCGACGGCGCGGACGGCACCTACCTCTACTACAACCCGACCAACCCGCTTTCTTCGGTGTTCTGGCACCGGCAGGGTTATCGTCCACTGTGGACGTCCTGGGAGGTCCACCCGGCTTCGGCCCTGCGCTAGCCGAAAGCGGCGCTAACCGTCCGGTTTGCGGTGGTTTCGTCACCCTTGCGTGTGACGTGGGCCCCGCGCGGTTGTGCACCTCCCAGGTCAGGGCTAACTTTTGAACTGACCAGTCAGTTCAAAAGTTCCGCGAGTCACCGACCTGGGAGTTCTTCGTGCGGGTTCAAGCCGACAGGGTGTCCGTCACCGGACCCCACGGCACGTTGCTGTCGCCTACCTCACTCACCGTTTCGGGTGGTGAGCTGGCGATCGTGCACGGCGAGCCCGGAGTGGGCGTCACGGCCTTCGGGCTGGCGCTGGCGGGCAGACTCAAGCCCGCCACCGGGACGGTGACCGTCGAGGGCGGCGACCCGCACAAGGTCGTGGCGGTCGTCGACGCGCCCGGCGTGAGCGAGCCGGACGGCGCGCTGTCACTGCAGGTCGTCGTCGGGGAGGAACTCGAGCTGGCGAAGCGGCCGTCGAACAAGGCCGCCGTCGCGAGCTGGCTGGCCGAGCACGACGCCGCCGCCTTCGCCACCACCCGCTTCGAAAACATCGCCGCGGTGACGCGCACCCGGCTGCTCACCGCGCTCGCCGCGGGCCGCAAGGACGTCGGCGTCCTAGTGCTCGACACCCCCGACAGGCACACCAGCGACGTCGCCAGCTGGGCCCGGCTCGCCCGTGAACACGCCGAACGCGGCCTCGCCGTCATCGTGCTGACCGCCACCACCCCGGTTTCGGCCCTGCCGGAGACGCCCGCCCTCTGCGGCGCCCTCGAGCAGCCCGACCCCGTGCGCTGCGCGCCTCTCGAACCGGAGGCGGAGCCGGACGAAACCGAAGAGACTGAAAAGACTTCAGGAGACCAGGAATGAACCCCGTCCGGATCGCCGCCAACGAGCTGCGCCGGCTGAGCAGCGGCACCCTGCCGAAGCTCGCCATGGCCGCGCTCGTCCTGGTGCCGCTGCTCTACGCGTCCTTCTACCTCTACGCGAACTTCGACCCGTACTCGCGCCTCGACAAGCTGCCCGCCGCCGTCTTCACCTCCGACGCCGGCGCGAAGGACTCGGCCGGAGCGGAACGCAACGTCGGCCGTGAGGTCACCGACGAACTGGTCAAGTCCGGCACGTTCCAGTGGCACGAGGTCTCCCCGGAGGAGGCCGCCAAGGGCGTCCGCGACGACACCTACTCGTTCGCCATCGGCATCCCGCGCGACTTCTCCACGGCACTGCTGTCCTCGGGCAACTTCCAGCCCCAGCAGGCGACGATCACGCTGACCACGAACGACGCCAACAACTATCTGTCGGGCACCATCGCGAAACAGGTGGCCGAACAGGTCCGCAAGACGATCGCGGAAAAGGTCGGCAGCGAGGCGGCCGACAAGTTCCTGGTCGGCTTCTCCACGATCTACGGCAAGATCCAGGAGGCGTCGACAGGCGCTTCGCAGCTCGCCGACGGCGCGGGCAAACTCAAATCGGGCCAGCAGCAGCTCGCCGACGGCGCGTCCCAGCTCGCCTCCGGCAGCTCCCAGCTGGCGACCGGGCTCGGCACCCTGAAATCCAGTACCGCCCAGCTGCCCGCCCAGACCCAGAAACTCGCCGACGGCGCCGGTCAGGTCGCCGACGGGAACCAGAAGGTCGCCGACGCGGCCTCGCTCGCGGCGACGGCGTCCGGGGACGTCCAGGCCAAGCTCGACGGCTACCGCACCCAGCTCGCGCAGGACCTGCGGAACGCCGAAGTCCCGGAGGCGAAGGTCCAGGAGATCCTGAGCCGCCTCGACACCCTCCGGTCGCCGGTGGACCAGGCCAACACCAAGATCCAGGGCGCGAACAGCCAGCTCACCCAGCTCGCGTCCGGTGCGCGGCAGGTGTCCGACGGCGCGCACCAGCTGGCCTCGGCGACGCCGCAGCTCACCAGCGGGATCGCACAGGCGGCCGACGCGTCGAACCAGATCCGTGACGGCGCTTCGAAGCTGAACGACGGCGAGAAGTCCGCGGTCACCGGCACGAACCAGCTCGCCGACGGCGCGGTCCAGCTGCGTGACGGACTCGCCGCCGGGCTCAAGGAGATCCCGAACCCCGACGACCCCACCCGCGCGGCCACCGCCAACACGATCGCCGACCCGGTCGCGGTCAGCTCGTCCGGCGTCGCCTCGGCCGGGACCTACGGCGCGGGCCTCGCCCCGTTCTTCATCTCGCTCGCCACCTGGATCGGCGCGTTCGTGCTGTTCCTGTTGCTGCGGCCGCTTTCCACCCGCGCGCTGACCGCGGGCGCGTCACCGTTCAAGGTCGCGCTCGGTGGCTGGCTCGCCTCGGCCCTGCTGGGGATCGCGCAGGTGATCGTGCTGTTCGGCGCGGTGACCTGGCTGGTCGGCATCGACGTCGCGCATCCGCTCGGTGCGATCGGATTCGCCGTGCTGGTGTCGCTCACCTTCACCGCCGTGGTGCACGCGCTCAACGCGTTCTTCGGCGCCGTCGGGAAGTTCCTCGGCCTGGTGCTGCTGGTGCTGCAACTGGTCAGCGCGGGCGGCACGTTCCCGTGGCAGACGATCCCGGACGCGCTGTACCCGTTGCACATCGTGCTGCCGATGGGTTACGCGATCGACGGGTTCCGGCACCTGCTCTACAGTGGCGCGTCGATGAAGATCCTCGGTGACATCGGTGTCCTGGTCGCGTACCTCGTCGGCGCGATCCTGGTTTCGACGCTGGCCGCGCGGAAACGGCGCACCTGGACGGTTTCGGCGCTGAAACCCGAGCTGGCGTTGTGACCACCCGGGGTGAGGCGACGAAGCAGAAGTTGTTCGAGGCGACGCTGCGGCTGTCCGCCAGCCGCGGCCTCGTCGGGCTGACGGTGGACGACATCGCGGCCGAGGCGAAGGTCGCCAAGGGCACCGTCTACTACAACTTCGGCAGCAAAGACGGTCTCGTCGACGCACTGCTGCGCTACGGCGTCGGCGTGCTCGCGGACCGGCTGCGCACGGCCACCGGCGACGGCGACCCGATGGACGTCATCGAGTCCCAAGTGGACGGTGCGCTGGAGTTCATCGCCGAATACCCCGGCTTCTCACAGATCTTGGTGAGCGAGATGTGGCGCACGCCCGGCACGTGGCACGAGACGTTGACGTTGCTGCGCGAGGAGATCATCTCGATCGTGCGGGAACAACTCCACCGGCTGGACGCCGCCGGGCGGCTGCCCGACGGCGTCCAGATCCAAACGGCCGCGGCCGGATTGTTCGGCACGATGCTGGTGGTCGCGCTCGACTGGCAGGTGTTCCAGCCGAAACGGACGCGGGCCGACGTCCGGGAATCGGTGATGGTACTGATCCGGGGCCTCGGCCGCTAACGGGTCCCCGGGTCCCGGACCCACTTCAGCTTGACCTCGAAGTTCCCTTCCAGCCCCGTTTTCGCGATCACCGCGCCCGCCTGAGCGGTCAGCTTGACGCCGAACTTGAGCTCGACCTCGTCCGGCCCCCTCGTCATCGACCGGAAGGTGTCGAGTGCCGCCGCGGCCGCGTCCTTCACGTTCGCCAGCGCCGCCTCGAACGATCCTTTGGCGTCCTCGACCAGGTCGTCACGCCGGGAGACCCGGGAGGTGCCGGGGACCGGGTCGATCTCGACGACCACCGAACCGCCGCCTTCGAGCGGGAACCGCGCCAGGTCGTTCACCGGCACTCCTTTACTGTCCACATTGGATTTTCAACCACTCGCCGGGCTGGATGCTCTTCCGGACGTCGTCGAGCTGTCTCAGCAGGATGTCCAGCCGGTCCCGGTTGCTCAGGTATTCCAGGACGGCGCGGTAGAAGGCGCCGGTCATCGTCGCGGGCATCAGGTCGGAAGCGTCGAAGCACAACGCGGGGGCCGAAGTGAGCGTGTCCGCGACCTTTCTGCGCACCTGGTCGGTGTAGACGTCGAGCCCGAGATTCCGGTTGACCGAGAACGCGCTCGCGTCCGGGATGGACGGCCAGATCCGCTGTGCCTTCTCCGAAGCCAGGTACTCGATCAGTTTCCTGGCCCGCGGGTTGTCCTGGAACATCCCGGCGAGGTCGGCGGTGACCTCGGAGACGTCGCGCCCCGGGAAGGAGAGGAAGTCGAAGTCGGCTCCGGGCCTCGGTGCCGTCCCGTCGGCCCGCTTGGCCTTCTCGTAGCGGCTGATGATGAAGGACGGCTGGTGTTCGAGCACGCAGCCCGGCGGGTCGGCGAACATCGGCTTTCCCGCGTCGCCGAAGTCGGTCAGCAGCGCGGCCGCGGCGCCGCCGCGGATCGCGGCGGACTCGAGCACCGAACCCCAGTCCAGCCAGGCCTGTTTGACCTCGGGAGAGGTCCACTCCAGACTGCCGGACGCCCATTGCCAGTACTTCTCGGGCCCTGCCGAGTGCAGCAGGATGTCTTCGATCCAGTCGGTTCCCGGCCAGCCCGAGGCGGGCGGGGCGCCCATCCCGACACACCACGGCGTGCCGCCCGCGGCCGTCAGCCCGGCGGAGTACGCGCGGAGGCCCTCGAACGTCGTCGGGCGGATCCCGGTCAGCTTGGCCGGGTTGTACCAGATCACGCTCTTGAGATCGGCCTTCACCGCGACCGTGTAGAGGTCCTGGGTGCCGATCTTCTGCAGGGCGACCCATTGCGGGCTGAAGGACCGCGTGACGGTGGCCGAGAGCTCGTCGCCGAGCGGCAGCAGGTCGCCCGACTTCCGGTACTTCGCCAGCACTCCGGCGTTGGGCAGGACGGCCACGTCCGGCGGCGTTCCGCGCTGGACGTCCGAGGCGAGGACCTGGTCGACGGCACGGGTGCCCTGATAGAGGTGGCTGATCCCGGTGTCGGCCGTGAACGCTTCCAGCACCTGCCGGAACGCGTCCTCCTCGGCGTCGGTCCACGACGCGAGCACGACGACCGGCCGGTCGTCGGCGGGCGCCGAGCAGCCGCCCGCGAGCAGCGACAGCGCCATGATCAAGGCCAGCGACCGTTTCACGGGCGGTACCGGTATTCCTCGACGCGGGCGTGCATCCCGAGCAGGATCAGCCCGCCGGCGAGCAGGGTGCCCGCCGGGATCAGGAACTCCCGGCCGCCGGATTCGGCCGCACCGTAGGCGTCGGCCGCCACGGCCCGCGCCCCCGCCGTGGCCACTCGCGTGTTGTCCGTCTCCACGGTGCCGGCTTGTCGTGCCCGCACCCGGAATTCGTCGGCCGTCACGCCGCATCCCTGCTCCTCGTCGCAGTACTCGCCCAGCAGGTCGGCGAGCCGTCGCTGGCCCGCGTCGTCGGCCGCCTGGATCTGCGCGTCCCTGGCGGTGGCGACGCCGTCGAGCCGCTCACCCACCGAATCCAGCCGGTCGCGGCTGACCAGGGTGAATACCAGGGCCACCCCGATCGCGGCGACCAGCACGGTCGCCGCGAGCAGCGGGACGTTGGCCACGCGGCGGAAGCGTTTCTTCAGGTACAGCTGAGTGAGCACCAGCAGCACCAGCAGGGCCAGCACCGGCAGGAGCCACAGCGGGAGCGTCGCGAGGCTCACCCCGGTGGACGACAGTTGCTTGTCCAGGGCCTCACGCTGCCCGGCCTGCAACGATTCCAGCTCGTCCAGGACACCACCGGGGGCGTGCAGCAGCCGCGAGGCGTGCCACAGGTCGACAGCGCCCAGAACGGGAGCGTCCGGCTGACGGAAGTGCACGTCGGCCTGCCCGATGGAGCCCGAGTAGGCCGCGACCTGGCTTTCCACCACCTGCAACGCGTTGCCGCCCGCCGCACCGGCCTGGTTGAACTCCGCGATCCGCGCGAGGCTCTGGCTGGCCAGCGACAGCTGATTCGAGTACTCCTGCCCCGGGCCGGCGAGTTTCGCCTCGCCGGAGGCGAAACTGGTGATCGCGGCGGCGTCGGCGGCCACCAGCGCTGCGCGCGCGGCGGTCACTTCGAGCACCGCCTGCGACGTCCGGTCGCGGACGGTCTCCGCGGTGCTCTGGACACTGTGGAACGCCCACAGCGAGAGCACCAGCACCGCGAGGGTGAGCGCCAGCAGTGCGGTGCGGAGCCGCACCAGCCGCACCCGGGTCGCCGTCACGAATCCGCCCCGTCGAGCGCTCTCCTGCAGCCGACGCAGAAGCTCGCCCAGCCGGGAGACAACTCGTGACAGACGGGACAGGCGACCGGCGGCACGTCGGCGGGTTCGGGCATCGGCCGATCTTCCTGCGCCGAAGCGATTTTCGAAACCCTCGACGGGACGACGAGATGCAGGATGGCGGAAGGTGGCACCTCGTCGCGCACGCGCACGAGGAAGTCCTTTTCGTCGAGGACCTCCAGGACGGCGCGGAGTCTGTCGAGCATGTCCGCGTCGTCCAGCTTGGTGGCCAAGGAGAACGCCTCGCGCCACTCCCGTTCGGCGGTTTCACGGTCGCCTGCCAGATAGGCTTCGGTGCCGGCGCCGAGCGCCTCGCTGAGCGCGTTCTGGTCGGCGTACCGGGAAACGAGCGGGTCGACCTTCGTCGGCGGGATCGGGTCGTGGGTCCACTGCCCCGCGATCGCCAGCGCGTTCTCGTCCCGCGAGACTCCGGGAACGGGCGCCAGTTCCGTCCACGCCAGCTGACGATCCCGCCCGAACCGGGGTTCGAGATCGGGATCGAGATCGAGGATCAACTGGTAGTCCCGTGTCTCGTCGCCCGCGAACGAACCGAGCGAGAGCTCCACCTCGCGGACGGCGGTCTCCTCGCACCGGTCGGTGAGGTCGTACTCGTCCGGGAACACCTGCTTGACCGATCTCAGCCAGCTGTACGGCATGGTGCCGATCCGCAGCCGGACCTCGGGCAGCACCTTCGTCATCGCGCTCTCGACGAGCTGCCGGAAGTCTTCGGCGAGCTTCTCGTCCTCGACGACGGAGTCGATGTTCCCGCGCAGCACCCGGCCGATCTGGGTGAGTTCGGCAGGCTCCCAGCCGTCGCCGATTCCCCTGGCGTCGCAGACGAACCGGCCCTCGCAACTGTTCAGCACGCTCATCAGGTCGGCCCTGGTCTGCGAATCGTTGCGGCCGTCGGTGAGGAGGATCGCGTGCCGGACGGCGTCGGGCACGCCGTCGAAAAGGTCGCGTGCCTTGGCGAGCCAGGCACCCATCGCGGTACCGCCGACGGCCGCGAGGTGCTCGACCGCCGCGCGGGCCTCCGCCCGGGTCTGGTCGGACGCGGCCACCAAGCCGCCCTCGGCCGGGTACAGCATCGTCGCGCGGTCGGTGCCCTGGATGACGGCGAAGCGCACGCCGTCGGGAAAGACGTCGATGGCGGCCGCCGCGGCACGCCGGGCCTCGCCGATCTTGGTGCTGGGAAAGCGCATCGAGCTGGAGCAGTCGATCATCAGGACCTCGGCGGCCGTCCTGGCGACGGGCGCCTCACCGCCGCGCGAGACGACGCGGACGATCGCGGTCATCGACCGGTCCCCCTCGGCCAGGAACTTGTTCTGGTGCACTTCGAGGCCCAGACTCGGTTCCCTCATCGTTCCCCTCTCACACCAGAGTCACCGGTCGCACCGAATTGGCGAGATCGATCAGGACGTCGTGCGGCCCGGCCCCGGGCGCGTGGTGGGCGAGCCGCCGGTACGACTTGTCCAGGAGCGTGCGGGCGCCCCTCTCGGTGGACCGCAGGATCTCGCCGTCGGTGATCCCGTCCTGCCCGGTGAGCACCGCCGCCAGCCCGGTCTCGCGCACGACCGTGACCAGCCTGTCGAAGGCGTCGCCGTCGAGGTCCGAAGCGGACAGCCGGACCACGGCGTCGTCGAGTTCCGCGGACGACGGGAGGTCGCCGGTCCCCGGCATCGGCGAGGACAGCACCCGCACGCCGGCGATCCGCGCGGCCTCGTCGTAGCGCGAGAACTCCGGGACCTGGTCGAGGATTTCGACGGCGGCCGCGCGGTTGCCCCGCAGCAGCCGGACCCGCGCGAGCCCGAACGCCGCGCTGACCTGGGACCGGTCCCGCGCCCACAAGGCGTCGTAGTACCGCTCGGCGGCGGCCGCGCCGTTGAGGTGCTCTTCGCAGAGGCCGAGCGCGAGTTTGGGCGGCTCCTCACCGGGGATGTCCCGGTAGACGGCGTCGAAGTTCTTCTTGGCCTCCGCGAAATCGCCCGCGCCGAGCGCGAGGAGGCCGCGATGCCAGGCCACCCGCCAGTCCTGGGCGGCGCGCTCGCCGAGCAGCCGTTCGGACTCCGCCACCGCCAGCGTGGCCTCCACGGTCGCCCCGAGTTCGAGCCAGGCGCGGCACCGGCGGAACCCGACCTCGACCGAACCGGGCACCTTGTCGAGTTTCTTCAGCAACCGCGCCGCGTCGGGGGCACGGACCGCGCGGAGGAAGTTCGCCTGCGCGTCCTCCGGATCCTCGCGCGGCAGCGGGAGACCGACGGCGATCTCGGCGGCGCTCGGCCGGTCCCCGAGCGAGACGGGTGTCCCCCGCGTCCAATGCTCCAGCGGCGGTGCCTGGCCAAGTCCCGCGTCGAGCAGCACCGATCCTTCGGTGAACAGTGTCGACCCTGCGGGCCGGGATCGCCTGTCCCGCAAGGAAAGGATTTCGCCGAGTACGCCGTCGAGCTGGACCAGCATCTCGTGCGCGGTCGCGAACCGCCGCTCGAACGGAGCGGTCGCGCGGTCGAGGACGCGGCCGAACGATTCGATGCCGAACCGGACGCCGCGTACGTCGGGGGTGACGGACCAGCCGTCGCTGGCCTGGAAGAGTTCCCGCAGCGTCACGCCGACGGTGTGGATGTCGGACCGGACGGTGAGACCGTGCTTCTTCAGTTCTTCCCGGGGCACCTGATAGTGCTCGGTTCCGACGACCGGGCTCTCGTCGTCGGTGATCTTCCTGATCGCGCCGAAATCGATGAGCTTGATCCGCTTCTCGCCGTGGATCACGTTGTCCGGCTTCATGTCGCAGTACAGCAGGCCTTCGCCGTGCAGGTACCCGAGCGCGGTCAGGATCTCCCTTCCGTACGCCACGACGTGTTCGACCAGCAGCCGTCCCTCGCTGGAATCCAGCCCGGCCCGGCCGCGGTTCTTGATCTCCCGCAGGGAAAGACCGTCGATGAACTCCATGACGATGTAGCGGGCACTGTCGTGCTCGACCACGTTCAGGATCCGGACGACGTTCGGATGTTCGAGCGCGATGAGCACCTGGCTCTCGTTCTCCGCGAGCTTGTCGGCGGCGGTGTCGTTCGCGTTGATCAGGCCCTTGAGCGCGACGTGCCTGCCGTCGAGACCGGAATCCGTTGCCAGGTAGACGAAACCCATGCCGCCGCGGGCGACACAGCCGAGTACGTGATAGCGGCCGTCGACCACGTCGCCCGCCGCGAGCTTCGGCGAGAACGAGAAGGGCGTCCCGCAGACCGGGCAGAAGCCCTCGACCGGCGCGGTCCTGCCGCCGATCGAGCGGCCGACCGGGGTGCGGGAGCAAGCGTGCTTGCCGCAGAACCGTTCCTCCTCCGGGACGTGCGGCACGGTCAGCAGACGGCTCGCGACGTCGGGGAGTTCGACGATCGGCAGCGGGACCCGGTCGTCCGCGGTCGCGTGGCCCGCCATCTGCTGGGAGCGGGTGACCATCGTGGTGGTGGTCCTGGCCGGGATCTCGCCGGGGCCCAGGATCACCAGGGTCGGTTTGTCCGGCCGCGCGGGTTCTTCCGGCGCTCCGGGCGCCAGCCCGCAGTACTCGCAGAAGCCGGTCTTGGCGAGCTTGCCCGCGCAACCGTCCTGTTCGCAGGCCGTCATCCGTCGATCCGTTTCCGTACGGTGTCCGCGTACCGCTCGACGGCGGCCGCCGCGGCCCCGAGGTCGCACGGTCCTTCGAAGAGCCTCCGCCAGGCGGGAGCGTAGGCGGCGTCCAGTTCGACGTCCTCGACGAGCCCGCTGTTACGGGCCATCTCGCCGTACGCGTCGAGCCGCGCACGGAGTTCCGCGCGCCGGGCGAGGTTCTCGTCGAGGAGACGGCGGAGGTCGCGGGCCCGTTCCCCGGCCCTGGCCACGGTCCGCTCGCAGGCGGGCAGATGTCGTTTCACCCATTCGGGTTCTCCGTCCCGCTCCGCCGAACGCAGTTGGGTCAACGCGCCTTTCAGCCGTCGCACCCTGGCCGGGGCCTCCGGCGCGTCCAAGAACCGGGGTGCGTCGCTCAGGTTGTCCTTCTCCAACCGCGCGAGTTCGTCCAGCCGGGTCTCCAGCGAAGCGAGGCGGCCCTCGATGTCGTCCTCGCCGGAGGGCAGGACATCGGTGCTCGACCGGACCACGCTCACCCCCGGCGAGCTCTCCTTCCGGAAGGCCAGCGCGAGCCGCAGGCCGAGTTCGTGCGCGCGCTGGGCCAGTGGCAGGAGCACCTCGCCGACGAGTCTGTCGGGTTCGGCCGACTCGTCGATCCCGTAGACGACGACGGTCCGGCCGGTCCCGTGACGGCAGGCGGGCGAGTCCGCGGCGACGTCCAGGCGTTCGGAGATGCGGCGGCGGACCTCGTCGGCGGTCTTGCCGACCGCGTCGACGGCGAGGACGACACTGCCCACCGGCGGCACCGTCGGCCCGGACGCGCTCCGCCCCGCGCCGTGTTCGCGGTCGGCGAGGAAGATCGCGCGGCGCAACGAGCCCGCGACGGCGGAATCGTCCGCGCCCATGATGATCACCCGGACGTCCGACCGGCCGTGCCCGCCGAGCCAGCTGGCGAATTCGCGGGCGAAGAGCACGTCGATCACCGGCGGTTCGGGATAGTGGACGAAACTCGGGTCGATCGCCGGGCTGCCCTCGGCCCAGCGGCGCAGTTCCGGCAGGTAGCCGAGCATGGTCTCGACCGGGATCATCCAGGAGACCTTGGCGGCCTCGGTCGCGTACCGGGTCGCGACCATGCCGACGACGTGCCCGGTCCGGTCGGCGATCACCGCGGAACCGCTGAACCCGTGGGTGATCGGCTCGGCGTCGGGGGTCCGGTGCAACTGGACGCGCTCGAGACCGTGCCCGCCGTCGCCGACGACGGTCGCCAGCGACCACATGCCGTCCGAACCGGACGGGAAGCCGTACGCGCGTACGCGCTGATTGTCTTCGAGAGCCGTCCGGTGGAGCGGGGCGCCGGTGATCTGTTCCTCGGGGTGCCGCAGGCGGAGCAGCGCGACGTCCCCGCCGTCGTCGCCGATGGGGTCCGCCCGCGCGACGATCGTGGCGATTCCGGGCTCCACCCCGGGAAGCGCCACGAAATCCACCGTGACGTCGTCGTGGCCTTCGATCACGTGAGCGCAGGTGAGGAGATGCTCATGGTCGAGCATGGTCCCGGCGCCCAGGATCCGCCCACGATGATCGCGCAGCCGCACCCGCCAGCGTCTGCGCTCGGAAGTCACCCGGGAGACCCTACCGATCGTGAGTGGTAATGACGGTTCTCACCGTCATTACCACTCACGAGGCCTAATGCGCGGCGTCGTTCCAGGACCGCCCGTACCCGACCGAGACCTCAAGCGGGACGGCCAGTTCATACGCCGAGCCCATTCCCTGGCGCACCAACGCTTCCAGCTGCTCGCGCTCGCCTTCGGCGACCTCGAGGACGAGTTCGTCGTGGACCTGCAGCAAGACCCGGCTTTTCAGCTTCGCCTCGGTCAGCGCCTTGTGGACGTTGAGCATGGCGACCTTGATGATGTCGGCCGCGCTGCCCTGGATGGGGGCGTTGAGCGCCATCCGCTCGGCCATTTCACGGCGCTGGCGGTTGTCGCTGTTGAGATCCGGCAGATACCGGCGGCGGCCGAAGATCGTTTCGGTGTAACCGACCTTCGCCGCGTCGCCCACGACGGAATGGAGGTAATCGCGCACGCCGCCGAAACGGGAGAAATACGCTTCCATCTGTTCTTTGGCGTCTTCGGTCGAAATCCGCAGCTGCTGCGAAAGCCCGTACGCCGAAAGCCCGTACGCCAGGCCGTACGACATCGCCTTGACCCGGAACCGCAGTTCCGGCGTGATCTCCTCCGGCGGGAGCGAGAACGCGCGCGACGCCACGAACGTGTGCAGGTCCTCGCCGCTGTTGAAGGCCTGGATCAGCCCTTCGTCGCGCGAGAGGTGCGCCATGATCCGCATTTCGATCTGGCTGTAGTCCGCCGTCATCAGCTCGGCGTACCCGTCCCCGACGACGAACGCGTCGCGGATGCGGCGGCCTTCCTCGGTGCGGATCGGGATGTTCTGCAGGTTCGGGTCGACCGACGAGAGCCGCCCGGTGGCCGCGATCGTCTGCAGCAGCGTGGTGTGGATGCGGCCGTCGTCGGCGACCGCCTTGATCAGGCCCTCGACCGTGGTGCGTAGCCGGGTCGCGTCCCGGTGCTCCAGCAGGTGCTGCAGGAACGGGTGCTCGGTCTTCTCGAAGAGGCTCTGCAGCGCCTCGGCGTCGGTGGTGTACCCGGTCTTGGTGCGCTTGGTCTTCGGCATGCCGAGTTCGTCGAACAGGATCACCTGCAGCTGCTTCGGCGAACCGAGGTTGACCTGCTTGCCGATGACCGCGTACGCCTCGTCCGCGGCCTGCGTGACGCGGTTGAGGTAGTGGGATTCCAGGTTCGTCAGGTGCTCGATGTCGACCGCGATCCCCGCGGCTTCGAGTCCGGTGATGACCTGCAGCAGCGGCAGCTCCAGCTCGGCGAGCAGCTGCGCGCCGCCGAGTTCCTCGAGCTCCTTGGTCAGCGCGCCCGCCAGTTCGGCGACCGCGCGGGCCTTGACCAGCTCGGCCTGGATCTCCTTCAGCTCCAGGTCCTCGGCGCCACCTCCGTCGAGCAGGGAGAGCTGCCCGTCGCCGGTGTCGGCCTCGGAACGCAGCTCGCGGTGCAGGTACCGCAGGGCCAGGTCGTCGAGCTCGAAGGTGCGCTGGCCCGGCCGGACCAGGTACGCCGCGAGCGCGGTGTCCATGACGAGCCCGGCGAACGCCCAGCCGCGCGCGCCGACGGCGTGCAGCGGGACCTTGAGCTCGTGGCCGATCTTCTGGATCTTCTCGTCGGCGAGCCAGGCGGTGAGCGCCTTGTCGTCCTCGGCGTCCATCTCGGTGACGTCGACATACGCGCCTTCGCCGTCCGGCGCCGCGAAGCTGATGGCCCTCAGGTCCGAGCGGACCGAGGCACCGGTGGTGCGGAATGCCACGCCGACCGGCTCGTCCTGCCCGGTGTGCGCGGAAAGCCAGCCCGCGAGCGCGCCCGGGGCGAGCTTCGCGCCGCTGACCTCGAAGCCTTCTTCGGCCTCGGGCTCGGCGCTCTGCAGGGTGGCGAAGAGACGGTCGCGCAGGACGCGGAACTCGAGCTCGTCGAACAGCGCGTGGACGGCTTCGCGATCCCAGGGGCGCAGCTCGAGACCTGTCGGGCCGAGCTCCAGCTCGACGTCGCGGATCAGTTCGGTGAGCTGGCGGTTCAGCATCACGGCGCCGAGGTGCTCGCGCAGCGCGTCGCCGACCTTGCCCTTGACCTCGTCGACCCGGTCGATCAGCTCGTTGAAGGAGCCGAACTGCCTGATCCACTTCGCGGCCGTCTTCTCGCCGACGCCGGGGATGCTGGGCAGGTTGTCCGAGGGGTCGCCACGCAGCGCGGCGAAATCCGGGTACTGGGCCGGGGTGAGGCCGTACTTCTCCTCGACCGCCTCCGGGGTGAACCGGGTCATCTCCGACACGCCGCGCTTCGGGTACAGCACGGTGACCTGGTCGGTCACCAGCTGGAGCGCGTCACGGTCGCCCGTACAGATGAGGACGTCGAAGCCTTCGGCGGTCGCCTGTGTCGTGAGCGTGGCGATGATGTCGTCGGCTTCGTAGTTCTCCTTGGTCAGCGCGGGGATGCCGAGGACCTTGAGCACGTCCTCGACCAGCCCGACCTGGCCCTTGAACTCGTCCGGGGTGGCGCTGCGGTTGGCCTTGTACTCCTTGAACGTCTCCGAGCGGAACGTCTTGCGGGAAAGGTCGAACGCCACCGCGAGGTGGGTCGGCGCTTCGTCGCGCAGCAGGTTGATGAGCATCGAGGTGAACCCGAACACCGCGTTCGTCGTCTGCCCGGTCTTCGTCTTGAAGTTCTCCGCGGGCAGCGCGAAGAACGCGCGATACGCCATCGAATGGCCGTCGATCAGCAGCAGCTTGGGCCGCTCGGCCTGTGCGGTGGCAGGTGTGGCGTTGGCAACGGTCGTGTTCTCACTCGGGCTCACGGGAGCGAGTCTAGGGTGAGGGTCTGACAGTCCTACCTGTCGTGTCGTTTAAGGAGCTCTGCGTGACCGAACAAGCCCTCGAATCCTTCGCCGGGATCGACCCGGCCTTCGCCGGCCAGCAGCTCAACGACAAGCTCGGGCTCGAGATCAGCGAATTCGGTCCCGAACGTGTCGTGGGCAGCATCCCGGTAGAGGGCAACCTCCAGCCTTACGGCCTCCTCCACGGCGGGGCCAACGCCGTCGTCGCCGAAGCGCTCGGCTCGATGGTCTGCGCGCTCAACGCCGGCACCGACAAGGCGACGATGGGGCTCGAACTCTCGTGCACCCACCACCGGGCGGTCCGTTCGGGGCGGGTGACCGGCGTCGCGACCCCGGTGCACGTCGGACGCGGGACCGTCACCGCCGAGATCGTGCTGACCGACGACCAGGGGCGCCGCTCCTGCACGGCGCGGCTGACCTGCGTGGTGCGGGAACGCCCGCCGGGCGCCTGAGCGCGCATCCCCGTGGATCTCGACACGGCTCAGGTGCGCGCGTTCGTCGCGACCGCGGACCACGGCCATTTCGGTCGCGCGGCAGAATCCCTGTTCCTCACCCAGCAGGCACTGTCGAAACGGATCCGGAAGCTCGAGGACGCCCTGTCGGTCCCGCTCTTCCGGCGCACCAACCGGTCCGTCGAGCTGACCTCCGACGGCGACCGTTTCCTTCCGCACGCGCGCGAGCTGATCCGCGCGGCGGACGCCGCCGTCGCCGCGATGGGCCTGCAGGATCGCCCACCGCGCCTCGACGTCATCGACCCGCGCCTCTCGCCGATGTACATGCTGCGGCGCATCGCCCAGCGCGACCCCGCGCTCGCCGTCGAACGGATCGCCGGGCGCGGACTGGCCAACGCCCTCGACCCGCTGGTCCGAGGCGAGATCGACCTCGCGTTCGGCCGCGTCGCGGACCTCGGCCGCGAAGTGCCCGCGGAACTCGAACACCGGCTCCTCCGGCTAGAGCCGCTGGTCGCCCTTCTCGCCCCGGAACATCCGCTGGCCGGCAACGAAGTGCTGAAACTGTCCGATCTCCGAAGCGAAGGCATCTGGATCCCGCAATTGGGCGGCCCGGTCGAATGGCTTTCCTATTTGCAACGCCTATGCAAAGAATTCGACGTCCCGATCGACGACTCCGGAGTCAGCTACGACCTCCGGCACACCCTGGAACAGACCCGCTACGGAAAGCAGCGGGTCACCCTCGCCGGCGCCGACATGGACCTCGCCTCCGACCTCAATCTGGCGGTCCTGCCCTTCGAGCCGTCGCCACTGTTCCCCTGGTCGGTGGTGTGGCGGCGGGGCGAAGGCCCGGCCCTGCGGCGCCTGCTGGCGCTCGCGGGCCGGACCAGCCACGAAGAGGGGTGGTGCGCCTACGATCCCGAGCGGTCGTGGCTGCCCGACGACGACCTCAGACAGCTAGGTGCCGGGCGAACCAGCGCGTGAGCTCGGCATCGACCAGCTTCGCGTGTTCCGTCTGCGGAGCGGGTTCGAGCCCCGGAGCCTCGGCGAATTCGTGCGCCATCCCCGGGATGGTGACGAGTTCGGATCGCTGCTCCCCCAGCACCTTGTGCAGTGCTTCGGCCGGTTCCGTGATCGAGACGTCGTCCTCCCCGCCGATGACGAGCAGCACCGGCGCGGTCAGTTCCCCGGCCCGGCGCACGTAGTCGTACTCGTTCGCGACCGCGCGGGACCGGTCCGACCAGGGGTAGGTGACGTCGTAGACCCGCTCGTTCGCGGCGATCACCGGCGCCAGCTGGGTCACCGGGTTCACCAGGGCGGCCGCCGCCACTTCGATCTCGGTGTGGGTCAGCATCTGCAGCGCGACCCCGCCGCCCTGCGAACCGCCGACCAGCCCGACCGGACCGTCCTCAATGGACAACCGTGAGCGCAGTTCCGCCACCGCGGCGGGAAACTCCGCCTCGACCTGCTTCGTGAGCGGCTCGACGACGTTGAGCACGTTGTCCTCGCTCGCGAGGCGGAAGAAGCCCTCGAAACCGCCTTCCGGGAACCGTTTCCCGGTCAGCGGCAACCCGAGGTGCACCCGCCACGCGTGCAGTTCCCGCATCGGCAGCGCCGCCGCCATGGCCGCCTCGCTGAACGGCGCGCCCAGCAGATGCCAGGTGAGCACCAGCGGCGCCGGGCGCTCCTTGTCCGACGGCGGCAGTGCCACGAACGGGACCCCCGCCGCCACGCCTTCGATCGCCCCGTCCAGTTCGATGCTCATCGTCATGCTCCCAGGTCCTCTCGGTCTTTTCCGGCTCTGGGAACAGCTAACCGCGAGGTCAGGGTGCTGATCCAACAGCCGTTCCGGCCTCGATGACAACCATCGGTTGTCATGGCGGAAGAGAAGGGAGGGCACGGTTGACGCCCTTTGGGGCAGCATTGCTACGACGAACGGACGCTCTCGGCGACGGAAAGGGCGCAAGATACGCGCCCGAAACATGATCATTACCCACAAGCATGATCGAGGTGGTAGCGGTGAATCCCCAGCGTGACCAGCGGAGACTCGCCAACCGGCAACATTCGCCTTTTCGTGCAATTCGTTCTGGTTTCGACCGTCACGATGTGGACACAGAGTGATGGGCGTCTGGGCAGATCATGGCGGAGGGGGATATCTTCCGTCCCTAACCTAGCCCCTGTGTCGGGGGCAACGCCTACCGGCGGCTGGTTGGTCATGGGAGGTAGTCGGTGTCAGGAGTGCGTTTTGGACGGGTTTTCGCCGTCGCGGCGGCTGCGTCGCTTGCGCTGGCAGGCTGCGCTGGCGGCAGCAGCTCGTCCGGCAGCGGTGACAGCAGCACGCTGAAGATCGGGTTCATGGGTGACCTCACCGGTGAGAACTCCGGGATCGTGATCCCGCCCCGCAACGGCGCGAAGCTCGCTATCGACGAGTACAACAAGACGAATCCGGCTACCAAGCTGGAACTGAAGGAGTACGACAGCCAGGGCAAGCCCGAGCAGGCGACGTCGCTGATCGCGACCGCCGTCGGCCAGGACAAGATCACCGCGCTGATCGGCCCGGCCTTCTCCGGTGAGTCGAAGGCCATCGGCGGTCAGCTGGAGCAGAACAAGATCCCGAGCGTCTCGCCGTCGGCCACCAACGCGGGCCTTTCCGCGAACGGCTGGAAGTACTGGCACCGTGTCGTCGCGAGCGACGCCAGCCAGGGCCCGGCCATCGCCAACTTCCTCATCACGGCGAAGTCGCCCAAGAAGGCGTACATCATCTCGGACGACCAGGAATACAGTGTCGGCCTGGCTGACAACTTCGAGAAGACGTTGAAGGAAAAGAACGTCCCGAGCGAGCGCGACAAGTTCGCCAAGGACGCGTCGGACTACTCCTCGACCGTGCAGAAGGTCAAGGCCGCGAACCCGGACATCATCCTCTTCGGTGGCTACTACGCCCAGGGTGGCCGTCTGCTCAAGCAGCTGCGTGACAGCCAGGTGACCGCCACCTTCGCCACCGGTGACGGTTCGCTCGACGCCCAGCTGATCAGCGGTGCGGGTGCCGCGGCCGCCGAGAAGGCCGTCGTCGGCTGCCCGTGCAACATCCCGGACGCCGGCTCCACCGACGAGTTCAGCACCAAGTACAAGGCGGCGTTCAACGTCGACCCGGCGATCTACTCGAGCGAGGGCTACGACGCCGCGACCGCCATCATCAACGCGGTCAAGGCGGGCAACACGACCTCGGAGAAGATCAACGAGGCCCTCAAGACGATCGACTTCAAGGGTGCCTCGAAGCAGATCAAGTTCAAGGAGAACGGCGAACCGTCCACGGACGCGATCAACGTCTACCAGGTCACCGGTGGTGTCCTCAAGAACCTCGGTGTCTCGACCGAAGCCAAGCTCAACGGCTGACGGAGCAGATAGGAACACGTAACGGAAGCGGGGGCGCTGTGCGACAGCACCCCCGCTTCCCGCAAATGTGGCGAAAGAATCCGCCCCGTCCCGTAAGGCATCCACGTCATGCTTCAAGATCTGCAAGCCCAGTTCCTCGGTAGTACCATCGGCGGACTGGTCGCCGGAAGCATCTACGCCCTCATCGCCCTCGGCTACACAATGGTCTACGGCGTGCTCCGGCTCATCAACTTCGCACATTCCGAAATCTTCATGATCGGGACGGTCACGTCCCTGTTCATCCTGATCACCATCGCGGGCGGCACCGCCCCGATCACGCTCGGCGTGTTCGGGATGATCGCCGTCCTGCTGCTGATCATCATCGCTTCGGCCGCCGTGTCCGGCGGTGCGGCGGTCCTGCTGGAGCAAGTGGCCTATCGGCCGCTCCGCAAGAAGGGCGCGACCCGCCTGGCCGCCCTGATCTCCGCCATCGGCGCCTCGCTGTTCCTGCAGGAACTGTTCGGCCTCGAGATCATCGAATGGATCACGGACAAGTCCGGGCGTGTGCAACAGAACGCGCCGCGGTTCATCCCGCACGACCCGCTGTTCCACATCGGCAACGGCGTCGTGCGCACCGACCACGTCTTCGTCGTCGTCGGTGCCGTCATCATGATGGTCGTGCTCGACCAGCTGGTCAGCCGCACCCGCATCGGCCGCGGTATCCGTGCCACCGCACAGGATCCCGAAGCCGCCGTGCTGATGGGTGTCAGCATCGACAAGATCGTCCGGCTCACCTTCCTGCTCGGTGGCGCCATGGCCGGTGTCGCCGCGGCGCTGTACGTCATGGAGTACGAGAACACCGATTACCGCATCGGCTTCCTCCTCGGCATCAAGGCGTTCACCGCGGCCGTGCTGGGAGGTATCGGAAACCTGCGCGGCGCTCTGCTCGGTGGCATCGTCCTGGGGCTGGTGGAGAACTGGAGTTCCATCTTCTTCGGTTCAGCATGGAAGGACGTCACCGCCTTCGTGGTACTGGTGCTGGTCCTGATGTTCCGACCCACCGGCATCCTCGGTGAATCGCTACAGCGGGCACGCGCATGAAGGGCAACGAAGAAGTGTCTACAGAAAACGGAAAGCCCGCGCGCTCCGGGTTTCACCCCGTCGACGGTCTTCGGGACTGGTGGGCCCGCGCTCCGCATTGGCAGCGTTATGGCGTCTACATAGCCCTGATCATCGGCGCGCTGATCCTGCCCGCGCCGGCGATCGGCTCGTTCATGTCGCCGGACTCGGACTGGACGACCGTCCTGATCTTCCCGGTCGGGGTTTACATCCTGCTGGCGATCGGCCTGAACATCGTGGTCGGCCATGCGGGCATGCTCGACCTCGGGTTCGTCGCGTTCTTCGCGATCGGCGCCTACACCCTCGCCGTGATGGGCACCAAATACGGCTGGAGTTTCTGGGGATGCCTCGTGCTCGGCATCTTCCTGGCGGCGATGTCGGGGGTAATCCTCGGTGCTCCGACACTCCGGTTGCGCGGTGACTATCTGGCCATCGTGACCCTCGGTTTCGGTGAGATCGTCCGGATCACCGCGACGAACACCGACAGCATCGGCGGCGCCCGCGGTATCACCAACATCCCGCACCCGGACCCGATGTTCGGCACGGAGTTCCTGCTCGACCCGGCGCCGTACTACTACCTGATCCTGGCGGCGATCGTGGTCGCGATCGTCTTCTCGGTCCGGCTGCACCGCAGCCGCGTCGGCCGCGCGTGGGCCGCGATCCGCGAGGACGAGGACGCCGCCGAACTGATGGGCGTCCCGACGTTCAAGTTCAAGCTGCTGGCGTTCGCCATCGGCGCCATGCTCGGCGGGATGGCCGGTGTGGTCTACGCCAGCAAGGCCGTCTTCATCGAACCGAACAACTTCCCGTTCATCCTGTCGGCGACCATCCTCGCGGCGGTCGTGCTGGGTGGCGCGGGAAACCTGCCCGGCGTGATCCTCGGGGCCTTCCTGGTCGCGTGGCTCCCGGAGCGGTTCCGGTTCCTGTCCGAGTACCGCATCCTGATCTTCGGTGGCGTGCTCGTGCTGATGATGGCGCTGCGGCCGGAGGGTCTGCTGCCTTCGCGGCAGCGCAAGGCGGAACTACATGAAGGAACGGGCGGGATGGGTGCCATGGGCGCCGAAGTCGCGGGTCCGGATTCCGAGGCTTCGTCGGAGGTGACGAAATGAGCGCACTGCTCGAGTTCGACAACGTGACGATGCGCTTCGGCGGCGTCACGGCCCTGAAGGAAGTCAACCTCACCGTCAACCAGGGTGAGATCTTCGCCCTGATCGGCCCGAACGGCGCGGGGAAGACCACCGTGTTCAACGTGGTCACCGGCGTCTACCGGCCGACCGAAGGCCAGATCCGTTTCGGCGGTTCGCAGGTCGACGGGATGAAGCGGTTCAAGATCAACCAGGCCGGAATCGCCCGCACGTTCCAGAACATCCGGCTGTTCCACAACATGTCGGCGCTCGAGAACGTGATGGTCGGTGCGGACTCGCACCACAAGACCGGCGCGATTTCGGCGACGCTGGGTCTTCCCGTGCACCGCAGGGAAGAGAAGCGCGGCCGGGAACTGGCGAGGGAACTGCTGGACTTCGTCGGCATCGGACGGGTCGAGCACAACACCGCGAAGAACCTCTCCTACGGCGACCAGCGCCGTCTGGAGATCGCGCGTGCGCTCGCGACCGATCCGAAGCTGCTGCTGCTCGACGAGCCCGCCGCCGGCATGAACCCGGCGGAGAAGAACTCGTTGCAGCAGTTGATCCGCAAGATCCGCGATGACGGCCGGACCGTGCTGCTCATCGAGCACGACATGGGCCTGGTCATGCAGATCGCCGACCGGCTGGCCGTGCTCGACTTCGGCCAGAAGATCGCAGAAGGGCTCCCCCACGAGGTGCAGAACAACCAAAAGGTGATCGAGGCTTACCTGGGGGTGGCGGAAGATGCTTCTTGAGGTTCAGGACATCAACGTCCACTACGGGAAGATCGCCGCGCTCAAGGGAATGAGCATCGAGGTCGGCGAGGGCGAGATCGTTTCGCTCATCGGGGCCAACGGCGCGGGCAAGACCACGACGCTGAAGACGATCTCGGGCCTGCGTCCGCTGACCAGCGGCCGGATCCTCTTCGACGGCAAGGACATCTCGAAGACCCCCGGGCACAAGCGGGTCGAGCTCGGGATCGGCCAGTCACCGGAAGGCCGGGGCGTGTTCCCCGGGATGACGGTGCAGGAGAACCTCCTGATGGGTGCGTACACCCGGAAGGACGACCTGAAGGCCGACCTCGACGAGGTCTACGAGCTGTTCCCGCGGCTGAACGAACGCAAGACCCAGTTCGGCGGCACGATGTCCGGTGGCGAGCAGCAGATGATCGCCATCGGCCGCGCGCTGATGACCAAACCCAAGGTGCTGCTGCTCGACGAGCCGTCCATGGGCCTGGCGCCGATGCTGATCGCGCAGATCTTCGACATCATCCGCGAGATCAACAAGCGCGGGACCACGGTCCTGCTGGTGGAGCAGAACGCGCAGCAGGCGCTGAAGCTCTCCGACCGCGCGTACGTGCTGGAGACCGGTGAAGTGGTCAAGAGCGCCCGCGGTGCCGAGCTGCTGGACGACCCGCAGGTGCGGGCCGCCTACCTCGGTGGCGACCTCGGCGTCTGACGCCTTTCGGGAAGGGCCCCGTCGCTTCCGCGGCGGGGCCCTTTTCTTTGTCGGGCACAGCTATCCCAGCTTGATGTCGGTGCCGGTGAGGTTCTTCATGTCGGTCAGCGTCGGGCCACCGAAAGCCCGCAGTACCAAGGGTTTCGCCGCTTTGGGGAGATCGAAGTAGAGGTCGAACTCGACCCGCACACCGCGTCCCAGTTCGACCTTGTCGGGCTGCCGCTTGATCGTCATGGCCTGATTGTCGACCGCGATCACGGCGCCGGAATCGGTGACGAGTTGCTGGCGCCGGGTGTCGAAGACGATTCCGGACACGCCTTTTCCGGTCACCACCAGCCGGAGCCGGACGAACTGGCCCTTCGCCTCGAACTCGGTATGACTGCCGCTGAGGCTGGGAAGTCCGGCGGCCAGCCCGATCAGCGAGAACTCGGTCTCGCCGTTGAGCGCGGGCGGCAGGTGCAGCGCGGTCTCGTCCGGCCGGACCTCCCGCGCGGGCAGGTCGTAGACGGGTTTGGCGGGCGGCTGCCGGGGTTCGCCGCCGGAGCAGCCGGCGAGCAGGAGAACAGTCAGGGCGGCCGTCAGACTTCTCCTCGCGTCTCTCACCCGGGGATTATCCCAGGTTCGGCGGCTTGATCACGTAGCTTCGCCTCGGTACAACGAGGTATGGCCCCGATCCCGTGCTCCGACCTGTCTGCCGCCGCTTGGCTCGCATCGAGCGACCTACCCTGGCAGCGGCTGGTCACCTTCGGGCCCGCGGGCTTCGACGGGTACGCGCGACTGCGGTTCATCCCCGACCCGGTGTTCGAGGGCCAGAGCGAGAACGACGCCGTCCCCGGCGCCCCGGAGCACGAGCTGCTGGGTGTCCTCTTCGAGATCCTCGGTGCGGAGACCGCGACCCCGGCCGACTGCTACTTCTGCGTCTGGGACGGCTACGGCGACGTGTCCGGCAACCCGAAGATCGTTGTCCCGCACCGGAATTACTTCCTCTTCAGTGGACAGCTCGAAGACGCCGGCTTCTGGGGGACGCCGGGGCCCGCGTTCGTCTGGCCCGCCGATCACGCGTGGTGCGTGACCAAGGACGTCGATCCGCATTGGGCGGGCATCGGGGCCACGAACGCCGTCCTCGACCGGCTTGTCGCCGATCCCCGTTTGGACGTCGGGACCGCCGATCCCGCGCGGGAGCAGCCTGCCTACCGCTGATCAGCAATCGTCGATGTGGGCGGCTTCGACGCAGGCGCCGGTCTCGTTCCGGCTGGTCGCCTGGTACAGCAGGTTGTACAGCGCCTCGCGCTGATCACCGTCCAGCGCGCCGAGCACGTCGTCCTCGACTCCGGCGAGGGCGAACTCCGCCTTGGCGAGCTGCTTGGCGCCGACGTCGGTGAGTTCGACGATATGCCGCCGACGGTCCTCCGGTGAGCGCCGTCGTTCGATCAGGTTCGCCGACTCGAGGTCGTTGAGCAGGCCGACGACGTTCGTGCTGTCCATCTCCAGCGTCTTCGCGAGGTCCTGCTGCGAGCAACCCGCGAGATCTCGCAGCACGGTCAGCGCGACGAGATGCCGCGGCCGCAGGCCGAGCGGGGCCAGGACCGACTCGCTGCGCAGCCGGATCCGGCGGGTGACGTGGTCGAGCAGCGCACCGCAGCGATGCGGGGGCTGGTTCACGACCGGAAGTTCGGACACTCGTCAAGTGTACGTTCCCACATAATGGCCATCACAGCATCAATGGTTTGCGTTACACAAACTATCTGTGCAAGATAATCAGTATGACGCATCTGCTGCACATCGACTCGAGCATCACCGGCGAGCACTCGGCCAGCCGCCGTCTCACCGCGCGGGCGGCCGCGGCCTGGCGCGCGGCGCATCCGGAGGGCACCGTCACCTACCGCGACCTGGGCGCCGAACCGCTGCCCCATTTCGACGCGGCGAGCAACGCGGCCAGGTCGGCACCTCCGGAACAGCACACCCCGGAGCAGGCCGAAGCCTGGCGGCTGATCACCGCGCTCATCGACGAGGTCAAGGCCGCCGACACCATCCTGCTGGGCCTGCCGCTCTACAACTTCGGGGCGCCGAGCACGGTCAAGTCCTGGGTCGACCACCTGATCGTGCCCGGGCTTTCGATCGACGCCGAGACCCGTGAGGGCCTGCTCGGCGGGCGGGACTTCATCGTCCTGGCCTCGCGCGGCGGCGGCTACGGCGAAGGGACCCCGCGCGAGGGCTGGGACCACGCCCAGAGCTGGATCACGCACGGCGTGTCCATGACCGGACTCGAACCGCGGTTCGTCACCGCCGAGCTGACCCTGGCGAAGGTCAACCCGGCGATGGCGGACCTGATCCCGCTGGCCGACGCCAGCCAGGCCGAAGCCGAACGGGCCATCGACGCGCTGTGGACACCGGTGGCGGCCTGAGCGCGGGCCGCCCATGCGGGGGTCGTGAGTGGTAAGGACGGTTCTAACCGTCCTTACCACTCACGAGAGCTAACCGATTCCCGCCGCGAACACGTGCATCGCGCTGTTCGACGGGAGCGTCACCGCGACGACCTCCTTGCCCGCGGTCAGCGGGACGGAGTTCGCGAAGACCCGGTACGGCGTGGTCGGATACGCCGCTCCGGTGCGGGTGTTCTTGCCCAGCACGGTCGCCACCGTCGTCGCGCCGTACTGGGCGGGATCGGCGCAGCACCAGTTGGGGAACCCGAGTTCGGCTCGGCTCGTGCTTCCGTCGGCGTAGCGGACGACGACCGCGCCCTTCGCCGTGCCCGTACCGGTTCCCGTCAGCACCAGCTTGGAGCCCGTCCCCCGCACCGCCACCGTCTGGCCGGACGCGAGGACGTTGTCCTTCTCCCCCGCGCCGGTTTTCGGCCAGGTCAGCTGGGCACCGAGGGCGGTGAAGCCCGCGCCGGGTTTGAGCCCCGCTTCGGCCAGGCCTTCGGCCCGGAAGCTGCTGCCACCGCCGTCGATGTCCCCCACCGCGACGTGAGCCGCGTCGGTGACGCCGACGTTGCCGTAGGCCGCGGCCAGCGAACCGTGCGGGACGGTGACCGTCACCGAGTCGGTCACCCGGTTCTCGCCCAGCCGCGCCTTGTACGACGCCGAAACGGTGAGCTGGTAGTCGTCCGGTTTGATCCCCGCGTCCGGCGTCACCTTCACCGGGACCTTCACCGTCTGGCCGGGCATCACGAACCGGGGACCGGCGGGAATCTCGGCGCGGAACCCGTTGGCGGGCAAGGAGAAGCTGACGTCCCGCACCGGGAGCGGCGTGCCGTTGGTGAAGCTCAGCGTGCCTTCCGCGGTCTGCCCCGGACCGGCGACCGCCGGGACGGACAGCGCGACCGATCCCTTGCGGTCTTCGGGGAAGATCCCGCCGACCGCGCTCGTGCCGAACAACCGGACGTCCTGGCGGTCACCGGCGCCGATCTTGCCGGTCTTGACCCGCGCGACCCCGCCGGTCGCCGGATCGAACCACCAGCCCGACGGTGCCGCGTCCAGTTCGGCCTTGCTGCCGTACTGCCGCAGGATCGAGGTCCCGGCCAGTACGGTCGCGGGCTTGCTTCCCGTGTGGACGGTCAGCTGATAGTTCCGCGACGCGGGCTTCCCGGCGTAGGAACCGGAACCGGCGCCGATCCCGACCGTCACCGTGCCCAGACCTGACTTCGGCGCGTCCACGGTGAACGTCTGCTTGGCCTGGTCACCGTTCTTGTACGCCCTGGTCACGCCGTCGTCTTCGGTGAGCGTGAACGAGCCCTTGCCCTGCGGGTAGACGTCGAGGTCGAGCACGCCCTTGTCCCTGGTCTGCCACGACTTCGTGCCCTCGGCCCACATCGGGACCACGGCCCCGGCGCGGACGAACAGCGGCAGGGTGTCGAGCGGCGCGTCGTAACCGTCCACAGTGGTCGGTCCGGTGTAGGTCTTGCCGCTCCAGTAGTCGACCCAGGTCCCCTTCGGCAGGTAGATGCCGTTGCGGACGGTGGAGTTCTCGTACACCGGCGCGACCAGGAAGTCCTTGCCGGACAGGAACTCGTACTTCGCCTTCTCGCCCCAGACGTTCGGGTCGTCGGGGTATTCGAGAGCGAGCGGGCGGACCTGGCCGACGCCGGTCCGGTGCGCCTCCACCGAATGGCTGTAGGTGTAGGGCAGCAGCCGCTCCTTGAGCAGCAGGTACTTGCGGTTGATCGAGGTGAACGGTTCGCCGTACCGCCACGGCTGCTTGTCCGACGCGGCCCAGCCGTCCATCGTCATCGAGACCGGCAGGAACGCCTTCCACTGCAGGTCACGGACATAGGTCTGCGGGCTGCCGCCGAAGATGCCGTCGATGTCGCCGGTGTTGTAGGCGATACCGGAGGTCGTGGCACCGGCATAGGTCGGGATCTGCCACTTGATGTAGTCGTAGGAGCCGGCCTGGTCGCCGCTCCACAGCACGCCGCAGCGCTGCGCGCCCGCCCAGCTGACCGGCGTCCAGACGAACCCGCGCGCGTCGCTGTTGTCCTCGATGCCCTTGTGCGCGGTGTCGCACGCGTCCAGCGCGAACTGGTAGCCGGGGCCGACCCACGCGACGTCGAGTTTGCGGACCCGGACCCCGGCCTTGACCTCTTCGACCTGGTTCGGCACGCCGTTCTCGGTCCACAGCCCGAGCTGCATCCCGTTCTTGCGCAGGCCTTCGCCCGTCTGCTGGAGGTTTTCGTACCCGCAGCCGTAGCCGTCGTTGACGAGCATCCAGCCGTTGGGCATCCCGTGCTCGGTGTACCCCTCCGCGACCTTCACCGCGTCCAGCGTGTGCCGTTCGCCGCGGTTGGCGTTGTGCAGGTAGCAGTCGGCGTCACCGTGTTCGAGCCCGTACAGCGGTGGCAGGAAAGGCTTTCCGACCAGATCGGTGTAGCCGGTGATGACGTCCTTGAGCCCGTCGCCGACCACGTAGGTCGCGTCGAAGCGGCGCTCGTCGTGCGTGGTGCGCACCGGCTCGGTGAAGGCGTAGGTGCCTTGGGCGAAGGTGTTGCGCAGCACGCCGTAGCCCGCCGTGGAGGCGTAGAACGGCTGCGAGTTCGGTGCCCCGCCGTCATCCCAGTTGTAGTCGGCGAAGATCCGGATCGTCTGGTCACGGTGGCTGAACCGGCCGTTCTGCTCACCGCCGCCGACGAACTGCTCGGCCGCCGTCCGCGCCAGGTTCTGCGTGGTCGTCTTGTCGGTCCAGGACAGCGGCGCCGACTCCTCCCAGAGCCGCTTGCGGTCCGCGCCGTCGTACAACGCGAGCCGCATCGGGTGCTTGTACGCCCGCAGCGTCGCCTTGCCCGTGGAAACCGCCCAGTAGTCCCCCTTGTCGGTCCTCTTCGGCGTGACCGGGTCGCCCGTGCGCGGCAGCACGATCTTGCTCCCGGCCGGATCGGTGAACGTGCCGTCCGGCGCCAGCCAGACGCGGACGGCTCCTTCGGCCGGGAAGCTGACGCGCACGGCGGCGCTTCCCGATTTCAGGGTGACCGTGGGGCCTTCGGCGGAGATCCCGGTCAGGTCGCCCAGCTTGCCGGACGCCGCCGCGGCCGGATCGGCGTGGGCGAGGACCGGGGAAAGTCCGAGAAGGGCCACTGCAGCCAAACAACTCAGGGATTGCGCAACTCTGCTCATTCAAGACACCTTTCGCGCATGAATACGCAATATGGTCTCTGTATAGCGCACGGTTCGCGCAAAGTCATCCGCCGAAGCGGTGCTGCCGACTTTCGTCGGGTCGTTCGAAGATCCTTATGCGGCAAGGAGTCTTCCTGCCCCGGACGTCAGGAAAGGGGCTTTCAGGACAGAATTCGTCCTGAAAGCCCCTTTCCTGACATTCGGAGCGGCCGGGTCAGACGGCCTGGACCTCGACCCCCGCGGCCTCAAAGGCACGCAGCACCTTCGGGTCGGCGTTGGAATCGGTGACCAGGGCGTGCACCTGCGGCGTCGAGCAGATCCGTGCGAACGCGCGGCGGCCCAGTTTCGAACCGTCGGCGACCGCGACGACGCGTTCCGACCGCTCGACCATCAGCCGGTTGATACTCGCCTCGCCCTCGTGGTGCGCGAAGGCGCCGGCCTCGGCGTCGAACGCGTCGACACCGAGGAAAAGCAGGTCGATCGTCAGTTCGCTGAGCACCCGCGTGGCCAGCGGACCGCTGAGCTCGAACGACTGCGGGCGCGCGACCCCGCCGGTCACCACGATCTTCACATGCGGCCGCACGGCCAGTTCGTGCGCGATGTTCAGCGCGTTGGTGACCACCGTCAACCCCGGCGAATCCCGCAGGCCCGCCAGATCCGACCGCGTCGCCAGCGACCGCGCGACCCCGGCCGTGGTGGTCCCGCCGTTGAGGCCGACCACCATGCCCTGCGCCACGAGTGCCGCCGCGGCGACGCTGATCCGTTGCTTCTCGGGCACGTGCCGCGCGGTCTTGTACCGCAACGGCAGGTCGTAGGCGAGATCGTTGGCCACCGCGCCACCCCGGGTGCGGGTGAGCAACTGCTGTTCCGCCAGGTGGTCGAGGTCGCGCCGGATGGTGGCCGCGGAGACGTTCAACTCCTCGGCCACGTCCTCGACGTCGATCTTTTCCCGCTGCCCCAGCAGGTCCAGCAGGGTGCTCAGCCGTTCGTGCCGGGCCATCCGCGCCACTCCTAGCTCGCTGCGGCCTATCGCGCATGACGTTGCGCTGTTGGCCACTGTTTCGAGCAGTATGCTGCATCGCGGTTGTCCGCCGCGAGCGGCACGCCGGTCGAGTGGCCCGGCCGCTCACTTCATCCGGAAGTCATGGTGTTCCGGCAGCGGTTCGTCGGAAACCGCCGCCCAGGTGTCCGAAAGAGACGTTTCCCCTTCCCTGAGGTTCGAGACCTCGAAACCCGTGTCGTACACGGCCTTGGCCGCGGCGAGATCACCTCGCGCGAGGTGGGTCCGGGCGGCCAGCAGGGCGATCCGCCCCTCCTGGGGCAGCCCGTCGAGCAGCTCGCCCGCTTCGTCCGGGAGCCCCGCGGCGAGCTGCGCCGCGATCGCCTCCACGACCAGAGGGCGCAGCGACGGCGCGAGGGCCACCGCCCGCCGGTACAGCCACGCGGCTTCGTGCCCGGCCGTGGCGACCGCGAGATTCCGCAGCGCCCAAGGATTCTCGTTCGCCGAGACGGACTCGCGCCAGGCGCCGACCGCGTCCGACTGCCGTCCGGCAGCCCAGTGCGCGACGCCGCGGTGATACCAGGTCAGCCAGTTCTTCGGGGCGTACTCCATGAGATCCGCCCAGTACCGGTTCACCAGCGTCGACGGCGGGACGGCGAGCGGATCCCCGTCCGGCGGCGTTCCGTCGAGCAACGCGAGCCACGGCTCCTGATCCGGCCCGAGGGACTCGTCCGGGAACGGTGTGCCGGGCAGGCACATCGGCGCCCGCCGGTTCTCCAGCGCGCCCCAGCCGGAGCCGGTGGCCAGGAAGGATTCCGGGGTGACGTCGGCGATCTTCCGCCAGGCGTCGTGGTACTCGTCCAGAAGCTCCGCCGACGGCAGACCGGCTGCGACGGCTTCACGCGCCGCCGTCCAGTCTTCCCCGTGCACCGTCGCCGGATCCGCGGTGACCGGACCGTAGGCCTCCAGCCAGTCCCAGCCCTCCCCCGGTGGCAACCGCAGGTGCTCCAGCTGGGTCCGGGCCAGTCCGGCCTGGATCTCCAGGTAGCCGCCCGCCCCGGGCGCCAGCCACTCCTGCCAGCGGCGTCCGCCGGCGGACTCGCCCCACAGGAACAGCTTCCGGCCGCGCAGGCGGTCGGTGGACAGCTGCGCCAGCCCCGTCCCGTCCTCCTCCACGGCCGCGACCCACGGTCTTCCGTTCACCTCGAAGAAGTAGTCCGCCGCGGCCTCGGCGCGGGCCGGGTACGTCAGCTCGCCGGGGACGTCGACCAGATCGAGCCGCCCCGAATAGCCGTAGTGCCAGGCCTGTGTCGCGGGAGCCAGTACCCGGGTGCCCTCGTTCTGCGGCACCGCGATGTTCGACCACCAGTACACCGGGACGTCGTAGGGATGCGGATTCCGCACCCGCACCGCCACGAGCAGCTGGTCCGAGCCGTCGGGCAGCCAGAAGTCGACCTGATAAGGCAGGTCGCGGGTCCGTTCCCACTCCCACAGCCGCAGCACCGGCGTGCCGTCCGGGCCTTCGATCTCCGCGGCGAACATCGGCTCGCAGGTCAGCGTCGTATGGCCGGTGCTGCCGAGGTTCCACTCGACGCCACCGGCGAACCACGCGTCCCGCAGGGCGAGGTTCGCGGGCTGGAACACCGGGTTGCGATAGAGCAGCTCGCGTCCGGACGGCTTGTGGACCAGCGAGTACAGCCGCCCTCCCAGCGAGGGCAGCACGGTGGCGCGGAGCTTGTCGTTCTCCAGCACCAACGCCGGGAGCTCGCGTTCGACGCGCTCACGGGTGTAACCGTCCTGCAGCAGACACGGCAACGTGGTGTCCAGGCGGCCGTATCCGACGCCCTCCGCGAGATCCGGCGGCAGTTCGTCCACATTGGACACCTTGGCCACCGCCTCCGGTTTCCGGAGCGGTGGCAACGGGTTCTCCGGTCCCAGCTCGGCCGCCGGGAGCACCAGCCCGGTGCGGTACAGGCGGGTCATGCGTCCGGGAGCCGGTCACCGGTGGCGGCGTCGAAGAGGTGCACCGAACCCGGCTGCGGGGCCAGCGAGATCTGCTCGCCACGCTGCCACGGCGCCATGCCCGGGGTGCGGACCGTCAGCACGCGGTCGCCGTCCCGGCAGTAGAGGTACTGGTCGCTGCCCAGTTCTTCGACGACCTCGACGACGGCCTCGAAACCGCCGTCGCCGATCGTCCAGCCCTCGGGCCGGACGCCGACGACGATGCCGGGACCGGTCAGCGCCGACCGCTGTGCCGGGGTCAGCGGCAGCCGCGTCCCGCCGACGACGGCACCGTCGGCGTCCACGGTGGTCTCCAGCAGGTTCATCGCGGGTGAGCCGATGAACCCGGCGACGAACACGTTGACCGGCCGCGCGAACAGCCCGACGGGGGTGTCGCACTGCTGCAGGATCCCGTCCTTCAGCACGGCCACCCGGTCGCCCATGGTCATCGCCTCGACCTGGTCGTGCGTGACGTAGAGCGTCGTGATGCCCAGCCGCCGCTGCAGGGACGCGATCTGGGTCCGCGTCTGCACCCGGAGTTTGGCGTCCAGATTGGACAGTGGCTCGTCCATCAGGAACACGCTGGGCTCGCGCACGATCGCCCGGCCCATCGCGACGCGCTGCCGCTGCCCGCCGGACAGCTTCGCGGGCTTGCGGTCCAGGTACTCGGTCAGGTCGAGCACGGCCGCGGCCTCGCGCACCTTGCGTTCGCGTTCGGCCTTGGGCATCTTGGCCAGCTTCAGGTGGAAGCCGATGTTCTCCCCCACCGTCATGTGCGGGTAGAGCGCGTAGTTCTGGAACACCATCGCGATGTCCCGGTCCTTCGGCGGCAGTTCGGTGACGTCGCGGTCGCCGATGTGGATGGAGCCGTCGTCGACGCCCTCCAGCCCGGCGAGCATCCGCAGCGTGGTCGACTTCCCGCAGCCGGACGGGCCGACCAGGACGAGGAACTCGCCGTCGGCGACCTCGAGGTCGAGGCCGTCGACGGCCGGGCGTTCGACCCCGGCGTAGAACCGGGTGGTGTCGGAAAAGGTCACGGTGGCCATCAGGTCCTACTTTCCGGCGCCGAGGGTCAGGCCGGTGATGATCCGGCGGGCGAGTACGAGGTAGAGCACCAGCATCGGGAGCACGACGATCGCCACCCCGGCGATCAGGCCGCCGTACTCCGACTGGTAGCTCGCGGCCCCGTAGAAGGTGAAGAGCGCGCGGGAGAGCGTGAAATGCGCCTGGTCCTTGAGGAACACGATCGCCAGCAGCGTCTCGTTCCACAGGCCGATGGCGTTCAGCGTCAGCGCGGTGATCATGCCGCCGCGCGTCAGCGGCAGCATGACCGAGAAGAACGTGCGCATCGGCGAAGCGCCGTCGAGCGCGGCGGCCTCCTCCAGTTCGTCCGGCAGCGACCGGAAGAAGCCGGTCATCAGGAACACCGTGAACGGGATGGACAGCGCCACGTACAGCACGAACAGGCCGTACTCGTTGTCCAGGTGGATTTTGCTCAGCACCACGAACAGCGGGATGATCACGGTCTGGAACGGCACGCCCATGCCGATCGCGACGACGTTCGTCATCGGACCGGAGCCGCGGACGCCGAGCCGGGTCAGGGCGTACGCGCAGGGTGCCGAAACGGCGACCGTCACGACCGTCGCGAGCCCGACCAGGACCACGGTGGTCAGTACCGCGTCACCGAAACCGGCGTTGTTCCAGGCGTAGACGAAGTTCCGGAACGGCTTGCCGTTCTTGAACCACTGGTACGGCAGGTCGAACGGCTTGGTGAAGATCTCCACCGGCGTCTTGAACGACGCGGTGAGCAGCCAGTACAGCACCAGGATGTTGCCCGCGGTGAACAGCCAGACGATCGTGGAACCCAGGACGCGCAACGGACTGAACCGTTTCGAGCCGGGTGCCGGACGAGGTTTGCGCGGTGGTTTGCGCACCGGTTTCGCCGGCGGGCGCGCGGGCGCCTCGACGTCGGTGACGGACATTTCGTCTCCCTCAGAACTGGATCGCGTCACGGCGCATCAAACGACGGAGCAGGACGACGAGCACGGACACCAGCGCGATCATCGCCACCGCGCAGGCACAGGCGGCGCCGAAGTCCGGGGTGCCGTTCGAGCCGAAGGTCCGGTCGAACACGTAGATCCCCAGCGTCCACGCCTCGTTGGGCGGGGCGTAGGTGCCCGGCCCGGCCAGCACGAACACCAGCTCGAAGATCTTGAGCGCGTTGATCGTCCACAGCACCCCGGCGACGCCGACGACGTCCCAGGTCATCGGCAGCGTGATGTTGCGGAACTTCTGCCACGGTGACGCGCCGCCCAGTTCCGCGTCCTCGTAGAGATACGGCGGGATGCGGTCGACCGCGGCCATCAGGATGGTGATGTAGAAGCCCGAACTGGCCCAGATCAGCGACGCCGTCACCACACCGGTCACATTGGACGGTGCGAGGAACTTCGCCGCGTCGGCGCCGAGGCTCTCCATCACGTAGTTCGCGAGCCCCTGCTTCCCCGGCTGGTACTTGAACACGAAGCCGAGGAACATCCCGAGCGCCACCGGCGCCACGATGTTGGGGAAGAACAGGATGGCGCGGACGGTCTTCCCGCCCTTCATGTCCCGCAGCACCATGGTGAACAGGAACGCCAGCGCGAACGTGCCGATCCCGCCGAGGAACACGTAGATCAGCGTGTTGCCGAAGGCGTACTGGAACGAGTCGCTCGACACCATCTGCGTGTAGTTGGTGACGCCGTTGGGTTTCGGCGTGTCCCCCGCACCGGCCCAGCTGGTGAAGCTCAGCACCACGGTCGCGATCGTCGGCAGCACCAGGAAGGCCAGGTACAGCGCCAGTGCCGGCGCCGCGAACGGCCAGAACAGCCGTTTCTTGCGGTGCAAGTGGGCCCCGGCCTTCAAGGGCCGGGCCGACTTGGTCGTGACCGTGGCCATCAGCCCTGGTTCTTCCAGAACTCAGCGCCCTTGGTGGCGAGCTGGTCCACGAACTGTTCCGGGGTGATCTGCCCCTTCAGCAGGGCGATGTCGGCCGGGTCGAAGACGTCGGTCTGCCATTTGCCGCCGGCGATGCCGTCGATCCCGTCGTACTGCAGGACGTGTTCCTTCTTCGGGTCGTCCAGCGCGGCCTTGACCTGCTTGAGGTCGTCCGGCACGGCGAGGTCTGCGCGCGGCACGAGGTTGTCGGCCACCGCCGGGATCCCGGAAAGCAGGTCCTTGTTGAGGAAGTAGGCGATGAACGCCTTGGCACCCTCGGCGTGCTTGGCCTTCTTGGTCACCGAGAAACCGATCGACATCTGCTCGACGGTGTCGTGCGTGGCGCCCGCGGGCATCGGGAACTGGAACGAGCCGTAGTTGATCTTCGTCCCGGAGCCCTGCTTGTCGAGGTACTCGCGGGTCTCGCTCGGCGCCCAGCTGCCGACGTAGAGGAAGCGGGAGTCGCCGTCGGCCCAGCGCTGCTGCACCTGCGGGAACTTCGCCGCGTCCCAGCCGTCGATGAAGTGCTTGGGCAGCTTCGCGGTTTCGGTGGCGGCCTTGAGGAAACCGGGCTCGGTCTTCCACGCCTGGCCGGTCTTGTCGGTCGCCGCCTTGTAGAGCCCGCCCGCGCCGACGTACCGCTCGGCGAGCTGGGTGTAGTAGTACATGTTGTAGAACGGGATGTCGCCGTCGAGGCTGATGGCGGCCTTGCCGTCGGTCTTCGCCTTGTCGAACAGGCCGATCAGCTCGTCCATCGTCTTCGGCTGCTGGATGTCGCCCGCGGTGTCCTTGTTGAACCACCAGGCGCTCGACTGGATCGTGTACGGGACCATGAAGTTGTGGCCCTCGCGGTCCTTGTTCTGCGGGAAGTCGTACGAGCTGGGCGAAAGCACGTCCTTGACGGTCTTGTCGCCCTCACCGACCTTCATCGCGAAGACGTCGTCGACGCTCTGCGTTCCGCCCGGCGTCATGATCGCCGCGCCGACCTTGCTGACGTCTTGGTCGAACAGATCCGGCACCGCGTCGGTGTTCAGCGCGGGCACCAGGTTCTGCGTGTAGGCCTTGCGGCCCAGCCACTGCACGTCGACCTTGACGCCGGTCTTCTCCGTGAAGCACTTGAAGGCCTTCTGCAGGACCTTGCCCTGCGGCTCGTCGGCCGTCCACATGGACCAGTACGTGAACTCCTTGTCCGTCGCGGGTTTCACCGCCGCCTCCGGACAGGGCGCGTTGAGGAACTGATCGACGCCCGGGAGCGCGTTCTCGCCGGTGCCACCGGCCGTGTCCCCGCCGCCGCATCCCGCGAGCAGGAGCGCCGCCCCTGCCGTCAATGCCGTGAGCCTGCCTACCCGCATCCGCCACCACCTGGATCGAAGATCACACAAGTTCTGCTTGTTCTTGCGCAGTTTTGTGAGGTTTCACGCACATGTCAACACTCAATCGCGCAAACTCTGCTCAATCGTCACCTTGACCGGTTCAACATGATCAAGCTTGAGCACTCCCAAGAGCCGCCGCACCTCGACGGCGACCGCGGCACGCCCGGCGCCGAGGTACTTCCGCGGGTCGACGCGCCCGGGATGCGCGCGCCAGTCGTCCGCGACGGCCGCGGTGAACACCTTGTTGAGCTGGGTGGCGATATTGATCTTCGTCATCCCGGCTCGCACCGCCTCGGCCAGCCCGTCGTCGGGCACACCCGACGAACCGTGCAGCACCAGCGGCACCGGCACGCGTTCCCGGAGCCGCGCGATCAGCTCGAAGTCCAGTGCTGCGTCACGGGTGAGCATGGCGTGCGAACTGCCGACGGCCACCGCCAGCGCGTCGACGCCGGTGGCCGCGACGAACTCCGCCGCCTCGTCCGGATCGGTGCGCGCGCCGGGGGCGTGGACGCCGTCCTTTCCCCCGACCTCCCCGAGTTCGGCCTCGACCCACACTCCGTGGTCGTGGCAGTACGCGGCGACTTCACGCGTCGCGCGGACGTTGTCGGCGTAGTCCAGTTTGGACGCGTCGAACATGACGGACCCGAAGCCGAGCGCGACGGCCTCGCGGACGAGGTCGGCCGATTCGGCGTGGTCGAGATGCACCGCGACCGGCGTGACGGCACCCCTGGCCGCGGCGAGCGCCGCCGTGCCGACCGGCGCCAGCGAGCCGTGGTACTTCACGGCGTTCTGGCTCAGCTGCACGATCACCGGCGCTTCCGCCGCGGCGGCGCCGTCGATGATCGCGGTGATGTGTTCGAGCTGGATCGCGTTGAACGCGCCGCAGCCGTGCCGGGCCGCCGCGGCGGCACCGACGATCTCCCCGGTTCCTGCCAGAGGCATGACGGTTCTCCTAATCCGGGCGGGCGCGCACGGCGACCAGCCCCTGTTCGGCTTGGTAGTGCGCGAGGTCGACGTCCCCGGCGAGCGGGCCGAGCACGGCCGCGCCGGACAGCGCGACGGCCCGGCGCAGGATGTCCGGCCACGACTCCCGGCGGCTCAAGCCCAGTGCCAGCGCCGCGACGACGGCGTCGCCCGCGCCGGTGGTGTTGCCCCGCAGCACCGTGGACGGTGCCGCGTGCCAGGTGCCGGATCCGGTCACCGCCAGCAGCCCCTCGTGGCCGAGGGAGACCACGACCGCGCCCGCCCCGGCCTCGCGGAGTTCGGCCGCGGCGGCCACCGGATCGCGCAGGCCGGTGACCTCGCGCAGTTCGTCGGCGTTCGGTTTGACCACGGACGGTTTCCCGGTGAGCCCCGCGAGCAGCGCCTCACCCGAAGTGTCCAAGATGGACGGTGAGGCGCCGAGCAGCCCGGCATATCCCCCGGCTCCCGGCGGGAGGCTGCCCGAGCAGACGAGCACGTCCGCTCGCCGGGCGCGGACGGCCACCGCAAACGCTTGCCATTCGTCCTCGGTGAGCCTGGGGCCGGGTTCGTTGAGCAGCGTGACCGATCCGTCGCCGGCCAGGACCGTGGTGGTGCGCCGGGTTTCCCCGCCGATCGGGACGGCCTCCGCGGCGACCCCCACCGCCGCGAGGTCCGCCACGACGGCGGATCCCGTCGCACCACCGGCGGTCAGGACCGCGCGGACGTCGGCGCCGAGCGCGTGCAGCACCCTGGCGACGTTGACGCCCTTGCCGCCCGCCCGGTTCCGCACGTCGCCCACCCGGTGCACCTCACCGGGCCGCAGACCGTCCACTGTGTACGTGACGTCCAGCGCGGTGTTCGGCGTGACGGTGACGATCACGGCGGCCTCAGGTCAGGACGACGGAACGGGTGAGGCTGCGGGGGTTGTCCGGGTCGAGCCCCTTGCGGGCGGCGATGGCCCCGGCCACCCGCTGCGCGCGGACCAGGTCGGCGAGCGGGTCCAGGCCGCTCTCGACGAACAGGCCGCCCGCGCGGGCGACGTCGTCGGCGAGGCCGTCCGGCGCCTGCCCGAACATCCAGGTCACGCGGCCGGGTTCGCTGATGCTGATCGGCCCGTGCCGGTAGTCCCACGCAGGGTACGACTCCGTCCACAGCAGACATGCCTCGCGGAACTTGAGCGCGGCCTCGTTCGCGATGCCCACCGACCAGCCGGTGCCGAGGAAGCTGAACTGCTCCGCGGTGATCAGTTCGTCGGGCAGCGGTTCGGCGAGGACACGTTCGGCCTGGTCCGCGGCCGCGTTCAGGTCCTCGCCGAGGTGCGCTCGCAGCATCGCCAGCGCCGTGGTGGCGAAGCGGGTCTGCACGACCGAGCGTTCGTCCACAACAGACAGGTCGACGATGGTGTCGGCGGCGTTCTCGATCTCGCCGGGCACCCCGGTGATCGCGATGGTCGGCGTCTTGCCCCGCAGCTTCGCCAGCAGGGCGTGGACCTCGGTGGTCGTACCCGACCGGGTCAGCGCCACCACGTGGTCGTAGCCGCGGCCCACCGGGAACTCCGACGCGGCGAAGGCGTCGGTTTCGCCGAGCCCGGCGGACTCGCGGAGGACGGCGTACGCCTGGCCGATGAACCACGACGTGCCGCAGCCGACGATCGCGACCCGCGCGCCGGGCGGCGGCAGCAGATCACTGTTCGCCGAGGCCAGCGCCGCCGCGTCCCGCCAGCAGCCGGGCTGGCTCGCGATCTCCGCCGCCATGAAGGTCCCGCTCATGAACTCCCCATCCGTGCCAGTTGTGCGCAATAGCTGTCACGTTAGGTGCAGTTTTGTGCAACGTCAATGCTCCAAGAGTGCAGTTTCACGCATTTGACCCGCTCAGATGTGCAGGATGCGCTGGTCACCTACCGTGGACGGATGCGGATCGTCTCGTTGCTCCCCGCCGCGACGGACTTCGTCGCGGCCCTCGGGCTGCTGCCGTCACTGACCGGCCGGACCCACGAATGCGACTGGCCGCCCGGCGCGCTCGACGACGTCCCGGTGGTCACGAGCAGCGCGATCGACCACGACGTGCTGTCGAGCCGGGAGATCTCGGCGGCCGTCGGCGGCGAGCATCGCGGCTCGGGCCTGTACTCCCTCGACTCCGCGCTGCTGGCGGCCGCCGAACCCGACGTCGTGCTGACCCAGGACCTCTGCGACGTCTGCGCGATCTCCTACCGGCAGGTCTCCGAAACCGTGCGCGCCATGGAGGGCGACACCCGCGTCGTCAGCCTCGAACCGCGAACGCTGGAAGGCATCTTCACCTGCTTGACCACACTCGGCGAGGTGCTGGGCGTCCCCGAACAGATCGAAGCGGCGGGCGGAACCCCGCTGCTCGCGGACGCGGGCGAACACACCCGGCCGATCACCTGGGACGCCGTCGTCGGAGCACGGCCCGACATCCTGCTGCTCATCCCCTGCGGCTTCCCGCCGGAACGGACCGAGGCGGAGCTCCCCCTGCTGACCGGCCTTCCCGGCTGGGACGAGATCCCCGCCGCGCACATCCTGGACGGCCCGGCCTACTTCAACCGGCCGGGCCCCCGCGTCGTCGACGGCGCGGAGCTCCTCGCGGACGTCCTGCACGGGTGACCGGCGTCACGCCGAAAGCTGTCACAACCTCTCCGGCCGGATCGTCATGTGTGCAGAAACCGACGGAGAGGAAAGATCATGGAACCGCGCATCAACCTGTTCGAGAACGAGGTCGCCCTCAAGTTCGTCAAGCGTCTCGGCGCCGCGAGCCGCCCGATCGAGGAGTCCTCGCTGCCGCACGCGACCCAGGAACTGGTGAAGCTGCGCGCCAGCCAGATCAACGGCTGCGGCTTCTGCACCGACATGCACAGCAAGGACGCCGCGCACGCCGGCGAGACTTCGGTGCGGCTCAACCTGGTCGCCGCCTGGCGGGAAGCGAACGTGTTCACCGAGGCGGAGCGCGCGGCGCTGGCGCTCACCGAGGAGGGCACCCGCATCTCCGACGCGCACCACGGCGTCAGCGACGACACCTGGGCGCAGGTGCGCAAGCACTACGACGACGAGCAGATCGGCGCCTTGATCTCCCTGGTCGCCACGATCAACGCCTACAACCGGCTCAACGTCATCGCGGGGACCCCGGCGGGCGACTACCAGCCCGGCATGTTCGGCTGAGCCCCGCGTTCACCGACAACAGGATTGCCTCGCCGGACAACGATTCCCGCGGGCCGCGGTGCTAAACCTTCGGAACCAGCGATCCTTCCGGAGGTTCAGCCCGTGGAACTCGATGTCCGCTTCTTCCCCGTGACCGGCACCCACCAGCTCAGCAACGATCTCGTCGGGCTGCGGGCGAACTTCCACTACGGCTCGGGAAACGTTCTGGAGCAGCACTACGCGGACAAGACGACGATGATCTGGACCGGCGTGTCCGGCGACTTCACCGGCGTCCGGCAGAAGGAGACGACGCTGCGCGTCTTCGAAACCGGGCCGGCGCAGTACTTCGTCACCTGGTACGAGACCGGGACCGTCGCGACGGCCGCGCACGGCGAGATCTTCGACGGCGGCTATCCCATCGCGGTGATGGCCGACTTCGGCCGGTCGATCGCGACGGCCGCCTATACGAACCCGCGGGAGGACGGCGGGCAGTACTTCCTGGTCGACCAGGCGACCATCGAGGTTCTGGAGCGGCCGCACCGTTGGCCTTCCTTCCCTGAGCCGCGATAATTCCTGAATGAACGCGTCAGGAGTTCCGCGGCAGAGCACAACCCACGAGTGGGCGAGTTCCGTGGATGCCGGGCACCTGGCACTGATTCGGCGGAACCCGGCGGAATTCGCGCCAGGCGGTGTCGCACAGCTGATCCTCGAGGTCCTCGCCTACGCGGCCGAGGAGGCCGAGAGCAACGGCGGCGGACGATGCACCCTCACCCTGCACCCCGACGGTTCGGTGTCCGTGGCGGACAACGGGCGAGGCACCGAAACTCACGTCACCGATCAGGGACGAACCGTGAGGAAGCCGATCATGGCGACGAAGGATCTGCGGTTCTTCGACTTCCCCGACGCCCAGCTGCTTCCCGACGGCCACCCGCGCCGGGGGATGTCCGTCGTCGCGGCGCTGAGCGAGTGGCTCGTGCATACCAACCGGCGCCACAACGGCTCCTGGACCCAGCGCTACGAACACGGAAACCCGGTCACCGACCTGACCCCGATCGCCGAGGACGGCACGACCGGGACGACCGTCCATTTCCGCCCGCGGCAAGACTTGCGCGCGACGGATCAACTGACGGTGAGCACGCTCAAGCGATGGACCGAGTCGTGGCCTCAGCTGTCCACCGAGACGCTTGACCGGCGAATCGGCTGACCTCGGCTATCGCACTCCAGCGTCGGCCTATGTCCTGAGATGCATGGTGTTACGCCTCGGTTCTCCGGTGGGGTCGAGGTAGGCAGGGGCGGTGAACTCCGGCAGGCCGTCTTGGGCAATCTGGACTTTCCATTCGCTGTGGTGGATCAACCGGTGGTGCTTCGTGCACAACAGAACCAGGTTGTCGATCTTCGTTTCGCCGTGGTGTCGCCAGAAAACGATGTGGTGTGCCGTGCAACGGGGCACGGGCATGTCACAGCCGGGGAAGGCGCACCCGCCGTCGCGGATGGTGAGCGCGTATTTCTGGGCCAGTGACACGGTGCGTTTGGAGCGGCCGATGTCGAGGGGTTCCCCTGCGGTGCCGAGGACTCCGGGCCGGACACGGGCATCACAGGCGAGGATCCTTGCGTCGGTGGCGCTGATCGGCCCGACCAGATCCAAATGCGCTTCACCGATGTCCCGGATGAGGTCTTCGTAGGACATGGTGACGAGGATGTGGGTGGCCTCGCCCGCCTGGCCGGGAAGGTTCCGGCTCGTGGTCTTCAACCGCACATAGTCGGTGAAGGCATCCCCGTACCGTTCGTCCTGGGTACGCGAGTCGCGGACTCCGTCGATGGCCTTGTGCGGTTTGGCCATCGGATCCAGGTCGGACTTCAACCGTGCGTAGGTCTCCAGATCCAGCGTGCCTTTGAGGCCGAGGGTGCCATTGCGGTGCTTGACGAACCGTAACTCCGGTCGAGTGTCCTTCGGGTTCTCGTCGCGAGGCTCTTTTCCGTCCGGATCGAGCTTGTCCAGGAGTCTCCGTCCGGCTTGGGCGATCGTGCGAGGCCCGGCGTGCCGGGCCAGATCCACAAGAATCTTCTCCCCACCCCGCACCTCCTCTTCCGGGACGAAAGACGGGATCCGCGCCAGGGCGCGGATGATCGCGTCGATCTGCGCACCACCGACCGCACCCTCCGCCGCGGCGTCAGCGGTCAGGGGCGCAAGTGGCGGTACTCGATCACCACCCACTGCTACGCCAGCATGTAAGGCGAGAACGCGGTCTGCGCGGGCATCGGCTTCCTTGGCAGTGACGTGGAAGTCCTCGAAAATCATCGCCGACAACGTCGCATGACCCGAACACCCACGAACCCCACGGATATTGATTTCCGCGAGAATCGCGTTCTGCTCAGCATCCAATTGCCGCTTCAGAACTTCGAGTTCCTGTTTACGGGCATGCAGCACAGCGGTCTCGACACGCCACCACTCGGCGCGCGTCGTCTGGGGTCTGTCATCGCTGGCCACGACATCGACATTACCGCCGTTCGAACACCTGTGCTATCACACGTTTATGTGACACGGCGAAAGAAAAGCTGTGGAAACAGTCGGCCTCGTGAGTGGTAAGGACGGTTCTAACCACCTTTATCACTCACGAGGCCCGAGACCTACCGCTCCGGCGAGCACCGAGACCGGGCACTGGCGAACAAGGGCCGAGCGCGCAAAGGCAAAGCCCGCACCCCCGTCCGCTCCCATACTGGCCGTCCAGCGAACAAGAGGAGCAGCGAATGAGCCGAGACGACACGTCGCTCGCCAAGAACGTCCTGGGCGTGCCAGGCATCGTCTTCCTCGTGCTCGCCGCGGTCGCGCCCTTGACCGGGATGGTCGTGATCGCGGCCATCGGCATCGCGGTCGGGAACGGCGGCGGGATGGTCGCCGCGTTCCTGCTGGCCACGGTCGTCCTGCTGTTGTTCGCGGTCGGCTACGCGCAGATGTCGAAGGTCCTCACCAGCGCGGGCGGCTTCTATGCCTTCGTGGTCAAGGGGTTGGGCCGGACGCCGGGTCTCGTCGCCGGTTTCATCGCGATGCTCGGCTACAACTGTTTCGTGGCGGGCGCTATCGGCACGAGCGGATTCTTCACCTCCACCGCGATCGACACCGTCTTCGGGCTGAAGCTCGACTGGCTCTTCTGGAGCGCGCTTTCGGTCGTGCTGGTCCTGCTGCTCAGCCGGCGCGGAATCGCTGTCAGCGCGAAGGTGCTGGGAGTCTCGCTGATCCTCGAAGTGTCGATCCTGCTGATCATGGACTTCAGCGTGTTGTTCCGGCACGGCTTCTCCTTCGCCGCGTTCAGCCCGTCCGTGATGTTCCAGGGCGCGAGCGGACTGGCGTTGTTGTTCGCCGCCAACGCTTTCATCGGGTTCGAGGCGACGGCGTTGTTCGGCGAGGAGGCCAAGAATCCCCAGCGGACGATCCCGCGGGCGACCTACATCGCGATCGGGTTCATCGGGGTGTTCGCCGCGTTCACGACCTGGGCCGTGGTCAGCGCGATCGGCGCCGAGCAGGCGCAGGACGTGGCCGCCGCGCACCTTTCGACCGGCGACCTGGTGCAGTCGGTCGCCCAGGAGTATCTCGGTGACACTCTGACCAAGGTGATGTTGCTGCTGCTGGTGGTCAGCCTGTTCGCGGCGTTGCTGGCGCTGCACAACTCGGCCACGCGTTACCTCTACGCGCTGGGGCGGGTCGGCGTGCTGCCGCGGCTGCTGGGCAAGACCGACCCGCGCAACGGCGCGCCGCGCTACGCCTCGATCGTGCAACTGGCCTTCGGTTCGCTGGTGGCGGTGGCGTTCCGGCTCGCCGGACTCGACCCGGTCGCCGACCTCACCGCGAGCATGACCGGCTTCGGCACCCTCGGCATTCTCACCCTGCAACTGTTCGCGGCGGTGGCGATCCTGGTCCATTTCCGCCGGACACGGGACCGCCGGATCGTGAAGACGCTGCTCGCTCCCGGGCTGGGCGCGGTGGGACTCGGGCTCATCGTGACGCTGGCGATCCTCAATTTCCCGACCCTCGCCGGATCCAGCAACGGCGTCGTCCCGCTGCTGCCGTGGCTGCTGCTGATCGTCGCGCTGGCCGGGCTCGCGCTCGCCGTCTGGCTGCGCAGGTTCCGCCCGTCGGTGTACGCGGCGCTGGAGTCCGACCTGGAACGCGAACCGTCAGACGTTGTTGGTCAGTGAAAGGTTGAACGAGTAGCGCGAGGCGCGGTAGACGTGCCACCCGTGTTCGACGACCCGGCCGGCGTCGTCGTAGGTGGTACGCCGCATGGTGAGCAGCGCCGCCCCCGGCTTCTCGTGCAGCAGCTCGGCGTCCTCCTCGGTCGCCTGCCGGGCGCCGACGTTCTGCTGGGCCGCGTGCAGCCGGACACCCGCGGACCGGAGTAGCTGGTAGAGCCCCTTGTCCCGCAGTTCGTCGTCGGCCGGGTCGATGATGCCGTCGGGCAGGTAGTTGTTCATGATCGCCAGCGGTTCGCCGCCGGTCGAGCGCACCCGCTTCAGCCGCCGGACGTGGGTCAGGCCCGGTGTCTCGAGCCGCTCGGCCACCTCTTCGCCGGCGGGCTCGACCTGATTGACCAGGACGACGGACTCCGGCTTGTCCCCGAGTTCGCTGAGATCGTCGAAGAGGCTGCTCAACCGCAGCGGGCGGGCGACCTTGGTGCGGACGACCTGCGTCCCGACACCACGTTTGCGGACGAGCAACCCCTGGTTGACCAGGGATTGGATCGCCTGGCGGATCGTCGGCCGTGACAGGTGCAGCCGCGCGGCCAGATCCAGCTCGTTGTCCAGCCTCGCTCCGTTCGGCAACCTGCCGTCTTCGATCGCGGCGCCGAGCTGCCGGGCGACCTGCGAGTACAACGGCTCCGGGCCGTTCGGATCCACCACGATCTCGCCGGGCGCCCAGGGCTTCATGCGCGGAGCTTACCTCGGACGAGACATATGACCTTATGTCCATATGTCTTGACAAAGTCTTCGGGCTCTTGCGATGGTCGAAGGACTAAGCGAGCCGGAAGGAACAACGGGTGTCCGAAACAGTACGCCGGGTAGTCGCCGCACGGGTGCGCGATCCGGAGGCCATCGCGGTGGCCGCGGCCACCCGGGTCCGGGCGAAATCGCCGTTCAACGACAAGGGCCGCACGATGATCATCGCCGCGGACCATCCGGCGCGCGGCGCGAACGGCGTCGGCGCCGATCCGCTCGCGATGGCCGACCGCGGCGAGCTGCTGGATCGCCTCGGCCTGGCGCTGGAGCGGCCCGGTGTCACGGGGGTGCTGGCGACGCCGGACATCATCGACGACCTGTTGCTCCTCGGCGCCCTCGAGGGCAAGACCGTCATCGGCTCGATGAACCGCACCGGCCTCGCCGGGTCGAGTTTCGAGATCGACGACCGGTTCGCCTGCTACGACGCCGAAGCGATCGAGCGGATGCGGTTCGACGGCGGCAAGACGCTCACCAGGATCTGCCTGACCGACCCGGCGACGCCGAGCGTCCTGGAGAACACCGCGAAGGCGATCAACGAGCTCGCGGACCGGAAACTGATCGCGATGGTCGAGCCGTTCCTCGCCGACTGGGTCGACGGCCGCCTCCGCAACGACCTCTCCCCCGAGGCCGTGATCCGCTCGGTCACCATCGCCTCCGGTCTCGGCCGCTCGTCGGCCTACACCTGGCTGAAACTGCCGGTGGTCCAGGACATGGAGCGCGTGCTGGCCGCCTCGACGTTGCCCGCCGTCCTGCTGGGCGGCGAGGTCAAGGATCCCGACGCCGCGTTCGCCGCCTGGCAGCGGGCGCTCGCGCTGCCGACCGTGCAGGGCCTCGTGGTCGGCCGGTCCCTGCTCTACCCGCACGACGGCGACGTCGCCAAGGCCGTCGACACGGCCGTCGGATTGCTGTGAACACCGTGGAGGACGACAAGTGAAGACCATCGACCACTGGATCAACGGCACCGCGACCACGGCGGGCTCCACTCGCACCGCTCTCGTTTACGACCCTGCCGCGGGGCGCCCGCAGGCGGAAGTGCTCCTCGCGGAACCGTCCGATGTGGACACCGCGGTGGCGGCCGCGGGCAAGGCTTTCGAGTCGTGGGGTGATTCGTCGTTGTCGCAGCGGACCAAGGTGATGTTCGCCTTCCGCGAGCTGCTGGTGAAGCACGAGGACGAACTCGCCCGGATCATCTCCTCCGAACACGGCAAGGTGATCGACGACGCGCGCGGCGAGATCGTCCGCGGCCGCGAGATCGTCGAGTACGCCTGCGGGATCGCCGACGCGCTGAAGGGCGGCTTCTCCGACCAGGTCTCGCGGGACGTGGACGTGCACGACTTCCGGCAGCCGCTCGGGGTCGTCGCCGGTATCACGCCGTTCAACTTCCCGATCATGGTCCCGCTGTGGATGCACCCGATCGCCATCGCGACCGGTAACACCTTCGTGCTCAAGCCCAGCGAGCGGGTCCCGTCCGCGTCCCGGCTGGTCGCCGAACTGTACGCCGAGGCGGGTCTTCCCGACGGCGTGTTCAACGTGGTCAACGGGGACAAGGTCGCGGTCGACGCGATCCTCGAACACCCGGGTATCGCCGCCGTGTCGTTCGTCGGGTCCACCCCGATCGCCAAGTACGTCCACGAACGCGCGACGGCCACCGGCAAACGCGTGCAGGCCTTGGGCGGGGCCAAGAACCACGCCGTCGTCCTGCCGGACGCCGACCTCGAATACGCCGCGAACCATCTCACCGCCGCCGCGTTCGGTTCCGCCGGTCAGCGCTGCATGGCGATCTCCCTCGGCGTCGCCGTCGGTTCGGCGGGCGACGGGCTGGTCGAGATCCTCAAGCGCAAGGCGGCCGAGATCAAGGTCGGCCCCGGCGACGAGAACGGCAACGACATGGGCCCGGTGGTCACCGAGGCCGCGCGACGGCGGGTGATCGACTCAGTCACCCGCGGCGCGGAGCAGGGCGCGACCGTGGTCGTCGACGGCAGGGCGCTGCAGGTCGAGACCCATCCGGACGGTTTCTTCGTCGGACCGTCCCTTTTGGACAACGTGACCGCGGAGATGTCCGCCTATCAGGACGAGATCTTCGGGCCGGTGCTGGGGATCGTCCGGGTGGCCGGCGTGGAGGAGGCGATCGCGCTGATCAACGCGAACCCCTACGGCAACGGCACCGCCATCTTCACCGGCAGCGGTGAAGCCGCGCGGCGGTTCCAGCGCGAGGTCAAGGTGGGGATGATCGGGGTCAACGTGCCGATCCCGGTGCCGATGTCGTACTACTCCTTCGGCGGCTGGAAGGACTCCCTCATCGGGGACAGCCCGATCCACGGCCCGGCGGGCGTCCGGTTCTACACCCGGGCGAAGGTCGTCACGACGCGGTGGCCGCACTCCACCGCCGGTTTCCACTTCCCGACCTCCAGCTGACCCCCGCGATTCGTCCTCTAGTCGCGGTAGTTGCACACGCAAGGACCGCAACTAGAGGACGAATCGCGAGAGGGGGTCAGCGCACCTGCTGCTGCCGTTTCCCGACGACCCGCCAGCCGACCGCCAGCACGACGACCAGCACCGGGATCGAGTAGAACGCGATCTTCTCCGCACCGTCGGAGAAGCCCATCAGGACCACGACCAGCGCGAGGAAGCCCAGCGTCGCCCAGCCGCTGTAAGGCGCCCACGGCATCCGGTAGGACGGCCGTTCCAGCTCCCCGCGCAGGGCAGCCTGGCGCATCCGCATCTGGCAGAAGATCAGCGTCGCCCAGGTCGTGATCACGCCGAGCGAGGCGATCGCGATCGCGATGTCGAAAGCGTCCTTCGGCACCAGGTAGTTGAGCACCACGCCCAGCACGTAGGCGGCGGAGGTGAACAGGATCCCGCCGTAAGGCACGTGACGGCTGCTCATCTTGCCGACGAACTTCGGCGCCTCGCCCTTGTCCGCCAGCGCCCGCAGGATGCGGCCGGTCGAATAGAGGCCGGAGTTGCAGCTCGACAGCGCGGCGGTGAGCACGACCGCGTTCATCACGTCACCGATGCCCGGGATCCCGAGCCGCGAGAAGACCGTGACGAACGGGCTCTCGCCGCCGTTGTAGAACGGCCACGGCAGCAGCATCGCCAGCATGAGCACGGATCCCACGTAGAACACGCCGATCCGCCAGACCACCCCGTTGATCGCCTTCGGCAGCACCTTGCGGGCGTCCTTGGTCTCGCCCGCGGCGATGCCGACGACCTCGATCGCCGAGTACGCGAAGATGACCGCCTGCAGCGTCATCAGCGCGATGCCGATACCCGCCGGGAAGAATCCGTTGTGGGCGGTCAGGTTGTGCACACCCGCCGTGGTGCCGCCGATGTCGGCGCTGGTGAGCACCAGCCCGATCGCGGTGACCAGGAATACCACGATGGCCAGCACCTTGACCACCGAGAACCAGAATTCCAGCTCGCCGAACAGCTTCACCGAGAGCAGGTTCACCAGGATCAGCACGCCGAGTGCGACCAGGGCGGTGATCCACTGCGGCACGTCGGGCAGCCACTTGTGCACGTAGATCGCGACCGCGGTGATCTCCGCGATCCCGGTCATCGCCCAGTTCACCCAGTACATCCAGCCGGAGGCGAAACCCGCCCACGGACCGATGAACTTGCGGGCATAGGTGACGAAGCTGCCGGAAGTCGGCTCGTGCAGCACGAGCTCACCGAGCGCGCGCATCACGAAGTAGGCGGCGACGCCGCAGAGCGCGTACGACAGGACCAGCGACGGCCCGACCTGCTGGAGCTTGCCACCGGCACCGAGGAACAGCCCGACGCCGATCGCGCCGCCGATGGCGATCATCTGCACTTGGCGGTTGCCCAGTGCTTTTGAGTAGCTTTCACCTTTTTCGGTGAGCAGCGAGGAATCCATGGTTGCCAGACGCTAGAGCGTGTGCGGCAGGTCACCAACAGTGCTAAGGAAGACTTAAGGTGTGCGGGACGTCACTCTAGGGGTTTTACCGGTATTTCCCTTTTCGATTTGACAAATTCGCCCGCGAACCCCGATCTTCGCGCGCGAAGGCGGCCTCCTACGCTACGGCCGTGGACCTCGCGGCGTTGCTGGACCGGATCGCGGACGACGTCGCGCCCGAGATCGGCCGCGGCGCCGTCGCGGACTACATCCCCGCCCTCGCCAGGGTCGATCCCCGGCGGTTCGGCATCGCGGTGGCCGAAGTGGACGGTGCGGTGCACGGGGTCGGCGACTGGGAGACGCCGTTCTCCATCCAGAGCATGTCGAAGGTCTTCACGCTGGCGCTCGCGCTCTCCCACGGCGACGGCGTGTGGACGCGGGTGGGCCGCGAGCCGTCCGGCAACCCGTTCAACTCGCTGGTGCAGCTGGAGAACGAGGACGGGATCCCCCGCAATCCTTTCATCAACGCCGGCGCGCTGGTGGTGACCGACGAACTGGCGCACCACGGCGACGCGGCGGAAACACTGCTTCGCTTCCTCCGTGAGGAAAGCGGTCGCGCGGACATCGGGATCGACGACGAGGTCGCCGCCTCGGAGGCCGCGCACGCCGACCGCAACCGCGCGCTCGCGTACTTCATGGCGTCCTACCGGAACATGCTCCGTCCGGTACCCGAGGTCCTCGACCAGTACGTGCGCCAGTGCTCGATCGCGATGAACTGTGGTGACGTCGCGCGCTCGGCGGTGTTCCTCGCCCGCCACGGCGTCCGCAACGACGGCACCAGGCTGCTCGGGCTGAGCGCGGCCAAGCGGGTCAACGCGGTGATGCTGACCTGCGGCACCTATGACGCGGCGGGCGAATTCGCCTACCGCGTCGGGCTTCCCGGCAAGAGCGGCGTCGGCGGCGGCATCGTCGCGATCGTCCCCGGCCGGTGCGCGGTCTGCGTGTGGAGCCCCGGACTGGACGCGCGCGGCAACTCGGTCGCGGGCGTCGCGGCGCTGGACCGGTTCACCACGCTGACCGGCTGGTCGATCTTCTAGGTGCTCGGCTTCCCCATCTCGTGTCCCGGCCGTCCCTCGGTACGCCGACGCCGCTTGATCAGCTCTTCGTGCAGATGCCGCCGTCCGCCGGTCAGGTCACCGGTGACGTCCCCGGTCATCTCGCGGAAGGCCGCGTAGTAGCCGTCGTCGTACTCCTCGACCAGCTGGAAGGTCCACCGCTCCGGCAGCACGTTGAGCCCGATCAGCTCGGTCCGGATCCGCTCGGCCCACTCGGGATGCCCGGCCTCCCGGAGTGCCTCGGCGGCCTCGTCGAGGGCGAAGTCGGCGCTGCCCGTCAGGTGATGGAAGGCGTACAGATGTCCTCGCGCCTGCTCGACCGTTTCGAGCGCGGCGACCAGCTTTCCGACGGCGTCGACGGTCGCGTCGTCGGGTTCTGAAGGTGTTTCCGGCATGCCCGGTGATTCCCCGGAGCAGGTGGTTTCACACCACCCTCAACGGTGGCTTTCGACGGCGATCCGGGCGAACGAGCGGATCAGCGGGCTCTCCTGTCCGGTCACCCACGCGACGACGAGCGGGCTCGGCGGCATGTCGGCCAGCGGCACCCAGGTGAGCCCGTCGGGCAGGGCGTGGCCCAGCGGCGCGATTCCCGCGGAGCCGTTCCACAGGACGGCTTGCAGGCATTCGCCGACCGTGCGCACCACCGGCCCGGCGGGCCGCTCCCCGACGGGCGCCGCCCCGTTCCAGTACGCGCGCCACAGTGGATCGGTCCCGTCCGGAAGCTGGAACCAGGGCCGGTCGGCGACGTCGGCCAGCCGGAGGGACTCACGGCCGGCGAGCGGATCCCCGGTGCGCAGGACGAGCCCGACGGGGTCGGAGCGCAGGACGCGGACGCTGATGCCGGTCTCGTCGAACGGCGACCGGGTCAGCGCGACGTCGGCCAGCCCGGCGCGCAGACCGGTGGTGGGGTCGGTGAAATCCGCCTCGCGGAACCGGATCGAGACCTCGGGATGACGCCGCCGGAACGCCTCGGCCAGCCGGATGCCCGCCTCCCCCGCTCCGTCGGCGAGGGTGCCGACGGTGAGCGTCGCGGGGCCCGCCACCGCCGCCACCCGAGCGCGGGCCCGCTCGGCCTGGTCCAGCAGGGTACGGGCCTCGGCGTACAGGGTGGTCCCGGCCGCGGTGGGCTCGACGCCGGCGGCCGAGCGAAGCAGCAGCACGACCCCCAGGTCGTTCTCCAGTTGCTGGATGGCCCGGCTCAGCGGTGGCTGGGTCATGTGCAGCCTCGCGGCGGCGCGGCCGAAGTGTCTCTCCTCGGCGACGGCCACGAAGTAGCGCAGCAGACGGAGTTCCATCACCGGCGATGATACCCAGCCGGTATCGGTACGCCGGAATCGGACTTGGACGGCGGGCGAGTACCGGCGCGACAGTGTGATCATGCCCTTCGAACCACTCACCCATGAGCCCTCCGTCGACCCCGGCGAGGCCCGCGAGATCGCCCGCGACCTGGTGGTGATCCCGAATCTCGGGGTCGACCTCGTCCCCAACATCGGCGTCATCGGCGGCTCGCACTCGGTGCTCGTCGTCGACACCGGTTTGGGTCCGCGCAACGCCGCGAAGGTCCTCGCCTTCGCGACCGAGCACGCCCGCGGCCGCAAGCTGTACCTGACCACGACGCACTTCCATCCCGAGCACGCTTTCGGCGCCCAGGTCTTCGCGGACCAGGCGACCTACCTCGTCAACAGCGCGCAGGCCGCGGACCTGGTCCACAAAGGACCGGGCTACCTCGAAATGTTCCGCGGCCTCGGCGCACCGGTCGCCCGCGACCTCGATGGTGTCGAACTGGTCGCTCCGGACGTGGTCTACGACGACGGGTACGACCTCGATCTCGGCGGGCGGGTCGTCCGGCTGGAGGCCACCGGGCGCGCCCACAGCAAGGGCGACCAGGTGGTGACCGTCCCCGACGCTGGTGTGCTGTTCACCGGGGATCTGGTGGAGACGGGCCAGTTCTCGATCTTCCCGTGGTTCCCGCCGTACGACACCGACGTCTCGGGACTCCGGTGGATCGAAGTGCTGCGACGGCTGGCCGCCGCCGGGCCGGACCTCGTCGTCCCCGGCCACGGCGACGTCTCCGGACGCCGGATCCTGACCGACGTCCGCGAGTACCTCGAACTGCTGCGCGACGAGACCTGGACACGGCGTGACTCGGCTCTTCCCGAAGAGACGATCGCCGCGGAGGTCGAAGCGCTGATGATCGAACGCCATCCCGAGTGGGAGGGCCGGGACTGGATCACGAAGGGTGTCGGCTGCTTCTGCTCGGAACACTCAGGCCATGAGACAGCAGGCGCCGGTGAAGCAGCCGAAGGCCCCTCCGCTTGACGTGTTCTTCCAGTTGTCGAAGTGATCGATCACGACGTCGACTTCGGCCTGCCCGGCCGCGGTGAAGTCGACACCGGAGTCGGCGAAGAACGAACGGATTTCGTCGGAAACGGTGGTCTGCATCGGAAATCTCCCCTGTCGAACCTGCGGTGTGGTACCGAAATCGTGCAGGTTCGGGGCCGCGGGCCGACAGTGCGAAGCGCCATGGACGACGTGTGGCTTTCGTCTGCTCCATTCGGCCGTGGCGGGGTTACTTGAAGATGGCGATGGGATGGACGACGAGTTCCCCGGTTTCGGGATCCCAGTCCTCGACCTTGCCCAGGCACCGCGCCCGGAACGCGCCGGCGGGCGCGGTGTCCCGCAGATCGCCGGTCAAACAGGTGAACCGGATCCGCCTGCTCTGGTCCGGATCGTCCGGGTTTCCGTACGGTGCGACGAAAACCGTCTCGTCTTCGGTCTCGGATCGTTTGCGGAACAGGCCCTTCACCGAGACGAACGCCTCGACACCGCGCAGCCTCGTCTTGAGCTGCCGGGTGCTCTCCGGACCATCGGCCCAGCCGAGTTCCTTGACCAGCGCGCGATTGTGGACCAGTTCCTGCTTCGCCAGGTCGACGTAGATGATGTCGTGGTGCTTCTCCAGCACCTTCATCACGATGCCGATCACGGTGATCGGTTCGGCCTTGCGGATGTACCGCCGGAACTCCTCGTCGGTGTCGGTGCGCTCAGCTTCCCCTTTCAGCGGGCCGAATCCACCCGATCCCCAGAACCGCCAGCCCCGGCTCCGGCGTTTCTCCACCTCCTGTTCCAGCGCCTCGTTGTAGCGATGCAACTGGTAGAGACCCATCACGGACTTCGTGTGCAGGTAGAACCCGATCCCCCGGATCATCCCTTGATCGCCGTCGGAACGCGCGCGACGCCAATGCTTCACGAAGATCACGATCGTGGTGACGATGGCGGCCAGGGTCAGCACCCAGACCGCCAGCCACAGTCCCCAGACTTCCCACCACAGATTACCGGCAGCCACGGATCTCCTTGAAGGCGTCGAGAAGGGAGGTCGAGTTCGCGTCGACCATGCGACCACCGGTGGCCTCGGCCGCGCGGGCCAGTTCGGCGGGATTCGCCTCGCCGAACCGGACGGTGTACGTGTGCACGCCGGATTCCCTCGGCGCGCGCAGGAATTCCTCGATGTCCGGCCCGGCGTTGCTTTCACCGTCGGTCATCAGCACGATCGAAACGTTCTGGCCGGGTTCCGCCCGGCGATGGGCACCGGCCTTCGCATACGCCTCACCGAGGGCCGACCAGACGGCGGTGGTGCCATCGAAGTCGTCGGTGGCGATGAAGGCCCGCAACGCGTCGAGATCCTGCGGCCCGTTGACCGTGAATTCCTTGTCCCCCAGAACTTTCCCGCCGAAGCGGAGGACAGTGAGCCGCTCGCCGCGATAGAAGCGGTCGAACCCGCCGCCCGAATCGCTCAGCCCGGCGAAAGTCGCCCTGAGCGCGGCGATCCGCGATCCTTTCATCGAACCGGAGAAGTCCAGCACGAAGATCACCCGCCCGGGTTTCCAGCCCGCGGGATCGGCGTAGTCGGCGAGCAGTTCGTCCACCACGGCGGGATCGTCGGGGAAATACAGCGAGTTCCCGGTCGAGGCGGGCAGCCTCGGGTCGAGCGCCACGTCACCGATGACCGGCCGCCGGAGGGTTCTTTCCATCAGTTTCTTCTGTGTCGCCGGGCTTTTGACCCACGACACGATCTTGTCGTACGCCTCCCGCTTGGCCGGGTCGAGCAGCAGGATCGGGTAGTCCGCCTGGACGATGCCGTCACGCGGGTACACCAGTTCCAGCGGCGCCTTGAGTCTCCCGCTGCCGTTCAGTGTGAGCAAAGTGGACTCGTAGCCGATGAACGCGCCGACTTCCTGGTGCTCGGCGAACCGATCGGCCAACGCGGCCGCGGTGTCCGCGGTGATCGTGTGCCCGGTGCGGAAACCCTGCAGCTTGTCGCACTTCACGTCCTCGAGCCGCAGCGCCGCCCCGGTGCCCGCGGCCGCCGTCGCCACCCCGACGAGAGAGATGAGCCCGCTGGTCGCCGTGGCGGGGTTCGCCATCGCGAACTGGAACGCTCCGCTCGCGGCGGCGTCCGCCAGATCCGCCCACGACAGCTTGCCGTCCGGTTTGCCGCGGCGCAGTTCCGCCGCCTTCGCCGGCGTCATCCCGACGACGACCGGCGAGATCATGGTCTTGGTGGCGAGCGGCCGTTCGCCCTTGTCCGCGGCCCGCCGGAAGTCGAGCTGGAAGAACCGGTCGGTGGAAAGCCAGGCGAGGTCGTGCGAGGCCCTTCCGGGAATGAGGGCGGTACTCGTGTTGACGGTTCCCTGGAAATCCATTTCCAGTTCGATTCCCGTTTCCTCGCGGAGTTCGCCGAGGAGTGGTCCGAGGTCCGCCAGTTCGGGACTGGCCAGCACACGCAGTTTCACCTTGTCCCCACCGCTCGTGCACGCGGTGGTCACCAGGAGCAGGCAGCACAAGATCATCAAGACCCGCTTCACGGGCAGTCCCCGACGGTCTTGATCATCTCTTCCAGCACCAGGTTGTCCGGCAGCGGCGTGGTGCTGTCGTTGTCCGCGATCTCCGGGGTCGGCAGCCCCTGTTCGCGCAGGAAGTCGTACAGCCGCGCGCTTTTCGTGCTGCCCGCCGGGGTCGCGACGCCGAACCCGAGCTCCATCGCGCGGTGTTGCAGCTCGGGATCGAAGGTGATCAGTTCGCCCAGCCGTTCCGCTTCCGGTTTCAGGGCGAGGAACTGCGGCTTCGTCAGGATGTTGTCCTTGGGGTACAGCAGAACCCGGTCCGGGTCCGGCTGTCCGCTCTGCGCCTTGGCCCGCAACTGCATGGCGAGGTACTGGTGCTCGTAGATGACGACGATCGGTTTGTCACCCTCGGCCAGGTTCGCGTAGGACTCGGACAGGTCGGCCGACGGGAAACCTTGCGCGGCCACGAGCGGTTTGACCCGGCCCGCCAGTTCCTTCGCGCTCGACAGGTTCGGCGGCCCGGCGGGCGCACCGGCCGGTTGCGGATCGACGACCGGAACGTGGCGGTCGTTTTCCAGGAACGCCAGCAAGATCAGATAGGTCGCGCCGGAATTGGCATCGCAGATGTTCGAGGTCTGCGCGAGCACCTGGTTCCCGTTCGCCGCGCCGAAGGCACCGACGCCCAGCGAGTCCCAAGTCGCTTTCCCCTTCATCGCCTGGATGAACTTCTCGGTGTCCAGCGTGTAGTACAACGGGTCCTGTCCCGGCGGTTTCGACGCGATTCCCCTGCTCGCCAGCGTTTCGGCGTAGCGGCGATACGTGGCGAGGACGATCGGGCTGGTGAACGGCTGGCGCGCGCTGCCCGTCCACTGGTTCGCCCTGGACCGCCGGACGAGGCTCGCGGCGGGCTCGCCGGACATGAACACGAAGTCGTACTGGCTGAGGTCGTGCGAGGCGACGTCCCGTGAGCCCGCCCGGGTCACATGGACCCGGATGTGATGGCGCATCAGGATTTCCTGGATCCTCGCGTCTTCGAAGAGATCCGATTTGGAGCCCATCTTGCCGCGCAGGACGAGCGTCTGCTGGAAGGGCACCACGACCGTCCCGGTCAGGAGCAGCAGGACCAGGCCGCTCACGGCGAGGGCCAGCGCGGGCCCGAAAGTGCGGAGAAAACGGCGGCGCAGGAAGAACGCCGCGGGTTTCGGTCTGATGGTGAGCTGGGGTTCTTCACGAAGCGAGCGATCGGTGGTCACCGATTTCCTCCCCGAATGTCCGGCAAGGCCCATTTTACCGGGACGCACCGACGGAAAAGCACGTCTCGATTCGGCTTCCCCACCACTTCGAGACCCACCCTCACCAGGCCGGGAGACCGAACGGTTAGGCTCTTCGGTGGCGAAAACAGCCATGCACCACGACGCCGGGAGATCTGAACCGCCATGCTGGACCGAGCAGTCATCGACGCCCTCTTCCCCGCCGACCTGCCCGAGCCCGAGCACTGGGAACAGCGTTACCCCGCCCGCGAGCTTCCCGAGGGCGCCCGGGTCACCCGTTTCGGCCCCTCGCCGACCGGATTCGTGCACATCGGCGGCGTCTACGTCGCCACCATCGACCAGGACGTCGCCCGCCGCAGCGATGGCCGCTACCTGGTCCGGGTCGAGGACACCGACCGGTCCCGCGAGGTCGAAGGCGCCATCGAGCAGTTCGAACGCGGCTTCGCCTACTTCGGCCTCGCCGCCGACGAGGACATCCACCGCGGCGGCGACTACGGCCCGTACCAGCAGTCCGAGCGCGAGCAGATCTACCTGACCTACGTCCGTCACCTGCTCCGCGCCGGCCGCGCGTACCTCGACTTCGCCACCAAGGAAGAGCTGGCCGCGATCACCGCGCGGCAGCAGGCGACGAAGCTGCCGACCGGTTACTACGGCTCGTGGGCCATCTGGCGCGACGCCGAGCCCGCCGACGTCCAGGCCAAGCTCGACGCCGGTGACCCGTACGTCGTGCGATTCCGCGCCCCGGACGACACCGGCGCCCGTGCCCGGTTCACCGACGCCATCCGCGGCCCGCTCGAGGCCGAGGCCAACCGCAACGACGTCGTCATCCTCAAGAGCTCCGACCAGAGCCCCCGGCTGCCGACCTACCACTTCGCGCACGCCGTCGACGACCACCTCATGCGCGTCAACCTGGTCATCCGCGGCGACGAGTGGATCTCGTCGGTGCCGACGCACCAGCAGTTGTTCGACGCGCTCGGCTTCGAGCCGATCACCTACGCGCACATCGCGCCGCTGATGAAGCAGGAGGGCGGCAGCAAGCGCAAGCTGTCGAAGCGCAAGGACCCGGAAGCGAGCGTCGACTTCTACATCGAGTCCGGCTACCCCACCAAGGCCGTCCTCTACTACCTGCGCGGCCTCGCGAACGGCCGTCTCGCCGAAATGCCGCTCGACCAGGCCCTGTCCGAGCCGATCAACCTGGACGAATGCGGTGTCGCCGGTCCGCTGGTCGACCTGGTCAAACTCGACGACATCTCGGCCGACCACATCGCCACGCTGTCCGGCCCCGAGATCCTCGAAGAGGTCCGTGCCTGGGCGGAGCGGTTCGACCCCGCGCTGCGGACCGTCCTCGACGCCGAGCCCGACCTCGCGATCCGGGCGCTCGCCGTCGAACGTGACGGGGCCGAGAACCCGCGCAAGGACCTGAAGAAGTGGAGCGAGTTCCGCGCCGTCTACGGCTTCTTCTTCCCGCAGCTGCACGCCGCCGTCGAGAGCCCCGACGACGAGCGGATCACCGCCCTCGGCGTCGACCGCGACGTCGTCCAGGCCGTGGTGCGCGACTTCGTCGGGAACTACCAGCAGCTCGACGACGGCCAGGAGTGGTTCCAGCAGATCCGCGACGTGGCCGCGAAGCACGGTTTCGCGAAGAACGCCAAGGAACTCAAGAAGAACCCCGAGGGCTTCCCCGGCTCCATCCGCGAGGCTTCGCAGATCATCCGGATCGCGATCACGGGCTCGACCCGGAGCCCGGACCTGCACTCGATCACCCAGGCGCTGGGGCGCGAGGAGACGCTGAGCCGGTTCGCCGGTCTCGAGTGACTCGTGAGTGGTAAGGACGGTTCTAACCGTCCTTACCACTCACGAGGGGGTGAAACGCGCGGGGCCTGACAGACGACTTACCCAGTACGCAAGTACGGAAAGTTGTGGTCCATGAGCACTGATCGCGTTGTCCAGCTGCGCTGGGAGTCCCGGCACGTGGCCGCCGACGACCGCGCGGCACTGTCGTATCCCGGGATCTCCGTGGTCCGCAGCCAGCGCGGCGAGGTCGTCGACCGGACCTGGTTACCGGTCGGCGAAGAACCCACCTTCGCCGACGACGAAGTCCTGATCGCCGTCCTGCGCGACGCGTGGCGCTGGACGAGGACGGCCGCTTAGGCGCGGGCTACGTCCGGCTCACTCGTCGCCCGACTTGTACCGGCGCCGGAGTTCTTCTTCCTGCTCACGCGGCGACTTCTCCACCCATCGCCCGTGGACCAGGTCGTTTTCCGTGTAGTCCGCGCGCCGCGAGGCCCAGCCCGGGAGCATGATCTTGCGGGTCCCGCCTCGCCCCCGATCACGCAGATCGGTGACCACGGCGACGCCGATCACCAGAACGAGTATCCCGAGCCCTACCCAGATGCCGACCATGTCCGCTCCCCCGCAGATCAGTCAGTTTCCACCAGGTTAGCGTCGAACGGCCCGCGGGCGGGCATCCTTTTCCCGTTCCCCCGCGCCCGCGTCCTCTCCGGGTGTCCGGCGGAACGGCGCCGCCAGGGTCGGCAGGAGGTGGCGGCGGTTGCGGATCAGGGCGGCGAGCGCGATGACCGCGTAGACCCCGCACAGGAGGTAGCGCGCGGTCTGGCCCGGCAGCGCGAACTGCACCGCGAACAGGCCGAGCAGGGTCCAGGCGGCCCAGCGAGGGAAACGCAACGCGAGCAGGGCGGCGACGCCGAGCAGGGTCTGGGTGGCGGTGAGGAGGAATTCCTCGATCTGACGGGCGTCCAGGTGCAGCGCGCTTCCTCCGCCGCCGAGGACGTAGGCGATCGGAAGGCTGCCCACCAGCAGCGTCCATTGGTTGACCTTGCTGGAGATCAGCGTGCCGATCGCCGCGTCACCCTTGCCGCGCAACGCGAAGAGGATCGCCACGATGAACTCCGGCGCCTCCGACGCCAGCGGCGCGAGCCATTGCACGAGCAGGAACCGGTCGATGCCCAGTTCGGTCCCGACGGAGATCAGGTTGTGCGCGAAAGGTTCCGCGCTCGCGAGGATCACGACGGCCGCGAACACGAACAACGCCGTCACCAGGATCCGGCGAGGTCGCTTGGCCAGGCCGCCGAGGGTCGCGGCCGGGCCGACCAGCTCCGGTTCGCCGGGTTCGGCGCGGGAGACCTTCCACAGGTAGAACACGAAGAAACCGAGCAGCGCGAAGCCGAGGACCAGCGAGATCTGCCCGGTCCCCGGGATGACGAACGCGACGATCGAAGCGATCGCGAGGAACCCGAGTTCGATCCGGTACGGCGAATCGAGGACCAGTTCCCGGACCGTGGCACCGCCGCGTTTCTTGGCGACGGCGAGCGCGATCAGCACGACGGTCGACCAGCCGAGGCCGAGCAGCAGCCGGTTGGAGCCGGTCATGTTCGCCGCGGCGTAGGCGACGTATTCGGGATTCGAGCCCGCCGTGTAGGCGAAATACAGGTCGATCGCGTACTCGGGAAGCACCGCGATGACGGCCAGGACGGCGATCGCGAGCCCGCCGGAGATGTCCACCTGCGCGGCCTCCGCGGCCCAGGCGAGGAGGAACGACGCCGCGACGACGGCCAGCCCGAACAGCAGCAGACCGGCCACCGCACCCGGTTCGGCGCCGGAGAACCGCAGGACGAGCGCGGGCGCGGTCAGCACGGCGCACAGGCCGATCGGCCTCAGTCGTTTGACGATCACGAACCGAGATTCCCGTCGGCCACCGGGTTACCACAACCGTTTCCCTTTTCGCCGCCCCGGCTAGAATCCCCTTGTGGGGCAAGGAAAAAGGAAGATCGTCATGCCGAAACCCGGACGTCGTCCCGCCGGAGTATCCGGGCCTTCCTGCTCCGACGTCACCCGTCCGCGACAGCGGCGGCAGGCGGTGCCGCGCTGCCGAACCGGCGGCGCACCGGTGGTCCTGGCGGAAAGTGCGCCTGATCACACCGTGAGGACGCGGACATGACGGATCCCCGGTATCCGCGAGTCGCGGATACCGGGGAGACCGGGGGCGGTCAGCCCCGGGCGTTCGGGTCGATCACGCCGCCCGCCAGTCCGGTGGCGGCGTCACCGAAGGCGCCGGTGGAGTCGACGACGCCCTGACCGGCCGCGGTGGCCGAGTCGACGGCGCCCTGACCCGCGGCGGTGGCGCCCTCGGCGAGCCCCTGGCCGGTCTCGGCCAGGTCGCCGGCGGACTGGGTGGCCTGGTCGGCGGCACCGGAAAGGTCGACGCCGGTCAGTTCGCTGACCTTGTCGCCCGCGCCACCCAGCAGTTCGGCGGCCTTCTCCTTCAGCGAGTCGAACAGGCTCATCAGGGGTACTCCTCGGATCGGTCGTGCGGAGGCGGCTGAAAGTTCACAGTACAGGACAAATCGGTCACACCGTGCAACGGGGCAGCTAACCGTCCACAAGGGACGATGCACCCGAGGAGGACCGACGACGTACCGCCGCACGATCGAATAGGGCCTCACCTGGCATTTCAGGGGGGATCGGTGCGCTCAGAGACAGGGCGGCCGGTAGCGATCGATCGCCAGGCCGCGGAAATCGAGTTCGTTCGGGGTCTTGCCGACGAAGACCAGACCTCGCGCTTCGGTCAGGGCCGAGGCAAAGGAGTACGTGGGCTTGCCCAGCTCAGGCAGTGTCGTCCACGCGTCGGACGCGAAGCTGAAGAACTTTTTCACGAGCTTCCCGCCCGTCGACGGCACCTTCGTGAGCCACTTGTCGCCGCCGCTCCAGTGCGAGGCGGGGCGGAGCTGGACGTAAAGGTCGTCGGTCGCGCTGTAGGTCATCCAGAATCCGGCGGATTTCGAAAGATCTGCCTGCGCCTCGAACTGATTCCCCAGCCAGACGACCACGACGTGCCATTCGGCGTTGAGGAACGCCACCTTGGCCGCGTAGCCACCGCGCTCGCGGACGAGCAGGCTGCCGGTCGACGGAACCGTGGTGCCCTCACCGGACGCGAGCCACTGCTGCAACCGGTCGATCGACGGGGTCGCGCACTCGCAGCCGTGCCGCGGCGGATGCCCGCCGGACGCGTTCGCGACGGCGCCGGGGCCGGCCAACGAGAGCAGAAGCGCCGACGCGACAACCGCGAGCGTCCGGCCGAAAGGAACCCTGGATCCTCCGCGCATGCCCCGGAAGTTAGCACAGCGATCACCGAAAACGTTCACACAGCGGGAAAGCGGTCCGGGATGCACCGCTCAGCGGAAACCGTCCTTTGTGGACTACTCATGAGCGACGAGGGCGTCCAGCTCGGCGGCGAAGAGCACGCCGGGATCGAACCCCATGCCGTCGAAGTGACCGGCGAGTTCGAGGGACAGGACGCCGTGGAGCCGGGTCCAGAACGTCATGGCACGACGGAGGACCGCGGACGGCACCGACGGGTCGCCCGCCCACTCGCGATGGTCTTCGAGGTGGACGTCGAACGGCGTCGGCCGCCTCTCCTCGGTACACGCGGAGTGGACGTCGAGGAGCACGGCCATGATCTCGTTCGAGATCTTCGTGGTGTCGCCGGGCGCGCGATAGCCGGGGATGGGCGTGCCGTAGACGAACAGGTATCGCTGCGGGTCCGCCAGCGCCCACTCCCTGATGGCGTGGGCGACTTCGGCCACGCCTCCCGACCCGGCGGCGGCTTGGACGACATCGGCGAGGCTCCGGTAGGCGTCGCGGACGAGGTCCGTGATCAGGTCGTCGCGACTGGCGAAGTACCGGTACAGCGCCGGGCCGCTCATGCCCACGTGCTTCGCGATCGCGTTGAGGGACAGCGCGGACACGCCCGTCGTGGCCAGCTGCTCCCATGCGTACTGCTTGATCTCCACGCGCACCTGGGTCCGGTAGCGCTCACGTGAGGTCTTCATCGGCCACTCCCTCCGAGCTCGTCGCCGCGTCTAGTTAGAGGTTATCACTTTTCCTATTGACACTCACACCGAGTGGTTATAGCTTCTAACTATCGCAAGCGACACTAACCAGTCCCGGACAAGGAGCAAAACCATGACGGACACCCGGCCCGCCCCGAAGACCCGCCGCCGCATCGCCGCCCGTACGGCCGTGCTCGCCCTCCCGCTGGCCATCGGACTCCTGGGCGGCGCCGTCACCCCCGCCCAGGCGGCCACCCCGGCCTCCCCCGCGCCGCTGTCGTGCCAGGGCAAGACCATCGACACGAAGGCACCGATCCACTACCGCACCGAAGCCTTGATCAAGGCTCCCCTGAGCAAGATCTGGCGGCTGCAGACCGATGTCGAGCGCTGGCCGTCCTGGCAGGAGCCGGTGCTGAGCAACGAGCGCCTCGACTGGGGCCCGCTCCGGAAGAACTCCCGGTTTCGCTGGACCACCCCGGCGCCGGCCACCGCCACGACGCCCGCCACCACGCTGTCGATCACCTCGACCGTCCACCAGCTCCAGCGCGGCAAGTGCATCCGCTGGAGCGGGCCCGCGGTCGGCGAAGGCCTGAGTATCGACAACGGCATCCACGTCTGGAACTTCACCGAGGTCAAGGGCGGCGTGCTCGTCCGCACCGAGGAGAACTGGTCCGGTGCCCAGGTCGAGGCCGACGTCCCCACCTCGACCCAGTTCCTCGGCTGGGGCCTCGAAGCCTGGATGAAGGACCTGAAAGCCGCCGCCGAATCCCACTGCTGACCACACCCGAAGCCGACCCGGAACCCCTAGGAGAAAACGATGTCCACGCAGACCCTCGACCGTGAAACCACCGTTCGCCGCGCCCCGCGCGCCGTCATCATCTCGGCCTGGGCCGTCCCGATCATGGTCCTCGGCCAGTTCGCGATGATCGCCATCGTCCCGGTCGCCCTCGTCCTGATCGGCACCCTGCGCGACGCCCGCCTCAAGGCGCTCCGCTGGGGCGCGATCGCCCTCACCGCCGCCTACGTCACACCCTTGGCCCTCTGGGCGATCGGCCCCGAACGCGCGCAGAGCCTCTCCAAGGACATGCATCCGGTGTTCGCCGCGATCATCGTCGGCGTGGGCGTCGCCTTCGCGGTCGCCTTTCACGTCCTGCGCCGGAAATCCCGCACCGAGGCCGTCTGATCACCCTCATCCGAAGAACGCCACGAGCCCTCAGCTCGTGGCCTTTTTCGCAGGCTTTGTGGTTAGCTATGCCTTACCTAACTAACTCCAGGTAAGGGTTCGACCACACATGAGCACTTCCCTTTCCCCTTCCGTGGACACTCCGGCAGAAGTCCCCGCCCGTTCTCCCGGCAGAGCGCATCGGCTCGCCTTGGCCGCGATCCTTCTCGTCACCACCGCTTGGTACGGCTGGGGGATCTGGGAACTCGGCTACGGCTATCCGTATTACAGCGCCGCTGTCGACTCGATGTCCGGCAGCTGGACCGGTTTCCTCTTCGGCTCGGTGGATCCGCTCGGCGTGGTGACGGTGGACAAGCCACCGATGGGACTGTGGGTCCAGGTGCTTTCCGTGCAGGTACTGGGTTTCCACGGCTGGGCGCTGATACTGCCGCAGGTGCTCGAGGGCGTGGCGACGATCTGGGTGCTGTTCCTGACCGTCCGGCGCTGGCAGGGTGAACGGGTCGCGCTGCTCGCCGCCGCGCTGTTCGCCTGCACGCCGATCGTCGTCGCGGTGATCCGCGACAACATGCCGGATCCGTTGCTGTTCCTGCTTCTGGTGAGCGCGGCCTACGCGGCGACGCGGGCGATCGACGACTCCGGACGCGAACGCCGCTGGATGCTGCTGGCCGCGGTGTTCCTCGGCTGCGCGTTCACCACGAAGATGGTCCAGGCGTGGCTCGTCCTGCCCGCCTTGGCCTTGGCCTACCTGGTCGGCTCGTCGTCGGGCGTCCGCGCGAAGGCACTGACGACCGCTTTGGCCACCGGGGTCCTCGCCGTCACGTCGTTCTGGTGGGTCGTGGTGGTGGACCTGTGGCCGAGCCCGAAGCCGTACATCGGCAGCAGCGCCGACGGCTCCGCCCGCGATCTCGTCTTCGGGTACAACGGCTTGGGCCGGATCGTCGGCCAGGACTTCGCCGCGGCGGCCAGCTACGCCGAGGAGCACGGGAAGTCCTTCTACCAGAGCGATCCCGGGCCGGGAAGGCTGCTGGGGACGTCGCTGGGCGGCCAGGCGGGCTGGCTGTTACCGCTCGCGCTGGCGGCGGTGCTGGCGGCCGTCGTCCTGGTGGTCCTCGGCAAGCGGCCGCCGCGCCGGACGGTGGCGGGATGGGTGCTCTGGGGCGGCTGGCTGCTCGTGTGCGTGGCCGTGTTCAGCTTCATGCGCGGAATCTGGCTGCTGTACTACACCGCGGAACTCGCGCCCGCGATCGCCGCGCTGTCCGCGGCGGCCCTGGCCACGCTGTGGCGGCAGTATCGGGCGGAGGGACGCTGGTGGCCGTTGCTGCCCACGGTCGTCGCCGCTCTCGGCTTCTGGGCCTGGCTCCTGGTGAACCGGGCGCCGGAATGGAACGGCTGGACGGGGATCGTCGTGGCCGCCGCGACGGCACTGGCTGTCGGCCTCCTCGTCCTCGGCAAGCTCGGACCGCGCCGCGTCGCCCTTCCCGGGTTCGCGATCGGGCTCGTGGCGATCTCGGCCGCGCCGGTGGTCTGGTCGACGGCGACGAGCATCGGCTACTCCGCCGGTTTGCCCATGCTCCCGGCCGCCGGTCCGGTCTCCCTGCAGACGGACTACCTCGAACCCGCCGTCCGCGACGACCTGAGGGGGCTCCTCGGCGGCTGGGGCGCCCGTGACTACCGGGCTTCGGCCGGGACTCTCGACGAAACCGGCAAGGCACTTCTCGGTTATGTGGAACGAGAGTCGGGTGACACGCGGGTGACCCTCGCGGTCGAAACCGCCGACACCGCCGCGCCGTTCATCATGGCGACCGACCGGGCGGTGATCGGCATGGCGGGCTTCACCAACCGCGACCCGGCACCGGCGCCGGACCGGTTGCGGGAGTGGATCGAACGCGGCGAAGTCGCCCACGTTCTGCTTCTGCCGGAGGAAAAGGGCCAGTACGAGTTCGTGCGGACGACGTGTGTCGCCGTGCCGCCCGCGGCGTACGGCGCCGAGGAAGGGCCGGGAGACCTTTACCGCTGCCGCCGATGAAAACTCGTGAGTGGTAAGGACGGTTCTAAGCCGAAGGGGTCTTAGGTACCTGCTGTTTGTGGCAGCAGTTGGTCGCAGGTCCGTGAAGGCCTCCTTGCCTACCCTGAAGGTAGTGAAGGAGGCCTTCACACCTTCCCCGAGTACATGAAGGCCCCCTTCCTGTACCTAGGCGCAAGGAAGGGGGCCTTCATGTACCGCAGAGGAGAGCCAGGGCGACAGTGGCGTGGTGGGTCGAGTCGTTGCGAGGGCCGCGCCAGCCAGCCCGGGTGTCGCGAAAGCCACTTTCGGGACATCAGACGTCGCGAAAGTGGCTTTCGCGACACGACCGCTGGGCATCACGAACTCGCGAACACTCGCACGCAGAATCCAGCAGGCACCGAAGGCACCCCTTGGTTCTAACCGTCCTTACCACTCACGAGGCCCAAGCGGCTCAGAACTCCTTGAGGATCTTTTCGATCTCGTCCTGGAAGGACATCGCGGCCTTGTAGTGGAGCGCGTAGAAGTTGCCGGTCGGCAGGGACTTGCCCGCCTTGACCGCGCGCAAACCCTGGTACGCGGGCAGATCGATGATCTGCTGGGTGTCCGCGCCCGCCTTGCCCTGGTAGTCGGCCTGGTACAGGATCACGTCGGCTTCGTTGAGCTTGTCCAGGTTCTCGGTCGAGAACTCCGGGGTGTTCTCCTTCGGGTCGGTGATGCCGGCCCGCGCGAACTGGACGCCGAGGTCCTTGAGGATCGTGCCGCCCCAGGATTCGTCCAGGTTCAGGTACCACTTGCCGCCGCCGCCGTTGATCAGCGCGAACTTGACCTTGGACAGCTTGTCCGCGTAGGTGCTGCGGATCTGGGCGGCGCGGTCCTCGTACTGCTTCTTGAGCGCTTCGGCCTCGGGCTTCTTGCCGACCGCGTCGGCGGCCTGGATGACCCACTGCGGCCACGCGACACCGGGTTCGCCCGCGGCGCCGCCGAGGATCGCCGTCGGCGCGAGCTTCTGGTAGTCCTCGATCTTGTGCTTCTCCAGGGAGAGGAACTTGTTGCCGAGGATCAGATCCGGTCCCTGCGCGCCGACCTGCTCGATGTCGATCTCCATCGAGCCGCCGACCTTGGGCGCCTTGGCGTACTCGTCGGCGTAGGCCGGGAACACCGCGAAACTGTCGGTGTAGCCGGACGCCGTGGCCTTGGGGTGCACCCCGACGTCCAGTAGCCCGAAGTAGGTGTACTGGTCGAGCGCGACCACCGATTTCGGCTGGACCGGGATCTGCACCTGACCGCTCGGGGTGTCGAACGGCCTGGTCGCGCCGGCACTGCCGGCGCTGTCGTCGGTCGAGCCGCAGGCGGCGGTGCCCAGAGCCAGTGCGGCCGCCGAAACCACGGCGACCGTCGTACGCCACTTCTGGAACTGCGTCCTCACGACGCCTACCTCTCTGTCAAGCGAACATTAGCCCGATTAGGGCAGGCTATCCTAATCACGCTTCGCGGCCCGAGAGGTCACCAGCCGGTCAAGATTTGTCATCCAGCCTTCGGCTATCCGGGTGAGGTCTTCGGCCGGAAGGACCTCGGGCAGATACGACCAGTGCGCGGTGAGCACGCCACGTTCGACCGACGCGTTGATCGACAGCGCGTGCGTGGCGGGCGCCTCGGGATCCACGTCGCCCCCGATGACGTTCTCCCCCGCGGCGAGCAGCCAGTCCTCGTCGCGGGCGCCACCCGCGTCGACCTGGCCGACGTAGTTGAACAGCACCTCGGCGCCGTCCAGGTCCTCGCCGTCCCGGTAACGCAGGAGGCCGTAGCCGATTCCGTTGTCCGGCAGCGCTTCCCGGTCTTCGCGCAGTTGTCGAGCGGTCGTGGCGAGCTCGACGGAAACCGCGACGCGGACCGGATACAGCGACGTGAACCAGCCGACCGTGCGCGAAAGATCCGCGTCACCGAGCAGTCCTTCCGCCCGGCCGTGGCTCTCCAGGTCGACCAGCAGCGCTCGCCCGCCACGGTGTTCGGCGATGGCCGCCGCGAGCGCGGCCAGCAGCAGGTCCTGCACCCCGCAGCCGAGCGCGGCGGGGACCGGGCCCAGCAGCGCGCTGGTCGTCTCCTCCGGCAGCGTCAGGGTTTCGTTGCGCCCGCGCGAGATCGTGTCCGACGAGCGGAGCGGCCGCCCGGCGGGCCGGATGTCGGCACCGTCCACAACGGACCGCCAGTACGGCAGTTCGGCGCGGCGGTCGGCCTCGTTCAGGCGCAGGGCCCATTCCCGGAACGACACATCGACCGGCGGCAGTGCTTCGCCCGGCGCGCGGCCGAGTACCGCGACGTCCTCGAACAACGGCTGCCACGACACCGCGTCGACCACCAGGTGGTGCACCATCACCAGCAGCCTGCCCGGCCGCTCCTCCCCCGCGTCGAACCACACGGCGCGCAGGACGTCGCCGGTGAACGGGTCCAGTTCCCGCACGGTCCGTTCGAACTCCGGGAACTCCGTGGTGAAGAGATCGTCGACAGGCCGGTCCGCCAGGTCGACGCGGCGCAGCAGGGCGGCGGCGTCGGCCGAGTCCCGCACGTGGACGGTCCAGTCTTCGGCCAGCCTGGCGCGGAGGACGTCGTGCCGGTCCAGCACCGAGCTCAGTACTTCGGTGAGACGGGGAAGACCGACACCGGCCGGGACACGCAGGACCGCGTACTGGCTGAGCCTGCCGATCGGGCCACCGCGTTCCCGTTGCGCCAACATGATCGGCGTCGCCGGGAACTCGCCGACGGCGGGCACCGCGGGACGGCTTTCGCCGGTGTCTCCGGTCGCGATCAGGGCGAGCGCGGCGACGGTCCGCTGTTCGAAGACCGCGCGCGGGGTGATCCGCAGCCCGGCGGCCCGCGCCCGCCCGACCACGCGCATGGACAGGATGCTGTCGCCGCCGAGGGTGAAGAAGTCGTCCTCCACCCCGACTTCGTTCAGCCCGAGCACTTCGGCGACGATCTCGGCCAGCTGCCTTTCGCGTGGATTACGCGGGGCCGTCCCGCCGCTGAGCGCGCTCAGATCCGGCGCCGCCCACTCCGCGGTGGCGAGCACGGCCCGGTCGACCTTCCCGTTCGGCGTCATCGGCAGTTCCCCGAGCAGCACGACCGCCGCCGGGACCATGAAGTCCGGCAACGCCTCCGCCACCGAAGCGCGCAGCGCCGCACCATCCACAGTGGACTCGTCAGCGATCGCGTAGCCGACGAGCCGGTCGCCCCGGACGACGACGACCGCGTCCGACACCGCCGGATGCGCCGCCAGCCTGGCTTCGATCTCGCCCGGCTCGACCCGGTGCCCGCGGACCTTGACCTGGTCGTCGGCCCGGCCGCGGAACTCGACGCGGCCCTCGTCGGTCCAGCGGGCGAGGTCGCCCGTGCGGTACATGCGCTCGCCGGGACCGCCGAACGGATCGGCCACGAACCTTGTCGAGGTCAGTGCCGATGCGCCGAGGTAGCCGCGGGCGAGCTGGTCGCCGCTGAGGTAGAGCTCTCCGACGACGCCGGGCGCGACCGGCATAAGGGCGTCGTCGAGCACCCGGATCCGCGTGTTCGCGACGGCCCGGCCGATCACCGGACCGTCGCTGTCCCGCAGTCGCGCGATCACCGTGTCGACGGTGCATTCGGTCGGCCCGTAGAAGTTGTAGCTCTCGGTTCCGTCGAGGTTCCGCAGTTCGGTCCACAGTCCCGGCGGGACGGCCTCACCGCCAACGCCCACCACGGCCAGCGGCGACTTCCCGTCGCGCACCAGTCCCGCGGCGGCGAGCTGGACGAAATGCGAGGGCGTGACCTCCACGAAGTCGATCCGCCGGTCGATCAGGAACCGCGCGAGATCCTCCGCGTCGAGCCGGACGTCGTCGGTGACGACGTGCAGTTCGTGCCCGCCGAGCAGGCCGAGCGTCGGCTGCCAGGACGCGTCGAAGGCGAACGACCAGTTGTGGCCGATCCGCAGCCGCTCCCGGCCGGTCCGCTCGATCGCGGGCCCGAGCACGTCGCGATCGTGGCTGTGGAACAGGTTCACCACGTTCCGGTGCGGGACCAGGACCCCCTTGGGCCTGCCGGTCGAGCCCGACGTGTAGATCAGGTGCACCGGATGCCGCGGCAGCAGGACACCGGAACGGTCGGCGTCGGTGACCGGTCCGGCGGAGAACGCGCTGTCGTCGGGCCACTCGTCCTCGGACAGCACGAGTGACGGCTTCGCGTCGTCGAGGATCCCGGCCGTCCGGTCCTCCGGCTGCGCGGGATCGATCGGCAGATACGCGGCACCGGATTTGAGCACCGCCAGCATGGCCACGAAGAAACGTTCCGATCGCCGCAGCCGGATCGCGACGACACCCTCCGGTCCCGCGCCCCGGGCGATCAGCGCGCGGGCCAGACGGTTCGCGCGGGCGTCCAGCTCGGCGTAGGTCAGCGCCCGGTCCTCGCAGGCCACCGCGATCGCGTCCGGTCCCCGACGGACCTGCTCCTCGAACGCGGCGACCACGGTGGACTCGGGCACGGTCAGCGCCGTCTCGTTCCACGCGCGCAGCACGAGTTCGCGTTGCGCGGGCGGCACCAGCTCCAGCCGCCCGACCGGGACGTCCTGCCGGTCCGGGACCCCGGCCAGCAGATCCACAAAGGACTCTCCCAGCTCACGGACCCGTTCGGCGGTGAACACGTCGGTGCGGTATTCGAGGATCAGCTCCAGCTTCGGTCCCGGCGCGGCGACGACGGTGAGCGGGTAGTGCGTGGCGTCCTCGCCTTCGACCCCTGTCACCTGCACGCCCGCCTGGCGCTCGCTCTCGGCCAGCGCTTCGGCGTCGACCGGATAGCTCTGGAAGATCAGCAGCGTGTCGAACAGTTCGCCGGAACCGGCCTGACGCTGGATCTCGGCGAGGCTCAGGTAGTGGTGGTCCAGCAGCGCGGCCTGCTCGGCCTGCACCCGGGAAAGCAGCGCTCCCAGGGTTTCCGAGGCATCGCTGCGGACGCGGACCGGCAGGGTGTTGATGAACAGGCCGATCATCCGGTCCGCGTCGGGCAGGTCCGCCGGCCGCCCGGACACCGTCGCACCGAACACCACGTCGCGCCGTCCGGTCAGCCCGCCCAGCAGCAGCGACCACAGGGTCTGCAGGACCGAGTTCAGCGTGACCCCGTGCCGCCGGACCCAGCCGGTCAGCCGCCGCGTCTGTTCTTCGGTGAGCCCGACGGTGAGCTTGTCGGGCAGGTTCTGCCCTCGGCCGATTCCCGGCGGCGCGATCAGCGACGCGCCTTCGAGTCCGGCGAGCGCGTCCTTCCAGGCCCGGCGCCCGCCCTCGCGATCCTGGCGGCCCAGCCATTCCAGGTAGTCCCGGTACGGACGGGCCTTCGGCGGCGACCCGGTGCGGTAGAGCTCCAGGAGTTCCTGGCCCAGCAGCGGCGCCGACCAGCCGTCCAGCACGATGTGGTGGCTGGTGATCAGCAGCCGGTGGCGGCCGTCCCCGAGGTCGAACAGGGTGAACCGGATCAACGGCGGCTCGGCGAGGTCGAACGGGCGCAACCGCTCGGCGGCCGTGACCGCCTCGATGTCCTCACCGGGGAGGTCACGCCAGTCGAGGGTCGCCTCCCCCGGCACGATCTGCACCGCGCGCCCGGAGTCGAGATAGCGGAAACCCGCGCCCAGGTTCGGATGCCGTTCCAGCAGGCGGCCCGCCGCGGACCGCAGCCGCGCCGGGTCGACGTTGCCGAGGTCCAGCATCTGCTGGGTGACATAGACGTCGAGGCTGTCTTCGTCGAACGAGGCGAGGAAGAGCATGCCTTCCTGCAACGGCGAAAGCGGCCAGGCGTCGGCGGGGGCGCCGAGCTCGTCGACCTCGTCCAAAGTGAGGTCCAGCAACGGGAAGTCCGCCGAAGAGAACCCTCCGGTCCCGTCCGCGGTCAGCCGGGCGGCGAGGACGGCCGCGGCCGCCATCCATTCCGCGCCGATCGCCTCGGCGTCCTTTTCGGACAGTGCGTCCGGCAGGTAGGCAAGACTCGCGGAGAGCCCGTCCGGCGTCACGGAACAGTTGACCTCCAGCAGATGCGCGGCGGGCATCGCCGGGTCGAGGTCGCCGCCGAGGCCGGCGTGGTCCGGGCCCGGACGCCAGTCGGCTTCCTCGCCGGGGGTCTCGACGTCGAAGCGGCCGAGATAGTTGAACAGCACCTCCGGCCGTCCGCGTCCGGCGAGTTCTCCGGTGAGATAGCGCAGCAGCGGGTAGCCCGCGCCGCCTTCGGGCAGCCGGAGCCGGGTGTCCTTGGCGTGTTTGAGCTGACGGACCGGATCGGGGTCCGCGGTGATCCGCATCGGCGCCACGGTGGTGAACCAGCCGACCGTGCGCGAGAGATCGCTTTCGTCGTCGCGGCCGTGTCCTTCGGTCTCCACGAGAACCGAACGGGTGCCCCGGACCCGCGTGATCGCGGTGACCAGGGTGCCGAGCAGCGCGTCCTGCATCCCCGACCGGAACGATTTCGGCACGCCCGCCAGCAGCGTCGCCGTGGTGTCCGGCGAGAGCGAGACCTGGATCTCGCGGGTGCCGCCGACGGTGCCCGTGACGGCGGGACCCGGCTCGCCCAGGACCTCGCGCCAGTACGGGAGTTCCTTGCGATGCCGTGCGATCCGCGGCGCCAGACCGGCCGCCCACGCGCGCAAGGACACCGGCACCGCGGGGAGTTCCTTGCCCTCGTCCGCGGCGGCGAGGTCGTCGAAGAGCACCCGCCAGGACACGCCGTCGACGACGACGTGGTGGATCACGAGCAGCAGCCGTCCTGGCGCTTCACCGGCGTCGAACCAGACCGCGCGGACCATCGCGCCGGACGCCGGGTCCAGGGCGGCCTCGGCCTCGCGAGCTTCGCGGTGCAAGAGATCCTGGTCCAGGTCACCCGGCACGCGGCGCACGACATCGGACGCCGTCACCGCGCCCGGCGGCGGGATCCGCAACGTGGTGCCGAGGACGGCCCGCAGCGCGTCGTGCCGGTCCAGGATCGCCTGGATCACCTTGTGCAACGCGGCCTCGGTGAGCCCTCGCGGAGTCCTGACCACGGCGGACTGGCTGAACCGGCGCGGCACCCCACCCCGCTCCAGCAAGGCCGCGATCATCGGGGTCTGGGCGACGACACCGACGGCGGGAACCGCGGCGGTCCCGGCACCGGAGACCAGCGGCTCGGCCAGTTCGGCCAGGGCGGCGACGGTACGGGCCTCGAACACCTGACGCGGGGTGATCCGCAGTCCGGCCTGCCGGGCGCGGCTGACCACCTGCAGAGACAGGATGCTGTCACCGCCGAAGCCGAAGAAGTCGTCGGTCACCGAGATCGACGGGAGGCCGAGCACGGCCGCGAAAGCGTCGGCGAGGGCCTTCTCCTCGGGTGTGGCCGGCGCGGCACCGCCGGTCAGCCCGCTCAGGTCCGGGGCGAACTCGTCCGCCCCGGCCAACGCGCCCCTGTCGACCTTCGCGTTCACGGTCAGCGGCAGCCGGTCGAGGACGACGACGACCGAGGGCACCGAGTAGTCCGGCATCCGCGCGGACAGCGCGGCCCGCAGGTCACCCGGCACCGGCTCGGCACCGGGTTCCGGGGTCACGTAAGCGACCATGCGCTTGACGCCGGGCTGGTCCTCGCGGATCACCGCGACGGCCTCGGCCACTCCGGGCCGGTCGCACAGCGCGGTCTCGACCTCGCCCAGTTCGACCCGGAAACCGCGGATCTTCACCTGATGGTCGACACGGCCGAGGAAGTCGAGTTCGCCGTCCGCGGTCCAGCGGACCAGGTCGCCGGTGCGGTACATCCGGTCCCCGGGCGCGCCGAACGGGTTGGCCACGAACCTCGTCGAGGTCAGTCCCGGCAAGCCGAAGTAGCCGCGGGCGAGTCCTCCGGCGACGTACAGCTCGCCGGCGAACCCGGGCGGGACCGGCCGCAGGTCGGCGTCGAGCACGTACGCCTGCTTGTTCGGGTCGGGCGGGCCGATGACCACGCGGCGGTCCGCGCGGCACTGCCACAGCGTGGAGTTCACCGTGCATTCGGTCGGGCCGTAGGCGTTGAACATGCGGCGGCCGCGGCTCCAGCGCGCCACCAGCTCCGGGGTGAGCGCGTCGGTGCCCGCGATGAGCGTGACGCCCTCGGGCAGGTCGCTCCCGGCGAGCGTGGTGAGCGCCGACGGCGGCACGAACATGTGCGTCAGGCCTTGCGTGGCGACGAATTCCGCCAGCGGCTCCCCGAGACGGCTCTCCTCCGGCACGACCACCGCGGTCGCGCCGACGAGCAGCTGGGTCGACAGCTCCGCCAGCGAGACGTCGAAACTCGGCGACGCGAACAGCAGCACCCGGCTTCCCGGCCCGCTTCGGACGGACTCGGCGAACATCGCCACCAGGTCGGGGACGCCGCGGTGCGGTACGAGCACGCCCTTGGGCCGTCCGGTGGAACCGGAGGTGTAGATCAGGTACGCGGCGCTGTCGGGATGCGGCAGGGGCAGTTCGGCGGGCGGTTCGAGCAGGGCGTCGTCCAGGACGACGACCGGGACGCCGTGCTCGCTCACTTTCCCCGCGGTAACGGAATCGGCGACCAGCAACGCCGGACGCGCGTCGGACAGCATGTAGGCGATCCGGTCGGGCGGGTACTCCGGATCCAGCGGCAGGTACGCGGCGCCCGCGAGCTGCACGCCGAGCATGGCGGTGAGGAACCCGAGACCGCGTTTGATCGCGACACCGACGATGCGCTCCGGCCCGGCGCCACGGGCGGCGAGCACACCGGCCAGGCGTGACGCCCGCTCGTACAGCTCGCCGTAGGTGACCGCGATCCCGCCGTCCTCGACCGCGACCGCTTCCGGCCGGGCCCTTACCTGTTGGACGAAGAGTTCGATCAGCGACTCGCCCGCGCGGGGCAGAGTGGCGCTGTTCCACTTGCGCAGCACCAGTTCCCGCTCGTCGGCGGTACCGAGGTCGACCGATCCGGCGCGGCGGTCCGGCTCGGCGGGCAGCGCCGTCAGCAGGTCGGTCAGCAACGCCGCGACGCGCCGGACGAAACCGGCTTCGAGCAGGTCCTCCCGGTACACCAGGGCGATCACGAACTCGTCGCCCGGCGCGGCCACGGCGGTCAGCGGATAGTGCGTGACACTGCGGGTCTCCTCCGGTGACACGGCGAGCCCGGCCGCGTCGTCGGCGCGGCGGAGCGCGTCGGCGTCGGCGGGCGCGCTCTGGAACACCGTGAGGGTGTCGAAAAGTTCCCCGTGCCCGGCCTCCTTCTGGATCTCGGCGAGCCCGAGGTACTGGTGGTCCAGCAGTGCGGCCTGCTCGGCCTGCACGCGGGCGACCAGCCCGGTGAGCGTCTCCCCCGGGTCCAGCCGGACCCGGACCGGGAGCGTGTTGATGAACAGGCCGATCATCCGGTCGACCCCGGGCAGTTCGGCGGGTCTGCCCGACACGGTGGTGCCGAAGACGACGTCGCGGCGGCCGGTGAGCTTGCCCAGCGCGATCGCCCAGGCCGCCTGCACGACGGTGTTGAGGGTGACCCGGTGCTCGCGCGCCCACGACGTCAGGCGTTCGGTGTCCACAGTGGAGAGACGGACTTCCAGCTCGCTCGGGAACTCCGCCGACGGTGTGCCGCCCGGGGCCAGCAGCGTCGGCTCCGCGAGCCCGGCCAGCGACCCGCGCCAGGCCGCACGCGCGGCTTCCCGGTCCTGGCGTCCGAGCCAGGCCAGGTAGTCGCGGTATTTCGGCGCGGGCGGGAGTTCCCCTCGGCCGTAGGCGGTGAACAGCTCCTCGCCCAGCAGCGGCCCGGACCAGCCGTCGAGCAGCAGATGGTGCGCGGTGACGACGAGTTTGTGGTGCGCGGGCGCCAGCTTCAGCAGCCGGAACCGGATCAGCGGTGGCGAGGCCAGATCGAACCGCCGCGCCCGGTCGGCGTCGAGCAGCGCGGGGACTTCGGCCTCGCCGACCTCGTCCACCTGCCACGGCACCGTGACCGCTTCCGGGATCAGCTGGACGGTCTCACCGCTCTTGCGCGGCCGGAAGGCGGCACGCAGGTTGGGATGCCGGGTGAGCACCGTCTCCGCCGCCGCGCGCATCCGCCCGGGGTCGAGGTCACCGCGCAGGTCGAACACCTGCTGGATGGTGTAGACGTCGGTCGCCGCACTGTCCCATGTGGACAGGAAGAGTAATCCTTCCTGCAACGGGGACAGCGGCAGCACGTCCTGGACACCACGGGCGGTACTCACGAAACACTCCAATCACCGGAGAACTCGGCGAATTCGTCGTCGTCCAGTTCGATCAGCGGTCGTTCTTCTAGCGGCAGTTCCTCCGCCGCCTGGGTGACCTCCGCCAGCGCGGCCACGGAACGCAGCTCGAACACCTGGCGGGGGGTGATCTTCAATCCCTCGGTCCTGGCCCGGCCCACGAGGTTGAGCGACCGGATGCTGTCGCCGCCGAGCGCGAAGAAGTCGTCGAACACGCCGACCCGGCCGAGGTCCAGCACTTCGGCCATGCAGACGGCGAGGACCCGTTCGGTCTCGTTCCGGGGCTCCGCGGAGCCGGTCTCGGCCTGGCGGTCGGGTTCGGGCAGCGCGGCACGATCGAGCTTTCCGTTGGGTGTCACCGGGAACGCGTCGAGCCAGACGAAAGCGCCCGGCACGAGCTGCTCCGGCAGGCCTTCCCGCAGCGCCGTCCGCAGGTCGTCCGAGGATCGCGCGTCGCCGGTCAGGTACCCGACCAGTCCGGCGGTCCCGGCGACCACCTCGGCCCCGGTCACCCCCGGCAGCGCCGAGAGGGCGGCCGAGACCTCGCCGAGTTCGATCCGCACCCCACGGATCTTGACCTGGTCGTCGCCACGGCCGAGATACTCGAGAACGCCGTCCTCGCGACGGCGGGCGAGGTCGCCCGTGCGATAGAGGCGCGTCCCGTCCGGCCCGGCGACGAACCTGGTCGCAGTCAGCCCGGGGCGCCGCAGATACCCGTGCGCCAGCTGGACTCCGGACAGGTACAGCTCGCCGGCGCAGCCTCGTGGCACCGGCCGGAGCGCGGCGTCGAGGACGTGCGCCCCGGTGTTCCACACGGGCCGTCCGAGCGGTACCGGACGAGCGGGATCGTCGCCCGCCGTGTCGTGGAAGGTGACGTCGACGGCCGCTTCGGTGGGTCCGTACAGGTTGTGCAGACCCGCCTCGGGCAACACCTCGCGTGCCGCGGCGACGAGGTCGCCGGGCAGTGCCTCACCGCTGCACACGACGCGCCGCAGCGGAAGGCCCGCCGCGGCGGGTTCGGCCAGGAACGGCCGGAGCATCGACGGGACGAAGTGGACGGTGTCGACCCGTTCGGCCCGGATGACCCCGGCCAGCAGCGCCGGGTCCTGGTGCGCTTCCGGCGGAGCCACGACGAGCGTGCCGCCGGTGAGCATCGGCAGGAACAGCTCCCACACGGAGACGTCGAACGAGATCGGCGTCTTCTGCAGGGTGCGGGTTTCCGGCCCGAAGCCGTACTCCTCGGCCATCCAGCGCAAGCGGTTCACGATCGCCCGGTGGTCCACGACCACGCCCTTGGGACGGCCGGTCGAACCCGACGTGTAGATCACGTACGCGGGCGCGGTGTCGGGGACCGGCACGAGCGGCTGACGAGTCTCCCCGGCCAGCAGATCCGGCAGGCTCTCCGGCGTGACGAGCACCGACGGCGCCGAATCCTCGGCGAGGTATTCCTTGCGCGCCTGCGGATAACCCGGGTCGATCGGCACGTACGCGGCACCGCGGCGGTGAACCGCGTGCAGGACCGCGACCAGCTCGATCGACCGGGGCAGGCTCACCGCGACGAGGTCGCCCGGTGCCACGTCGAGCTTCGCGGCGATCCGGGCGACGAGGTCGTCGAACCCGGCGTAGGTCAGCGACCGCCCGTCCGCGGTGATGGCGACGGCGTCCGGCGTGGCGGCGACCTGTGCGGCGAACAGTTCCGGCAGGGTCGCGGTCTCGACGTCGACCAGGTCGCCCTGCGGTTCCTCCTGGGTGGCGAGGGGAATGCGTCCCACCGGTACCGCGGGGTCGGCCGTGATGGCGTCGAGCACGCCGGTCAGCCGGGCGAGCACCGCGTCGGCGTCGACCACGCCGGGGCGGTGGTCCAGCCCGAGCGTCAGGTCCTCCCCCGGCTCGACGATGAGCGCCAGCGGGTAGTGCGTCGCGTCGGTCCCGGCGACGGCGTCCACCGTGAGACCGGCGGAATCCTCGGCGCCCGCCAGGCTCGCGTCGTCGACCGGGTAGCTCTCGAACACGACGAGGGTGTCGAACAGCTCCCCGGTGCCCGCCCAGCGCTGGATGCGGGTGAGGCCGGCGTGCTGATGGTCCAGCAGCGCGATCTGCTCGCCGTCGGTCCGGCCCACCAGCGCGGCGAACGACTCGGCCTGCGAGATCCGCACCCGCACCGGGACGGTGTTGATGAACAGGCCGATCATGCGTTCGGCGCCGGGCAGGTCGGCGGGGCGGCCGTGCACGGTGACGCCGAAGACGACGTCGGTCCGGCCGGTCAGCTGCCCGAGCACGAGCGCCCAGGCGGTGTTGACCAGCGTGCTGACCGTGACGCCGAGCTCGCGGGCCACCGCCGTCACCTTGGCCGTGCGCGCGGCGCCGAGATCGGTCTTCGCGCGGTCCGGCCGGACAGTGTGGCGTGCCTCGGTCGGCGGCACGAGCAACGTCGGGCCGTCCAGGTCCGCGAGCGCCGTGCGCCAGGCCTTTTCGGCCGCGTTCTCGTCGCGGCCCGCCAGCCACTTCAGGTACCCGGCGTACGGCCGGACCGGCGGCAGCTCTCGTCCCGCGTAGAGCGTGAAGAGTTCCTCGGCCAGCAGCGGGCCGGACCAGCCGTCCGCGAGGACGTGGTGATGCGCCAGCAGCAACCGGCGGCTGTCCGGGCCCGTGCGGACCAGCGCCATCCGCACCAAGGGCGCGTCGGCGAGGTCGAACCTGCGCGTGGCGAACTCGGCCGTGAACGCCTCTGCGTCGACGTCTTCGACGACCTCCCACGGCAGCTCCGCCGACTCCGGCACCACCTGGACGGTGACGCCCGAGCGCAGCTGACGGAACGCCGCCCGCAGGTTGCCGTGCCGGGCCAGCAAGGCGTTTCCGGCCGCGCGCATGCGGTCCGGATCGACCGGACCGGTCAGGTCGAAGGAATGGCAGACCGAATAGACGTCCTCGTCCTCGGTGTCGAACGACGCCTGGAACGCGATCCCTTCCTGCAGCGGGGAAAGCGGCAGGACGTCGGCCGCGTCGGCGAGTTCGTCCACATCGGACTGTTCGAGGGTGACCAGCGGGAAGTCCGACGGGGTGCGGAACGGCTCTCGGATCGTCTCGGCCAGTTCGGCCAGCGCGGTCTGCCAGCCCTCGGCGAGTTCACCGATCTCGGCCGCGGTGAACAGGTCGCGGACGAAGGCGAACTCGCCGTGCAGGCGCAGCCCGTCCTCGTGCCGGACCGCGACCGCGTTGATCTCCAGCGGATGGCTGACCGGCGTGACCTGGTCGGCACCGCCGTCGAGCAGCGAGGACTCCGGCGCGGGCCGCCAGTGCCCGGTCGTCGCCGGGCCGTCGAGCCGCCCGAGGTAGTTGAACAGGACCGTCCGCGCGCCGGTGCCGGGCGGCGCCAGCAGCCCGAAGCTGATCGCCTCGGGCAGGGTGCGCAGCTGTTCCTTCACGGTCTTGAGCCAGGCGATGGAGTCATCGTCCACCCCGCCGATGCGCGCCGGGTAGATGCTGGTGAACCAGCCGACGGTGCGCGAAAGGTCGGCTCCGGGCACCAGATGCTCGTCGCGGCCGTGGCCTTCGAGGTCGATGACCAGACCGCCGTCGTCGGACAGCCCACGAGCCGCCCGCCATCGCGAGACCGCCATCGCGAAGCCGGTCAGCAGGACGTCCTGCACGCCGGCGTGCGCGGCGGCGGGGACCGCGGTCAGCAGCTTCTCGGTGAGCTCGGCCGGGACCTCCATGGTGTGCCCGTCCACAGTGGAGCCGGTGTGCACCGCCGGGTCGAGAACGGTTTCCCCGCCCAGGAAACGGTTCCCGGCGAGGACGTGCTCCCAGCGTCCGGCCTGGTCGGTCCACTCCAGTTCGCGGATGGACCTGGCCCAGTCCTGCAGCGAGGTCTCGGCCGGGGACGGCCGCGCCCCTTCGGCGAGGTCGTCCATCAGGATCCGCCAGGAGACGCCGTCCACGACGAGGTGGTGCGCCACGAGCAGCAGAAGGTTCTCCCGCTCGAACCACACCGCCCGCAGCATGACCCCGGCCTCCGGGTCCAGTTCCCCGAGCGCGGCGTCGAACTCCTCGCGGACGTCGCCGGTGGCGCGCCGGAGTACGTCGGTCCCGGAAACGTCGCCCTCGGGCCGGATCCGGTACACCCAGCCCGGCTCGAGCCGGGCGCGCAACGCGTCGTGCGCGGCGAGGATCCCGTCCAGGAGCGAGGTGAGCCGCTCTTCGGTCAGCTCCGGTGGCGTGGTCAGCAGCATCGACTGGCTGAACCGCCGGGTGTCGCCCCCGAGGTCGCGCAGGGACTCCATCACCGGCAGCAGCGGGACGACGCCGATGCGCGTCCCGGCCACGACGGCCGCGCCTTCCCGCCGCGCGAACGCGGCCAGCGCGGCGGGCGTCCGGTGCTCGAAGATCTCGCGGGGGCTGAGCCGGTAACCCGCCCGTCGCAGCCGCGCGATCAGCTGCAGGGACGAGATGCTGTCCCCGCCGAGCCGGAAGAAGTCCGCCGTCGCACCGACCCGGTCCAGGCCCAGCACCGCGGCGATCTCGGCGGCGATGGCCGTCTCCACCGGCCCTTCGGGCGTCTCGTCACCGGCGTGCGCGGCGAGATCCGGCTCGGGCAGGGCTTTGCGGTCCAGTTTGCCGCTGGGGGTCAGCGGGAGTTCGCCGAGCACGGTGACGATCGTGGGCACCATCGCGGCGGGCAACTGCTCGGCCAGCCGCGCGAGGACGCGTTCCCCGTCGACGTCCCCCGTCACGTACGCGGTGAGCACCGAATCGCGGTGGACGGCGACCGCCGCCGTCTCGACCCCGTCGACCCGGCTCAGCGCGTGCTCGATCTCGCCGAGTTCGACGCGCTGGCCGCGCAGTTTCACCTGGTGGTCGGTGCGGCCGAGGTAGGTGAGCGTGCCGTCGTCGTTCCACCGGGCGAGGTCGCCGGTGCGGTACATCCGGCCGCCGTGGAAGGGATCGGCCACGAACCGCCCGGCGGTGAGCCCCGGCCGGTTCCGGTAGCCGTGCCCCAGCTGGGTTCCGGCGAGGTAGAGCTCGCCCGCCACGCCGGGCGCGACCGGACGGAGCGCCGCGTCGAGCACGTAGGTCCGGGTGTTCCACACCGGTCGGCCGATCGGCACCGGCCGGGTGCCGTCCTCGCCCGCGGTGTCCCACGCCGTGACGTCGACGGCGGCTTCCGTCGGACCGTAGAGGTTGTGCACGGCCACGCCGAGCACTTCCCTGGCCCGCAACGCCAGGTCCGGCGGCAGCGCCTCACCGCTGCAGATGACCGTGCCCAGGCTCAGCCCGGCCGCGGCGGGTTCCGCCACGAAGGCCGCCAGCATCGACGGGACGAAGTGGACGGTGTCGACCTTCGCGGAACCGATGATCTCCGCCAGCCGCACCGGATCGCGGTGCGCGTCCGGCTCGGCGATCACCAGGGTGCCGCCGGTGATCGACGGCAGGAACAGTTCCCAGACGGAGACGTCGAACGACGCCGGGGTCTTCTGCAGGGTCCGGGTGTCCGGGCCGAACCCGTACTCCCGCGCCATCCAGAGCAACCGGTTGACGATCGCCGCGTGCCCGACCGCCACGCCCTTCGGCCGTCCGGTCGAACCGGAGGTGTAGAGGACGTAGGCCGTGCTGTCCGGCAGGACGTCGACCGGGGTGAAACCACCGGAACCGTCCACTTCGGACAGCCACTCCGGCGTGACGGTGATCGCGGGCCGCGTGTCTTCGAGCAGGAACTCGATCCGTTCGGCGGGCAGGTCCGGGTCGACCGGGACGTACGCCGCGCCACAGGCCTGCACCGCGTGCAGCACCGCGACGAGATCCGCCGACCGCGGCAGCGACACCGCCACGACGTCGTCCGGGCGGACCCCCTGCCCCTGCAAGGACGCCGCCAGCTCACGGACCCGGCGGGAGAACCTGGCGTAGGACCATTCGTCGTCACCCTCGATCACCGCGATCGCGTGCGGCGTGCGAAGGGCCTGTGCGGCGAACAGGTCGGGCAGCGTGGTGCGTGGCAGGTCGTGCGCGGTGTCGTTCCAGTCGTGCAGCACCGACCGGCGTTCGGCTTCGGTCAGGAAGTCGCTCCGGTTGACACCGTCCTCGACGAGCCACTCCGCGATCGTCCGCAGCCGCGCCGCGAGCCGTGTGACGTCCTTGCGGTGGCGCAAGGTCAGCGAAAGGACTTCGCCCGGAGCCACGAGCACGGTCAGCGGGTAGTGCGTGTCGTCCCGTTCGGCCAGTTCCGCGACGGTCAGGCCGGAGCGGCGTTCGGCGTCGGCGAGCGCGTCGTCGTCGACCGGGTAGCTCTCGAACACCAGCAGCGTGTCGAACAGTTCGCCGGTTCCGGCGGCGCGCTGGATGTCGGCGAGCCCGGCGTGCTGGTGATCCAGCAGCCGCGCCTGTTCGGCCTGGATCCGCGCCGGCAGCGCGGCCGCGGGTTCCTCCGGGCGCAGCCGCACCCGGACCGGCACGGTGTTGATGAACAGCCCGACCATCCGCTCTGCGTCGTCGAGATCGGCGGGCCTGCCGTGCACGGTGGTCCCGAACACGATGTCGGAACGGCCGGTCTCGGCGGCCAGGGTGAGCGCCCAGAGGACCTGGACGACGGTGTTGAGCGTGAGCCCTCGTTCGCGGGCCAGTTCCGCCAGTCCCGCCGGGAGGTCGACGACGAGCTCCCGGGCGGGCCCGTCGGCCGGGCCGATCAGTGTCGGTCCGTCCACATCGGACAGATTGGCGCGCCAGGCCTGTTCGGTGGCGTCCCGGTCCTGGCGGTCCAGCCAGTCCAGGTACCGGGCGTAGTCCGCGGCGGGCGGCAGTGCGGCGGTGTCCCCGCCCGCGGCGTAGAGCAGGAACAGCTCGCGGCCGAACAGCGGACCGGACCAGCCGTCCATCAGGATGTGATGGTGGGTCAGCACGAAACGGTGCGTTCCGTCGGCGAAACGCACGCAGGTGGCCCGCATCAACGGCGGGACGGCCAGGTCGAAGCCGGTCGCCCGGTCCTCTTCCAGCAGCCGCGCGAAGCCGGGTTCGTCAAGGTCCCGTTCGCGCCACGGCAGTTCGGCCCGGTCCGGCACGAACTGCACCGGCCGGGAGGTCTCGCTGAAGGTGAACCCGGCCCGCAGGTTCGGGTAGCGCTCCAGCATCGCGTGCAGGCAGCGGCGCAGCAGCGCCGGGTCGAGTGATCCGGTGAGGGTGAACACCTGCTGCACGAGGTAGCCGCCGGGTTCGAGCTGGTCGAGGTAGAGCAGCCCTTCCTGCAGTGGCGCGAGCGGGCGCGTGTCGCCGGACTCGAGGCCCCGGACCGGTTCCGCGACCGGGGCGAGCGGTTCGGCCGCGGCGGCGAGGTCGGTGATCGTCTGGTGCTCGAACACCTGACGGGCGGTGATCTTCCAGCCCGCGCTCCGGAGCCGGGACACGACCTGGATGGAGGAGATGCTGTCGCCGCCGAGGGCGAAGAAGCCCGCGTCCGCGCCGACCTCGCCGAGGCCGAGCACGGCACGGAACGCGGCGGCGACGGCCTGTTCGGCCTCGGTTTCCGCCGCGCGGCCCGCGGTTTCCGGCGGGGCGGCCCAGTCCGCGGTGGCGAGCACGCGCCGGTCGATCTTGCCGCTCGCGGTGAGCGGCAGACCGCTCAACGACACGACCGCGGCGGGCACGAGGTATTCGGGCAGCACCGCGCCCAGGCGGCGGCGCAGTTCGGTGCCGTCGAGTCCTTCGCCGGTGGGGACGACGTAGCCGACGAGCCGCCGCGGTCCGGCGTCCGCGCGGGCGACGACGGCCGCCAGCGAGACCTCGGGAAGAGCGGTCAGCGCGGCCTCGACCTCGGCCGGTTCGATCCGGAAACCCCGGATCTTCAGCTGCGTGTCGACGCGGCCCAGGAACTCCAGGTCGCCGTCTCCGGTCCAGCGGACCCGGTCTCCGGTGCGGTACATGCGGCCGCCGCCGAACGGGTTCGCCACGAACCGCTCCGCCGTCGCTCCCGGCGCGTTCCAGTAGCAGGACGCGACCGCGTTCCCGCCGACGTAGAGCTCGCCCTGATGCGCCGGGCGCAGCCTGTCGTCGAGGACGTACAGGGTCCGGCCGGTGTCCGGCCGTCCGATGAGGACACGGCCGTCGAAGGGCTCCGGGCACTTCCACACCGTCGCGTTCACGGTGGTCTCGGTGGGCCCGTAGGCGTTGAACAGCCGGCGTCCGGGTGCCCAGCGCGCCACCAGCTCCGCCGGGACCTCGTCGGAGCCGACCACCACGGTCGTCGTCGCGGGCAGCGAGCCGGGCGGCAGCGCCTCCAGCGCGGCGGGCGGCAAGTCGACATGCGTCAGGTCGTGACGCCGTGCGAAATCGCCCAACGCCGCGCCGAGCCGCTCTCCCTCGGCGGGGATGTACAGCGTTCCCCCCGACAGCACGGACATCGCCAGTTCTTCGAGGTAGACGTCGAACGCGGGCGAGGTGAACTGCAGGACCCGCGCGCCGGGCCCCGCCCCGTAGGTGGTCAGCGCGGTGTGGACGAGGCTTTCGACACCCGCGCCGGAGACCAGGACACCCTTGGGGCGGCCGGTCGAGCCGGACGTGTAGATCAGGTACGCGGCGGCCGTGGCCGGGCTCGACGGCCCGATCCCGCGCGCGCCGTCGGCGGTGATCTCGGCGATCGGGAGTGCGTCGGCGACGATCTCGTCGCGCCGGGCGGCGGGGGCGTCGGAGGCCAGCGGCAGGTAGGTGGCGCCGGTCTTGGCCACCGCCAGGAACGCGACGACGGCGTCGATACCGCGTTCCAGCCGGACGAGCACCCGCTCACCGGGTCCAGCGCCGAGCTCGCTCAGCGCCGTCGCGAGCTCGGTCGACCGCGTGTCCAGTTCCCGGTAGGTCAGGGCGAAGTTTCCCTCCACCGCAAGCGTTTCCGGGTACCGGGACACGGCGTCGGCGAACAGCCCGGCGATACCGCGTTCGCCGGGAGCGGCCGCTCCCCTGCCGTTTTCGAACAGCTTGTCGCGTTCCGACGTCGACAGCAGTTCCACCGACGTGATCGGCCGGTCCGGGTCGGCGGCCACTTCGGTGAGCAACCGGACGAGCCCGTCGGCGAGCCGCCGCGCGGCGGCCGGGGTGAACAGGTCGGTGCGGTGGAGCACGGCGCCGAGGACGCGGTCCTGCCCGAGGGCGACGAACTCGAAGTCGAGGTCGAACTTGGCCACCGGCATCGCGAACAGATGCGGCGCGACGGTCAGTTTCCCGTGCTGTTCGGCCTCGGTCTCGGCGTGCTGATACGCCACGCCCACCTGGAACAGCGGGTGGTGCGCCGTCGAACGCTGCGGGTGCAGCTGGTCGACGAGGCGGTCGAACGGCAGGTCCTGATGGTCGAACGCGGCCAGGTCCGTTTCGCGCACGCGGTCGAGCAGGGCCCGGAACGTCGGCCGCCCGCCGACCCCGGTCCGCAGGACGATCGTGTTGGTGAAGAACCCGACGAGCTCGTCCAGCGCGCTGTCCGACCGGCCGGCGACCTGCGTCCCCAGCGGGATGTCGTCACCGGCGCCGGTCAGGTGCAGCAGCGCGGCCACGGCCGCCTGCGCGAGCATGAACTGGGTGACGCCGGTCTGGGCGGCCAGTTCGCGCAGCCTCGCGGTCACCCCGGCGGGGAGTTCGAACTCGGCCGCGCCACCGTGCTGACCGGCCACCGGCGGCCGCGGCAGATCCGCGGGCAGCTCCAGCAGTTCGGGCAGTCCGGCCAGTTCCTTCAGCCAGAACTCGGCGGACGGCAGGTTCTTTTCCTGCCACAGCGCGAAGTCCGCGTACTGCACGGGCAGCGGCGCCCACTGCGGGGCGACACCGTCGAGCCGGGACTCGTAGGCGGCGAACAGATCACGGCGCAGCGGGTGCGAAGACCACTCGTCGCCCGCGATGTGGTGCAGCAGCAGGACGAGGACGTGGTCGTCCGGCCCGAGCCGCAGCACTGACGGCCGGATCGGCGGTTCCTCGGCCAGGTCGAAGGCGTACCCGATCGCCTCGGCGATCTGGTCCGGCAGTTCGTCCTCGGTGACGTCGGTGACCGGGCAGGCGATCGCGACCTCGCCCAGGATCCGCTGGAACGGCACGCCGTCGCGGTCGGGATAGACGGTGCGCAGGATCTCGTGCCGCGCGACGAGGTCACCCAGCGCGGCCCTCAGCGCGCCGACGTCGAGCGGTCCGCCGATCCGCCACACGAGCGGCAGGTTGTAGGTGGCGTTGGGTCCGTCGACACGGTGCAGGAACCACAGCTGCCGCTGGGACGCCGAAAGCGGCGGGAACTCCGGCCGCGGCGCGGGCACAAGAGCGGGCCGAGCCGCGACAGCGTCCGCCAGCGCCGCCGCGAGGGCGGCCGGGGTCGGGTTGTCGAACACCGTGCGCGGGGACAGTTCGATCCGCAGGGCGGACTTGAGCCCGGCGACGAGCTTGATCGCGAGCAGGGAATGCCCGCCCAGCGCGAAGAAGTCCTCGTCGGTGAAGACACGAGGACGGCCGAGCACGGCGGCGAACCGTTCGGTGATCAGCTGTTCGGCCGCGGTCCTCGGCTCACGCCGCACGCCGGTCGAGGAGCGCCCCGGCTCGGGCAGCGCGGCCTGGTCGAGCTTGCCGTTCGCCGTGACGGGCAGGGTGTCCAGCGCGACGATCGCCGAAGGCACCAGGTACGACGGCACCGCGCGCACCAGTTCCGCGCGGACGGCGGCGGTGTCGACCGTCCGCGGCGTCACGTAACCGAGGAGTTCGCCGGACCGGACGATCACCGCCGAACTGTCCACTTCGGACACCAGCGACAGCGCGTGCTCGATCTCGCCCAGTTCGACCCGGACACCGCGGATCTTGACCTGTTGATCGGTGCGGCCGAGGTAGGCGAGGCTCCCGTCGGTGTTCCACGCGGCGAGGTCGCCGGTGCGGTACATGCGGTCACCGGCCGCGCCGAAGGGATCGGCGACGAAACGCCGAGCGGTGAGCGCGGGGGCGCCGTGATAGCCGATCGCCAGCTGCGGCCCGGCGAGGTACAGCTCTCCCGGTTCCCCGGGCGCCACCGGGCGCAGGCCCGCGTCGAGCACGTAGGCGCGGGTGTTCCAGGTCGGCGTGCCGATCGGGACCGGACGGCCGCCGTCCTCGCCCGCGGTGTCCCAGACCGTCAGGTCGACCGCGGTTTCGGTCGGGCCGTAGGTGTTGACCAGGCTCGCGCCGGGCAGCAGTTCGCGGACGCGCAGCATCTGGTCGATCTGGATCGCCTCGCCGCCGACGATCACCACCCGCAGCGACGTGACACCGGCCGCGGCCGGTTCGGCGAGGAACACGCTCAGCATCGACGGCACGAATTCGAGGATGGTGACGTTCTCGCGCGTCACCAGTTCGGCCAGGTACGCGGGATCGCGGTGACCGTCGGGCCGGGCGATCACCACCGGCTGCCCGGAGCAGGCGGGCCAGTTCATCTCGCCGACGAACACGTCGAAGGACACCGGCGCCTTGAACAGCAGCCTGTCCGCCGGTCCGGGCTCGACGGTCCCGAGGAACCACGCCATCCGGTTCGCGATCGCCCGATGGGAGACGACGACGCCCTTGGGGCGCCCCGTGGAGCCCGAGGTGTAGAGCACGTACGCGGGATGCGCGCCGGTGACCGGGGTCCGCGCGGTGACCGGTTCGGCTTCCGTGGCCAGGAGTTCGGGTGTCGCGACCACGGCGGCGCCGGAATCCTCGATGAGGAACCGGATCCGCTGTTCGGGCAGTCCCGGGTCGACCGCCAGGAACGCGGCGCCGAGCCGGTGGACGGCGTACACGGCCGCGATCAGCTCGGCCGACCGCGGCAGGACGAGGGCGACCAGGTCGCCCGGCGCCACTCCGTGCGCGGCGAGTGCCCCGGCGTACCGCGCGACCAGACCGTCCAGATCGGCGAACGTCCAGCGCGCGTCCTCCGCGATGACCGCGAGCGCGTCCGGCGTCCGGCGCACCCGCTCCGCGAACTGCTCGGGCAGCGTCCCGGCGGGCACGGCGTGCCCGGTGTCGTTCCAGTCGCGCACCACGGTCGCCACGACGTCGGCGGGCAGCAGCGGCAGGCGGCCGACGGGACGGTCGGCGTCGTCGGCGAATCCCAGCAGGGTGGTCACGAGGCCGCGCAGCAACACTTCGGCCCGGGCCGCGGGCACGACGTCGGCACGGTGCGCGAGCCCGAGCGTCAGCCGGGGGCCGGGGACCACGGTGAGGGTCACCGGGTAGTGCGCGGCGTCGGTGGTGGCGACGGACCGGACGTCCAGCCCGGCTTCCCGCTGACCGCGGGCCAGCGCCTCTTCGTCGACCGGGTAGCTCTCGAACACCAGCAGGCTGTCGAAGAGATCCCGGCCGCCCGCGAGCTGCTGGATCTCGGTCAGGCCGAGGTGCTGGTGCTCCAGGAGATCCGCCTGCCCGGACTGCACCCGGCTCAGGAAGTCGCGGGCGCTCTCGGCGGGGTTCGTGGTGATCCGGGCGGGCACGGTGTTGATGAACAGGCCCACCATCTCGTGCGCGCCCGGCAGGTCGGCGGGACGGCCGTGCACGGTGACGCCGAAGACGACGTCCGCGCGGCCGGTGGCCCGGCCGAGGACGAGACCCCATCCGGCCTGCACGAGGGTGTTGAGCGTGATCCCGCGCGCCCGGGCGAACGCCACCAGCCGTTCGGTGTCCTCTGTGGACAGAGAATGGTCGAGCTGTTCCGGCACGACGGAACCCGAGGTGTTCGGCGCGAGCAGGGTCGGACCGTCCACATCGGACAGCGCGGCTCGCCAGGCCGCGCGGGCGGCGGCCTTGTCCTGGGCGTTGAGCCAGGCCAGGTAGTCGCGGTAGGGGCGCACCCTCGGCAGCACCGCGGGGTCGCCCGCGGCGGCGTAGAGGGCGAACAGGTCGCGGCCCAGCAGCGGTCCCGACCAGCCGTCCATCAGCAGGTGGTGATGCGTCAGCAGCAGGTGGTGCTCGTCCTCGCCCACGTGCACCAGGGTGAAGCGGATCAGCGGCGGGGTCTCGAGGTCGAACCGCGCCGCGCGGTCGGCTTCGGCGATCCGGCCCGCCTCGGCGCGGTCGGCCGCGTCGACCTCGGTGAAGGGCACCTCGACGCGGCGCAGCACCAGTTGCACCGGGCGTTCCACGCCGGTCGCGGTGAAGGCCACGCGAAGGTTCGCGTGGCGGTCCAGCAGGGCTTGCGCCGCCGCCCGCAGCGGGGCGGCGTCCACCGCCCCGCCCAGCTCGAAACGCAGCTGGACGGTGTAGACGTCCTGCTCCTCCCGGTCGAGGGAGGACAGGAAGAACAAGCCTTCCTGCAGCGGTGTGAGCGGGAGAACGTCCTCGAGTCCCCCGTGCGTCATGCTTTGCCCCATTTCGCTTCGAGCAGGTCGATCTGCTGCTGGCTCAGCGAGACCAGGCCGAAGTCGGACGAGGTGTGCCCGCCCGTCCCCGGTCCCGCGGTGTGGTCGGTGAGCGCGGCCAGCGCGTCGCACCACGCGTCGGCCAGCGCGAGGACGTCGGTCTCGGCGACCACGCCCGGTGCGTACGTCCAGTCGGCGGTCAGCTCGGGCCGTCCGTCGTGGTCGGTGACGACGACGGTGATCTCCAGCGCGTGCGCCATCGGCAGCGTGGGCTCGGTGGCCCCGTTCACCCCGGTGCCGCCGGGTGCCGTCTCCCACGGCTTCTCGGCTTCGGGGACGGCGAACCGGCCCAGGTAGTTGAAGCCGATCCGCGGTGTTTCGAGCACGGCGAGGCCGTCCCGCGCGGCCGGGTCGAGGTACCGCAGCACCCCGAACCCGAGGCCCTGCTCCCCCGGCACGGCGTGCAGTTGTTCCTTGACCGCCTTCAGCGCCTTGCCCGCCGCGCCGCCGCCGCGCAGGGCGTCGGAGACGTCGACGCCGTCGAGCCTCAACCGCACCGGGTACGCGCTGGTGAACCAGCCGACGGTGCCGGAAAGGTCGGCGCCGTCGAGGAGTTCGGTGCGGCCGTGGCCTTCCAGCTGGACCAGGAGGTCCCGCGGTCCCCGTTTCGCCGCCGCGAGGGCGAGCGCGGTGAGCAGGACGTCCTGGATCCCGGCGCCGTAGGCGGCCGGAACCGTGGTCAGCAACGGTTCGGTCTTGTCCGTCGTCAGGATCCTGCGGACCCGCTTGGCCGCGCCGACCCGGTCGCGTTCCGGTTCGGTCGTGCCGAGTCCGGGCTGGACCGGCGCGTCGGCCAGGGTTGCCCGCCAGTGCGGCAGTTCGTCCGCGAACTCGCCATCGGCGCCGGCTTCGGCGAGCCTGTGCGCCCAGGCACGGAACGACGTCCCGGGCGTGGTCTGCTCACCGGCGAGGGTGGCGGGCAGGATGCGCCAGCTGACGCCGTCAACCGCGAGGTGATGGATCAGCACCAGCAACCGGCCCGGCGCGGCGCCGTTGTCCTGCCAGACGAACCGCACCTGCCGCCCCGCCACGGGGTCGAGGGTTTCGGCGGCCGCCTTGACGTCCGGAGCGCCGAGCGAGAGGACGTCTGCGGCCTGGACCGCGCCGGGCGGGAGTACGTCCAGCGTCCAGTCGTCGTTCAGCTTGGCGCGCAGCATGTCGTGCCGGTCGAGGACGGCCTGGATCCGCTCGGTGAGGTGCTCCAGGGTGAGCCCCGGCGGCGTCACCAGCGTCTGCGCCTGGCTGAACCGGGCGATCGGGCCGTCCAGTTCGCGCAGCCAGTGCATCACCGGGGTGATCGGCGTCGGCCCGGTGGCCGCGATCTGTTCGGTGGCCACGGCTTCGGCCGGGGCGCGGGTGGCGGCCAGCGCGGCGAGGTTCGCCACCGTCTTGCGGTCGAAGATGTCCCGCGGCCGGATCTCCAGCCCCGCCGCGCGGGCCCGGCCGGACACCTGGATGGACAGGATGCTGTCCCCGCCGAGGGTGAAGTAGTCGTCGTCCAGCCCGACCGACGGCAGGCCGAGGACGCCCGCGACGATCCCGGCGAGCAGCCGTTCGGCGTCGGTGGCGCCGGTCAGGTCCCCGGTCGCGGCCGGTTCGGGCGGGGCGGGCAGCGCACGGCGGTCGAGTTTCCCTTGCGACGTCAGCGGAAGCTCCGGCAACGACACGAAGACCGCCGGCACCATGTGGTCCGGGAGCTTCGTCAGCGCCGCCGTCCGGACCTCGTCGAAATCCGGGTCACCCACGACGTAGGCGACGAGCCGGTTGGCGCCGCGGGCGTCCGGCAGTGCCAGGACCGCGACCCCGGCCACGCCGGGACAGCCGGACAGCACGGCTTCGACCTCGGCCAGTTCGATCCGGAACCCGCGTACCTTGACCTGGTGGTCGGCACGGCCGGCGTAGACCAGCGCGCCGTCGGCACGGCGGCGGGCGAGGTCCCCGGTGCGGTAGAGCCGTCCGGGGCCGAACGGGTTCGCGACGAACCGCGACGCCGTCAGCCCGGACTCGCCGAGGTACCCGCGCGCCAGCCCGGTCCCGGCCGCGTAGATCTCGCCGACGATGCCGGGCGGGACCGGCCGCAGCCGCCGGTCGAGCAGGTAGACGGCGGTGTTGTGCACGGGGCCGCCGATCGGCACCGCGCCCCGGTCCGGCTCGGGCCCGCATTCCCACAGCGTGATGTCCACCGTGGTCTCGGTGGGGCCGTAGGAGTTGAACAGCCGCCGGTGCGCGGCCCAGTCCGCGGCGAGCGCGGGCGGGCACGCCTCCCCCGCCACGATCACGACGAGGTCGGTGGGCACCTGTCCGGGCCGGATCGACGCGAGCGCCGCGGGCGGAAGCGTCGCGTGTGTGATGTCCTTTTTGGACAGGAATGTGGCCAGCGGATCGCCCGCGCGTTCGTCGTCGGGGACGATCACCAGGGTCGCGCCGGTGAGCACGCCCATGCACAGCTCCCACACCGACGTGTCGAAGCTGACCGACGCGAACTGAAGGACCCGGCTGCCCGGCCCGACGCCGAACGCTTCGACCATGGTGTGCGCCAGGCTGGCGACACCGGCGTGGCTCACCATCGTCCCTTTTGGACGGCCGGTCGAGCCGGAGGTGTAGATGATGTACGCCCCCGAGGCGGTCGAAACCGGCTCCGCAAGCGTATGCGTCCCGGCCGGGAGGGCGATTCCGTCCAGGATGAGCACCGGCTCGGAGTCGGCGATCATGGCGTCGATCCGCTCGGCCGGGTAGTTCGGGTCGAGCGGCAGGTAGACGCCGCCCGCCTTCTGGATCGCCAGCAGCGCCACGATCAGCTCCGCCGACCGCGGCAGGCGGACACCCACCACCGACTCCGGGCCGACACCGCGTCCGGCCAGCGAACGCGCCAGCTCCGTCGAACGGCGGTCCAGTTCGGCGTAGGTCAGCGAGGTGTCCCCGTCGACGACGGCCTCGTGATCCGGACCGGCCGCGGCGACGCGCGCGAACAACCCGGCGATGGTCAGGTCCGCGACCTCGTGCGCGGTGTCGTTGGCGGTCACCAGCAGTTCGTGCCGCTCGGCACCGGAAAGGACGTCGATGTCACCGACGGGCGCCCCGGGATCGGCGGCGAGTGCCCGGCAGATCCGGGTGAACCGCTCGGCGAGACGCTCGATCTCACCCGGTTCGAACGCGTTCTCCGCGTACTTCCACGTGACGCGCAGCCTGTCGCCGGGCTCGACGACGAGGGCGAGCGGGTAGTGCGTGTCGTCCGACGCCGTGACCGAACGAAGATCCAGTTCGCCCGAGGCGGCGCGCACGGATTCGCCGTCCAGCGGGTAGTTCTGGACCACCAGCAGGGTGTCGAACAGCTCGCCGGTGCCCGCGAACCGCTGGATCTCGCCGAGTCCCGCGTACTGGTGACCCAGCAGGGCGGCCTGCTCGGCCTGGACCCGGCCGAGCAGGTCCAGCAGCGGTTCGCCGTACCCGGTCCGGACGCGGACCGGGATCGTGTTGGCGAACAGGCCGATGCTGCCGTCCGCGCCGTCGACCTCGGCCGGGCGGCCGGAGACGACGGTGCCGAACACGACGTCCTCGCGGTCGGTGAGCCTGCCCAGCAGCAACCCCCACACGGCCTGGACCAGACTCGTCATGGTCAGCCCCGCGGCACGCAGGACTGCGACGAGTTCACTCGTCAGCGCTTCCGGCAAGGCGGACTCGTAGTGGCGCGAGATCCGGTCTCCGACGGCCGCGGGTGCGAGCAGCGCCGGTTCGTCGAAACCGTCGAGTGCGGTACGCCAAGCCTTTTCGGTGACCGTGGTGTCCCTGGTGGACAGCCAGGCGAGGTGGTCACGGAACGGCCGTGAAGCCCGCGCCGGTGCCGCGTCCCTGGTGTAGGCGTCGAGCAGGTCGCCGACGAGCAGCGGACCCGACCAGCCGTCGTAGAGCAGGTGGTGCGCGGTCAGCAGGAGAACCGCTCCCCCGCCGGGAAGGCGGATCAGGGTGAGCCGCAGCAGCGGTGGCTCACCGGGATCGAGTCGGTCCGCCAAGTCGGCCTCGGCCAGCGCGTCGACGTCACCGCTTTCGTGCTCGGCCCAGCGGGGCTCCAGCGCGGCCGGGACGAACTGGATCGGCACGCCCGCTTCCGTGTGACGGAAACCCGCGCGCAGGGCGGGATGCCGGGCGAGCAGCGCGGCGGCGGCCCGGCGCAGCCGCGGCCCGTCCACCTCGCCGTCGAAGTCCAGCCGGAGCTGCATCAGGTACGGATCCGGGCCGGTGGCCTCGAAATCGGTCAGGAACAGCAGTCCGGTCTGCAGCGGGGTGAGCGGCAGGACGTCCTCGACCGCGAGCAGAGCGTCCACTGTGTCCACATCGGACTGGGTCAGCTCGGCGAGCGGGAAGTCCGACGGCGTGTGGAACGGCTCCCGCACCGCTTCGACCAGTGCCGCGACGGCCTCCTGCCAGCGAGCGGCCAAGGCCCGGACCTCGGTCTCGCCGAGGATGTCCGGGACGAAGGCCCACGACGCGCGGACGACGTCCCCGTCGACGGCGGCGTTGATCTCCAGCGCCGCGGCGACCGCGGTGCCCGGATCGGCGTGGCCGCCCATCGGCTCGGCGGGCGTCCAGTCACCGTCGCCGCCGGTGAACCGGCCGAGGTAGTTGAAGCCCACCTCGGGTTCGGGCAGCCCCGGCACACGGTCGAGGTAGCGCAGCTTGCCGTACTGGAGACCGGCGAGGTCGCCGCCCGGCAGGCCGCGCAGCGCGGACTTGACGCCCTTGAGGGTGGCGACGGGATCGCCGCCCTCTTCGAGCGGCACGGGGTATCGCGAGGTGAACCAGCCGACCGTGCGCGAGATGTCCGGGCCGAGGTCCGCCCGGCCGTGGCCCTCCACGGCCACCAGCAGCGGTTGCCGCGCGGCCGTCACGAGCGCGGCCAGGAGGACGTCCTGCACGGTCCCGTGCGCGTGGACCGCCACGTCGGGAAGCCCCGCCCACGGCAGTTCGACCTCGAACTTCGCCGCCGTGGCGACAAGATCCGTCCCGGGATCGACGGGACGGCGACCGAGGCCCGGGAAGGGACGGTCCAGGAACGACCGCCAGGCCGCGGGGTCGGCGTCGATCCGGGTGGCTTCCCGCGCCCAGCGGGCGAAACTGCCACCGGTGGCGGCGGGGGCGCCCGCGAGGTCCTCCATGAGGATCCGCCAGGACACACCGTCGACCACGAGGTGGTTGGCCACCAGCAGGAGCCGCCGCCGGGAGGGGCTCCAGACCGTGCGCAGCAGGACACCGGCCACGGTGTCCAATTCGGACAGTGCGCGTTCGCGTTCTCCGGCCAGGTCTTCGACGACGCGGACGGCGGGAGCACCGGTGGCGCCGGGCACGAGACGTCCGTCTTCGGCGAGCCGGCTCCCCAGCTCCGGGTGCCGGGTGAAGAGGTCTTCGAGCTTGCGCTGGAGGCTCGCGGCGTCGAGGTCCTCCGGCGTGGTCAGGAGCAGCCATTGCGCGAAGCGGTCGAGGTCGCCACCGCGTTCGGCCGCCCACGCCATGATCGGCGTGCGGGCGATCTCGGCCGGTTCCGGTTCGGCCTGCCCGGATTCGACGAGGGCGCCGACGCGTTCGGCGAGTGCCAGCGGCGTGCCGAGTTCGACGACGTCCCGGGCGCGGACCGCCAGTCCGGCGGCCCTGGCCCGGCCCACCACGCGCAGGGACAGGATGCTGTCCCCGCCGAGACCGAAGAAGTGGTCCTGCTCGCCCACCGCCGGCAGGTCGAGAACCTCGGCGAAGATGTCCGCGAACAGCGCCGCGGTGGCGTTCCCGCTCGTGGACGCCGTGACCTCGGCTCGCGCGCCGGGTTCCGGCAGCGCCGCGCGGTCGAGCTTTCCGCTGGGGGTCAAGGGGAACTCGCCGAGCGGCACGATCACGTCCGGCACCATGTACGAAGGCAGGTGGTCCCGGCAATGCGCCAGCACCCGCTCGACGTCCACAGTGGACGACGCGGTGACGTAGCCGGTCAGCCCGCCCGGACGGGCGGCCACGGCGGCACCGGTGATCCCGGGGACGGCGCCGAGGACGTGTTCGATCTCGCCGAGTTCGATGCGGAATCCCCGCACCTTGACCTGGTGGTCGGCGCGGCCGAGGTAGTCGATCTGCCCGTCTTCGGTCCAGCGGGCGAGGTCGCCGGTGCGGTACATCCGGCCGCTGTGAAACGGGTTCGCCACGAACCGCTCCGCCGTCAGGCCGGGGCGGCCGAGGTAGCCGCGGGCCAGCCCGCCCGCCAGGTACAGCTCACCCGTGACGCCGGGCGGGACCGGGTTGAGATCGCGGTCCAGGACGTAGCACCGGCATCCGGCGAGCGGCGCGCCGATCAGCACGCGTTCGCCGTCGGCCACCGGCCAGCTGGTCGCGTACACCGTGGCCTCGGTCGGACCGTAGATGTTGAGCAGGCGCACGTCCGGGAGCGCGGTCCGGATGGAGCGCACCAGATCCGCGGACAGGGCCTCGCCCGCGAGGGCGAAGGTGCCGACCTCGAGACCGGACAGGTTCTGTTCGAAGACGCCCGCGATCGCCGAAGGCACCCCGCAGACCAGGCTCAGCCGGTCGCCGTCCGTCGCGTCGGCCAGCGAGAGGACGTCGGGGACGACGTCGATCCGACCGCCGCTGAGCAGTGGGGCGAAGATCTCGAAGACGGACACGTCGAAGGTGACCGGAGTCGCCGCGAGGACCCGCGACAGCCCCTCTTCGCCGAAGGTGGCGCGACCCCAATCGATCAGTCCGACGACGCTCTCGTGTTCGACGACCACGCCCTTGGGGCGGCCGGTCGAACCCGACGTGTAGATCACGTATGCCGCGTTTCCGGGCCGCACGGCGACGTCGGCGTCACCCGACGGCTCGAAACCGTCCAGTGACAGGTGCTCGAAGCCGTCGTAGAACGTGTCCGTGGTCAGCACGAGGGCGGGCCGCGCCTCGGTGAGGACGCCCGTCACGCGTTCGGCCGGGTGGCCGAGGTCGATCGGCAGGTAGGCGCCGCCCGCCTTGTGCACGGCGAGCATCGCGACGATCAGGTTCGCCGACCGCGGCAACGCCAGTGCGACGACGGATTCCGCGCCGACACCGCGATCGGTGAGCGCCCTGGCGAGACCGCGGGCCGCCGCGTCGAGCTCGGCATAGGTCAGGCTCGTGTGCTCGTCCGTGACGGCGATCGCGTCCGGCGTGCGACGGGCCTGCGCCCGGAACTCGTCGGCGAGAGTCCGTCCACCGTGGACCTCGCCGGTCTCGTTGAACGCGTGGACGACGAGGTCCCGCTCGGCGGCGTCGGCGATGCCGAGGCTGCCGACCGGAGCGGTCCCGTCGGCCACGACGTCGAGCAGGACCCGGACGAACCGGTCCAGCAGCACGGCCGCGTCATGCTCGCCGAAACTGGGCTGGAACTTCAGCCCGACGTACAGCCGCTCCTCGGGCGCGACGATCAAGGTGACCGGGTAGTGCGTGGCGTCCACCGGCGGCCCGCCGGTCACGCGGAGATCCCGGCCGGCGTCCCAGCTCGACGCCGCCGGGTAGTTCTCGACCACGAGCAGGGTGTCGAACAGCTCTCCGATCCCCGCCTCGCGCTGGATCTCGGCGAGTCCGATCTGGTGGTGGTCCAGCAGTTCCGCCTGCTCGTGCCGCACCCGCGAGAGCAGGGCGTCCACCGTTTCGCCCGGACGCGGCGAGATCCGCACCGGCAGGGTGTTGATGAACAGCCCGGCCATCTCGGTGCTGCCCGCCAGTTCCGCCGGGCGGCCGGAGACCGTGGTGCCGAACACGACGTCGGCCCGGCCGGTGAGCCTGCCCACCAGGATCGCCCAGGCGACCTGGACCAGGGTGTTCACCGTGCAGCCGAGAACACGGGCGCGCTCCGCCACCGACGCGGTCACGTCGGCGTCGAGTTCACGGTGGAGGTGTTCCGGCCAGCGCGGCTCACCGGAGCCGGGGGCGAGCAGCGTCGGCTCGTCCAGCCCGGCCAGTGCGGCGGCCCAGGCGGCGCGATCCGCGTCCTTGTCCACTGTGGACAGCCAGGTCAGCTGATCGCGGTGCGGGCGCCGCACCGGCGCCCCGGCCCCGCCGTACGTGGCGAGCAGTTCCCGAGCCAGCGACAGGGAGGACCAGCCGTCCAGCAGGACGTGATGGTGACAGATGAGCAGGCGATGATGCCCCGGCCCGCCCCGCAACAGGGCGAACCGGATCAGCGGAGCCCGGTTCAGGTCGAACCGCTCGCGGCGGAACCGCTCGACGGCCTCCTCGGTGAGCGGTCCTTCTTCCCACGCCAGCGCGGGTTCGGGCAGGACCACCTGGACGGGATCACCGTCGGCCCGCAGCCGGAATTCCACGCGCAGCGCGGAGTTCCGCAGCACCAGCTGCTCGGCGCACGCGCGCAGCCTGGCGGTGTCGAGCTCCCCGGCGAGGTCGAAGGACAGGAGCACGGTGTAGACGTCGGTCTCGGCGTCCTGGGCCAGCAGGCCTGCCTGCAGCGGGGTGATCGGCAGGATGTCCTCGACGTCGCCGAATTCGTCCACTTCGGACTGCGTGAGCGTGACCAGCGGGAAGTCGGACGGTGTATGGCCGCCACCTTCGGTCAGCGCGGTGATCGCGCGGCGCCAGGCGTCCAGCAGGGCGTCGATGGGCTCGCTGGACGACCAGCGCGCCTTGAGCACGCCGTCTTCGACCAAAGTGGACACTTCGATCGGATGCGACGCGGCCAGCTCCGGATCGGCGCCGCCCGCCAGGAAACCGAGACCGTCCACCGGGGTGAAGTCCCGGTCGTCCCGGACGGCCCGGCCGAGGTGGTTGACCAGGAACGGCCGCGGCGCGCCAGGGACGCGGTCGCGCAGCGGACCGTAGCCCGTGCCGCCGTCCGGGACCGCGGCGAGGGTTTCCTTGACCCGCTTGAGGATCTGTTCGGGAGTGCCGTCGAGGGACACCCGGACCGGGTACAGGCTGGTGAACCAGCCGACGGCGGAATCGGCGGCGCGCAGGCCGTCCCGGCCGTGCCCTTCGAGATCCGCCCGGAGTTCGCGCTCACCCCAGACCTCCCGGACGGCCAGCCCGAGCGCGGCGAGGAGGACTTCTCGCGTTCCGCTGTGGAACGTGCGCGGGATGTCGGTGACGACGGCCCGGGAAAGGTCTGCGGGCAGTTCGGTGACGACATGCCGGAGGTCACCGACGGTGCCCGTGCTCAGTTCGACGCTCGTCCCGGCCGCCATGTCGGTCCAGAACGCGGTCTGTGTCTCGTCCGCGGTCAGGGACGCCGCCCAGTCACGGGCCACGAAGTCACCCGGACGCGACGGCTCCCCTGCCCAGCCCGCGGCGAACTCGGCGCCGATGACCGGCCACGAAACGGCGTCGACCACCAGGTGGTGCGCCACCACCAGCAGCCGGTCCGGCAGGAAGTGGACACCACGCAGCACGACACCGGCGTAGGGGTCGAGCGCGGCGATCTCCCGCTCCAGCTCGGCTCGCGGGTCGGCCTCGGCGAGCACCGCGCGCAACGAGACCCTGGCCTCGTGGGGAGACCGGATCTCCAGCGTGTCACCGGTCAGCCGCGCCCGCAGGAAGTCGTGCCGGGCGACGAGCCTGGTGAACAGCCGCGCCAGGTCGCGGGTCTTCACCCCGGCCGGGACCCGGAGCAGGGTGGCCTGGCTGTACCGGTCGATCGGGCCGCCGCGCTCCAGCAGCCAGCGCAGCATCGGGGTCGGCGCCACCGGCCCGAGCCGTTCGGCCGCCGTGGCGGGGACGGCGCGGTCGTCGATCTCCCGGACCCGGGTGGCCAGTTCGGCCACGGTGCCCGCCTCGACGACGTCGCGCGGGGTGACGAGCAGCCCGGCCCGGCGCAGCGCCGCGACCAGGTGGATCGCGCTGATGCTGTCCCCGCCCGCGGTGAAGAACCCGGTGTCGGCACCGATTTCGCTCCGCCGCAGCACTTCCGCGAACGCGTCGGCGACGGCGGCTTCCCGCGCGTCGCGCGGCGCGATCGTGGCCACCGCGGTCTCCCCCGGCGGCTCCGGCAGCGCCGCGCGGTCCAGCTTTCCGTTGCGGTTCACCGGGAACGCGGCCAGCGGGACCAGCACCGACGGCACCATCGCCGCGGGCAGCGCGGCGGCCAGTCCGGCGAGCGCCGGAGCGGGATCCACGGTCGCGGGCACGCAGTAGGCGACGAGCCTGCCGTCACGGACCACGACCACCGCGCCGTCGACGCCGGGCCGGGCGACCAACCGTGCCTCGATCTCGCCCGGTTCGATGCGCTGGCCGCGGATCTTGACCTGATGGTCGGTGCGGCCGAGGTAGACGAGCGCGCCGTCCGGGCGCCGCCGCACGAGGTCGCCGGTCCGGTACATGCGGCCGCCGGACGGGCAGGCCACGAAGCGTTCGGCGCTGAGGCCCGGCCGGTCGCGGTAACCGCGCGCCAGCTGGACACCCGCGAGATACAGCTCGCCAGGCACCCCGGCCGGGACCGGGTTCAGCCTCGCGTCGAGCACGAGCACGCCGGTGTTCCAGACCGGGACGCCGATGGGCACCGGCGCCTCGCCGTCGGCGGTGTCCCATTCGGTGACGTCCACCGCGGCCTCGGTCGGACCGTAAAGGTTGTGCAGCGGCGCACGGAAGAGCGCCCCGGCCTTGGTGACCAGATCGGCGGGCAGTTCCTCGCCGCTGCACACCACGCGGCGCACCGAACCCAGGTCGTGCGGCACCCCGGCCGCCACGAACGCCGCCAGCATCGACGGGACGAAGTGGACGGTCGTCACCCGCTGGGCCTCGATCAGCGCGGCCAGACGGTCCGGATCGCGGTGGTCGCCCGGTTCCGCGACGACCAGCGCCGCCCCGGTGATCAGCGGCAGGAAGAACTCCCACACCGAGACGTCGAAGGTCGCCGGGGTCTTCTGCAGCACTCTGTCGCTTGTGTCGAAGCCGTAGCGGTCGGCCATCCACAGCAGCCGGTTGACGATGGCGCGGTGCTCCACCAGGACACCCTTGGGCCTGCCGGTCGAGCCGGAGGTGTAGATCAGGTAGGCGGCGTTGCCCTGGCCGATGTCGGCGGGCGCGAACCCGTCGCCGTCGGGCAGGTCGTCCGCCGAGACGACGGCGTCCGGTGACGCGTCGGCGAGCAGTTCGCGCACACGCTCGTCCGGCAGTTCCGGATCGACCGGCAGGTAGGCCGCCCCGGCACGCAGGACACCGACGAGGGCGACGACCAGATCGACCGAACGCGGCAGGACCACCGCGACGACCGATTCGGGACCCACTCCGCGGTCTCGCAACCCGGCGGCGAGCCGCGCGCTGCGCTCGTCCAGCTCCCGGTAGGTCAGCCGGCTTTCCCGGAACACCAGCGCTTCGCGGCCGGCATGGTCGGTGAAGGCCCGTTCCAGCAGCGCCGTCAGCGTGACCGGCGGGACGTCGTGCGCGGTGTCCGGACGGGTCAGTTCCGTGGGCAGCAGGACCCGCACGTCCGCGACGGGCTCGTCGGCCGAGGCGACCAGGTCGCCGAGGACCTGGACGAACCGGCCGGTGAAGAGGGCCGCCTCGTCGGCGTCGAACAGATCTTGTGCGAACTCGAGGAATCCGCTGAGCCCGTCACCGGTCTCGGTGACGTTGAGGGTGAGATCGAATTTGGCCGTACCGGTGGGGATCAGGTCCATCTCGGCGTCGAGCCCGGCGAACCCGCCGTCGCCGTCCGGCGTGTTCCGGTAGGCGAACAGCACCTGGAAGAGCGGATGCCTGCCCGGTGCGCGCGGCGGCGCCACCCGGTCGACGACCTGGTCGAACGGCACGCCGTCATGGGCGAGCGCGGCCAGGCCGGTCCGGCGGACCCGGGCCAGCAACTCGCGGAACGTCGGCCGCCCGGACAGATCCGCGCGCAGCACCACCGTGTTCACGAAGAACCCGACCAGCGGGTCCAGCGTTTCGGCGGGCCTGCCCGCCACCGGGACACCGATCGGGACGTCCGTACCCGCGCCGCAGCGCGAAAGCACGGTCGCCAGCGCCGCGTGGAGGACCATGAACACACTGGTGCCGGTCTCGGCCGCGAGTTCCCGGATCCGTTCGTGCAGGCCGTCCGCCAGATCCAGGTCCAGCACCAGGCCGAGGCCGCCCGGGTTGCCCGGCCGCGTCCGTCCACTGGGGACGGGAAGGTCTTCGGGCAGGCCGTCCAGCTCCGCCGCCCAGAAGTCCAGCTCGGCCGAGACGGGAAGTCCTTGGTGCCACAGGGTGTAGTCCGCGTACTGCACCGCCAGCGGAGTCCACTGTGGAGCGTGACCGGCCGAGCGAGCGGCGTACGCGGTTTCGAGGTCGGCGATCAGCGGTCGCAGCGACCATTCGTCGGTGGCGATGTGGTGCGTGGTCAGCACGAGCACGTGGTCCTCGGTCCCGAGGACGATCAGGGCCGCGCGGACCGGCGGCTCGGCGTCGAGGGCGAACGGGCGACGGCTGTGCTCGGCGATCACCGACGGCAGTTCGTCCACGGTGCTTTCCAGCACCTCGCAGACGGCCGACGACGGCGGCAAGACCTGTTGCCACGGCTCGCTTCCGTCGTCGTGGTAGACGGTACGCAGCGGTTCGTGCCTGGCGATCACGTCGTCGAGGGCCGCGACCAGCGCCCGGCGATCGAGCGGGCCACGCAGGCGCAGGCTCAGCGGCAGGTTGTAGGCGGCGCTGGAGGGTCCGGCGAGGGCCTGCAGCAGCCACATCCGGCGCTGCCCCGCGGAAAGCGGCAGCCGCTCGGGCCGGATCGCGACCGGGACGTCCGGCCGTGCCGGGGCGAGGTCGTCGAGACCGCGGATCAGCGCGGCGGGTGTCGGGGCGTCGAACACCGCGGCGATGGGGACGTCCACGCCGAATTCCGCGCCGAGACGGGCGCTCAGCCGCATGGCGAGCAGGGAATGCCCGCCGAACCGGAAGAAGTCGTCTCCGGGGCCGAAGCCCGGGACGCCGAGGACGTCGGCGAAGGCGCCGCAAAGCCGGGCGAGACGGGGGTCGGCGACAGCCTCGCCGGATCCGGTGTGGGTCCGGTTCGCCAGCGCCAGCCGGTCGACCTTTCCGTTGGGGGTCAACGGAAGCACGTCCACCGGCACGAGCAGGCCCGGCACCATGTAGTCCGGGAGCCGCCGCGCCAGTTCCGCGCGCAGGTCCCCGGTGTCGCCGGTCGGCACGAAGTACCCGGCGAGCCCCGCGCCCGCCGCCACGACAGCGCAGTGCCCGACGCCGGGAGCCTGCCCGAGAACGGCTTCGACCTCGCCGAGTTCGACTCGGAAACCGCGGACCTTCACCTGGTGGTCGGTCCGGCCCAGGCAGTCGAGTTCACCGGTTTCCGTCCACCGCGCGAGGTCGCCCGTGCGATACATCCGGCCGCCGTCGAAAGGGTTCGCGACGAACCGCGAGGCGGTCAGCCCGGGTCTGCCCAGGTAGCCCAGCGTGACCCCGGAGCCCGCCAGATAGAGCTCGCCCGTCGCGCCGGGCGGGACCGGCCGGAGCGCGGTGTCGAGGACATAGGCGTGGGTGTTGTGCAGGGGCCGCCCGATCAGCGGCCGGTCGGCGCCCGCCAGGTCGATTTCGTGCGCGGTGGACCAGATCGTCGTCTCGGTCGGTCCGTAGACGTTGGTGACGCCCGCTGTCGTCGCGCTCAGGGTGCGGGCCAGCGACGGCGGCAGCGCCTCGCCGCCGACCAGCGCGCGGACGCCGCGCAGGGCGAGCGGCGCGGATTCGGCGAGCGCCTGCCACAACGACGGCGTCGCCTGCATCGCGGTGATCCGTTCCCGGCCGAGCAACGCGCTCAACCGGGCCGGATCCCGCGTGTCCTCACGGCCCGCGAGCACGATTGTCGCGCCGTCGAGCAGGGGCAGGAACAGTTCCAGGGCGGCGATGTCGAAACTGACCGTCGTGACGGCCAGGAACCGGTCGGTGGCACGGAACGCGAACCGTTCGCGCAAGGAGGCGAGGAGGTTCGCCAGATTGCGCCGGGTGACGACGACACCTTTGGGACGTCCGGTCGAGCCGGACGTGTAGAGCACGTAGGCGGGCGCGTCGAGCGGCGGCTCCGGAAGCGGCGCCGGATCGGCGGGCAGGCCACCGGCGAGCCACGCGGGGTCGACCACCAGTGCCGGAGCGGCGTCCGCGAGCATGAATTCCACGCGTTCGGCGGGGAAATCGGGATCCAGCGGGAGATAGGCGGCGCCAGCCTCGAGCACCGCCAGCAGGGTCACGACGAGATCGACACCGCGCGGCAGCGCGACGGCGACCAGGTCCCCCGGCCGGACGCCCTCCGCGAGGAGCCGGGCGGCGAGTCTCCCGGACCGGTCGTGGACGTCGTCGTACGACAGGCGCGATCCCGCGTCCTGGAGGGCGATCCCGTCACCACCGGGTATCGCGCTCAAGACGTCGGATTCGTCGTGCGCTGTCTGCTCCGAGCGGCCGAGCGCGAGGACCCGGGATCGCTCCCCGACGCCCGTCACGTCGAACCGGCCCGACGGCAGATCCGGCGCGGACGAGGCCAATGCCTCCAGCACACCGACGAAGCGCCGAGCGTGGTCCTTCACTTCCTCGGCACTGTAGGCGGCCGGATTGGCATCGACGTCCAGCTCGATCCCGCCGGCACCCGGCAGGCCCTGCACGGTGAAGGTCAGGTCGTCGACCGGACCGGCCGCCAGGTAGTGCGTGGTGGCGGGCAAGCCGCCGAAGGAGAGGCCGGTGGCGAAGGGTTTGATGTTGATCCACGGCCCGACCAGCCGCCGCGAGCCGAGCCTGCCGAGGTCGCGGCGCAGATCCTCGCCGCGGTACCGGTGGTGCGGGCGGGTCAGCTTCAGTTCGGCGGTCACGGTCCTGACCAGGTCTTCCACCGTGGTCGACGCGGTGACCGGGATCCGCAGCGGTACCACGTTGACCGTGGTCGCCGGGATCCGCGCCGCCGGGCCGAGGCGGCCCATCACCGGCAGGCCGAGCACGATCTCGGGGGCGCCGGTGACGCGGTGCAGGTAGAGCCCGGTCGCCGCGATGACCAGTTCGGTCCAGCCGGTGCCGAGCCGCTTGGCCAGCGCGGAAAGCGCCTCGAAACCGGCCGCGTCCAGTCGCGTGCTCTCGCGCAGGAAATGGTGCGAGGCCGGGACCGGGGCCGCTGGGGAGACGACCTCGGGCAGATCCGCCAGCTTGTCCAGCCAGAACGCTCGGTCACGCTCGAACTTTTCGGACTCCCGGTAATTCTTCTCGTCGGCGAGGAGATCCGACACCGGTTTGAACGGGCTCGCGCTCAACGGCTCGCCCGCGACGAGGGCGGTGTAGATCGCCGCCACGCGCCGCTGGATCAGCCCGAAACCGTAGCCGTCGAGCAGGATGTGATGGCAGGCGAAGAACCAGAGGAAGTGGTCCTTCGCCCGCCGGTAGAGGATCTGTGTCACCAGCGGGCCCGTCGCGGGATCCCGCGCGATGGCGAGTTCCGCGCGCATCGAGGGAACCGGATCGCCGTCGGCGTCCACGATCCGGAGCTCCGGCGTGGCACCCGGCGTCCGCCAGGGCCCGGATCCGTCGTGTCCGAAAAGGACGGACAAACCGTCGGCCTCGGCGAGCGTCCGGTGCACCGCCTCCCGGAAGGCGGGGACGTCGAGTTCGCCCCGGATCTCCAGGTACTCGCCGGTGTTGTACGCCGGACTGGACTGATCGAGACGCTGCCCGAACCAGACGCCCTGCTGCGCCGCGGTCAGCGGGCTGCGGACGTCCTCGTGCGCCGATGACACAGTTGTTCCTTCCTCTGCCTGAAATCAGTGACCGTGTCCGCCGCCGGCCGTCGGTGGCAGCTCGTGGGCCATCGACTTCGCGATCGCGATGACCTCCTTGGGCTGCACCAGGAACGGCCGCATCATGCTCATGTCCTCGTGTTCGAGCATGTGGCAGTGGTAGACGAACTTGCCGGTCACGTCGGCGAACTTGGCGACGACGTCGACCGACTCGCCCGCGGCCACGTTGACGACGTCCTTCCAGCCCGCCTGGTCGGGGGCCACCGGTTCGCTTCGCTCCCAGAAGACCGGTGTCGTGGTGCCACCGCCGATACCGCCGCCGGGAAGGTCGATGAACTGGAACCCGTCGATGTTGTAGAAGCCGCGCTTCACCGGCTGGAAGGCACAGACGTGGACGTGCATCGGATGCGGCCAGCCGGACCAGTCGAGGTTGACGAACCGCCAGCGCTCCCACGAACCCGCCTTGACGGTGTACTGCGTGGGATCGGTCCACTGGTAGGCCATGCGCTTCCAGGTGGTGACCGAGCCGTCCTGTTCCTTCAGCTGCACGATGCCGTCGATCGGGAACGGTCCCGGCGGCGCCTCGATCTTCTGCATCTCCCACAGCCGGGCGTGCGAGACGCCGACCGGGGTCAGCATGACCATGCGCTCGGCCTCGACGGGCTGTTTCTCGGTGACGCGGGTGAACGACCTCGCCAGCGTCTTCGGCAGGCGGAAGCCGCTCTGCCTGCCGCGCTGCGCGACCCGGAACTGCAGGAAGTCCGGCCACGGCCCGGGGTCGTAGTCGATGTTGCGCAGCAGCACCTTCTTGCCCGCGAGCGCACGGAAGTCGATTAGGACGTCGGCCCGTTCGGACGCCGCCAGGCTGAAGCCGCCCGCGACGTCCACCGGTGCGCCGAGCAGTCCAGCGTCGGACCCGATCACGAAGATCGTGTTGGGAGGTAAGGGTTTCCCGTCCTCCGTCACCGCCTGCACCACGTACGGCCGGGTGTTGGACGCGTTGGCCATGCGGAAGCGGTACCAGTCCGGCTCCACGTCCTTGAACGGCCAGATCGCCCCGTTCACCAGCGTGTACGGCCCGGCGAACGAGCGCACCTGCCGCAGCGGGTCCGTGCTCATCACCGTGGTCTTGTGCAGCATCGTGCCGGTGAGGCGGTTCTTGTCGTCGGTGTCGAAGTTCCGGTCGCAGATCAGCAGCGGTACCTCGCGGTCCCCGGACGGCAGGCGCAGTGAAGCCTCTTCGTCGTCACGGAGGATGTACATCCCGAGCAGGCCGGACATCACGTTCCAGCGCGTGATGTGCATGGCGTGGTCGTGGTACCAGAGCGTGGTCGCGGGCTGGTCGTTGCGGTACTCCACCAGCTGGCTGCGCCCGGCGAGGACCGCGTCCTCCGCCCAGCCGTCGCTGCCGCCGTCACTGAAGTGGCCGTGCAGGTGGACCGACGTCCAGCCGGGCAGCGCGGCGACGTCGGCCCGCGGCGCGACCCCTTCACGGCCGGGAACGTCCCACTGGTAGGGATCGGCGTTCTCGTCGAACAGGATCTCCACCACCGGCAACGGATACGGACCGGTGAGCTCGTTGGTCCAGGTGACCCGCAACGGTTTCCCGCGCCGGGCTTCGATGATCGGGCCGGGGAACCGGCCGTCGAAGCCCCAGATCTTCGTGGGCGGGAGCTGTGAGTGCAGCCGGACGTAATTGGGCCGCATGCGGATCGTCAGGTTGTCGACGCCGCCGAACCGGTCGCCCCTCGCCGTCGCCATGGTGGGCAGCGGATCCCGGAACGGCGTCAACTGGGTGACCGTGCCCCGGAACGGTGTCCCCGGCCGCGGCGTCGTGGCGGCCACCGGGCGCACCTGACCGGCCTGGCCGACCGGATCGCCCTGAGCCCGGGGCCGGGCGTAGGCGCGGGGATCGATCGTGACCGGGCCGCGTTCACGGCCGGGCATGGACTGGATCGTCGCCGACCCGATCCCCAGCGCCAGAGCGCCCGCGAAACCCGCCTTGAGCAGAAACCCGCGGCGGTCGACGCCTTCGCCGTCGCTCACGTCCTGTCGGCCTCTGCGGCCGCCATGGCCTCGATGAGGCTCTTGGGCCTCAGGTCGGTCCACGTCGCCTCTACGTAGTCCAAGCACTCCTGTCTGGAGGCCTCGGCCTTCGCCACCGTCCAGCCGTCGGGCACCTCGGCGAACGAGGGCCAGAGCGAGTGCTGGTTCTCGTCGTTGACCAGCACCAGAAAGCGGCCGTCTTCGTTGTCGAACGGATTCGTCATCACACAGCTCCCTCAGCAAACTTAGGGAAGGCTAGCCTAATGATTTACCCATGGCCATAGGCCGAAAACGTGACGGTGGCGGCATTTCCGCTCAGGCACGGCCACGGCGCATCTCCCCCACCAGCAACCAGCCGAGATACAGCCCGCCGAGTACCAGGGTGGTCACCCCGACCGGCAGCTGGGAACCCGGAATGAGCCGCTGGGCGACCAAGTCCGCGAAGGCCAGCAAGAAACCACCGGACAACGCGGAGATGGACAACGAGGGACCGACGGAGCGGGCGAGCCGTTTCGCGACCTGCGGCGCCGCGAGCGCGACGAACGAGATCGGGCCCGCGCAGACGATCGCCACCGCGCTCAGCAACACCGAAACCGTGATCGCCCGGCGGCGCACCGCCCCCACCGGCAGCCCGAGCGAAGTGGCCGAATCCGGGCCCAGTTCCAGGGTCAGCAACGGCTTGCTCAGCAGGAAAGCGCACGGCAGCACCACGACCAGCACCGCCAGCAGGATCCACGCGTGCTCCCACGACCGCCCGTTGAGACTGCCGACCAGCCAGATCTGCGCGTTGAGCATCTCGTTCAGGTTGGCCCGGCTGAGCAGGTACGCGATTCCCGCGCTCAGCAGCGCGCTCACGCCGACCCCGACCAGGATCAGCCGGTACCCGCGCACACCGCCGCGATAGGACAGCAGATAGATCAGCACCGCCACCACCCCGCCGCCGGCGACCGCGCCGATACCGGTGGCCGCCAGGCTCGAGTCCTTCAGCAGGAGGATGCACACCAGCGCGCCCGCGGCGGCCCCGTTGTTGAAGCCGACGATGTCCGGGCTGCCCAGCGGGTTGGCCGAAAGGCTCTGGAAGAGTGCCCCGCTCACCGCCAGCGCGGCCCCGACGAGCAGGGCGACCAGCACCCGCGGCAGGCGTACGTCGTTCACGAAGTACCGCTGCTGCAACGTCCCGTGCCCGCCGAGGGCGCGGAAGACGTCGGACACGCCGATCGGGTAGTTGCCGGACAGCAGGCTGGCCAGTACCACCGCGAAGCAGAGGACCACCAGCACGACCGCGACCCAGACGGTCCGGCGGTGCAGGCGCAACGAGATCCGGCCGCTCCGGCTGCGGACCGTCCACTGAGGACTCGACGTGACGGTCACAGCTCCCCCAGCCGTTTCCGGCGGACCAGGTAGATGAACACCGGCGCGCCGATCACCGCGGTGACGACCCCCGCCTCCAGTTCCCCGGTCGGCAGCACGACCCGGCCGAGGACGTCCGCCCCGAGGACCAGCAGCGGCGCCGAGACCATCGAATACGGGACGACCCAGCGATAGTCGGGGCCGACCACCGCGCGGACCGCGTGCGGGATCGCGAGGCCGACGAACCCGATCGGTCCCGCGGCCGCCGTCGCCCCGCCGCACAGCAGCACGATCGCGATCACGCTCAACAGCCGCGTGCGGCCGAGATGCGCGCCCAGCGCGCGGCCGACCTGATCGCCCAGTGCCAGCGCGTTCAGCGAACGGGTGAGCAGGAGGCTGATCACCGCGCCCACGACCAGGAACGGCAGGACGTCGAACAGCACGTCGTAGCCGCGGTTGATCAGCGACCCGATCGTCCAGAACCGCATCGACTGCGTCGTCCGCGCGTTCATCGTGGTGAACGCCGAGATGATCCCGGTCAGCACGGCGGTGACCACGGTGCCCGCCAAGGCGAGCCGGACCGGATTCGCCCGGCCGCGGCCGGTGGAACCGAGCAGGTACACGACCACGCTCGCGACGGCGGCGCCCACGAGGGCGAACCACACGTAGCCGCTGAGCGAGGTGACCCCGAAGACGGCGATGGCGACCACGACGGCCGCGGAGGCGCCGGATTCGATGCCCAGCAGCCCGGGATCGGCCAGCGGGTTCCGGGTGACCGCCTGCATCAGCGCGCCGGCCGTACCCAGTGCGGCGCCGACGACGACGCCGAGCAGCGTGCGCGGGATCCGCTGGTCCCAGACCAGGTTCGCGTCGTAGGAACCGTCGAAGTGGAACAGCGCGTCCCACACCACGCCGACCGGGAGGTCCTTGGCGCCGACCGCGACGCTGACGATCACGGCCACGCCGATCAGTCCCAGGCCGACGAGAAGTCCCGCGCCACGGGCGATGGCGACCTTCGGCCGGACGGCCGGCTCCGGCCGGGGCGGGGAGACGACGGCCATCAGCCCCCCACCTTCACGCGGCCCGCGTCCAGCCGGACGGCGCGCGGGAGCCGATCGATCGTGGACTGCCGGTGCGCGATGATGATCAGTGACCGGCCCGCGTGCAGCCGGTCGAGCGCGCGTTCGATCCGGTCACCGGTCTCCGGGTCGACGTCGGCGGTGGCCTCGTCGAGGATCAGCACGGCCGGGTCCACCAGCGCGGCGCGGACCAGGCCGATCAGCTGCCGTTCCCCCGCCGACAGCGTGTCCGCAGCGGCACTGACCGGCGTGTCCAGCCCTTCCGGCAGCCTGGCCACCCACTCCCGCAGGCCCAGCCGCTCCAGCGCCCAGTCGATCCGGTCGTCCGGCGGCGGTTCCGGCACCAGGCGGAAGTTCTCCCGCAGGGTGCCGGTGACGACGTGAACGCGTTGCGGGACCAGCATGATGCGGCTGCGCAGCTCGTCGGGGGCGATCTCGTCGAGCGGGATCCCGCTGTAGCGCACGGTTCCGCCGTCCGTGGGGTACAGCCCGGCGAGGATCTTGGCCAGCGTGGTCTTCCCGGATCCGGTCGGCCCCACCAGGCCCGTGCGCGCCCCCGGCGGGAACGTGCACGACACGTCGGTGAGCACGGAAACCCCGTCCACGTAGGAGAACCGCAGTCCGGAGGCCTCCAGTGTCCCGCGTTCGGGGAGCACCGTGCCGTTGCCGGTCCGCGGCGGGCGCTCGGTGGTGTCGAGCAGGTTCAGCAGCCGCGCGAGGCCGACCCTGGAGGTCTGCAGCTGGCCGATCAGGTTGGTCAGCTGGTTGGTGGAGTCGAACAGTTGCCGCATCGCCACGACGAACACCGCGACCGTGCTCAGCGGCATGCCCCACGCGAGGACGAGACCGCCGCCCACGACCAGGATCGTGGCGTCCGCGATGGCCTGCGCCAAGGTCACGCCGCCGGTGCGCAGCACCACGAACTCGGACCGCAAGGTGGTGCGCCGCAACGTTTCCTTGTCGCGGTCGAACCGGTCGCGCCACTCCTGCTCGGCGCCGCGGGAGGTGAGCAGCTCGCGGGCCTGGATGCCCTCGCGGTAGGTCGCCGCGACGGCCCCCTGCGCCGCCGCCTCCGCCGCGAAGGCCGTCGTGGCCCCGCGCTGGAACCAGCGCATGATCAGCACCGACAGCGGGAGGAACACCAGCACCACGACCAGGGTGAGCTGCCACGAGTAGAGCAGCAGCAGGACCGTGGTGAAGATCAGGTAGCCGGTGACCGAGAGCAGGTCCGGGAGATCCGCGCGGACGAAGGAGGCGAGATCGGCGATCTCCGCGGTGCTGCGGCGGAGCAGATCACCGGATCGCTGTGTTTCGAGGAACCTCAGCGGCGCCGTCGCGAGCCGGGACACGACGAGGTCGCGCAACGACGCCACGACGCGTTCCCCGGCTTTCGCGAGCCAGATTTCCCCGGTACGCAAGAGAATCAGCCGGGCCAGCACGAGCGCGGCGAAGACGCCCGCCGCCGTGTACAGACCCGCGAGGTCCTTTTGCGCCACCCGCTCGACGGCCCAGCCGACCACCGACGGGATCAGGGTCAGCGCCAGCGTCGCGGCGGTGCCGAGACCGATCGCGAGGGAAAGGATCGCGCGGTGCGGTTTCAAGAACGGCCGGGCACGCCGGAGCACGCCTTTCTGTTCGGGCCGTTCGCTCAGGACGATGGCTTCAGGCACTCGGAGCCACCTCCCGCACCGGCAGGGCGACGACGCGGTCCGCGGCGTCCACCACCGCGGCCCGGTGGCTGGCGAAAACGATCGTCCGCACGTGTCCCGCCTCGTCGAGCCAGTCCCTCAGTCCTTTGAGGACACTTTGTTCGGTTCCGGCGTCGACCGCCGAGGTGATGTCGTCGAGCAGCAGGACGTCGGCGCCGTGCAGCAGGGCCTGCGCCAGGGCGAGGCGCTGCAACTGCCCGCCGGACAGGGTCGCCCCGCCTTCGCCCGTCTCGGTGTCGTAACCGCCGGGCAGCCCGGCGACGTGCTCGTCGATGGCCGCCGCGGCACACGCCGCCCGCATGTCTTCCTCCGTCAGTTCCGGACGGCCCAGCAGCAGGTTCTCGCGGATCGTCCCGGAGATCAGGTCGGGCCGCTGCGGCACGAACACCAGCCGTCTGCGGACCTCCCGCAGCGCGGTCTGGCGCAGATCGACGTCGCCGTAGCAAACCGTGCCGGCGTCGGGATCGTCGCGGCGCGCGAGCAACCGCAGCAGCGTCGACTTGCCCGAGCCCAAGGGCCCGGTCACGGCGAGGAACTCACCCGGGCGGGCGGTCAGATCGAGCGGGCCGACCACGCGACCGTGTTCGGAGTGCACCTCGACCCCGGTGGCCACCAGGTCGGCGGGAGTGCGGAGCGGCACGCCCGCGTCCGGGTCCGCGACACCGGGGACGGTCTCGAGCACCTCGCTGATCCGCTTCGCCGCCGTCAGCGCTTCGCCGAGCTGGGTGAACCGGTGCGTGACCACGCCGATCCAGGTGCCCAGCATCGCCATCCAGGTCGTGAAGGCCACCAGCCCGCCCACGGTCAGCGAACCGTCGATCACCGCCCCACCGCCGACGAGCAGGCCGATCGCCGTCGCCACGCCGGGCACGAACGGACCGGTCGCGGCCCAGCTGGCGGCCACCTTGGCGGTCGACATGGTCTCGACGGTGACCGTCCTGCTGTGCTCGGCGTGCCGCTCCAGCAGCGGCCCGTCGCCGCCGATCCCGCGGATCGCGACGCTGGCCGTGAGCAGTTCCTCGACGGTGTCCGCGCGGGCACCGTGCGCGGCGGCGAGCCGGTCGTTGGCCGCCGCGAAGCGTTTGGGCAGCACGATGTTCAGCACGACGAGCGCCGGGACCGTGGCCAGCCCGACCACGGCGAGCGACGGGTCGAGCCTGCCGATGAGGACGAGGATGACGGCGAACCCGGCGATACCGGTCACCATCGAGGCGGAACCCGCCAGCCAGTTGTGCACGAAGTCGACGTCGCGCGTTCCCCGGATCGCGAGATCGCCGCGACCGAAGCGAGCGCGATCCCGCCGGTCGAGCAGCAAGGCCTGGTCGAGCAGCCTGCCGCGCAGTTCGTTCGACGCCGACACCGCGGCGAGGGTGATCTGCCACTGCATCAGCGCGAGCCCGGCGACCAGCAGGACCGCCGCGCCCACGACGGCCAGCGCCCAGCCGAGGGTCGCCGACTGGTTCCCGACGTTGATGCCGTCGTCGATGGCGTACTCGACGCACAGCGGGAACACCACCGTCGCCAGCTGGAACAGCGTCCCCCCGGCGACCGCCGCCAGCACCCGGCCCCGGTTGCGGCCCAGTGCGCCCGCCAGCAGCCGGACCGCGGCCCGGCGTTCGCCGCGCACCTTCATTCCCTGCCCCATCTTCAGTTCCGCAAAGGCGCCGTGGTCAGTCTTCCTGCTCCGCGTCGTACGGGGCGTCTTCGGACTTCCCCTTGCGCCAGTACCCGCAGAAGTCGATGCGCTTGCGGTCGACACCGCGCTCACGGACGAGATGCCTGCGCAGTTCCTTCACCACCCCGGCCTCACCGGCCAGCCAGGCGTATCCGGGGCCCTCGGGCAGTTCCGCGGCGCGCACGGCGTCCAGCAGCGGCGCGCCCCCGCCGTCCGGCGTCAGCCAGGTGACCTCGACCTCGCCGTCGGTCCGCCACTGCTGGCGGTCGCCGTCGACCGGCACCTGCACGAAGACCTGGGCGCGCTCCCCCGCGGCGAGTCCTTCGACGATGCCGCCGATCGCCGGGAGCGCCGTCTCGTCACCGGCGATCAGCTTCCAGGCGGACCCGGGACGCGGGAGGTAGTCCGCCCCGCGGCGCGTCGGATCCGTTTCCTCGTGGGGAAAGCGGGCGTTCGGACCGTAGATGACGACCTCGTCGCCGGGCTCGGCGGCGCCCGCCCACCGGGACGCCGGGCCGACGTCACCGTGCCGCACGAAGTCGACGTCGATCTCGCCGGGCCGGAGCGCGCGGATCGTGTACGTGCGCATCGCGGGCCGGCCGTCTTCGGGCATTTCGCGGTAGCGGGCGTACCAGTCCTCGCCGGTCGGCACCCGCGGGCTCGCGCCGGGCGCGGACGGCAGGAAGACCTTGATGCGCTGATCCGGCCCGCAGGTGGTGATGTCCCGCAGCCCCGGTCCGCCGAAGGTCACCCGGATCAAACTCTCCCCGACCGGCGCCGTCGCCAGCACCACGGCGTCGAAGTGGAGGAACGGCTCGCTCCGGAGCAGGTCGGTCTTGCCGGCGGTCATGCGGAACCCATCCCTCTTGTGCGCCCTTGGCCTGGATACGAAGGTTAGCCTAACCATATGGGCGAGTGGAGGGGAGCGCTAGCTCCGAACGGATCATCGGTGTCAGTGCGTTAGACCACACCGCTTGAAGGGCGCTACCGTTCCTTGCCGCTCACGAGCGTCTTGCCGTCCGTGAACGAGGGGATCACGCCGAACGACGCCTTCCGCGAAGCCCGCCGCAGAGTCGCGAGCACGGCGGGCCCGAGTACCAGGATCGCCACGGTGTTGGTGATCGCGCGTCCCGTGTCCCAGCCCGCCGTCGACGTCAGCAGCGTGAAGACGGCGAACCGGTGCAGGTTCTCCAGCAGCGGAGCGCCGGGCACGTACGAGATGTGGCCGTCGTGGTACGGCACTTCGGCGTCGGTGATGAACGGCCAGAACCACAGGTTCATCAGGAATCCGAACACGTACGCGACGAAGATCCCGTAGCCGACCAGCATCGCGATCTCGGCCTTGCCGGTGACGCGGCGCGGCAGCAGTCCCGCGCCCATCCCGATCCACGCCGAGCACATCATCTGGAACGGCAGCCACGGTCCCACCCCGGCGGTCAGCAGCGCCGACGCGAACAGCGACGTACAGCCCAGCACGAAGCCGAAACCCGGCCCGAGCACCCGCCCGGCCAGCACCAGCAGGAAGAACACGGTCTCGATGCCCGCGGTCCCCGCTCCCAGCGGCCGCAGGGCCGCGTTCACCGCCGAAAGGACGCCGAGCATCGCGAGGGCCTTGGAATCCATGCCCCCTTCGGACATTTCGGCCAGCACGATGACGATCAGGATCGGCAGGATCCCGATGAACACGAACGGCGCGTCCGGGCCGTGCTGCATCGACTGCGGTTCGACGCGGACGAGGAGCGGCCAGACGAACATCATCAGCCCCGCGAGCGACGCGAGCCCGAGCACCGTCGCCGAGCGCGGGCCCAGCCGGACCGCGGCGGTCGTGGTCACCGGACCTCCTGCGGAAGCGCCGCGCGGACGTCGTCGACGGTGAGCCATGGTTCGCCGAGGATCTTGGCGACCTGCGTGGCGAAGGCCGGGGAGCCGCCGAGCACCTCGCCGGTCGGGCCGTCCGAGACGACCTCGCCTTCCGCCATCACGAGGACGCGGTGCGCGATGGTCGCGACGAATTCGACGTCGTGGGTGGCGACGACGACAGCTTTGCCCTCGGCCGTCAGCGACGCGATCATCTGCGCCAGCGCGGCCTTCGCGGTGTAGTCGAGACCGCGGGTCGGTTCGTCCAGCAGCATGATCCGCGGCGCGGCCGACAGCTGCACCGCGAGCACGAGCGCGAGACGCTGGCCTTCGGACAGGTCACGCGGATGCGAGGCCGGCTCGATCCCCGGGGCGAGCCTGTCGAGCAAGCCGCGGCAGTAGCCCGGTTCCGCGCCCGATTCCGCGTCGGCCGCCTCGCATTCGGCGGCGACGGTCTGCAGGTACAGCAGATCGCTCGCGGTCTGCGGCACCATGCCGACGAGCGCGCGGGCCGCGGCGCTGTTCAGCGTCTTCGGATCCTTGCCTTCGACGGTGACCTTGCCACCCTGCCGGGGGCCGGAGCCCTGCACCGCCCACAGCAGCGACGACTTGCCGGAACCGTTGCGGCCCATCATCGCCAGCACCTCACCGGCGCGCAGGCTGAGGTCGACCTCGCGCACCGCGACCTTCGGCCCGTACCGGACGACGACCCCGGACGCGGCCAGCAGTTCCTCGCCCGCGGTCGTGGTCCGCGCCGGCGGAGTCCCCAGCGTCAGCGAAGAAGCGCGACGACGGGCGTCGCGGACCGACATCGGCAGCGGGTCCCAAGACGCCAACCGTCCCAAGTGGACGATCGGTGGCGCGATGGGCATGTCCTTCAGCACCTCGGGCGGTGTCCCGTCGACCACTCCCCCGGAACCGGGGACGTAGATCATCCGGTCCGCGAACGGGATCACGCGTTCCATGCGGTGCTCGGCCATCAGCACCGTCGTGCCGAGGTCCTCCACCAGCCTGGCCAGCGTCGCCAGCACCTCCTCGGCCGCGGTCGGGTCCAGCGCCGACGTCGGTTCGTCCAGGACGAGCACCTTCGGATGGGTGGTCAGCACCGAGCCGATCGCCACCCGCTGCTGCTGCCCGCCGGACAGCGTCCGCAGCGCGCGGCGGCGCAGTTCCGCGATGCCGAGCAGGTCGAGGGTCTCTTCCACCCGGCGGCGCATCACCTGCGGGCTCAGGCCGAGTTGTTCCATGCCGTAGGCGAGTTCGTCCTCGACGGTGTCGGTGACGAATCCCGCCAGCGGGTCCTGCCCGACGACGCCGACCAGATGCGCGAACTCGCGCGGTGGCCGGGATCTCGTCGTGACGCCGTCGACGGAGACCGTCCCGTCGAGGTGGCCGCCGGTGAAATGCGGGACGAGACCGTTGATCGTGCCGAGCAGCGTCGACTTGCCCGCGCCCGTCTGGCCCGCGAACAGCACGAGCTCGCCTTCACCGATGGACAGCGTCACGTCGGACAGCACCGGCTCGGAGCGGCCGTGGTAGGTGAAGGAGACCTGATTCAGTTCGATCATGCGTGCGCTTCTTTTTCGTGCGCTTCTTCTTCGAGCGCGGCGTAGGGGGCTTCGGGGACCGGGGTCAGGAACGCGGGCAGGACACCGATCAGCACTCCGAGCAGCGGCCCCCACGACAGGAGCGGCCAGGACAGGTCGATCAGCGACGGGTTCATGTTCATCGGGTTCACGCTGGACGTCGTGAACAGGACGGCCGCGACGGCGATCCCGCTCGTGGCGACGACGATCTCCGGCAGCTGCCAGCGGTCGGGCCGGTAGCGGGTGCGCTGGACCCGTTTGCCCGCCGACCAGAACCCGATCAGCCCGATCACGACCCCCACGGAAAGCACCGGCGCGGCGAGATACCGGGGCGTCGAACCGTCCAAAGTGGCGTAGACGCCGACGCAGACCCCGATCAGGCCGACGATCATCAGCGTTCCCGTGATCAGCCGGGCCCGCGCCTCGACCAGTCCCGCGCGGCCGTAACCGCGGGAGTCCATGGACGCCGCGAGTTGCAGCGACCGCGAAAGCGCGTCCTCCAGCACCGGGATGAGGACGGTGTGCAGGGCTTTCACCTTCTTCTTGCCCGAACCGCCCCGCAGTTTGCGGGCGCGCCGGACGCGCAGCACGCTTTCGGCGAGCTGCGGGAACACCGACAGCGCGACGATCACCGCCGTCCCCACCTCGTACAACGCCGGCGGCATCGCCTTGAGCAGCCGTTTCGGGTTCGCGAGCGCGTTGGCCGCGCCGAGGCAGATCACCATCGTCGCCAGCCGCATCCCGTCGTAAAGCCCGCCCAGCAACGATTCCGCGGAAACGTCGCCGAAGAGACGGATGCCCGCCGCCCATTCGGGCAGCGGGATTTCGGGCAGCCGCAGGACGATCGTCGAACCTTCGGCGCCACCGAAGACGATGCGGAAGAACACGCGGATCGCCACGATGAACGCGCCGAGGTACAGATAGAGCCGGAACGCCAGCGCCCACGGCGCCTCACTGCGCCGGGCCACCACGACGTATCCCGCGACGGCCACGATCGTCAGCAGCAGCCACGGGTTCGTCGTCCGGGTCGCCGCGACGGCGAGCCCCAGCGCCCACACCCACCAGGCGGCCGGGTGCAGGTCGCGTGGCAGGAAGTAGGACGTCATCAAGCTCCCTGCGCGCGTTTGCGTCTGCGTGCCAGGAAGAAGCCGGCGACGCACAACGCCAGGACGGCGCCACCGGCCGCCCACGGTGCCCAGTCGCTCGCACCGGACTCGCGCTGGATCACGGCGTTGACGTCCTCGGCGTTCTCGCCGCCGGTGAACGCGACGTTCATCGACGGGTCCTTCGCCTGCGGCCGTGCCGAAGCGCTCGGACGCGGCTTGGGCGGCGGCAGCGCGCCGGAACTCGGGCCCGCGGCCGTGGTTTCCCCTGGCACCGCGCCTGCTTCCGCGGTCGGCTGCGGGCCGTCTCCCGGCTGCTGTTGCCCGCCTTGCGGTTGCTGTTGCCGCTCGTTGGGGTCGTTGGTGGCCGGCTTGGCCTCCTCGCGCGGCACGCACGGCTGGCCCTCGGTACCCGGCCGCACCGCGGAAACCCGCGGGACCGGATTCGTCTGGGCGGTGGCGTTCAGCGAGAACGACCAGCCTTCGAAACCGCCGGGGATGAAGTCACGGTTCTTGACACCCCACTGGCTGTAGTCCCAGGCGCAGTTGTTCGAGGCGTGCCAGTAAGACCAGTAGGCCTGCGCCGGAGGTGTGTCGATGCACAGCTCACGGTACTTCTCGCGGCCCGCGATCGGGACGTTCTCCGCCGCCGACGGGCGGTTCTCGACCCGGCAGATGAAGGCCTCGCCCCACCGCTGCACCCCGGCGATCTGGAAACCGGCGCCCTTGAGCGCGTCCAGTCCGGTGCCGCGCGTGGTCTGGGGGTTGCAGCGCACGATGGTCGTGCCGCCGAGTCCCTGGAAGTCCACGACCACGGTGACCCCGCCGGCGTCCCTGCAGAAACCCGGATAGCCCTTGCCCTGGTCGACGGCGTGCGCGGACGGCGCGATGGCGGCGATCAGGAAGATCGCCGCCACCATCCCGAAGACCCTCCTCATTGGACGGTCAAGGTCGCGCTCGAGTACACCGTCACCCCGTTACCCGTCGCCGCGATCGTGTAGACGTAGGTGCCCGCGGCGGTCGGCGTGATGTTCTGCGTGCCGCCGGGTGCCGCCAGCGAGCCCGACCAGGCGCCGCCACCGCTCGCCGGAGTCACCGTACCCGCGGCGACGCTCGTGGCGTTCGTCGTCGTCCAGGTCAGCGAGGTGCTCTGGCCGAGGGTGATCTTGCGGTCGACATCGTTGACGGACAAGGCGACCGTCGGATTGTTCGCGTTCACGGCCGGGTTGGTCGGGGTGACCCCGGGCGGCGGGTTGGTCGTCGCCGACTTGTTCAGCGAGAACGACCAGCCCTCGAAACCGCCGGGCACCACGTTGCGGTTGAGCGCGCCGTAGCTGCTGTAGGTCCAGGTCGAACCGGAACCGGCGGCGTGCCAGTAGCCCCAGTACGCGCCGGCGGGCGGCGTGTTGACGCACGGTTCCTTGTAGTTCGGGTTGCTGGACAGCGGCAGGGTCTCCGTCGCGGACGGCCGGCCCTCCAGGCGGCAGACGAAACCGAGCCCCCACCGGGCGGTGCCCGCGACGGCGATCCCCGCGTCCTGCAACGCCTTGATGCCCGTGCGGTCGGTGCCCGGGTTCGCGTTGGGCGAGCAGCGGGTGATCGTCGGCGCGGCGGTCCCGCCGTTGCCGTCCAGTTCCTGGAAGTCGACCACGACGGTGACGCCGCTGAGGGCGTCGTTGCCGGTGCAGATCCCGTTGTAGCCCTTGGCCGGATCGACCGCCTGCGCGGGTGCGGCGGACAGCCCGATCAGTCCGATGAGGACGGACGTGACGGCGAGCAGTCTTCTCATGGTGTTGCCCCCTTTGTCTTGATGAAGCGGCGAAGCAGGAAGATGAGCACGATCGCGGCGGCCAGCAGGAGCACCGCGAGACCGACGAGCCCCCAGGTCGCCCACGGCGGCTGAGTCGTCTGGGCGGCGGCCTGCAGCTGGGTACCGGACACGGCGTTTTCGGCGCTGACGTCCGAGAGCGGCAGCCGCACGGCGGGTGACAGCGGCGAATCCGCGGCGGTGAGCCAGGACCGGCCCGCGACACCCTGCGCGGCGGCCAGGCTCGTCGGGAAATCGGTCTTCCCGTCGCTCGCCGCCACGGATCCCTTGGCGAACCCGCCGTCGGCCTGGACCAGTTTGCCCAGCGACCGCGCGGTTCCGCTCGCGTCGAGCCCGGCGATCTGCCGCGCGGCGGCGACGGTGGCGCTCAGCGCGACGTCCGGCTCGCCCGCCTCGCCGGTCACCATGCCCTCGCCGGTCGGCCGGACGCCGAGCGCGCTCACCGCGGAGACGAACGCCGACACGCGCCGCTCGGTCCAGCCGTCCGGCCGTTTGGCCGACGGCGCGGCGTCGGTGTGCGGACGGGCGGCCAGCGCGGTGACCGCGGCGGCTGTCGCTCCGAGGTCACCGGAGCCGCATTCGGCGGTGTCGAGGTGCTTCGGGAAGGTTCCGTCGGCGCACTGGCGCGAAAGCAGCAGCTCGACCGCGGGGCCGGGGTCGGCGGTGGTGGCGAGCAGTGCCCACGCGTGCCGCTCGACGGTCTCGTCGGCGTCGGCGAAGGACCCTGTGTCGGTGAACTTGCCGTCCGCGCCGCGCAGCTTCACCAGATCCGCGCGCAACTGGCCGACATCCGCCTTCACGAATTCGCCGACGAGCACGAGCTTCGCGAGTGGTTCGGCGTAGGAGGCCCCGCTCTGTTCGTACGGCGCGCCGTGGGCGTAGGCCTGCACGGCTTCCGGCGTGAGCAGGAACTTCGACGCGCGAGCGACGGTGTCCGGCTGCTCGTCCAGCGCCCGCAGCGCGAGGACCAGCTCGGCGGTGGCGTCGTAGTCGACGTAGGTCTTGCCGTCCTCGGTGACCTCGACGTGGTCACCGCCGACGAGCCGGTTCGTCAGATACGCGCCGAGCCGGGAGGCCGGTGTCGCCGTGCCGGGGATGGCGACCGGGGTCGCGATCGCCGTCGGCGGCGCGACCCGGGCGCCGGTGGACGCCCGCGGGGTGACGGCCTTCTTGGGTTTCGGCGTCGTGGTCTTCGGCGCGGGCTTGGTCTCCTGCGGCTTGGCCGCGGGCGGGGTGTTCGTGACGGTGACCGTGCTCGGCGCGGGCGGGCTGGTCACCGGGGACGAGGACGTGCCCGGCGTCGGTGTCACCGGCGTCGTGGTGGTCTTGGTCGTCGTCGTGGTGGTCGTCGTCGTAGTGGTGGTCGTGGTCGTCGTGGTGCTGGTCGGCTCCGGCTCGCTCGTGGTCGAGGTCGGGGTGCCGGTGGCGGAACTCGTTTCGGACGGCGTCGAGGTCGGCGTCTCAGACACGCTGCTGCTCGTCGGCGGCCCGCCGCCCTTCGCGAGGTCGTAGAAGCCGACCTGGGACAACCCGAGCGAGGCCTGGGCACCCGCGCGGATCCAGGTGTCGAGACCGCCGATCCCGTTGGCGCGCGCGGCCACGTACGACTCAGGGTTGTAGGCGATCGCGCCGATGTCACCGGCGAGCCTGTTGCCGGAGTCCGCCGCGGCGGTCGCCTGCGCGGCTTTGAGGAACCGCACGCCCTTGTCCACCGCCGCGTCCGCGCCGCCGACGTCGGCGAGCGCCTGAAGGATCAGCCCGGTGCTGTTGGTGTTCGGGGCTTCGGTGCCGACGCCGCCGCCCCAGCCACCGCCGGGATCCTGATTCGCGAGGAGCCACGAGACGGTCTTCGCGATCGGGCCGTCGAGTCCCGCGGCGCCCGCCTTCCGCGCGGCCAGCATCGCCGACAGGGCGAAACCGGTGGCGTCGCCGTCCTTGGCGGACAGGTCGAACGGCTTGCCCTCGTCGCAGGTCGAGACCTTGTGGCCGTCGGCGGTGACGTGGTCACCGGTCTCGGTCGTCTTGATGTAGGCGAAGAAGATCCGGAAGTAGCCCTCGGAACACTGCTGGGTCAGCAGCTTGTCGATGGCGAGCTGGTCGTTCTCGCCGGCCGCGGCGAGACCGATCACGCCGAGGGACTGGCCGAACATGTTCGCGTTGTTGCTCACCGAATCGGCGAGTCTGGGATCTTTCGAGTAGTCGCTGACCCGGCCGATGTCGGGACCCTTGCGCATGATCGCGGCCTTGGTCTCGGCGACCATGTCGTAGCCGTCGAAGTTCCGGGGATTCCGGCCCGCGACCTCGGCGGCGACCAGGGTCTTGGCCGCCGCACCGCCGACGATGATGTCGGAGAAGTCGAACTCTCCGCCGTCGGGAATGAGCCCGTCCCAGGTGAAGTAGTCGGTCGCGTGGCCCTGCTCGTCGAGGTACTTCACGATCGGCTCGGCCTTCGCGCCTTCGCCCGAGGCGTACATCGCGAACAGCGCGTCGATCATCAGCCCGTGGTCGGGCAGATCGCCGCCGTTGGGGTTCTCGAGCGTGCCGTCCGGCTTCAGCTTCGTCGCGAGCCAGCCGGAGTTCGACTTCGCCGCTCCGGGGTCGTTGGCGGCTGTCGCCGTCCCGGTGAGCAGCGCGGCGACCACGCCGACGCTGACGGCGAACGCCGATGCGGCCAGGTACCCGCGGCGCATGGCTCCTCCTTGCGGCATGACGGAGGACAGGCGCGGGACGCCGCAGTCACCCCTGTTTATCGCGACAGTGGTTCGGACTTCTTGATCGTGCATCCACTCGTGCGGTACCCCGGCTCGCCCTGATGAGGGGCCCACGGTTGCGCGACAGCGCCGGATTTCGACCGGCTTCCCCGTCACGGGCGGCGGTGTTCAGTTGTCGAGCCCGCCGAGGTTAACACCCGATTACCTGCGACAGGCACCGCTGACCAGGTCGGTTGCCAGGATCACATCGCGACTCGCGCCTGGCGGTACCCCGGCGCTTGACCGGGATGAGACTCTTCGGATCGTCAATTCAGCGCGGTCGTGGGGGAAGTCCGGTGAGAGTCCGGCGCTGTCCCGCAACGGTATGCCCTCCGGGCGAGCCCGGTCACCCACGTCGCGCGGTGTCACCACCGACTCCTGTCGTGGAAATGCGGGAAGGGTTCTCATGAGACGTTTGGTCCTCGCTGTCGCCATGCTGTGCGGCATCGGACTGGTCGCCGCTCCGGCGGCGACCGCGGCCACCCACAACAAGGCGGACGCCGCCGCGGGCTGGCTCGCCAGGCAGATGGCCGACGGGGAAAGGTTCGAGGCCGACTTCGGCGGCCAGAAGTACCCCGACCAGGGCTTGACGATCGACGCGATCTTCGCGTTCGCCGCGGCCGGGGTGTCGGACACCAACGCGGGCAAGGCGATCACGTGGCTGGCGAAGCCGGAGATCACCACCGGTTACGTCGGCAGCGGTACCGAGGCCTACGCGGGCGCGCACGCCAAACTGCTGCTGGCCGCGGAGATCCGGGGCAAGAACCCGGCGGCGTTCGGCGGCGTCGACCTGAAGGCGGGACTGCTCTCGCTGCTCACGCCGTCCGGCCGGTTCTCCGACCGGTCCGAGTTCGGCGACTACTCCAACGCCTTCTCGCAGTCGCTCGCCCTGCTGGCGCTGGACCGCACCCCCGCCGGCGCCCCCGCGTCGGCCGTGACGTTCCTCGCGGGCACCCAGTGCGCGGACGGCGGCTTCCCGCTGAACTTCGGCGAAGCGACCTGCGCGAGCGACGTCGACTCGACCGCGATGGTCGTGCAGGCCCTGCGCGCCACCGGTGACCCGGTGAACGCCGGCGAAGGCACCTCCTGGCTGGTCACCAAGCAGCACGCGAACGGCGGCTTCGGCGTCGGCACGAACGCGCCGAACGCCAACAGCACCGGCCTCGCCGCCGAGGCGCTGGCCGGGCACCGTCCCGCCGCCGCGGTCAAGGCGCGGGAGTTCCTGCGGTCGCTGCAGACCGGCTGCACCGGCGCCGTGGCGGACCGCGGCGCGATCGCCTACGACGCCACCGGCCTGAACCCGGCGACCGCCCCGCGCGCGACCGCGCAGGCGATCCTCGGCCTGGCGCGGGTCCCGCTGAGCGACCTGCACGGCGGTGGCCGTCCGCAGGCGCCGGTGCTCGCCTGCTCCTGACGTCACCTCGTGAGTGGCAAGGACGGTTCTAACCGTCCTTGCCACTCACGAGCCTTTAGCCTGTGCCGGTGGCTGAGTATCGAGTGGGCGAACTCGCGAACCTGGCGGGGACGTCGGTGCGGAACGTGCGCGCCTATCAGGACAGAGGACTGCTTCCCGCGCCGACGCGACGCGGGCGCGTGGCGATGTACGACGACGCGCATCTCGCCCGGCTGCGGTTGATCGTCCAGCTGCTCGAGCGCGGGTACACCCTCGCCCAGATCGAGGAAATGATCGAGACCTGGCAGCAGGGGCGGGATCTGGGCGATCTGATGGGCCTGGAAGACGCGCTCTCCCAGCCGTGGTCGGAGGAGACCCCCGAGCGGATCACCGTGACGCAGGCGCGGAAGGAGTTCGGGCGGCTGATCACCCCCGCCAACGTCAAACGCGTGCTGGCGATGGGGGTGGCCACCCGGCGGGGCGCGCATTTCGAGGTCTTCAGCCCGCAGCTGCTGCAGGCTGGCCGCGAACTGCTGGCGGCGGGAGTGCCGCCGGAACAGGTCCTCGGCCTCGCCGAGACGCTGATCGAGCACACCGACGCCATCGCGACGCTGTTCCTCGACACCATCCGCAACGATGTCGTCGGCCCGCGCGGAGCGGACTGGGTGCCGGACGCGACCGAGATCTCCGACCTCACCGAACTGGTGAAACGGCTGCGGCCGCTGGCGCAGTCGGCGGTGACCGCGAGCCTGGCGCTGTCGATGAGCCGCGCCTTCCCCGAATTCCTCGAAGAACTGGCCCAGCACCTCCGGGAACACCAGGAGTCTTGAACATTTACATCGACCACTGTAACTTTCCATCGCGGGATGCAATCCGCGAACGAGGGAGTGGCGATGACGGCACGGACCCGGCCCCTGCGCGACCGAGAGACCGGTGCGCAGCGCTTGCTGCAGGCGAGCGCGAAGCTGTCGTACGACCCCGAAGTCGACGTGGACTGGGAAGCCCCGCTGACCGAGGGGGCGTTCTTCATCCCCGAGCGGACGGTGTCGTTGTACGGCACCGAATTGTGGGACCGGATGAGTCACGAACAGCGCGTGGAGCTGTCCCGGCAGGAGCTGATCAACTCGGTCAGCGTCGGGATCTGGTTCGAGATCATCCTGATGCAGATGCTGCTGCGGATGTCCTACCGCGCGGATCCGACCACCGCGCACGCGCGGTACGCGCTGACCGAGGTCGCCGACGAATGCCGTCACTCGACGATGTTCGCGATGCTGATCGACAAGGTCGACGGCCGTCCGTACCGGAACAACCGCCTGTTGCACTTCACCGCGCACGCGCTGCCGCTGATCCTGCGGGGTCCGTCGATGTGGGTGGCGACGCTGATCGGCGAGGAGGTCTTCGACGCCATCCAGCGCGAGCACCTGCAGGACGAGTCGATCCAGCCGCTCGTGCGCGCCGTCATGCGGATCCACGTCACCGAAGAGGCCCGGCACGTGCGCTACGCGCGCGACGACCTGACCAGGCTGATGGCCCGCGCGTCCTGGCCGGTCAAGACGTTCACGCGGATCGTCGTGGCGATCGGCTCGATGCTGCTTTCCCGGCTGCTCTCCCGGCCCGCGCAGTACGCGCGCGCCGGTCTGGAGAACCCCCGCCGGGCGGCCGCGCTGGCCAGGCGCAGCCCGCACCGCCGGGAGGTCTTGGCCCAGGGTGCCGCGAAAATGGTGCGGTACCTGCGCGAAGTCGACCTCGTCGGCGGTCCGGGCCTGGTGCTGTGGCGGCGTTCCGGCCTGTTATGAGGCGCGCAGCGGCTCGATGGTCTTCGCCAGCTCGCCGAGAAGTTCCAAGGTCTCGGCTTCGGGCAGCGTCGGCAGGAGGAGGGAGACTTCGTCGGCCCCCGCGCCTTCGAGGCGGCGCAGCAACTCGGGATCGGCCGGGGCGCCGAACACGCTGATCCGGACGTCTTCGCGGCCCTGGTCGGCGAGCCAGGACCGGACCCGGCGCAGTTCCTCCGGCGGTGTCACGGAATGCGGCAGCCAGCCGTCCGCGTGCTCGGCGAGTCGTTTGAGCCCCGCCGGGCCCTGACCGGCGACGTAGATCGGCGGATGCGGTTTCCGCACCGGCTTCGGCCAGGAGAAAACCGAGTCGAAGTCGACGTGCTCGCCGTGGAATTCGGCCTCGTCCTTGGTCCAGATCTCCTTGAGCGCCTGGAGTTGTTCGGTCAGCAAGGCGCCTCGCGTCCGCGGGTCGACGCCGTGGTTGCGCATCTCCTCGATGTTCCAGCCCGCCCCGACGCCGAAGATCACCCGCCCCTCGGAGAGCAGGTCGAGGCTGGCGATCTCCTTCGCCGTGTAGAGCACGTCGCGCTGGATCATCAGGGCGACCGCGGTGCCGAGCCGGAGGTTCGACGTGACCGTCGCGGCGGCGGCCAGCGCCACGAACGGGTCGAAGTTGCGCATGGCCCCGCGCGGCAGCTCACCGCCGGGGTAAGGAGACTCCCTGCTCACCGGTATATGGGAGTGTTCGGGGAGATAGAGGGAGTCGAATCCCTTCTCTTCCAGAGCCGCCCCCAGCACGTGGGGCCGGATTCCTTCGTCGGTCACTGCCGTCGCGATCCCGAAGTCCATACTTCGCTACGACCCCCGTCGTGGGCCCGGTATTCCCTCCAGACCGCAACTAGAGGACTAAATGCGCGAAGGGGCAAACCTCATTCCCCGGCGGCCACGCGGCGCGCGAGTTCCACGCGCGACCGGACGCCCAGGGCCGTGAAGATGTTCCGCAGGTGGTGATCCACGGTCCGGTGGCTGATCACCAGCCGCCGCGCGATCTCCTTGTTCGTCTCCCCCGCCGCCACGAGCCGCGTGATGGCGTCCTGCTGCGGAGTGAGCCCGGCGAGCGAGCGGTGCGGCGCGTCGACGGTCTCACCGGTCGCCCGCAGCCCGGCGCGGGCGCGCTCGGCGAACCGGGTCGCGCCGACGTTTTCGAAGCCGCGCAAGGCATCACGGAACTGGTCTCGGGCGTCCCGGCTCCGCCGGCGCCGTCGCAGCAGGGTGGCGTAGGCGAACCGGGTCCTGGCGAGTTCCACCGCGCCGCCCGCGCGCCGGTGCGCCTCGACGGCCAGCCGGAAGTGCCGTTCCGCCGCCTCCGGATCCGGCGCGGTCAGCGCGTGACACCGATGGCTCAGCGCGAGCCAGCACGGTTCCGCGCCGGCCAGGGTCCAGCGGTCGAACACCTCCAGCGCGGTCCGCGCGCGCTCGGGCCGCCCGGAAAGCACCGCCGCTTCGACGAGTTGCGGGGTGGCGAGCACGCGGATCACCGGCTGGTCGCCGGAAACGCCGGAAGCGAGATCTTCGAGCCTGCTCAAGGCGTCGTCCGGCCGGTCTTCGGCCAGGTCCAGGCAGGCGTGCGCCCACGCCGCGACGGCGGCGGGCCTGCCGAGACCGCGTTCGGCGATGCCGTCGGTCGCCTCGTCCAGTTCCGGGACGCGGTCGCCGAGCAGCGCGGCGGCCAGCCCCAGCAGCGTCAGATGTTCCATCCGCAGGTTGTGGGGCGCGCGCAGCCCTTCACGGGACGCCGCCCGCGCACACGGGATCCGGTCGAGAGCGATGGCCGAGAGCGAAAGGTAGATCAACGCCCACGGCAGTTCCGCGTGCCGCCTGCCGAGTCGCGCGCGGCTCACCGCGGCGGCCGAGTACTCGTGCGCCCGTTCGGCGTGCCCGCGGGCGAAAGCGGCTTCGGCGGCCCAAACGGCTCCGGCGACGTCGGTGCCGGACATCCCCCTGCGGACGGCGTCCTCCAGCGGCAGGTCGGCGTCGTCGTGACGTCCGGCGTACACCGAGGTCAGACCGCGGAAGTGCGCGAAGACCAGGCCGTCCCCGGCGGGGACGGTCCGCGCCAACGCCCGGTAACCGCTCAGATCGCCGCCGAGCCTGCGTGCCTCACCGGCCAGCAGGAGCGCGGCCGCGGGATCGGGCAGCAGCTCCGCCGCCGTGCCGAGTTCGTGGGTGGCGACCGCGGGATCGCCGTCGCGCAGTTCGATTTCGCCGTGCAGCAACGCCACCGCGCCCGGCCGGGCGTCCACCCTGGACAGCAGCAGCCGTGCCCACCCTGGCCTGCCCGCCTGCCAGGCCGCGTCCGCCGCGGCCAGCAGCCGGGTCGCCCGCGTGGCCGGATCGGCGGTCAGCGCGGCGGCGCGTTCGAGGTGCCGCGCCGAGGCCGCGTGATCCACCGCGGGGGCGGCGGCGAGCGCGTCGGCGAGCGGCGCGGACGGCCCGGCTGTCGCCATCGCCCGGTGCCAGAGAGCGTCCGGGCCCTCCTCGGCGGAGGCCAGCCGCGCGTGCGCCGCCCGGCGGTCCGCCGGTGACGCCGCCGCGTACCACGTCGCCTTCCTCGCGGAAATGTTCATACAGGTGACGAGAAACCGGACTCGCTCGTCGAACCGCATCGCGTCGAGCTCGGCCGCGTAGCGGGGCAAACGCTCCTGGAGAACCGGCGACACCGGCTCCCTCCCGGCCGCCTGCGCGGGCGTCAGCGAGGCCGCCAGCGCGACCAGATCGGCGGGGTTCCCCTCGCCGAGTTCGACCAGTTGCGGACGCACCCCGGCGGGCACGCCGCGATCGCGCAACAGCTGGCAGGCGGCGGCGTCGGTCAACGGCGTCAGCTCGACGGAGTCGAACTCGTCGGATCCGGACCGCGAAGCGAGCACCATCCCGACCGGGACCCCGTCCAGCCGCCGGGCCGCGAAACCCAGCGCCGCCAGGGATTCCGGGTCGATCCAGTGCGCGTCGTCGACCCAGCAGATCGCCGGTGACGGGAGGGTGGTGAGCCGATCACGCGCCTCCGCACCACTGGAAACGGGAGCGCCGAACATCCGATGCAGCGCGCCGTAGGGCAGCGAACGTTCGGCCCGCAGGCCCCGCACGCCGACGAGGCGGACACCGAGGGTGGCCCGCAGCGCGGTGAGCAGCGCCGACTTGCCGAGCCCCTCCGTCCCGCGGACCAGCATGGCGCGCCCGGCGATCGAACGCAGCCCGCCGAAGAGGTCGTCCCTGCCCCGCAGCGGGTACACGACGTCCCGGACAGGCATCGGCGCCTCCTCGAAAATCCCTTTCGATGAAACACCAGGCGCAAGTGTTTCACAAGGTCCTGCTCGGCACCCGTCCTTCCACGAGTGCTCCGAGCAGCGTCGAAGCCGCGTCGAGATCCGGCGTCCGGGACGCGAGGACGTCCGAGTACAGGAACGCCTCCCCCAGCCGGACGATCGCGTAACAGAGGCTGTCGAGGCCGACAGCGGGCACGAATCCGCCGTCGTCGACATCGCGGCGCAGAAGCTCGACGTGCGCCGCGATCACCCTCGGCTGGACGCGGCCGTCCGGGTCGGTGAGCAGCCGGATCGCCAGCACGGGCTCGTCGTCGAGGAACCGGCGGAACCCGGTGCTCGCCGCGAGCACGGATCGGTACTCGCGCATGATCGCGAGACAGCGCAGTTCACCGGCCGCGTTGCGCACCACGTCGCCCTCATCGCGCTCCCAGGTGCGCGTGGCGGCCGTCAGGGTGCGCTCGGACAGGTAGTAGAGGGCATCACCGAGCAGGTCCTCCCGGTTGCCGACGCGGCGGAACAGGGTGCTGCGGGAAATGCCCAGTTCCTGGGCGAAGGCTGAGGTGTCGACGCGGACGCCGCGATCGATCCACCGCGCCGCGGTGCGGACTATGTCCTCGGCTGAGGGATTCACGATCGCCGATCGTACGGGCGTCCATGACCGGGGGCGCCGCCGCGGACGAAGACTGGCGATTTCACCGATGCAGTGCGTCGCGGCCGTTTGCCACAGTCCATCACCACGGACTGTGTTCACCGGCGAACGGAGACGGCACCATGCGTAGTACGACCCGGATCCTTTGTGGACTGGCGACCGTCGCGGCACTCGCTGCCGCGCCGACGGCCTACGCCGCCGAAAACCCCTACGAACGAGGCCCTGCCCCGACGGAAAGCAGCATCGAAGCCTCGCGCGGCTCGTTCGCGGTCTCGGAGACGTCGGTGTCGCGCGTGTCCGTCACCGGTTTCGGCGGCGGCACCATCTACTACCCCACCAGCACCGCGCAGGGCACCTTCGGCGCTGTCGCCATCTCGCCGGGTTACACCGCGACCCAGTCGAGCATCGCGTGGATCGGCCCGCGGCTGGCGTCGCAGGGCTTCGTGGTGTTCACCATCGACACGAACACGATCTACGACCAGCCCGGCAGCCGCGGTGACCAGCTGCTCGCCGCGCTCGACTATCTCACCCAGCGCAGCAGCGTCCGGTCCCGCATCGACACCTCCCGGCTCGCGGTGGCCGGGCACTCGATGGGCGGCGGAGGTTCGCTCGAGGCGGCACAGGACCGGCCGTCGCTGCAGGCCGCCGTCCCGCTCGCGCCGTGGAACACGCAGAAGTCGTGGTCGTCGCTGCGGGTGCCGACGTTCATCATCGGCGGCGAGTCCGACTCGGTCGCGCCGGTGGCCTCGCACTCGATCCCGTTCTACACCAGCATTCCCGCCTCCGCGGAGAAGGCGTACATGGAACTGGACAACGCGAGCCACTTCTTCCCGAACACGGCGAACACGACCATGGCCAAGTACACGATCTCGTGGCTGAAGCGGTTCGTGGACAACGACACCCGCTACGAGCAGTTCCTGTGCCCCGCCCCGGACGACCGCGCGATCAGCGACTACCGGGACACCTGCCCGCACGCCTGAGTCCTCCAGGTCCCGGCGCACCCGCGCCGGGACCCGTTTTCCCCGTTGGGAGTTCCCGCGTGACCCTGTCCACCTTCGAGATGTCCGGCGTGTCGGTGACCTTCGGCGGTCTCGTCGCGCTGTCCGACGTCTCCCTGACCGTCGCGCCGGGCCGGGTGCTCGGGGTGATCGGCCCGAACGGGGCGGGCAAGACCACGCTCTTCAACGTCGCGTGCGGTTTCGTCCGCCCCGACACCGGCGCGCTGACCTGGCGCGACACCGAACTGCGACGGCTGCGCCCGCATCATCTCGCGGGCCTCGGGATCGCCCGCAGCCTGCAGGAACTCGGCCTCTTCGGCCGGATGACCGTGCTGGACAACGTCCTCGTCGGCGCGGGCAAGCACGCGAAGGCCGGCTTCTGGTCCTCGATGCTGGGCCGCACACGGGACGAGAAGGCCTTGACCGAGCGGGCGATGGCGTACCTCGAAGACTTCGACATCGCCGACGTCGCCCACCGCTATCCCGCGAGTCTCCCCTATCCGGTCCGCAAACGGGTCGCGCTCGCGCGGGCGCTGGTCGGCGAACCGGAACTGCTGCTGCTCGACGAACCGGCGGGTGGGCTGTCGGCGGCCGAGATCGCCGACGTCGGCACGCTGGTGCGCGGCCTGACCGAGCGCATGTCGGTGATGCTCGTGGAGCACCACATGGATCTGGTGATGGGAGTGTGCGACGAGATCGTCGTACTGGACTTCGGCAAGGTGATCGCCCGCGGCACCCCGGACGAGATCCGCGCGGACCCGGCGGTGCGGGCGGCCTACCTCGGCGAGGAGGTGGCCGGTGCTGACCGTTGAGAACCTTTCGGCAGCCTACGGCCCCGTCCGGGCGCTCGATTCCGTGAGCCTGTCCGCCTCCCCCGGCGAGATCACCGCGGTACTCGGCGCGAACGGTGCGGGCAAGACCACCTTGCTGCGCACCATTTCCGGCCTCGTCCGGCCGACGGGCGGCCGCGTCACGCTCGCGGGCCACGATCTGAGCCGAGTGTCCACAGAGGACCTTCCGGCCCTCGGTCTCGCGCAGGTGCCCGAGGGCCGCGGCGTGCTGGCCGAGCTGACCGTCGAGGAGAACCTGCGGCTCGGCGCGCTCGGATCGGGAAGCCGCGCGACGGCCTCCCAGCTCCGGCGGATCTACGAGCTCTTCCCCGTACTCGCCGATCGCAAGAACGGGCTCGCACACGTCCTTTCCGGCGGGGAACGGCAAATGCTGGTGCTCGGCCGCGCACTGCTGTCCCGGCCGAAGGTACTGCTGCTCGACGAGCCCTCGCTCGGGCTCGCGCCGCGGATCGTGGCGCAGATCTTCGCCCTGCTGCGCGGTCTCGTCCGCGACGAGGGACTCGCCGTCGTGCTGGTCGAGCAGAACGCGCGCAGCGCGCTGTCCATCGCCGACCACGGCGTCGTACTCAACCTCGGCGAAGTCGTCGTCCGGCGGGACGCGGCCGAACTGGTCGAGGACGACGACCTCCGGCACGCCTACCTCGGATTCTGAAAGGGAGCCTCGTGCAGCAACTGCTGACCACCGCGCTCACCGGGCTGACCCTCGGCGCGGTCTACGCCGCGTTCGCCCTGGCGCTGGTGCTGATCTGGCGGGCGACGCGGATCGTGAACTTCGCGCAGGCGCCGATGGCGATGATCACCACGTACCTCGCGCTGGTGCTGATCGACGCGGGCTGGTCGTACTGGCTCGGTTTCGCCGTCGCCCTGTTTTCGGGGCTGCTGCTGGGCGCGCTGGTGGAACGCTTCGTGGTCCGGTTCGTCTCCGGCAAACCCGAGATCAACGCGGTGATCCTCACCCTCGGGTTGTTCATCGTGCTGCACGCGCTGGCGGCGCTGGTGTTCGGCTCGCGGTACCGGTCGTTCCCGGCGCCGTTCGGGCTCACCGGCTTCGAGGTCGGTGGCACGACGATCGCGCTGACCGGGTTCGGCGTGTTCACCATCGCCGCCGTCGGCGTGGTGCTGATCGGGCTCGTGCTCCTGTTCCGCGGCACCGATCTGGGCCTGCGGATGCGGGCGGCGGCCTTCGACCGGGAAGTGGCGCGCCTGCTGGGGGTGCGGGTCGGGCGGATGCTGACGCTCGGCTGGGCGCTCGCCGCCCTCGCCGGTTCGCTGTCGGGGCTGCTGATCGCCGGCGGCGGGCTGGTCCATCCGTCCTATATGGACGGTGTGGTGGTGTACGGCTTCGTCGCGGCGGTGCTCGGCGGCCTGGACAGCCCGGTCGGCGCGGTCGTCGGCGGCGTCGCGCTCGGCCTGTCCTTGAGCCTGGTCAGCGGCTACGTCGGCGCCGAACTGGTCCCGCTCGCCGCACTGGCGATCCTCATGGTGGTCCTGCTGCTCAAACCCGGCGGTCTGTTCGCGAGCGTCCGCGAACGGAGGGTCTGACATGCCGCGCAAGCCTCTGCTGCTCGCCCTCGCCGGACTGGTCGTCGTCGTGCTCGTCCTGGAGAACACCGGCCCGTTCCTCACCGCGCAGTTCACCACGATGGCGTACTTCGCGATCGCCGCGGGCGGCTTGACCGTCCTCACGGGACTGAACGGGCAACTGTCACTCGGCCACGGGGCGCTCATGGCGGTCGGCGCGTATTCGGCCGCGCTCCTGCTGAAATCACCCGAGTCCGCCTTGCCGCTGCCGGTGATCCTCCTGGTGGCGATGGTGATCACGCTGGCCGTCGGAGCGCTCGTGGGCGTCGCGGCCGCGCGGCTGCACGGGCCGTACCTCGCGGGCGCGACGCTCGCGCTCGCCGTCGCCGTGCCGGGGATCCCGTTGTTCTTCGGCGAAGCGCTCGGCGGCGAACAGGGGTTGACCGTCCGGATGCCGGAGATCCCCGGCTGGCTGGCGGACGCCGCGTACTTCGTCACCGGCCAGGACCTCACGCGGATCCGTTACCTCGCTTACCTTTCCTGGCTCGCCGTGATCGTCGTGTTCGTCCTGCTGGCGAACCTGTCCCGAAGCCGCGTCGGCCGCGACTGGCAAGCGGTCCGCGACGAGGACGTGGCCGCCGGACTGGCCGGGATCGACCTCGGCCGCACGAGGGTGCTGGCTTTCGTGGTCAGCGCGGGCTGCGCGGGGCTCGCCGGGGCGCTGATGGCGTTGTCTGCGCGGCTGGCGGCGCCGAGCGGGTTCGCGCTGACATTGTCGCTGCTGCTGGTTTCCGCGGTGGTGCTCGGCGGTCTGGGAAGTCTCACCGGCGCGCTCGCGGGAGCCGCGCTCCTGACGTTCCTGCCGCCGCTGGTGACCGGCGCGGGAACGGACCTCGGCCTGTCCGACGTCCAGGCCGCGCATCTGGCGCCGCTGATCTACGGCCTGGTCACCGTCCTGATCGTGCTGCTCGCACCGGCCGGCCTCGCCGGCGGGCTGCGGAAACTCACTCACCGGAGGCGAAATTCATGAAACGCTGGACCAAGGCCGTGGCCCTCTTCCTGGCCGTCACGGTCACCACCGCCTGCGGCGCGGGAGGCAGACCCGAGGGCGAAGAAAAGGGGTCGACCGTCGGCGTCACCGACACCACCGTCAAGATCGGGGCGCACTTCCCGCTGACCGGCGTCGCCGCGCCGGGCTACAGCGAAATCCCGAGCGGTCATCAGGCCTACTACGACTACGTGAACGCGAACGGCGGGATCAACGGCCGCAAGATCGAGTTCGTGGCGAAGGACGACGGCTACAACCCGACGAACACCAGCGCGGTCACCAACGAACTGGTGCTCAAGGAAGAGATCTTCGCGATGGTCGGCGGCCTCGGCACGCCGACGCACAGCGCCGTCGTCGATTTCCTCAACAGCTCGAAGGTCCCGGATCTGTTCGTGTCTTCGGGATCGCTGCGCTGGGGCGACGATCCGAAGAAGGCTCCCTTCACCTTCGGCTGGCAGCCGGACTACGAGATCGAAGGCAAGATCATCGGCGACTGGGTGCGGAAGAACCTGCCCGGCGCCAAGGTGGGCCTGTTCGTCCAGGACGACGACTTCGGCCGCGACGGCGAGAAGGGCGCGCGCCGGCATCTGGACAAGCAGATCGTGGAGGTCGCGAAGTACTCGCCGGGCAACACCGACATCGCGCCGCAGATCGCGAAACTCAAGGCCGCGGGCGCGGATCTGGTGCTGGGCTTCACCGTCCCGTCCTACACCGCGCTTTCCCAGCTGGCGTCACTGAAGATCGGCTTCAAGCCGAAATGGTTCTACAGCAACGTCGGTTCCGATCCGGCCCTGGTCGGCTCGCTGCTCGCCCGGTTCTCCGAAGGCAAGGTGACCAACGGTGCGTCACTCATCGACGGCGTCGTCACCACCGAGTACCTGCCGGGCGTCGACGCTCCGGACAACGCGTGGACGAAGCTGTGGCGGAAGATCTGGAGCGAACACGGCAAGGGCGGCGACCTGACCAACTACCGCATCTACGGGATGGCGCAGGCGTACACCTTCGTCCAGGCGTTGCAGGCGGCCGGGCGGGACCTGACCCGCGAACGTGTCGTCGAGGTGCTCCAGCAGAACGGGAAGACGTTCGCAGGGCCGGGCCTCGCGCCGTTCCGCTACACCGGTGACAGTCATCTGGGCATCTCCGGGATGTCGGTGGTCGAACTCCACGGCGGTGCGGGCAAGGATCTGACGCCGGTCCTGGTGACCGACATCGGCGAAGCCCCCATCGAGGCGGACGACTCGGCGGCCAACGACGCGCCACCGGCGAACGGGATCCCGGAGGCGAAGGCGGGCAACTGAGCGGGTCTCAGCCGGTGATCGACGGCGAGTCCTCCTCGTACTCTTCGTGAAAGCGGCCTCGCGCCCGCATCAGCGCGAGCGCCGCGCCCGCGATCTGTTTGACGCGCTCAGGCCAACCCGACGCGATGAACTCGTCGTCGGTGCAGACCGCAGGTGTCTCCGCGCACGCGTCGAGGAGTGCTCGCAACACCTTGTCGAGGGCGGCCACCTCGTCTGCCGTCAACGTCGACCACTCGCGCCATTGCAGCGGCACGTCATCGTCGATGAAGTCGAAGAAGTGGTTGACATACTCGGCGTTCCCTGCGGAGCGGACGCCCTCGTCTCCGTCGGCGAGGAGGTCCAGCGCCTCCATCACGCGGTTTCGCATCCGCTGGAGAACAAGCCGCTCGCTGGGCTGGTCGCGAGCGGCGTTCGGGAATTCGGAGAAGATCTCGTCGAGGACGCGGCGTGCTTCTTCGTCGGCCCGGGTACAGGCGATCAGTGCCTTCCAGAGGGCCCAACCGCGCCCGCGTGCCCAGGCCGCGTCGTCGACGGACAGGCGCTCACGGAACACCTTGCGGCCGTCGGCGGTCAGCAGCGTCCAGGCAATGGCCAGGTCGCAGGACGGGTCGCCGACACCGCAGGTCCCGAAGTCGATGACGGCCGCGAGTTCCCCGCCGTCGAGCAGGAGGTTCCCCGGTGCGACGTCGCCGTGGAACCAGACGTCCACTCCGTCCCAAGGGGCGTCCAGCGCGGTCTCCCAGATCTCTCGGGCCAAGCCGACGTCTATTCGGCCATCCAGTGTCGCGAACGCGCGCTGGACCACTGCGTCGTAGGTGCGCAAGGTGGCGCCCCGGAACCAGTTGTGCTTACCCGGCTGGGGACCGTCGGCGGCATCGACGCTGCGCAGCGCGGCCAGGAACCCGGCCAGGTCGAGGGCGAAGCGGACCGGGTCGGAAATCCCGTCCGCGCTCGCGGGTTCGCCGGGGAGCCATCGGTAGATCGACCACGAGAAGGGATAACCGTGGTCAGCGCGTCCCTTCGCCAACGGGGCGGGGATGGGCAGCGGCAGCCGGGCAGCGAGCGCCGGAAGCCACCGTTGTTCCTTGTCGACCGCCAAGGCGTACTCGGCCGCACTCGGCAGGCGCACCACCATCGTGTCGCCGAGGCGGAAGGTGACGTTGTCCCAGCCGCTCTCGTCCACGGGCCGGACCGGCAGGGCGCTCCACTGAGGAAACTGGTCGTCGACCAGCCGTCGCACCTGGTCGACGCCGACGGTGACGCGCTGGGGCATGGGACCGAGATCCGGAGTGCCGCTCAAGGGAATCCTTCCTTCCCTGCTCAAACCTGAAATTTTCTTCACGTACATCCACCGGCTGGCACCAAGTCACCGATGATCACCTCAGACGTCCTACCTTTGGCCCGTTGGTACTGGTGGAACCGAATGTGGGTGTTCTGATGGATCGCAGGTCGTTCATGCTGGCCACGGGTGGCGCGGTGGCCGCGACCACCGTGCTGGGCACCCCGGCGGAGGCCACCCCTTCCCGGGACCCCTTCGGCCCGGCCGTGCGATTCAACATCATCAGCGACATCCAGGGCGACCTCGTTGATTTCGGCAAGGCCCTGGACGACATCAACGCCACCAACCCGCGCGGCGCCGGTCTCGGCGTGGCGGGCGACATCACCCCTCGCGGCTACGACTTCGAGTACGCCCAGGTGCGGGCGATGCTGAACAAGCACCCGCACCCGAGGAACGTCGCCTGGGCCATCGGCAACCACGAGTTCTACGTGCCGAAGTGGCGGGACCCGGACACCCTCGCGCAGGAAACCTGGCCCAACGGCACCACCGAGGAATCGTTGTTCCGCAGCTTCTACAAGTTCGCCGGGCGCAACACGGCCTACTCGGAGACCTCGTTCGGCGGCGTGCCGGTGCTGTGCCTGGGCACCGAGCGCTACGCCAAGTACCACGACCCGAAGCTGTGGGACGAGGTGTGGCTCAGCGACCAGCAGTTCACCTGGCTGGAACAGCGGCTGGCGTACTGGGACCGGTGGCGCAAGCCGGTGATGGTGCTGACCCACCACCCGCTGCCGAACACCGTGTCCGGCACCCGTAACAAGCTCTACCTCAACGACTACCTCCAGGCCGACCGCCTGCTCGGCGTGCTCGGCAAGTACCGCGACGTGTTCCTGTTCTCCGGGCACACCCACTGGGACCTCACCCTGTCCGACTGGGTGACCCGCCGGGTCGTCCCCGGCAGCGGCAACCTCGAAGGCTTCACCGTGGTCAACACCGGCGCCGTGCAGACCGGCTGGGTGGACGACGGCAAGGGCGGCGAGGTCTCGCTCGGCGGCAGCTTCAACCAGGGCCTCCAGATCGAGGTGTACCACCGCGCCGTGGTGATCAAAGCGCGCGACTTCACCAGCGGAACCTGGCTCAAGCAGATCACCGTGCCGCTGCGCGACAGCCTCTGAAGGACGGATATTCGCAGGACAACGATGTCCGGGGTTGCGACACTGACCGAATGCGGACTCTTGCCTGGGTCGGGGGAACCCTGTACGACGTCGCCGCCGGCTGGCGGACCATCCCGGTGGACGGGTCGTCCGGCGGCCGGAGGTCCGGCGACTACGGGCAGCGGTTCGACGCGGTGAAGGTGTCACCGCGTGGCGATGTCGTCGCCCTGCTGGCGAGCACCGGCACGGACGGCCTGTTGCTGACCGCTGACGGAGAAGTCATCCGCGAGATCGGGCGCAGCGACTACCAAGCCGACGCGTACCGGTATCCCTTGGAGTTGTTCACGTTGCCGGACGGCCGGACCGGACTCGTGCACTGTCCGGACGAGTACAACAGGCTTGAGATCGAAGACGCCGTCACCGGTGAGCGCTGGGGCGCCGGTGACGGCCGAGAGCCCTCGGATTTCTTCCACTCGCGGCTGGCCGTCTCGTCCAGCGGCCGCTATCTCCTCAGTGCCGGGTGGGCCTGGCACCCCGTCGACTGCGTGATCACCTTCGACCTGCACCGCGCGTTGACCGATCCGGGCGTTCTCGACTCGACGGACGACGATCACCCGGCGACAAGACTGATTCTTCCCGACATCAGCGGGACGTGCTTCATCGGAGACGACGTCGCGATCAGCACCTCTTCGGACCTCGAGCAGCCCACCGAGCCGGACGAACTCGCGGGCACCATGCTCGCCCGCTGGTCGATGACCACGAAGGAATTCTTGTGGCGCAAGCAACTCGACCACCCCGCGGGTGATCTGGTCTGCGTGGCCGGAGACATCATGGCCCTCTACGGACACCCGCGCCTGTACGACGGGAACAGCGGCGAGCTGCTCGCGGAGTGGCCCGAGCTCGCCACAGGCCACGCGGAGAGCTCGATCGTCTGGGGAAAGTCCTTCTCCGGTCCCGCGCGAATCGCCGTCGACAACGCCAACCGGCGGTTCGCCGTCACCGACGGCGAAGACGTCGCGATCGTCCACCTCGGCTGACCGGGCTAGGCGTCCGCCGCCGCGGCGTTCTCGGTCTTGCGGAACCGCGCGATGATCCCGGGAAGCAGCAGGAGCAGAAGCATGTAGTACCCCGCGTGCGGCACCAGCGCGGCCACGACGAACGCGGCCGCCAGCAAAGCCGTGTTGACGGCCGTGTCGAACAGCGGCGCCCGGGCCAGTTCGCTGTCCTCGTCCCGCAGAGCCGGGTCGCGCCGGATGATCAGCACCATGAGCAGTTGGAACAGAGACGCGGCCAGGATCGTGCCGATGTAGAGCGACGAGGTGAACCGGTCGTTGCCGTACGAGGCGGCCACCTCGGTCGGGAACGGCAGCACCACGATCGTCAGTACCCAGCCGAAGTTCGCCACCATCAACGGCTTGCTGTACGCCTTCACTTGCTCGAACACGTGGTGGTGCACGATCCAGAGCCGGGCGATCACCGCGAAACTGAGCAGGAAGCTGTAGATCTTCCACTGGTTCTCGCCGATCAGGGCGGCCGGGTCGAGGTGCTGCGAGACGGCGTCCGAAACGGCCTCCACAAGCGGCAGGACCAGCAGGGTGATCGCGATCGCGACGACGGCGTCGGTGAAGAACACCAGCCGTTCGGGAGACCTGTTCTGGGGCATTCGGGGAGCGTAAGCGGTTCGGCTCCGTCCGGCGACGAGAGAACCGGCCCGTCCCGTCATCTGCCGAGCAGTTGTTCGAGCCCGTCCTTGATCTGCTCCGGCGTCATGCTTTGCCGCTGGTGGACGTACTGCGCGGCCGCCAGGGGCGCGAGAAGCGCATCGGCCCTGAAGTGCGCGTCGATGTCCGGCTCAAGCTCGCGGATCAACGCGACCAGGTGACTCTGGTGCAGCCGGTAAGCGCCGGTGACGAACCTCGCCATCGGGGTTTCGGTCTCGGCGACCATCAGCAGCCGTCCGTGCGTTTCGAGCCTGTCGACGTACGCGCTCAGGAACGCTTTGAGCCTTTGGCGCGCCGGCGCACCGGGACCGAGCGGCGGCGGCCCGCTGATGAACGCCTCCTGGAACTCGCGCTCGTTCTCGTCCAGGAGCGCCTGCGCCAACGCGCCCTTGTCCGGGAAGCGCCGGTACACGGTGCCGATCCCGACACCCGCTTCCACCGCGATCTCGTCCAGCGCGAGTCCTTCGATCCCCTTGGCCGCGACGAGTTTGGCCGCGGCCCGGACGATCTTCTGCCGGTTGCGAGCCGCGTCCGCCCGCTCTACCGGCCCGGATCCTGCGATGGGAAGCACCCGCCGAGCTTAACCGGTGGACAAGTGGAACTTTCTCCAGTTAACTAAGTGGAGGAACTTCCACTTAAGGAGACGCGAATGTCCGTCGAACACTTCACCAGCTCCGGCGCTTCGACCTGGTTCCAGCGGCTTGACCAGCAGATATTCCTCTCCGATGTCGTCGACCAGGACAGCGGCGCGGCGATGTCCGTCGGATTCGGGCGCTACCGGAGAGGCGAGAAGAACCCGTGGAAGGTGACCTACGACGAGGCACTGGTCATCACTTCCGGCGCTTTCACCGTCGAGGGTCCGTCCGGCTCGGTGACGGCCCGGGCGGGCGAGGTGATCTACCTGCGGGCCGACACCGAGGTCGTCTACGTGGCCGATGAGGACACCGAACTGGTCTACGTCACGTATCCGCACTGGCTCGCCACCACGGAAGCCTCGGCGGAAGCGCACCGGCTGAACGACTTCCACGAAGCCGAGTGAAAGGGGCCGCCTCGATGGCGGCCCCTTTTCATCGGGTCATCTTCCAGAAATTGCTGGGTCGCGGGACCTTCGTGGTCCCGCGGGTCAGCAAATCCTGTCGTGCTCGATGAAGTACCGTCGATCTTGACACGCGGGCCCGCCCTTCCCCGCAGGGTGGCGCGAGGCGGCTGTCGTCCCGGTGGATCGTGATGAGAGGGGCCAGCCACATGGCCGATCCGACTGACCTCGACCTGCCCGACAACTGGGGCCGGTGGGGATCCGACGACGAACTCGGCACACTCAACCTCATCACCGACGATGTGCGCGCGAAAGCGGCCGCGGAGGTGCGGACCGGTCGATGGGCGTCGCTGGCACAGCCGATCACGCCCAACCCGATGATCAGCAGCCCGTTCGCGCCCACGACGGTGGATGTCTCCCCCGTGCAGCAGCTGATGTCCCACACCGGAGTGGGCGTGGCGGCCGATCTGGTGTTGCTCACGAACCATCACGCGAAGTCGACGCACATCGACGCACTGGCGCACTGGTCGACCGGCAACGAGGTCTACCCCGGTCGTCCGAGGGACCAGGTCGTGACGGCCGCGGGCGTCACTTTCGGCTCGACGACGGCCTTCGCCGCCGGAATCGTGACGCGGGGGGTTCTGCTCGACCTGGCGGCCGAGGAACCGCTGCCGTCCGGGCACGCGGTGACCTCACGCGACCTCGAAGACGCCGAGCAGCGGCAAGGCGTCGAAGTACGGTCGGGCGACGCGCTGGCGGTGCGGTTCGGCTGGCCCGCCGACCCGCTGCTTCCCGGCAGGCCGACACCGGGGATCAGCCTCGACGCGGTGCGCTGGATGCACCGTCGCGGGGTCGCCCTCTACACCGGCGACCGGGGCGACGCCTACCCGGCACTCGACCCTGATGGACCGTCCCCGCTGCACGGCGTCGCGCTGGGCCGTATGGCGATGCCGCTGATCGACGGGTCACAGCTCGACGACCTCGCCGCGCTGTGCGCAGAGCTGAAGCGCCACAGCTTCCTGCTCACCGTCGGCCCGCCGCGCATCCACGGCTTGACCGGTGTCGCGGTCAACCCCATCGCCGTGTTCTGACCGCGCAACCGCGTCGATCACCACTGAAAGTCACGGACCGATCGACGCATTTCGTGCCCCAGAGGTCCGTCGTCACATGGTGTCGGCCCACTGTGAAACGGCTCGGTGGTACTCGGGTGCGTTGGGTGCGTAGTTGATCGAATGGCCGAAGCCGGGCAGTACATAGGTCCGCAGCCGTGCCGACGCGGAGTAGTACGGCGCCTCGGATCGGAGCAGACCGGCGGAGGAGGTGCAGTCGGTCGCGAGCGGGCCGCAGAGGCCGCCGTCCCCGTCGCCGAGTACGACCAACACCGGCACGGTGATCCGCCTGGTGTACGGGAGCACGGTGGCGAGGGCGGCGGCGTCGAGCAGCTCGCCGGGAGCGACGACGTCCTTGGTGGCCTCGTCGTAGGCGGTCATCCCGGGGACGTCGGGTCCGGGTGCGTGGAATGCCGCGTACCTGGTGCCTGGCCGGGTGGTCAGGTAGGTGGGGTCGAGCCCCCGCAGCGACATCACCGGGTCGAGCGCGACGGGGATGAACGAGCCGAGGACGATCAGCGCGCCGGGGGGATTGATGCGGTGTGCCAGCCCGGTGATCAGCACGCCGTCCACGTCGTGGTAGGTGCCTGCTTCGAGCACGGTGATGGCGGAGCCGAGCGAGTGTCCGCCGAGAATCACCTTGTCGAACCGTGAGCCGAGGTCGCCGTGCCGGATCGCCTGGATCACCTGGTGTACCACGTCGGCTTCGGTGAACGCGGTCAGCAGTGCGCTGGGTGGTTTGGAGCTGGCGCCGGTACCGAGCCGGTCGATGGCAAAGGTGGCGTAGCCGGCCCTGTTCATCGCGAGCCGGAAAGAACGCGTTTCCGGGGTGCGTGCGGAGTCCCAGTACGCGCTGTTGTAGGTGGCACCGGGGACCAGCACCTGAACGGTTCGCGCGCCCTGCGGCGGTTCGCACAGCCTGCCGTGCACGGTCTGGGGAAGCAGCCCGGCCAGCCGCACCGGGATGGCCACGTCCCGGCAGGACGCCGAATCGGCCTGCGCCTGCGCGGGCGTCAGCAGTGACCCGGCCAGCAGGATGGCGGAAAACGCCGCGCCGGCCCGGCGCTTCACTCTGCCATGACGCCAATACATGAAAACGAACCTCCACTGGAATAGCGTGTTTCGACGATTATCGGAAGCGCGGGACGACCGTCATCGGCAGCCGGTTCGGGTACGCGGTGGTCGTGTACTTCACCCGGACCGGCTTGCCCGGGACGGGAACCAGCCGCCATCGCGCGGCGATCGTGGCCACGACGATCGCGATCTCGGTCATGGCGAAGGAATTCCCGATGCATTGGTGGGCACCCGCGCTGAACGGGAGGTAGGCCCCGCGGGGCAGGTCCTTGGCTCGCTCCCCCGCCCAGCGGTCCGGGTCGAAACGAGCGGGGTGGTCGTGGAACCTCGGATCGAAATGCATGGCGTGCGGGCTGATGATCACCTCCGTGCCCGGAGACAGGCGCACACCGCCGAGATCGACTTCCGTGGTGACCCGGCGCATGAGGATCCACAGTGGATACATCCGCAGGACCTCGTTGACGACCTGCCGCGTGTAGACCAGCCGTGGCACGTCCTCGGCGGTGGCCTCCCGGCCGCCGAGCACCTCGTCGATCTCGTTGTGGAGCTTCTGCTCGACCTCGGGGTGGCGGGCGATTTCGTGGAACAGCCAGGAAAGCGCCAGCGCACTGGTCTCGATCCCCGCGGTGAGCAGGGTGATGACCTCGTCGCGCACCTGCTCGTCGGTCATCCCCTCGCCCGTGTCGGCGTCCCTGGCCAGCAGCAGCATGGACAGCAGGTCGCTCCGGTCGGCCTGCTCGGCACGCCGGTTGTCGATGAGTTCTTCCACGATCGCGCGCATGCGGTCGACGGCCCTGTCGAACCGCCGGTTGGCCGGAACGGGGAGCTTCTCCACGAACGCGGGCGAGAGCACACGGATCATGCCGTACTTGAGGATGACCGGGATCGACCTGCGGGCCTCCTCGGTCGCGGCTTCGCCCATTTCCGCGGAGAACAGCGCCTCGCCGACGGTGGTGACCGCGAGTGCCTGCATGTCGTGGTCCACCCTGCGCACCTCGCCCGGCTTCCACGGTCTGATCAGATCGGCGGCCGCTCTCGTCATGATTTCGGCGTACCCCGCGATGGCGGTGTGGTGGAAAGCGGGTTGCATCAACCGGCGCTGCCGCAGGTGAAGAACACCGTCGGAGAGAGCGAGCCCGTTGCCGACGAAAGGGCGAAATTTCTCGAACATCGCGCCCTTGCGGAAATTGCCCCCGTCGGCGACCAGCACCTGGTGCGTCAATTCCGGACTGGTCAGGAAATACGTTTCCATCGGGCCGAGGTAGACCCGCACCACGTCTCCGTGCGCGTACAACGACGACGTGAATCCGAAGCGACGCCGCAACATCGCAGGAGTGTGTCCGATCAACGGCCATCGACCGGGTGCAACCGGTACAGCCATCCGGACTCCATCGCCGATGCGGAAGGGAACAGAACACGCTAGCGCCATTCGGCGGTAGCTCACAGCACTCAATCGGGTGACTACGCGGCCGCGAACCGATCACATGCCGGGCTGAGTAAGCTCGATGGCTCCCCAAGGAAAAGCGATGGGATCGGGGTGTTGACACTGACGCGACTTCCGGACTGGGTCCCACCGGGCACCGACGAAACGGTGCCCAGTGCCGCCCGGATGTACGACTACATGCTGGGCGGCGGGCACAACTTCGCCGTCGACCGCGAAGCCGCCACGCGGGCCGAGCAAGTCGTGCCCTACGCCCGGGGTGTGGCGAGACTCAACCGCGCGTTCCTCCGGCGGGCCGTCCGGTTCATGATCGACCAGGGCGTCCGCCAGTTCCTCGACATCGGTTCGGGCGTGCCGACCGTCGGCAACGTGCACGAAATCGCGCAGGACGCCGACCCGGAATGCCGGGTGGCGTATGTGGACCACGACCCCGTCGCGGTCGCGCACAGCCAGCTGATCCTCGCCGGGAACGACCACGCCACCGCGCTCAAGGCCGACGCCCGTGACCCCTCACGGATCCTCGGCGATCCTCAGCTGCGTCGGCAGCTGGATCTCGACGAGCCGATCGGCATGCTGTTCCTGTGCATGCTGCACTGGATCCCGGACGAATCCGACCCGGGTGGCCTCATGCGCCACTACATCGACGCGATGGCTTCCGAAAGCTATTTGGCGATCACACACATCACCGAGGACTACCTGCCTTACGAGGTCCGGGAAGCACTCAGGATCGCGACAAAGGGCGGCGACCAGGTCACGCCACGCCCCTACGAAGAGGTGCTCACCATGTTCGACGACCTCGAACTGCTCGAACCCGGTCTGGTCGGATGCGGCACCTGGCGCCCCGCGGGGCCCGGCGACATCGCCGAAGACCCGACACTGAACCAGGTTCTCTACGCCGGAATGGCACGCAAGTCCTGAAGCGGGATTCCGGCCGCCGAGGCGACTGTCCATTCAGGACGCTGAGACTCACCGGCCTTGAAACGGACCGGCCTGTCCACCGCTGATGAGGGATCCGATGTCGGTCACCGGTCCCTCGTCGCCGGTGAACAGCGGGCCCATTCCCAGCTCGACTCCCGCTCGCTGCCACCACCGTGCCTGCGCGCCGGTTTCGAGATCACCGGCGAGCACGGTGATCCCGGCCTGACGAACCAGCGCGATCATGGTCCTCGCCCCGGCGAGGACCATCGAGTCCTTGTCGACGGCATGCCACATGAGACGGGAGTCGAGGCGTATGGCGTGCACCGGAAGGTCTTCAAGCAGCGCCAGCTCGCCTGGCGTCACGCCAAAGTCGTGCAGCACCAGTCCGATCCCGAGTTCGGCGAGCACGCGCGTGGTGTCGACGATCTCGTGCCCGGCCACGAGCAGTGCCCCGGCCGGCAGGCCGAGCCACAGCCGGTCGGGGGCCGGCGCGGCGCTGTCGAGAATTCCCCGGATCGTCCCGGCCAGTCGAGGATCGGCCAGCTGGTTCGGTGTGAGCGGTACCAGCAGCGGCATGCCCGCGCCGCCGCCCGCGGCCTTGTCGGTCCAGCCACGCTTGACCAGCCACGCGCCGAGCGCGCCGATCAGCGCGGTGCGCTCGGCGAGTTCGAGATACCGTTCCCTTGGCAGTAGTCCCAGCTCCGGATGTTCCCACCTCAGCCGCGCCTCGGCCCCGACGACCTCGCCGTCGGCCAGCCGTACCAGCGGCTCGTAGCCGATGCCCAGCTCGCCGTTCTCCCAGGCGCCGGGCATGGCGGCCACCAGGCCGATGGACTCCCTGGTCCGGACGTCCCATACCGGGTCGTAGCGCTCCCACCGGCCAGGTCCCTTGCTCTTGGCCCGCCGCATCGCCAGATCCGCCGAACGCAACAACTCGGCTGGTTCGACGGTGCGGGGAAGGTCTTCGACCACGCCGAAACTCGCCGTCACCGCCAGGCCCTTCCCGTCGATGTAGACCGGCTCCGACAGCGTCTCGTTGATCCGCTCGATCATCGTGACGATGTCCGGCGTGCTCGCCGAATTCTCGATCAGAATGCCGAACTTGCCGCTCTCGAATCGCGCGACCATCGCGTTCTCACCCGCCACCACGGACCTGAGCCGGTCGGCGGCGGTCCGCAGCAGGCTGTCTCCCGCTTTCCTGCCGAGACCATCGGTGACCAACGACAACCCGTCGAGATCCACGTGGTACAGCGTCGCCGGATTCGGCAGGTGCAGCACGTGCTCGAGGTGCGTACTGAAGAACTGCCGGTTCGGCAGGCTGGTGAGCATGTCGTGCAACAACTGGTGTCGCAGCTGGTTCTGCAGGAGCGCCAGCTCCTCGTCGTCGGTCACGATCGTGACGTAGCCGTGCGAATCGCGCAGGAGCGAAGCGGTCAGCGTGGCCTGAAACGGGTCACCGTCCTTGGTGACGAAGCGCGGACGTGATCGCAGCCGGTCGATCTTTCCGTCCCGGAGATCGCGGTAGCCGTCCTTCAGGAGCTGCCGATCCGCCTCTTGCACGAAGTCGAACAGGGTGCCGCCGTCGACCTCGCTCGACGCCCGGTCCAGAATCCGGTGCAGGGCAAGATTCGTGCGGACGAGTCGTCCGTCGAGCCCGGTGACCGCGATCCCGCTCGGCGAACCGAGGAAGATCTCGTCCAGCTGGGCCTCACTGGCCCGCCACTCACGCTGCGACTCCCGGACCGCGTTGAGCAAAGCCTGGTCACTCGTGTCCCGCTGCTCGACGGCCGCGGAACGGATCGCTTCCACGTAACCGGACGCCAGCGCACCGAGCAACCTGGCGACGCGCTCCGGCAGCCGATCGGCGGAGCCCGAATCCGCCGGCGCCAGCAAGGCGGCGGCGAGCACGTCCACCGTGCACTGCAGGCTCGTCTGGCCGACACAGTTCAGCCGGACGAGCTCGGCGCCGACCTCCGCCGCGCTCTCGGTGGCGGGCCGGTCCCCGGCCACCGCCTCGAGCAGCCGATCGAGCAGGCCGAGCAACTCTCGTTCGATCTGGTCGTGCGACAGGGGGAGATAAGTGGTGCTGCTGACGAGATAGGCCCATTTCCGCGCGACCTTGACGCGTTCCCGCCGCGACGCGAGAGGCTGCGTTCCGGCAGGCCGCTCCTGCCCGCCGGAAGGTAGTGGCCTGGTCATGACGATCGACCCCTTGATCTCCGTGTGCTCGAACGACCGCTCGCACCGATTCGGCTTTTCGCCCGAAACCGATCAGGGTACGGCAGGCCCACCGTGAATATGCGAATCGATTTCGGGATTTTCCGAAATATCGCCTGTCCGGCCCGGACCGATTCGATCAGCGTGAAGTCCTCGAACAATACCGCGGCCACCTGGTAGCCGCCCGCGGTGGTCACTCCTGACGATGTCCCGGATGCCGAACAGGATCTTCTCGGCCTGCTCCGCGACGCCCCGATCGACTTGGAAATGTGCGCGCCCCCCGATGGATAGTCGCGTTTCCCGAAGGAACCCGGTCCTGGTTCTTCATGGCCTCGTCGCCACGTGGCTCGTTCGCCGTGAGGCGAAGAGCCTACTCGCTACCGCCGAGTCATGGCTGGTCCATCGGCGTGACGGCGCATCAGCCGATGGGGTGCTGGAAATATTTCCCGACGGGACCGAAGTTGGTGAATCGCGTCCTCGTCGCCAGGGAACCGACCTCGAAAGTCATCATCTTCGACAGAAACCGAACGCCCATCGTTGTCAGCGTCGGAAATCGCGTTTCCGAAAGATTTTTCAATGACGTCGAAAGCCGCTGTCAATTCACGGTCGAAACCCTCGCATGCGCGAAGCGCTAGGTACGGCTTCGTTCTTGGCGCCCCGGCACCGCGTCCAGTACCAGCTCCACGGTGGCAAGGAAACTCTCACGGGTGAAGCCGACGGGTTCGATACGGCTGCCGTAGCGTGCCAGCGCGGGAAAGTCCGCCGGGTCGGCGCCCAGTGTGGTCACCCGGAAGGTTTCCAGTCTCCGCTTCTGTTCGGCCGGGCCGCCGGATCGGCCGGCCGCGTGCGCGGAGATCAGGGACACGGACAAGGTCACCAGCCGGTGGTACCACTCCGGGACGAGTTCCTCGGGCACCCCGGCGTCGTCGAGGGCCTGCAGGGTCTCCTCGATCACCAGCCGGCTGCCGGGCCCGCTGCCCGGGTAGTGGCTGGCGTCCTTCGCGAGCTGCGGCAGCGCGGCGTAGGCGTCCCACGAGCGCAGGATCAGGTCGACGAGCCGGGCACGCCAAGTCCCTTGCCGCCGGTAGCCGTGCATGGCCTGGACCAGCACGTGGTCCACGATCGCGAGCATCAGCTCGGTGCGGTTGCGGAAGTGGCGGTACAGACTGGAGGAGTCGGTCCCCAGCTCGGCGGCCAGTTTGCGCATGCTGAACACGTCGTTCCCCGCGGAGCGGGAGATCAGCTCCACGGCGGCATCCAGGATGGTCTGTTCGCTCCACCGCTGACGCATGGCAGCAGCTTAGACCAGCGGAGCGAGCACTCCACAGCTGACGAGAGCGGCGTTGCACGCAACGTTGCACGCGGTGCGTGCAACGTGGTTCGATGAAGCCATGACCGAACTGCACGAGCCGGCCGCCTTTCCCGATCACCAGCAGGTGGTGCAACGGTTCGGCGACCTCGCACCAGACGGCACAACGAGCATGGTGGCGCTGGCGCGCCTGTTCGAGTACCCCCGGATCCGTCTTCGCTTCTCCCGCTTCGAAAAGCTCGTGGCCGACGGCGGGTTCGGGCCCTTCCACATCCTGTTCGTCGGCCAGCGGGTCGAACGGCGGGCGGCGTTCGGCGAGACCGGCGCGACCGTCCGAATCGGCACCGGTATCCGGGCGATCGGCCGGACCTCCTACACCTACGGTCAGGGCATGTTCGCCGACGGACAGCTCGTCGCCACGGCCGACGCCACCATCGTGCTCGCCGACAGGTCCGGGCCGATCGCCTTGCCGGACGAACTGCTCGCCGATCTCGAGGAGCTGCGGCTGCCGGAGACAGGTGCGGCAGCCGCGGCGAAACCCGATCCACGCCGCCGCGAACGGGACTACTACCCGGCCACGGCCGTTGTCCGCGCCCGCGTCGGGGACGTCGACCTCAACCGGCACGTCAACTACATCGCCCAGCTCGGCTTTTACGACGAGGCGATCGCGTCCCACGCGCAGGGGCTCCTGAGAGACAGCGCCGTCAAGAAGCTTCCTCAGTACCTCCCCTGGCGATACGGGGTGAACTACCTCGGCGAGGTCCTTTACCCCGGCATGTACGACATCGGGATCGCCGTCAGCGGACACGACGAGCACACCGTGCACTACGAACTGGGGCTGTTCGACGGCGGCCGATGCCTGGGGACGGCGGACGCCGCCGCACCGCGCGGGGCGCTTTCCCTGGCAGGACGACCGCCGGGGTAGGTGAATCCGGCCTTGGCGCATGGCAGCCCTGGTCCACCGGCAGTAGGTTGCTTCAGATGGTGATCAAGGAACTGCCGCAGCCTGAGACGGGCCCCCTGACGTTGGAGTACCGGGAGGGCCGCCCGGTCCTGATCGTGTCGGGCGGCAGCCCCATCCCGGAAAGGATCGAGGTGGAGGACTCCGACGGCCGCCCGGTCGGGGCCTACACGGCCGGCGAGCCCGCCAGCGCACCGCGGATCGCTCCGAATTACCTGACGAACGTGGTGCATCCGTTGTTCACCCACCCCGAATAGCGGGCGGGTTCAGCCGGCGAGGGCTTGGGTGATCTGGCGGGTCGTCTGTGCGGCGACGCGCGGATTGGCTGCGGCGTAAGCAATGTAGGCGTTCAACCCGGTGGCCAGGGCCCAGCCGCGACCACGGGTCCAGGTGGCGTCGTCCACGTCGAGCGTGGTGCGGAAGGTGGCTCGCGTTTCGGCCGACATGAGGGTGAAGGCGATGATCAGGTCGCGGGCCGGATCGCCCATTCCGAGTTCGCCGAAGTCGATGGCAGCGCTGAGGCGGCCCTGGGTCGTCAGCAGGTTGCCGGTGTGGAAGTCGCCGTGGAACCACACCGGTGGACGATCCGAGTCAGGGGCGGCGAGCGCCGCGTCCCATAACTCGCCCATCGCCGCGGTGTCGAAGGCGTCACCGGCTTTCGTGATGGCGGATCGGGTCGCCGTGTCCCGTGTGGACAGTGGCTGACCGGTGAGGTCCTCGGTCGTTTCGGCGTCGAACCGGTGGAGTGCGGTCAGGAACTCGGCCAGTGCGACAGCGGCCTCGTGCGAACCGGAGAGAGTATCGACGGTCGCCACCTCGCCGTCCAACCAGCGCGATACCGCCCACTGCCACGGATAGCCGAAGTCCGGCTCTCCCACCTCCACCGGCACGGGGACCGCCAAGGGCAGATGCGGGGCGAGCCGCGGCAACCACTCGGCTTCCTTCCTCGCCTGTGTGATCGCACCGGCATGGCGAGGGATCCGGACGGACAGTTCCTCGCCCAGCCGGTAGATCACGTGGTCCGATCCGGCCGGGGTGAACGGAAACAGCGGCAACTCGGCCCACTGAGGGAACTGCGTATCGACCAGACTCCTCGCCAGCGCGGCGTCGATCGCCGGGGTCGTCTCGACGGTCAAGACTGCTCCTGTGGGTAGGCCGTGGTTGTCGGCAGTGTGTCACGGCCTCGCAAGGTGATCAACCAGGTTTCGGACACCGCGGAGGTTCGCGCCGCTCAGGTTCGCGCGCACGAGCGCCGCTTCGGCGAGGTTGGCGCCCGAGAGGTGGGCGGATGCGAGCGCGCTCTCCTCGAGGTCGGCCTTGGCCAGGCAGGTGCGCGCCAGGTTCAGGACATCGATGTCGTGGTCGACGGTGCGACGGCCGATGACGGTGATGGCGGCTTGAATGTCGGTCGGTGGTTGAGCTGACCTTGTTCGGAAAGCGCGACCTGATTCTGGGTGGTCCGCAGGGATTGAGCGGTGAACCACAGGGCCGCGACGGCGGCGACAGCCGTGAGCAGCGAACCCAGTTTGAGCCAGCCATCCCAGCCCAGCAGCCTGGAGAAGCCACGTGCCGGGCGTCGCCGGGATCGCGGTCGCCGAATTCCGGCGATCCTATGTGGAGATCGATGCTTCGAAGTGAGCGGCACTCGTTCGATTCTGCCGAAGTCCTTGCCGGATGTGGACGATGGGGCCGGGTGGCACTCGATCGGATGTCGCCGGTTCAGAGGAGCTACAGGCCGGTCGACGGGACTGGATACCAGACGCCGAACCACTGCTCGGCGCCGAATTCCTCGAATCGCTCCACTTCGGTGAAACCCAGTTTCTCCGCGACACGCACCGAGCGGTCGTTGGCGGTCTGGGTGCAGAGCACCACCGGCTCACCGGGAACCGCGCCGGCGAACCAGCCGAGCGCCGCCGCGCAGGCCTCGGCGGCGTATCCGTGTCCCCACGCCTGCGGCAGGAAGAGGTAGCCGAGCTCCGACTTCTTTGTGTCCGGGCGTACGTGACCAGGGCGCTCCGCGGCACGCTGATCGAGCGTGATCATGCCGATCATCGCACCGTCGAGTTCGACCACGAACAAACCGGGACGCCGCCCTGGAATCTCAGGTCGCGTGCGCTCGAGGTCCTCACGCGATTGAGGACCACCGATGTAGGTGCCCACTTCGGGCGAGGCGAACAAGTCGATGAACACCGCACGATCCCGCGCCTCGGACTCGCGGAGCACGAGCCGCTCGGTCTTGATCGGAGCCGGTGGCCAGGCGACGGAGCCGAGGTCGGTCATGGCAGGCGACGTAGCTCTAGCTCGGCGGCTGCTGAACCGGAGGGGTGGGCTGCGGCTGGCCGGGCTGAGCGTAGCCGGGTTGCGGAGCCGGGAACCCCGGCTGCGCGGCCATCGGATATCCGGAAGGGCCGGGCTGCGGTGCGGCGGGGCGCAGGTGCTGACGGCCGCTCTTGACGACCGCGATCGCGACCAGGAGCCAGGAAAGCAGCGAGGCGAGTTCGAGTGGGATGCCGACCCCCATGAAGACCAGGCGGATCTCGTCGGCGGTGAGTTCCCCGGCCCAGGACGAGAGGTTCGCCACCACGAACTGCCACACGATGCTCGCCACCGTCGTGAGGAGCAGGAGCGCGAAGGCGGCCACCATCAGGCCGGAGCCCCCTCTGGAGCGTCCTTTGATCGCAAAGATCAGGCCGAGCAGCCCGACCACGAGCAGCAACACTCGCGGGATGGCTTCGATGCTCGTGTACGCCAAGGGGGACATGCGCGCCTTCCATAACTCTCGCCGGGGATCGAGACGTCTGGCCGGACAGATCCTATGAGGTGACAGCGCTCCGCGTGGCATGTTCGGCGAAGTTCGCTCCCACTGTCTTCGTCGAGTCGGTTTGAACCGGTGCGTTTCCGGACATCCAGTACACCGACCGTGAGGTGGCGATCAGATGGAAACGAACTTCGGAGAAGCGGCCTTGCAGGGCCTCCAGCGGTATATGCGCCGGGTGAACGAAGAGCTGGGCCTGCAAGGGGAAGCGTTCTACACGCAGGCCGAACCGACGGCGAGCGCGTACATCGCCTTGGAGCGGAGGCTTCCCGACTGGCCGGACCGCGATGTGGCGCTGCTCTGGACGGAGCGGCATGGATGGGCGTTGACCGTCGAGACGCACGCCGGCGAGGAGCTCGTCGTCGCCGGTTACCTCACCGCCGAGCCACTTCCCGCGCCCCGGGTCGTGGCCGAGTTCGCCCAGGGGCTGCTCTCGGGCGAACGCTCGCCGCGGCCCGAACCGCCGCCCCTGTTCGACGGTGGGGCGGATTTGGCGCACCGGCTGGCGGCGTACCCGAAGCCCGCCTTTCCTCGGGGTGGGTGATCGTCTCGTTCCGCGCTGCGGCCCCAGGTTCCGGTGGGTGATGATGAGGCCGGAGTCTGCGGAACGGAGGTGGCGACGGTGGACGGTCGGCGCCGGGAGCGGTTGTGGCGGCTCGTCATCGACCACGGGGCGGAGCGCGCCCCTGACACCGGATGGGTCGGCGTGGTCTGCGCGGTCGCCGTCGAGGAGCTCGACGTCGACGGGGCGGCGGTCTCCCTGCGACTGCGGGATCACGACCAGGAGCTGGTCGCCGCGGACAGCCCTTGGGCCACGTCTCTGGAGGAGTTGCAGTACACGGTCGGCGAAGGCCCCGGTGTCGAAGCCTTCACCGTCGGCGATCCCGTGCTGATCGACGAACTCGCCGCCGACGAACAACGCTGGCCCGGGTTCGCCGACGGCGCGGCGGCGAGCGGGGTCGGCGCGGCGTTCGCCTTCCCACTGGGGGTCGGCGCGCTCCGGCTCGGCACCTTGGATCTCTATCGCCGCGAACCCGGGACGCTGAGCCGGGAGGGCTTGGGCGACGCGCTCGCGCTGGCCACCATCGCCACCACCGCGCTGCTGACCGACAGCAACGGCGGGGAAGACGCGCACGCGCGCTGGGCGCGGCCCGACGTCGCGGGTCACTACGACGACGTGAACGTCGCGACCGGAATGCTGGCCACCGAGCTCCGGATCAGCCTCGAAGACGCCTTGGTTCGGTTGCGTGCCCACGCCTTCAGTCACCGGATTCCGGTGACCGAAGTCGCGCGGGCGGTGCTCAACCGGCAGTTGCGCCTCGAGTCGCCCCAGGAGTGAGCGACCCGGTCACTTCGCGGGCAGCACGCGGCCCCGCACCTCGCCGAACCCGATCCGCGCCCCGTCCGCGCCGGGTGCGGTCCCGGTGATCACGACCTCGTCACCGTCGAGCAGGAACGTCCGCTCCTCCCCCTTGACCGTGAGCGGTTCCTTGCCGCCCCAGGACAATTCGAGGAAAGCGCCGCGCTGGTGCTTCTCCGGTCCGGAGATCGTCCCGGACCCGTAGAGGTCTCCAGTGCGCGACGAAGCGCCGTTGACCGTCAGGTGCGCGAGCATCTGGGCGGGCGACCAGTACATCTCGCGGAAGGGCGGACGGCTGACCTCCTCGCCGTTCCATTCGATGACCAGGTCGATGTCGAGGCCCCACGGTTCGCGCTCCTGCAGGTACGGCAGCGGCAAGGGATCCGTCTGGCCCGGCAGCGGGATCCGCGCGGCCTCCAGCGCCAGGATCGGTACCACCCAAGGGGAGATCGAGGTCGCGAAGCTCTTGCCGAGGTGCGGGCCCAGCGGGACGTATTCCCACGCCTGGATGTCGCGGGCCGACCAGTCGTTGAGCAGGACCGCGCCGAAAACGTGGCGGGAGAAGGAATCCGGGGAGATCGGGGTGTTCAGCGGGGTTCCGGTGCCGACGACGAAACCCATCTCCGCTTCGATGTCCAGCCGCGTGCTCGGCCCGAACACCGGCGCGACGTCGGCCGGGGTCTTGCGCTGACCGCTCGGGCGCACGACGTCCGTGCCGGAGACCAGGACCGTGCCGGAGCGTCCGTGGTAGCCGACCGGGAGGTGCTTCCAGTTGGGCAGCAACGGTTCCGCGTCGGGCCGGAACAGCCTGCCGACGTTCGAAGCGTGGTGCTCGGAGGCGTAGAAGTCGACGTAGTCCGCGACCTCGATCGGCAGGTGCAGGGTCACCCGCGCGACGGGATGGACCGCGCCGTCGGGGATATCGCCGGTGATCAGCTCGCGGATCCGCTCCCGGACGGCCACCCAGCGGTCGTATCCCTGTGCCATGAACGGGTTCAGCGTCGGCGCGGCGAAGACGTCGTCGCCGAGCGCCGCGGCCAGGTCGAGGACAGAGTCGCCGACACGGACGCCGACACGGGGGGAATCGCCGTCGACGGAGAACACGCCGTAGGGCAGGTTGCCGATCCCGAACAGGGAATCCGCGGGGATGTCGATCGTGGTCATGCCTCTCCTCGGGGCGTCGCGAGCAGGCCGAGTCCGGCCAGTTCGGTCAGGGGGTCGGTGATGCTGCAGGTGCCGAACGACGTGAAACCCGCGCGGGCGGCGGCGACCCGGTCCGCGTCCAGCGCCCGGAGGCGGCCGGCGACGACGGCGCCGTCCCGCTCGGCGAGCAGGGCTTCGGGGTCGCCGTCGGCGTGGAGGACGGCGTCGGTGGCCAGCAGCAGGTTCAGGAATCCGTGCTGTTCGAAGCCGGTTTCCGGATCGGTGTTGCGGAGCGCGTGGTGCAGCCCGGCGGTGGCCTTGAACGGGACACCGGCCCCGGCGGCCGCCCGGACGGCGGCGGCGAGTTCGGCTTCGCCGGGGTACAGCTCGGCACGGACACCGCCGGTGCGGAACTTCGCGCGGTGGCCGGTGCCGGAAAGGGCGGTCAGCAACGGGACGCGCCGGTCGTCACGCGGGATCTCGACGTAGACCGGCGCGGTGGCACCGGAAATCGCGGCGAGCACCTCGTCCGGTCCCATCCCGTCCGGGACGGCGATTTCGAGCGCGTCGAGACGCACCGGCAGCGCGTCGACGGCCTTGAGCACGCCGTCGAGCTGCGCGGGGCCGCCCGGCAGCGTCACCGCGATCGGAAGCGGGGCGACCCGCTCGCGCAGGACCTCGGCGAGGTCGTCGAGCGCGGTGGCGGCGACCACCAGCGGTCCGACGAGGCCGGAGTACCAGGCGGAGACGTGCTCGTCGTGTGCCACGACGGCGTCCGGCAGTGGGGCCAGGCCCGGCGGGAACACCGCGGCGTCGTCGCACAACCCGGCGAAGAGCGCGGGAATCCGCCCGACGTCCACCATGGGTCTCCTCCTCGCCGATTTAGTTCATACTTTTACTACTCTTGGGGCAGCGTAGTCCGGTCTTCCAGGTGACGGGAAGGGCCGATGGAGCCTAGTTGCGGCTCCGGGCGCCGAACTCCTCGCGGCTCGTGATCAGTTTCCCCAGCAACATCACGAGGATGCGCTGTTCGGTCTCGGTCAGCGCGTTCGTCCAGCCGAACTCGCGCTCGTTGTGCTCGCGGAAGACCGAGACCATCTCCTCTTGCCCGGCCTCGGTCAGTGACAGCTGCACCGAACGGCCGTCCCGCTCGTCGGGGGCCCGGTGGAGCATCCCCTCCGCGACCAGTGTCTTGACCAGGTTCGACACCGCCGCCCGGCTCATCCCGGTCAGCCGGGCCGCGCTCGTCGGCTCGAGCGGTCCGGCGAGCCAGACCACGAACAGCAGCCGGAACGCCGACCAGGACCGGCCACGCGGCCGGTGCACCGCGGCTTCGAGGTCGTAGGTCACCAGGTCCGAGGCACGGTTGAGGGTCAGCAGCACCTCGGTCGCCAGCTGATGCCGGAAGCCGTACTCCTGCGCGAGCCGCCGGTTCGCCAGTGCCACGAACGACCAGAAGTCCCGCCCGGCCGCGTCCACGTCTTCCATCGCCGAACACTAACCCCGTCCCCCGAAAATGGTCAAAGTCGAAAGCAGTTTCCCGCTCTTGGAGATTCGTCCATCGATCAAGCGTGATCATGGACATTCCTCCATGGCGGGCACCCCACGATCACCTGTTGGCTGAAGGCATGAGCAGAACGGAAGTGCCCCCGGGGACCGCCAAGGCCGTCCGGGTGACCGCGGGAGACCTGGTGCGGGTGATCGACGTCGACGGAGGCCAGGTCGGCGACGTGTTCGCGTTCACCGGCAGCGGGAACGAGCACCACAGCGCGGCGCACACCCGCGCCGCGAACGACAGACTGTTCCCCGCCGTCGGCGAGTCCTTCGTGACCGATCGGCGCCGCCCGATCCTGACCCTGGTCGAGGACACCTCCCCCGGTGAGCACGACATGCTCATCCCGGCCTGCGACCCGGCCCGCTATGCCGCGCTGGGAGCCCCCGGTCACCGGTCCTGCGCGACGAACCTGCTCGAAGCGCTGGAGGAAACCGGCCTGGGCTTCACCGGTCCGACTCCTCAGCCGATCAACGTCTTCATGCGCATCCCGGTCGGCGGGGACGGTCGGCTCAGCTGGCTGACCGCGTCTTCGCGACCGGGCGACGCGGTGACCCTGCGGGCCGAAATGGACTGCGTCGTCGTGGTCTCCGCCTGCCCGCAGGATCTCGTGCGGATCAGCGACGCCGGACTCTCCCCGCTCGCCATCGAAACCGTCCACAATGGAGGAAACCCATCATGACCAGCACCGTCGGCCACGCCCACCCCGCGCTGGCCCCGATCACTCTCGGCGGTCTCGCGCTGCGCAACCGCTACGCCGTCGCCCCGATGACCCGCGTCTCGGCGCGGCCCGACGGCACCCCGACCGGCGAAATGGCCGACTACTACGCCGAGTTCGCCCGCGGCGGGTTCGGCTTGGTGTTCAGCGAGGGCACCTACCCCGACACGGCGGCCAGCCAGGGCTATCTGAACCAGCCCGGTCTCGCGAGTGACGAGCACGTCGCGGGCTGGCGCGTCGTCACCGCCGGAGTGCGCGCGGCGGGCGGGCGGATGATCGCCCAGCTCATGCACGCCGGGGCGCTCTCCCAGGGAAATCCGCACCAGGACCACACCGTCGGCCCGTCGGCCGTCCAGCCGCTCCGGGAGATGATGCCCGCGTACGGCGGTTCCGGGCCGTGGCCGGTACCCCGGGAGCTGACCGTCGCCGAGATCGACGACGTCGTCGAGGGGTTCGCCGCCGCGGCCGTGCGTGCCCGCCTGGCCGGGTTCGACGGCGTCGAGGTGCACGCCGCCAACGGTTATCTGCTGGACCAGTTCCTCACCGACTACACCAATCAGCGCACCGACGAGTACGGCGGCCAGGTCGCGCACCGGATCCGGCTCACCGCCCGCGTCGTGACCGCCGTCGCCGAAGCCGTGCCGGATCTGCTGACCGGGGTGCGGCTGTCCCAGACGAAGGTCAACGACTTCACCTATCGCTGGCCAGGCGGCCGCGAAGACGCCGAGGTGATCTTCGCCGCGGTCGCCGAGGCGGGCGCGGACTTCCTCCACATCGCCAGCGAAGGCCGGAACTGGCTGGAGACGGCGAAACTGCCCGGCGGCGGCACCGTCACCGCCCTCGCCCGGCGGGTCACCGGCCTGCCGGTGATCGCCAACGGCGGGATGCACGACCTCGAACAGGCCCACGAGGTGCTGGCCGGCGGGCACGCCGATCTGCTCTCGCTCGGGCACGGCGCGCTCGCCAACCCCGATCTGCCCGCCCGTGTCGCCGCGGCGGAACCGCTGGAAGAATTCGACCGGGCGATGGTCTCCCCGACCGTCACGGTGGCGAACTCGCGCCGCTGGCGGGAGAGTCGGCAAGCGTGACGGAACCAAGCTGGCACGGCGGCGCGGCCGCGGTGGCGACCCTGACCTTCGACGTGGACGCGGAATCCCCGATCCTCGCGCGAGGACGGGGCTACGCGGATCACCTGTCGACCATGTCCCATCAGGCGTACGGGCCCCGGGTCGGGGTGCCGCGCATCCTCGGCCTGCTCGACGAACTGGCCGTACCGGCGACGTTCTTCGTCCCGGGCTGGGTCGCCGAACAGCGGCCCGGCCTGGCCGCCGAGATCGTCGAGCGGGGGCACGAGGTGGCGCACCACTCCTACAGCCACCGGCCGCCGACGACGATGACCGCCGCCGAGCAGCGAGCCGATTTCGAGCGGGGCATGGCGGTCTTCGCGAGCCAGGGCATCGAGATCAGCGGGCACCGGGCGGCGGGCTGGGAGTCCACTTGGGACACTCCGGGGCTGGTGGCCGAGCACGGGCTGAGCTACGACTCGTCGCTGATGGCCGACGACCGGCCCTACCTGATCGAAACCGGCGCGGGCCGGATCGCCGAGCTTCCCGTGAACTGGTCACTCGACGACTGGGAGCAGTACGCGTTCCTTCCCGCGCCTCAGATCGGATCGGTGATCACCTCTCCGGTGCGGGTGCTGGAGATGTGGCGCGCGGAACTGGACGCGATGCGCCGCTACCGCTGCCTGTTCAACCTGTGCCTGCACCCGTTCCTGTCGGGCAGGCCGGGACGGCTGGCGGCCGTGCGCGAGCTCGTCGAGTTCGGGCTCGGCCTCGGTGACGTCCGGTTCGCCCGGTGCCGGGACGTGGCGGCCGCGGCGCTCGCCGACCCGGCCTTGCCTTCGGAACCCTTGCGGCGCCTCGAAGTCGATCCTGCGGTCTATCCGGACTGACCAGCTTCCAAAGCCAGGAACAGGTCGACCCGGTCCGCGGTCCGCCCGACGTCGCGGCCGGTGAGCTCGGTGACCTTCGCCAGCCGGTTGCGCAAGGTGTTGACGTGCACGAACAGGGCCGCGGCGGTGGCCGCCCACTGGCCGTCGTGGTCGAGGAACGCCCGCAAGGTCGTCTCCAGGTCGCCGTCGCGGGCTCTGTCGTGCTCGCGCAGCGGGCCGAGCAAGGCGTCGGCGAAAGTGTGCCGCCACTGCTCGTCGTGCGACTCCAGCAGCAGCCGGTAGCTGCCCAGCTCGGCGAAACTCGCGGCCACCGGTCCGCCGCGCCTGCCGCGGAGCACGCGGCAGGCTTCGCGGCTGCGCGACAACGGCGCGCGCAGGTCGGCCGCACCGGACACGGGATCGGCCAGTCCGACGACCACGCGCGCGCCGGAGAACCGATGCGACACCGACGCCGCCAGCCGGGGCGCGAGAGCGGCGGGCGCATGCGTTCCCGACCGCCAGGGCAGCACCGCCACGACGTCCCGGCTGCCCGCCGCCACGACCGCGGGCAGGCCGTCCGCCAGCAGGAAGTCCGTCACGGCCTCCGCCATCCCCGGCAGGGTCGCGGTGGCGTCGTCGCCCGCGAACGCCAGCGCGAGCACCGCCAGCGGCCCGTCCGGGTCGACGCCGAAAGCCCGCAACCTGCCGGGCACCTCCGCGGCGCGCTGCGCACCGGAGAGCACCATGTCCAGCAGCTCGACGGCGAACCGCATCTCGATGGCCTGCACCGCCTGGTGCCGGGCGACCTCCAGGCTGAGGTAGCGGGCGGTCTGCTCCAGCGCGTCCCGCTCCCCCTGCGTCAGCTCGGCCGCGGGACGCAGGCAGAGCAGCACGGCGTCCGCGTCGCCGATCGCGCCGACCGGGAACAGCGCCGCCCGCGTCCCCGCTCCGAGGTCCACTTCCAGCGGCGGCGGGCGCCGGGCCAGGGCCTCCGCCGCGGCACGCGACTGGCCGGCGTCCAGCTCGGCACCGGCGGCCGCCAGCTCCCGGCCCATCCGGTCGACGACCGCCAGCGGCAGCTCGTGTTCGCGGCGGAGGACCTCGAGTACCCCGGAAGCCCCGGCGCCCCTCGACAGCGCCGAGGTCAGCTCGTCTCCTCGGCGCACCAACGACATCAGCGCGTTCTGCCTGCCCCTGGCCTGGATCGCCGCCGCCGCGCGGGTGACCGCCGTGAACGGCACCGCCACCGAGATCTCCAGCAGGGGCAGCCCGGCTTCCCGGCACGCCTCGGCGAGCTCCGGCGGAGTGTCACGCTGCTCCACGCGCAGGCCGAAGATGATCCCCGCCGCTCCCGCGCGGACCACCCGCGCGACGAAGTCCGCCGGGCCGGTGCGGTCCAGCCACAGGCCGTTGGTCAGCACGACCTCGTGTTCCCGCACGTACGGCGCGGGATCGGGCAGCTCGGTGTTGTGCACCCACAGCACCTGCTCGGCCAGTGCCCCGTCGCGGCCGGGGACGACCACCCGCAGTTCGAGATCGGGGTCCTCGACCAGCGCCGCCAAGCTCAGCATGACTGTGAATATATCCAGTCAAGCAGGGCGACTATGGATGATCCGCCATTTCATCGGTTTTTCATGCTCGCTGGTTAGCGTCCCCTCGCAGACCCTTCAGGATTCGAGGAGACCCACTGTGACGGCAGTTTCACGCACGATCGCCGAGCGCTACACCCTGCTCGAGAAGCTGGGCGGCGACGGAGCGGCCGTGCTGTGGCGCGGCGAAGACGGCACCGACGGCCGTCAGGTCGCGATCAAGGAACTGGTGCTTCCCCCGCTGGACGAGGCCGCCCGCGCGGTCGTCGTGGAACGGCTCCAGCGTGAGGCCGGTGTCGCGGTGGATCACCCGGCGGTGGTGCCCGTGCACGACGTCGTCATGACGGACGGGGTGCCGTACCTCGTGATGGACCTGGTGGAGGCGCGGACTCTGGAGGACGTGGCGTCCTCCGGGCCGCTGCCGCCGCGATTCGTCGCCGACATCGGCAGGCAGGCGCTCGGCGCGCTCGCCGCCGCGCATACGGCGGGCGTCGTGCACGGCGACGTCCGGCCCGCGAACATCCTGGTGTGCCCCGACGGCACGGTGAAGCTGACCGGCTTCGGGATCGCCGGTGCCCTCGACCCGTCCGGTTCACCCGCCTTCCTCGCCCCCGAACGGATCGCGGGCCACGAAGGCACTCCCCACTCGGATCTCTGGTCGCTCGGCGTGACGCTGCTCAGCGCGAGCGAAGGCGTGAATCCTTTCCACCGGGTGAACATCGCGGCCACGCTGTACGCCGTCGTCAACGAACAGCCGCCGTTCCACCGGACGCACGGGCCGCTGGCGGACGTCATCCGCGGGCTGCTGGCGAAAGCGCCGCAAGCACGCATGCTGCCGGACCACGCGCTCCCGCTCCTGGCACAGGCCGCGAGCGGGGTCGAGACCTCGGCACCACGGCCGTCTTCTCCCGGAATCGCCATGCCTTCGGTGTTCGCGGTCCTCACCGGGATCGCGGGCATGGTGCTCGGCTTCGCTCTGCTCGCGAACGCGATGCTGATGCACCAGGCGTACTACTTCTTCGAGTTCTCGGAGCTGTCGATCATGGTGGGAGACTCCAGCCTGGTCCTCGCCGGAGTGGCCGCGGTGGCAGGTGGCGCGAGCCTGCTCGCCAGGGTCCGGACCGGGCAGATCATGCTCAGTGTCTCCGCGCTGCTGACGCTGGTCTCGACCTGTCTGCTGACCTTCGTCGGCGACGATCGGATCCACCTCGGCCTTCCGGTCCAGCCCGGTTTCACCGTCGATCTCCTCATCCTCGTCTTCGCCGTCGTCCTGACGATCGCCGTGTGGTTCGTCCCGGTCCGGCGATCCACAGTGGACCGTCCTGCTGTGGGCTGATCCGCTCACAGCAGAGAAACCGGCGGACGACGGGTCCCCGGCGGCATGGTCGGGGCATGACCGACCACGAGAAGCAACCACTCTTCGACCAACGACTCCGGGAACGGTTCTTCAGCCAGCGCGTCCTCGTCCTCGACGGCCCGCTCGACGACGACAACGGGACGGTGCTCACCACCCAGCTGCTTTCGCTGGCGAGCGAGGATCCCCGCAAGGACATCGCGTTGTGGATCCACTCGCCGGGCGGCTCGGTCCCTTCGATGCTGGCCATCCGCGACGTCATGCGCCTCGTGCCGTGCGACGTCGCCACCCTCGCGCTGGGCCTGGCGTGCAGCGCCGGGCAGTTCCTGCTGTCCGCGGGCACCCCGGGCAAACGGTTCGCCCTGCCGCACGCGCGGATCCTGATGCACCAGGGTTCGGCGGGCATCGGCGGCTCGGCCGTCGAAGTGGAGGTGCAGGCGGACGATCTGCGCTACACGCGCGACACCGTGCTCGGCCTCATCGCCGAAGACACCGGGCAGCCCATCGACCGGATCTTCGCCGACTCCCTGCACGACCGCTGGTTCACCACCGGGCAGGCCCGCGAATACGGCTTCATCGACCACGTCGTCGAGAGCCTCGACCAGGTCGTTCCCGTGCGCACCCACAAACTCGGCCTCGGCTCGGAAAGGAACGTCGGCGCATGAGCACCTACACCATCCCCAACGTCATCTCCCGCAGTCCCGCGGGCGAGCGGATCATGGACGTCTACTCGCATCTGCTGTCCGAGCGGATCATCTACCTCGGGACCGCGATCGACTCCGGCGTGGCGAACGCGCTGATCACGCAGCTGCTCTACCTGGAGGCGGACAACCCCGAGCAGGAGATCAACCTCTACATCAACACCGAGGGCGGCGATCCGTCGGCGATGCTCGCGTTGTACGACACCATGCGCTTCATCAAGGCGCCGGTGGCGACGACCTGCGTCGGGCAGGCCGTGGCCGCGGGCGCCATCCTGCTGGCCGCGGGCGAGGCCGGGCACCGGTTCGTGCTGCCCCACACCCGCGTGGTGCTGCACCAGCCGGCCGCGCAGGGCCGCGGCACCATCCCGGACCTCATCCTCCAGGCCGACGAGGTCGTGCGCGTGCGGACGCAGCTGGAGGAGATCCTTTCCGCGCACACCGGACGCGCCGTCTCGGATCTCCGGCACGACACCGACCGGGACCGCGTGTTCGACGCGGCGGGCGCCGTCGCCTACGGGCTCGCGGACCAGGTCCTCGACAGCCGGGCCTGAGCCGTGTTCTAGGCGGCCATCAGCACGGGTCCCGACGGACGGCGGCCGACCGCGAGGCCCGTGCCGCCGCCCCGCCGGACCGTGCCCGCGATACCGAAGAGGAGATCCGCCAGGTCGATCCCGAGCGCGCCGGTGACCGCGGCGATCATTTCGCTGGAAGGCTCTTTGCGGCCGCGCTCGATCTCCGAGAGGTACTGCGGCGAGATGCCGGCGCGTTCCGCGACGTCGACGAGACGGCCGCCCTGTTCTTCCCTCGCCGCGCGCAGGCTCCGGCCCAGCACGTCACGCCACAGCGGTTCCGGCTCGCTGTCCGCGGTGGAGGCGCGCTTCGGGTGGAAAGGGAGGATGTCCGCCATACGGTCATCGTGACATTCGGGCCGGGGCCCGTGCGCGCTGTTCCGCTCAAGGCGAAACCGGGCCCCGGAACGCGCGCCGGTACGCGCCCGGTGTCGTACCGACCTGGTCGCGGAAGCGGCGGCGGAGGTTGACGGCCGACGTCAGGCCGACGCGGGCCGCGATCGCCTCCACCGGAAGCCCGGTCTCCTCCAGCAGGGTGCGCGCCTCGGTCACCCGGCGCGCCAGCAGCCAGGCGCCCGGCGTGGTGCCGAGCCGATCGGCGAACCGGCGGGCCAGGGTGCGGGGCGAGACATTGACGTGCGCGGCCAGCTCGCCCACCGACAACGGTGTCCCCAGACGCGCGCCCGCCCACTCGAGGAGGCCGTCCAGCTCGTCGTCGGGTGGCGGGGACGGGACGAACTGCGCCTGACCGCCGTCGCGATGCGGTGGCATCACCATGTGCCGTGCGACCAGCGCGGCGTGCGCGGCCCCGTGGTCTTGCCGGACGAGGTGCAGGCAGAGGTCGATCCCCGCGCCCGCCCCGGCGCTCGTGGCGACGTCGCCGTGGTCGACGTAGAGCACGTCCGGTTCCACGCGCACCTCGGGGAACTCCTCCTGCAGCCGGGCGGCGCGCGCCCAGTGCGTGGTCGCCGCCCTGCCGTCCAGCAGCCCGGTGCGGGCCAGCGCGAAAACGCCGGAACAGATCGTGACGAGCCGCGCGCCCCTGGCATGCGCGCGAAGGAGCGCCCGGCGGACGGCGACCGGCAACGGCGCCTCCACCGGAGCCCAGCCCGGGATGAGCACGGTGTCCGCCTCCGCCAGCGCGGAAAGGCCGCGTGTCACCGACATCGCGTACCCGGCGGTGGTCGGCACCGGGCCGGGTTTCTCCGTGCAGACGTCGAATTCGTAGTACCGCGGCACCCCGGCCCGTTCCGTGCCGAAGACCTCGGCGGCGATACCGAGTTCGAACGTCGACTGCACCGGCCGCACCAGTGCCCTCACGCGATGCATGGCAGAAAAGTACCCTGTGATGTCTTCCTGGACACTTTCCGGCGGCCCGCCGATCGCGGAACCTGGGATTCATGCACCCCGAGATCCTCGCCCAAGAGGGCTACACTTCCGTCTCCGTCAAGGAATCCCCCGTCCGCGAACTCTTCCCCGGAATCCGGTTGCGTCCTTTGTGGACAGGAACGGACGGCGCGCACGCCAACGTGCTGGAAATGGACCCCGGCACCTCGTGGCCGCGTCGCGACGTCCACGAGCCAGGGCCCGAGGAGGTCTACGTCGTTTCCGGCACGTTCAACGACGGCGCGCGCGACTACCCGGCGGGGACCTTCCTGCACGCTCCGGCCGGTTCGTGGCACGTGCCCGCGTCGGCGACGGGGTGCACGCTCTTCGTCTTCTATCCCGAGGGGTGAGCCAGGAAGTCCAGGCTCCGTTGCCGGGTAAGGGTTGACGCCTCCGCGGATCGCCCGCCCGCCCGCGAACCTGTTCGGTCGTCCTGTCCTCGTCGGACCTCGCTGGTAGATTCCAGGGCGGGGTTGAGCCGCCAGCCCCGTCAACAGGATCGTGACCAGGAGCGTCGATGACCACCGATGTCGCGCGGCCCCGCCACCGGTTTTCCGGGGACGGCTGGACGCTTGAGAAGTACGAGTCCGAGGGGCTCACCGTGTTCGCGATGAGCGGCGAGTTCGACTTCGCGGTGTCCCCCAAGCTCCGGCAGATCGTCGGGGAACACCCACCGTCCGGCCGGGCCGTCGCGGACATGACCGCTGTCACGTACTGCGACTCCAGCTGTCTGCAGGTCCTGCTCGGCCTCGCGCAGCGGCTGCGGGACCAGGGCGGCCGGTTCGCCGTCGCCACCTCGGTCCGCGCCGTCGCCCGGCCGATCAGCCTGCTGCGGCTGGACGAGCTCATGCCCGTCCACCCGACACTCGAAGACGCGCGTTCGGCACTGGATTCCCGCTCATGACCTCCTCCGACGCCGCGATCCGGCAGGACACCACGACCCGCGAGCTCGCCATGACCGGAGATGTCCGCCGGCTCGCCGAGGTCCGCGCCTGGACCCGGGAAACCCTGGACGGGCTGCCCGAGGACACGGTCGCCGACGTCGTGATGGTCGTCGACGAACTCGCTTCCAACGCGCTCCGGCACGCGCGGGCGCCGTACCTGGTCCGGCTGCTGCACACGGACGACACGCTGCGTGTCGAGGTCTCGGACGGCGCGCCCGGCTCGGCGGCGCGGCGCGGTCCCCCGAACAGCACCGGCGGCCAGGGCCTCACCCTCGTTTCCCTGGCTTCCACGTCGTGGGGCCAGACGGCCCGCCCGGACGGCAAGACCGTGTGGGCGGAACTGGACATCGGGCAGGCCGATGGCTGAACCCCTGATCGCGGCACCGGCCACGGCCGGGCGAAGCTGGGAAACCGCGCCCTCACCCGCGGTACTGGTCGACGACGACGGAATCGTCCTCGGCCTCAACGACGCCGCCCGCGCGCTGTTCCCCGAAGCACGTCAGGGCCTCCCGTTGCGCCACGGGACGGCCCCCTGGCTGGCGGAAGCCCATCGTGACGGTGTGACCGGGATCGTCCGCGGCGTCGCGGGCGACCGTGCCTGGGCCGCGTCCTCGATACCGCACGACGGCGTCGTCACCTGGTGGCTGGCCGACGAGACCGACACCGAGGCGGCCCGCGAACTGGTCCGGCAGGAACGGCAGCGCGTCGCCTTCCTCACCGACGCCTCGGCGGCGCTGCTGAGCTCGCTCAACGTCGAACGCTGCATCGAGGTGGCCGCGCAACTGGCCGCCGAGCACCTGGCCGGGGCCGCGGTGGTGCTGGCTCCGCCGGTTCAGGGCGCCCATCCGGCGGCGTCGTGTGTTCGCGGCGGCGCCGTGACGCTGTCCAGACTGGTCATCGAACCCGCCGACCTGCCGGGGCTGGACGAGGCGTTGCGCGGCTTCCCGCCGGTGCCCTCGCGCTGGCTGGACCCCGGGGCGGCGCCGTCGTGGATCCTGCCCGACGGGTTCGGCCCGGCCACTTCGCTCGTCGTCACGCCCTTGCCGGGGCACGGTGTACCCGCCGGGGCGCTGATCCTGCTGCGCACCGGTGACCAGGCCGCGTTCACCGACCAGGAAGAGATCTTCGCCCGGCTGTTCGCGGCCCGGGCCGGTGCCGCGATCTCGGCGGCCAGGATGTTCGCCCATCAGGCGTCGACGACCGAGACGCTCATGCGCGAACTGCTCCCGCCCCGGCTGGAGCAACTGGGCGGCGTCGACTTCGCCGGTCGCTACCGGCCCGCGTGGGACGAGGACCGCATCGGCGGCGACTTCTACGACGTCCATTCCGCCGTCGACACCGCCGGGTACGAGTCGCTGGCCGTACTCGGCGACGTCTGCGGAAAGGGACTCGAAGCCGCCGTCCTGACCGGCAAGATCCGGACGACGCTGCGCGCGCTCCTGCCGATCGCCGAGGACCACCACCGGCTGCTCAGCCTCCTGAACACCACCCTGGCGAGCCGGGAGGACGGCCGGTTCGTCACGCTCGCCCTCGCCTCCGCCCGCCGCGAGGGCGACGCGGTGCGGCTGCGGGTCACCTGCGCCGGGCATCCGCCGCCACTGGTCGCCCGTTCCGACGGCACCGTCGAGGAGGTGGACACCGGCGGCAGCCTGATCGGCGTCCTCCCCGAGATCCGGACGACCTCGGCGGAAGTCCTCCTCGCGCCCGGTGAAAGCTGCCTGATGTACACCGACGGCATCGTGGAGGCCAAGGGCGGCCCGCTCGGTGACGAGATGTTCGGCGAGGAACGGCTGCACGCGGCGATGGCCGAATGCGCCGACCTGGCGGCGGACGCGGTCGCCGAACGCATACAGATGCTGGCCACGCAGTGGATCGGCGGCCGTGCGCACGACGACATGGCGGTGCTGGTGATCACCGCTCCGCGGAAACCACGGAGGCCCGGCACCCGGTGACATCCGACTACTTCGAACGGCTGTGGCAGGCGGTGACCGCCGGTGACGAATACGCCGCCGGTGACGTCGTGGTCTCTGCGCTGGGCGCCGGTGTCGACGCGGAGAGCGTGCTGCTCGACGTGGTCGGCGCGGTACAGCGCAAGGTCGGCCAGGAGTGGGCCGCGAACCGGCTCACCGTGGCGCAGGAGCACGCCGCCACCGCGATCAACGACCGGGTGCTCGCCGGTTTCGGTTACGCCCTCCCCCGGCCGCGCGAGCACCGGGGCCGCATCACGGTGGCGTGCGTCGACGGCGAATGGCACGCCATGCCCGCCCGGCTGCTGGCCGAGGTGCTGAAGTTGCGCGGGTTCCAGGTCGACTACCTCGGCGCGCAGGTACCCGCCCCGCATCTGGTCGCCCACCTGCACCGCACGGGGCCGGACGCGGTGGCGTTGTCGGCTTCGCTGGCCACCCGGCTGCCTGCCGCGCACGCGACGATCACGGCCTGTCAGGCGGCGGCGACCCCCGTCATCGCCGGCGGTGCGGCGTTCGGCCACGACGGCCGGTTCGCCCGGCTGCTCGGCGCGGACGCCTGGGCCCCGGACGCGCGGGCGGCGGCGGATCTGCTGACCGCGCCGCTCCCCCGTCCCCGTGCCGGGCACCAGCCCCTCGACGACCTGCCGCATCTGGCCGACCAGGAGTACACCCTCGTCACGCGGACTTCGGGACAGCTGGTGAAAGCCGTCCTGACCGGGCTGGAGGACCGCGTCCCGGCGATGCGCCGGTACACCGAGCGTCAACGTCAGCACACGGCGGAGGACATCGCCCATATCGTCGAATACCTGACGGTTTCGCTGTATGTGGGAGACGAGGACCTGTTCACCGCTTTCCTGACCTGGACGGCGGAAATCCTTTCCGCGCGCCAGGTTCCGGCGGGATCCCTGCTCCCCGCACTCGAACTCCTGCGCGGGGAACTGCACGATTTCCCGCGTTCACAGGCGATGCTCGACGCCGCGCGCACGCGGTTGAGCGGCATCGTCGGCTGACGACGGGTACGCGAAAGGGGCCCGTCCTCTGTGGACGGACCCCTTTTCGGCGTGATATCAGTCCTTGACGCCCTTCACGGCGTCCTTGACCTTCTCGCCGGCTTGCTTGAGGTTGGCCTTGCCCTGCTCGGCCTTGCCTTCGGCCTGCCACTGCTCGTTGTCCGTGGCGTTCCCTACGGCTTCCTTGGCCTTGCCCTTGAGCTCGTCGACCTTGTTTTCGGCTTTGTCGTTCATCAGGGCCTCCATTCGTTGTCCGCTGACCCTTGAGTACCCGGCTTCCGGAGCGGGAAACGGCGGAGTCGACGTGGCACCTGACACGTTTAGGATTTCGAGCGCGGCCTCACGGTCGGGAACGATGGTCAAGTAGTCGTCCATGCCCAGCAGGGTCAACGGCCGCAGCACCGCGGACCGCGCGGTGACCACCAGCAACGACAGGCCCGCCCGCTCTTTCCGGATGGCGGCGCCCACCAACTGGGCGAGCACGCAGGAACCGCAGAAACTCACCTCGCTCAGATCCGCCACGACGGGAACCGGCAACGCGTCGGCCTGGGCGAGGGTCGCGCCCAGGACCGGGTCGGCGGCCAGATCCAGCTCGCCGGACGCGATCACGAGCACGACGTCGTCCCGGCGGGCGACATCGATGACGAAGGCCGGGTCGGGCGAGGGAGTGTGCATGATCGGGTTCGGCTCCAGGGCGAGGACTGCGCGGACGGCGTGCGAACACTACGCGGCCTGCCCGGGAGATCACCGGAGGCGGTTCGGCAGTCGGCGCACTCCACCCGACCGTGATCAACTGCGGCCGGTCGGTTCCTGGGTCAGGCTGAGTTCCGCCCATACGGTCTTTCCGTCTTCGCGGTGCTCCTGGCCCCAGCCGGTCGAGCAGGCGTCGATGAGGGCGAGGCCGCGTCCCCCGGTCTCCGAGGGAGGGCGCGGGGTGGCGGGTGTCGTGCCCGAGTCGTCGACCTCGATGCGCAGGCGGCCAGGCAGTCGCAGCAGGCGCACCTGACGCGGCGGATTCCCGTGCCGCACCGCGTTGGACACCAGTTCGTCCAGCACCAGGATCGTGTCCGTCAGGTTCTCTTCGGTGGCGTCACGCAGTTCCGCGCGCGCCCAGGCCCGCACCCTGGCCAGCTCGCTCAGGTGGCCGCTCACGTCCAGGGTCAGTACTTCGACCTTGGCGCCGGCGGACGATGCCTGATCGGTGGACACGGGGACCTCCAAGTTCTTTGCTACCCGTGGGGGGCTCGCGAGGACCTAGTACCCCGAATGCCGCGAACTTTAACGATCATCCCCTCATCGCTCGCCACCCGTGTGACCACACGGGTAGACCGTGCCCGCGGCCAGGGCTTCGCACGACGGGCAGTTGTTCACCGGCCGCTCACGACGGCCCCAGAAGGGATGGGTGGCCCCGCAGAGCGCGGTGACCTGGTCGCCGCGGCCGGGATCCGGAGTGCACACGGGGCAGTAGGCGTGCGCCGCCCGCTCGATTTCAGTGGTCATCTCGCTCCTTCGGGGAGACTCGTCCAGGTCATGGTCACCGTGGTGCCGTCGCCCCGGTATTCACACTCGGCGTGGTCGGCCAGGCGGTCGATCAGCAGCAGGCCGCGGCCGCGGATCGTGTCGGCCGGGTCCGCGGGCTTCCAGGCCCCGTAGTCGGTGACGACGATCCTGATCTCGTCACGGACGGCGGTGGCGTGGATGTCGATGACGCCGTCCGCGCCGCCCCGGTAGGCGTGTTCGGCGGAGTTGGCCAGTGCTTCGTTGCTCGCCAGGACGATGTCCTCCTGCCGTTCCCCGTCGACGCCGAGACCGGCGAGCCATCCCGTGAGCTGCTTGCGGAGCCCGACGAGCCGTCCCGGTTCGGCGGGCACCCGATCGCGGAACTCCCGCGGGACCGGGGCAGGTACGTGCTTCATTCTTCGCCGCCTGTCGTGTGCTGGACGTGGATCACGGCGATGTCGTCGTCGTGGCGATTGTGGGTGATCTCCTCGATGAGGTCGTCCCAGGCGGCCGCGTCGCCGAGCCGGTCGCCGTACGCGGCGAACGCGCCGAGCAGCCGTTCGATGCCCAGCGTGATGTCCCTCGCGGGGCTCTCCACCAGGCCGTCGGTGTACAGCAGCAGATCCGAGCCCGGCGGGAAACCGGTCCGTTCCTCGGCGAAAGCGGAGCCGACACCCAGCGGCGGTGCGAGCGCCTCGCCGACCTGGTCGATCCGGCCGTCCGGATGTCTCAGCACGGCGGGCAGATGCCCGGCGTTGGCGTAGGTCAGCGAGTGGTCCTCCGGGTCGTGGACCGCGTAGAAACAGGTGACGAACCCGGGCTCCGTCAGCTGGGAGACCCGGAGCAGCAGTTCCGACGGCCGCAGTTCCAGCAGGGCGTAGGCGCGGATGGCCGTCCGGGTCTGGCCCATCACGGTCGCCGCAGGCACCCCGTGCCCGACGACGTCGCCGATCACGAACGCCGTGCGCCCGGAGGGCAGCCGGATGACGTCGAACCAGTCGCCGCCGACGTTGGTCCCGGTGGCGGCGGGCAGGTAGCGGGTGATGATCCGCAGGCCGGGGATCCCGGGCACCTCCGGCAGCATGCTGCGGGACAGTTCGGCGACGAGGGTGCGCTCCCGCTCGTACAGCCGGGCGTTGTCCAGCGCGATCGCGGAATAGCCCGCGATGCCTTCGGCGAGGTACTCGTGCCGCTCGGTGAAGCGGCCGGGTTCGGCGTGGCCGAAGAAGAACCCGCCGAGGACCTTCCCGCTGGTCGGGCTCAGCACCGGCACCGCGAGATAGCTGCGGACCGGGAGGTGTCCTTCCGGCATGCCGCGGTAGGGCGGGTTCTTGCCGAAGCCGGGATCCCTGGTGATGTCGTCGCTGCGGACCGTGCGGACGCCGTCGAAGGTGGGCGCGAAGATCTCGGTGTTGCGGGGCATCGGGAACCGGGAGAATGCCTCACGGGGAACCCCGGACAGCGTGTACAGGGTGTAGGACTCGCCGAACTGGTCGACGAGGTTGTAGAAGAACGCGCCGAAGGCCGCCCCGGTCGCCTTCGTGGCGGAGTCGGTCGCGTCCTGCACGATCCGGTCGATGTCGAGCTGCGAGGTCAGCCGCCTGCCGACCGAGTGCAGTCCGTCGACCAGCGCGGCCTCGGCACGCAGGCGGTCGACGAGTTCCACGAGCGGGGAAACGGCCTCTCGGTCACCGGCGGCGATCCGGCGGACGGCCTCCGCGACCACGTCGGTACCGGGTTCCATCAGGCCTCCAGCGCCGCTGTCCTCGTCGGATAGACCGCCAGCTCGTCGGTCAGACAGGTCAGCTCCAGCGGCCGCAGCACGACCCGGCTGCCCGCCACGACCCGGACCTGGGTGACACCCGCGCACAGCCGGTCCGCCCGGACCAGCTCCGCCATCCCCGCCGACGCCAGGAATTCCACGGCCGTCAGATCGACGACCATGACCGCGGGCCGCAGCCGGAAGGCCCGTTCGACCATCAGCCTCAGCCGGGGCGCGAGGGCGAGGTCGAGCGCGCCGGACACCTCCAGCACGGCCGTTTCGTCAGTGCCCTCGAACGCGACACCGCCGCTCTCGGCTCTTCCCGATTCCGTCACCGGTTCATTTTGCCGGGGGACGCGGCGGGCCGCCATCCGGCAGGTCCGGCCGAAGCGCGTCGGTATAGGTCGTTATACATACCTTCGGCCCTGTCCCGCGCCCGGTGATACTTCTTCCACGTTTTCCGGTTCGCCCGGCCCCGAATCCGTGTGCCACACCGGTACCCCGTTCCGTGAATTCGCACAGGAACTCCTTTCGATCGCCCGACCGAACGGAATAATCTAATTTCTCGGGACACTTACCTCGCCATTACCTGCACATTTACTTGCTGGTCTTTTCGAGTGATCAACACCCATGATCACCTTCGCGGAAAGACAATGGGCGGCCGATACCGCTAGCATCGCACTCGTTCCCCGGACAGACTCGGCAAGTCCTGTTCGCGCTGTCTGCCTCATTCACGACTTTAGTCGGGAGGTCGCGAGCGTGCGCTCGCCACGAAAAGCCAACGGAAACGGCTCCGGAAACCACCACGACGAAGGTGCGGCGACCACCGCCCTGCTCCGCCTGGGCCGTTATCTGACCCGCGCGGAGAGTTCCGCGGATCTGCACTCCGTACACCTGACCGGCGGCCGGGAAGCCGATGCTTTCTACCGTGACCGCTGGAGCCACGACAAGGTGGTCCCGTCGACGCACGGCGTGAACTGCACGGGTTCCTGCCGCTGGAACGTGTACGTGTCCGACGGGATCATCACGTGGGAGAGCCAGGATCCGGATTATCCCTCCGTCGGCCCCGACAAACCGGAGTACGAACCGCGCGGCTGCCCTCGCGGCGCCTCCTTTTCGTGGTATTCCTATTCCCCGACCCGGGTACGTTTTCCGTACGCGCGAGGCGTACTGGTGGAAATGTACCGGGAGGCGCTGAAACAGCACGGAGACCCGGTCGTCGCTTGGGCTTCGGTGATGGACGACCCGATGAAACGACTGTCCTATCAGCGCGCCAGGGGAAGGGCGGACTGGTCCGGATCGGCTGGGACGAAGCGGCGGAAATCGCGGCCGCCGCGCATGTGCACGCCATTTCGCGCTACGGGCCGGACCGGGTCGCCGGCTTTTCGCCGATTCCGGCGATGTCCATGGTCTCGCACGCGATCGGGTCGCGGTTCATGGCGCTGATCGGCGCCCCGATGCTCTCCTTCTACGACTGGTACGCCGATCTGCCGGTGGCCTCGCCGCAGGTGTTCGGCGATCAGACCGACGTGCCGGAGTCCGCGGACTGGTGGGACGCCGCATACCTGATGATGTGGGGCTCGAACGTCCCGGTGACCAGGACACCGGACGCCCATTGGATGGCCGAGGCCCGTTATCGCGGCCAGAAGGTCGTCGTGGTCTCCCCCGACTACGCCGACAACACCAAGTTCGCCGACGAGTGGCTGGCCCCGCACCCCGGCACCGACGCCGCGCTGGCGATGGCCATGGGGCACGTCATCCTCACCGAGTTCTTCGCCGAACGGCGGGTTCCGTACTTCACCGACTACGTCAGCCGCTTCACCGACCTTCCCTTCCTGGTCACGCTGACCGAACGGGACGGCGCGTACGTACCGTCGAAGTTCCTCACCGCCGCGGATCTCGGAGCCGAGACGGCCGAGCCGCGATGGAAGACCGTGCTGGTCGACGACCGCACCGGGGAACCGGTCGTGCCCAACGGCTCGGTCGGCTTCCGCTGGAACGAACACGACCAGGGCAGCTGGAACCTCGACCTCGGCGACGTCGTGCCGCGGCTGAGCCTGCTCACCGATCCCGGTCACGAGGGCGTCGAGGTGCTGCTCCCGCGGTTCGACACCGACGGCGTCCTGCGGCGCGGAGTACCGGCCGTGGAGCACGGCGGACAGCTGGTCACCACGGTGTTCGACCTGCTGATGGCGCAGTACGGTGTGCGGCGCGGCGATCTCCCCGGCCGGTGGCCGTCCGGCTACGACGATCCGGCGGAACCGTGCACCCCGGCGTGGCAGCAGGAGATCACCTCGGTCCCGGCCGAGCGGGTCGCCCGGATCGCCAGGGAGTTCGCCGAGACCGCCGAGGCGTCCCGCGGCCGGTGCATGATCCTGATGGGCGCGGGCACCAACCACTGGTTCCACTCCGACACCATCTACCGGTCCTTCCTGGCGCTGCTGACGATGACCGGCTGCCAGGGCCGCAACGGCGGCGGCTGGGCGCATTACGTCGGCCAGGAGAAGGTGCGGCCGCTGACCGGACACCAGACCCTCGCGGGCGCGATGGACTGGATGCGGCCCGCCCGGCAGATGATCGGGACGGCCTATTGGTACCTGCACACCGGCCAATGGCGCTACGACGCGCTGCGCAACGACGAGCTGACTTCCCCGCTGGCGACCGGGAAACTCGCCGGGACCAGTGCCGCGGACACGCTCGCGCAGTCGGCGCGGCTGGGCTGGATGCCGTCGTTCCCCACCTTCGACCGCAACCCGCTCGACCTGGTCGACGAGGCCGAGGAAGCCGGGCTCGACCCGGTCCGCCACGTCACCGACAAGCTCCGCGAAGGCACGCTGGGGTTCGCGGCCGAGGATCCGGACGATCCGGAGAACTGGCCCCGGGTGCTCACGGTGTGGCGGTCCAACCTGCTCGGTTCCTCCGCCAAGGGCCACGAGTACTTCCTGCGCCACCTGCTCGGCACCGACGCGAACCTGCGCGGCGAGGAGGCGCCGCCGGACGCGCGGCCGAGATCCGTGAAATGGCACGAAACCGCCCCGGTCGGCAAGTTGGATCTCATGCTGGCAATCGATTACCGGATGACCAGCACCACCTTGTTCGCGGATCTCGTGCTGCCGGCGGCGACCTGGTACGAAAAGCACGATCTCTCGTCGACGGACATGCATCCCTTCGTGCATTCGTTCAACGCCGCCGTCGATCCGCCGTGGCAGACCCGCACCGACTTCGAGGCCTTCCACACGATCGCGAAGCGGTTCAGCGAACTCGCCGAACGGCATCTCGGCGTGCGCAAGGACCTCGTCGCCACCCCGATGACGCACGACACCCCGAGCGAAACGGCGCAGCCGGGCGGAGTCGTGCGTGACTGGCGTGACGGCGACGTCGAGCCGATCCCGGGTGTCACCATGCCGCGGCTGACCGTCGTCGAACGCGATTATCCGGCGGTGGCGGCGAAACTGGCCACGCTCGGTCCGCTGCTGGAGAAACTGGGCGCCACCAGCAAGGGCCTCACCTACGACGTCGGCGAGGAGGTGAACTGGCTGCGCGCGAAGAACGGCGTCGCGACGACCGGGGCCGCTCAGGGCCAGGCGCTCATCGACACCGACATCAAGGCGGCCGACGCCGTGCTCGCCCTGTCGGGCACCACCAACGGGCGGCTGGCCACCCAGGGTTTCCGCGATCTCGAGAAACGGGTCGGCACCGAGCTGGCGCATCTTTCCGCCGAGCACGAAGGCAAGAAGATCACCTTCGCCGACACCCGGTCCCGTCCGGCGGCGGTGATCACCAGTCCGGAATGGTCCGGCAGCGAGAGCGGCGGACGGCGCTACTCGGCGTTCGTGATCAACGTCGAACACGGGAAACCGTGGCATACCCTCACCGGCCGTCAGCATTTCTTCCTCGACCACGACTGGATGCACGAACTCGGCGAGGCGCTCCCGGTCTACCGGCCGCCGCTGGGCTCGCAGCATCTCTCCGGCGGGACGGGAGACGCCGCGGAGGTCACCGTGCGTTATCTGACCCCGCACAGCAAATGGTCGATCCACTCGACATACCAGGACAACCTCCACATGCTCACCCTGTCCCGCGGCGGGCAGGGGATCTGGATGAGCCCGGCCGACGCCGAGGCCATCGGCGCGAAGGACAACGACTGGATCGAGGCGGTCAACCGCAACGGCGTCGTGGTGGCCCGCGCGATCGTCTCCCACCGGATGCCCGCGGGCACCGTTTTCCTTTACCACGCCCAGGATCGGGCGGTGAACGTGCCGCGCAGCGAGGCCACCGGCAAACGCGGCGGCACGCACAACTCGCTGACCCGGCTGCTGCTCAAACCCACCCATCTCATCGGCGGCTACGCCCAGCTCTCCTTCGGTTTCAACTACCTGGGCCCCACCGGCAACCAGCGCGACGAGGTCACCGTGATCCGCCGCCGTTCCCAGGAGGTGCGTTACTGATGCGGGTCATGGCACAGCTGGCCATGGTGATGAACCTCGACAAGTGCATCGGCTGCCACACCTGTTCGGTGACCTGCAAGCAGGCCTGGACCAACCGGGCGGGCACCGAGTACGCCTGGTTCAACAACGTGGAAACCCGCCCGGGGCAGGGATATCCGCGTCGCTACGAGGATCAGGAGCGCTGGAAGGGCGGCTGGGAGCGGACGGCGAAGGGCAAGCTCCGGCTGCGAGCGGGCGGACGGCTGAGCAAGCTCGCGAAGTTGTTCGCCAACCCGGATCTGCCGGAGATCTCCGACTACTACGAGCCGTGGACCTACGACTACGCCACCCTGATCGAAGCGCCGCTCGGCGACGACGTGCCCACCGCCGCGCCGCGGTCGGCCATCACCGGCGAACCCCTCCAGCCCACCTGGGGACCGAACTGGGACGACGATCTCGGCGGCTCCACCGAGCACGGCGTCAAGGACCCGATCGCCGAGAAGCTCCGCGACGAACTCGGCATCCGGATCAAGTTCGAGTTCGAGCAGAGCTTCATGTTCTACCTGCCGCGGATCTGCGAGCACTGCCTCAACCCGTCCTGTGTGGCCAGTTGCCCGTCCGGCGCGATGTACAAACGCGAGGAGGACGGGATCGTGCTGGTCGACCAGGACCAGTGCCGCGGCTGGCGGATGTGCGTCACCGGCTGTCCGTACAAGAAGGTCTACTTCAACCACAAGACCGGCAAGGCCGAGAAGTGCACCTTCTGCTATCCGCGGGTGGAAGCCGGGCAGCCGACGGTGTGCGCGGAAACCTGCGTCGGGCGGCTGCGCTACATCGGCGTCCTGCTCTACGACGCCGACAAAGTCACCGAAGCCGCGTCCGTCGCCGACGAGCACGACCTCTACCCCGCGCAGCTCGGCCTGCTGCTCGATCCGCACGACCCCGCCGTGATCCGGGCGGCCGAGGCGGCCGGTGTCCCGCACGACTGGCTCACCGCGGCGCGGCGTTCCCCGGTGTACCAGCTGATCCACGACTACCGGCTGGCGCTGCCGCTGCATCCGGAATACCGCACGATGCCGATGGTCTGGTACATCCCGCCCCTGTCGCCGGTGGTCGACGCCGTGAGCGGCAGCGGTCACGACGGTGAGCACCGCGACAACCTGTTCGGCGCCATCGACGCCCTGCGAATCCCGATCGAGTACCTGGCCGAACTGTTCACCGCCGGCGACACCGAGCCGGTCCGGCGGTCCCTGCGGCGGCTGGCGGCGATGCGGTCCTACATGCGGGCGGTGAACCTCGGGCAGGAGACGGACGAGGACATCCCCGCCTCCGTCGGGCTCACCGGGGAGCAGATCTTCGGCATGCACCGGCTGCTCGCGCTGGCCAAGTACGACGAACGCTATGTCATCCCCACCGCGGGTGTCGGGCAGGCCCACGACCTGGAGGGCATCGCCACCCGGTGCAGCCTCGACGTCGACGGCGGCCCCGGCATGGGCGGCGGTGAGTCCACAGTGGACCTGGTCAGCTGGGACGACGGCGCCCGCCCGGACGCGTTGTTCCCGACCCTGCGGGGGCGAAACCGGTGAAACTCCTCCGCCCCAAGGCTTCCCGGGATCACGCGGCCCTGCGCCAGATCGCCGGATGGTGTCTGCAGTATCCCGACGAAGCCGTCCTCGGCAAACTCGGCCTGCTGCGCGCCTGCCTCGACGAGACCACCGGCCCCGGCCAAGACGAACTCTCCCGCACGGTGGCGTATCTCGAACACGGTGAACCCGGCGAGCTGGCCTCGCACTACATCGAGGTCTTCGACCGGAAGCCGCGTCGCACGCTGCACCTGAGCTGGTTCCTCGACGGCGACACCCGCCGCCGCGGGGAGACGCTGGCCGCGGTACGCCGGTTCTACCGCACCCACGGGTTCGCCCCCGCCGAGAACGAGCTGCCGGACTTCCTGCCCGTGATCCTGGAGTTCGCCGCCGCCGCGAACCCGGACGCCGCCGGGCAGGTGCTCGCCCGCTTCCATCCCGCGCTGGAACTCCTGCACCGCAATCTGTCCACTATGGACACCCCGTATCGCGACGCCGTCGCCGCGGTGCTGGCCACCCTGCCCGCGGTCCCCGCGCCGCTGCCCGCGGAGCCCCCGGCCGAACTGGTCGGCCTCGACCCGTTCCCCACCGGCGCCGGAGGTGGCCGATGAGTTCCGGATTCGACCTGCTGTTGTGGGGAGCCGCGCCCTACGCGGCGATCGCTCTGCTGGTGTTCGGCACGATCTGGCGGTATCGCCACGACAAGTTCGGCTGGACGAGCCGGTCGAGCCAGCTCCACGAATCCCGGCTCCTGCGGGTGGCCAGCCCGGTGTTCCACATCGGACTGCTGATGGTCATCGGCGGGCACGTGCTCGGCCTGCTCGTGCCGAAGGGCGTCACCGAGTTCGCCGGACTCGACGAGCACGGTTACCACCTGATCTCGCTCGGGATGGGCAGTATCGCCGGGCTGGTCGCGATCGGCGGGCTCGGTCTCCTGCTGTGGCGGCGGATCCGGGTGCCCGCGGTCCGCGGCGCCACCTCGGTCAGCGACAAGTACATGTACGTCGTGCTCGTGCTGGTGATGCTCGCCGGGCTGGCGACCACGCTGGTCGACAACGGTGTCCGCGGCGGATACGACTACCGGGAGACCGTCGCGCCCTGGTTCCGGGGCATCCTGCTCCTCGATCCCCAGCCGGAGCTGATGGCGTCGGCGCCGCTGGACTACCGGCTGCACACCGCGCTGGGCATGCTGTTGTTCGCGCTGTGGCCGTTTTCCCGCTTGGTGCACGCTTTCAGCGCTCCGGTGCGGTACCTGCTCCGCCCGTACGTGGTCTACCGGCGCCGCGCCCCCGGCAGCGTCGGTACCCGGAACCCGCGCCGTGGCTGGGAATGACCAGGATCAGCCGCACCGCCTACGTCGCGCTGAGTTCCTTCGGCTGCATCGTGTTCATCGGCCTCTGCGCGATCCTTTCGGGCGCTCCCCTGCTGTTCCCTTCGCTCGGGCCCACCGCGTTCCTGGTGTTCGCGAGTCCGCGGGCGCCGGGCGCGAGCCCGCGCAACACGGTGCTCGGTCACCTGGCCGGTGTCCTCGCGGGACTCACCGGCCTCGCCGTCACCGGGCTGCTGACCGCCGCCCCGGACCTGACCCATCCTTCCTGGGCCAGGATCGGGGCGGCGGCGATCGCGCTGGGCCTCACCTGCGCCGCGATGGCCGCGCTGGAGATCCCCCATCCACCCGCCGGGGCGACCACCCTGATCATCGCGCTCGGCCTCCTGCACACCGCTCCACAGATCGTCGCGGTCCTGGTGGGCGTGGCCCTCATCGCACTGCTCGCCGTGCTGGTCAACAAGCTGTTCGGGATTCCTTATCCTTGGTGGCGCTCGCCCCGGGCCGCTGAAGAACCTCCTCGTCCGCTCCCGACCGAATCGTCCGCAAGGGGTTGACGACCGCGGCAGCCGGTCCCGGCCGAGATCAGCTGAGTGTGAAGATCCACAGCTCCACCGATATGGGCCGGTCGTACTTGAACGCAAGCCAAACCAGCGTGATGAACGTAAAGCAGATGATCCCCAAGATGAGCACGTTCACGCCAGCACTTCAACGGACGCTTCGACCCCGGATGGCTCTGGTGGCAGCCAGGCGATGCGTCCTGATCGTGCCTTAGGTCCAAGCTCGACCTGTCCGGGCCATCAGGCATTCACAGCCTGAGTCTCCGCGGCGAGCCCAGCACCGACGTGAAGCAGCGCGATCGTCGAATCCGCGGCCGAACGCGGTGCAAATAACGAACTCCGCGCGCCTGAGTAGTTCTGCTCACCGAGCTTGAGTAGCCCTCCCCGACCTGGGCGGATGTGGTTCACAGGTGACCGGCTGTTGTCGTAAGGTCACGGAGACAGCACACGCGTCACCTTGGGAGGGGTGTGGCAGATGGCTGGGTACGAGGCCGTACTTGGAGAGATCGACGAAGCGGGCAAGGCCGCGGGAAGGCTGGTCGACGACGCCCGCGGGCTCGACGCTGCCGGTGTCGTCCCGGAGGGTGACGCCGGACTTCCCGGTACGCGTTCGGCGGGCAAACTGGCGGCCTTGAAGAGCGCGTGGTCGGGCAAAGGGCGGCGTTGGGCCGGAGCCTGGGAGGCGTACTCCGGTGACTTGGGCAAGGCCGTCGCGAACTATCGCGCCAACGAGGCGGCCGCCCAGCAAGATCTGCGTGTCACGGTCGCTCACGGCGGGCCGAAGGCCAGCTGATGGTGTCCTGGGGCGATCTTCGACGCTGGAACCCGAGCGTCCTTTCGAACATGTCGGCCGCGCTCAACGGCAAGTACTTACAGCTGCTCGCCTGTTCCGAAGACTTCGAGGACGCTGTCATGCCGAGCGGCTGGTCAGGCACGGCGGCGACCGCGGCGGCCGGAGCTTCGCAGCGTCTGATCGAAGAAGGCAAGGAGTGGGCGGCCGAGATCGCGGCCATCCGCCGCGCGAGTGGTGACGTCGCCGACGCGGCCACCGGTGTCCTCGCCGGCTTCAAGGAAGCCGAGGAGCTGGCACGGGCGCACAACTTCTTGATCGGTGACGACGGCGGGATCACCGACAGGGGCCTGCCACCGGACACTCCGGAAGACCAGCGTGAGGACGTCGAGCGGGAACGGAAGGCGGTTGCCTCGGAGCTCGGTGAGCGCGTGAAGCAGACGCTGCTTTCCGCCGAGGACGTCGACAACGACTTCTGCGCCGTGCTCGAGCCCGCCATTTCCGGGCACACTCTCGACGCCAGTGGCGAGGGCACCAGCCTGGCCGCGGCAGGAAACGCCGGAGAGGCACTTGGCTCCTTGTCGATCTCTTCCCCGCCGGCCGTCGACGCGGGTCCGGCGGCCAACGCGGCCTGGTGGGATTCCCTCTCGAAACAGCAGCAAGAGCGCTTGATCAAGGACCACCCTGGCCTGGTGGGCAACCGGGACGGCGTGGCCGCCTGGGCCCGAAGCAAAGCGAACCTCGCGCTCCTTGCGGACGAGAAACAGAAGCTCCTCGAGGAGCGCACCGAGCTCATGCGGCACGCACCAGACGACCTCGGCCGCGACCGCCCGCTCGTCCGCGACTACCAGGAGAAGCTCGGCAAACTCGACGAGCGGCTCGGCGCGCTCGACAAGATCAACGGCATCATGCTCGGCCCGGACGGCAAGCCCAAGGCTGACAAACAGCTCTTGTCGCTCGATATGACCGGCGACAAGGTGAAGGCCGCAGTCGCCAATGGTGACGTCGACATCGCCAAGCACGTTTCCGTGTTCACGCCGGGCATGAATTCGGCAGTGGAGAAGAATCTCGACGGCTACGTGAACGACATGCAGACCGTGCGGGACAGCGCGAGCCGCATGCTCAACGACCCCACCGGGCAATCGGTTGCCACGGTGACATGGCTTGGTTATGAACCCCCCGCGACCGGCAACCTAGGCGACTACGTCGACGTCATTGGTGGCGGCGCGGCGCGGGATGGTGCCGAAAAGCTCGCCAGGTTCGACCAGGGCATCAACATGTCCCGGCCAGACGACCCGCACCTCACCGCCCTCGGACACTCGTACGGCTCCCTCACCACGGGGATCGCCCTGCATAGCGACACTGGCGTGGACGACGCCGTGTTCTTCGGCTCGCCTGGTATCTCTGACCAGCCCTACGGGGACGGCATCGCGGGCCGCTCGATCGAGCAACTGCACATCCCCGAAGGCCATGCCTATACGCTCGAGGCGGACGGCGATCCGGTGGCCGACGTCGGCAACCTCACGCATGGGCGGTTCGGTGAGGACCCCGGCAGCATGGACGGCATGAAGCAGCTCGCCACTCACGAGGCGACCTCGAAGTTCGACGGCCTACCGCTCGCCGCGTCGACCGGCCACAGCGAGTACACGCTCACCACGCCCGAGGGCACCGACAGTACGAGCAAGTACAACATGGCCGCGGTGATCGCCGGCCTTCCCGACCTGACCGTCTCGAAGTAAGCCCAGGTGAAACCCATGAAGCACGCCCTCCGAACGTCCAATCGGATCGCCGGGGCGGTGCTCGCCGTCCTGCTGACCAGCACGGCGTGCGACAGCGGCCCGGACTACCTCGACAACGCCCACAGCAAGGACGGCATGTCGACCCAGCAGCAGTTCGGCGAACTCCTCAAACGCCCGAGCAGTGAGGACGCCCAGAAGACCTACCGCCAGGTTCTTGCCGATCTCCAGACGACACTGGCCGATGTCGGGCTCAAGGACTGGAAGGTCGGACAAGATGCCCGCGTCGACTCGGGGTGCAATGCCTTCCGCGCGGTCGACCTGCACGATGTGACGACGACGTACACCGCCTGGGGCTCACCGAATGAGGTCGCCGAGGCCGGTTGGCCGAAGGTGACGCAGGCGCTCACCGATGCGGCCGGGAAACACGGCTTCACGAAGAAGGGGCTCGAAGTCAACAAGCCGACGTACCGTGAGTTCCACCTGCTCGACGGTTTCGGGGCCGACCTCACGCTGTCGTCCGGAAGCGGGTCGACCACAGGGACGAGCAGCATGTTGACGTTGAAGACGGGGTGTCATTTGACGGCGGAGGCGCATGCGCGAGGCGTGCCACGTCCCAACGGAACATAGCCAGGAATAACCGCCTGAATCACGCCGACGGTTGGCGGCGCCGTCGGCAATTGCCGGTATCGTGCCGACCTTCCTCATGCGAGACAAGGCCGAGCGCACACTGGGGAATGCATGCGATGGCAGCCGCCCTCTCACAAAACCCCGGTTCGACGGCTCAGGCCAAAGCCAAGAAACTCGCCCTTAGTTATCGAATGACCAAGAAGCATAAGCATGCGCCAGAGGTGGCCAGAGGCCCTGATCCTCGACGCGCTCACCGAATAACGATCCGGGCAGGCACGCAACGCACGACAGGGAATCGACGACTGCCAGGCAGATCATTCTCCGGATGCGAGGCACACCATGTCCCTCAACGACAGTCCCGATTTCAAGGAGCCGAACGAACACGAGCGGCGCTGGGGTGGATCCGCGGAGTGGAAACCGCGACGCAAGCGGGACCGCGTCGACGCCTACAACCCCCGCCTGACCGTCCTCGACCAATGCCTGGCGATGATCCGCTACGGCACGAAGAGCGGCTTGTCCCTCCCCGCCGACGCGATCGACATCGTGGACGTCGCACGGAGAGAAGCGGATCCCCAGTTCGATGACACGCTCTACACCCCGCTGCCACTCAGCAAACTGACCGAGGCCCACAAACAACTCGTCGCCGCCGTGGCACCGGCGAACCCGAACACGATCGAGCTCCTCGCCGACGAAGAAGCCCACGGAGTCCGCCGTTACTTCGGTGCCACCAGATACGCGCGCTCCCTCGCCTTCCTCGCGATGGCGCTGTTCACCGCCTTCGTGGCCCTCCAGATCTGGCGGACGAGTTCCGGTGCCCCGCTCTGGCTGGACATCCTCGTCACCGCGCTCGCCTCGGTCATCGGCGGGATCTTCTACGTCATGTTCGCCCTGAGCCGTCAGCTCTCCCGCGGCTCCTTCGAACGAGGCCTGGAAGGCAGGTACACCAACCTGATCATCCTCGGCGGCCTCGCCGGGACGGCGCTGGCGTTTCTCATCGTGGAACCCGCGGCGACCACCGCGAACGCTCCCGCCTCCACGAGCGTCAGCGTGCTCCTGACCCGTCCGCTGCTCGCGCTTCTCGGCGGATTCTCGGCCCGGGCGGTGTACCGCATTCTGGAACGTCTGGTCAGCACCGTCGAAGCGCTGATCAAAGGCTCCGGTGACGAACTCGTCGCGGCGCAGGAACTCGCCGCCAAGGCACGGGCGACCGCCGAGATCTTCGACCACAAGACGGAAACGGTGACGGACCTGCTGCGGGTCACCCGGGGCATCGCCGCCGGCTCCACCACCGACCAGATCCGGGCCGAACTCGAAGTCCTCGTCGCGAAGATCATCAAGGGCCTTCCTCCTTCGACGCAGCCACCGCAATCCGAGTGAGCGCCCGTCCCCCGATCGTGGTTCGCCGGGGCCCTGAATGGCCGATGTGTCCCGGCGGAGTCCGGTCCTATCGTTCGGTCGCATGGCAAGCGACTTGCAACGGCGCAAGATCTCCGGTGTCTTCGCCGCGATGGACGTCGACGGCGACGGTTTCCTTCAGGAGCGGGACTTCCAGGCCCTGGCCGACCGCTGGACGCGACAGCGCGGCCCCGGCGACGGGCCGCGCCTGACCGGCATCATGCTGAGCTGGTGGACGACCTTGCTGGCGGCCTCGGACCTCGACCGCGACGACAAGGTCTCCCTCGACGAAGTCCTGCTGGTGGTGGACAAACTGCCGGACACGCCCGAGGCCGTGATCGCGACCGCCGACGCGATGTTCGAAGCGATCGACGAGAACCGCGACGACCTGATCTCCGCGGCGGAGTACCGCCGGCTGATCGAGGTCTGGAACGGCCGCCCGACCGACACCGACGCCACGTTCCCGCTGCTGGACTCCGACGGCGACGGAATGCTGTCCCGGAACGAGTTCGCCGCGCTGTGGCTGGAGTTCTGGGCGGGTGACGACGCCGGAGCGCCAGGCACCCTTGTCTTCGGCCCGCTCGCGGCCTGACCTCCGCGCTGCCCTTTCGGTCAGTGCCTCCGGCCGTGCGGTCCGAAAACCGCCGCGCCGGGGCCGGACCACGCTAGCTTCGAGGAAGCGGCCGGTGACGGACCAGGGGCTCATGCCCCGCCCGGCCGCGGCGTCGCCACGTCCGCTCCCCCATGCGGCCGTGCGGCGCCGGTGACGTCCTGGATTCGGTGCTTTCCTCACCAACCCCCCGGGGAAGGCACCGCACCGGACATCCACCGGTCCCGCGCAGACGGATGTGCGCCGGCCGACCGCCGGCGCGCATCCGGTCGCGGCTTTCGGGCGGACCCACCGTCCATACGGGCCAGAACCCGCCGGACGACCACGTCACGGCCGCCGGGTCGGCTCAAGATGGCGGCGTGGACGAGGTGACCGAGCAGATCCTGGAGCGTGTCACCGGCACGGGCGCCCCCTGCGTATGGGTGACCGGACCGGCGGGCGCCGGCCGGACCACGCTGCTCGCCCGGTTGCGCGAGCGGCTTTGCGAGTCAGGGCACGGGGTTTCGAGCGCGCGGTTCACACAGACGGGTGACCTGGCCCCCGGCGGCTTTCCCTGGCCCGCCCCGGCGACGGGCGCGGCCGACGACCCCGCGGTGGCCGGGCGCGCGGCACGGGCCGTGGCCGCGCCGATCCTCGGCGGTGGCGGGCACGTGCTGATGCTCGACGACACCCAGTGGATGGGCCGCGACTCGCTGGCCGTCCTGGAGGCGTTGATCCGGCGGCTGGACGGTACTTCCGCGCGGTTGATCTGCGCCACTCGCACTCCGGTCCGTGAGGTGGGCGAAGGACTCGCCCTCGTGCGGCGGCTGCGGGCCGACGGCCTGGTGCATCCCGTGCGGCTGCTGCCGTTGAAGGCGGAGGAGATCACGCGACCGGTCGTCGAAGCGCTGGGCGCCGTTCCGAGTGCTTCGCTGCGGGACCGCCTGCACGAACTCAGCCGGGGTGTACCCGCCGCGCTGCGCCAGGCCTTGGACCTGCTGCGCGCGCAGGGCGCGATCCGGATCGTCGACCGGCGCGCGTATCTCGTCCCCGGGACCGCGGTGCCGTTGCGGTCCGTGCCGTTGGATCCCGAGCGGCTCGCGGTCGCGAAGGCGGCCGCCGTCCTGCATCCGCTCGGCGAGGCGATGCCGTCGTTGATCAGCGGGGTGCTGGCGCAGGATCCCGCGGAAACCCTGGCGATCCTCGAAGTCCTGCGCGCCGACGGGGTGCTGCACCGCGGCCGCGGATGGCGGTTCACCGTGCCGGTGGTGGCTTACGCGCTGATCGCCGAACTCGGCCCCTTCGAGCGGCGGCGGTTCTCCGCGGCCGCCGTCACCGCGTTGTGGAACGGGACCGCGCACACGTCCGACCCGTACTATCTCGCCGACCGGATCGCCGAGGCGGGCAAGCTGATCGACCCGCGGCGCGCGCTCGCCGAACTGCTCGACAACGCGGCCTTCCTGCCCGACGACCAGACCACCCGCGGCGCGCGGTGGCTGCGCGCCGCCGTCGAGCTGACCGAGGACCGGCCACAACGCGCGAGGGTGACCCTCCTCCACACCATGTGGTGCCACCTCAACGGCGATCACGAACAGAGTCTCGCGGGCACACGGCGGCTGCTTGAGGAATTCCCCGACCGGCTTTCCGCCGACGCCGCGCAGGAAGCGCAGTCGATCGCCGTCTGCGCGCTGCACAACTCCGGCAACACGGCCGAGCTGACGAGGATCGCCGCGAACCCGCCGGAATGGTCGGTGGCGTCGAGCGCGATCGCGCTGAGCCTGCTGGACCGGTGGGCCGAAGCGGCCGAACTGCTGGCGGAGAACGATTCGTGGCGCACGGAGTCGACGGTTTCCGCGATGCTGGGCGAACTCTTCGGCGGCCTGGCCGAGCTGTGGGCAGGCCGCTCCGCGCGGTTCGGTGCGAACCTGACCGAACGCGAGCGGTGGCCGCTGAGGACGGCGAGGCGGCCCCGGAACGACCAGATCACCTCGTACGTCACCGCGTTGCTGGTGCTGGGCGAACGGGCACGCGCGGAAAAGCTGCTCGCCGACGAGGTCTTCCCGGAAACCGGTCTGCGCGACAGCGAACGTTCACTGCTCGCGGCCATGCGTGGCGATTCCGCCCGCGCGGTCGACTTCGCCCACCGCAGTGTGGCCGACCGTTCGCGGCGCGGCTACGACACCGGCTCGACCGCGATGCACCTGTCGACCGTGTCAGTCCTGCTGTCGCAGGGACGGTTCAGCGCGGCGCGGGAACTGCTGACCGCCGCCCGCGCCACCGCGCCGATGCTGGCGCATCTGCTCGACATCGCCGAAGCGCGGGTCGACATCGCGCTGGGCGAAACCGACCGCGCCGCCAAACGCTTGCACGCGGCCACCTGCGGACTCGCCGTCGGCACGGACGTCGCCTGGGCCGACCTCGCCGAACTGGCGTTGCGGAACAACGACCGCGCGGGAGCGAAGAAGGCACTCGACGCGCTGGAGGACCTCGCTTCCGCGATGCCGACCGGGCGGGTGCTGCTGCATCGCCATCTGGTCCGGGCCTGCCTCGGCCGCGAGCCCGCCGGCGAAGGTCTCTGGCTGGCCCGCGAACGCGCGCAACCACTCGAACTGGCCGTCGCGGCCGAACGGCTGGTCCGGCACGGCGCGACGGAGCCGAAGGTGCTCACCGAGGTGTACGAGGTGCTCGGGTCGTTGGACGCGCTGCTGTACCGCGCGCGGCTGCGGAATCTGATGCGGGAGAACGGACTCGAGATTCCCGGCGGCCCGCAGGAGACGGTCGCCGAGAACGAGCACCTGCTGGCGCTGCTGGCGGGCGAAGGGCTGACGAACGAACAACTGGCGACCGCGCTGCAGACGAGCCAGAAGAGCGTGGAGGGACGGTTGAGCCTGCTCTTCACGCGGACCGGCTACCGCTCCCGGATCGAACTGGCCACGGCGCTGCTGAACGGCCGATACGCCTCGTGAGCGGGCCGGACCTCCGGGTGGCCGTCCACGCGGCCGACCCGCTGACCCTGGCGGGGGTGGTCGGCATGCTGTCGCAGGCCGAGGCGCTCGAAGTCGTCCCACCCGGCGCACGGGGCGCGGACGTGCTGGTGGCCGCCGAGGATCCGGTCGACCACGATCTCCCGGTTCTCCGGCGCGCGGTGTCCGAACAGGGCGGCCTGCCCGGCGTCCTGATCACCGGGCCGCTGCCGCCGGAGGGCTACCGCTCGGCCGCGGCCGCCGGGGTGCGCCGCGCGCTGCCGCATCGGGCGGCCCGGACCGAACTGCTGATCGCGGAGGTCCTGGCCGCGCGGACGGCGGTCTCGACCACCGCCGCGAGGCTGGCCGCCGGGTATGACGCCCTGGTGGGCGGCCCCGACGAGTCTTCGCGGTTCCGCGAACGCGAGATCCGGGTGCTGCGGATGATCGCCGACGGCAAGGACACCGTCGAGATCGGCGCGGCGATGGGCTACTCGCAGCGGACCATCAAGAACATCCTGCACCAGGCCCAGCACCGGCTGGCGCTGCGGAACCGGGCGGAGGCGGTGGCCGCCGCCATCCGGGCCGGGCTGATCTGAGGACGTGAGCCGAAGGGGACTTTCCCCGCATCCGACGCGACGAAAGCGCCCTTCGTCGCGTGACATGCGGCCATGGGCCCCTTCAGCCCGTTCTAGATGACTCCCGCTCGCACGGCGTACGCGACGGCGTGCGGCCGGTTCTTCAGCTTCAGCCGTCCGGTGATGCCCTGGATGATGTGCTTCACGCTGCGTTCCGAGTAGCAGAGCTCGCCCGCGATCTCGACGGTGTCCTTGCCGTCGGCCATCAGGCGCAGGACGTCGATCTCCCGCGTGGTGAGCCCGGCGGTGTTGACGCCCATCGGGTCGAGCACCTCGCGCTGCAGCCGTTCGACGTGCTTGAGCAGTTCGCCGAGCAGGCTCGGCGGGAGCACCCCGCCGCCGGAGGCCGCCGCGCGGACGGCGTGCGCGAGCCGCTCACCGGTCGTCGCCGAACGCGGCAGGACCGCCACCACCCGGCATTCGATCGCGGGCACCAGTTCCGCCTCGCTGATCTGGCTCACCACGAGCACCACCGGCTTGCCGTCCTCGGAGGCGAGCCGTCGCAGCCACAGCACGATCTCGGGGGTGAGCCATTCGGCGGCGAACACCAGTACGTCGGTGTCGGCGCGCTGCTCCCAGTCCCGGATGTCGATCCCCTGCTGCGTGCCCAGCTGACTGGCCAGGCCCGCCGTGGTGATCGGATCGGGCGCGTGCACCGCCACGGTGATCTGTCGGGTTTCCGTGTCCACTCTGTCCCCTCCGCTTGATCCGCGGCCCCAGTCGGATGGGACACAGTCTGCGAAGGAGCTCTTCACGAACTCTCCACGAGTTCTCAACGAGGCGTGAAGAACTTCGTGGCCAGCTGAAACGCCTCCACGTACTTGGGAAGTTCGTCGAGGATCTCGCGGAGCCTGTCCTCGGGTCCGGTGTAGTCCGGGTCGGCGAGCAGGGCGTACCCGTAGGCCAGCGTCCGCCGGAGCTCGGCGACGCGCGCTTCGGCCTCGTCGGCGTCGAGCATCAGCCTGCCGTCGTGGGCGAGGCCGAGCAGGACATCTCCGGCGAATCGCTCCTGATCCTGGCTCACCGACACAGCATGCACAGCCACGCATGCCAGGGAACAGGGCCGGACGACACTCTGCCCCCGAGAACGTCCGGCTTTGCCCAGTCGCCCCTCGGCTGTCCACATCCTGAAAACCACATGAACGGGCACCGACCTCGACCCCGTTCACGGTGGTGAACCCCCTGAACCGGACCGCCCTGGCAAAACGCGAGAATGTCTCATGACCAGCGGACGAAACCCACACGCTGAGTGTCCGATTGATTGCGAAACCCACAACGGCCCCACTAGGATTTTCCCCGGGCGCGATGCTCTTTCCGGAAGTCGGACGCACAGGCGGCAGGTCATGGACGAGGTTCCCTCGCTGACGGTGCGGCTACTGGGCGGCGCCCCCGCCCGGCACGGCTCCGGCGAGATCGCCCTGGGGCCCGCTCAGCGGCAAGCGGTGTTCGCCGCGCTCGCCCTGCACGCCGGCCAGTTCGTCTCCCGCAAGGACATCATCGACGCCGTGTGGGGTGAGCGGCCCCCGGACAGCGCCACCGGCATCGTCTACACCTACGTCTCCGCGCTGCGCCGCGCGCTGGAGCCCGTGGGCGAGCCGCTCGTCGCCACCCGCGCCGGTTACAGCCTCGACCTGCCGAGACAGCAGGTCGACGTCCACGTCTTCGAAGCCGAATTGGAACGGGCCCGCACCTACCGGCTCGCGGGCGAGCACCACCGGGAGCTGGAGTCACTGCGCTCGGCGCTCGCTCAGTGGCGGGGTTCCGCGCTGACCGGCATCCCCGGTCCCTTCGCCGAAACCCAGCGCGCCCGGCTGAACGAACTGCGCATGGGCGCGCTCGAACGCCAGGCCGAGGTCGCGTTGCACCTGGGCGGCTATCGCGACCTCGTGGGCGAGCTGGCCGTGCTGGTCGAGCGCCATCCGTTGCACGAAGGCCTGCACCGCATGCTGGTCACCGCGCTGTTCCGGTCCGGCAGGCAGGCCGAAGCACTGGCCGCGTTCGACAGCGCCCGCGAGACGATCATCGAGCAGTCCGGTCTCGAACCCGGTCCGGAGCTGCTGGCGCTGCGACAGCGGGTCCTGGACGGCGACCCGTCACTGCACCACCAGGACCAGCCGGACCGCCACCGGCCGACGCGGGCGCTGCCCGAACGGACGTCCGCCTTCGTCGGCCGCGAGTTCGAACTGGGCCGGTTGCGCCGTCACCTGTCCGCGTTGCTGGACGAAGGCCGCGGCGGGACGGTGTGGCTGGACGGCGAGGCGGGCAGCGGCAAGAGCGCGCTCCTGGCGGAGGCCCTCGCCACGGCGGGAAACCGGACGCGCTGGGTCGAAGCCGACGAACTGACCAGCGCGGTCCCGCTGAGCCTCATCGCCGACTGCCTCGGCGGGGAGGCGCTCGACAATCTCACCAGGACGGTCACCGAACTGTGCGAGGACGGGCCGCGGGTACTCGTCTTCGAGGATCTGCACTGGGCCGACGAGGACAGCCTGCTCGCCTGGCAGCGCCTGCACCGGCTCACCACGCACCTGCCGCTGCTGCTGATCGGCTCCGCGCGCCCGCTCCCCCGGCGCCGCACGCTCGACGTCCTCCGCTCGCGGCTCGACGGCGAGATCGTCTCGCTGCCGCCGTTCGACGGCCCGGCCGTCGCCGCGCTCGCCGAGGAGACCCTGGCCAGGGATCCCGGTGAGGACTTCCTCGGGTTCGCCGCCGAGTACACCGCGGGCAACGCCGGTTACCTGTGCGAGCTGTTCACCGAATTCGCCGAAGGCCACGACCTGGCGGCCGCGCCGCACCGCCGGATCACCGCCGTGGTGGAAGATCATCTCGCCACGCTTTCCGTGGCGTGCAAGCGAACGCTGACCTCGGCCGCGCTGCTCGGCTCGTCGTTCACGGTCGCCGACCTGACCGGTGTGACCGGCCGCGAGCTGCGGGCGCTGATCGAAGCGGTCGAGGAGGCGCTCGCCGCGCGCGTGCTGGAAACCGAAGGGGATCGCCTGCGGTTCCGCGTCCCCCTGGTGCGTTCGGTGTTCGCCGCGAACACCCCGCCCGCCATCCGCGCCGTGCTGCACCAGGAGATCGCCGCGACCATGGTGGGCTCCGGCGCGCCCGCGGACCGCGTCGCCGAGCAGCTGCTCCAGGTGGGCGACGAGCTGACGGCACGGTGGATCCCGCAATGGCTGCTCGACAACGTCGGCGTGCTGTCCACCGGGCCCGCCGTCGAACTGCTCCACCTGCTTTCGCACCAGCGGAACCTCACCGAGGAGCAGCACCAAAGCCTGGCCGGCGAACTCGCCGCGCTTCTGCTGCCCGAAACGGGCACGGAGAACTCCTGGCCCACCGCCCGCACGACGGGGGCCGCGCAGCCCTGGTGCGCGCCGCTGCACGCCCTCGCCCGCCCCGGTGTCCCGCCTCAGCGCGGCGTCGTCTGACCCACACCCGGGTGCGCAACCGAACCGCCACGCGTACGTCCTAAACTGCGGGGACCACGGTAGTGATCCGGCCACTTTCGGTGAGGACGAGAAATGGAGCCGGCGTGACGAACGGGCTGCGCGTCGAGCTGCTCGGGCCGCCCCGTGCCTGGCTCGAAGACGTCGAGCTGAAGCTCGGGCCCGCCCGCCAGCGCGCGGTTTTCGCCACCCTCGCGGCGCGGTGCGGCCAGTCCGTTTCGCTCGGTGAACTGATCGCCGACGTCTGGGGCGGCTCGGCGCCGGCCAGCGCCACCGGCAGTGTCCACACCTACGTCTCCGGTCTGCGCGGGGCGATCCGCAAGGCGGGCGGCGCCGCGCACGAGGTGCTGCATTCGTCCGGATCGAGCTACGTGCTGCGGCTGGACCGCGAGGCGCTCGACGTCCACCTGGCCGAACGGGACGCCGCCGACGCCAGGAAACTCCTGCTCGCCCACGCGGATCAGCGTGGCGCGGCCGCCCGGCTCACCACCGCGCTCGGCCGCTGGCGCGGCGAGGCCTACTCCGGCGTACCGGGCCCGTTCGCCGAAGCCGAGCGCGTCCGGCTTTCCGAACTCCAGCTGACCGCCACCGAACTGCGGGCCACCGCGCTGCTCGGCCTCGGCGACCACCGTGAACTGGTGGCCGAGCTGACCGCGCTGGTCCAGCGGCACCCGTTGCGCGAGACGCTGCACGAGACGCTCATGCGCGCCCTGCACGCCAGCGGGCGGCAGATCGAAGCGCTGACCGTCTACCGCGATGCCCGGCGCGTGCTCCGTGACGAACTGGGCGTCGAGCCCGGCGCCCCGCTGCGTGAACTCCATCAGCGCATCCTTGACGGCACCGAAAAACCTGTCACCGGATCGAAACCGGTTCCGGTGCGCGTCGTGCCGCCGCCGGTGGCCAAGGCGATCGAACGCGGCGGCCAGGGTCAGCTGCCCGGCCGGGCCCGTCAGGTCGAACGGCTGGACGGGTTCGTCACCGACCTGCTCGCCGGGCGCGGGCGTCCGGTCTGGCTCGAAGGCGAACCGGGGATCGGCAAGTCGGAGCTGCTGATCGCCGGGCTGGCGGGCGCGGCGGCACGCGGCTGCCAGCTCGCCTGGACCGCGGCCGACGAGCTCCAGCAACGGTTTCCGCTGCAGGTGATCATGGAATGCCTCGGGGTGCACCACGGCGCCGCGGATCCGGCCAAGGCCAAACTGGCCGGTGAGCTGCACGCCGAGCCCGCGCACGGGAACTGGGGCCCCACCGACCCGATCCTGTCCACCGTGGACAAACTGCTGGCACTGGTCGACGAGACCTGCGCGGCGGGCCCGCTGGTGCTGGTGATCGACGATCTCCATTGGGCCGACGAGGCCAGTGTGCTGCTTTGGCAACGCCTCGCCGCCGCCACCCGCCAGCTGCCGCTGCTGCTGGTCGCCGCCACGCGCACCGGGCACGGCCGCCGGGACCTCGCCCAGCTGCGCCGCGGGATCGAGGCGAGGGACGGCGAGATCATGCCGGTCGAGGTGCTGACCGACGACGAGGTCACCGCGGTCTTCGAGGTGATCCTCGCGGCGAAACTGGGCCCGAGCCTGCGCCCGCTGGTCCGGCGCGCGGCCGGGAATCCGCTCTACGCCAGGGAAATCGCGCACGACCTGGTCCGCACCGGCTCGCTGCGGATCAAGGCGGGCGTGGCCGAGGTGACGCTCAACGGCAGCGAGAACGCGCCGCGATCGCTGCTGGCGGCGGTGGGCCGCACGCTGGAATGCCTCGACCCGGCCACGACCGACATCCTGCGCACCGCCTCGCTGCTGGGCGCGGAGTTCGCGGTCGAGGACCTCGCCGCGCTGGCGGGCAAGAGCCCGCTGGAGGTCCTGCGGGATCTCGAACCGGCCACCACCGCCGGGGTGATCGAGTACGCGGGCGACAAACTCGCCTTCCACCATCCGTTCCAGCGGCAGGCGCTCTACGGCGGCATCGCCGAACCGGTCCGCGCCGCGCTGCACCGGCGCGCCGCCGAGGCGCTCGCACGCGGTGGCGCGCCGATCAAACGGGTCGCCGAGCAACTGGCGGCCGAGCCGGTGCCGGTCGACCCGTGGCTGGTCGGCTGGCTCACCGGCAACCACATCGCGGTGTCCAACCGCGCCCCGCACATCGCGGCCGACCTCCTCCGCGGCGCGCTCGACAGCACGGTGCCCACCCGCGAGCAACGGGAGACGCTGATCGCCGCGCTGGTCCGCGTGCTGTTCCGGCTCGAAAAAGACCCGGAGGCCGAGGCGGAGCAGGCGGTGAAGACGGTCGGCGACAAGGCGGATCTGGCGCAGATGCGGCATGTCCTCGCCGCGCTGCGCTACCGCCGGGGCGACACCCCCGGCGCGATCGAGGCGCTCGCCGACACCGCGGACGACCCGTCGATGCCGGAACTGTGGCGGACCAGCACCCGCACCCTGCTCGCCAACTTCCGGCGCGGCACGCTCGACGATCTCGGCGAGACCGAACGGATCGCGCGGGGCCTGCACGCCGAGGCCGTCGAGGCGGGCGAACGGTATCCCGCCGCGCACGCGCAGCAGACGTTGTGGCTCGTGCATTCGATCCGCCGCGAGCACGACCGGGCGCTGACCGCGGTCGACGCCGCGCTCGAGACCACCGGGGACGAAGCCGACCTGGCGACGCTGCGGTTCGACCTGCTCGACAACCGCCTCTTCACCCTGCAGAACCTCGACCGTCTCGACGAGGCCGACGCCACGCTGCACGCCGGGTACGAGACGGCGGCGCGGCACGGCCTGCCGACCGGCCCGCAGGTCTCGGCGGCCGTGCACTACTACTGGACCGGCCGCTGGGACGAGGCGCTGGCCGAACTGGACTCGGTCACCGAGGACGGCCCGGCGATCACCTTCTACGGCGTGCGCGAGCCGGGGGCCGCCGCCCTGCTGCTGCACGGGGTCGCCGCCCTCATCGCGGGCCACCGGAACGAACGAGTCTCCGTCCGCGCGCATCTGGAAGCGGCCGAGGCACACTCGCCGTCGAACTCCTCCGAGCGCGAAAGCTGCGACTTCTACCTCGCCGCCCAGGCGATGGCCGCCGAGCAGCGTGACCGGCTCGACGACGCGCTGCGGCTGTTCGCACCGGTGCTGCGCCCCGACTTCGCCCAGATGATGCTGCGGCACCAATGGCTTCCCGACGTCGTCCGGATCGCGCTCGCGGCCGGGAACGACGACCTCGCAAGGGAAGCGCTCGCCGTCTGCGCCGAGGAAGCGAGCCAGGAGACCGTGCCCGCGAGGGCCGCGGCGGCCGCCGCCCGGTGCCGCGCGCTGATCGACGGCGATCCCGAAGGCGTGCTGGCCGCGGCCGATCACTATCGCGAGGTCCGCCGCCCGATCGAACTCGCGGCCTCGCTGGAGGACGCCGCCGAACTGCTCGGCCGCACCGGCCACCTCGAAGCGGCCACCCAGGCGCTCACCGAGGCGTGCGAGGTACTCGGGCAGGTCGGCGCGGGCTGGAACATCCGCCGGGCGGAAAACAGGCTGCGCCGCCACGGCGTGCTGAGCCGTGCCGAGCGGGGTCCCCGCCACGCCGGGGCGCTGTCGCCGCTGGAACTGCGGGTCGCGCGGCTGGTGGCGGCGAAACTGTCCAATCCGGAGATCGCCGCGGAACTGAGCCTGCCGAGGCGGACGGTGCAGTCGCTGGTGTCCCGGGTGCTGACCAAACTGCACGCCGATTCCCGGCTGACCGTCGGCGATCAGTTGCCGAGACGGCTCGCGTGAGCCGTCTCTTCGGGCAACGCGGTTGTCCCAACGGACGGCACGCGCTGCCACCGCCCGATCACCACGACATAATTCGCCTGCAGTCCGTGAATCGCGCACGACCGAGGAGAGCCATGACCCGCCTGCTGGCCGGATTGGCGGCCTTCGCGCTGCTGCTCACCGGCTGTTCGGGAAAGCCGGCGGAATCCGGCGGACCGATCAAGCTGACCGTCGCCACCTTCGGCGAGTTCGGCTACGAGAAGCTCTTCGACGAGTACGAGAAGGCGCATCCGGGGATCACGGTCGAGGGCCGGGTCGCCGACTTCGAGACGCACCACCGTCAGCTCGCCACCGGCCTCGGCGCCGGACGCGGCAGCGCGGACGTGGTGGCGATCGAGGAGCAGTACCTCCCCAAGTTCCGTCAATCCACGGACAAGTTCACCGATCTGTCCGAATTCGGCGCGCAGGGCCTCCGCACGAACTGGCCCGGCTGGAAATGGGACCAGGGCACCGCGAACGACGGGAAGTTCGTGATGGGCCTCGGCACCGACATGGGCAGCCTCGCCCTCTGCTACCGCCGCGACCTGTTCGCGAACGCCGGTCTGCCGACCGACCGCGACCAGGTGGCCGCGCTGTGGCCGACCTGGGAGAAGTTCGCCGAAACCGGGGAGAAGTTCAGTTCGAGGGCGCCGGACGTCAAGTTCGCCGACTCGGCGGGCACCATCTACACGGCGATGCTCAACCAGGCTCAGGAGAACTACTTCGCCAAGGACGACACGTTCGTCGGCGACACGAACCCGAACGTGCGCAAGGCCTTCGACCTGGCGGGCGGGATGGCGCTGAAGAAGGAGACGGCCGCCGTCACCACCTTCACCCAGCCTTGGACGGTGGCGATCAAGCAAAGCCGGTTCGCCGCCATCACCTGTCCCGCCTGGATGCTCACCCAGATCGAGGAGGCGGGCGGCCCGGAACTCGCGGGCAAATGGGACGTCACCTCGGTTCCCGGCAAGGCGGGCAACTGGGGCGGGTCGTTCCTGACCGTCCCGAAACAGGGCGAGCACCGCAAGGAGGCCTACGACCTCGCCGTCTGGCTCACCGCGCCGGAACAGCAGAAGCGGATCTTCCTGGAAAGCGGCCTGCTGCCGAGCGCGCTGGGCGCCTACCAGGACGGCGCCGTGCTTTCCCACACCAGCAAGTACTTCAGCGACGCGCCGGTCGGCAAGATCTTCGCCGCGTCCGCCGAAGCCCTCCGCCCGAACTATCGCGGGCTGCGCGACGGTGAGGTGCGGCCCGTGTACGGGCACGCGCTCGGCCGGGTCGAAGAGGGAAGGCAAACGCTCGATCAGGCCTGGACCCAGGCCGCGACCGAAGGCCGCGCCGCGGCCGCCAAATGAGCGGGGACGGCGTGACACGCGGGTTTCCGGCCGGGTTCCGCTGGGGAACGGCCACGGCGGCGTACCAGATCGAGGGCTCGACGACCGCCGACGGCCGCGGACCGTCCATTTGGGACACCTTCACCGCGCGACCGGGCCTGGTGCTCGACGGCGCCACCGGCGACCCGGCGTGCGACCACTACCGGCGCTATCGCGAGGACGTCGGCCTGCTGAGCGAACTCGGCGTGCCGTACTACCGCTTCTCGGTCGCGTGGTCACGGGTCATGCCGGACGGCCGCACGATCGAACCGCGCGGGCTCGCCTTCTACGATCGTCTTGTCGACACGTTGCTGGAGCACGGGATCACCCCGATGGTCACGCTCTACCACTGGGATCTGCCGCAGGCTTTGCAGGAGGAAGGCGGCTGGCCCAACCGCGACGTCGCGAGTCTCTTCGCCGACTACACCCTGACCGTCCACAAGGCACTCGGCGACCGCGTCCGGCAATGGACCACGATCAACGAACCGTTCTGCGCCGCCTTCATCGGCTACGGCAACGGCGACCACGCGCCGGGCATCCGGGACGAGGGCGCCGCACTGGTGGCGGGGCACAACCTGATGCTCGCGCACGGGCGGGCCGCGCAGGCGTTGCGCGCGGGTGGCGGTGAGCAGGAAGTGTCCATCGTGCTCAACTTCGCCCCGGTGCTGACCGACGTGGACGACGCCGAGCACCGCGAGGCCGCGCGCAAATTCGACTTCCTGCACAACAGGTTCTTCCTCGACCCGCTGCTCGGCCGCGGTTATCCGCCCGAGCTGCTGGCGGATCTGGAGCATCTCGGCACCCTCGAAGCGGCGATCGCGGACGGCGATCTGGACCTCATCGCGCAGCCGCTCGACGTCCTGGGCGTCAACTACTACGCGCCCGCCCGCGCGGTCCCGCTCGCCGACCCCGAGGCCGACAGCAACTGCCCACTGCCCGGCCTGCGCGGGATGGACGTCACGCCACCCCGCGGTGACCTGACCTCGCTCGGCTGGGAGCAGCGCCCGGAGTCGTTCACCGATCTGCTGCTGTGGCTGCGTGACCACTGCCCCGGCCTGCCGCTCGTGATCGCCGAGAACGGGGCCGCCTTCGAGGACGAGGTCGTGGACGGTCGCGTGCACGACACGAAACGCGTGCGGTACTTCGCCGAGCACCTCGCCGCCGTCCACGACGCGATCGAACGCGGCGCCGACATCCGCGGCTACATGGCCTGGTCGCTGCTGGACAACTTCGAATGGGCCATGGGGTACACGCAGCGCTTCGGCCTCGTGCACGTCGACTTCGGCACCCAGGAGCGGACGCTCAAGGACAGCGCCCGGTTCTACGCGGACGTGGTGGCGCGCAACGGTCTCGCAGGAGCGTGAGCGGCCCGGTCACGGGTCCCTGAAGTGCTATGAAAGGCCCGTTACTTGCAAATTTCGCAAGTAACGGGCCTTTCATAGCGTCCCGGGGGGTGGCGCGCGACGGGACTCAGCCCCGCAGCGCACCGCGCATGACGCCGTCGACCACCTTCCTGGCCAGCAGGATGAACAGCACGATGACCGGCAGGACGCCGAGCGTGGCCGCGGTGAGCATCAGCGAGTAGTCGGTGAAGTAGCCGCTGGCCAGCCGCGACAGTGCCACCTGGACCGTCGGGTGCGCGTTGGGATCGAGCACGATCAAGGGCCAGAAGAAGTCGTTCCACGCGGTCATGAACGTCAGCATCGCGAGCACGGCGGCCTGGGGGCGGATGGCGGGCATGGCGACGCTCCAGAACAGCCGCGCCGTCGAACAGCCGTCGACGCGACCCGCGTCGAGCAGTTCGCCCGGGATCGCTTCTTCGCACGCCTGCCGCATCCAGAACACGCTGAAGGCGCCGACCAGCCCGGGCACGATCACCGCCTCCAGCCGCCCGTACCAGCCGAGTTCGCCGACCACCAGGTAGAGCGGGATGACCCCGAGCTGGGCGGGCACCATCGCGGTGCCGATGACGACCAGGAAGAGCGAGTCGCGGCCGGGGAACCGCAGGCGCGCGAAGGCGAATCCGGCCATGCTGGAGAGCAGCACGTTCGAGACGGTCACCGTACCGGCGACGATCAGCGAGTTCTGCATCGCCAGCCAGAAGTCGACGGTCTCGAAGACCTTGCCCACGTTCTCGATCAGGTTGCCGCCGGGCAGCAGCGGCGGGGTGGTCTCGCCGAGGGCGGAATTGTCCTTGGAGGACACCACGAACGACCAGTACAGCGGGAAGATCGAGGCGATGCCGACGGCGAGCAGCAGCCCGTAGACGACGAAACCGGTCCGTTCCCTGGCCGCCACGCCTCACTCACCGCCCCGGATCCGGCGCACGAGCGAGAAGTTGACCAGCGCGAAGCCCGCCGAGAACAGGAAGAGCAGCCACGCGATGGCCGCCGCGTATCCGGCGTCGAACTCGCCGAACCCCTTCTCGTACAAGTACATGGCGAGGGTCTGGAACTGCCGGTCGGCGCCGCCGGTCCCGTTGGTGCCGGTGTCGTCGAACAGCTGCGGTTCGGCGAACAGCTGCAGTCCGCCGATGGTCGAGACGACGACGGTGAAGGCGATGGTCGGCCGGATCGCGGGCACGGTGATCGACCAGAACGTCCGCCAGCGCGACGCGCCGTCGAGCATGGCGGCGTCGTAGCGCTCCTGCGGCACGGACTGCATGGCCGCGAGGTAGAGCAGCGCGTTGTAGCCGGTCCAGCGCCACATCACCATCACGCTCACCGCGACATGCGAGGCGAACCGGTCCGACCGCCAGTCCACCGGGTCGAGACCGACCAGGCCCAGCGCCCAGTTGACGACGCCGTAGTCCTCGGCGAAGAGCTGGCTGAACACCAACGCCACCGCGACCACCGAGACGACGTTGGGCAACAGCACGCTGGCCCGCCACAGGGTCCGCGCGCGCAACGGGCGGTCGAGCAGCGCGGCGAGCCCGAGCGCGGCCAGCAGCTGGGGGACGGTGGAGAGGACGAAGATGCTGACCGTGTTGAAGAGCGCGTTGTAGAAGTTCGGATCCTGGAGCAGGACGGCGAAGTTGCCGAGCCCGGCGAACCCGGTGTCGCCGTTGATCAGATGCCAGTGGTGCAGCGCCACCCAGGCGGTGTAGAGCAGGGGAAAGAGGCCGAAAACGCCGAACAGGACGTAGAACGGCGCTGTCATCAGGTATCCGGCGAGCCGCTCGCCCGTTCGCCTCAAACGGTGATCACCTTGACGCCGGTCTGGGTGATCTCGTCGGCGATCCGGGGATCGACGCCGGCGTCGGTGATCAGGGTGTCGACGTCCCCGAGGTCACCGAACCGGGCGAAGTGGTCGTTGCCGATCTTGGTGTGATCGGCCAGCAGCACCGTCCGCCGCGCGGAGGCGATGGCCGCGCGCTTGACCATCGCCTCGGCGGTGTCCGGCGTGGTGAGCCCTCGTTCGACGGAAAGGCCGTTGGCACCGATGAAGGCGACGTCGACGTAGGTGTCCTTGAGGGTGTCGAGAGCCCAGCTGTCGACCGAGGCCATGGTGTGGCCCCGGAGTCTTCCGCCGACCAGCATCAGCGTGATGCCGGGCCGGTTGGCGAGGGCGCAGGCGTTGGGCAGGGACGGGGTGACCACGGTCAGTTCGCGATCGGCGGGGATGAGGCCGGCCAGGCGTCCCACGGTGGTGCCCGCGTCGAGCAGGATCGCGCCCTCGACGGGGATCTCGTCCAGCGCGGCGGTGGCGATGCGGTCCTTTTCCACCGTCATCACCGTGTCGCGGGCGTCGAGGCCGGGCTCGATGCCCAGCCGCTCGACCGGGATCGCGCCGCCGTGCACCCGGCGCAGCACCCCGCTGCGCTCCAACGCCGTCAGGTCGCGACGGACGGTCTCGCTGGTGATCTCGAAAGCGGCCGCGAGTGTCGCCACGTCGACGCGGCCGTCCTGCCGGGCTTGCTTGAGGATGGCGCGTTGCCGCTCTTCGGCGTACAACGGTCACCTCCTGCCCTGGCGGATGAGCGGTCATGGCGACAATAGTTGCTTTCTCACCGGTCCGACAACGGAACCCCTCGGTAACCGGGAGCTTTCCGCGGCGCTCTGTCCATTGAGGACACTGCGCCGGGTGGACCTTGCCGCGGTATTGCCCGAATCGACGGCCGATTTGCCCGTTCGGACCGACCGAACGGCGGATTTACAACGTTGTATCAACGATGTAAATCTGGTCGCACCGGGCCAGGAAAGGGGAAACCCCATGTCAGTCCCCCGCCGCAACTTCCTCAAAGCCACCCTCGCGACAGGCCTCGCCGTCGGCGTCGGCACGCAGGCCACAGCCGAAGCCGCAGCCGCGGCCGCGGCGCCCTACGTGGCGAACCGCGCGCCGCTCCTGCCCGCTCCCCTGGTCCGGCTCCCGCCCGGCTCGGCGAAGGCCGGTGGCTGGCTGGCCACCCAGCTCCGCAAGCAGCTCGACGGCCTCAACGGCCGCTACCAGGAGGTCTCGCATTACCTCGCGTTCGACAACACCGGCTGGACGCGGCCCGAGCTGAAAGGCTGGGAGGAGGTGCCGTACTGGCTGCGCGGTTACGGCGATCTCGGCTACGTCACCGGCGACGCCCGCGTGCTCGCCGACACGCGCCGCTGGATCGACGCGATCCTCGCCACCCAGGCCCCGGACGGGTACTTCGGCCCGTCCGAGCTGCGCACCCGGCAGTCGGGCCACGCGGACCTCTGGCCGCACATGCCGATGCTGCACGCGCTGCGCTCGTACGACGAGTACACAAAGGACGCCCGGGTCGTCCCGTTCCTCAGCCGCTACTTCCGTTTCATGGCGGCACAACCGGTGTCCGTGTACACCGACGGCTGGGGCAGCACCCGCTGGGCCGACACGATCGACGTCGTCTACTGGCTCTACAACCGCACCGGCGAGCCGTTCCTGCTGGATCTGGTCCGCACCATCCACCGGCACTCGGCGAACTGGGTGGACAACCTGCCCACCGGGCACAACGTCAACATCACCCAGGGCTTCCGCGAACCGGGCCAGTTCTGGGTCCTCTCCGGAGATCCGGCGCATCGCGCGAGCGCGTACGCGAACTACGACCGGATCCAGGGCCGCTACGGCCAGTTCCCCGGCGGCGGCTTCGCCGGTGACGAGAACGTCCGGCCCGGCTACGACGATCCCCGGCAGGGCTTCGAAACCTGCGGGATCGTCGAGTACATGATGAGCCACGAGATCCTCGCCAGGACGACCGGCGATCCCGTCTGGGCCGACCGCGTCGAGGAGCTCGCCTTCAACCTGCTTCCCGCCGCGCTGGATCCGGCGGGGCGGGGCGTGCACTACGTGACGTCGGCGAACGGGATCCAGCTCGACCGGCAGCCGAAGACGTTGAGCCAGTTCGACAACGACTTCACCATGCAGGCGTACGAACCGGGGATCGACAACTACCGGTGCTGCCCGCACAACTACGGGATGGGCTGGCCGTACTACGTCGAAGAGATGTGGCAGGCGACGGCGGGCGGCGGTCTCTGCGCGATGCTGTACGGCGCGTCCACGGTGACCGCGAAGGTCGCCGGCGGCACTCCGGTGACCATCACGCAGACGACCGGCTATCCGTTCTCCGACACCGTCACGTTCACCTTCTCGCTGCCGAAGCCGACGGATTTCCCTTTCCAGGTCAGGATTCCCGGCTGGTGCCCGGCACCGGCGCTGTCGGTGAACGGTGGCACGGTCGCCGTGAGCGGCGGCCCGCGGTACGAAACCGTCCGCCGGGTCTGGCGGACCGGCGACCGCGTCACCCTGCGGCTGCCGATGACCACCCGCACGCGGGTCTGGGCGCGCAACCACGGCTCCGTCTCGGTCGACCGCGGGCCGCTGACGTTCTCCCTCGCGATCCAGGAGAACTGGAGCCGGGTCGCGGGCGACGACCAATGGCCCGTCCACGAGGTCCGGCCCGGCTCCGCGTGGAACTACGGCCTGGTGCCGCAGGCCGCGTTCACGGTCTCCACGACGGGCGGGAACCCGCTCGACCCGTTCACCCCGGCGAACAGCCCGGTCCGGCTCACCACCGACGCCCAGCGCATCGACGCGTGGCAGGCGAGCGAGCAGAACGTGATCGACGAACTCGCCGACAGCCCGGTCGCCGTGACCACACCGGTCCAGCGCGTCACCCTGATCCCGATGGGCGCCGCGCGGCTGCGGGTGACGTCGTTCCCGCGGACCGGCGGATCACGGCCGTGGCGGACCGGCTGGACCCGGATCGAGAACCGCAACTCCGGCAAGCTCCTCGGCGTGGACCGGATGTCCACCGCGGACTCGGCGCAGGTCGTGCAGTTCCACGACAACGGCACCGCGGACCATCTGTGGCGCACAATCGACAACGGCGATGGCTGGTTCCGTGTCAAGAACCGCAACTCCGGCAAAGTCCTCGGCGTGGACCAGATGTCCACGGCGAACTCCGCGCGGGTCGTCCAGTTCGACGACAACGGCACCGCGGACCACCTCTGGCGGTTCCTGGACAACGGGGACGGGTGGTTCCGCCTCCAGAACCGCAATTCGAGCAAGGTCCTCGGCGTGGACCTCATGTCCATGGCGGACTCGGCCATCGTCGTGCAGTACGACGACAACGGGACCGCGGACCACCTGTGGCGCCTGCTGGACTAGGCGCTTTCGCGACACCAGGTACAGGTACCCCAACCCACTCGGTACCGGCGCCCTGGCCAGCGGGCTGGTTGTCGCCTGGCGGGGTGCGACCGTCCACAAGGGACTGCGGGACGGATCCTGATACCCGATTCGAGCGCTTCGCACGGTTTCGCGCGGAGGTCGTGAGCGATAAGAAGCGTTAGAACGACACTTGCCACTCACGACCTCCCCGAAAACCCTGGCGTCTAGTGGCGATCACGACAGTAGCGAAGGCCCCCATCACTACTGTCAAGGTAGGCAAGGGGCCCTTCACAGCCCCGCCCCCGTGGACGACCGCGGGCGATAGGCGACCAAGACACCCTTGGCCCGAATCGCCACTCACGGGCCTAGGTCTTCGGCAGGCTCCTGCTCGCCGCTTCCGCGATCTTCTGCACGATGAGCGGCTGGCCGTCCGGGGATTTCACCGTGGGATTGACCGAGTACGCCACCACCCTGGAGAGGTCCTGGGTGGCGAAGATCCCGCTCGCGTAGCCGTACCGGCTGCCGGTCTTTCCCCAGACGGTGAGCCCGTTCAGGGTCAGCTTCATCAAGCCCTGGCTGTAACTCGCGCGTCCGTTGCCGTCGGCCATGGGCACGTCCGGCACGGCGAACAGGCGCGGCATCACCGAGGGACCGAGCAGCCGTCCCCCGAACAGACCGGTGATGAACTTGTCGAGGTCCCCGGCCGTGGAGATGATCGCGCCGGCGGCGCCGGGGATGGACTGGTTCATCTCGGTGACGTCGACCAGTTCCCCGTCCACGTCGAGATAACCGCGCGCGGCCGGGTTCGGCAGACGCGGGTCGTCCTCCGGGTAGTAGGTCTTCCAAAGGCCGAGCGGAACGGTGATGCGGTCGCGCAGATTGCGGGCGTAGGACTGTCCCGTCACCTTCTCGACGAGCATCCCCGCCGTGACGTAAGCGGTGTTCGTGTACTTCTGGGCCGTGCCGGGCTGGAAGTCGATCGGATGGCGCAGCGCGGTGTCCACCACTTCGCGCGGGCTCCAGTGCTCGTAGCGATGCGCGAGGATCCACTCCGGCTCGTAGAGACCGGGGATGTCCACCGACGGCAACCCGGAGGTGTGGTCGAGCAGGGTGTGCACCGGCACCGGCGGATAGCCAGCCGGGAGCAGCCCGGGGAGGTACCGCTGCACCGGCTGTTCGAGGTCGATCCGGTTCTCCTGCGCCAGCTGGAGCACCATGACGGCGGTGTAGACCTTGGTGGTGCTGCCGATCCGGAAGAACCCGTCCGGCCGGACGGGGGCATGCGTGCGGACGTCCGATTCCCCGGAGGTGCCGGACCACGCGCCGGACAGGCCGGTGACCCGGACCAGCGCGCCCGTCGTGTCCTTGTCGGGCAGACCCGCGATCGCCGCCGACAACGCGACGGGGTCGGGCTTTCCGAGGCAGGGTGTCGCGGCGGCCGGCACCGAGGTGAGGACCGCCGCGACGACGGCGACTGCTGTGACAACTGGAAGTTTCATGTCACAGATGATGTCCGCGTGAGACGCCGGGGACATCGGGGAGATACCTGATCTTCGAAGATCAGGGTCACTCCACGGTGACCGACTTCGCGAGGTTCCGCGGCTTGTCGATGTCGTGGCCGAGGATCAGCGCGGCGTGGTAAGCCAGCAACTGCAGCGGGATCGTGAGCAGGATCGGGTCGAGTTCCGGCTCCGAACGCGGGACGACGAACCGCGGCACGTCGAGGTCGCCGAAGTCGACGTCGTCGTGCGTGATCGCCAGGACCGGGCCCTTGCGGGCCTTGATCTGCTGCATCGCGGCGAGGTTGCGGTCGGCGAGGTCGTCGAACGGCACGATGGCGACCGTGGGCAGCGACTCGTCGATCAGCGCGAGCGGGCCGTGCTTGAGTTCCGAGGTCTGGTAGGCCTCCGCGTGCCGGTACGAGATCTCCTTGAACTTCTGCGCGCCTTCCCGTGCCACCGGGAAACCCCGGACGCGGCCGATGAAGAACAGGCTCCGCGCGTCCGCGCAGGTCTTGGCGTGCTCGGCGATCTGCGACTCCGCCTCCACAATGGACGCGACCTGCTTCGGCAGGGCCCGGATGGCGGCCACGATGCGCTGTCCGTCCGCATTGGACAGATCGCGGACCCGGCCCAGCGCCAGCGCGATCATCGCGAACCCGACGGCCATGTTGGTGAGCGCCTTGGTCGAGGCGACGGCGATCTCGGGACCCGCGTGCAGGTACAGACCGCCCTCGCAGGCCCGCGCGATCGTCGAGCCGACGACGTTGACGAGGCCGATCACCCGGCCGCCCTTGCGCTTGACCTCTTCGACGGCGAAGGCGGTGTCCGCCGTTTCGCCGGACTGGCTGACCGCGATGTAGAGGGTGTCGGCCTCGATGATGGGGTTGCGATAGCGGAACTCGGACGCGGCCTCCGCGTCGGCCGGGACCCGTGCCAGGTCCTCGATCATGGTCGCGCCGATCTGCCCGGCGTAGTACGCGGAGCCACAGCCGAGGATCTTCACCCTGGCGAAGCCGCGCAGATCACGGGGAGTCAGGTTCAGACCGTCCAAACGGGACACTCCGAAGCGGTCGTCGAGGCGGCCCCGGATCATGCGCTCCAGGCATTCCGACTGCTCCTGGATCTCCTTGTACATGTAGTGCCGGTGACCCCCGAGGTCGAGGTCGTCGGCCTTGATGTCGATCGCGGTCGCGGCCTTGCCGGTGTCGCTCTCGTCGACGGTGAAGGTGCGGTAGCCCGTCGCCGAGACGCTGGCGAACTCGCCGTCGTCGAGGTGCACCACCTGCGAGGTGTGCCGGACCAGCGCGGACAGGTCGCTGGCCACGAACATCTCCCGGTCGCCGACGCCGATGATCAGCGGCGAACCGTTGCGCGCGACCACGACGCGATCGGGGTGCTCGGTGTCGGTCACGGCGATCGCGTAGGTACCGGTGACCCGGGAAACGGCCTCGACGACAGCGTCTTCGAGGGTCTTCGCGCCCGACCTCGCGATGAGGTGGGCGAGCACTTCGGTGTCGGTCTCGGAGGTCAGCGTCACCCCGGCCTGGCCGAGCTGCTCGCGCAGGCTGTCGGCGTTGTCGATGATCCCGTTGTGCACCACGGAGATCCGGCCGTCCTCGGAGACGTGCGGATGGGCGTTCGCCTCGGTCGCCGGGCCGTGCGTCGCCCACCTCGTGTGCCCGATGCCGACCTTGCCCGCGAGCCGCTTGGGCAGGGCCGCCGTCAGGTTCCGCACCCGCCCCACGATCCGGTGCACCTGCGCGCCTTTACCGCCCAGGACGGAGATCCCGGCCGAGTCGTAGCCGCGGTATTCCAGCCGCGTGAGCCCCTCGATCAGGATCGGGGCGGCGTTCTGACCGCCGATGTAGCCGACGATTCCGCACATGACGAGTCAACCTCACAAAGAAAACGGACGAATGGCACGCGAGACCGGGCGTGCCCCGTCAGCCGTAGACGATGCGGCGCAGTTGCCGCTCGGACAGTTCGGGAGGCGCGACGAGCCGCGCGCCCAGTTCCCCGGCGATGAGGGGGAAGATCTCGGGATTCTTCCTGCCTTCGCCCTGCAACTGAGCGTGCCGCGACCGGACGTACTGCTCGACCGGCTGCCGGTAGAACGCCAGGACGTCCTCGACGACACGGGCGGCGATGGCCGTCGACAGACCCGTCGACAGGGCCACCTGCTCGACGATGTCCGCGTCCTCCACGCTCCCATCATGCACAGCGAGGTCTCGAAACGCCAGTTCTTGCCCGAAATCGGGCAAGAACTGGCGACTTGGGTCACTCGAAGAAGCTTGTGTCGACGAAACACGGGGTGCTCCATCGGAGTGGCGGTGCCGGTACCGGCTACTACCGGCGCGGCCGCGCGGCCAGACTTGAGCCATGGCCGGTCAGCCCGACTCGCACAGCGCACCCCCTCGAGGTTCTGGCCTGATTCCGGCCGGGCCGGTGGTGCCACGGCAGTTGCCACTGGCGGTACGCGACTTCACCGGCCGCGCCGAGCACGTGGCCGCCCTCGACGCGCTGCTTTCCGAGAACGGACCGAACAGCGGCTCCGAGGCCGTGGTCATCTCGGCGCTGGACGGAGCCGCCGGCATCGGCAAGACCTCCTTGGCGGTGCACTGGGCGCACCGGGTCCAGGACCGCTTCCCCGACGGAACCTTGTACGTCAACATGCGCGGCTACGGCCCCGGTGACGCCGCCGGGCCCGGCGAGGTGCTGGACGGTTTTCTCCGGGCCTTGGGGACGCCACCCGACGATCTGCCGCAGGGGGTCGAGGCGCAGGCCGGGTTGTACCGCTCTCTCCTGGCCCATCGCCAGGTCTTGATCGTGCTGGACAACGCGAACAGCGCGGACCAGGTCCGTCCGCTACTGCCCGCCGCACCGGGTTGCATGGCTGTCGTGACCAGCCGGGACAGTCTGACCGGCCTGGTCGTGACCGAGTCCGCCACCCGGGTCACGCTGGATCTCCTCAGTTTCGGCGAGGCGCTGCAGCTGGTGACCGGGATCGTCGGACCGGAGCGGGCGGCGGCCGAACCGGCCTCGGTCACCGCCTTGATCAGGCTGTGCGCGCGGCTTCCCCTGGCGTTGCGGATCGCCGCCAGCCGGGTCGGCGACGACGGGCAGACCATGGTCGCCGACGTCGTCGCCGAACTGACCGACGACCGCGACCGCCTCGACGTCCTGAGTGACTCGGGGGATGAACGAGCCGCCGTCCGGGCGGTCTTCGATTCGTCGTATCAAAGGCTCACCGCGGACCAGGCGTCGTTGTTCCGGCGGTTGGGCCTCCATCCCGGCCAGGATCTGAGCCTGCACGCCGCCGCGGCCATCGGCAGGCTCGACCCGAGGGAAGCTCGGAAACTACTCGGCGCCCTCGCGGCGGCGCATCTCGTCGAACCCTCCGCCGGTAAGCGCTATCGCTTCCACGACCTTCTGCGCGCCTACGCCGCGGAGCAGGCGATGGTCATCGACAGCGCCCAAGAGCGCGATGACGTTTTGGAGTCACTGCTCAGGTGGTACGCGAACGCCACCCACGCGTGCGACGTCCTGCTCTTCCCCGGTCACCTCAGGCTGCCTCCGCTCGCGGCGAGGTCTAGTCCGCTGCCGCCGTTCGACGATCAGCAAGGAGCGATGGCCTGGATCGAGGCCGAACGCCTCAATTGTCTGGCCGTCCTGCGGCTCGCCGCGAACACCGGGCTGCATCGGCACGCGATCTCCCTGGCCGAAGGGATGCGGTTCCTCCTTCTGCTCGGCAGGCTGGACGAATGGCTCGAGTGCGGGGAGACCGGGCTGAACGCCGCACGAAGATCCGGCGACACCGCCGTCGAGGTCAGACTGCTGCTCAACACCTCGGAAGCACTGACCCTGCTGAAACGCTGGGACGAGGCACTGGCCGAACTCGACCGGGCCATGACCCTGTCGGACGATCTCGACGACGACTACTGCCGAGGCTCGGTTCTCAACGGAATCGGCTTGGCCCATCTCGATCGGGGCGAATTCGACAAGGCACTCGTTTCCCTCTTCGAAGCACGGCACGTGATCCCCCGAGGCGAGCGCATGGAAGGAGTCATCGAAGGCAATCTCGGCTACGCGTACGCCGGGCTCCAGCAGTATCGGCAAGCGTTCGAGCACTGCGAACGAGGACTCGCCCTGCGGCGCCAGGTCGGCGACGGGACCGGTGAGGTCGGCGCGATGAACGGGATCGCAGAGCTGCTGCAGACGGTCGGCGACCACGAGAAAGCCATCGACGTGTGCCGGACCGCCATCGCGCGGGCCAGGGCGATTCGCGCGCCACTGTCGATCGCCCACCCGTTGGAAACACTCGCCGAGTCACTCCGAGAGAGGGGCGCGTTGCCCGAAGCCGTCGAATGCTGGCGCGAAGCGGCAGCGCTCTTCGCCAGGTACGGCAACGAACAACGCGCCCATCAGGCGCGTGAACGGATCAAGGACGTCAGTCTGCAGACGTCCGGTCCCGGATCGCCGCCACGAGCCCGGTGACGAGGTTCGCCCGCTCCACCATCGACTCGACCAGCAGGTACTCGTGATCGGCGTGCGCGCCGCCGCCGACGGCGCCCAGCCCGTCGAGGGTCGGCACGCCGATCGCGGCCGTGAGGTTGCCGTCGCTCCCGCCGCCGACGGCGACACCGGCGACACCGGGAAGCAGCCGCTCCGCCACAGCGAAGAGCTCCGCGGCGGCCGACTCGGGCATCGGCGGCCGGTGGATCCCGCCTCGGACCAGGATTTTCGCCCCGGCGAGACGCGGGGTCAGCGCGGCGAAGCCCGCTTCGACGCGCTCCTTCTCCTCGGCGGACTCGACTCGGATGTCGACCACGACGGTCGCGGAGGCGGGAACGACGTTGCTCGCGGTTCCCGCCGAAGCGACGGTGGGGGTGACGCTCGTCCCGGCCGCCGGCCGGTCGAGCGCGGCGATGGCCAGCACCTGGTGCGCCGCTTCGGTCAGCGCGTTCACCCCGGCTTCGGGTTCGAGGCCGGCGTGCGACGCCCGGCCGGTGATGACGACCTCGAAGGTGCCGCATCCCTTGCGCCCGATCTTGAGACCGCCGCCGTCGGCCGCTCCTTCGAACACGAGCACCGAGCCGCACACGCGGGCGCGTTCCTCGATGAGCGCCCGGGATTCGTGCGAGCCCGTTTCCTCGTCGGCCGTCACCAGGATCTCGACACCGGTCAGATCGTCGAGTGCCGCCAGGCCGTGGATCGCCTGCACCAGCCCGCCGAGCATGTCGAACACCCCGGGGCCGGTCACCCGGCCGCCGGTCACCGCGAACGGGCGGCGCGCCAGCGTGCCGATCGGGAACACGGTGTCGTGGTGCCCCAGGATCAGCACGCGGGGTTCACCACCGCCGGACCACCGGACGTGGGGTCCGGCCGCGCTCTCCGTCAGGGTCGCCGTACCGCCGAGGCGGCTCTCGAGGAGGGCTGCGACGGCCTCGGCCGAGGCCGTCAAAGCCTTGAGGTCACCCGAAGGCGACTCGATTTCGACGAGGGTCCTGAGGTCTTCGATCATCGCGTCGGCAGTCATCCGAACACCTTCGCATGCTCACTCCTGCCGGACAGTGGCCCCGGCCAACGTCGCGTACCACGGGCCCGTGGTGAAACCCGGTCCGGTTTCCTCGCCGAGATAGAGATCCACGTGCCGGTCACCGCCGAAGCCCGGGGTGAACTCGTCGACGACCACCCAGCGCGCGTCGAGCAGGCGTGCGCACACCTCGCCCGCCGGGAACCGGCCACAGTCCATCAGCCGGAACGCCGTCCCCCTGGCGAGCACTCCCGGATCCGCGGCCGCCGAGACGAACGGGCGCAACGCGTCACCGGCGGCGTCGCGGGGCTCGGAGTCCAGCCAGTAGCCGACATTGTGGGACCAGTTGAGATACCCGCCCGCTTGGAGGCGGCCGGTTCCTTCTTCACGCACCGCCGCGACGAAGCCCGCCGGATGCCGCCCCAGATCTGCGTCACCGAAAACACAGTCGCGGTCGGGACAACCCCGGACGCCGACCGGCGGTTCGTGGTGGAACTCCTCGACGGCGGTGTAGTAGACGGTCGCCGTCCAGCCTGTCGATTCCTCCACCCCGCAACCGGCGAGCGAGCACGCCAGGAGCACCGCGGCGAGCAGATGACCCCGCCGGGTCACGCCACTCCGGCGGAGACGGTCTCGTCCTCGCTCAGCCGCTCGGTTTTGGTCCAGCTGTTGCGGCGGGCCAGCACGCGGAACAGCGCGCGCCAGGTGGCGATCACGCCGAGCACCAGGAATCCCGGATAGAGAAGGCCCGCGAGCAGACAGCGGTGGAACGGTTCCTCGCCGAGCCGCAGCCGGTGCACGACCGCCCACACCACACCGGGGACCAGCAGCACGACCACGCCGATCAACGCCGCGCCCGGCAACGCCGACGGCGGCGCGATCAGCCCGCCCAAGGTGACGCCCGACCACGAAGCGACGAGCGTGCCCACGAACAACAGCGAAACCACCAAGGACAACGGCACCGTCAGCCAAGGCGTCACGAGATAGGCGAGGAAGTCCAAGAGACCGATACTGCCCACGTGACGCGAGGCCAGCAATTCCCGCAAATGCCTTGCGCACTGCAAATTGCCCTGTGCCCATCGCGTACGTTGCCGCAGCAACCTGCGCAGATCGACGAGTCCTTGCTGCGTCACCCACGCCGATTTCACGTACCGCATCCGAATACCGGCGACGTGCAGCCTCAGCCCGAGTTCGAGGTCTTCCACCAGACAGTCCGACCAGGGGGCCGGATCGAAACGGCGCAGCACGCCGAGTCTCGTGAATTGCCCGTTCCCGCCCATTCCGACACTGCCCGCGAGATCGCGCAGGCTTTGCGACGCGTCGGCGACCGCCCCGAACTCCAGATCCTGCAACAAGGCCAGAATGCTGCGCCGATTGTGAATACGCACCCGGCATTGCACGGCGCCGATTCCGCGGTCGCCGAACACGTCGGCCACCTCGCGCAGCATCCCCGGGCTGCCCCGGCCGTCCCCGTCGATGATGCCGACGATCGTCCGCGGCACGCTTCCCTCGGCCTCGCACAGCCGGCGGATGTAGCGGTAGCCGGCGTTCAGCGCCTCCCCCTTGCCCTGACGGGCCAGCGGGAGATCACGGCGCAGGACGTGCAGGCGCGGGTCGGTCACCTCGCGGAGGACGCCCGGCGTGCCGTCGTCCGATCCGTCGTCGATGACCAGGACGCGCACCGGATTCCGCGTCGTGCCAAGCGAAAGCGCGGTGCGGACGGTGTTCCCGACCACCCGCTCCTCGTTGAGCGCCGGGATCACGATCCAGAATTCCAGCCCCTCCCCGCGCGCGGCCACCGCCCGGCGCGGGCGGCCGGTGCGCCACGCGAACGCCGCGAGCAGGATGTTGTGCGTCGGCCACCACAGGAGCAACAGCATCATGGTCGCGGCGAAGGCGGGGTTCGTCATGGGCGGGTGGTTCAGTCCTTCAAGCGAAGGTGCAGCGAACGCGCCATGAGCAGCAGGGCGATCGCGCCGATCACCATGGCGAGCACGGTGCTCACCGTCGCCCCCGCCATCGTCGCGCCGATTCCGAGCGCGGAAACCTTGACCGGGCCCACCGGCACCATCGACATGTCTTTCCTCCGGACAGAGGGCGCCGCAAACATCTACTCACAGTTTTCACACCGTGAGCCTGGGGTCACCCTGGGAAGCGATATTAAGCCTTTCGGGTGGGTACAGTACCCCGTCTGTGTTAACGTTCGCGGGCGACGATCCCCCGTAAAGGTGACCATCAGTTAGTGATCCTCGCCTCACCTACCACTCCTTCGTGACTTCAACGACGAATTCACGCCGTACCAAGCGCGAACCCGGAAGAAGGACCAGGTGCGTAACGCACAGAACGAGACCGACGCCATGCCCGAAATCTGGCTGGTCGCGGGAACCCGCCCGGAAGCCGTGAAACTGGCCCCGGTGGCCAGGGCCCTGGCTTCCGAAGGCCGGATGCGGCCCGTGGTCGTGGCCACGGGACAGCATCCCGAAATGGTCGACCAGGCCTTGGCGACCTTCGGATTGACGGCGGATGAACGGCTGACCCTGAACCGGCGAACGGGGTCCCAACCGGAACTCCTTTCCGGACTCCTCCTGGGTTTGGAGGAAATAGCCGCGCGACGTCCGCCCGCCGCCGTGGTCGTCCAGGGCGACACGACGACGACGTTGGCCGGGGCACTGTCGGCGTTCTGGCGGCGTGTTCCCGTCGTGCACCTCGAGGCGGGCCTCCGCTCGTTCGACCTGGGGGCGCCGTTCCCCGAGGAGCTCAACCGGAAACTGGTGACCCAGGCGGCCGCGCTGCACCTCGCTCCCACTCCCGACGCCGCCGCGAACCTGCTGGCCGAAGGGGTGCCCGAGGAGAACGTGCTCGTCGCGGGCAACACCGTCGTCGACGCGATCCTCACGGTGACGGACAAATCCACCACGGTGCACGATCCCGAACTGGCGACGCTGCTCGAAAACGCGACCCGCGGCGCGGTCAAACTGATGCTGGTCACCCTGCACCGCCGCGAATCCTGGGGCGAGCCGATGCGCCAGGTCCTGCGCGCGGTGGCCGAGTTGATGGCCTCGGATCCGGAACTGCGGGTGGTGCTTCCCGCGCATCCGAACCCGCAGGTGCGTGCCCTGGTCCGCGAGGAACTGGCCGCGACGCCGGGTGTGCTGATCACCGGGTCGCTGCCCTATCCCGAACTGGCGGCGACCCTCGCGGCCAGCACGCTGGTGCTCTCCGATTCGGGCGGTATCCAGGAAGAGGCCCCGACCTTCGGCGTCCCGGTCCTGGTGCTCCGTGACGTCACCGAGCGCATGGAGGCCGTGAACGCCGGTTGCGCGCTGCTCGTCGGCACCGACGGCGAGAAGATCGTCTCGACCGCGACGCGACTGCTGAACGACCCGGCGGCGCGGACGCGGATGATGAGCAGCGGCAACCCGTTCGGCGACGGCGCCGCCTCCGAACGGACCGAGCAGGCACTCGCGCATCTGCTGGGGCTGGCCGCGGATCTGCCCGCTCCGTTCCGGCCCGCCTCCGCGAGCGATCTGGCCGAGGTCTGACCCGATGACGAAGGACAAGGGCACGCAGCGCTTCCGCCTGCCCGCGTGGTTCCGGCTCGCCGTCGTGGCGGTCGTCGCGGTCACCGTCGCCGTCGTCGTCCTGGTCCAGGTCACCAAGAAGACTCCGGTCACGGCGTCCCCGCCCGCCACGCCGGTGTCGCTCGCCGGTCGCGCTCCCGAGGCGGGCAAGGCGGGACTGCCGGGCCCCGGCGGCGATCCGGACCGGCGGACCCTCGTGCTCTACGACGACGGGCGAAAGAAGGACGGAACCACTTCCCCACCCGACGAGGTCAAAACGGCCGAGGCGTACGCGATGTTCACCGCGAACCTCGTTTCCCGTGGCACCGCTTGGAAACTGCAGCCCGCCGCCGACTACCGGCCGCGGCAGGCGGACGAGTTCCAGGCCATCGTGTACCTCGGCTCGATCTACGACGCGTCGCTGCCGAAGGCGTTCCTGACCGACGTCACGACGGCCCGGATCCCCGTGGTCTGGATCGGCGCCAACATCTGGCAACTGCACGCCAGTTCCGGCAAGGCGGCCGGTGGTCCCGGCTGGCGCGCGGAAGGCTACCGCGACGACAACCCCACCACCGTCACTTACAAGGGCACTCCCCTACGCCGCGATCCGCGTTCGGGCACCGGGGTCGTCGCGATCGACGTCCGCGACCGGACGAAGGTCCAGATCTTGGCCGAAGCGAGCGCACCGGGCGGCACGCCGTCGCCCTGGGCGGTCCATTCAGGACAGTTGACGTATCTGGCCGAAGTTCCTTACGCCTACGCCGAAGCGCAGGACCGCTACCTCGCCGCGGCCGACATCCTGCTGGGCGTCCTGTCGCCACAGGCGCCGGACCGGCACCGCGCGCTGGTCCGGCTCGAAGACGTCGGCCCGAGGACGAAGCCCGAGGAACTCCGGCGGATCACGGACTTCCTGATCCAGCAGCAGGTCCCGTTCTCCCTCGCGGTCTACCCGTACTACTCGGATCCGCAGGGCCGGGCCAACAACGGCGACCCGACCTCCGCGCGGCTGGTGGACTCGCCGGAACTGGTCGGCGTGCTCAAGGACGCCGTCCAGGCGGGCGCGACGCTGATCATGCACGGCTACAGCCACCAGAGCGACAGCGGCCCGAACCCGTACGACGGGGTGAGCGCGAGCGATTTCGAGTTCTACAAGGCCAGTGTCGACGGCGACGGCGTCGTGCACATGGACGGGCCGATGCCCGAGGACTCGGCGCAGTGGTTCGACCAGCGCATCGCGACCGGACTCGGGGAGTTCCGGCGGGTGGGCCTCCCGGAGCCGACGATGTTCGAGTTCCCGCACTACGGCGGTTCCGCCGTGGACTACCAGCAAACCACCTCGCTCTTCCAGGGACGCTACGACCGCGGCAGCTACTACGCGGGCTTCTGCCCCGGCGGCCGCTGCGGCTCGACGGCCACGGCGACGTCGGAACAGGTGTACGGCCAGTTCTTCCCGTATCCGGTACGCGACGTCTACGGCGCGAACGTCGTCCCCGAGAACATCGGCAACGTGGCGCCCATCGCTTTCAACCAGCACGCCGCCCGCACCGCCGTCGACATGCTCGCCGACGCCCAGAGCGCGCTCGTCGTCCGTGACAACGTGGCGAGCTTCTTCTACCACCCGTTCCTCGGCGAGGGCGGCCTGCGGGATCTGGTGAACTCGTTGCGGGCGCTGGGGTACCGCTTCGTCACACCGGCGGAGATCCTCGACGGCTGAGCCGATGGGGCGCCCTGGCGCACGCGTTTCCGGCCGTGAAGGACTCCTTGCCTACCCTGAAGGTCAGGGATCCGGCAAAGTCGGCTATCCGCTGGTCGCAGGGGTGACGGAGCGGACTCGTCATCCGTGACCTTGACACGCTCCTCGAATGTCCACAGAGGACACCTTCGGTGCATCTTTGCCCGATTTGGGCGGTTTTCGAGGCGGTCGTGAGCGGTAAAGGTCGTTCTATTGAGGGGAAGGGCAAATGTGGCGTGTTCGCGGTCGGGTCGCGCCGAGCCTTCAACGTCCCGGATCTGGCCGGCCAACGAGAGCCGACCGCATCTTGACCGTCCATAAAGGACACATTTGGGCGAGTAAATGTCTGATTGATGACTATTTGCACGCTTTGCGAGCGGGGTCGTGAGTGGCAAAGCGCGTTCTAACCCTCTTTACCACTCACGACCCCCTCGAAAACCGCACATATAGCCATTAACCGGACATTCAACCGCCAGAGAGTGTCCCCTGTGAACACCGGGGAACGACTGGCACCCGCCGACCGGTCCAGAACCGCGCCACAAAGGCCACCACTTAGCCTTGAAGCTACCGAAGGGGGCCTTCAACGCAGAGGCTCGGTCACGCACCTTTGACTCATCCTCAATAACAACCTCTTACCACTCACGACCCCCTGCGCAAACCGCGCAAAGCGCTCGAATCGGACACCAGGATCCGTCTTGAAGTCCTTTGTGGATAGTCACACCCCCACTATGCGACAACCAGCCCGCTGGAAATCTTCGAAACCTGACACGTGCGGATAGCCGACTTTGCCGAGACCCTGCCCCTGAAGGTAGTGAAGGAGGCCTTCACTACTTGACGGAGATCCTCGACGGCTGAGCATAGGATCGGGCCATGCTCGAGAACCTGCTCACGCCGGAGACCAGGACCGATCCGTACCCGTTCTACCGTCAGGTCTTCGGCTGCGGACCGGTGTTCGAGGCCGCCGACCGGTTCTTCGTGGTGAGCGGGTTCGAGGAGGCCTCCGCGCTGCTGAAGAACCCCGCGTTCGGGCATTCGGAGCCGGAGGTGCTGCCGGATCCGCACGAAAACGAGCCGGTGGACGACGAGGGCCGCGTGATCCGTTCGTTCCTCGGGCTCGATCCGCCCGATCACACGCGGCTGCGGCGGCTGGTCTCCAAGGCCTTCACGCCGAAGATGGTCGAGCAACTCGCCCCGAGGGTCGAAGAACTGGCGAAGGAACTGGTCTCGAAAGCGCTCGAAATGGGCGAATTCGACCTGATGACCGAGATCGCGAAGCCGCTGCCGGTCGTCGTCATCAGCGAGATGCTCGGCGTGCCCCTCGCCGATCGCGACCGGTTCGAGGGCTGGTCGCACGCGATGGGGCGCGCGCTCGACCCGTCCTTCCTGATCGCGAAGGAAACCGTCGCCGCGGCGGTCGCCGCCCGGCGCGAGTTCGTCGCCTATTTCCGCGAACTGGCGAAGGACCGGCGGAAGCGGCCGACCGGCGACCTGTTCTCCGACCTGGTGTCGGTGTCCGACGAGGGCGACAGGCTCAGCGAGGGCGAGCTGGTGATCACCGCGATGCTCCTGCTGGTCGCCGGGCACGAAACGACGACCAACCTGATCGGCAACGGGATCCTCGCGCTGCTGAACCACCCGGAGCAGCACCGGAAACTGGCCGAGGACCGGTCGAAGATCCCGAACGCGGTCGAGGAGATGCTCTGGTACGACTCCCCCGTCCAGCTGACCACCCGCATCGCCTTGCGGGACGCGACCGTCGGCGACCGGTTCGTCGGCGAAGGCGCCCAGACGGTCGTTCTGCTGGGAGCGGCCAACCGCGACCCTCGCGCGTACGAGGACCCGGACCGCTTCGACGTCGACCGGCCCTCGCCGAGGCATCTCGCGCTGGGACAGGGCATCCACTTCTGCCTCGGCGCCCCGTTGGCACGGCTGGAAGGGCGGACCGTGTTCGAAGCGCTGCTCGGCGCGGGCCGCGCCTTCCACCGGACCTCCGAGCCGGCCTGGGTGAAGCAGGTGACGTTGCGCGGCCTCGCCGGGCTGCGGCTCGAGTTCGCCTGAGGGGGCGGAAAGTCCGGTTCTCGACCTTCGACGGTTGCCGTCCGCCACCGGACTGCAACATGCTGTGCGCCCGACCCGGTCCCGGTGGGGGTGCCCTATGTACCAGGAAACCAAGGAGCCCAGCGCACGGCGAGCGGTGCCGGACGCGGTCAGGTCCGGCCCCTTCCATCGCGCGCTTTCCGAGGCGGTGGATCACCGCGGCCTTTCCCTGTCCCGGATCCGGGCGCATCTGGCGGCACGCGGGGTTTCCGTGGCCGAATCGACCTTGAGCTACTGGCAGCGCGGACTCCGGCATCCGTCGACGCCGCGGTCGCTCGACATCGTCCGCGCGCTCGAAGCGGTGCTGGGCCTGCCCCCGGACAGCCTGGTCGTCCTGATCGGCCCGCAGCGGCGGCCTCCCGTCGAAGGCGACCACAGGCCGTCGTTGCCGGAACTCCGGCAGAGCTGGGCCGAAACCTGCTCGCTGCTGGACGAACTGAGCGAGTCACCCGGTGCGGTGGGAAACGCGAAGCTCGACGTCGTGACCGTCGTCGACGTGCTGACCATGACCGGGGAAGGACGCATTTCGGAGATCACCTCCACCATGGTGGTGCGGGCGCGGGAGGCCGGCGCGGACGGCTTCGTGGTGACGCATCAGGACGAACCCGGCACCGACATGGAGGCCACGACGGTCTCCGCCACCGATGGCTGCCGACGAGGCAGGGTGCGCCGAAGCGTGTTGTCGCCGGGCATGGTGTTCGAGCTCCTCTTCGACCGTGGCCTGGCCGAGGGCGAGACGCACACCTTCGCGTTCACGTTGCAACTGGCCGAGTCCGTCCGTTCGACCTGTTTCCACCGGACAGTGCGCTCTCGCATGTCCGCCTACCTTCTCCGGATGCGGTTCGACGCCGGAGCGATCCCGGCCCGCTGCGTCAAAACCGTCCGCGAGCGCGAAGAACTTCCTCCCGTGGTCAGCGAACCGTTGTTCTGCGGTCCGGGAGCCACGGTCAGCGCGTATTTCGAAGACCTCGGCGTCGGGATCGCCGGAATCGACCTCATCTGGGAGTGAGCCGGCGCTTGCGCCAGACCAAGAACACCGCGAGGGCGAGCACGGCCACTCCCCCGGCGATCGATCCGGCCAGAATCGCGACGGGCACCCCGCCGTCGACGAGCTGCGGGCCGGCCGGGGCGAAGCCGATTCCTTGATTGCGCTGATAGTCCGAGCCCGGCAGCTTGTCGCCGTAACGGTCGTGCACCTTCCGCTGGTAGTCGGAAAGCGAGAGGGACTTTCCCACCTCCGACTGGGGAAGGCTCGCCCGCAGGAGTACGACGTCGTCCGCGCCGAGGTCGTACCAGCCGTCGATCTGAGGTTCGTTGAGCAGGACCGAACCGGGCCGGAGCCGGGCGCTGAAGGTCTCTTCGTCGTTCCCGGAGAACGCGCCGGCCGCGACCCACTTCCCCGGGCCGTCCGGCATCGCCTGCAGAGTCGCCTTCTGGCCGGAGTCGGCGGTGGCCGTCACGGCGACGGAACTCAAAGCACCGGCCGGGGCGCCGGCGGTGCCGCGGACGAAATCGGGATTGAGCGTGTAGACCGCCACGCCGCGCTCGCTGACCGTGATCCGCCGCGGCTCGATGTGGTCGACCTGCCGGAAGTTCGATTTCGCGAGACCGATCGCGCCCGGCTCACCGGCGACGCGCACAGCGGCGGCGAGATCGTCGGCCGAGGGCGGGACGACTCCTTCGCTCGCCGCGGCGGGCGACGTGACCGGCAAGAGTGCCGCGACGGCCAGCACGAGACAACCGGAGAACTTCCGGCAGATCCTGTTCATGACCGCGTCTCAGCCCTTCCGGATGTTGACGATGGTGTCGTTCCAGGTGTGCTGGGCGTTGCGGCGGTACTGGTTGTAGTTCCAGGTCTTGTACCGCGGGGAAGACGCCCACGGGTCACCGACCATGATGGACTGGCTCGTGGTGTCGTAGCCGTAGATCACCTGGGCGTGGCCGCCGCCCGAAGTCCAGTAGATCCCCGTCAGGTTCAGGATCCCGGAGTCGACCTGGCTGACGACCGAGGTGAAGCCGATGGGGCCACCGGCGTCCTGCGCGGAGAAGCCGGTACCGCGGAACCCGCGGATGATCTCGGAGATCTGTGCCGCCTGGTTCGGGCAGTACCCCGCCTGCGTTCCCTTGCCCGCCGCGCAGAACTGGGCCTGCGTGGCACTTCCGCCCATCGAGCGTTCGATGCTCGAACCGTCCGCGGCCCAGCACCACTGGTTGTACTGCTGCACCTGCTGGGTGTAGTTCAACTGCTTGGAGGCCGCGGTCGAGGCGACCGTCATCGCCGTGCCCGCGACCGGGGCGATCTCGCGCACCTGGGTGTGGGTCTCGGTCTTGATCAGACCGCTGGGCCGGTCGCCGTCCCCGCCGGGCTGTGCGAGGGCGGCGGCGGGCACCATGCTCAACGCGAAGACCGCGGCACCGGTCGCCAGCACGGCCCGGGTCACCCGCCGACTCGATAAGCTCTTCACAGATGTCTCCTTTGACATGGGGATGGGGAGAGGCGCACCAGAGGTGGCCGCCGGCCGGACGAGGTGCTCCCGGCCGAGATCACCGTGCGCCGCGGCGCCCCCCGGGGACAACGCCCTCGCTCGACGGCGGGGAAACGCTGTGATCGTTCACAGGAAGCGCGACGTCGGGACGGCCAGGAAATCGCGGGTCCACGACCTCACGACGCGCGGTCACGCGCAAGATTCACTGTCCGTTCACAAGGGCTGTGAATCCGCCACCAAAGGTTCAGGGACGCGGGGTCGCCAGCGTCGTCGGGCGGTTGCGACCTCGCAAGGTGACGTTCTCCGTCGCCTTCCACTGTCCGGCCTCGGCCTCGGCCGCCGACTCGATCGCCGTCCACGAAGCGAGCAACCGGGCTTCGGCGTTCTTCGCCAGCTCCGTGAGCCGGGCGGCTTCGTTGACCGGGTCGCCGATCACCGTGTACTCGAACCGGCGCGGGTCGCCGACGTTCCCGGCGACCACCTCGCCCGTCGCCACGCCGATCCCGGCCGGGCATTCCGGCACCTCCGCCGCCAGCCTGCGCCCGATCGCCCGGGCCGCGGACAGCGCGAGGGTCGCGTGGTCGTCCAGCCGCACCGGCGCGCCGAAGATCGCGAGCGCGGCGTCACCGACGAACTTGTTGACCAGCCCGTGGTTGCGGTCGACCTCGTCGACCACCACCGCGAAGAACCGGTTGAGCAGGCCGACGACCTCCTCGGGCGGACGGCTCGCGGCCAGCGCGGTCGAGCCGATCAGGTCGACGAACAGCACCGACACCGTCCGCACCGTGCCGCCGAGTTCGGCGGACGTGCGCATCGCCTCGATCGCGACGTCCTCGCCGACATGCCTGCCGAACAGGTCCCGCAAACGTTCGCGTTCGGCGAGACCGACGGCCATCCCGTTGAAACCCGCCTGCAGCAGACCGAGTTCGGTGCCGTCGTAGACCGGGATCTCCACGGCGAAGTCCCCGGCCCGCACCCGGCCCAGCGCGTGCTGCACCGACCGGATCGGGTTCACCACGGCGCGGGCGGTGAACACCGTCACCAGCAGGCCGAAGCACAGCACCACCAGGCCGAGCGCGACGACCGAGACGGCGAGCTTCGTGGTCGACACGTCGCCGCGCACCCACGCCAGCACCGCCGTGACCACCAGCCCGGCGACCGGGACACCGGTGCCCAGGCACCAGAACAGCAGCATCCGCAGGTTGACCCCGCCGCTGAGGGGCCGCTCGGGCGAGGTGCCCGCCAGGGCAAGGGCCGCGTACGGCCGGAGGATGAACTCCCCTGCCAGATAAGCGATCGCGCAGACGACCACGCCCGCGAACGCGACGACGAGCAGTTCGGTCAGCACGACCCGCGGCTGCACCAGCGCGGCCAGCGCGCCGAACACCACGGTCGCGATGCCCCACAACACCGCCTGGACCAAGGTCAGGCGCAACGGGACGCGGAGGCAGGCGGCGCGCTCCGCGTCGGTCGGCGTCCGGCCGTCCGCCGCCCAGCGCAACGTCCGCAGCGCGCCCCGGGTGCCCCACAGCGCCCCCACGACGACGGCGGAGACCACGTAGACGGGGACCGCGATCGCGGTGACCCGGACGAGTTCGCCGGACATGCCGGGCGAGGGCATCAACAGCGCCGCCAGGCCGACCACGACCAGCGCGCCGATGACGTTGGTCGCGATCAGCGTCCCGGTGAGCAGCCCCTGGACGCGACGGCGCAACACGGCCGCGTCCTGATCGAGCGGACCGAGCAGCCAGGAGCCGAACGGCCCTTGCCCGCGGTCCCGAACAGAGGAGTCCTTGACTGGTCGCACCCCGTACCCGCCGTTCACCCGGTTTGAGTGAACGACTGTACACCGAAACCCGCCACCCCTCGCGTTTAGTCCTCTAGATGCTGGGTCAGCCGACGGTGCCGGAGCCGATCAGCGTGGTGACGTCGAGCTCGGTCACACCCTCGTCGCGCAAGGAATCGAGGTAGCGCTCGCGCACCTGCTCGACGACAGCGGGTTCGAGATCGGAAAGAAGGCCCCGGAAGCCGGATCCGATGATGACCAGCCACGCCACTTCCGGCGTCATGGTCAGCCGCAGTTCGTTGACCACGACGTCCACATCGGACAGACCACGCGCGGAAAGCCACTCGGCGTAGCTCTCGGCCTGGTTGATCCGGTCGATCAACCCGGGCTCGCGTTCCGGCGGCGGCGCGGAATCGGTCACCGCGGCCATCGCCCGGCCGACGTACCGGCCCGCCGTCACCATGGATCCGCCGCGCCAGATGGTGAACACGGCCCGCCCGCCGGGCCGGACCCGGCTGATCAGCCGCTCGGTGCCGTCCGTCATGTCGGGGAAGAAGAAAATGCCGAGCGCGGTCAGCACCGCGTCGTACCCGTCGGTTTCCCACGCCGTCGCGTCGGCTTGGTGCGCGCGAAGCTGCGGCAGGTCCGCCGACAGCCGGCGCAACTCGCCGATCATCGGACCGGAGAGGTCGAGCGCGTCCACCACCCCCTCGGGGCCGACCACCCGCGCCGCCGGGAGCGCGGACGCGCCGGTCCCGCAACAGGCGTCGAGGACACGGGCTCCGCGGCCGAGTCCGGCGGCCGCCACCGTGGCCGCGCCGATCGGCTCCCAGAGATAGCGCCCCAACGCGGCGAAATCGGCCGCCGCTTCGTCGAAGGCACGCTGCGTGCCGACCTTGCGAGTAGACATGCCGCGACGATATCCGTTTTCGCACCCTCAGGGTCTTTGTTACCTACGACGGACGGAGGCCGTGAGAACGCCCATCCAGCGGGCGAACCGCGAACCACTCCCGCCCTACCGTGGTCGGATGAGGAAAACACTGCTCGCGCTGCTCGGCGCGGCCGCCGTCCTGGGCACGATCGCCACCCCCGCTTCCGCGAGCACGCAGGAGACCAGGGAGTTCGTCGGGCACGGGTCGAGCGACTTCGGCCTCGAACTCGTCTATGCCCGGCACGACGCCAGGAACCAGGCGACCTGGGCCGGTTTCACCGACTGCGAGGAGTACGACAAGATCCTCTTCCCGTACAACGCGACGGTCTTCTGGCGCTGCACCCGCTGAGATCCGGGACCAATCCGGCGCGCACCCGGCTCCGAAAGCCGGACATGGACCAAGGAGACCTCGCCCCGGACTTCACCCTGCCCGACGACACCGGCCAGGACCGCACACTGTCGGACTTCCTGTCCACCGGCCCGGTCGTGCTGTTCTTCTACCCCGCCGCGATGACCGGTGGCTGCACCGCCGAGAGCTGCCACTTCCGCGACCTCGCCGCGGAATTCGCCGACGTCGGCGCCCACCGTGTCGGGATCAGCCCGGACGGCGTCACCAAACAGCGCGAATTCTCCACCCTGCACGGTTTCGACTATCCGCTGCTGTCCGATGTGGACGGTGCCGTCGCCAAGCAGTTCGGCGTCTGGCGCAGGTTCAGCCCGCTGCACGCCAAACGGCGCACCTTCGTGATCGACACCGACCGCAAGGTCCTCGAGGTGATCAAGAGCGAGCTGAAGTTCGAAGTCCACGCGGACAAGGCGCTCGCGGCCCTGCGCGAACGGAAGACCGCGGCCTAGCCTGCCGTGGCGATGAGCGAAAGCGCGGCGGTGCCGTCGAAAAGCGCTCGCGAGCGGGCCGTGATCGCGGCCTCCCGGACGGCGAGCGCGGAGGCGACGTCCTCCAGCCTCCGGGCTCGCCGCAACTCCGGCATGAGCGCGCGAAGGGGCGCGACGCGATACCCGGCGAGCCGCAGCTGGTGCACGATCCGCGCGTCCCGCACCTGGGACGGCGTGTACCGCCGCGTCCCGCGCTGATCGCGGCCGGGGACGACGAGCCGTTCCGCGTCCCAGTGCCGCAATGTCGACGGACGCAGACCGAGCGCCGACGCGAGTTCGGAAACGCCCATCGAGTCCGAGCCGCGCACGTCTTCGATCGGTTCGCGGGAGATCACCCGGACGGCTTCCGTGGCCTCCCGCAGATCCGCGCGTTCGGCGTCGAGCCGGGCATGGGCCGCGTCGAGGAGCGCGAGCACCTCGGCGAGCGGGTCGCGATGCAGCGCGCGGACGATCTTCTTGGCCTCGACCGGCCCCACCCCGGAGGCGAGCGCACGATAGGCCAGCGCGGACCGGAGATGGACCTCCCCGTAGCTCCGGTACCCCGCGGCCGTCCGCGTCGCCGCCGGGAGCACGCCGTCGCGTTCGAGGTTGCGCACCTGCTGGACGGAGTACCCCGCCCGCCGCGCGACCTCCGCGGTGCGCATCCCGGCCGATTTGAGACTTGACACCTTCACTCCGTCGAAAACGTCGTCGAACCCTCCACAAGCACTTTAATGTGACGCTTGAGCACATGACCATCGAAGAGATCATCAGCTTCGTGTCGGACCTCGACGGCGTCCTGGCCCTCACCCCCGCGCCCGGCGACGACTGGCCGGAGCTCAGCTGGGGCGACGCGTTCTTCTACTACTCGCCCGACGGTGTCGTCCCCACGAACGTCCAGCCCTTCGCGACGGTCGTGACCAAGAACTACCCCGGCGACGAGACCTCGCGCCTGGACCGGCCGGACACCTTCCGCGTGAACATCCACGCCGGTAAGGAGGAGTTCGCCCGGCGGCTCGGCCGCGCACCCCGGGAAGCGGCCGGAACCGACGTCGACCCCGGCGTCACCGACACCGTGATCGCCCATCCCGTGTACGGAACCGCGGGTTGGCTGGCGGTGGTGAACCCGGCGTCCCGGACCGAAGAGGTCACTCGCGAACTGCTCGGCACGGCCTATCAGCGAGCGCGGGAGCGGTACGAGCGGCGAGCGGACTCCCCACGCGCTTAGAGGACCGAACGCGACCGCAACGACGCGTCCAGCGTCCGCAGCAACTCCCCTGCCCGGCGACCGCCGCCCGGAGCGTCCGGGTAGCGCTTCAGGACGTCCACCACGACAGGACCGGCGAGACCGGCCAGCTTCTCGATGTGCCCGGCGCCGACGGCGGGGTCATCACCGGCCTCGAGTTCGAAGGCGCGCGCCGCGTTCGCGGCGGCTCCCAGGATGTGCGGGACCTGGGTCGCTTTCGCCAGCGGATGCAGATACGCGGACGCTCCCGCGTGGCCGGCGGCCCGGGCCGCCTCGAACGCGGCTTCACGACCGCTTTCCCTGGCGGCCCGAGCCGCCCGGTGCGCGTCCAGCGAGGTCATCCGCAACGCCTTCGTCCGCTTGCCCCCGGCCGCGAACTTGCGTGCCTCGTCGAGCACGGCCCGCGGACGCGGATCCTCCGGGCACTCGCGCTCGAAGATCGCCAGGGCGGGCTCCGCGCAGGCCACGGAGAAGGCCGTGACCGCACGTAGTTCCGCCAGGTCGAGGTCGATCGTGAGGTTCTGTTCCGCCGCTGTCATTCACTCGACTGTATCGTTGAATCGCCGGTTGGCACTTCGCAGCGACGATGGCAGGACAGTGGGCCGAAACCTTCAAACCCGCGAACGGCTCAGGCCGGTCGATCTGGCGCGTGAGCACGGTCTGTCGACGCAGGCCGTCCGCAACTACGAGGCGGACGGCATCCTCCCGGCGGCCGAACGCGGTCCGCAGGGCTATCGCACCTACACACCGCTGCACGCGCAAGCCCTGCGCGCGTTCCTCGCCCTCGTGCCGGGACACGGCCACGCGACGGCGACGTCGATCATGGCCGCGGTCAACCGGGGCGCGGTCGAGGAGGCGCTCCGGCTCGTCGACGAGAGTCACGCCCAACTGCTCGACGACCGCCGCACCCTCCAGGCCGTCGCGGCCGCGCTCCGCGAACTCGAGCCCGTGCCCGTGTCGCAGGAGCGGGGCGATCTGTTCGTCGGCCCGCTGTCGCGGAAACTGGGCGTCCGGCCCGCCACCCTCCGGAAATGGGAACGCGCCGGCCTTCTCCGGCCCGAGCGTGACCCGCGGACGGGTTACCGCGTGTACAGCGCGGCCGATGTGCGCGACGCCAAGCTGACCCATCAGCTCAGGCGGGGCGGCTATCTCCTGGAGCGGATCGCGCCGCTGATCGAGCAGGTCCGCTCGGCCGGAGGTGTCGTGCCCCTCGAGTCGACGCTGCACGACTGGCACACCCGTCTCTCGGCGCGGGGCCGTGCCTTGCTCTCCGGCGCCGCCGCGCTGGACACCTATCTCGGCGAGAACCCGAATCGCTGACACTTTTGCGCCATTGACACTTCCGCGCAATAGAATACGCAGGCAATTCACGTTTTCCGCATACGAAAGTAGTACCGGTTCAACGGAACCTACTTTCGGCGCTACGACACGATAGTCAGCCGCTCGTAATCTGCGTGACGTCGAGATGAACCGCCCGGTCCCTGCCTTTTAGAACATATTCCGGCGGTTCGTCGTTCCCTCCTTATCGAAGGAAATTCGCATGCGAATTCGCGGACCCGTCATGCTCACTCTGCTGAGCGTCTGCGCCGGAATAGGCGCGTTCGCCGTTCCGGCGACCGCCGCTCCGGTCACCGCTTACGACCAGACGATGCTCGAGACCCTCGCGGCCCAGCTCCAGGTCAGCCCGCTTCAGGCCGCGCAGAAACTCGACCACGAGAAGAACCTGATCTCGTCGCTGGAGAGCATCAGAACACGTGGCCTGCACACCGACGGCGCGTACTTCGACGACGCCGGCGCCCTCGTGGTGAACTCCGACGCCGGATCCGCCCAGGCACTCCGCGCGGCCGGTTTGACCGCCCGCACCGGCGCCCGCGGTGAGAAGGCGCTGGACGCCCTGACCGCCACCGTCGGCAGCGTGATCGGCAAGGACGTCGCCCAGGTGCAGTCCTGGGGTCCGGAACTCGCGGCCGACCAGGTCGTCGTCACCGTGCAGCAGGGCGCGGACCGCGCCCTCGTCCGCAGGCTTTCGGCGCTGCCCGGCGTGACCGTCCGGACCGGGGTCGCCAACGGCAACACCACGCAGGCCGACGTCATCCCTGGCCAGATCATGGACCTCGACCCCGGCACCAACTGCTCCCTCGGCTTCCCCGGCACCACCAGTGACGGCGACAACGTGCTGCTCACCGCCGGGCACTGCGTCGAAGGGAACCCGGACATCCTCAACCGCAACGGCGTCCACATCGGCCGGGGCGTCGCCACCGAGTTCCCGTCGGCCGACATGGGCCTGATGGACATCGACGACGAAGACACCGGCCGCGGCTACGTCGACACCCGCAAGGGCACCACGGTGCAGATCACCGGCAGCTCGAAGGCGCCGGTCGGCACCACGCTGTGCAAGGCGGGCAACACCACCGGCTGGACCTGCGGCAAGATCACCGCCTACAACCAGACCGTCCGCTACAACGGGGAAAGCGTCGCCACCAAGGGCCTGGCGAAGTCCACGGTCTGCACCGAAGGCGGCGACAGCGGCGGTGCCTACATCGCGGGCAACACCGCGCAGGGCATGACCTCCGGCGGCCCCGACGACGGCCACGACTGCGGGTACAACCAGGGCTCCAACGCCACCGGCTCGTACTCCTACTACCAGCCCGTCGTGGACGCGGCGAACACCTACGGGGTCACGCTGACCCGTTCCTGACCGACAAAGCCTCGTGAGTGGTAAGGACGGTTCTAACCGTCCTTACCACTCACGAGGTTCAGGGTTTACGGGCCACGCCCGCCAAGCCGCGAGACCCCACCAAATCTTCCTCGTGCAGCGGTCCGCCTTCGGGACGCCATTCCGGCAACCACACGAGACCGGGCTCGACCGGCCGCAGTCCGGTGAAGAAAGAGGCGATCTCTTCCCGCCCGCGAAGCGTGATGGCACTGTTGGTCCGGCGGCGGTAGGAATCGACCACGTTCGCCGATTGTTCGTGCAGCACGGTGTCCTCGGCCGGAACGTGGATATGCGAAAGTGCCATGAGACTGCCGGAAGGCAACTGCTCCAGATAGCGGCCGAGAGTGACGTGCGGGGCGGTTTCGTCGGGCATGAAATGCAGCAACGCCACCGCCAGCAGGCCGATCGGCTGTCCCGGATCGATCAACCCGGTGCCGAGCACCTTCTTCCACAGCCGGAGACCGTCGTGGAAGTCGCCGTCCAGCGCGGTGTGCCGGGCCGGGTCGGCCGTCTGCTCCAGCAGGATCTCCGCGTGGGCCTGCGCGATCGGCTCGTTGTCGATGTACACGACCCGGCATTCGCCCGGCGCGACCTCTTCGGCGACCTCGTGCACGTTGCCCTGGGTCGGCAGCCCGGAACCGATGTCCACGAACTGCCGGATGCCCTGATCGACCATGTAGCGAACGGCACGGCCGAGGAAAGCCCGGTTGGCACGGGCGAAATCGCGCATCGACGGGACGAGCCGGAGCTGTTCCTCGGCGAATTGCTGATCGACGGCGTAGTTGTGCACCCCGCCGAGCAGATAGTCGTACACGCGGCCGACCGAGACCTTGTTCACCGAATCCGCCAGCCGCTGCGCCACGTCACGGGCGCTCGCATTCTCCCCCATGAGCAGAAGATAGCGGATCCCGCCGTGTAACGGTTCCCGGTTCGCCGACGACCTGCAGACACGTTTTCCCGATGAAGGGGGCGGCGATGCGGCGACCACGTGGAGGCACGGCCGTCGTCATGGTGATCCTCTCGATCGCCCTGACGACGGCGGCTTGCGACGAAGACTCCGGCGACCCCGGCTGTCCCGACGCCACGACCGGGAAACGCGTACCCCTCGTGATGACCGGCGGGGCCCCGCGGGACATTTCCGGGCTGGCCATGTGCACCGACGAAACCGGCACGTCGGTCTTCATCGGCAACGACACCAAGGACGTCTGGCTGGTTCAGCCCGCCCGTCCGGCGGCGGTCCTGCAACACGGCGGCGTGCCGGCGATGGTGCAGATCTTCCGCGCGAGCCGATCACCGGGCCCCCTCGGCGGCACGACGCTGGAACCGGGCACGGCCGTCACCGTCGCGCTGCGCCCGGCCGAGATCGGCCTGGCGATAGATTCCGTGCTCCAGAGCCAATGGTCGACGATGACCGTGATCGACCAGACCGCCACCGCCGCCCGCGAACAGTTGCCCGAGCTGATCAGGAACGAGAAGTACAAGAGCGCGGTGACAAGCTGTCTCGAGGCCAGCACCCGGATCGTCGACTACGGCGCCGCCGCCCGGTACGACACGCAGACGCTGATCCAGTCGCTGGGCCTGACCACCGGGACGACGCGCTGCGCCGCCGATCTCACGGTCGCCGAAAACGAGCGACAGACACTGGCCCGGCAGCAGAAACGACTGCCACCGCCCGAGCTGAAGATCTCGACCTTCGCACAGAAAGCCGGCTCGCTCTCCTCGGAGCTGGACGATCTGCTCAAGGCGGCCGGGCGACTGTTCTCTCGCTGAGCCTGGTGGCCGCCGACAGCACACTCGGCAGTCCGTGAAGGCCTCCTTCACTACCTTCAGGGTAGGGAAGGAGGCCTTCACGGACCGGACGGCTACTTCAGGAACTTGACCAGCTCGGCGCTCACGAACTCCGGGTTCTCTTCCGCGAGCCAGTGCCCGGCCCGGGGCACCTCGACGGCGCGGACGAGGTCGGCGACACGGGGCGCCAGGGTCGCCTTCTGCGGTTCGAGCAGCCCTTCGGCGGTCATCAGCAGGGTCGGAGTGGTGATGGGCTTCGTGCCGGTGTTGGCGGCCGCGTCCTGGCCGAGCGTGCGGTAGAGCTCGAATCCGCCGTGCAGCACCTCCGGCCTGCCGTAGGTACGGGCGTATTCGCCGATCTCGGCCTCGTCGAACGGCGACGGCGCCCCGGGCCCGCCGAAAGCCGTTCCCGAATAGGCGACCTGGGGATAGAAAAGGGAAAGGTATTCGCGGACGTCGTCGCCGACGACGGCTTCCGGAACCGTTTTCTGCGAGTGGAAAGCGATGTGCCAGCTCAGGTTCCGGTACGCCGTCGCGTCGAGCGCGGGGCCCGGCAGCGGCAGGTCGAGATAGGCGAGCTTGGTGAGATCGCCGGGGAATTGCGCGGCGTACTGGAAGGCGACAGCGGCACCGAGGTCGTGGCCTGCGATCCGGGCGTCGCGCAGGCCCAGCCGTCCGGCGACGAGGCCGTGCACGTAGCGGGCGAGGGTGGCCTTGTCGTAGCTGGGCGGCGCGCCGGTGCTGTCCCCGAGGCCGGGGAGGTCGAGCGCGTACACGGTGAAATGCTCGGCCAGCGCGGGCATGACGCGGTGCCAGCCGTACCAGGTCTGCGGCCAGCCGTGCAGCAGGACGAGCGGAGCGCCCTTGCCGCCGGTGACGTAGTGCATCTTCACCCCGTCGACGTCGGCGAACTCGTGGCGGAACTGCTGCGCGAAACTCGCGTCGCCGCGGGTGATCTCTTCGTAGGGTGGGGCGGCCGGTGGCGAACCGCAGGCCGTCACCAGCACGAGGGCCGCGACGAACGCGGCGGCTCGGTGAAGCATGGAAGTCTCCGTTTCAGCGCCCGGTGGCGCCGTCGACCAGTTCGCGCAGGATGTCGGCGTGTCCCGCGTGGCGGGCGGTTTCCTCGATCAAATGGGTCAGCGTCCAGCGCCGTGATCCCCGGCGGGGGCCCGCTTCGGCGAGGTCGGTCCAGGACGCGATCTCGTCGTTCGCTTCGGCGATGACTTCCCGGTAAGCGGCGAGAAGTGACGCCGTCGTGTCCTCCGGGGACGGATGGAACGTCGCTTTCCAGTCGGTGACGTCGTCGTGCCCGAGCAGCCAGTGCCGTTCCACCTGGGTCAGGTGCTTGATCAGGCCGAGCAGGTTCGTGCCGGAGGGCACGCCCGGTACGCGGGCCCGCTCTTCAGGCACCCCGTCGGCTTTGGCCATGATCGCGGCGCGCAAGTAGTCGAGGAAACCGGCCAGCACGTCCTTCTCACCGGCTCCGGTCGACGGCGGCCCGGTGTCGCGTTTCCGGCTCATCGCTCCCCTCGCCTGAGCACCAGGATGTGGTCGACGACGGTCGCGGTCTGTCCCGCCGGACCGGTGGCGTGCCGTTCCGATGCCTCCGCGCGCTCGACCGGCCATTCCACCGGATCGAGGGCCAGCTCAGCGGTCACTTCCAGCGGCGTGGGGTACTGGGCGTTCTGGTCCCAGGACCACGGCGCGGCCGAGCCGTGATCGACGACGACCAGCCGTCCGCCGGGGTTCACCGAGTTCGCGGCGGTCCGCAGCACGTGGGCCCGGTCCAGTTCGAAAGGCGTGTGGAAGTACTGCGCGGACACCAGATCGAAGGAGCCGTAAGGGAAATCCTCGGCGAGATCGACGCGGAGGGCCGTGATCGCCGCACCGCGCTCCCGGAGCGAACGCACGGCCGCGCCGGAGATGTCGACCGCGGTCACCCGCCAGCCCCGGGCGGCCAGCCACAGCGCGTCTCCCCCGCCGCCGCAGCCGAGATCGAGTGCCGTGCCAGGGGTCAGCGGGCCGGCTATCTCGGCCAGTCTCGCGTTCACCTTCGGCGTTCCGGCGGAACGCCGTTCGTAGAGCCCGTCCCAGAATTTCGTCGCGTTCATGGTCGCCACTGTCGCCTCGGAGGACATGATCTGGCACGAAAACTTGCCGACCTGGCAAGATCGACGGCATGGCGGACGAGACGGACGAGGTACTGGACGCGGTCGGCCCCCGGTTGCGCGCGCTGCGCAAACGCCGTGGCCTGACCCTGGCCGAGGTGTCGGCGACGACCGGGATCTCGGAAAGCACCTTGTCACGGCTGGAAAGCGGCGGGCGGCGGCCCACACTGGAACTGCTGCTACCACTCGCGCGCGTGCACGGCGTCCCGCTCGACGACCTCGTCGGCGCACCCCGGACCGGCGATCCGCGGATCCATCTCCAGCCGATCCACCGGCACGGCATGACCTTCCTGCCGCTCACCCGCCGCGCCGGCGGCGTGCAGGCCTTCAAGATGCTCATTCCCAGCCGCCCCGAACCGGCGGAACCCACGCCGCAGACCCACGGCGGCTACGAGTGGGTGTATGTCCTCAATGGACGGCTCCGGCTGGTGGTCGGCGACCGCGACATGGTCCTGCCGCCCGGCGAGGCCGCCGAGTTCGACACCGCGCTGCCGCATTGGCTCGGCTCCGCCGACGGTCATGCCGTCGAGACCCTTGTCCTTTTCGGACCGCAGGGCGAACGCGCCCACATCCGGGCAGACTAAAGCCAGTCGTGCTCACGCGCGTACCTGGCGGCTTCGTGCCGGGTCTGCGTCTGGGTCTTCTGCATGGCGTTCGAGAGGTAGTTGCGCACCGTGCCCTGTGCGAGGTGGAGCTGAGCGGCGATCTCGGCGACGGAATACCCCTCCCCGGTCACCCGCAGCACCTCGAGCTCCCGTTCGGTGAGGGGACAGTCGTCGACGACGGCGAGCGCGGAGACGTCCGGGTCGATCCAGCGTTTGCCCTGGTGCAGGGCGGCGATGACGAACGTGATGTGCGAGGGTTCGGCCGCCTTGCTGACGAAACCCTGCACCCCGAGTTTGAGGGCTTTGCGGAGCACACCGGGTTTCGCGTGCCTGGTCAGCATGAGGATGACCTGGTCCGGCCGGGTGCGGCGGATCTCCGCGACCGCGCCGAGCCCGTCCACACCGGGCATTTCGAGGTCGATGACGAGGACGTCGGGTTCGTGCCGCAAGGTGGCCTCGACGGCCTCCTCGCCGTTCTCCGCTTCGGCGAGGACGGTGATCTCGCCCTCGAGCGGGAGCAGCGCGGCCATCGCCTTGCGGAGCAGGGCTTCGTCGTCGGCGAGTACCACCGTGGTCATCGTTTCTCCGTTGCTTCGGAACGTCCGCCCGGGAAGGACGCGGCCGTGACGAACTGCCCGTCTTCCTGTTCCACCGTCAGCTCGCCGCCCTCCGCGACGACACGTTGTCCGAGCGCGGCCAGCCCCCGGAGTTCGGGCAGTGGTGCGCGCTGGGCGCCGTCGTTGACGATGCCGATACTCCACTCCGTCAGGGTGATCCGCACCCGCGTCGCCTGGGCGTGGCGCAGGATGTTGGTCGTGGTCTCGCGGAGGACCTGGCCCAGCAGCCTGCCCGCCTCCGGATCGACGTCACCCTCCCGGTTGATCCGCACGCGGATCCCCGCGGCCTCGAAAAGGTTCCTCGCGTTCTCCAGTTCGGCGGAAAGGTTGAGCCTCCGCTGAGCATAGGCGAGTTCCTTCGTCTGGGTGATCGTGTCGCTGACGAGCGCGTGGATCTCCCTCAGCTCCTGTTTGGCCCGTTCGGCGTCGATGTCCACCAGTTTCGTGGCGAGCGCGGTCTTCAGCTTCACCACGTGGAGGGTGTGGCCCTGGATGTCGTGCAGATCGCTGGCGAAGCGGACGCGTTCGCGGATGACGGCCAGTTCAGCCTCCCGCTCGCGTGACTCCTCGAGTTCGTGGACGACGTCGTAGAACCGCTTGTTGGGGAACATGAGCCCGAGCACGATTGCGGTGACCGCGGCGGGGACGAAGACGAACCTGATCAGTTCTTCGGACATGTCCTCGTGGGAGACCAGCAGCCTCGACGCGCCCACCGCCGCGATGTACACGACGAGCGCGATCGCGGCCGCGACCCGGTGCCGGGGAAGCTGGGGAACGACGAAGGAACCCACGAGAAGGATCCCGAAGAACGCCGACCCGCCGCCGATCAGCAGCACGGAGAACGGCCACACGGCGGCCGTGACGACCAGGCACGGGATCGCGACCCGCATGAGCTCGCCCGAAGTCCACCGCACGAAGGCGACCATGGCCGCCAGCACGCTCAAGCTCAGGACGACCACGTGCCACCAGGTCCGCGCGTCCGACGCCACCACGATCACCCCGCCGACGGTGAACAGCGGGAAGAACATGGTGAGGTTGAGCTTGCGCAGCTTTCCCCGCGCCGGCTCGGTGTCCACATCAGACATGGGCCCAGTATCGGCCCTCCGCGACGGAGGGCACCAGTGACACCACGTCATGGTTCACCCCGAAGAATGTCATGGGCCGGTCATGACGTGACCGCACTGGCCGTTCCGGGCAGGAGCGGTTGAGATCTAGGTATGACTTCGACACCAGTGATCGACGTAGACCGCCTGAACCTGAAGTACGGCGACTTCCACGCCGTGAAGGATCTGTCCTTCCAGGTCGGGCGAGGCGAGTTCTACGCCCTGCTGGGCACCAACGGGGCGGGGAAGACCTCGACCCTGGAAACCCTCGAAGGGCACCGGACCCCGACGTCGGGCACGGTCCGCGTGCTGGGAAAGAGCCCGCGTGACCGCGCCGCCGTGCGGCCCAAGATGGGCATCATGTTGCAGGAGAGCGGTTTCTCACCGGACCTGACGGTGAAGGAGTCGATCCGCCTGATCGGGACGCTGACCCACCGCACGGACCGCCTCGAACGGGTCCTCGGCATCGTGGACCTCACGCGCAAGGCGAACACGAAGGTGTCCCAGCTTTCCGGTGGCGAGAAGCGGCGGCTCGACTTCGCGACCGCGGTGTACGGCTCGCCGGAACTGGTGTTCCTGGACGAGCCGACGACCGGTCTGGACATCCAGTCGCGGGACGCGCTGTGGGACGCGGTCGACAAGCTGCGCGAGGACGGCTCCACGATCGTGCTCACCACGCACTACCTCGAAGAGGCCCAGCAGCGCGCCGACCGCATCGGCCTGATGCACCGGGGGAAGTTCCACCAGGAGGGCACGGTCTCCGAGCTGACGCGGACGCTGCCCGCCGTGATCCGCTTCGTCCTCCCCGCCCCGGCACCGGCGCTGCCGTTGCAGGGCAGGCGGGAGCACGACGGGAAGTTCGTCATCGAGACCTTCGGTCTGCAGAAGGACCTGCACACCCTGTTGCGGTGGGCGCAGGACCACGCGATCGAGCTGCGGGACCTCGAAGCGGGCCCGACCAGGCTCGACGACGTGTTCCGCGCCATCGACAACGACTAGCCACTCACTCCACAAAGGACTCCAGCCATGCTTTCGATCGCCCGCAGCGAGCTGATCCAGATCTTCCGGAACCGCTCGGTCCTCATCACCAGTTTCGTGATGCCCATCGCGATCTGTGCGTTCTTCGTCTACCAGCACGAAATCTTCGCCAAGATCGGCAGTCTCGGTTACATCGCGGCGATCGTGATGTTCACCGTGTGCGCGTTCGGTCTCTACGCCAGCTCGGTGACCACGCTCGCCTCCCGGCGGCAGAACCTGTTCCTCAAGCGGCTGCGCTCGACGGCGGCCGGTGACGCCTCCATCCTGGTCGGGCTGGTGCTGCCGGTCACCGTCATCGCGCTCGTCCAGGTGGCCGTGATCATGACCGTGCTGGGCTTCGTCACCGGCAAACCCGCGAACATCGGCTTGCTGGTGCTGGCCGTTCTCGCCACCGTCGCCATGATGATCGGCCTCGGCCTGGCGACCGCGGGCCTGACCAACTCCCCCGAGCACGCCCAGGTCACCACGCTGCCGGTGAGCCTCGGGGTCATCGCGGTCGCTTCCTGGGTCGGCATCAGCGGCACCGACGACCTGACCCTGGTCAAGCGCCTGCTGCCGGGTGGTTCGGCCACCGAACTCGCGGTCAACGCCTGGAACGGCGGCGTCGCGGTCTCCGAATCGCTGCTCCTGCTCGCCCCGACCCTGGCGTGGGTCGTCGTCGCCGTTGTCCTGGCCTCGCGGCTCTTCCGCTGGGAACCGCGCCGGTGACCGTGTCCATCCAAGGAGGAAAACCCATGCGCAAAGCCATGATCCCCGTTCTCGCGGCCGCCTTGCTGACCGCGGCGACCCCGGCGGTCGCTTCCGCGGCGCCCCCGCCGAAGTGGGGGCCTTGCCCGGCGGAGGCGGCGGGCCTCGGCCTGGAGTGCGGCACCCTCGAGGTCCCGCTGGACTACCGCGACCCCGGCGGGAAGACCATCGAGATCGCGATCTCGCGGCTGGCGAGCACCAAGCCGGAAAAACGCCGCGGCGTGCTGCTGACGAACACCGGCGGCCCCGGCGGTGAAGGACTGGCCTATCCGGACACTCTCAAGAAGCTGAACATCCCGCAGGACGTACTGGACAGCTACGACGTGATCGGGATGGACCCGCGAGGTGTCCACAACAGCACGCCGGTGACCTGCGGGCTGACCCTCGCGGAGCACCCGTCCAACATCCCGAGGTACGCCCGGGACTCGGCCGACGTCACCTCCGAGGCACAGCGGGTCGCCGCCGTCGCCGCGAAATGCGGCTCCTCGCCCACCGCGCCGCTCCTGCCGTACATGACCACCGCCAACACCGCCCGTGACATGGACCGCGTCCGCGAGGCGCTCGGCGAGCGGAAGGTGAACTACTTCGGCATCTCCTACGGCACCTACCTCGGTTCGGTGTACACCTCGTTGTTCCCCGAGCGCAGCGACCGGTTCCTGATCGACAGCGCGACCGGGCCCGGCGGCTGGGACGCGTCGTTCTCGCGGCTGTTCGGGCAAGGTGTCGAAGACCGTTTCCCGGACTTCGCGAAGTTCGCCGCTTCGAAACCCGAGTACGGCTTGGGCCGGACGCCGGCGGAGGTGACGGCGAAGTACTTCGAGCTCGCCGCGCGGCTGGACAAGACCCCGAGTCCGGATGGCTACAACGGCCAGGTGTTCCGCCAGATCACGTTCGCCTATCTCTACTACGACAAGAAGCTGCCGCAGCTGGCCGAGACCTGGCACGCGCTCGACACCGGGAAACCCGTGCCGACGCCCGCCGCCACCGGATCGGCCGCCGGCACGGCGTACCCGGCCGACAACTACATCGCGAGCCAGCTGCACGTGATCTGCAACGACTCGGACTGGCCGGAGAACGTCGGGACGTACCGGCGCAACGTCGCGATCGACCGGTTCCGGCATCCGCTGTTCGGCGCGGCGGCCGCGAACATCACGCCGTGCGCGTTCTGGCCGTCCGAGCCGGTCGAACCGCCGGTGAAGATCACCGACCGCGGCCCGTCGAACCTGCTGATCGTGCAGAACCTCCGCGATCCGGCGACGCCGCTGGCGGGCGCGCGGAAGCTGCGTGAGGCCTTCGGCGATCGCGCCAGGATGGTCACCGTCGACCAGGGCGGGCATCTGGCCTACCTGTTCAAGGACAACAAGTGCGCCAACGACCTCGCGACGGGGTTCCTGGTCGCCGGCGCGCGGCCGCGGCACGATCTCGCCTGCTGATCCGCGGTGGTCCGGTCGGTCGTGAGTGGCAAAGAGGGTTAGAACCCTCTTTACCACTCACGACCCCCTCGAAAACCGCACATCTAACCATCAATCGGACATTCTGTCGCCGGAACGTGTCCTTTGTGGACACTCAGGGAACGACTGGCGCCCGCAGGCCGGTCCAGAACATGACTTACCCCTCAATAACCCGAATCGCCGCTCACGACCAACCGGACCGACCACTCACGAGCGGCAGACCCGGTCCGCGGGAAGCTCCCCGCTCAGCAGGTAGTCCCGCGCCGCCGCGTCGACGCATTTGTCGCCCTTCAGGAAGACGGCGTGCCGGAAGGCTCCTTCCACCGTCACCAGCCGCGACCCGCCGAGCGCCCGGTGCAGCGCGAGTTGCCCGGCGTACGGCGTCGCGGGGTCGCCGGTCGAGCCGAGGAGCAGCGCCGACGAGGTGTTGTGGATCCGGGTGGCGGGTTCGGCGGGAGCCACGGGCCAGAACGCGCACGGCGTGATGTTGCGGGCCAGCGGCCCGAACAGCGGCTCGGCCGCCCGGTGTTCCTGGATGTCCCGGTAGTACGTCGCCGGGTCGCGGGAGGCCGCTCGATCCGCGCAGATGACCGGCGTCCCCGCCCGGTCGGTCGCGGAGCCGGAGCCGGTCGTCAGGCCGTCGAGGAGCGCGGCGAGTCCTTCCGAAGGAGTGGCGGGACGGCCTGCCGCGGCGTCGCGGAGTGTCCGTACGGTCGCGGCGAACTCGGCCTGTGAAGCGGGCCGGTCGTCGTAGAGGTTCGCGAAGAACAGGTACGGCACCATGTGACCGTCCACTGTGTACTTCCCGACCTCGAACGGCCGCCGCTCGGCCGACCGGGCGACGTCCCGCGCGGTCGTCACCACCTCGTCCGCGGTCTCCCCCATGCCTTGCCCCACGGCGCTCTTCGCCCAATTCCGCAGCGCGGCGTCGAGCGCCGGGGCGGTCGGGCGGAGCAGGCCGGGACCGTACGCCTCGGGATCCACCGACGAATCGAGTACGAACCGATCGGCCCGGGAGCCGAACATCTGGAGATAGACCGCGCCGAGATAGGTCCCGTACGACGCGCCGAGGTAGGAGATCTTCCGTTCGCCGAGCGCGGCGCGCACGACGTCCATGTCCCTGGCGGTGTTGCGGGTCGAGGCGGCCCGCAACAACTCGTGGTCGTTGCCCGAGCAGCCGCGCGCCAGGTCCTTCGCGAGGGCCACGCTCTCGCGGAACGTCTTGAGGTCCGGCCCGGCCGACCGCGCGAAAGTGTCGGTCTTCCAATCGCACCGCAGCGGTGAACTGCGCCCGACGAACCGGGGGTCCATGCCGACGAGGTCGTAGCGGGCCGCGATCTCCGGCATGAGCGGCCCGGCCAGGACCAGTTCCATGGCCGGGCCTCCCGGACCGCCCGGATTGAGCATCAGCGCGCCGAGCCGGTGCGCGGGATCGGTGGCCTTCACCCTGGCCAGCGCGACGGTGAGCTTGCGCCCCCGCGGACGGCGATGGTCCACCGGCACGGCGATGTCCCCGCACTGCGCGCCCGCCTTGTCCAGCTCCGCGCCGAGGACGTCGCCGGGGCCGGTCGTGCAGCCGTGCCAGATGATCGAAGGGACCGCGACGGCGGGCGCCGACGGCAGCAACGCCCCGGTGACGAGCAGTGCCACCACGATGGCTGTTTTCCTGAGCAACCCGAACTCCCTGATATCCAACGAAATTCCCGATATCAGGCTAGAAGCGCTACACCCGCGAAGGCGTCCGTCCCGGGGCGGAGACGTCTAGCCCGCTGGGGGGCTTTTTCGGGGTTTTGCGGCGCTCCAGCACCCAGTCGGTGAGCACCAGCAGGAGCAACGGGCTGAGCCAGGCCCCGATGCTCATCGCGCTGTACCGCATGAGCACTTCGCTGCCGCCGAAGGTCGTGCCGATCTCCGGCGTCAGCACGATCGTGGCCACGACATTGATCACGCGGCTCAGCACGATCGACATCGCGAGCGCGAAACTGCGGGACATCCACCGGCGATGCTCTCCGAAGCGACGCTGCCTGGCCATCCGGATCCCGATGACCGTGACCGCGATCCACAGCACCGAGCCCACCAGGTTGGCCACCCGCACGGACGGGCCGACGCTGGTGTGCCACCCGATGTACAGGCCCACGAACCCGGCGGGGAGCGCACCGGCGAAGACGTAGATCCGGCCGGTGATCCGGTGCCCGCGCCGGTAACGGGCGCGGAACGCGGGCCAGATCTGGAAGCAGGCGGTCACCATCGCGACCGTGCCGAAAAGGACGTGCGCGACGAGCAGCGGGTAGTAGAGGCCGTTCCCCGGCGGCGCTTCCAGCCGCGACTCGGCCGGGTCGAAGGTCAGGTACGGCGGCACCGAAAAGGCCAGGAAAGCCGCCGCCACCAGCATCAGCGGCACGATCCAGGGGCGCCGCCACCAGCGGGGCGCGTTCGACGAGGTCATGGGTGATCCGTTCGGGAGAAGACGATCAGAAACTATGTACACCATACACATGAACGTACGTCATACAGAGTTTTAGGATGGTCATCGACGACACCGACGGGATGGCTGATGGCGACACGTGACAACAAGGGCCCGGATCTCCAGCGCAGCCTCGCGCTGCTGTGGGCGGGGCGGACCCCCGGCAGGCGCGGGCCGCGGGCCCAGCTCACCGTGGAGCGGATCGCGCTGGCCGCGATCCAGGTCGCGGACGCCGACGGCCTGGACGCGCTCTCCATGCAGCGGGTCGCCACCGAACTCGGCTACTCGACGATGTCGCTCTACAACCACATCCCCGGCAAGGACCTGCTGCTGGAAGTGATGGCCGACGTCGCGGCCGCGAAACCGCCCGAACTCGACGGCGCGAAGGACTACCGCGACGCCGTCCGGCAGTGGGCAAGCGCGCTCTGGTCCGCTTTCCGGACCCATCCCTGGCTGTTGCGCGTCCCGCTCGACCACTCGCCGATCGGCCCCAACCAGCTCGCCTGGCTGGACCGCCTGCTCCGGCCCCTGCTCGAAGCCGGACTCGCTCCCGGCGAGGCGCGGGCCGCGGCCCTGCACCTGACCGCCGTCGTCCGCGGCACCGCGCAGATCGGCCTGGACATGAACAGCGCGCACAAGACCGACGGCGGGCGGCCGCGCACGGAAACCGAGCTGGCGCGGGCGTTGTCCGAGCTCATCGACCCGGAGGGCTACCCCGCGCTGGCGGCCGTCCACGCGGCCGAGGCCGGCGTCGCGTCAGGACCCGAGCAGACCGGCGAGGGAACACTGCCCGCCGAGATCGGCTTCGGTGTGGACCGGTTCCTGGACGGCATCGACGCCTGGGTGGCGAAGTCGTGAGAAAACCAACGTCCCGGGCCGGAGCGAGACACTCCGGCCCGGGACGACTCCCGGTTCAGGTTCCGGCTCAGCGGTCGCGTTCCTTGGCGAACAAGGACTTCGACCACAGGTAGCCGGCGATCGACAACACCGCGCACCAGCCGACAGCGAGCCAAGCGCTGCCGCCGATCGGGGTGCCGAGCAGCAGTCCCCGGAGCGTTTCGATGACCGGCGTGAACGGCTGGTACTCGGCGAACCAGCGCAGCCAGGCGGGCATCGAGTCGGTGGGCACGAAACCGCTGCCGAGGAAGGGAAGCAGCATGAACACCATCGGGGTGTTGCTCGCCGTCTCGACGCTCTTGGCGGCCAGCCCCAGCGCCACCGACAGCCAGGTGAGCGCGATGGTCAGCAGCAACAGCACCCCGACCGCCGCGAACCATTCGCCGACGCCCGCCGTCGGCGAGAAACCGACGAGCAGCGCGACCCCGAACACGACTGCGAGCGCGAACGCGGTCTGGATGAACGCGCCGACGACGTGACCGGTCAGCACCGACGCCTTGCTGATCGCCATGGTGCGGAACCGGGCGATGATGCCCTCGGTCATGTCCGTCGCCACCGAGATGGCGGTGCCGAGAGCTGCGCTGCACACGGTGATGAGCAGGATGGCGGGCGTGACGTAGCCGACGTATTCGGCACGGCCGCCCCCGCCGCCGCCGAGGCCGTTCCCGAGGGTGCCGCCGAAGACGTAGACGAACAGCAGCAGGAACACGATCGGCTGGCCGACCAGCATGATGGTGAGCGACGGATACCGTTGCATATGTCTGATGTTGCGGCGCAGCATCGTCGACGAGTCGCGCATCGAGAGGGTCAGGCTGGTCATCGGGCCAACTCCTTGGTCGCTTCGGTCCGGTGACCGGTGAGGCTGAGGAACACGTCGTCGAGATCCGGGGTGTGCACGGTGAGGCTGTCGACAGCGACGGCTTCGGCGTCGAGCCGGTCCAGCACCGCGCGGAGAGCGGCGACGGTGCCATCGGTCGGCACGCGCAGCGCCAGGCCCTCTTCGTCCGAAGTGGACACTTGCAGCGCGCGGGTCGCGTCGCGCAGCGAGCCCGCGTCGGGGAACTTCAGCTGCATGTGCCCGCCGGGCACGCGCCGCTTCAGTTCGTCGGGCGTGCCCAGTGCGACGACCCGGCCACCGTCGAGGACGGCGACGCGATCGGCGAGCTGATCGGCCTCCTCCAGGTACTGCGTGGTGAGGAAGATCGTCACGCCGTCGGCGACGAGGTCGCGGATGATCTGCCACATCGTGCGGCGGCTGCGCGGGTCGAGACCGGTGGTCGGCTCGTCGAGGAAGATGACCTGGGGATCACCGATCAGGGTCATCGCCAGGTCGAGCTTGCGGCGCATGCCGCCCGAGAAGGTGGCCGGGGTCTTCTTCGCGGCGTCGGTCAGTTCGAACCGTTCCAGCAGTTCGGCGGCACGCTTGCGGCCCGCACGGCGCGGCAGGTGGTGAAGATCCGCCATGAGGAACAGGTTTTCCTCGCCGGTGAGCAGATTGTCGACCGCGGAGAACTGGCCGGTGAGACCGATGGAGGCGCGGACGCCGTCCGGATCGGTGGCCAGGTCGGCTCCGGCGATGGTGGCGCCCCCGGCGTCGGGACTGACCAAAGTGGACAGGATGTTGACCGTGGTGGTCTTGCCCGCGCCGTTGGGGCCGAGCAACGAGAAGACGGTGCCGGTCGGGACGTGCAGGTCGACTCCGTCCAGGACGACCTTGTCACCGTAGGACTTGCGCAGTCCGGTCGCGGAGATGGCCGGGTGTTTCATGTGGATTCCCCTGGTGTGTAAAGGACCCGGAGGGTCAGGAACGGTGAACGAGGATGTCGCCGACGGAGGTTCCGGCGTGGACTTCGAGCTTGTCGGTCGTGGCGTCGGGCGCGCCGGCGGCGGCCATGTCGTTGACGACGCGGCCGAAGCGGGTGTTCACGTCGAGCCAGGCCGCGCTGCCCTCGCGGATGCCGACCTCGATGTCCCCCATCGACGTGTCGAGGTCGAGCTTGCCCCTGGCGGCGTCGAGCACGCGGACCGAACCGTTGGCGGTCTTGGCTTCGACGTCGCCCTCGGCCCGCTCGACGGTGATGTCGCCGTTGGCCGAGCGGAGGCGGATCGAGTCGCCCGCCGCCCCGATCGTGGTGGTGCCGTTGGAGTTCTTCACCACCGCGGTGCCCGCGATCTCGCCGACGTGCACCCGGCCGGAGCTCGTGCTGATGTCGGCGTTGCCGTCGACGTGCTCGACGACGATGTTCCCGGACGCGGAGTGCACTTTCAGCTCACCGGTCCGGTCGAGCCGGATGTGCCCGGTCCCGGACTTGTAGCGACAGGAACCGAGCCGCCCGGTCGCGGTGAGGTCGCCGAGACCGGTGCTCCCCTGCACCCGGGAGCCGGCGGGCAGCTCGATGGTCACGTCGATCGACCTGGTCTTGTTGGAGAAGTCGAGCAGGCGCATCTTCGGTGCGCGGACGGTCAGGGTGCCGCCGGAGAATTCGACGACGGTCTGCTTCGCGGCGTCGACGTCGGAGTCGTTGTTCTCGTCCACCGGCGTGACTTCGACGACCGTCTCCGGGCGGTCGCCGGCGACGATGCGGACGTAGCCGACGACCGGCTCGAGGTCCGCGAGAATGGGTTCCGGGGTGGCGAAAGAAGGCATGGTTGTCCCCTCAAAGGTGGTGTGATCGGTGTTTGTGCTGGTCGGACGGGGTCTAGCTGACCCAGCCGGTGTAGCGCTGCGCGGCGCGGTGGCCACTGGTCGCCGAGGCGGGCGGAGCGGGCGGTTCCGACGGCCTCAGCGCGGCTGACGCGGCCCGCACGAGCCACGCGTTGACCGAACGGCCTTGTGCGGCCGCCGCTTCCTCGACGCGCGCCTTGAGCGGTTCCGGCAGCCGGAAGTTGATCCGCGCCGTGGCTCCCTCTTCCTCCGGCAGCGGCGGGGGCGGGGGCATCGGCGGCTCCGGCACCGATGCCGCGACGGCGACGGCAGGTTCGGCCGCCGGAAGCGTGACGGCGAAGCTGGCTTCACCGGCGCGTAGCCGGACCTCGACCGAGCCGGGTGCGAGATCCCGGGTGATCTCGTCCGACGCGGCGGACAACGCGTCCAGCAGCGCGAGACGGATGGCCGACGCGAGCGGCGCGGTCAGGCGTTCGGCGAGGGCGCTCGCCTCCGCTCCGCCTGCCTCGGCGGCGACGGCGAGTTCCCGGCGAACGGTGTCCACAAAGGGCGTCAAGTCCATGGCACCATCATGGCACCGCGATGGCGCCAGTGCAAGAACAACTTGGCGCCACATGGTGCCAAAGTGGCGTTTCTGCAGCTCAAGGCCCTTAAAATTGCTGGAGGGACACTCTGGCTCTGCTCTGTGGCCGTCGCGCTACACCGGGTCAGATAGCGAAGCCGGTACTCCCGGACAGCGGCGGATACGCGCGTGCCCATTCGGCCATGTTCCGCTGGCGGGGCAACCAGGACCCGGCCGAATACATTGCCGCGACCCTGAGGCAAGGCGAGGATTGCCTTGAGCCACAAGAAAAAGGGAGCGACCCACCGTCAAGTGTGGGGGTCACCGAGGCGGGCCGCTTCCCGAACTCCACGGTACAAGAACTCCGCTCGCTCGGAGGGGCAAGGCTTTCTGTACCGGCGGCTCTTGACAATCAGGATCCACAGTGGACACGGGCGTCCACGGCAGAAGAGGAACGCATGCGAGCAGTTCGGGTGAGCGTCTGCGCCCTGGACCCCATCACGACGGCCGGGATGGCCGACCTCCTCGGGACACGGGCGTCCGTGAGAGTGGTCGACGACCCGTCGCGAGACGGGATCGAGGTCGTCGTCGCCGCTTTCGAGCGGCTTTCGGCCGACGCGGTCACCGCGTTGCGTGAGGTCGCCCTCGAACTCGGCAAGCCGATCGTGCTGGTGACCGACCGGGTCGAGGAAGGCGGTCTCGCGGTCGCGGTGGAGTGCCGGGTGGTCGCCATCCTGCCGAGGTCGGCGGCGACCGACTCCCGGGTGGCCGACAGTGTCCGGTTCGCCGCCTCGAGTGCCACTAGCCCACCGTCCACCCTGCTCAGCAGGCTGACCGCACACGCCGAGCGGCTGCACCGGGAGACGCTCACGCCGGGCGAGCCCGCCGGGTCAGCGCTCTCCTCGCGTGAGATCGACGTCCTGCGCCTGATGGCCGACGGGCTCGACACGCAGGAGATCGCCACCGAACTGTCCTATTCGGAGCGGACGGTGAAGAACATCATCTACGCCGTCACCGACCGGCTTCGGCTGCGGAACCGGTCGCACGCGGTGGCCTATGCGATCCGGGAAGGCGTCATCTGAAGACGCCTGTCAGATAAGGCCTTCGCGGAGCGCGTAGGCCACGACGTGCGTGCGGTTCCGTAATCCGAACCGGCTGAGCAGGCCGTGGAGGATGTTCTTCACGGTCCGGTCGGAGTAGGCCACCCGCCGGGCGATCTCGCCGGTGTCGAATCCTTCAGCGAGCAGCCGGAGCACCTCGGTCTCGCGGGGCGACAGCCCGCTGAGCGTGAGTTCGCGCGGCTCGAGGACTTCCTTGTGCAGCCGCGAAATCCCCCGCAGCAGGCTGCCGAGCTGGTCGGCGGGCAGATCGCCCCGGCCGGCATGGGCGTCCGCGACCGCGCGCAGCAGCCGCCCGGGCGTCGCCTCGGAGCGCGCGACGACGACGGCGAGCCCGCGTTCCACCGCGGCCCACAGTTCGGCCTGATTGGGTTTGTCGGCGACGAGCACCAGCCGCGCGGGCCCGGCCGGGATCCGGTGCGGCTCGTTCCCCGTGACCGCGACGAGGACGTCGGCCGCGGCCGGATCGTCCCGCAAGGTGATGCCGGGGCCCGCACCGAGCGCACTGCGCAGGCCGGCCAGGACGAGCGGGTCGGCGGCGTGCACGGCGACCCGGATCTCCCGGCGCTCCTCGGCCCGGACGACCGGCCGCACGGGCGTCGTCATGATCGTGGACATGCTTCCAGGTAACCGGCCGCCGGGAAGGGCGGACAAGCAGAAGAAGGGGGCAGCTTTTCGCCACCGCAAGCCTGCCGGTTGAATGGACCGCGGTGAAACCGGTGGAAGCGAGTGAGAAGCGGTCGGTGTTCGGAAAGCTCCTGCTCGAACACCGGCGGGCCGCGGGCTGGACACAGGAGCGGCTGGCCGAGGCCTCGGGGCTGAGCGTCCGCGCCCTGCGCGAGCTGGAACACGGCCGCGCGCGGGCCGCCCAGCAGCGCTCGTCGGAAGTGCTCGCGGACGCGCTCGGCCTGACCGGCGGTGACCGGGAGTTCTTCCTGACCGTCGCGAAACAGGGCAGGCGCCGCAACCCGGCGCTGGCCGCCCAGGTCGCGGCGACCTGCTCACTGCCCGCTCCCCTCGCGGATCTCTCCGGCCGGGAAAGCGAACTGGACCAGCTGTCCGCGAAGGTCGCCGAGGGTGGCGGCGTGGTCGCGATCGTCGGGCAGGCCGGGGTCGGGAAGACCGCGCTCGCGGTGACGGCGGCGGACCGGTGGCGCAGGGACTTCCCGGACGGGAGCTACGCCGTCGACCTGCGCGGGATGGACGAAGAACCGTTGAGCGCCCGGGCCGCGCTCGACCGGCTGCTGCGCGCGCTGGACGTCGCGCCGGGGCACGTGCCCGCCTCCGAAGCCGAACGGTCGGCGTTGCTGCGGATGCTGCTCGACGGCCGGAAGGTCCTGCTGCTGCTCGACAACGCCGCCGACGAGGCGCAGGTCCGGCCGCTGCTGGTCACCGGGCCCGGCTGTCTCACCCTGATCACCTGCCGCCGCACGCTCGCCGGGCTCGAAGGCGCGCGCTGGCTGGGGCTCGAGCCGCTTTCGGACGGCGGCGCGACCGGCCTGCTCACCAAGATCATCGGCGAGGACCGTGTGCGCGCGGAGCCCGCCGCGGCACGGGAACTCGTCGAGCTGTGCGGTCATCTGCCGCTCGCGGTCCGGATCGCGGGCAACCGGCTGGCCACCCGGCCGCAGTGGTCGCTCGCCCAGCTGGCCGACCGGCTGCGCGACGAGAGCACCCGCCTGCGTGCGCTCGCGGCGGGCGATCTGCAGCTGCGATCGGCGTTCGACCTGTCCTATCGCGCGGTTTCGGCCGGTGCGCGACAGCTGTTCCGGCGGCTGGCGACCGTTCCCGGCGCGGACTTCGGTCCCGAACTCGCGGCCGTCGTGTCCGGCGCGACCGACGCCGACGTCCGTGACCACCTCGACGAACTCGTCGACGCCAGCCTCCTGCAGACCACGGCCGAGCCGGAACGCCACCAGTTCCACGATCTGATCCGCCTGTTCGCCGAGGAACGGTTCGAGGCGGAGGAAGACCCCGCCGCGCGGGACACCGTGCTCGCCCACCTGCTCGACAAGGCGGCCGAAGCGGCCCGGTTGTTCTACCCGGAAGCACCGGAGACCGGGCGGTTCGGCTCACGGGACGAGAGCGCCCGCTGGCTGGACGTCGAAGGCGAGAACTGGGTCGCCGCGCAGCGGGTGGCGGCGCGGAAGGGCTGGCACCGGGAGGTCAGCGATCTCGCCGTCGCGCTGCACTGGTACTCCGACGGACGGAGCGCCCAGCGGCCGTGGCTGGAGATCTTCTCGCTCGGCGCCGCCGCGGCGGGCGAACTGGGCAACGCCAGGGACGAGGCGAAGCTGCTCAACTTCGTCGGCTGGGCCTGCAGTGTCTGTCTCGACGACGAAGAAGGCGCCGTGGCGGCACATCGCCGCGCGCTGGACATCGCCACCCGGGTCGGCGACCGCACCGAGCAGACCTGGGCGTCCATCTATCTCGGCCAGGTGCTGCGGTACATCGGCGAGACCGCGGAAGCGTTCGAATACGCGAAACGCGGGTACGAATCGGCGGACGAACTGCCGTTCTGGGACGGGCAGAGCTCGGCCCGGAACGTCTACGGGCACTCGCTGCGCGCGGCCGGGCGGCACTCCGAAGCGCTCGCCGTTTTCCGTGCCGTCCTCGCCGACGCCGAACGGCTGGCGGCCGGCACCTACCCCGGACTCCACCGGATGCTGAAGGCACTGTGCCTGCGCGCCATCGGCGACGTGCTCGGGGATCTCGCCGAATGGCGGGAAGCGGCGGGCTACTACCGCACCAGCCGATGGCTCTCGTGGGAAGGCGGATTCGCCGCGATGGAGGCGATCTGCGCGCTCCGCGAGGGGCGTGCCTGGCGGGAAGCGGGCGCCTTCGAGGAGGCCAGGGAGTGCCTCACCCTGGCCGTCGAGCTCTCCCCCGGGCCGTCGTTCAACGCCCGGAGGGAACAGGCGCTGGCCGAACTGGCGCTTCTGCCGGACGCCTAGCCGACCACGGCGCGGCTTCCTCCAGTTGCGAGGCCAGCCGGATGAGGACGTCCTCGCGATCCTGGGCCGCGACGAGCTGGACGCCGATCGGCAGGCCGTCGGCGTTCCAGTGCAGGGGCAAGGAGATCGCGGGCTGTCCGGTGATGTTGAACGGCGCCGTGAACGCCGCGCCCGTGGCGATACCGGCGGCCAGTTCCTCGGGCGACTTCGCGTCCGGGGCCAGTTCGCCGAGTGCGGCGGTCGGCGCGGGCGACGTCGGGGTGAGGAGGACGTCCAGTTCGTCCTCCCAGAGCGCCGCCACCCCGCGAGCCCATCGCTGCGACGAGAGCGACGCGGCGATCCACTGCACGGCGGTGACCGACCGGCCCGCTTCGGCGAGCATCGCGTTCATCGGCTCCAGGTCGGACGAAGACAGCCGCTCACCGAGCCGCTCCGACCAGGCCTCGAGTTCCCAGGTGACCACGGCCGCGAGCAGGGCGGGCATGGTGTCGAACATCCCGGGCGCGTCCAAGGCGGCCGCCGCGCTGGGAGCGACCTGATGGCCGAGGGATTCGAGCAGCCGCGCGGTCCGTTCGACCGCGCCGACGCAGTCGGCGTGCGCGGTTTCGCAGGTGCCCGGCGCGGTGATCCGGTACCCGATCCGCAGCCGTCCGGGATCCGCGCCGACCTCCGTCCGATATGGACGGTCGGGTGGCGGCGCGGAGTAGGGGTCACCCGGCGCGGCCCCCGCCGTGACGTCGAGGACCGCCGCCGTGTCCCGGACCGACCGGGTGAGGACGTGTTCGTGGGCCACCTGGCTCCAGTACTCGCCGAAGTCCGGCCCGAGACTGGTCCGCGCGCGGCTCGGTTTCAGCCCGACCAGCCCGCAGGCGGCCGCGGGGATCCGGAGCGAACCCGCCATGTCGTTGCCGTGGGCGACGGGGACCATGCCCGCGGCCACCGCGGCGGCCGACCCGCCGCTCGACCCGCCCGGCGACCGCGCCGGGTCCCACGGATTCCTCGTCGCGCCATGGAGAAGCGGCTCGGTGGTGATGCTCGTCGCCAGTTCAGGCGTGTTCGTGCGGCCGCAGAACAGGAAACCCGCGGCCCGCAGGCGCGCGGCGAGGTACGAGTCCGACTGCGCGCGCCAATCCCGCTCCCACAGCGCGCGCATGCCGCCGTGCACCGGATCGCCCGCGGTGTGGCAGAGGAAATCCTTCAGCAGCATCGGCACGCCGCGGAACGGTCCCGGCCCTCGCGCCGTCACCGCCTCACGCCGCGCCTGCTCGAAGCGCGTACTGACCACGGCGTTGAGTTCACCGTCGAGCTTTTCGATCCGCGCGATCGCCGCGTCGAGCAGTTCCAGCGGTGCCACCTGTCCCGTGCGGACCAGTTCCGCCTGAGCCGTCGCGTCCAGCCAGGTGAAATCATCGCCAGCCATCCGGCACGTCCTCCTCCGCACATGAGATCAAGGAGTCCATTGTCGATCAGCGGCGACCGGGCGCCCGGTGATTCCGGCGGATCAGAGCGGTTCGTGCAACCGATCATGCCCCTTCGATTCCTCATCGGCCGTAGCTGCAACTAAGCTGCGGGCTCGACGGAGCGGGAGGGCCGATGACGGACGCGGACGGGCAGAGCCCGCGGGAGCGCTACCGCGACCAGGTGCGCGCGGAGATCAAGCAGCGCGCGTGGGAGCAGATCGCCGCCGCCGGGGTCCCCGCGCTGTCGCTCAACGCGATCGCCAAACAGGTGGGCATGAGCGGCCCGGCACTCTACCGGTACTTCGCCAGCCGCGACGACCTCATCACCGCGCTCATCCGCGACGCCTACCGGAGCCTCGCCGACACCGTCCGGGCGGCGTTCGACTCCGGAGCCGACCTGGCCGGGCTCGCCGTCACCATCCGGGACTGGGCCCGGAGCGACCCGCAGCGCTACTTCCTCATCTACGGCACACCCGTTCCCGGCTACCACGCGCCCGACGACACCACCGCCATCTCGCGAGAGGTCATGGCGGTCCTGCTCGAAGCGTGCCGCGCGATCACCGTGGACAAGCCGGACACCCCGTTCGACAAGCACCTGGAAGGCCATCGCGACTGGGCGGGCGACGACCCGGCCACGTCCGCGACCCTGCACCGCGCGCTCGCCTTCTGGACCCGCCTGCACGGCGTGCTCTCGCTCGAACTCGCCGGCCACTTCACCGGCATGAAGTTCGATCCCGACCTGCTGATCACGGACGAATTGGACGACCTCACGACGCGGTGACCGGCTTTCGCCGAGACCGATCACGTTCGCACTGAACCTTTCACGGCCTTCGGGCGTCTTGCCCTGTGACACTGCTGCCATCCGTGGGAAGCGTGGCTTCCGCGGTTGACATGCAACGTTGTAACGTTATAACTTCTAAGCAAAGTAAGAACTATTCACTAGCGGATCGGCTGCCCTTCGCCACCCGACGGCCGACAGCCGTTCCGCCTGCCCGTTTCCGGGTTTCCGACGCTTCGGATGGGGACTTCGATCATGAATCGCGGAGGGAAGAGCACCAGGGGGACCGATCGCGTCAGAGTCGCCGTGCACGCCCCGGATCTCCTGGCCGGGCTCGGCACGACGAGCATTCTCGGCGCCGACGAGCGACTGAACGTACTGCCCGACACCGACCTCGGCCGGGCCGAGGTGATCGTGACGGTCGGGGATTCGATCGGCGACGGGGTTTTCACGTTCCTGCGCCAGGTCCGTGCCGCGTCGTCACTCATGTCACCGCCGAGGTGCGTGATCGTCACGGACCATTTCCCGGTCCAGGTCCTGATGACGGCGATCGAATGCGGGATGGCCGCGCTGCTGCCGCGGCGCGACCTCGACAGCGAGCATCTGGTGCGGACGATCCTGGCGGTCAGCCAGGGCGCCGCCGCCCTGCCGCCCCGGCTACAGGGAAGCCTGCTCTCTCAGCTCGAACGAATACAAGAAGACCTGCTGGTGCCCAACGGTCTCGCGCTGTCCGGACTGTCCGATCGGGAGCGTGAAGTCCTCCGGCTGCTGGCCGACGGCCATGGCACGGAAGAGATCGCGGCCAAACTCGCCTATTCGGAGAGCACGGTGAAGAACGTCCTCCACCGGGTGATGGCGCGGTACGGGCTCCACAACCGCACGCACGCTGTCGCCTTCGCGCTGCGCACCGGCTCGATCTGAGGCGGCCCTCGTGAGTGGTAAGGACGGTTAGAACCGTCCTTACCACTCACGAGGCCCCGGTCGTCAGCTCCCGGACACGACGGCCGGCTTCAGCACCTCCTCGCACCACTGCCGGAAGGTCGTCGGCGTGGTGGCCTCCGGCGTCCGCGGCTCGGCGTTGTCGAGGCCCGCTTCCTTGGCCGCCATCATGTCGACCATGCCCTGCGCGATCGCCTCGGACTGCCCGTGTCCGAGCTGCGTCGCGCGGAAGTCCTCCATGGGGACCCGCTGATACCGGACTGGCCGCCCGAGGACCTCGGACATGATCTCCGCGAGGTCGTTCTGGGACAGGTCCTCCGGACCGAGCACCGGGACGTCGGCCACGCCGTGCCACGACGGGTCGAGCAGCAGCCTGGCGGCGGTCGCGGCGATGTCGCGGATGGCGCAGGTCGGCGCCTCGCGGTCACCCGAAACCGGTCCGAAGAAGACGCCGTCCTTCCCGATCGGCCCGGCCTGCCACAGCAGGTTGTCCATGAACGAGGGCATCGTCAGCGCCCGGTAGCTCACGCCCGTTCCGGAGATCAGGGCGTCCATGGCGTGCGAGGCCGACACATGCCCGGCGTTCTTCGTGACGCCACGGCCGAGGGCCGAGACGCCGACCACCCGGGCGACGCCCTGCTTTTCGAAGGCTTCGCAGGCCGGCCGGGTGAAGTCCACGAAGGTGGCTTCGAGGCTCTCGGCGCGAGGATTCGCGGCTACCAGCCAGAAAACGGTGTCGGCACCGGCGAAGGCCTCGTTGACGACACCGGGATCGCCGTGCGAGCCCTTGACGATCTCGACGCGCTCGCGGACGTCGTCGGCGAGGCGGGCGGGATCACGGACGATCACGCGGACCGGCTCACCGCTTTCGAGGAGGGTGCCGAGCACCCGGCTGCCGATCTGCCCGGTCGGCGTGGTGACGACGATCATGAAGACTCCGTGGTGCTAGGGGATTTTCGACATCCCCAGTCAAGGCGCGAAAGCCGCCGAGCTGAAGGACCGGCCTGGTCGCCATTGATACCCTGGGGATATGAGTGATCTGGAGACGCGGCAGCTCAGGTACTTCGTGGCGGTCGCGGAGGAGCTCCACTTCGGACGGGCGGCCGAGCGGCTCGCGATGGCGCAACCGCCGCTGTCCAGGGCGATCCGGGATCTGGAGCGACGGCTGGACGTCCGGTTGTTCGAACGCACCACCCGCCAGGTCACGCTGACGAACGCGGGCGAGGTGCTCCTGCGGGACGCCAGGACCGCGCTCGAGGCGGTCGCCGCGGCGGACCGGCGGGCGAGGCAGGCGGGCCGCCCCGATCCCCGGTTGCGGCTGGCGCTGAAGGCCGACCACGACGCCGGGTGCCTGCCGAAGATCATCGAGGCCTACGAGGCCGAGGAAGGCGCGCTGCCGATCGAACTGATCCTCGGCGGCCGGGGCGAGCAGCCGCGGCAGCTCCGCGACGGGCGGGCGGACGTGGCGCTCGTCCCCAGCCCGTTCGACGCGCGACGCCTGGACTTCGAGCCGTTGCTGACCGAACCCCGGCTGGTGGCACTGGCGGCGAACGACCCGCTGGCGGCCAGGTCGCGGCTGACCCTCGCGGATCTGGCCGGCCGGATCCTGCCCGACGGCGCCCCCGCCGACGAGGGCCCCTCGACCGGTCCGCCCGCCTCCGTGGTGCCCCACGGTCCCGTCTCGGATCTGACGCAGATCCTCAAACTGGTCGAACTGGGCAGCATCGTCTGTTTCATGGCCGTTTCGGTGGCGGATCGCTACCGCAGGCCGGGCATCGCGTACCTGGCCGTCGACGATCTGGAGCCCACGACCCTCACCGTGATGTGGCCGCAGGACTCCCGCTCACCGGCCGTCGCCGCCTTCGTCCGCGCGGCGACCACGGTGGTGTCGACGGCCTTCGCGCTCGGTCACCGGAGCTGAACGCGGCTCAGCACCCGGTCCACGACGTCGGGAAGCGGCTGATCGTCCGGGCCTTCCAGCCACAGCACGTTCCCGGTCCGCAGCGTGGCGAGGAACGTCGCCGCCGTGAGCCGGGCCAACTCCTGGTCGAGGCCGTGTCCCCTGGCGAGCAGCACCGCGATCAGGTCGCGTTCGAGGGCGATCTGGTCGCCCGCCTGCCGCGCGAGCAGTGACGGGTGCCGTCGCAGCAGCCGTAGCTGCGCCACCCATTCACGGTCCGGCACCGGGTGCGCCCGGTACAGCTCCCGGCACGCCGCGCGCAGCGCGGGCCACGGTTTCTCACCCGGCGGCCTGCCTTCGACCAGCGACACCAGCAGCCCGGTCCGCTCCCGGTCGGCGTGCAGGATCGCGTCTTCCTTGTTCGCGAAGTAGTTCGAGAACGTCCGCCGGGACACCCCCACCGCGTCGGCGATGTCCTCGACGGTCACCCCGTCGAGACCGTGCTCCATCGCCAGGCGCAGGGCGGCCTCGTGCAGCGAGTGCCGCGTCGCCGCCTTCTTGCGGGTGCGGAGCGTGTCGAGGGTGTCCACCAGGACAGCGTAGCGAGGGGAATAAAGTTCCCACTGTGCAAGTTTGCACAGTGGGCAATAATTGCCCCGAACGCTCGAAAGGACGCCATGAAGACCGATGGAACGACGGTGGCGGCGCCGTCCGGCGCGATGGGGCACCGACAGGTGCTCGAGTCGCTGTCCGGGCTGCTGCTCGCGCTGCTCGTGGCGATGATCAGCTCGACGGTCGTGTCGACCGCCCTGCCGTTGATCATCGGCTCGCTGAACGGCACGCAGACGCAGTACACGTGGGTGGTCACGGCCACCCTGCTGGCGGCGACGGCCACCACCCCGATCTGGGGCAAACTCGCCGACCTGTTCAACAAGAAGACACTGGTCCAGATCGCGATCGTGATCTTCGTGATCGGCTCGATGATCAGCGGGTTCAGCCAGAACACCGGCCAGCTGATCGCCGCCCGCGCGTTCCAGGGCATCGGCGTCGGCGGCCTGCAGGCGCTGGTCCAGGTCGTGATCGCGGCGATCATCCCGCCGCGTGAACGCGGCCGCTACAACGGCTACCTCGGCGCGGTCATGGCGGTCGCCACGGTCGGCGGCCCGCTCCTCGGCGGCCTGATCGTGGACGTGCCGTGGCTGGGCTGGCGCTGGTGCTTCTTCGTCGGCGTCCCGATCGCGGTGCTCGCGTTCGCCGTCCTGCAGCGGACCCTGAAGCTGGAAACCGTGCGCCGCGAGAACGTGCGCGTCGACTACCTCGGCGCCGGTCTCATCGCCGCGGGCGTGAGTGTCCTGCTGATCTGGGTCTCGTTCGTCGGCAACACCTTCGACTGGCTTTCGTGGCAGACGGCCCTCATGGTGGGCGGCGGTGTCGTACTCCTCGCTCTCGCGCTGATGGTGGAACGGAAGGTCCGCGAACCCGTCGTCCCGCTGCACATCATCACCCAGCGCACCCCCGCGTTGGCGATCGTCGCGAGCCTCGCCGTCGGCATGGCGATGTTCGGCGGCGCGGTGTTCCTCGGCCAGTACTTCCAGGTCGGCCGCGGCTACTCCCCCACCGAAGCCGGTCTGCTGACCATCCCGCTGATGGCGGGTGTGCTCGTGTCCTCGACCGTCTCCGGGCGCCTGATCAGCCGCACCGGGCGGATCAAGCCGTACATCGTGGCGGGCACGATCACCCTGGTGATCGGGTTCCTCGGGCTGGGCACGGTCGACCACGCCTCGCCGCTGTGGCTGGTCGGCGTCGCGATGGCGATCGTCGGCATCGGGGTCGGCATGACGATGCAGAACCTCGTCCTCGCCGTGCAGAACACCGTGCCGTTGCGGGATCTCGGCGCGGCGAGCGCCTCGGTCACGTTCTTCCGGTCGCTCGGCGGCACCATCGGGGTCTCGGTACTGGGCGCGGTCCTCGCGAACCGGGTCACCGCCGACCTGTCCACCGCGCTGCACGTGCCGGCGGGGCAGGCGTCGACGGGAAGCGTCAGCGCGCTGAACCTCAAGGCGCTGCCGCCGGAGGTCCAGACGATCGTGCACACCGTGTACGGCGACGCGACCGCGCACATCTTCCTGATCTCCGCGGCGGTCGGCGTCGTGGGCGTGATCGCGGCGCTGCTGCTCAAGCCGCTCACCCTGCGCACCACCATCGACCTGGAGTCGAAGTCGGACTCCCCGGCGTCCGACCCGGTCGCGGGATGAGCACGCCCGGGGCCTTCGAGTCCACTGTGGAGCGTTTCGGCCCGCCCCGGAGGACTTCGGGGCGGGCCATCCTGGCCGGGGTCGACGGCTCCGACACGGCGATGCGGGCGGCCGCCTTCGCCTTCGGCATGGCCCGGCGCGAGGGCGGCAGGCTGATCGTCGCCTTCGTCGTCAGCCGTACGGTGCTGACGAACCTCGGACCGGCTGTCGCGGCGACGGTGGAGCACGACACGACACTGCAGTTGTACGCCGAACTCCGCGAACAGATCCGCGAGGCCGCCGAAGAACTGGAAGTGCCGGTCAGCTTCCTGAAGACCTACGGCGATCCGTACACCGCGCTCCGCGACACCGCCGACCGCGGCCAGGTCGACACGGTGGTGGTCGGCGCCTCACAGAAGGCGGGCCACCGGTTCGCGGGCTCCGTCGCGACGAAGCTCATCAAGACCGGGCACTGGCCGGTGCTCGTGGTCCCGTGAAGACCGGCCGCCCAGGAACGAAACGGCGCCGACCACCACGACGACGAGCGCGCACCCCGCGAGTTGTAGCGGGGTCGGCCACTGGCCGAGCAGGGCGGCCCCGAAGAGGATCGCGGCGGCGGGTTGCAGCATGAGCACGGCGGACCCGCCGCTCGCCGGGAGCGCGGACAAGGCCTTGCCGATCAGCAGCCAGCCGATCACCTGCCCGGTCAGGGCCAGCACGAGCAGCCACAGCAGCGCCGAAGGCGGCGGCGTCACGTCGAGATTTCCCGCCACCAGCCCCGAAAGGCCGCCCACACTCGCGGAGGCCGCGGTCGCCGTGGCGAGCATCGTCGTCCGGCCGCCGCTCTCGGTACCGGCGCGGCGCAGCAGCACTAGGTAACCGGCGTAGGCCACACCCGCCAGCAGCGCCATGACGGTGCCGTACCAGGGATCGCTGCCCGCGGCGCCGCCGTCCGCCAGTCCCCCGGCCAGTGCCGTGCCCGTCAGCATCAGCGGGATCGACAGCCAGAACAACCGCGACGGCCGCTCGCCGAACCACAGCATCCCGGCCAGGGGAACGAGGACGACCTGGACGTTGACCAGCGCCGTCGCGACGCCGGCGCCGACGGAGAGGATCGCCTCGCTCCACAGCACCATGTCGATCCCGAGCAGGACACCGGCCAGCACGTACCGTCGCCGCGCCGCCGGGGTGGGGCGGTGCCCTCGCTCTCGCGAGCGTGCCAGGAGCACGAGGATCGGCAACGCCAGCAGGCAACGGAAGAACGTCGCCGTCGTCGAACTCGCGCCGGACAGCGCGACGAGCGGGGCGGACAGGGCGATCGCGAGGGCACCGAGTACTCCTTGTGCGCGCGGATCGGCGAGAACTCTCTGGCGTGGCATGGATTCGATTCGACCGTACGACGCCGGGGAGGACCAGCGAGATCCTCTTACCGCGAGGGTTAAGCTCGGCTAATGAGTGGCGATCTGTCCAATGTGGAGCGGCTGCGGATGCTGCACGCGGTGTGGCGGCGGGGTTCGCTCGCCGCGGCGGCCGAACTGCTGCACGTGACACCGTCGGCGATCTCCCAGCAGCTGACCAAACTGGAGCGGGAGGCGGGCACCCGGCTGCTCGTCCGGCACGGGCGCGGCGTCCGGCTCACCCCGGCAGGATTGCTGCTCGCGCAACGCTCGGACCGGGTCCTCGCCGAACTCCGGGCCGCCCGCGCCGATCTGGACTCGCTCACCGGCGAGATGACCGGCGTCGTCGAGATCGGCGCCATCCCCTCCGGGGTGCACACGTTCATCACGCCCGCGCTCACCGGCCTCGCCGTCCGCCATCCCGGTATCGAGGCCCGGCTGCACGAGGTCGAACCGGAGGTGGCCCTGCCCGCGCTCGCCGACGGTGTGTTCGACGTCGTGGTCGTCGAGAGCTGGGAGAACCTGCCGCTCACCCGGCCGCCGGACACGCGCTGGACCGTCCTGCGCGACGACTCGGCGATGATCGTGCTCCCGGCCGGGCATCCACTGGCGGGCGCGGACTCGATTCCCGCCGAAGACCTCGCGGACGAGATCTGGGTCGCCTGGGCGCGCCCGACCCTGGCGAACACCTGGCTCCGCCAGACCTTGCGCGAGCGCGGCATCGAGCCGACGGTGCGGCATACGGTCAGCGGTTTCGGCACCCAGTTCGCCGTCGTCGCCGGGCTCGGCGCGGTCACGCTGATGCCGAGCATGGCCATCACGATCGCGCCGCCGACCGTGGTGTGCACCGAACTCGAACCCGCGCTGCACCGGCAGCTCTACGCCGTGCAGCCCCAGGGCGAAACACGGCCGGCCGTCGCCGAATGCGTCACGGCTCTGGTCGACGCGGCCCGCGCCTGGGGCGGCTGAGGATCAGCCCTCCCCGGTGCCTTCCCGGAGCCCTTCCTTGATGAGGTTTTCGGCGGCTTTGCGGCCCAACCGCAGGAAGGGAGCGGCGCGGCCCATGTCGCGATCGGTGAACTCGTAGACCTGGCGAGCCGCACGGGCGCGGGCGGCGCGGAGGTCGGTGACCATGGTGGTGCGTACCAGGCCGGACAGGGCCGCGGCGGTCTCTGCGGTCGCGACCGCCCCCGGCAGGTCGGCGATCGCGCCGGTCAGTGCCGACACGGCGTCCCGCGCGTGCCGGACCGCGCGGATCAGATCGGTCGAGCCGTCCTCGTCATGCCCGGCGCCCGCCGCGTACACACGGCGGACAGCCTGGTCGGCGTTCAGTTCCGTCCACACCACCTCGGCCCCCGCGCGTTCGGCTACATAGGCAGCGCTCGCGGTCGTCCAGAGAGACTCCATCCCTTCGTCGCACCGCACCTCACGCACGACCCGTCGCGCCGTGGCCGGGTCGAACCACCATGCCCCGGTCCACGGCAGACGGCCGGTCACGAACACGGCCTCACCGTCCGGGCCGGGGAAGGGATCGCCGTGCTCGTCCGGGATGCCGTAGTGGGATCGCCCCGTGTCCTTCGGGACGCACAATGCGTTCGCCACCTCGAAATCCACCTCGCCCGGCAGATCGGCACCGGTCAGCGCGACGGGGTACACGGACTCGCCGGTCCAGCTTCCGACCGCCCAGCCGCGCGCTGTCAGCCGGATGCCGGTCCGCTCGGCCGCCGAGCCGTGCCGCACGGCTTCGTGCAGAGCCAGCACCAGATCAGGGGCGACGATGGACTCGATCACGGCGCACAGCGTACGTCACGGGCCACCCCGTCAGCCGCGACCGCAGAGGGCGTGGTCGATCACGGGGTCCAGCGGATTCCCTTCCGGCAGTTCGGCACCGGGGTTGTAGGGCGTGAGGGTGTTGAGCGACACCATCACGCTGCGCTTGCCGTCTTCGGTCACGCCGTTGCCCGTCAGGTAGCCGGGCAGCGCGCCACCGTGACCCCAGTAGTCACCGCAAGAGCCGGTCAGCTTCATGAGCCCCAGCCCGTACGCGCCGAGTCCCGGCGCGGGCACGGTCTTCTTCATTTCGGCCAGCAGCGCGGGTTCGAGCACCTCGCCGCCCAACAGCGCCCGGAGGAACTTGTTGCCGTCCTCGGTGGTGCTGTTGATCGAACCGTCCGCTCCCCCGCCCGCCGAAGGATTCATCAGCGTCACGTCCACCCGCCGTCCGAGCCGCGGCGGGTTCGAGCCCTCCTCGACGAACCGGTCGTAGCCACGCGCGTGCGGGGTGGGAAGGAACGGCGAGGTGTAGGGATGCGAGGTTTCCCGCAGGTCCAGCGGCCGGATGAGCCGGTCGGTGATCTCCTTCCGCCAGTCCCTCCCGGCCACCTTCTCGGTCACCATCCCGGCGAGCACGTAGTTGGTGTTGGAGTACCCCCAGCCCGACCCGGGCGCGAACTCCGGTGGCTTGCCGACGGCCAGCTTCACCGCCTCGGAAGCGCTGAGCTTGTCGAACCGATGACGCAGGAAGCCTTCTTCGGTGAAGAGATCGAGCTCCGCCAGGTAGTCGTGCAGACCGCTGGTGTGCTGGAGCAGTTGCCGGACGGTGATGGCGCGGCCGTCGTTGCCGTTCCCGCTCACCACACCGGGCAGCCACCGATCGACTTTGTCCTCCAAGGAAAGCCGTCCTTCGCCGACGAGCTGCAGCATCGTCGCGGACAGGAACGTCTTGCTGAAACTGGCGATCCGGAAGTGCGCGTTCCACGGAACCGGCGTCTTGGCGCGCAGATCGCCATGGCCACTGCGCACCTTGACGCTGCCCTTGGCCGTGCTCACTTCCACCAGGGCACCCGGAGAACCGCCCGCCACGAGAGCGTCGGCGTCACGCTGCAGAGTCCGCTGCAACGGGTCTTTCGCTTGCGGCGTCGCGGACGCGACCGCCGGGGAAACGAGCGTAGCCGCGCAAAGTGCGGCGATCACCACTGAAGTTCGTTTCATACCGGTAAAACTACGAAGCATCGCCGCACCCGGCATCGGCTGTGAGGACGATGCCGCCTACCACCACGGTACTAACCCGGGGCAGGGTCGTCTCAGGGTTCAGCCGGAGACCAGGTCCATCCGGAGGAATTCGGTGACACGGAGCAACTTCGGCGGGCGACTCACCCCCGCGGGGAGCTCGTCCTCCCCGACGAGCCTCGGAGCGGCGAGTTCCACCTCCCGCCCGTCGATCCGCAGCCGTGCTCCCCGTGCCGCCATGGCGTTGCGCACCCAGTCCGAATCCGCGCCGTACACCAGGATGAACAGATAGCCGCCGTCGACCGGATGCGCGTCGAGCGGCGTGCGGTAGGTCTTTCCCGAGGTACGGCCGACGTGGATCAGCACCGGATACTTCCCTCCGGCGATCGCGCGCGGGTTGAAGACCCGGTTGTTGACGCGTCCCCACCATCTCGGCAACGGCATCGGACTCTCCTTTCGATGGCCTTACGCCCGTAAGGTTGGCTTACACCTGTAAGGTTGTCAATGTGCCGCCTCGTCGATCGCTCACCAGGGAACGCGTACTGCGAGCCGCGATCGAGGTCGCGGACAGTGGCGGCGTGGAAGCGATGACGATGCGGCGGGTGGCGCAGCACTTGGGCGTGGAGGCCATGTCCCTGTACCACCACGTGCCGAACAAGGACGCGATCCTCGACGGCGTCATCGACGCGGTCTTCGCGGCGATCGCACTGCCCGACACCGGAAACGACGACTGGCGCGAGGCGATCCGCGCACGCGCTTCGTCCGCCCGCGAAGTTCTGTCACGGCACAGCTGGGCTCTGGGTCTCATGGACTCCCGCCGCAATCCCGGGAAAGCGACGCTACGCCACCACGACGCCGTCCTGGGGGTTTTGCGGCGAGCGGGATTCACGCTCCCGATGGCCGTGCACGCCGTCTCGCTCATAGACAGCTACATCGGGGGCTTCGTTCTCCAGGAGTCGAACCTGCCGGTGAGCGGCGACGTCGATCAGGTGGCGGGCGACCTTCTCGAACAGCTGCCTCCGGACGAGTTCCCTTATCTCACCGAGGTGGTAGTCGAGCACTCCCGGCGGCCGGAGTACGACCACACGGGCGAGTTCGCCTACGGTCTGGATCTCATCCTGGAAGGCCTCGAAGCTCGCCGGAAGTGACCGAGAGGGTCATGCCTGTCGGCGCCACGAGAGCCAGGCGCGCCACCGGTGGCAGCGGCACCTGTTCCGGCGCGGCCCGGAAGGCCTGGATCACCAGCGCCGCGAACCGCCGGGACGCCGCGACCTGCGCGGCGGGCGAAACGGCCTGGATCCCGTTGTTGGCCATGAGCATGAGGATCAGGTCGTCGAGGACGAAGTCGGGCCGCAGATTCCCGGCGTCCTTGGCCCGGCCTGCCAGTTCGGCGATCGCCTTGAGCGCGTAGTCGCGGTCCGTGGTGAAGTCGATCGCCTTGGGGAAGGCCGAAACGAAGGCCGCGGTGAAACCCCTGTCGCGCGCGTGCAGCTCGCAGATCTTCTCGATCACGGAACAGAAGCCGTGCCACGGATCCGGGTCGGCGAGCCCTTCGTCGACGACGAGGTGACACAAGCGCATCTGGTCGGAGAAGGCCTCCGTCGCCAGGATCTCCTTGGTCGGGAAATGGCGATACAGCGTGGCGGGGCCGACATCGGCACGGCGCGCGACCTCCCGCAACGGCACGTTCAGCCCTTCGGTGGCGAACAGCGCGCGAGCCGCTTCGAGGATGCGGTCGCGGTTGTCCAGGGCGTCGGAGCGCGGGATCCGAGGCAAACGACTGGTCACCACTCTCACTTTAGCGAAAACGGACGGGGGCGTCCGTTAGCTTTCCGCCTGACCGAAGACGAAGGACGAGGAGACGAAATGCGAGCAGTCGAGATCCGGGCGTTCGGCGGCCCCGAAGGCCTGGCGGTCATCGACCTCCCCACCCCGGTTCCCGCCGCGGGAGAAGTGCTGATCAGTGTCGAAGCGATCGGCGTCGGCGGCGTCGACACCGTGATCCGGAGCGGGACTCTCTCCGGATTCGGCTTCCGGGAAGGGCATGTACCCGGCAACGAGGTGGCCGGGACCGTCACCTCGGCGGGCGACGGCGTCGACCCGTCCTGGATCGGGCGGCGCGTCTGGGCGTTCACCGGCGAGGGCGGCGGCTACGTCGAGCACGCGGCCGTCCCCGTCGAGCGGATCGTGCCTCTCCCCGGGAACCTCGCCACCACCGACGCGGTCGCCCTCGGGACTTCCGGCGTGGTGGCCCATTTCGCGCTCGCCCGCGCGCGGTTCGCCCCCGGCGAGTCGGTGCTGGTGCGCGGGGCGGCGGGCAGCATCGGGATCATGACGGTGCAGCTCGCGGCGGCCGGCGGCGCGAGCGCCGTGGCGGTCACGACGTCGTCGGCCGAACGCGGCGAGCGTCTGCGCGAACTGGGCGCGACCCACGTCCTCGACCGTTCCGGCGACGGGGACGGTCCCGCGGGGCACGACGTCATCATCGACATCGTGTCCGGTGTGGACATGCCTTCCTTCTTCGACCGGCTCGAACCGAACGGCCGCCTGGTGGCGGTCGGCGTCGTCGCGGGCATGCCGCCCGCGGACTTCGGCACCAAGCTCATCGCGGCGTTCCGGAAGTCCCTGTCGTTCTCCGCCCTCAGCGCCGACACGGTGCCTCGTCCCGATCAGCGGGCGGTGGGAGCGGCCCAGTTCGAAGCCGCGGCCCGCGGTGAACTGCGCCCGGTGGTGCACGAGCTGCTGCCGCTGGAGAAAGCCGTTCTGGCGCACCGGAAAATGGACGACGGCGAAGTGTTCGGCAGGATCGTGCTGACGCCGTAGCCCGTCCTTTGTGGAGTGCGGTCTCCGGATCCGATGAGGACACCCGCGTCACCCGGTCAGTGCAATTTTCGCCACCGCAAGCGTTCTTCGCACTAGGCTGCGCACTCGTGCCCGATCCGACACCCGAGGGACCCGGCTTCACGGCGGTCGACCTGCGTCCGCTCTCCGCCGGAGAGGGCACCGGTGCCTACTGCGTGAACGACGCCGGAATGATCGTGGGCGAGTCGGGCGCGCGGCCGGTGTCCTGGGACGGCGACGGACGTCCGTCGCCGTTGCCGATCCTCGACGGCTTTTCCGGCGGCCGCGCCGTCAGCGCCAACACCGCGGGCCTCGTCGCCGGCGCGCTCTACACCGGCGAGAACCTCCGGCCCGTGTGCTGGGAACCCGGCGGCCGGGTGCGGGTGCTCGAACTCCCCTCCGGCATGGTCTCCGGCACGGCGTGCCGGGTGAACGAACGCGGATCGATCCTGGGGAACGCGATGCGGCCGGGTTACCGGTGGCGGGCGCTGCGCTGGGAACCCGGGGGCGAGGCGGTGGAACTCGGCACCCTGCCCGGCGGCGGTGACACCCAGGCCCACGACCTGAACGGACTGGACGAAGTCGTCGGATCCGCCAAGGACGGCACGGGCGCCCGGACCGCGGTGCGCTGGACCGCGTCGGGCAAGATCGGGAAACTGCCGCCACCCCGCCGCGCGACCGCCTGCGGCATCACCGATTCCGGCGCCATCCTCGGCGACGGGGTGGTGTGGAACCGCGACGGCGGCACCGTCCTGCTGACCGGAGAACCGGAGTTCACCGCGGGACAGGTCGTCCGGATCGCCGGGCCCGGCGTCGCGATCGGCTGGGGCGTGACACCGGACCGGCGAAGCACCTGCGCGCGATGGGATCGCGACGGACGGCCCACCGTGCTCCGGCCCCTGCCCTCGGACGTCGCCACCACGTGCTTCGACCTCGACGACGCGGGGACGGTCGTCGGCGAGTCCGTGAGCCAGGGAACGGTGCGGCCCGTCCGCTGGGACGCCGACGCGACACCCATCCCGCTCCCGTCGCCCCGCGAGCTCACGGCGATCGTGGCCCAGCACATCAACGCGGTGGGCGCCGTCATCATCGGCTACGGCTTCGCCGCGGGCAGCTCCACTTATCGCGGGATCGCCTGGCGCCGCTCGTGAACCGGCGGCTCGTCAGGCCGTCGCGAGATCGATCGCCCGCCGCATCGCGTCGTCGAGTGGAATCCCCTCGCGCACGGCCGTTTGCCCGGCGGCGAAGACTGCACCGGTAACGGCGCCGACGATCGCCGCGGCGTCGATCTCGTCCAGTTCACCGTCGCAGGCCCGGCGCAGCGCGGCCGAAAGCCGCTGCTGAGCGTCGAACGCCCGCTGCAGCATCGTCGCGCGCAACGACGGCACCGACGTGATCAGGTCCAGCCGGATCCGCTCCGGCTCGGCCGCCGGGTCGCGGATCCCGGTCCCCGCCTCGGCGAGCATCCGGTGCATCGCGCGCCGCAGAAGTCCCGCCGCCGTCTCACCCGGCTCTCGCGCCGCGAGCACGTCCAACCCGGCACGCAGGATGTGCTCGCCGTCGTCGGTGAGGAGAAGGTCCTCCTTCGTCGCGAAGTGATTGAAGAACGTCGCGGTGGACACCTCGGCGGCCGCGGCGATCTCGGCGGTGGTCGTCCGGTCGTAGCCCTGCTGCTCGAAGAGCCGGTACGCCGTCTCGATCAACGCCTTCCTGGTGCGCCACTTCTTCCGTTCCCGCAAGCCCACCGGTTCGGTCATGGGCCCAGCATACTGGAGCCGAGCCAAACTTAGAGCTACTCTAATCTTAGAGTCAGTCTAACGAATGGAGGCGGCATGACGCTCGACGCGTTCCTCGACCGGTTGGAGTACCGCGAACCTGTCCGGCCGGATCTGGCGACGCTGCGGAACCTGCACCGGGCGTGGCGGCTGCGGATCCCCTACGAGAACCTCGACATCCAGCTCGGCAGGCCGATCCTGCTCACCCCGGACGCACTGCTCGACAAGTTCACGCGCCGCGGCCGCGGCGGGCTCTGCTACGAAATGAACGGCGCACTCGCCCTCCTGCTCCGGGCAGCCGGATTCACCGTGACGATCGTGGAAGCCGCGGTACAGCGCGCGACCCGCGGCGACGGTCAATGGGGCAACCACATCGCCCTGCTGATCGACGTCGACGGCGAGCGCTGGCTCGCCGACACCGGCATCGGGGACGCGTTCCTCGAGCCGCTACCGTTACGGGAAGGCACGCACTGGCAAGGAAAACTGCCCTACCGGATGGAACGCCTCGACACCGGCACCTGGCGAGTGCACCATCATCCGAACGGCACGATCGCCTCCTGCGATTTCCGCACCACGCCCCGCGAACTCGCCGAATTCGCCGACCGGGCCCTGACCAGAGACCCGGCCTCCCCGTTCGCCAGAGTGCTTGTGGCGCAACACCATCGCGACGGTCACGAACTGGCCCTCCGCGCGCGCACGGTCACGCGCGACGGCACCGATCGCCGCACACTGTCCACCCTGGACGCATTCGCGGGGGCGCTGACGGAGTTCCGCGTCCCGCTGGAGGACATCGGCACCGGCGAACTGGCCGCGCTCTGGGACAGGACGGAGGGGCAGCACGAAGCCTGGCTGGCCATCCAGGCCGACGCCGCGCGGAGGTGAACGACGCCCCGCCTTAACCTGGCGCGATGGACCACAGCGAGATGATCGAGTACGTGCGCGCGCAGCGGACGGGTGTCGTGTCGACGCTCGGCCCCGGCGGCGCACCCCAAGCCGCCTATCTCCCGCTCGCGGTGACCGATCGCGGCGAGCTCGTGTTCGACGCGAAACCGGATTCCCGCAAGGTCGCGAACCTGCGCCGCGACGGGCGGATCGCGATCGTCATCGGCGGCGCGGACGGCACGACTCTGCAATGCGAAGGTGTCGCCGACGCTCCGGCCGGAAAGGAACTCGAGCGCTGCGAGGCCGCCTATCTCGCGGCGTTCCCGGAGTTCGCGGACTCGATCGGCGGCGGGGGCGTGGTCGTCCTGCGCGTCGCGCTCCACTGGGCGAGGTACGGCGATTTCCGTACTGAGACAACGGAAATGCGGGAAGTCGAGCTTCCACGATCCGACTGAAGTGAGGCGTCGGTACAGGTGGTCGCGAGTGGCGTTTCGGATTAGAACCCGAAACGCCACTCACGACCCCAGCGCATTCCGTCACTCGGACGCGGACTCATTCTCGCCGTAATCACCCTTCAGTGGCGTTTGTTCGGTTCCCTTGTTGCTTAAAATTACGAACACTTGTTCGATAGGTTTGCGGTATTATTGTGGGGTGTCCGAGACGATCCTTCCCGAGTTGCCGCAGGAGTTGTGGCGCGCTGGCAAGCTGGAGCTTGCCCACGGCGTGCAGCAGTTCCTGCAGGTGATGCGGGTCGCCTCTGCCGGTTTGGGGCGGTATCTGGCGGAGATTGATTCTCGTGGCGCGAAAGACTTATACGGTTATGGGACGACGTTGGCGTGGTTCGCCGATGTCGCGGGACTGAGTCAGGGTGAAGCCCGGCCGTATGTGAAGCGTGCTGTCGATCTGAATCCGACGCGCGCCTTGGACGGCACGGAGATCCCGGCCTTCGCACCGGCGACCGCTGCAGCAGCGGCGGAGGGTGCGATCGGTGAGGAACGGATCAAGCAGATCGTGGAGATCCTGCGGAAGATCCCCGCCGAGGTGTCGGTGGAGGATCGGGAGCACGCGGAGACAACCCTCGCCGATCTCGCCCGAAAGGCGGGCCCACGGCAGGTGTCGGATCTCGGTGACCAACTGCTGGGCTGGCTCGACCCGGACGGCAAGGAACCGAAGGACCCCGAACCCGCCCAGCCCCGCCGGGAAGTCACCCTGGAGCGCCGCAAAGACGGCTACTGGAACCTGAAAGGCCTCCTTGATGACGAGGCCGGGGCCCGGACCGCGGCAGCGTTGGAGGCGCATGCGAAGCCTCGCCCGGTGGACGAGTTCGGCCAAGCCGATCTGCGCACGAAGGCCGAACGCCAGGGCGACGCCTGGGCCGAGCTACTCGACTTGGCGATCGCGTGCCCGGACCAGCCCGGGACCAGCGGCTACCGCACCCTGATCCACGTCACCATCGGCCTCGACGAGCTGAAGTCCGGTCTGGGCACGGCGTGTGTGGACTTCGTCGGAAAGATGACCGCCCGCGAGGCGCGGATGGCGGCCTGCGACTGCCTGATGCTCCCGGTCGTGATGAACGCGGCCGGTGAGCCGCTGGACGTGGGACGACTGAGACGATTCGTCACCCCCGGCCAACGCCGCGCCCTCAACATCCGGGACGGGGGCTGCGCGTTCCCCGGGTGTCATCGCAAGCCGAAGAACTGTCACGCCCACCACATTCACCACTGGGCAGACGGCGGGCCGACAGATCTCCGGAATCTGGTGCTGCTGTGCGGCTTCCACCACCGGCTGATCCACCACGGCGACTGGCAAGTCCGCATGGCGGCCGACGGGCTACCGGAGTTCATCCCACCCCAGTACTTGGACCCGCTACGAAAACCCCGACGCAACTGCACTGTGTGACCCGAGGAGCCCGCCAGCCACACCGGCGACGGGCCCCTCGGCATGCCCGCAGGTCGAAAGAGCAGTCCTAGCCACGACCATGTCCGCCGACCCGGTCCAGCACCGCGCGCGTGTACCCGGCGGTGTCCGCGGTCCCGCCGAGGTCGGCGGTACTGACGCCGTCGGCAAGCGCGCCGAAAGCGGCGGCCAGCAGTTCCTCGCTCGCCTCGGGGTGTCCCAGGTGGTCGAGCATCATGGCCGCGGACCACAAGGCGCCCAGCGGGTTGGCTTTGCCCTGCCCGGCGATGTCCCGCTCGGGGTTGAGGTTCGCCGCCGGGGCGAAGTCACTCCCGCCAGCGGTTGTTGAGGAAGGCGTCGTCCTCGTCGTCCACCGGAGCCGGACGACGAGGAGCGCGCCGAGGGGTGTCCCGCCCCACGCGGGCGGGCGGCTCCGAGGTGAACGGAGCCGCGGGGTCCTCGAAGGCAGGGGCGCCGTCGAACGCCGACGAGTTCCCGGGCTCCGCGTGCGACCGGTCGGTGCTCCAACCGGACTTCGTCTTGCGCTCCCCCAGCTCACGCCGGTGCTCGACGTAGCGTTGGGCGGTCTGGACCTGCTTGGTCATGAACTCCTGCGAGCTCGCCTTGATCTCGTCGGCCTTCTTGTCCCGCAGGGCCCGGCGCTCCGACTGCTCGCGGACCAGACCGTCCAGGGTCGCCTTCATCCCGGCGGTGTCATCGGCGCTCATCTGTTTCTCTCCTGCCTCGGCTTACCGCCTGCGGGTGACCGGCTGATCCTCATCGTCCAGCAGCGAACCGGTGATCCGGCCGGTGGGTTCGTTGATCTGGTCGAACACCTCGCCCTCGATCCGGTACGCCCGGTTGGACCGTTCCTGGTCACCGCCGCCACCCTGGCCACCGCCGCCCATGCCGCCCATCGGCGGCATCGCGCCGCCGCCGAACGACTGGCCGGTCGATCCGCTCACCGGAGCGGACGGGGCCCCCGCGGGCACGGGTTGCGGCTGATGCGCCCCGCCGCCGGTGTGCACGCCTTCGGTCAACGACGACGGCTGTCCGCTCACGGGGGTCGCGGTTTCGAACGGGGCCGCGATCCCCGCGCCGCCGCCACCGGCGTGGCCGCCGCCACCGCCACCGCCGTGGCTGCCACCGCCTCCGCCACCGCCGTCGAGGTCACCGGCGCGGATACCGTCGGGGACGGTTCCCCCGCCACCCTGGTGCGGGGTGAACGGCGCACGGTGCTCGGGCTGCGTCGTCCCGGTGAGGGGCTTGGTCTCGGCTGAGGGCTTGTGCGTGTCCGAGGGATCCTTGTCCTCGCCGAGGGTGTACGTGGTCGGTTTCCCGGTGCCGTCGTCGACGGTGACGACCGTCGGCCCGGACGGGCCGTCGGGACGTTCGGCGGTGATCTTCACATCGCCGTCCTGGATGTGGATCTTGCCGTCCGCCCCGGGGCGGTGGACGTCGTCCTTCTTGCCGTCGCCATCGGGAGCGTCGCCCAGCTTGGACTCGTCGCCGGTCCAGTCGAGCTTGAAGTCCTTGGCAGGCCCCGAACCGTCGCCGACCTTGATCTCCATCTCGCCGTCTTTGTCCGGCTCGGTCATCTCGAAGGTCTTGTCGCCCTGCTTGACCTTGAGGGTTTCGCGTTCGCCGTCTTCGGCCTTCTCGCCGTCCTTGGTCTTGTCGCCGTCTTCACCGGTCTTGTCACCGGTCAGCTTGTCGCCGTCCCCGCCCGGCATGTCGTCGCCGAGCTTGTCCAGCGCTTCGGAAGCCTTTTTCTTCGCTTCTTCGGCGGCCTTCTCGGCGGATTCCTTGGAGTCGGCCTCCCCCGTACCGCCAGGAGCGTCGCCGAGTTTGTCGAGCGCTTCGGAAGCTTGCTTCTTCGCTTCTTCGGTCGCCTTCTCGGCCGCTGCCTTGGCTTCGGACGCGGGATCCGTGCCGCTACCGCCGCCGGTGCCACCGCCCGGACCGGAACCACCCGGACCGGATCCGCCGGAACCGCCGAGATCCGCGCCGGTGGGACCGTCGCCCAGCTTGCCCAGTGCCTCGGCAGCCTGCTTCTTCGCGTTCTCGGCCGCCGCCGCGGCCTGCTTCTTCGCTTCTTCGGCCGCGGCCCGCTGCTCGTCGCCGGTGTTCGACGGCGGAGCGGAGCCCGAGGGCGACGTCTCGTCCTTGCCGCCTGCCGGACCGCCACCGGAGCCACCGCTGGAACCGCCGCCCGGCGAGCCGCCGCCGGCTCCGCTGTCGGGGATCTTCACGTCCGGGATCGGCGGAGGCTTGGGCGGGTCCGCCGGGCCGTTGCCGCCACCCGAACCGGAACCGCCGGTGCCCGAGCCGCCACCCGTGCCGCTGCCCGAACCCTCCGGGCCGCCTCCCGGGCCGCCGCCGGAACCACCTTCGGGGATCTTCACATCCGGAACGGGCGGCGGCTTCTGGCCCGATGAGCCGGTGCCGTCGCCGGAGCCGCCACCAGGACCGCCGCCGGGGCCTCCGCTGCCGGAACCGCCCTTGCCATCGCCGGAACCGCCGGTGAAGTCCGGTCCGCCGTTGCCCTGGCCGCCGGGTCCGCCACCCGTGCCACCGCCGGGGCCGCCCGCGCCACCCTTGCCGTCCGCGCCCGCGCCTTCGAACTCGTTCTTGACCTTGCCCATCACCTTGTCGAGTTCGTCATAGGCCTGGTTGACGAAATCCTTGGTTTCCTTGCAGTTCTTCTCGAAGCCCAGGTAGATGGTGGTCCACATCTCCGGGATGAACTGCCTCTGGATCCACTGCTTGGCGAGGTTCTGGCCCGCCTTCTTGAATTCGTCGTCGTCGCAGCAGCCGTCGTTGTTCAGCTGCTGCACGAGGTTGGAGCCGAAGTTGGCGTCCATCCAGCCCGCGATCGCGCCGAGGTCTTCCTTGCCGCTCTTCTCACCGGCGGCGATGGCGACGACCTTCTGCGCCATCGCGAAGTCGGCCTTGCCGACCACCTCTTTGTAACCCTTGACGACCTGGTCGGCCTTCTCCTTGCAGAGCTTGAACACCGTGGTGGTGGTGTGCAGCGTCGCTTCGCCGGCGGTGTTCAGCGTCTGGGCGAGTTTCTTGGCCTTGGGATGGATCTTCTCGTTGTAGTTCTCCGACGAAGCGTCCGCGGCCTTTCCGGTCCAGGTCCCGTACAGGGTGTTCAGCTGGGATCCGGTGTCGTCGATGGCCTTCTCGACGGTCTTCGAGCCCGTCTTGAAGTGCGCGGCGTCGTCGACGAAGTTCTTGAAGTTGATGCCGCGCTGCTCGTCGAACGGCTTCTTGATGTCCTTCTCGAAGTCGAGCGCGCGGCTGGTCCCCCGGCAGTCCTCCGGGAGCTTCGCCAGCAGTGAACCGAAGGTCTGGAAGACCTTGAGCGCGGGTACGGCGGTGTCGAAGATCTCGTCCGACGTCTTGGTCCCGCCGCCTTCCGGCGTGGGTTCCTTTGTGCCGTCCAGCTTCTTGTCGCCGTCGTTGACGGCCTTCGTCTCTTCCTTCTGGGTGAAGCTGGCCTGATCGCCTGCCGCCTTCGCGCCACCGTAGATCTTTTTGGTGTCGTCGTCGTACGGCATGAACGGAAGGGCGTTGAAGGTCTGCGCGTACTTTTCGGCTTCCTTGCGCTTCTGCTTGATCTCTTCCGGCTCCTCGACCCCGCCCCACGGGGGCGGCGCCGGATGCGTCTTGATCCACGAGCCGATGAGCGCCGTCTTGTTACCGGGCGGCACGCTCGGGTCGTCGAGGACGGCCTTGACTTCGGTCCAGGTGAGTTCGTCGGCCACTAGCGCGTCCCCGTCTTGGTGATCTTGTTCTTCGTCTCGTCCTCGTTGGCACCGTAAGTGGTGCCCGCGGTGCCGAGGTTCGTGCCGAACGAGCCGAGCGTTTTGCTGTATCCCTGGACCGAGGCCCACAGCGCCGCCACGCCGTCGGTGTACTTCTTCGAGTGGTCGCCGTGAGCCTGGCCGAAGCCCGCCGCGTTCACCGGTGTGCTCGACAGATCAGGATTGTCTTCGAGCAACTGTTCCGTCAGCTTGCCGATGTTCTTCGATGCCGATGAAAGCGCATCGGTCGCCGCGGTGAAGCCCCCGCTCATTCTTTTCAGCGCCTTTCGTCGGATCCGTCGGCTTTATCGCCGAGTGCCTCTGTGAGCACTTCGGCCACCGACCCGATGTCGGTGAACCGGTCGAGCTGGTCCAGATCAATCCTCACGTCGTGGTAGATCTCCAGCGCCGACAGGAGTTTTATCCGTCCCTTGGAGTCGATGCCCAGCTCTTCGAGCGGTGCGTCCGGCTCGATTTCGGCGGGATCAAGCCGAAAAGTCTCGCTGACGACCTTCACGACCTCCGCGCGGTGATCACCCACGGCGCCGACTATAACGCGCCTTGGCCGCCGCCCGCGCCACCTTGCCACTGGAAGTGCGCGGAAGGTCACCGGAGGGAACCAGACGTACCGATCGCAACGTCAGATCATGTTCACGTGACACCGCGCGCAATACCATCCGGGTGACTTCTTTGACATCGGCTTCGGCGTTCTTTGCCCATTCGGCTACCAACATCGCCCCTTCACCCATTTCGTCCGCCACCCCGAAAGCGGCGACGCGGTCGCGGCGGATCGCCGGATGCGCTTCACCCGCCACCGCTTCGATGTCCTGCGGGTGGAAGTTGCGGCCGTCGATGACGATGAGGTCCTTGAGCCTGCCGGTGATGTAGAGGTCCCCGCGGTGGACGACGCCGAGGTCGCCGGTGCGCAGCCAGCCGCCGTCGCCCTCGAGTTCCCCGCCGAACGCGGCGGCGTCGCCACGGCCCCAGTAACCGGCCGCGACGTTCGGGCCGTGGATCCAGATCTCCCCGGCCAGGCCGTCGGGCTGCGCGACACCGTCGCGGACGATCCGCACCCGCTGGCCGAGCGGTCGGCCGACCGAGACGAGCTCCTGGCCGTCCGGCACCTCGACCGCGCGGCCCTGCGCGAGGGCCTCCCTGTCGAACACCGCGCCCCGCGGTCCTTCCGCGCCCGCGCTCGCCACGTACACGGTGGCCTCCGCCAAACCGTAGGACGGACGGTGGGCTTCGGGCCGGAACCCGCGCGGGCCGAAGACCTCCCGGAAGCGCGCGACCGTACGCGGCTGGATCGGTTCGGCGCCGTTGAGTGCGATCCGCACGTCGGAGAGGTCCAGATCGTCCCCGGCGTCTTCCGCGGCGTCGGCGGCCAGGTCGAACGCGAAATTCGGCGCGGCGGTGAACACGGCCGGGTGATCGGCGAGCTGACGCAGCCACCTCGCGGGCCGGTGCACGAATTCGGCGGGCGACATGAACACCGACCGCGCGCCCGCGAAGACCGGCAGGCAAAGAAGCTGGATCAGGCCCATGTCGTGGAAGAACGGGATCCAGCCCGCGCAGGTGGTCCCCTCGTCGACCGCGTAGGCCTGGCTCGCCTGCCAGCAGGCCGCGGTGACCGCCCGATGCAGGATCACGGCGCCGGCGGGCTCTCGCGTCGATCCGGACGTGTACTGGAGGTAGGCGGGACTCTCGGGCGCGACCGGGAGCGGATCCGCGCCCGGCCCGGAAAGCTCGTCGACCACGAGAAGATGTTCGGGCGTCCCGGCTTCCCGCGTCTTCGCGGCGGCGGCCGACGACGTCAGCCAGACCCGGGCACCGCAGTCTTCCAGCACACCGGCGAGCCTGCCCCGCTGCGCGGGGCTGCCCGGCGCCATCAACGGCACGGCCACCAGCCCCGCGGCGAGCGCTCCGAAGAACGCGAGGGGGTAGTTCAGGTCTTGGCCGGTCAGCACGGCGACGCGATCACCCGGACGCGTGACCCGGCCCAGCTCCCCCGCGACTTCCCTGACCCGGGAGACGAACTCCGCCCAGGTGACCGTGTTGTCCACGCCCGCGCCGTGATCCTGATGCGTGAACAGCGGGCGCGGGTCGGTCTCGCGAGCGAACAGCCGCTCGACGATCGAGGTGCGCAGCACCTGCTCCGGAACTTCCACCGGCGACGCGGTCATGTCCGGCAACTTACTGGAGGCGGTGATCATCCGCTTAGCGCCCCTGCGGGGCCCGCAGGGGCGCCGGGTACCGGGTCAGTTCACCGTCACGGTCGCGAGCGAGGCGTCCTGGCCGGGGGCGATGCCGCACGGCAGGTCGAACGTGCCGAGGTCCGTCGGCGTCCCGTCCGCGTGCCTCGGCGTGACCTTCCCGGTGAAGGCGCCGCCCACGGCGAAGGCGACCGAACCGGGCTTCTTCACGGTGAGCCCGGGGATCGGGCCGGTGATGCTGAGCGCCAGCGGGCCGTCCTGCGGTACGGCGGTGACCGGGAAACCCAGGCCGTTGAGCGTGACACCGAGTTCGGTGCCGTTGTAGTCGACGTCGACGTTGGCCGACGCCGTTCCTTCGATCGTCGCCGCGCCGATCAGATTCAGCGCGGTGACGCTGTCACCGTCGAGGGAAACGGCCACCGAAAAGCCGGTGACATCGATCGGGGAGCCCGCGGTCACCGCCTCGGGAAAGGTCGCGGTCACCTTCGCGGCGACAGGCTGCGCTCCGATGAGCGGCATTTCGCAGGTGAATGTCAGGTCCTTGGTCACCGGTCCGGCGAGCGGCGCGGCGCTAGCGGAAGCGGCGGGCAAGGTGACAACGGCTCCGGCGAAGACGAGAGCGGCGGCGATCCGGGCAAAAGGTCTTACGGACGAAACGCGCTTCATGGAATCCTCCGGTCAGGAATTCGGGAAAAGGAATGACGAAATCCGGGAAAACGTTACGACGGTCCGAACCGGTCAACAACACACCAACGTATTCGTATCGATTCAGGCGACCGGGTTCCGATTGTTCTTGTCATTCGAGGACGATTCCCGGATCGCATTCTTGCCAGACGGGTACCTGTCCCGGACGGTTCCGCGCTTCAGCTCAAGGCGTCCAGTCCCTGTTGCCAGCGTCGCCGCCGCTCGGCGGAATCCTGTTCCCACCAGGGAGTGCCTCGTTCCCCCAAGGCGACCTTGGCGAGGTGCACGCGCGACCGGGCGTCTCGTTCCGCCTCGGTGTCCTGGTCACGACGGGCCGCGCCGACGTCGCGCCGGGCACGCATCAGCAGGCTCCGCAGCGTGGCCGCCGTTTCCTCCGGAATCTCGGGATCGGTCGCCCGCCAGCGCCGTCCGTCGATCACGACGAAACGCCCGTCCGGTGTCCGCTCCGGCTCAGCCATCCGAGCTCCGGGGAGACCGGATCCTGATCGGCCCGCGCCAGTCACCGTCCGGATCCAGCGAACGGCTCCGCTGGGTGAGCCGCACTTCACCGGCGCGAGCGAGTTCCCTGGCCAACTCCCGGGCCTGCGGCATCAGGGGGCGCCAGTCGTCGGCCACGGCCCTGGCCGCGTCGGACGGGCAGGTGCTGCTGTCCGCGCCCCGCGCCGCGGTCAACGCGACGATGGCGGCCCGCAGCCGATCCGGCGGGGCCTGCGCGGTCAACGCGATCCTCGCCTGGTCCGCCCCGGGGCCGCCACCGTCCCGGATCCGCTCCAGTTCGCGCCGCGGGGCAGGCAGCTCGGTCATCCCACCAGGGTCGCACCGATCGATCCCCGCCGCTCGACGCACCGGGCACGACCACCCACTACTCCGAGTGGCCGTTCGCTTCGATGAATTTCGGACAGAAGACCGGACATTTCTCGCCCTTCCGCGGATCTCGACCGCACACTCTGCGAGCAGTGTGTTTCTTTCCCCCGGCCTTGGAGGATCCCCATGCGTCGAAGAATCGCCCTGGCACTCGGCGGAGCCGCCGTCCTGACCGCGAGCCTCACTTCCGCCGCCCTCGCCCCCGTCGCGCTGGCTTCCCCCGGACTGATCACCGCCATGCAGCGGGATCTGGGGCTCACCGCCGCACAGGCCGAAACCCGGCTCGCCCAGGAAATGACCGCCTCACGCGTGATGCCCGCCGCCCAGCAGGCCGCCGGCGCGGCGTTCGGCGGTGCCTGGTTCGATCCGGCCCGCGGCAAACTCGTCGTCGGGGTGACCGATCCCGCGGCGGCTTCCGCCGTCCGGCAGGCCGGTGCCGAACCCGCCACCGCCGCCATCAGCGCGGCGAAACTCGACGCGGCGAAGGCCGAAATCGACTTGTCGGCCCAGCGCAGGCCCGCCCCCGCGGCGGTCAGCGGCTGGCGTGCCGACCCCCGCAGCGGCAGTGTCGTGGTCGCCGTCCGGCCGGGCGCGCACGGCTCTGACGTCGACGACTTCCTGGCCAGGGCGAGGAAGGCCGGTCCGGTCACCGTGGTCGCCGCGCCGAAGGCCGAACCGTTCGCGGCGGGCACCGTCGGCGGCGACCCGTACTACATCAACGGCAACACCCGCTGCTCGATCGGCTTCTCCGTCCACGGTGGATTCGTCAGCGCCGGTCACTGCGGCGGCAACGGTAGCTCCGTCGTCGGCTGGGACGGCTCGGCGATGGGCAACTTCGCCGGTTCTTCCTTCCCCGGCAACGACTACGCGTTCATCCGGATCGGCAACGGCTGGTGGACCGCGCCGGTCGTCCTCGGCTGGGGCACGGTGAGCGACGCACTCGTCCGGGGATCGTGGGTCGCCCCCGTCGGCACCTCGGTGTGCCGGTCGGGCTCGACGACGCACTGGCACTGCGGCACCGTGCTGGGGCATAACGAGACCGTCAACTACTCACAGGGCGCGGTCCACCAGATGACCCGCACCAACGTCTGCGCGGAGCCCGGCGACTCCGGTGGCTCGTTCATCACCGGCGACCAGGCGCAGGGCGTCACCTCCGGCGGCTGGGGCAACTGTGGCTCCGGCGGCGAAACCTGGTTCCAGCCGGTGAACGAGATCCTGCAGACCTACGGTTTGTCGCTCGTCACCGCGTGACCCCCTCGTGAGTGGTAAGGACGGTTAGAACCGTCCTTACCACTCACGAGTTCGGGACGTAGGCGGGAAGCGCGTCGAGACTGTGGCGCACAGCCTCGGCACCGTAAGCGAACATCTGCCGCTCGTAATCACCGACGGCGTCGAGAAGGTCCTGTCGGCCCTCCGATGCCTCGATCAGGCAGCGGCGCAGCAGATCGGCGTCGCGCAGGGCGGTGTTCGCGCCGTTGCCGCCGGTCGGCGAGGTGGCGTGGATCGCGTCACCGAGCAGGGTGACCGGACCCGGCGCCCAGCGCTCGCGAGGTTCGACCACCCGGATGGACAGCAGGGTGCTGTTGTCCGGATCGGACTGCTCGACGAGCGCCCGGAGTTCCGGATGCCAACCGTCCATCCTGGACAGTGCGGCCTCCTGCGGGGTCGCGGCGCCGAGTGGACCGTTCGGCAGGATCATCGCCCAGCGCACGTAATCACGGACGTCGGGAAGGGTCACCTCGGGCGCCAGCCGCTCGGCCGCCTCCTTCGGCGGGGTGCGGAACCGCATCGCCCCGAGCAGCAGGCTCATGCCGTCCCCGGCAATCTTCGAGCCGAAAGCCCGCGACAGTCCGGTAAAACGTTCGGTCAGCGGCGTGCGGCCGATGACGAACCGGACACCGGTGTCGGTCGGGGTGATCCGCGGTGCCAGCGCCGCGCGGACGGCGGAGCCGACCCCGTCCGCTCCGACCAGCAGATCGGCGGTCACCGGGTCACCGTGCGCGAAGCGGGCGGAAACCTTGCCGTCGGGCAGTACGTCGTAGCCGGTCACCCCGGCACCGGTCCGCACCCGGAGCCCGGTCAGCAGCAGATGCCGGAGCACGTGCCGGTCGACCACGGTGCCGGTCCTGCCGGGGCCGAGCTCGCCGATCCGGTTCAGGTGCCGGTCCAGGATCAGCCGCTCGCCGTAGGCGTCACCGACGATCGCGTCCAGCAGCGGATGCCAGCGCGGTGGCAGGCAGGCGCGCACCGCTTCGAACCCCGCCGGGTTCAGCACGAGCCGGTAGCCCTGGAACCGCGCGGTGATCGCCGGATCCCGCTCGTAGACCTCGGTCTCGATGCCGGCGCCGCGCAGACCCTGCGCCAGGCACAGACCTCCCAGACCGGCTCCGGCAACTGAAACTCGCATCACGCGCCTCCGTTTCGAACTTAGTTCGTCATCAACGAACTAAGTTCTACGCGGCGAACTAAGTTCGTGTCAAGCTAGAGTGACCGGCATGCCCTCCGATCCCCGGCAACGCCGAGCAGCCCGTCACGCCCAGCCCACCGGGGATCCCGCGACGTCGCCGCCGCGCAAGCAGCCCATCACGGTCGACCGGATCACCGACGCCGCCCTGCAGGTCGTGGCCACCGAGGGCTACGACGCCCTGACCATCCGCCGGGTCGCCGCGGTGCTCGGCGCCGGGCCGTCGTCGCTGTACGCGCACATCGTCAACAAGGACGACATCGACGATCTGCTCGTCGGGCGGCTCTACGCCGCGGTCGTGCTCCCCGAACCGGATCCGGCGCGGTGGCGACAGCAGATCCGTGACGTCTACACGCAGATCCGCGACCAGTACCTGAAGTACCCCGGCGTTTCCCGTGCCGCGCTGGGCACGGTCCCCACCAACCTGCACACGCTGCAGGTACGTGAAGGACTCCTGACGATCCTGCTCGCCGGGGGCATCGAACCGCAGACCGCCGCCTGGGCACTCGACGCCCTGTCCCTCTACGTCAGCGCCTACGCCCTGGAACAGTCACTCGTCCAGCAGCGGCGGAAAGACCCGGAGCAGGAGTGGGTTGTCAGCCGCGAAGAGCTGCTACGCCGGTTCGCCGCCCTGCCTGCCGACGCGTTTCCGCAGACCCGGCGCCACGCCGACGCGCTGACCTCCGGCACCGGGCACGACCGCTTCGACTTCACCCTCGACCTGATCATGGACAACCTCTCCCGGTCCTAGCGGGATGATCACCAATCCGCCAGCCTCGGGGTCAAAGCGTCCTCGAGTGCCTGCTGCCGCCGGGCTTCCGGGTTCCGGTACTCCTTGACCATGTCGTCGGTCGTCAGATATTCGTCAGGCCGGTGCGACGGGCCGGCGGTGGTCAGCAACGTGGTCGCCGGATACTCGATTTCGAAGGGTCCGCACGTCCCGCTTTTCTCCTCCCGGTAGAAGCGCGTGATCGCCAGTCCGTTGCTCACCGCCGCTTTCGCCCCGAGGTGCACGGTCAGCACCTGACCCGCTCCCGCCTGCCATCCCTGCTTCCACATCGGGGCCGCGAGGACCGGGACGAGAAGGTGGGTGACCCCGGCCGCGACGAGATGCAGGCGCCGCGCCGGACGGGTGAAGTCCTCGCACACCTGGACGGCGAATCGCCCCGCGCGCGAGTCGAGCACGGTGATCAGGGAATCGTGGGAGATGCGTTCGTCGCGTTTGACCCCGCCGAGCTCGACCTCGTACTCCTTCTGTTTCCCCACCGTGAAACAGAATCCCGACATCTTGTCCTGGGTGAGCATCGGCTCGACCCAGCCGTTGCGATGGACGAGGACGGCGCGGTTCGGCGGACGGCTGCTGGCCGGATGCGGTCCCACACCGATCACCGGACCGGTTCCCAGCAGGAGCCAGGTGAGCGAGCTCCCTTCGGGCCGCGGCGTGGCCCGAAGCAGCTCACGCCACCGTTCAAGGAGGCTGTCGTCCAGGCAACCCTCCGGGAGGATCGCCAGTACCGCCCCGCTCTTGTCGAGAACGTTCAGCGCCCTCGCGATCCGGTCGTCGAGTCGCGTACTGACGGGCCCGACGGTGTAGAACCCACCGTCGGGATGATCAGGCTCCCAGCGCAGGTCGGCCGGCTCGGCCAGCAGGGGCAGCTGCGCGATCTTGAGCAGGCCGAGCCCGTCCGGCCGCGGCAGGTCGCGGACGGCGGGGACCCGGGAAATCTGCAGATTGGCGCTGACATAGGGCGGGATCCGCAACAACTGGAGGAAATCGTCGATATCCTCCGCGTCCTCGTTCGGACGGCAGGGGGAAGTGCGGCGGGGCAGCAGGATGCCCCCGGTCCGGTCGTTGAGCCTGCCGTTCATCTCCAGCCGCACCTGCAGGTAGTCGAGTGCCCGGAAACCCAGGTAGGACGTGTCGGCGTTGGCGTCGAGGAGCGCGAGGTCCAGACCGAGCAGAATGCCGAAACCCGTCGGATCGTCCGGGGAGTCGGAGATCCACTCCGCGGAAAGGAAGCCCGTCGTCCGCACCTCGTTCCGCACGGCTTCCTTGACGGCCCGGACGCTGTCGCGCACCGACCACTCGCTGAGCGTGTCCCCGTGCACTTTCTTGAGCTCGTCGTAGAGGTTGACGAACTCGTCGGCAGGATCCATACTTAACACTTCCTTGATTCTGGAGGTGGAGAGCCCATGCCCTCGACTGCGACAGCCGCACCGGACACGACACCGGCGAGCCTGAGGCCCACCGCCGAGGGGATATCCCGAGGCTTCGAAGCCTGGGCGACGAAGCTGAAAGAAGAGACCGGTGAGGGAAAGGTGCTCGGCGACCACGCGGCGGTCGACCGCTGGGCGGCAGCGGTGGGCAGGTGGCTGGTCGACGCCGCCCTGCTGGCGGACATCCCGGCACTGAGCTCGGCGCTGAGCGCCTTCCAGAACGCGGGGATGCGGCTGCAACCGGGCGGCCACACCATGCGGCTCGAGGCCGTCGTCATGGGATTGGCCGAGGTGGCGCAAGCCGCGCTCGATCGCGCGGAGCAGGCGGCACTGGCCGACACCCTGGACCCGAGGTCCTGGGCGGCCAGGATGCTCGTGCTGGTGCACCGCGAACCGCACATCACCAGTTCCGACGTCTGTGATCGGCTCAAGGTCCACGAAGCGCAGATCAGCCGCAGCGGAAAGATGCTCCTGGAGCGCGGCCTGGTCGTCAAAACCCGGCTCGGCCGCTCGAAAGGCTGGTACGCCACTCCCCGGGGCGAAGCCGTGGCCGAACAGCTCGCGGATCGAGGGACCGAATAGCCGCGGTCCGGAGACCGCGTTCGCCGTTCCCCGCCGTTGTCGCGAATGGCGATTCTCATCCCACCCTCCGGCCGCCGTTCCTGAACTAGTCGCCGGCAGGCCGTGAATGGTTACGCGCAGCAATCCTCATGAGACGCTTTTCGACGCTTCTTTTGAGAGAAAGTTCGAAAGTGTCGGACGCGGAGTCCACGCACCATTCTCTTTCCGCTCAACGGTCGACCTCAGTGCGACGTTCAAGGAAAATGGTGTCGTGCCAGACATCGCCACGCCGGGCGATACGTTCGCGGATGCCGACGGTGCGGTAACCGGCGCTGCGATACAGGGCGAGGCTCGCGCGGTCGTCGGTGAAGACCGAGGTTTGCAACGTCCGGATCCCGGCGGCGTCGGCTTCGGTGACCTGTTTGTGGATCAAAGCCTTTCCGACGCCCCGACCGCGGTGGCTTTCGGCGACCCGGACAAAGGCCTCGGCGACGCCTTGATGACAAGCACGCGACGAGATCGGTGCCGCGACGGCCCAGCCGACGACTTCGCCCTCGTATTCCGCGACCCAGCGGTGATCCGGTAATCCTTGGACGTCGAATTCGGCGGCGGCACCTTCACCGGAAATCCGTCGTAATGTCTCCTCGTCGCCGTCGGCCATCGGCCGCACGATGACATCGTCAGGCACGTTGTCCGGGCAGCAAGGCCGCGGGGCGAGCAGGCCCATGACGGCGTCGGCCGCGTGCGGGAGACCGCTGCAGCAGGACTGGTTGATCGTGACGACGGTCGCGGTGCCCTCCTTGCGCAGGTGCAGGAAACCGACCTCGGCCAGCTTCCGGACGTGATGCGAGCACGTCGACTGGCTGGTCCCGAGGATCTCGGTCAGGGCACCGACGGTCAGGCCGCGGGGCGAGGTCGCGACCGCGTGCAGCAGTTTCACCCGCATCGGCTCGGCCAGGCAGGCGAACCACCCGGCGTAGGTCGCGGCTTCCTGTTCGGGCAGGAGGCCGGCTAGGGGAACGGGCACCACCGAGGTCATGGCCCACAGTATCGACCAGAATCGATGATTGCGTCAATCGATGGCCATCGATACAGTCCCCCGCATCGACTCAATCGAGCGTGATCGATGAAAGGGACATGGGGATGAACGAGCTTCCTGTCGTAGTGGTCGGAGCGGGCCCGGTGGGACTGGCGGCGGCCGCCGAGCTGGTGGAGCGGGGTCTCGAGCCGCTCGTCCTGGAGCGCGGCCCGCGGGCGGGCGCGGCGGTGGCGGCGTGGAATCACGTCCGGCTGTTCTCCTCCTGGTCCGAGCTCGTCGCTCCGGCGGCCGGGCGGCTGCTGGAGAAGACCGGCTGGACGAGGCCGGATTCCGAGGCTTATCCGACGGGTTCGGACTGGGCCGGGTCGTATCTGCGGCCGCTGGCGGAAGCACTGACCCACCGGGTGCGATTCGGCGCCGAGGTGACCGGAGTGGCACGCCGCGGCCGGGACCGGGTGGTGGACAGCGGCCGGGACGGCGAGCCGTTCACCGTGCACGTCCGCTCCGCCGACGGTTCGGAGGAGCGGATCGCGGCGCGGGCGGTGATCGACGCGTCGGGGACCTGGACGACGCCGAATCCCCTTGGCGGGGAAGGACTTCCCGCCGTCGGCGAGCGAACCGCGGCGGACCGGATCGGCTATCGGGTCCCGGATCTGGGCGACGAGACCGTGCGGGCGCGCTACGCGGGCAAACACGTGGTGGTCGCGGGCAGCGGGCATTCGGCGCTGACCGCGCTGGTCGCGTTGTCCGGCCTGGCGAAGGACTCGGCGAGTACGCGGATCAGCTGGGTGTTGCGCCGCGGTTCGGTCGGCGACACCTTCGGCGGCGGCGACGCCGACCAGCTTCCCGCCCGGGGCGCTCTCGGCCTGCGCGCCCGGGCCGCGGTGGACGCGGGGCTGGTCACGGTCGTGACCGGGTTCCGCACCGAGGCTGTCGAACGAGACGGTGACGGGCGGCTGTCGCTGCTCTCCTCCGCCGGGCAGCGGCTCGACCAGGTCGACGAAGTGGTGACCCTGTCCGGGTTCCGCCCCGAGCTGAGCTGGCTCTCGGAGATCCGGCTGGAACTGGACCCGGCCCTGCAGGCGCCGGTCGCGCTCGCACCGCTGATCGATCCGAACGTGCACTCGTGCGGAACCGTGTACCCCCACGGCGCCAAGGAACTCGCCCACCCGGAGAAGGACTTCTACCTCGCGGGCATGAAGAGTTACGGCCGGGCGCCGACTTTCCTCGCCATGACCGGCTACGAACAGGTGCGCAGCATCGCCGCAGAGCTCGCCGGTGACCACGAAGCGGCCGCCCGCGTGGAGCTCAGGATGGCCGAAACCGGAGTCTGTGGTGGCGCCGGCCTGTTCGACGAGCCGGACGACGCACCGGCCGCCGGAGGCTGTTGCGCGGCACCGGAGCCGGTGGCCCTCTCGCTCGGGGTCACGAACCGTGGGCAGGCCAGCGTTTCCGGAGCCAAAGGCTGACGTAGACCAGGCCGACCAGCACCGGTACTTCGATCAGCGGGCCGACGACACCGGCGAGAGCCTGCCCGGAGGTCACGCCGAAGACGCCGATCGCGACGGCGATCGCGAGTTCGAAGTTGTTGCCCGCGGCGGTGAACGCCAGTGTCGTCGTTCGCTCGTAGGACAGGCCCGAAGCCTTGCCCAGCGAGTAGCCGCCGACCCACATGACCGCGAAATACACCAGCAACGGCAGCGCGATCCGGGCGACGTCGAACGGCCGCGAGGTGATGTTCTCGCCTTGCAGCGCGAAAAGGATCACGATGGTGAACAGCAGGCCGTACAGCGCGACCGGGCCGATCTTGGGCAGGAACGTGTTCTCGTACCACTCACGGCCCTTGGCGCGCTCCCCGGCGCGGCGGGAGAGGTAGCCGGCGGCGAGCGGGATACCGAGAAAGATGACCACGCTCAGCGCTATCTCCCACGGCGAGAAGTCCAGCGTCGTCGTGTCCAGACCCAGCCAGCCGGGCAGCAGGTCGAGGTAGAACCAGCCGAGCACACCGAACATGATCACCTGGAAGACCGAGTTCAGCGCGACCAGCACCGCCGCGGCCTCGCGGTCACCGCAGGCGAGGTCGTTCCAGATGATCACCATCGCGATACAGCGGGCCAGCCCGACGATGATCAGCCCGGTCCGGTACTCGGGAAGGTCCGGCAGCATCAGCCAGGCGAGCGCGAACATCAGCGCCGGGCCGACAATCCAGTTCAGCACCAAGGAAAGCATCATGGTGCGCCGGTCACGGGTGACGGTGTGCAGCCTGTCGTAGCGGACCTTCGCGAGCACCGGGTACATCATCAGCAGCAGGCCGAGCGCGATCGGCAGCGACACCTGCCCGATCTTCACCGCGTCCAGCACCCCTTGCAGACCGGGGATCACGCCGCCCAGCACCAGTCCGGCCACCATGGCGGCGACGATCCACACCGGCAGATAACGGTCCAGAAAGGACAGTTTGCGCACGACGTCGGAAGTTTGGGTCACGCGGGATCCTTGGGGGTGTCGAGGATTTCGGTGACCAGGCGGCGGACGCGGCGGTCGATCTCGTCGCGGATCGGGCGGACGGCGTCCACTCCCCGCCCCGCCGGGTCTTCGAGCGGCCAGTCGAGGTAACGCTTGCCGGGGAACACCGGGCAGGTGTCACCGCAGCCCATGGTGATCACCACGTCGGAGGCTTCGACGTCCTCTGTGGACAGTTTGACCGGGATCTCGGCGGTGATGTCCAAGCCCCACTCCGCGAGCGCGGCCGCGGCGGCGGGGTTCACCGCCTCGGCGGGTTCGGACCCCGCCGACCGGACGGCGATCCGGCCGAGCGAGTAGTGCCGCACCAGCGCGGCGGCCAGCTGGGACCTCCCGGCGTTGTGCACGCAGACGAACAGCACTTCGGGCGTGCGGGTCATGCCATCTCCTCGAGACTGGATCGAAGTTCGCCGATGCAACCTAGGAGACTGGATCGAGATTTGTCAATCCAACGGGTATGGTGGGATGCCAGGTGTGAAGGGAGGGTCGTGGCGAGCGAGAAACTGACCCTGCTGATGGCCGCCCCCGCGGCGGTCGTCGATCCCGGCGACGCCGAGACGGCCGCGAAGCTGTTCAAGGCGTTGTCGGATCCCGTGCGGATCCGGCTGCTGTCACTGGTGCGGCACTCCCCCGGTGGCGAGGCGTGTTTCTGCGACCTGGCCGAAGAATTCGACATGCCCCAGCCCTCGCTCAGTCATCACCTGCGCGTGCTGGTCTCCGCCGGGATCCTCGTGCGGGAACGACGCGGGACCTGGAGCTGGTACACCGTCGTCCCCGAACCGCTCGAAATCCTGGGAACCCTGCTCCGCGCGGGCGGCCCGCTCGCCGACCGGCCCGCCCGCCTCACCGACGCGGGGTGCTGAACAACCGGTCCAGCGCCGACGGCCACCCGCCCCGTATTTCCCCAGCTGTCGGGAAGAGTTCCCCTACCTGCCGGGAAAGATCCGAACCTAGCCTTTGGGCACCGGTCGGCCATCTCGGCAACGCTCGCTGTCCCTCCCATGGACTGGGCCCGCGCCGGTGCGTTTCGTGAACCACCGCGGGTATCGGACAATGGAGGTGGCTGTGTGACTGACCAAGGAATCGGCGTACCGGCGATCGGCGCGGCGCCGGTCGGCCGATGCGGCCGTGGCCAGGCCGAGCGTTCGATGACGGGCACGGCGGCATGACCGGCGACACGAGGACCGGCGTCTTCGCGGTGCTGCGGTCCACCCCCGCCCCGGTCAGGTATCTGCTCGGCGGCATGCTGGTCAACCAGCTGGGCGCGTTCGTCCAGACGTTCTTGATCCTGTATCTGACCTTCCGGGGCACCTCGGTCGGCTTCGCCGGAGTCTGCCTCGCCGCGTACAGCGTGGGGGCGATCTTCGGCGCCATGCTCGGCGGCGAGCTGACCCACCGGTTCGGCGGCCGCGCGACGATCGTGACGGTGATGACGTGCGCGGCACCGCTCGTCGCGTCGATCCCGCTGGTCTCGGGCACGCCTCCGCTACTGCTCGCGGTGATCGCGTTGTCCGGGCTGTCGATCCAGGCCTACCGGCCGGCGGCGGCGGTGCTGCTCGCCGAGCTCATGCCGGAAGAGCACAAGGTCATGGGCTTCTCGATGATGCGCATCGCGCTGAACATGGGGGCGGCGGTGGCACCGCTGATCGCCGCCGTGGTCATCCAGGTGAACTGGGACCTGCTGTTCTGGCTGGACGGAGCGACCGCGGCGCTGTGGGCGCTGCTGGCGTTCGTGTTGCTGCCGAAGCAAACCACGACCCGGCACGACGCCGAACCCGGCGGCACGCCGGTTCCCGCCCTGAGCGCTCGCGAGGTCTACGGGAAGCTGATCCGGGACACCCGGTTCCTGTGTTACCTGGTGGCAGGCGTGTTCGGCATGATGATCTACGCCGGGTCGGTCGCGGTGCTGCCGCTGAACATCGTCGCCGCCGGCCATCCGGTCGGCCTGTACAGCACGGTCCTGGTGATCTCCTCGGTCGTGCTGATCACCTGTGAACTGAAGATCACCACCTACATCGTCCGGATCCCGAAGTACCTCGCCGGACTGTTCGGCAACCTGGTCAGCGCGGTGGCGTTCACCCTCTACGGACTGATCGCGCAGCATCCGTTCTTCGTGGTCGCCGGCGCCCTGCTGGCGGTGTCCGGGCTGATGATCCACGGACCGAGCACGGCCGCCCATCCCGCCACGTTCCCGGTCGAGGTGAGAAGCCGGTACATCGCGACGAAGGAAACGCTGTCCGGCGTGGCCGCGACCTTGGGCCCGATCCTCGGGCTGTACCTCTGGAGCGAGTTCGGCGGTCCGGCGTTCTGGGGCTTCTGCGCGGTGCTGTCCGTCATCGCCGGATCGATGCACATCTACGGCCTCAAACAGCCTCCCGTGCCGGAGCCTGTGGCCGAACCCGAGCCGGAAGTCGTGGGAGAGCGACCATGAACGAATCGAACGGCGTGCTGCTGGTCATCGGCAGCGGACTGAAGCTGTATCGCGAATACCTGGTCTCGTCCATCCACCGGTGCGCCCGCGCGGCCGGAATCGGCTTGGTGCTGCTGAACAATCTCAAACCCACCTGGCAGCACGCCTACTTCGACGAGATCGTCCACACCGACGTGTTCGACGCGGACGAGATGCTCGCCGCGGCGCGTGAGGTCGCCGGACGGCACCGGATCGTCGGCCTGATGTGCTGGGACGAGCCGGTCGTGCTCGCCGCGGGCGAACTCGCCGCCGAACTCGGGGTCCCCGGGTTGAGCGTGGACGGCGTCCGCGGTTGCCGCGACAAGAACCGCACCCGCGCCGTGCTGACCGCCGAAGGGCTGCTGCAACCGGGCTACGCCTTGACCACCGGCCTCGAAGAGGCCCGTGCGGCGGCCGCCAGGATCGGGTACCCGGTGGTGCTCAAACCGAGGGCGATGGGCGCGAGCATCGGCGTGGTGTACGCCGCCGACGAGTCCGAAGTGGACGCCGCGTTCGGTGTCGCGATGGGCGCGGCCACCGTCGACCAGAGCCGCTACGGCGGCGGCGCGATCGTGGAGGGTTACGTCTCCGGGCCGGAGATCAGCATCGACGCCGCCGTGTACAAGGGCGAGTACCTGCCGATGTTCGTGGCCCGCAAGGAAACCGGCGACCAGCCGTACTTCGAGGAGATCGGGCACGTCGTCGACGCCGGCGATCCGCTGCTGCACGACACCGTCCTGATGGACGTCCTGGCCAAGGCCCACCGCGCGCTCGGCGTGGAGGACGGCATCACCCATTCCGAGGTCCGGCTGACCGACCGCGGCCCGCTGATCATCGAGATCAACGGCCGCCTCGGCGGCGACCTGATCCCGTTCCTCGGCAGGACGGCCACCGGTCTCGACCCCGGCGAGATCCTGTTCGCCGTCGCGACCGGGCACCGGCCGGTCATCGCCCCCACCCGGGACGTGGTCGCCGGTATCCGGTTCGGCTACCCGGACCACGACTGCCTCGTCCACGGGGTCACCGTCCCGTCCGATCGGGAAACGGTGCCGGGCCTGGTCTTCGCGTCACCGATGATCGACCCGGGGACCACCCTGCGGCTGCCGCCCGGCGGCTACCTCGCCCGGCACTCGTTCGTGGTGTGCGAGGCCGAAGACCGTGAAACCTGTGCCCAGCGACTGGATACGGCCGCCGCCCTGGTGCGGGTCGACGCCGATCCGGTGGACCCACCAGAACCCGGTACCGCGTTCGAGATGCCCGCCGGGCTGCTCGACGTCGACGAACACGAGGGAGTTTCCGCATGACCATGACCGAGCCCGTCCGCACCGATGTGCCGCTGACCGGCGCGCAGATCCTCGCGAACGCGAAAGCGCTCGCGCCGATCCTGCGTGAACGGGCGGCGGAGATCGAGAAGAACCGGAGCCTGCCCGCGGACGTGGTCGAGCTGCTGCGCGACTCCGGCGCGTTCCGGATCGGCTTCACCCGCGACTGGGGCGGCCCGCACATGACCTCGATGGAGCAGACCGAGGTGATCGAAGCCCTTTCGTGGGGCGACGCGTCCGTCGGCTGGTGCGCCAAGCTCGGCTCGGACATCGGCCTGCACGCCAACTTCCTCGACCAGGACGAGGCGCGCCGGATGTTCACCAGCATCGACATGCACTCCGCGGGGGTGCTGCCGGTGACGGGGCACGCGGAGCGCGTTCCCGGCGGCTACCGGCTCACCGGCCGGTGGAGCTTCGGCAGCGGTTCGACCCACGCCGAATGGGTCGCCTCCGGCGCCATGGTGTTCGAGAACGGCGAGCCGTACGCCAGCCCGGACGGCAGCAACCCGCACGAGTCGCGCCTGTTCATGGTGCCGGGCGACCAGATCGAATCCGTCGACAACTGGTACACCCTCGGCCTGTGCGGTTCCGGCAGCAGCGACTACACGATCACCGACGTGTTCGTCCCGGAGAACCACACCCTGACCTTCGACAACCCCAAGGTCCCCAACGGACCGCACGTGCAGCCGGACGTGATCCAGCGCAGCATGTGCGGGGTGCCGCTCGGCGTGGCGAGGGCCGCGCTGGACTACGTCCGCGGTCTCACCATGGAACGGGTCGACATGCTGAAGGGCTCGCCCTGGCGGATGAGCGGCGTCGCCTGGAAGGACAACGAGCGCATCCAGATCACGCTGGCCGAATGCGAGGCCGACTACAGCACCACGCGCGCCGGGGTCTACCGGGCGCTGGAACGGCAGTGGGAGGTCACCGCCGACGGGATCGGCACGCTGGACGACCTCACGCCCGACGAGCGGGTCGCGCCTGCGCTGACCGGCTGGCAGGCGTTCCAGATGTCCAAGCGGGTCGTGCAGCGGCTCTGCGATCTGCTCGGCACCGCGGCGATCAGGTCGGGCGACCCGATGAACCGGTGGCTCCGCGACTCGATGACGATGGCCATGCACCCGACCGCGCGGGACCGGGTCACCCAGACGGTCGGCGCGCATCTGGTCGGTGCCAAGCCTTCCATGCGGTTCATGCTCGGCATCGTGGACAAGCCCAAGACCGAGTCCGAGCTCGATGCGTGAGCGACCCATCCTGATCGTCGGGTTCGTGACGCCGGTGCTGATGGCACTCACCGGCGCCGAACCCGACGGTTCGGTCATCCTCGTCGAAGAGCCGGACGTGATCCGGAAACGGGATCTGCGCGCGAGACTGGACGGGTCCCCGCTGGTCCGCGAACTGATCGGCTGGGAATACGCCAGTCCTGGTACGGCCGACGAGTTCTACGCCACCCACCGCGACCTCGACCCGGTCGCGGTGGTGCCGCTGATCGAGTACGCCACCCCGTTCGCCGCCCGGCTCGCCGAACGCTACGGCCTGCCGGGCGCGAGTCTCGGCGCCGCGCAGATCCTGCGGGACAAAGCCTTGCTGCGCAAGGTCAGCGCGGCTGCCGGGCTGGCCAATCCGGAGTGTGCCACGGTGACCGGCCCGGCGGAGGTGCTGGCGTTCATGGCCGACCATCCGGGCCCGGTGGTGCTCAAACCGGCGAACCGGCAGGCCGCGGTCGGCACGCAGATCGTCCATGACCCGGCCGAAGTCGGGCAAGCCTGGACGAGCTGTGTCGAGCAGGACGAGGGCATCTTCGTACCCGACCGGCCGATGGAACTGTCCATGCTGGTCGAGCGGTACGTGCCCGGGCCCGAGTACAGCGTCGAGATGCTCGTCCGCGGCGGACGGCGGCTGTTCGCCAACGTCACCGGCAAACAGCTCTACCCCGGCCCGCGGCCGGTGGAGCTGGCGCATATCGTCCCGGCCGACATTCCCGGCGACCTCGCCGAGACGCTGGCGGAGCAGACCGATCGCGTCGTCGCGGCCGTCGGGTTCGCCGACGGCATCCTGCACTGCGAGTGGATCGTCTCCGACGGTGTGCCGTATCTGGTGGAATGCGCCGGCCGGATCGCCGGGGACGGCATCATGGAGGTCATCGACCGCGCCTATTCGATGGAACTGCTGCGCTCGTACTTCATGATGATGCGCGGCGAGCCGCTGCCCGAGCTGCCTCGCCGCGCCACGGGCGGAGCCGCCGTCCGGTTCGTCCCGATGGAGCCGGGAGTGATCGACGCCGTGCTGGGACTCGAGGAGGCCCGTCAGGCGGAAGGCGTGTTCCTGGTGGACATCCAGGTCAAACCCGGCCACCGGTTCTCCGGGCTGCGCAGCTCGTGGGACCGGACGGGGCTGGTGATGGCCGTCGCGGACAGCCCGGCCGAAGCGTTGCGGCGCGCGGAGAAGGCCGCGGGCCTGATCCGCATCGAGGTCCGTCCGTAGCGTTGCTCTCACGCGTGAAGGCCCCCTTCCCTCAGCTGAGGGAAGGGGGCCTTCACGCGCTAGTCGCGCCTTCAGCGACGCAGCCGCCGCAGCACAGCCGCGGCGACGGTCGAGAGAGCGGCCGCGGCCGAGTACTTCAGGATGCGATGCTGGCGGGTCGCCCGGTGCAGCGCCTTGGCGTACGGGACCGTGGTGTTGGTGACCATCGCGTGCAGGGGCATCCAGCGGTGGCGAAGAACCTTCTCCAGCACGGTGTCGCAAGCGCGTTCCAGGCGGACGGCCGGCGAGCGCACGGTGTCGCGGAGCTCGGCGAAGTTGCGGTGGGACATGGTCGCCAGGGCATCGGTGTTCGGCTTGCGGCGGGAGTAGTACCTCGTCAGCGCCGACGAGGTGCTGTTCGGATGATGGGCGAGGCTCTCCGTCAGCTCCAGCGCGTCCTCGAACGCCGAGTTCATCCCCTGTGCCAGGAACGGGTAGACGGCGTGGCAGGCGTCGCCGATCAGCACCACCTTGCCCTCGTAGGTCCACGGCGCGGTGCTGACGGTGACGAGGTTGAAGGTCGGTTGCCGCAGGAACGTCTCGCCGAGGTCGGGAACCAGCGACAGGACGTCGGGGAAATACTCGCGGAACAACGATTCCACGTCCGAAGCCGTCCGCAGCGAGTCGAAGCCGTGCGTGCCGTGGAACGGGAGGACGCAGGAACAGGTGAAGGAGCCATCGCGGTTGGGGTGGGCGAACATCATGATGTCGCCGCGGGGCCAGAGGTGGAAGACGTCGTCCGCCATGCGGTGGGAGCCGTCGGCGGCCGCCGGGATGTGGAGTTCGCGCCAGCCCCATTCGAGGTAGCTCTGCGAGAACTCCGCACGCTGCTCGTGGTGCATGAACCGGCGGACGGCCGAAAACGCGCCGTCCGCGCCCACCACGACGTCCGGCTTGACCACGAGTGCCTGCCCGTTGGGGTCCACAAAGGACACCGAGGGCAGGTCACGGTCCATCCCCGTGCAGCGCGTGTCGAACACGAACCGCACGCCGGGTACCCGGCTGGCTTCCTCCACCAGCAGCGCGCTCAGGTCCTGGCGCTGGATGGCCAGGATGCCGCCCTCGCCGTACGCCGAGAACCGCAGCCCGCCGTCGATGTTGTGCAGCATCCGGCCCTGCATCGGCACCACGAGCCGCCGCACTTCCTCCGACAGTCCCAGCCGGTCCAGCGCCGCCAGGCCGCGCCGTGACAGCCCGAGATTCATCGACGTCACCGCGCTGGCGGTCTCGCGGGGGTCCGGCCGACGGTCGTACACCGTGACCGTATGCCCTTGCCTGCCCAGCGAAAGCGCCAGGAAAGCGCCGGCCATGCCGGCGCCCACGATCGCGAACTCCACTATGCACTCCCCTTGTTCACGCACTGACCTCCATGACAGCGCCGAGGATTTCCCTGGCGACGAGCGGTGCGGTGCCGAACCCGGAGCCGCCGCAGGCGGGACGGGACCACACCGACGGACGGATCCGGGTGAGAATCGGGCCACCGTCGACGGGATCGGCCGCGTAGTGGCACTCCCGCACGGCCGCGACGGCGTAGTCCGCGGCGCCGGCGAGGATCGGCTCGGCGAGCAACCGGTCGGCCCACGGTTCGCGATCCGGTTCCGTGGTGTTCGCGACCTGACGGCACACCGTGTCCGAGCTGATCTTGAGCAGGGTGCCCTCTCCGGGCGGCAGCAGCCAGGCCGTGCGGCCGCCGCCGATCCGGCCGACTCCCGGGGCCGACGCCCACCAAGCGGCCAGATCCCGCGGCGGGTGCAGGTAGATCATGGTCTGGCGGTACAACACGACGGGCTGCTCGACCAGCTCGGTGTTCCAGGGGCCCGCCGCGACCAGCACGAGATCCGCGCCCACGGCGGTGCCGTCGGCCAGGGTCACCCGATGGTCGTCGATGCCGTCGACGGCGCAGTGCGGCCGCAACGTCACCGAAGGGTGCGCGGCGAGCCATTCGGCCGCCGCGCGCAGGAACCGGTCCGCCAGCAGAACCCCGGCGCCCAAGTCGTGCACCCCGCCGGTTCCGGCGGGGAATACCACGGGCGCAAGGGTTTCCGGCGAGACGGTGACCGCCGCGAGCCCGGCCAGCGCCGCGGTGTCGAGGGCCAGCTCGAGCTCGTCCGGGGTGCCCGCGGTGACCACGCCGACCGGGCGGAAGAGCGTGGTCCGCAGCAACGACTCCAGTTCCAGCCAACGGCGGCGGGCCTCGGCCATCCGCCGCGTGCCCTCGAGATCGTCCGGGCGCAGCACCCGCAAGGCCCGGTGCTGATCGGACGACGTCGAGGCGGGGTTCGGGACGGGGCCGCGATCGAGCACGGTGACGCGGTGACCCGCGAGCGCGCACTCGATCGCGGTCACCAATCCGGTCACCCCGGCACCGACGACGGCGACCGAAGCCATCAGCCGCCCGCCCCGGCGAGCCGGGGCAATCTCTTGGGGGTGATCGTGTCCGCGTCCACCTGTCCCGGCAACGTCGTGTCGGGCAGCGCGCCCGCGGCGAGATCGATCAGGATCGGGGCGGCACAACGCAGGAAGACGTCCACCTGATGGCAGAGGTCGCCCGCGGTCTCGGTGGTCACCGAGGCGGCCAGCCGGTCCAGCCGCCCGAGTTGCTCGGCGAGGGTCGACGCCACGGCCGTCACGCTGAACCGCGGGAGCTCGTACCCGTCGGCGAACCGCTCGATCATCCGCAGCGCCGTCCGCCTGGCGTCGGCGGAAACCGTCAGCGGACCGCGGTCCACCCAGGCGTCGACCGCCGCCGCGACCCGGTTCCACGGCCCGGTCAGCCGGGTCTCGCTGACCCGGAGCAGGGCCTCGTGGGTGAAGTCGGTGCGCTGGTATTCGGGGCTGGTGGCGCAGAGATGGAAGCGGATGAGATCGCGCGGTACCTCGGCGGCCAGCTCGCGGCCGGACACCACGTGCCCGCGGCTGGTGGAGAACTTCTCGTTGGCCAGCTCGTAGAACTCGTTGGTGATGTACTGCGCGGGCAGTACGTGACCGCCAAGCGCGGTGAGCATCGCCGTGCCCACGATCGCGAACGGATACGTCGCGTCGAGGCCGAGGAAGTACACCACGGTCGAACCGGAGTCCTCCTGCCACAGCTCGTCGTCGGCGGTGAGGACCGCGCCGCGTTTTTCGGCGGCGAGGGCGGTGGTGAACATGCTCCACGGCATGCCCTCCATGTGCGGGTAGATCACCTGCCCCGGCACCTCGGGGAACGGCGCCGGGATACCCCACGACGTCGGCTGGGTGATCGGGAAGTCCGGCAGGGGCCCCGCGAGCGCGGACTCGATGAGCTGGGCCATGCCAGGACGCATCGGGGTCCGGGCGAAGTACGCCTCCAGGTCCGCGCGGTACCGCTCCACCGGGAAGACGAGGATGTCCGCCTCGCGGTACTCCAGCGGCTCGTCCGGGTGCAGCGTCGACCGCGGGCCGATCAGATCGCCGGGTGCGACCGGGAGGCCGCAGCTCTCGCAGATCCCGGCGTACCCGTCGGCCAGGCAGAACGGGCAACCGCCGGTGACGTACGCGTCCATCAGGTACTCGCCGGTGCTCGGCAGGTACGGGAACCGGACCGTCCGCAGCTCCAGCTTGCCCGTGCTGTGCAGGCGGTCGTAGAAGTCCATGACCAGCTTGGTGAACCGGTCGCCGATACAGCCGAACCCGTCGACCTCGACGCCCATGGTGGTCAGGGTCTGCCGGACCTGCTCGGCGGAACGCTCCCGCAGGTCCTCAGGCGCCACGCCGAGGCGAGCCGCGGCGGTGACGATGTAGTTCTGGGTGAAGTGCATGCCGGTGCCGTAGAGCGCTTCCGTGCCGGCCGCGCGGGCGTACCGGGTGCAGACGTCCGCGGCCAGGAACGGGCCGGCGAGATGGCCGAGGTGCAGGTCGCCGTTCGCCGTCGGTGCCGGCGAGATCACCACCAGCCGGTTCATCAGGCGGTCCTCGACTCGGCGGCGGCGCCCCGGCGGGCGAGCAGATCGCTGACGATGTCACGGGACCGGTGGGCCAGCACGCTGATCAGCGAGTCGGCGATACCGTGCGTGGCCTCGTTGATGCCCTGCAGATACACCGCGCCCCAGGCGGAATCGCCGAGATCGACCCGGTAGCAGCGGCTGACCGTGACCTCGGACAGGCCGACGCGGTCGGCCAGGTCGCGGACCATCGCGGGCATCCGCTGGTCGAAGCCGGTACCGAGGAGCACCAGGTCGCACTGCAGCGCCTCGACCTTGCCGCTGGTCCGGTCCCGCAGATCGAGGACGACCTCGTCGTCTTCGATCCTGGCGCCGACCACTTCGGTCAGGGTCCGCACCTCCGACCGCTGCTGACCGATGCCGCGCTGCTGGTAGAGCGTGGTGTAGATGTGGTCGAGGAACGGCGGGGCCGCGCCGGCGTAGTTGGTCAGGCGCATCTCCTCGAGCACCTGCTGGCGGATCTCGGGCGGGCTGTCGTAGAAGCGGTCGACGAACGACGGGAAGAACAGCTCGTTGACGAACTTGCTGGTCTGGTAGTTCTGCGGGCCGATGGACCGCACGATCATGGTCCGGGTGCTGTTGGGCAGATTGTCGTGCAGGGCCATGAACATCTCGGCCGCGCTCTGGGCCCCGCCCACCACGACGGCGCGCAGCGGCGCGTCCGCGGGCAGCTCCGCGATCCGGCGCCGGTACTGGGCGCTGTGGATGAGACGGTCGGGCGGCAGGTCGGCGAAGACGTCCGGCACGTGCGTGTCACGGCCGCCGCCCACGACCAGGTCGCGGCAGCGGATGGTGTCCCCGTCGGTGAGCGTGGCGATCCAGCCGGTGATCGACCCGTCGGCGCCACGCGCGGGCTCGATGCTCTGCACCTTCGCGTCGTACCGGATCCGGACCTGGTCCAGCGACTTCGCGACCCACTGCAGGTAGTCGGAGAACTCCCAGCGGAACGGGTGGAAGGTGCCGAGGTTGACGAACTCGTCGAGCCGCTTCTGGTCGTGCAGGAAGTTGAGGAACGAGAACTTGCTGCGCGGATTGCGCAGGGTCACCAGATCCTTGAGGAAGGAGACCTGACTGCGCGCCCACGGCATCAGCAAGTCGCGTTGCCACTTGATGTCCGGACTCTGCTCCAGCAGCAGCGTCTGCTCGGCCAGTTCCGGATTCCCGGACTCCTCGATGGCCACCGCGAGCGCCAGGTTCGCAGGCCCCGCACCGATCGCCAGCAAACCCACCTGTATTTCAGTCACAGATACACCCCGTTCGTCCAGAATAGGATGCCGACACTAAGCAGCGGCATTTCCCCGACGATAGGGATGACTTTCCCGAGGTCCGGGGAATCTCATCGGGGCCTCCCCGGGGTTTCCCGATGGCCGGGAAGATCTCCCCTTTCCCGGGGAAATGCGGGCGACTAGCCTCCGCGACGCTTTTCTCCGTTACCACGACGGCATAATTGCCGCCAGGCACCACGAGGCGATCTTACGGGCCAGGCCGTCCGCCTCTTCGTGCTCGCGATACGGTGAGGCACGGTGCCGTCACCAGGACACGGACGAACGCGATCACCCTGTCTGCCGCTTCTTCCCTGTTGATCGGACGCCTGGATCCGGCCGGAAAATTGATTGCGATCAATTGCCCATAACAGTCATATAGATCCGTTCGATACTTACTACATAGACTCCTCTCGCGGCCGGCAGCCCCATCCCCGCCACGGTCGAGCGCATCTTCATCGCAGTTCACTGAACGGAGCCGATCAGGCAGGCTCAGTAGCGGCAGGTAGGGGGAAAGATGAATCACCACGCCAGTATCGGCAACACCGCTCGTTTGTGGCCGGTCGAACATCAAGACCGGCGGCGCACCGCGAGCCTGTTGCCCAACCACACCATGTCCGAGGAGAGCAGCGGCCCCGCTTGGGTGACCGTTCTGCTCGCCGACAGCCAGCCGGCGATTCGCTACGGGGTCAGGTCCGCGCTCGAAGACGTCGGCGGCATCGCCGTCGTCGGTGAGGCGGCGACGGCGAACGCGACCATCTCGGAAACGTTCCGGCACCAGCCGGACGTGCTGGTCATCGATCCGCAGCTGGGCGAGTTCTCGACCGTCGACGTCATCAGCCGGGTGGCGCGGATCGCGCCGGAGACCAGGGTCCTGGTCCTGAGCTCGGCCGACGACGACTCCGCGATCAGGTCGGCGCTGCACGCCGGAGCGCGCGGATACCTGATCAAGAGCTCCGATCTGGACCAGGTCGTCCGCGGCGTGCAGGTCGTCGCGGCGGGCGAGGCGATCGTCGGGAAGGCGATCGCCTGCCGGTTCGGCGCGCTGATGCGGTCGGCGACCGGTCCGGACCCCTACCCGTTCCCGCAGCTGACGACCAGGGAGCGGGAAGTACTCGACCGCATCGCCGCGGGCAAGGCCAACTCGGCCATCGCGCGCGAGCTCGCACTCGCGCCGAAGACCATCAGCAATCGCGTTTCCGTCGTCTTCGGCAAACTCGGCGTAGCCGATCGCGCACAGGCGATAGTGCTGGCGCGGGACGCCGGTCTCGGCCGCGGCTGATTCACCGGCAATCGGGAATAGTTCCCCTGTTGCCGGGAAGCGGGCCAAATATAGCCTCGGTCAGCACCGAACGTCCGACATGAAAAGCACGCCGATCGGAGTGGGATGTGACTGACCAAGACCAAGCTGTCGTGGACATCCGCAGGCTGGAACACGAGAACCTGACGCGGGCCTACGGATTGGACATGAAGCTGCTTTATCCGTGGAACGGTATGACGGCACCGTTTCGAGGAGCTTGGTGCGTGCTGCGTCCTGGTGACGTATCGGTTGCCCACGCTCATCACGAGCACGAGATCTTCATCGGAATGACCGGGAGCGCCGAGGTGGTCACCGGTGAAAAGCGGCACAAGTTCACCGCGGGTGACCTCGTATTCCTGAAACCGGAGATCGAGCACTACCTCGTCAACGACAATGACGAGGACTTCGCCTACTACGCGATCTGGTGGGACCGCGCGATGTCCGACGAGTTCATCACCCACGAGATCGACCGGGCCGAGTCCCATGATTAATTACGACGGGCGGAAATTCCGCAAAGAAGGTGCCGAGGCGGTCGCCGAATACCGCCAAGAGGGCGACGTCGTCTGGGCCGAGTTCGCCGGGGGCGAGGTACGGCGGGGATCGATCGCCGGCACCCGCCGGGAGAACGGGGCCCTCCACCTGGGGTACACGCTGGTGCTCGCCACCGGCGAGGTGATCTGCGGGCACACGGTGAACACGCCGGAGGTGGCCGAGGACGGTCATCTCCGGCTGCGTGAGGTGTGGGAACGCTACGGCCCGCACGCCGCCACCGGCGTCTCCTACCTCGACGAGGTGAGCTAGTGTCCCGCAGCCCAGACGACGCGGACTGGCGACTCCTCGAACGCACCGTGGCAGGCCGTGTCCGCCGTCCCGGGGAAACCGGGTTCCGCGAGGCCAGCACGCCGTTCAACAAGAGATTCGCCGGCATCACCCCCGCCGGTGTCGTGTCCGTGGAGAACACCGCGGACGTGCGAAAAGCCATCGAGTGGGCACGTGACGCCGGTGTCGACGTCGTCGCACGGTGCGGCGGGCACAGCTACGCGGGACATTCGGTCAACACCGGTCTCGTCATCGACCTCAGCGCGATGAACACCGTGTCCGCCGACGGATCGACCGGGCTCGTGACCGCCGCGGGCGGCGCGCGGATGGCGGACGTCTACGCCGCCATCCAGCCCCACGAGATGGCGTTCGCGCTGGGCAACGGCGCTACGGTCGGCATCGCGGGCCTCACCCTCGGGGGCGGCTGCGGTGCCACGTCGCGCGTACTCGGGCTCACCGCGGACGCGCTCGTGGCGACCACGCTGGTGACCGCGGACGGGCAAGTGCTGCATTGCGACGCGAAAGAGAACTCGGACCTTTTCTGGGCCTGCCGCGGTGGCGGCGGCGGGAACTTCGGCGTCAACGTGTCCTTCACCTTCCAGGCGAGGCCGGTGACCGACTGCGCCAGCTACCTGGTGCTGTGGGATCGCGCGGACGCGCCGAAGGTCGTGTCGGTCCTGCAAGAGATCGTGCGGCGGTCACCGGACGAGTTCGCGGCCAGGATCGGCGTCAGCACGGTCGGCGGGTCGAAGTCCGTCGTGTCGGCCATCGGGCAGTATCTCGGCCCCGCCAAGGAGTTGCGGGAGATCCTCGACCCCGTCCTGTCCGTCGCCCAGCCGATCCGCATGGACATCGAGGACCGGACCTTCTGGCAGGCCAAGGACGATCTGCTGCACGAGACCGCCGAGGGCGCGTTCGCGGCGCGGACCAACATCGTCACCGAACCGCTTCCCGACGAGGCGATCGCCACGATGCTCTCGTTCGTCGACCGCTGGCCCGGCAGCGGCAACCCGGACGGCGGTGGCGCGGCCCTGTTCTCGTGGGGTGGCGCGATCAACCGGATGGGCGCGACGGACACCGCTTTCGCCCACCGGAACGCGATGTTCCTGTTGTCCATGGACACCTCGTGGGCCGAGAACGACGAGCCCGCCGTGGTCGACGCCAACCTTCACTGGCTGAAGGACCTGGCGGAGGCGTTGTCGCCGTACGTGTCCGACGGCGCTTTCCAGAACTTCATCGACCCGGATCTCGCGGACTGGCGCGACGCCTACTACGGCGTCAACTACCCGCGACTGAAGGACATCAAGAACCGGGTCGACCCTGACGGCGTCTTCACCTTCGCACAAAGCATCGGATCATGATCGGCGACAACAAGGTTCTCATCTGGACGGCGGCCGAGGTCGAAAGCGGCGCCCTGCCGGCGGAACATCTACCGTATGTCCGGGAAATCCTTTCCTGGGCGGGACGTTACCTGGTGTCCCCCCACCCGGAACTGGGCCGGAACGGCCCGGTATGCCCCTACACCCAGCCATCACTCCACAAAGGACTCTTCCATCTGGCCGCCCTGACCGCCACCAACGGCGAGACGGACGTCCACGACGCGATCGAGAGCCTGCGCTCGTGGCACGAGCGGCTGTCGGCCAGGATTTCGCCCACGGAACGGGAGTTGCTGACGATCCTCCTGGTGCTGCCGCAACTGGACTACCAGGACCCGACGGTGCTGGACGACCTGCAGCGCGAAGCGAAGGACAAGTTCGTCAACGACGGCCTGATGATCGGGCAGTTCCACCCGGTCTGCGACCAGCCCGGCCTGTGGAACGAGAAGTTCAAGGCGCTGCGCGCGCCGGTACCGTTGCTGGCCATCCGCAAACTGGTCGTCTTCGACCTGCCGTTCCTGATGGACAGCACGGTGCACGCCGAAAGCTACTTCCGGCGTTTCGCCCCGGACATCCCGCCCCGCATCCGCGACCAGCTGGTCAAGCGGCTGGCAGGCAACGAAAAATCCTTGCAGACGGCCTGAGCACTTCGGGAGAACACAGATGCGGCACTATCTCATGGTCAGACCGGCGTACTTCGATGTCGAGTACTCGATCAACCCGTGGATGGATCCCGGCAAACCCACCGACACCGAACTCGCGATCACCCAGTGGGAATGGCTGCGGGACCTCTACGTCGAACTGGGCCACCGGGTGGATCTGCTCGATCCGGTGCCGGGTCTGCCGGACATGGTGTACGCGGCGAACGGCGCCACGGTGGTGAACGGGCGGGCGCTGGTCGCGCGCTTCCACCACCGGCAACGCCGCCAGGAATCCGAGTCCTACCTGAACTGGTTCACCGAAAACGGCTACCGCGAGGTGCGGCAGGCGCGGTGGCACAACGAAGGGGAAGGCGACTTCCTGATCGCGGGTTCCCGGATCCTGGCGGGTTCGGGTTTCCGGTCCGACCCCCGGGCGCACGAAGAGAGCGAGGAGTTCTTCGGCGTACCGGTGGTGGGGCTGACCCTGACCGACCCGCGCTACTACCACCTCGACACCGCGCTGACCGTGCTGAACGACGACATGGTCATGTACTTCCCGGAGGCCTTCACCGAGGAAAGCCGGCGACGGATCGAAGAGCTGTACCCGGACGCCGTCATCGCGTCGGCCGCCGACGCCGCGGCGTTCGGCCTGAACGCGGTGTCCGACGGGCGGCACGTCATCCTGCCGCAGTCAGCCACGGGGCTGATCGCCCAGCTACGGGAACGGGGTTTCGACCCGATCGGCGCCGATCTGTCGGAGCTGCTCAAGGGCGGCGGCAGCGTCAAGTGCTGCACGCTGGAACTGCGTCACGCCTGAGGAGGCTGCCCGTCGGCGCGCTGCAGTCGTTCGATGGTCTCGTCGATCCAGTCGACCCAGGTCTGCGCCATCATCTCACCGGCGCGGCGGACCGAATCCCAGATCAGGGGATCGAGTTCGGTCCCTTCGGTGCGGGCGGCGGCCGCGGTGATCTCCTGGGGAAGCTCGTCGGCGAGCCTGTCACGATCCTTGACGTGGAGGTCGCGCATCACCCGGAGCTGGGTCACCGTGTCCTCTGTCGAGCGGGACCCGGAAAAGAAGAAGCGGACCAGGAACGGCACCCGGATCGGATCCCGTTCGGTGACCAGTTCGCCGAGCCAGGCGTCGAAGGCCCGCCGTCCGGCGTCGGTGGCCGAATACACCCGTCGGTCCGGCTTGCCCTGCTGTGGCTCCACTTCGGACACCGCGAGCCCGCTGTCCTCGAGCTGGCTCAGTGTCCGGTAGATCTGGCTGAGCTGGGCGGGCCACACGAAGTTGATACTGGTGCGGATCGCGGTGGCCAGGTCGTAGCCGGTCATGGGTTGCCGCAGCAGAAAGCCCAGCAGGGCGAATCTGAGCATCGGGCTCCTTCCGGCGGCGACCGGAAGAGTACCAACCGGATCAGGCCCGGTCCGCGTGCCGGGCGAACCAGGCTTCGAGCAACTCGGTGACCCGCCGGGGTTCTTCGCGGTGGGGCCAATGCCTCGTGTCGAGCCAGTGCAGCTCGGACTCGTCGCACCGGGCGGCACTCGGTTCGGCGAGGAGTTTGCCGAGCGCGCCGTCCCGGCGGCCCCAGATGATCTGGGTCGGCACCCGGACCGACAGGTCGGCGTCGGAAGGCGGCAGCGTCCGGAACAGCGCGCGGTACCAGAACAGTGGCCGATGGATCGTGCCCGGATGGCGCCAGACGGCGCGGTGCCGGTCCACGTCGGCCTCGCTCAGGTTGGCGCCGCGTTTGAGCATCGCCGCGAGAACCGCGCCGCCGCGGGCACCGAGGACCGTCTCGGCGAGGCCGGGGATCTGGAACGCCAGCATGTACCAGCTCCGCAGCAACTGGGAGGGCCGCCGGGTCAGCGTGCGGGCGAACACCTGCGGATGCGGACAGTTGACGATGGTCAGCGACCGGAGCAGATCGGGCCGTTCGATCGCCACCGCCCAGGCCACCGCCCCGCCCCAGTCGTGGCCGACCAGATGCACCGGCGCCGCCTTCTGCCGTTCGATGAGGAGCACGATGTCCTTGACCAGTTCGGGCATCCGGTAGTCGGCGACCGTGGCGGGCTTGGACGACAGGCCGTAGCCGCGCTGATCCGGCGCGATCACCCGGTACCCCCGCTCGGCGAGTGCGGTCATCTGCGGCTCGAAAGTGAACCAAAGGTCGGGCCAGCCATGGAGGAACAACGCCGCCGGACCGGTTTCGGGACCATCGGTCTCGACGTGGAGCAGGACGTCGTCGACGTCCACGAACTGCGGCTGGAACATGGGAGCTCCTCGCTCGGTTCAGGCGACTCCGAGTACGGCTGCGACGGTAGCGGACAACGGGCCCGGATCGCGGTCCCGCAAGGGGCGCAGCACCCGGCGGGCGATCCGCGGGGCGCCGAGCGAAGACACCGGGCGGTGGAGATTGAGCACGTCGTTGAACGCCGCCGCCACTTCGGGATCCAGCGCCGCCGCTCGTTCCAGCCGGTTGCGGTAACCCTCGCCGAACCGCGCCGTCCAGGGCGATCGGACACCTTCGGCGTGGCATCCGTGGCGGAGGTCCTCCCCGACGGCGAGGCGCCAGGCGTCGGCGGAGGTCGCGGCCATGGCCCGTGCGGCGCGGCGCTCGAACCCCGGCCGTGGTGCGCCGCCCTCGGCGGTGAGCACCCGGCCGAGCGCGGCCGCCGAGAGGGCGGCCACGCTCATTCCCTGGCCGTAGATCGGATTCGCCGCGCAGGCGGCGTCGCCGAGCGCGAGGACACCGGCCGGCATCTCGCGCATCCGGTCGTAGTGGCGCCGGGTGTTGCTGCGGACGCGAAAGGTGCGGATCGGTCCGACGGGTGTCGACCTGCGGAGCGCTTCGGCCACCACCGGCGCTGTCAGCCGATCGGCGAAGGCGCGCAGTTCCGGCAATCCCGTGGGGACCGGCTCGCTCCGCCCGACCGAGCCGAACGAGATGTGCAGCCTGCCGTGTTCGACGCGCAGCACCACACCGCCGACCGGCGAGGCGGATTCCCCGCCGCCACCGAGGATGACCAGCCACTCGGGATCGAAGGACGGGTCGGGTTCGGTGACCACGCTGACGTACCGGACGTCGGAATGGACGACCGACACCGGCGGAGGCCGGTACCCGATCCGTTCGAGCCACTCCGGCAGCCGGGACCCGCGGCCGGACGCGTCGACGACCAGATCGGCGCCGAGCTCGTCGTCGACCGTCCGGATCCCGGTGACGCGGCGGCGGGTCCGGTCGGTCAGCAGCCCGACGGCGAGCGCCCGGTCCCGGACCACGACGTTCGGCAAGGCCCGCACGCGCTCCCGGATCGCGTGTTCGAGCAGGATCCGGCTGGCGCCGAAACCACCGCTCCACCAGGCGGGGATCCGGATGGTCGTCCCGCCGCGGACCAGGAAGACCGACCGATCCCCCATCGCCGGATCGCCCGAGCCCGGGGTGAGCGCGCCGGCCTCGGCCAACTCCGCGGACAGGCCGGGAAACAGCCCGACCAGTACCCGGCGACCGGATCCCAGCAGGCCGTGCGCGTGCCGCGACTGGGGAACGAACCGCCGGTGGTCCGGCCGGTCCGGAAGCTCGTCACGTTCGATCACGACCACTTCGTCGTAGTGGCCGGACAGAACCCGGGCGGTCACGAGACCGGCGACGCCCGCACCGAGTACCACTGCTCGACCTCGACCAGCATAGGACATCATTCATATATAACTTGTTGAGTATGAGGCGTCAACCGCGAACGCGCGCCAGCGCCGCACGCGCGACGGCGTACAACAGGAGCGCGCCGGGGAGGATGGCCACCAGCGACAGGAGGAAGGTCTTGAACCGCTGACCGCCGACCGATTCGTCGGACTCGCCGCGGGCGATCCCGTCCACCACGGCGATGCAAGTGCTCCGATCCGGGTCGCAGATGTCCGCGTCGAGGTTGAAGGAGATCCCGAACCAGATCAGGGCCGCGCCCGCCGCCGCCCCGATGATCATTCCGAGAACCGCGAAAGTGGTCGCGACACGGTTCTTGCGGCCTAGCGAGCCGAGTGCGGCGGCCGCGCGAGTCCTGACCAACCCGCCGATGATCAGGGCGAGGAAGACCGTGCCGGGAACCGCCACGATGGTCCACAGCCAGTCCCCGATCGAAGCGGACACGGCCACCGCCGCCGGCGTCACCAGCATGACGCCCACCAGAACGCCGATCGCCAGGTCGTCTTTCCACGTCGTGCGCTTCTTCGGCACCCGATCTTCCCCCGTCATACCAACAGCCTCGGGGACTCGACGGCCGGACATGACCTGATTTGTACCTGCGGGCAAGGCATCCTCATCGAGGAATGAACGCTGCCCGCTGGTAGCATTCATCCGACGTTGAGTGATCGTCTGATTACCAGTGGGGTTTGCCGTGGGCCAGGACAAGGGAAATGTCGACCTTCCTTCGAACAGGATCGACACGACCGTGCCCAGCGTGGCGCGCGCCTATGACGCGGCCCTCGGCGGCAAGGACAATTACGAGGTCGACAGGCAGCTGCTCGCGCAGCTGAACCAGGCCGTGCCCGAGGTCAACATCATCGCGGTCAGCAATCGCGCCTTCCTGACCCGCGCGGTCCGTTTCCTCGCGGGCAAGGCCGGGATCGACCAGTTCCTCGACTGCGGCTCCGGCCTGCCCACCGCGGAGAACACCCACCAGGTCGCGCAGCGGATCAATCCCGACGCGCAGGTCGTGTACGTCGACAACGATCCCGTGGTGCTCGCGCACGGCCGCGCGCTGCTCGAAGAGAACGACAGGACCCGGCTCATCGGGGCCAACATCTTCGCACCCGACGAGGTCCTGAAGAACGACGTCGTCACCACCACGATCGACTTCGACCGCCCGCTGGCCCTGATGCACGTGGCCACGCTGCACCACCACAGCGCCGACGAAGGAATGCCGCCGGCGCAGGTGCTGCAGACCTACATCGACGCGATTCCCTCCGGGTCCTACGTGGTGTTCTCGCATTTCTTCGACCCGGAGAACGAGCACAGTCCCATCGCCCACCGGGTGCAGGCCATCCTGAACCAGAGCATCAGCCGCGGCTTCTTCCGGACTCGCACCGAGATCGAGGAAATGCTCGACGGCCTCGAACTCATGGACCCCGGCATCGTGGTCAACGACGCGTGGTGGCCCACCGGCCCCCGCGCGGAACCGATGCCGGCGGCCGGAAACTGCATCGTCGCCGCCGTCGGGCGCAAGCCCTGAGCGGATCCGCTCAGGTGCGGATGATCCTCCGTTCCGTGGCGACGGCTACCGCACCGGCACGGCTGTCGACACCGAGTTTGTCGTAGATGTGGACCAGGTGCGTTTTCACCGTCGCTTCGGAAATGAACAAGCGCGCCGCGATCTGCCGATTGATCAAACCTTCCGCCAGCAGCCCCACGATCTCGGTCTCCCGAGGACTGAGTGCGGCTGTCGGTGCGCGCATGTGCCCGAAGAGCCGGGCCGCGACCTGGGGCGCCAGCACGGTCTCGCCGCGCGCCGCCGCGTGGATGCCGCGGAAGAGGTCCTCGGGCGGTCCCGCCTTGAGCAGGTAGCCGGTGGCGCCGGCGGCGACCGCCCTGGTGATGTCCAGTTCGGCGTCGTACGTGGTGAGCACCAGTACCTTCGGGGCATCCGGGAGGGCGGTCAGGCGCTCGGTGGCGTTCACGCCGTCGGGGCCGTCGCCGAGTTGCAGGTCCATCAGCACGACGTCGGGCTTCCGGTCCGCGGCGAACAGGACGGCCTCGTCGGCGCCGGTGCATTCGCCGATCACGTCGATGTCGGGTTCTCCGGCGAGCAGCGCGGCGATCCCCGCCCGCACCACCGGATGGTCGTCGACGACCAGCACCCGGACGGTCATCGGACCTCCCTGGTGGGCACGGTGACCGCGAGCGCGGTGCCCTCTCCCGGCGCGCTCTCGACGACCATCTCACCACCGAGTTCGGCGAGCCGCTCGCCGATCATCCGCAGACCGTGGCCCCGGTCGCCGCTCGCGCGCGCCGAGGCCGGATCGAAGCCGACACCGTCGTCTCGGACGTCGAGAACGACCCTGTCGGCCAAGTAGGTCAGCGTGACGGCGGCTTCGCTCGCCCCGGCGTGATCGCTCACGTTCGCCAGCGCGCTCTGAGCGATCCGAAGCAGGCTCGCCTCCACCTCCGAGGACAACGGATACGGGGTCCCGCTCGTCTCGAAGCGCACCACGTGCATGGCGGCGAAACCGACCTGCTCCACCAGGTCCTCCAAGGTGGCCGCGAGATCGGCGCTGTCGAGCCGCGGGGATCCCAAGCCCGACACGAACCGGCGCGCCTCGGCGAGGTTGTCGCCCGCCGCGTCGACCGCGCGGGACACGTGTCCTTTGGCCAGCTCCAGATCCGTGTCCCACGATCTCTGCGCCGCCTGCAGCAGCATCCGCATACTCGACAATCCCTGGGCGAGGACGTCGTGGATCTCCCGCGCCAGCCGCTCCCGCTCCTGCACCATCCCAGCCAGGCGCTGGCTCTGCGCGAGCTCGACCCTGGCGCGGAGCAGATCCTTGACGAGGTCGCCCAGCTCCACCCGGTCGCGGTCGAGTTGCAGGAACGTCATCGTGGCCATCAGCGCGACGGCGACCGGCGCGAGCACGATGCTCGGATCGAACCCGCTCGCGATCCGCAGCTGGGCGAGGATGGTCGCGACGGTCAGCACCGCGACCACCACGACCACGGTCCGCGAGCGCAGCACCTGGAGACAGACGAAGAACAACGGCACGGCGCACCAGGCGAAGCTCGGCGCCGCCACCACCAGCGCGAGCCAGACGACGATCACCACGGTCAGCCAGACCGGGCGTAACCGGCCGAGCGCGGACCAGCTCAGCACTCCCGCCGCGTACACCAGCGCGAGCGTGCCGGTGAGCACGAGGATCAGCGGCGTGGCCCCGCTCAGCCCGTGCCCCGCGACGAACCGCGCGACCGACGCGGCCAGCAACAGGAAGAACCCGGTGTGCATGGCGGCGTTCAGCCTGGTGGCCGCCCCGATATGCGACCTCATTCCGGTCCTCCCTCCGTCGCAGATGATCGTAAGCAGGAAGGGGGGTTCCGCCGCATCAATCGTTCGGTTGATGCCCGCACCGACCGGACGACGCCCGATCAAGCTCCACATTCCCGATTCGCCCACGTCCGCCGGACAGGAGAGTCGTAGGAGTACGAACACCCCCACGGCAAAGGAAATCCGATGAACGCCAAGCTCCCCCGCACCCGCCTCGTCCTGGGTATGACGGCCGGTCTCGCGACCGTCGCACTCGCCACCGGTCTCGGCGCGGCACAGGCGCAGGACCGGAAGCCGCAGCCGCCCGCGCCGCAGGCCGTGGTGCAGACCGGCGTGCTCGGCGTCGACGCCGCCACCCGCGCCGCGCAGGCCGCGCTGGACGCCGCCGAGAAGGAGGGGCAGCGGGTCACCGTGGCCGTGCTGGACCGGTCCGGCGCGGTGCGCGTCCTGCTCAAGGGCGACGGCGCCGGACCGCAGACCGAGGAGTCCGCCAAGCGCAAGGCCTTCACCGCGGTCTCCTTCGGGCAGCCGACGTCCGCGCTGGCCAAGAACGCCCAGGGCGACGGGCCGACCATCCGCGACATCCCCGGGACCCTTTTCCTCGCCGGCGGTGTGCCGGTCGCCGCCAACGGCGGTCCGATCGCCGGGATCGGGGTCGGCGGCGCGCCCAGCGGCGACCTCGACGAGCGGTTCGCCACGGCGGGCTTGCGCGCCATCGGGGAACTCCGCTGATGATCGGCGGGCGGGCGATCACGGCGCTGCTCGCCGCCGCCGCGCTCGGTGCCTGCTCCGCGCAGGCACCGAGCGCTCCACCACCCCCGCCCACGCAGTCCCAGCCACCCCGCCAAGGAGCCCCCGTGCAGCAACTCTTCGAAGCCGACGTGAACCTCGTCAGGCAGGCCGTCGAAGCGGGCGCCGACCTGGAGACGCGGGACGATCGAGGCCGGACCCCACTGCTCGTCGCCGTCACCGAGAACCGGGTCGAGGTCGCCGGCGTCCTCGTCGAGGCGGGCGCCGACCCGAACGCGCTCGACGGGCGGCATGACACGCCCTGGCTGGTCACCGGGGTCACCGGGAACGTGGCGATGGCGAAGCTGCTTCTCGGGAGCAAGCCCGATCTGACCATCACCAACCGGTTCGGCGGCGTCTCGCTGATCCCCGCCTCCGAACGCGGGCACGTCGAGTACGTGCGGTTGGTGGCGACCAGCGGGATCGACGTCGACCACGTGAACGACCTGGGCTGGACCGCGTTGCTGGAGGCGGTCATCCTCGGCGACGGCGGACCGCGCCACCAGGAGGTCGTCCGGGCGCTCGCCGCCGCCGGCGCGGACGTGAACCTCGCCGACAAGGACGGCGTCACTCCCCTCGCCCACGCCCGGGCCAAAGGCCAAACGACGGTCGCCCAGATCCTCAAGGAGGCCGCCGCACACTGACCCGCCTATTTTCTATTATGCCAATTGACACAAGCTGCCGCCGCTGGCTACGTTCTAGCCGTGGATCAAGCACGAGGACGGGGCAGGCCGCGGAAAGACCCTGCGACGCTGGCCCGCTGGACACCTCCCGAGGGCTGGTCGCGACTGGTCGCCTGGATTTCACCGGAAGAGAAGAAGGCGCTGAAGCACGTGGCGGTCGAAGCCGACGTCCCCGTCGCGGAGCTGATACGTGCCCTCGCCGGCGGACTGGCCGCCGGCGCCATCTCGGCCGAGGAACTCATCGGGCACGTCGTGAAAGGGAAGACCGTCATGGAAAAGATCCCCACGCTTTTCGAGCGCGATGAGCGCTTCCACGTCATCGACAGACCCCGCGCCGAATGCGCGTGGGTGTTCGACGGCGCCGGGGTGGGCACCGAGAAACTGGACGGCACCAACATCCGGCTGACCGTGCGCTCGGGCCGGCTGGTCCGGGTCGAAAAGCGACGCAACCCGAGCAAGGAGCAGAAACAGCAGGGCATCGTGGACGGCTGGTACGTCGACACCGACAGCGAATCCGCCGACGACAAGTGGATCCTCGCGGCAGCCGGGAATACCGACGTGTCCGACTGGCCGGACGGGGAACACCCCAGCGAGGCACTCGGCCCCCGTATCCAAGGCAATCCCCTGGGGCTCGAGGACCACCGGTGCATCCCTTTCAATTTCCAGGCGCCGCCCCTCCCCGAGACACCGCGCAGCTACCACGAACTCCGGGACTTCCTCGCCACCCTGGACAGCCGGTTCTCACCCGGACACCCCGCCGAAGGCATCGTCTTCCACCATCCGGACGGGCGCCGGGCCAAGATCAAACGCAAGGACTTCCCCCGCGCGGCGACGGCGTAAACGAGGGGAAGGGCAAACGTGTCATGTTTCGCGGCCGGGTCGCACCGGGGCGGATCTGGACTGGCCGACGAGAGCCGACCGCACCCTGACTATCCACAGAGGACAGTTTCGGGCGAATAAACGCCTGCCTGAGCCCAAATGCACGGTTGCGACGGAGGTCGCGAGTGGCAATGCGGGTTGGAGCGGACCGGTATTTGCTTACCTACGCGTGACCGTGGCACCCCCGCAACCTCGCGGACGGCGGTCGAGCGGGGAGGATTTGAGACGTTCAACGTCTTAAATCTTCCCCACTCGCCCACATCGGCATCCAGAACCCTCTTTGCCACTCACGAGCCCGTCGCGAAGCACGCAAAGCATCCAGACCGGGCAACTACACCGTGAAATGAGTCCCTTAAGGACAGTCCCTGGCTCAGTACCCATTCACTCGCACCCCGTTCGAGTGCGCGAGGGGTGTCATGACGAGCTTTACCTGCGCGCTCCCCAGGTCGACCTCGAGGGACGCCACCTCGTCGAGCGCGTACCCGTTGACCCGCCAGCAATGGATGGCCGCGGCCCCCACCACCACGTCAGGGTGGTCGACCCGGACACTGGGCCCATCCCGCCACTTCAGGGTGCTGCCTTCCGGAAAGGCGTACCCCACGAGCCCTACACCGGGATAGCGCGCGAAGATACTTGCCGCCCATTTCTCACCGACCGCCGGGGAGACCGGATCCACGTGCACGATCACTTCGCTGTTTTCCCGCACCAGTCGATCGGTCTCACCCTCGGTTGTGACCTGGAGATAGTCTTCGCTGAGATCGGCGAAACGCTCGGCTGCGATTCGCGGAAAACACTGGACGGCGACCGTCGGGCCGCTTCCGGGATCGTCGACCTTCGCCAGCACCATCCAAGCCGTGAGCGGACGACCAGGGGGTACCTCGGGGTCGCCCACCGGGACTACGCGAGGCGCCCTTCGCGGAACAGGCCTCCCCGCGGCTCGCAAGATGCCGTTTCGCAAAATCTCCCAGGAACGGCCCTGTTCCTGGAACATCGCCTCGGCCACCGCGGTCACCTCGGCCGGATCGGGAGGAGCCAGGTTGCGCTCGATCTGCGGCAGCAGGCCCTGCCCGAGGTCGAGGTACGCACTTCCGCCGCTGAGCAGCGCCGGCGGCGAAACAGGATCGAGCTCCGCTCGGCCGTCGGCGACCAACAGGTAAGGTCGCCCGAGTGCGGCTCCGTAGTAGGTCACGGATCCGTGATCACCGAGCAGGAGGTCCGCGGCGATGATGCCCGCCTCCCACGGCGTGTGCGGAGGAACGTACATCAATCCGCTGTCGCAGTAATCCTGCAAATAGAGTTTGACCTCACCCGCCGAGTGACCCGCCCACACGTTCGGATGCAGAATGACCAGCAGGCGGTATTCGTGGACGGGAAGCTGAGCGAGCAGCTTGGGAATCAGGTCTTCACGGGTGCCCAACGTCCCGTACCGTCCCCAAGTCGAGCTCACCACCACGAGTTTCTGAGTCTCGGTCACGTTCAGTTGCCGCCGGAAACGGCTCCGCAGGACCTCGGAATCCGCGATCCGGTCGAAGACCGGGTCTCCCAGCACGACCGCGCGTTCCGCCGCCTCCGGCACGCTTTCGCTCAGCCTGTCGATCTGCTCGGCGTGGGACACGTAGATGAGATCGGGGATCACCTCGCCGTCGTGCGTCAGCTGGCTGCGGACCAGACCGGTCGCCACGGTGTCGGACCCGGTGGAGCCGGGCACCAACCTGTTGTAACCGGCGCCGTGGGGGCAAACGACGAGGTAGCCGCGCAGACTGGCCAGCTGCCACGACGCGTGAGCGGCCAGGATCACGTCGAAGCTGGACTCGGTCGCTTCTTGCCAAGCCAGAACCTCGTAGCCACGACTCTCGATGTGGCGGGACAGCCCTTGATCGAAAACCGATCCGGGTTCGATGGTGAAGCGGATTTCAGGTACGTCCTCACGCAGCACCTGCAAAAGGCTGAGCAACCGATCCAGCGTCGCTCCGTTGCGCACGACGAGCAACAGGCGGTAGGGCGGCTTCCTCGTCAGACGGTCGACGGTGCCACGTCCTTGATCACCCACAGATAGTTCTCGATCCCTGCGCCGGGCGGTATCCGGTGGAGCTCGTTCACGGTTGTCTCAATCTGCCATACATCCGCCCCGATGGCCCGGATCCGGCGTCTTTCCGGAGGGTGAGCATCCGGCCGGTCAGCAAAACCCCCGCAACGACGAGAACGCCCAGGTACCCGTTGCCGACAAGCGCCTCCGCGAGGTTCCAGTCGCGCTCGGCGCCACCGCCGCCGGGAACCACGGCGACCGTCCAGCCGGTGAACAGGACCGCGACCACGATCGCCGCCCCGCGCAGCCCCTTGGCTGCGAGGTATCCGAGCGCGGGCACCACCCACACCCAGTGGTGAGTCCAGGAGATCGGGCTGACGAGCAGGGAGCATCCGGCGGTGACCAGCAGCGCGGCACGGTCGTCGCCCGCGCGGTGGAGCCGGTGCACGAGCCACATCGCCAGCACCGCGAAGGCCGCCACGATCACCACCGTGGCCACCCCGCCTTCCGGCAGCGTGCGGGCGACGAATCCTTGCCATGACTGGTTTCCCACCCAGCCCTTCGTCGCGGCGAAGTGGGCGTTGAAGATCGCCGAGGTCCAGTACCGCACGGAGTCCCCCGGCAGGACGACCAGCGCGAACGCCGTCGCACCGGCGAAGGTCGCCAGCGCCCGGGCCGCGTCAGCGAAGCGCCTGACCACCAGGAGATGGACGATGAAGATCAGCGGGATCAGCTTGATCGCCGCGACGATCCCGATCACGATTCCGCGATAGCGGGAATCGCGCAGGAGGACCATGTCCGCCACCACCGCGGCCATCAGGACGAGATTGACCTGTCCGAGGCCGATGGTCTGCCACACCGGTTGCAGCGCGAAGGCGCCGAGCAGCAGGAGCGGAAGGTGCGCGCGATCGGCGAACGGCCGGAGCGCGACGTAGAGGGATGGCGCGGCCGCCAGCGCGAGCAGGCCCCAGCACAGCTGGGTCGGCAGCACTGTCAGCGAAGTGAACAGCAGCGCGGCGAACGGCGGATAGGTGAACGGCAGGTCCAGTGCCCAGCCGGGAAGCGCGAGTAGCGGCGAATAGAGACTTTCCCCGTGGACCACGGCGTACCCGCCGGCCCGGTAGACCGCCGAATCGATGCCGAGCGGGGTGTCCGAAATCCACCAGCCGAGCGCGATCAGGGCGAGTACGGCCATCGCTCCGCCGACGATGACCGGCGCCTGGTTGACGCGCGACGCTTGCGACCATTTCATGGGGAAACGATCTCCGGAAACGTACCGGGGGACATCGCCCCGGGGTTCCGTCTTCGCGCCGGTACCCCGGTACCCGATCCCGCCGGACCCCTACCCCGGTATCAGGGCGCGGTGCCCGGCACGACGAGCCCCGCTTCGTACGCGACCATGACCGCTTGCGCGCGGTCGCGCACCCCGAGCTTCGCGAAAACCCTGCTGACATGGGATTTCGCCGTCTGTTCCGCGATCACCAGCGCTTCGGCGATCTCCGCGTTGGAGAGGCCGCGCGCGATCAGCCGGAGCACCTCGGTCTCGCGGGCGGTCAGGTCGGCCACGAGGGAAGGGCCCGCGTGCGCCGACGCGTGGGTCCGGGTGAACTCGCCGATCAGGCGCCGGGTGATCGTGGGCGCGAAGAGCGCGTTGCCCGCGGAGATCACCCGGACCGCGGTGACCAGGTCGTCCAGCGGGGAATCCTTCAGCAGGAACCCGCTCGCGCCCGCCCGCAGTCCGCCGAACACGTACTCGTCGATGTCGAAGGTGGTGAGGATCAGCACGCGGACTTCCTGCCGTCCCGCCACGATCCGCCGGGTCGCCTCGAGACCGTCGAGTTCGGGCATGCGCACGTCCATCAGCACGACGTCCGGTTCGAGTTCGGCGCACAGGGCGACGGCGGTGATCCCGTCCGCGGCTTCTCCGACCACCCGCATGTCGGCCTGCGCGTCGAGCACGGCGCGAAAGCTTTGCCTGACCATGGTCTGGTCGTCGGCTATGACCACCGAGATCACGGGTTCGGATGCTCCTCACGATCGAGCGGAACGGTCAGGGCGACGAGGAAGCCGCCGTCCGGCCTCTCCCCCAGCTCGAGATCCGCGGCGAGCATAGCGGCCCGCTCTCGCATCCCCACCAAACCGTGCCCGCTGCCTGCCTGTTCAGTCCTTTTCGGACCCTCTCCGGGACCGTTTTCGATGAGCAGGCCGACAGAACCCGGACCTGCCGTGAGTTCGACGGAGATCGACGCTCCGGGGGCGTGCTGGATCGCGTTGCTGAGTGCTTCCTGCACGATCCGGAACACCGACAACGCGACCCCCACCGGAACCGCGTCGAGGTCGCCCCGCAGAGTGAGCCCGCACGACGTGCCGGCGGCCTTGACCCCGTCGACGAGCTCGACCACCCGGGCCAGCCCCGGCTGCGGCGCGACCAGCAGAGCGTGGTCCTCGGACCGGAGCACCCCGAGCAGCCTGCGCAGTTCGGTCAGCCCTTCCCTGGCGGTCCCGGCCAGGTCGGCGAACTCCCGCCAGATCTCGGCTTCGAGATCGGCCTTGTCCTTGTCCGCGAACCGGAACCGCGCCGAGTCCGCACGCAGCGCGAGCACGGACATGTGGTGCGCGACCACGTCGTGCAGTTCCCGCGCGATCCCCGCGCGCTCTTCGAGAAGCGCCGCCCGCGTCTCTTCGGCGAGCCTGCGTTCCTGTTGAGCCGCGCGTTCTTCTTCGGCGAGTCTGCGCTGGCGCACCGTGTTGCCGAGGAAGAACGCTATTCCGCCCAGCATCACCAGCAGTGCCGCGTCGCGCCAGTCCCGGACGAAGGGCGCCGCGGCGGCGAACGAGATCAAGCCCGCCCAGGTGAGTTCCGCCTGGTCGTTGCTCTCCCCCACGAGGTAGAAGACGAGCGCCGCCGTGAGCGCGAGGCCCGGCGCCCAATGCCATCCCCACGAGCCGGAGATACCGGGCAAGGTCGACGGGGTGGTCACGATGCCGACGATCAGCGTTCGCCATCCCCACAACGGCGAGCGCACCGCGAGCAGACAGGGCAGCACCGTGACGATCACGTTGAACGTCTTCGCGGGCGGCGACACCGAAACGGTCGAGAACGTGACGAAGCCGGACCAGAATGCCCATCCGATGATCGTGAGACGGCGCAGCCAGCGCAACCCCGCCGAACGCTTCGGCGGGGCGTCGGTTCCGGTGAACGCCGTGTAGAGCAGGGCGGCCCACCACACCCGTAGGCGCTGTCGGTCGATCATCAGGCGTCACCCTACCCTCGGATCGACTCACCCTGCGTAGTCTCGGCGACCCGCTCGACCTTGCCGACGAGCAGGACGTAGGACAGGATCCCGGCGATCGTGATCACGGTCATGTAGGCGAAGCCGGGCGCGAAGCTGTCATCGGTGACGATCAGGCCGATGACGATCGGGGTGGCGATCGACGACAGGTTCCCGATGAAGTTGAACATCCCCCCGGTCAGCCCGAGCAGCCGCCGCGGCGCCAGCGCGGAGACCAGCGACCAGGTGATCGACGCGAGACCGTTCCCGAAGAAGGCGACCGACAGGATCACGATGACCAGTGTCGTCGAGTCAGTGAAACCGGCCCCGACCATCACCGTGCTCAGCACCAGGCCCGCGATGATCGGGCCCTTGCGCGCCACGCCGAGCGAGGCGCCGCGACGGACCAGGAAGTCCGACAAGACACCGGAAGCCAGCACGCCGACCAGTGCCGCGATGAACGGCAACGACGCCAGGAAGCCGGACTTGATGTAGTCCATGTCCCGGTACTCGACGAGATACGTCGGGAACCAGGTGAGGAAGAACCAGAGCGTCGAGGTGAGGCAGAACTGGCCGAAGTAGATGCCCCACAGCTTCCGGCTGCCCAGCACGGTCGCCAGGTCCGCGCGCGTGATCCGCGCCCGCTCCGGCCGCTCGGCCGCCAGATCCACCAGGCCACCCCCGGAGCGGATCAGCTCCACCTCGGCCTCGTTGGCCCGCGATTCGCGCGGCTCACGGTACTTCGCGTACCAGAGCACCGCCCAGAGGATGCCGACCAGACCGGTGGCGATGAACACCCAGTGCCACGACAGGATCGCCTGCATCCAGGACAGCACCGGCGTCAGCAGGGCCAGGCCGATGAACTGACCCGAGGTGTAGAAACCGATCGCCGTGGCGCGTTCGCGCTCCGGGAACCAGACGGTCGCGATCTTGCTGTTGATCGGATAGGCGGGCGCCTCGAAGACGCCGACCATCAGCCGCAACGCGATCAGCGCCACGAAACCACCGATCACGCCCATGAAGAAGGTCGCGAGGGACCACAGGATCAGGCAGGCCGGGTACAGCAGCCGCGGCGGGATCTTGTCGACCAGCCAGCCACCGGGCAGTTGCAACGCGGCATAGGTCCAGCCGAAGGCCGACAGAAGCAGGCCTTGTTCCGCTTTGGACAGGTCCAGCTCACCGGCGATCGCGGGCATCGCGATCGACAGGTTCGAGCGGTCGAGGTAGTTGATGACGACGGTGACGAACAGCATCACCGCGATGAGCATCCGGTACCGGGACGGCCGCGTCGCGAGTCCTGAGTGGACGGAGGTCGTCATCGCGCTCACCATTCCGCGAACGAGCCGTCGGCGTGCCGCCACACCGGATTCCGCCAGCGGTGTCCCTCCGCCGCGCGTTCGGCGACGTACTCCTCGTCGACCTCGATGCCGAGTCCCGGCCCGCCGGGGATCGCGACCTGTCCGTCTTCGTAGGCGAACACCGACGGGTCCGTGACGTAGTCGAGGAGATCGTTACCCGTGTTGTAGTGGATGCCGAGGCTCTGTTCCTGGATCGTCGCGTTGTAGCAGCCCGCGTCGATCTGGAGGCAGGCCGCCAGCGCGATCGGCCCGAGTGGACAGTGCAGGGCCAGGCCGACGTCGTAGGCCTCGGCCATGTGCGCGATCTTGCGCGCTTCGGTGATACCGCCGCAGTGCGACGGATCCGGCTGGATGATGTCGACAGCGCCCGAAGCCAGCACCGCCTTGAAATCCCACCGGGAAAAAAGCCGTTCGCCGAGCGCGATGGGGATCGGTGAGTTGCGGAGGACCTCCGCGAACCCGTCGACGTGCTCGGACAGCACCGGTTCCTCGACGAACATCAGCCGGTACGGCTCCAGTTCGCGCAGCAGGACCTTGGCCATCGGCTTGTGCACGCGGCCGTGGAAGTCCACCCCGATGCCGATGTTCGGGCCGACGGCCTGGCGCACGGCGTCCACGTTGGCCACACAGCGGTCGACCTTGTCCCAGGTGTCCAGATAGGACAGTTCCTCGGTCCCGTTCATCTTCACCGCGCTGAACCCGCGATCCACCACCTCGCGCGCGGCGCGGGCGGTTTCGGACGGCCGGTCGCCGCCGATCCACGAGTACACCTTGATCCGGTCGCGCACCCGGCCGCCGACCAGTTCGTGGACCGGCACGCCGAGCGCCTTGCCCTTGATGTCCCACAACGCCTGGTCGATTCCGGCCAGCGCGCTCATGTGGAGACCACCGCCGCGGTAGAACCCGCCGCGATAGAGGACCGTCCACAAATCCTCGATCCTCGCCGGATCCTTGCCGATCAGGTAGTCGGAAAGCTCCTCCACGGTGGCGGCCACCGACGCGGCCCGGCCCTCCAGGACCGGCTCGCCCCATCCGGTGACACCCTCGTCGGTTTCGATCTTCAGGAACGACCAGCGCGGCGGCACCTGATATGTCGTCATTGACGTGATCTTCATCGTTTCCCCATCCCTGCGACGGTTCAGCCGTTGGCCTGCTGCCAGACCCGGCATAGTTCTCGAGCCCGGACGGCGACGGCGTCCGGGCCGTCACCCGGCCGGTAGAGACAGGAACCCAGTCCCGCTCCGGCGGCTCCGGCGGCGGCCCAGGCCGCCAGGTTCGTTGCGTCGACTCCGCCGACCGGCAGCAGTCCGACCTCGCGTGGCAGTACCGCGCGCCACGCCTTCATCCCCTCGATCCCGACGGAACCGGCGGGGAAGAGCTTGAGATGCCGTGCGCCCGCGGCCAGCGCGGCGAAGGCTTCGGTGGGCGTCGCCACGCCGGGGTACGGCGTCATCCCCGCGGCCACGGCGGCGGAGATCACCGCCGGATCACTGTTGGGCGCCACGATCATCCGCGCCCCGGCTTCCCTTGCGCGTCCGACGTCGCCGGAGGTGAGCACCGTGCCCGCGCCGATCAGGCACCGGTCGCCGAAAGCACCGGCGAGCAAGCGGACGCTCTCGAACGGTTCCGGGGAGTTCAGCGGCACCTCGATGGCGGGGAATCCCGCGTCGACGAGCACCTGACCGACACCGACGACCTCGGCCGGGGTCACTCCGCGCAGGATCGCGATCAAACCGGTCACGGCTTCAGTGTCCTTTCGAGACGGTCTTCGAGCAGCCCGGCGGCCCTCGCGTGGCGCCACAGTCCCCGGGCGGTGATCTCTTCGGACAGCACGGTGGCCTCCACTCCCCTGTCGGCAAGGGCGAGGGTGTAGCGGCGGCACAGGTCACCGGCGCCGCACAGCACCACGGGGATTTCCGGGTCGCGCAGCAGGTGTGAAACCTCGTCGGCGATCAGCACGCCCGAGAGGTAGTCGGGAAGCGAAGCGGGAGCCAGCACGCCGTCGAGTACGAGCGGGCGAGCGCCGAACGCCTCGGTGGCGAGCCCTCGCGAGCGCCGTCCGGCGGCGAGACCGCGCAGGAACGCGGCGTCGTCGCGGACGGGATCGGCGGCGGTCCGGGAGAGGATGCCGTGCGCGATCAGCATTCCGTACAGCTCGCCGGTCATCGCGGTGGCGAAGTCCGTGACGAGCCCGTCCTCGACGCGGACCCATTTGCCGTGCGTCCCCGGGAGCACGACCGTGACCGGCTCGCGAGGATCGCCGAGCGCTTCGAGCACGCCGACCAGTTGTGTTTCCTCACCGCGGATCACGTCACCCGGGCCCTCCCCGGACGGGATCCGGAGTCCGGGCACGAGGTGGAGCACGCCGTCGCGATGCGGCACGGGGACGAGCGAGGTGAAGTCCACTCTCGCCGGGACGGTGCGGTAGCCGGAGTCTGTCCAGCCCTGCGCGCTGCCCACCATGCCGGACGCGATGGCCGGGAGCGCGGGGAACGCCGTGAGCCAGTCACCGCAAGTCTTACGGAAGGCCGCCTCGTAGGCGGCCGCCCGCGCTCGCGGGTCCCGGACGTCCACGTCCTCGGTCGTGGTGAGCAGGCCGCGCCCGGCGCTGCGGGCGTCCAGGATCTCGCCGTCCTCGCCGAGCAGCCAGGCACGCTGACCGGAGGTTCCCCAGTCGAGCGCGATCAAGGCGGGTCCAGTGTCCGTCACGAGCGACATCGTGCGGGCGCTTTCCCGATAATGCGAACACCGTCCCTATATGTAGGATCGCGGGATGGCCGACACAGCGCCGCCCGGCACCCAGACCCTCGCCCGCGGGCTCGCGGTGATCCGCGCCGTCGCCGGCGGCGCGGCCGATCTCCGCACCCTGGTCGAGCGCACCGGACTGGGCCGCAGCACCGCGCACCGGCTCGTCCAGCTGCTGGTGAGCGAGGGCTACCTGCGCAGCGGCCGGGACGGCTACATGCTCGGGCCCACCCTGATCGAGCTGGGTTTCCATGCCTTGCACGGCAGTCCGCTGCCGGTGGTCGCGCGGCCGGTACTGGAGGAATTGGCCGCCCAGCTGCGCGACACCGTGCATTTGGCCGTCCGCGACGGGGACTCGGTGCTGTACCTGGACAAACTGCCGGGCTCGCGGGGCGCGGAGATGCGCTCCCGGATCGGGCACCGGATGCCCTTGACCCGCACCGGTGTCGGCATGGCGCTACTACTGGACTCCGCGGCGGAGTGGCAGGAGCTGTACCAGACCGAGGCTCCCGTGGAACCCGGCCAGGTGCATCCGGAGGACGTCGACGCGTTCTTGGCGCGGATGCGCGAATACGCGGAGGCGGGGGTGGCGATGGACCTGGAGGACAACGAACCCGGGATCCGCTGTGTGGCGGCGCCGATCCGGGACGCCACCGGCGCGATCGCCGGAGCCGTCAGCGTTTCGGCGACACGGCCGTACATGCCCACCGCCCGGATGCGCGGCCTGAACCGCGTCGTCGGGCGTGCGGCACAACAGGTTTCCGCCGGCCTCGGCTACCGCGATCACTGAAAGGCAGGATGCCTCCATGAGCGAACCGTCCTTCACCCTCGTGCAGCTGCGCTACTTCGAGGCGGCGGCCCGGCATTTGAGCATGACCGCCGCGTCGAAGGAGCTCGTGGTCTCGCAGTCGGCCGTGTCGACCGCGATCGCGCAGCTGGAGAAGGAAATGGGCGTGCAGTTCCTCCTGCGCCATCACGCCCGCGGGCTCAGCCTGACCACGGCGGGTGAGGCGTTCTACAAGAGGGTGCTGAATTTCCTCGCCCACGGCGCCGAGCTGGTCGAGACGGCGCGGCAGTCCGGCACCGAACTGGTGGGAACGCTGACTGTCGGCTGCTTCGCCACCCTCGCGCCGTTCCGGTTGCCCAGCCTGCTGGCGGAATTCGAAGCCCGGCATCCGAAGGTGCACGTGTCCTTGCGTGAAGGCGAGCATCACGCGTTGAAGACGGCCCTTCGTTCCGGCGGCACCGAACTCGCCCTCCTCTACGGCTACGACCTCGACGACGACATCGATCGCGAAGTCGTGGGCAGCGCCGCCCCGTACGCCCTCGTCCCCGAGGGGCACCGGCTCGCGCGCAGGAAAAGCCGCAAGGTGTCGCTCCACGACCTGGCCGAGGAACCCATGGTGCTGCTCGACCTGCCGAACAGCCGCGAATACCTGCTGGCGATCCTGCGTGACGCCGGGGTGGAACCGCGGATCCGGCACCGCAGCACCGGTTACGAGACCGTCCGCTCGCTCGTCGCGTCCGGCCACGGCTTCGCCCTGCTCAACCAGCGCCCGCCGGAAGACACCACGTACTCGGGCTCGAAAGCCGTCCCGCTCGCGCTCACCGACGTCGTCCCGGCACTGGAGATCGTCGTCGCTTCGATGCGCGGCGCCCGGCTCACCCGGCGGGCGCAGGAGTTCCGGGAGCTGTGCCGAACCCACTACACCCGCTGACGATCACCGGTACCGCAGATAGGCGCGATGGGTCGCGATGTGGTCGGCCACGAGCCTGGCGTCGTGCCACACCCCCCAGATGAAACTCGAGCCGCGGCGCGCCTGCCAGGGCAGACCCAGGAAGTACACGCCGGGCTCGGCGGACACCCCCCGCCGGTGGTCCGGCCTGCCGTTCTCGTCGAACGCGTCGACCCGCAGCCAGCCGTAGTCGGTGGCGAAGCCGGTGGCCCAGACGATCGACCGGACTCCGGCGGCGGCGAGGTCGAGTTCGAGGATGGGGTCGGTGACGCGGTCCGGATCCGGCCCCAGCACCCGGGCCTCCGGTTCCTCGGGCAGGTCCAGTCCGTTGCGCACGACGTAGGCGTCGGCTTCGTCGAGAGTCGCGAGGTAACCCGCGTCGCCCCGGGCGAGGTTGGCCGCGAGGTCCGGCGCGAAGCGGAGAACGCCGTCGTCGTACGAAGAGGTCAAGCCGACGAGCTCGATCCCCATCCCGGCGAGGGCCCGGAAGTCGACCGTGTGCCCGCCCCGCGCTCCGCTGACCGCGATGGTGACGTGCTCCGCGCCCTGCGGCGGGGTGTCGGCGTCCCACTTGCCGAGGACGCCGAGCCACCAGCAGAAGTCGCGGCCGCGATACCTGCGCGGCGGCCGCTCGTGAGGGCCGACCGAGAGATACACACGGCGCCCGGACCGGTGGAGTTCTTCGGCGATCTGCACGCCCGACGACCCGGCGCCGACCACCAGCACCGCTCCTTCGGGTAACTGCCCGGGATTGCGGTAGCCGCTGGAGTGGAGCTGCCGGATCCCGGCGCCCTCGGGCACGATCGGCGGCATCACCGGCCGCTGGAAAGGCCCGGTCGCCGCGATGACGTAGCGCGTCTCGACGATCCCGTCCGAAGTCTCCACCTGGAAACCCGGCCGTCCTTCGTTCTTCCGGACCGACGTCACCTCGACCCCGGTCCGGATCGGCGCGGCGATCTTTTCCGCGTAGGCCTCGAAATACTCGGCGACCCGGTCCTTCGTGGGGAAGTCGTCCGGTTCCAGACCGGCGAACTCCAGCCCGGGGAAACGGTCGTGCCAAGCGGGGCCGTTCGCGACCAGCGAGTCCCACCGCTCCGAGCGCCAGCGCTCCGCGATCCGGTTCCGCTCCACGACGAGGTGCGGCACCCCGTGGCCACTCAGGTGCTCGCTCATCGCCAGACCGGCCTGGCCCCCACCCACGACGAGAGCCTCCACCTCTTGGCTCGGCATCCAGACCTCCAGGTTCGTCATCCGTTTCGCTGCGTTCCTTTGGATCGTGGCCGTGAGGTGTTGCCTTTGTCCAACAGATGTTTTCTTCCTTCAAGATCTGATTTGCTGATTTAGGGGGTGGTCGGGTTGGTCGTGGCCGATGAGCGCGTGCGATGTCACCTGGGCCCGGACTCGGGACCCTGGTCGCCTGAAGTACGTGAGGTCGCTGTGACCAAGGAGCTGTTCCGGGGCGCGTGAGGGGAAGTTCGAGGGACCCTGGGTCCCTCAGGGAGTCCTTCACGGACACTGCGGTCCCGAAGTGACCACCCCCTACCCGCCCCGTGCATCTGAATTATCGATGCATTGCTCCTGAAAGATCTTCTGTACAGAACACCGATACCGGCGGCACGCTGTGGCGACGGGGCCCGCGTCCGACGGGCCGCCCCTCTTCCAGGGAAGGCCGAGCAGTGACCGTCCATCGCCGCATCCGCCCGTTCAACACGCGCGACACCTATCCCGAGCAGAACCTCGACAACGACCTCTGCCAGGCCGTCGTCGCCAACGGCACGGTCTACGTCCGCGGCCAGATCGGCCAGGACCTCGACACCAGCGAGTCCGTCGGGATCGGCGACGCGGCCGCGCAGGCCGAGCAGGCGATGGCCAACATCAAGCTGCTGCTCGAAGAAGCGGGCAGCCGGATGGAGCACCTGGTCAAGCTCACGATCTACCTGATCGACCCGCGCTATCGCGAAGACGTCTACCGCGTGGTCGGCCGCTGGACCAAGGGTGTGCACCCGATCTCGACCGGCGTGGTGGTGTCCGCGCTCGCGCGGCCGGAATGGCTGTGCGAGATCGACGCCGTCGCGGTGATCCCGGAGGAGGGGAAATGACCTTTTCGATCGTGGGCCGCGAGGTCTCCGATGGCACCGTGCGGTTCGGTGTCGCGGCCAGTTCATCCAGCCCCGCCGTCGCCGCCCGCGTCGCGCATCTGGTGCCCGGCGTCGGCGCGGCCTCTTCGCAGAACATCACGGATCCGCGGCTCGGCGGGCGCCTGCTCGACAGGCTGGCCGAGCACGGTGACGCCGAGCGGGCGCTGTCCGAGGTGGTCACGGCGACGTCCGGCGTCGAGTACCGGCAGCTGACCGTGCTCGGCCCGGCCGGGCCCGGCTTCGCCTACAGCGGCGCCAAGACGCTCGGAAAGCACGCGTCCGCGACCGCCGACGGTGTCGTGGCCGCGGGGAACATGCTGTCGGGCGAACACATCCCGCAGTCCATTGTGGACGCCTTTCTTTCCTCGACCGGCGAACTGGAACAGCGACTCGTCACCGCGCTGAAGGCAGGTCTCGCGGCGGGCGGCGAAGAAGGTCCCGTTCGCTCCGCGGGTCTCGTGGTGGTGTCCGGGGTGGACTGGCGTGTCACCGATCTGCGTGTGGACTGGGCCGACGACCCGATCGACCGGCTGGCCGAGTTGCTCGACGTCTGGCTCCCGCAGCGGGACGACTACGTGACCCGCGCGCTCGACCCCGGTGCGGCGCCGTCCTACGGCGTGCCGGGCGACGAATGATGACGACGCCGAAGGACGCGGCCCGCGCCGAGGTCGATCGCCACGCCGACGAGCTGATCCGACTTTCGCGACGGTTGCACGCCGACCCCGAGACCGCTTGGGAGGAGCACCGTGCCGCCGCGATGGTGCCGGAGCTGCTCGACCGCGCCGGTTTCGCCGTCACGTCCCAATACTTGGGCCTGGACACGGCGTTCCACGCGAGCTTCGGCGGTGGCCCGACCCGGATCGCGTTGTGCGCCGAGTACGACGCGCTGCCCGGCCTCGGCCACGCCTGCGGCCACAACCTCATCGCGGCGAGCTCGATCGGCGCGGCGCTCGGCCTGGCCGCGATCGCCGACGACGCCGGGCTGACCGTCGAGGTCTACGGAACGCCCGCGGAAGAGGGCGGCGGCGGGAAGATCGAGCTGCTCGACCGCGGCGCTTTCGCCGATGTCGACTTGGCGATGATGGTCCATCCCGCGCCCGTCGACGTCGCCGAGGCGCGGCCGTTCGCCGTCAGTCACTCGAAGATCTCCTACCGCGGCCGGTCGGCGCACGCCGCCGCGTACCCGGAGGCCGGGATCAACGCGGCCGACGCGTTCACCGTCGCCCAGGTCGCGATCGGCCTGCTGCGGCAGCATCTTCCGGCCTCGGCCCGCGTGCACGGAGTCGTGACGCACGCCGGTGACGCCCCGAACGCGATCCCCGAGCACGCGACCGGCCGCTGGTACGTGCGTGCCGAGACGCTGGCGGAGCTCGCTGAGCTGGAGCCGCGCGTGCTGCGCGCGTTCGAGGCCGGCGCGCTGGCCACCGGTTGCGAACTGAGCGTCGAGCCGGAGAGCAGGCCCTACGCCGAGTTCCGCGCCGACGAGACCGCACTGGCCGCCTACCGCGCCAACGCGCTGGAGCTCGGCCGCGAGTTCGCGACGGGCGGGACGGCGTCCCGGATGAACCGGGCGTCGACCGACATGGGCAACGTCTCGCAGGTCGTGCCCGCCATCCATCCCTACATCGGCATCGGCTCCCTGCCCGCGATCAACCACCAGCGCGAGTTCGCCGCGCACTGCGTCGGCGGCGAGGCCGAACGCGCGCTGCTCGACGGCGCGATCGCACTGGCCTGGACCGGTGCGGACCGGGCCAGTGCCGTCAGGCAACCCGCCTGACCGTCTTCGCGCGACATGGTTCAAGGAGGCATCATGACCACGCAGGACTCTCCCCCCGGCGAGTTCGTCACCACCGCCACCGACCCCGCGATGCTGCGCCGCAGCATCGCCGCCGGGGCCGTCGGGGTGTTCGTGCACTGGTTCGACTGGGCCGCCTACGCCTATCTCGCGAGCACCATCGCGTCGGTGTTCTTCCCCGCGGGCGACGCCACCGCCGGTCTGCTCGCCGTCTTCGGCGTTTTCGCGGTCTCCTTCGGGATCCGGCCGATCGGGGCGCTGGTGTTCGGGCCGCTCGGCGACCGGATCGGCCGCAAGCGCACGCTGTCCATCGTCATCTTCGTGATGTCCGGCGCCACCCTGGTCATCGGCCTCCTGCCCGGGTACTCGACGATCGGGATCGCCGCTCCCCTGCTGCTGGTCTTCCTGCGGCTGCTGCAGGGTTTCGCGGCGGGCGGCGAATTCGGGAGCGCGGCGAGCTTCCTCGCCGAGTACGCGCCGCGCCACCGCCGCGGTTTCGGCGTCAGCTGGCTCGAAGTCGGTTCCCTGCTGGGCTTCCTCGCCGGGTCGTTCGTGTTCCTGCTGCTGTCGCTCGGTCTCTCGGCAGACCAGCTGGCGTCCTGGGGCTGGCGGATCCCGTTCCTGCTCGCGGCGCCGCTCGGGATCATCGGCTTCGTCATCCGCACCAAGATCGAGGACACCCCCGAGTACCGCGCGCTGGAGGCGACCGGTGACGTGCCCCGCAGTCCGGTCCGGGAGTTGTTCCGTGACAACAAGAAGCAGCTGTTCCAGGCCGCCGGTCTGATGACCATGATGCACGTGCCGTTCTACGCGGTGCTCACCTATCTGGTCACCTACGAGACCGACCACCTCGGCCATTCAGCCGGTGACGCCGCCTTGCTGTCCACCGTGATCTCGCTCCTCGCCCTGGTCCTCGTCCCCGCCTTCGGACGGCTCTCCGACCGGGTCGGACGACGGCCGGTCCTGCTCGGCGCGGGTATCGCGCTCTTCGTCCTGGCGACCCCGGCGTATCTCGTGATGCGCACGGGACTCACGGGAACGTGGATCGGCGGGCTCACGCTCGGTGTCGTGCTCGCCGCGATCCTCGGCACCTACGCGGTGTGGTCGGCGGAGATCTTCCCGACCCGGACCCGCCAGGGCGGCCTGTCGATCGCCTACAACCTCACCGCCGCCCTGTTCGCCGGGACCGTGCCGTATCTGATGACCGTCCTGATCTCGGCGACCGGCAGCACCCTCGTCCCCGGCCCGTACCTCATGGTCGCCGCCGCGGTCGGGCTCGTCGCGGCCTTCTCGATGCGCGAGACGGCCGGAAAGTCCTTGTCACAGAAGGAAGACTGACTCCGGGCGTCAGTCGACGAGCTGCGACGTCCCGGCGGCGGTGACGAAATGCGGGCGGCCGGTGATCGGATGCGGCACGATCGTGCTGCGCACTCCGAACACTTCGGCGACCCGCTCCGGCTCCAGCACCTCCTCGGGCGGCCCTGCCGCGAGGACCCGGCCTTTTTCGAGCAGTACCAGGCGATCGCAGTAGGTGGTGGCGTGGTCGAGGTCGTGCAGGGCGACCACGGTGGTCAGCCCGAGCTCGCGGACGAGATCGAGCAGGCCGAGCTGGGCACCGATGTCGAGGTGGTTGGTCGGCTCGTCCAGCAGCAGGACCGGTGTCTTCTGCGCGAGCGCCCGCGCCACCAGGACCCGTTGCCGCTCACCGCCGGAAAGCCGCGTGAAGACCCGGCGCGCGGCCCAGGCCATCCCCACCCGGTCCAGCGCGTCCCGCACGATGTCACGATCGCCGCCGTTGTCCCGTTCGAGGATCCCCTTGTGCGGCGTCCGTCCCATGAGGACGGTCTCCTCGACCGAGAAACCGTTGTCGAGATCGTGATCCTGGACGACGACGGCCGTCCGCCGCCCCGCCTCGCGAGCGGTGCCCCGCCAGACGTCGGACTCTCCGATGTGGACGGACCCCCGCACCGGTTTCAACGCCCGGTACACACAACGCAGCAACGTGCTCTTGCCGGAACCGTTGGGGCCGATGAGCCCGGTGACCGTTCCGGTTCCGACCTCGACGCTCACGTCGCCGAGGATCGGGAGGTCGTCGATCGTCACGGACACGCCCTGGATCTGGATCTTCACCGCAGCGATCTCCTCCGGCCACGCAGCAACATCAGGAAGAACGGCGCGCCGAGCGCCGCGGTGAAGATGCCGATCGGCATCTCGTTCGGTTTGTTCACCGTGCGGGTGGCGAGGTCGACAAGCACCAGGAAGACCGCTCCCCCCAGCAAGGACACCGGGATCACCTTGCGATGGTCCGGTCCCACGACCAGCCGCACCGCGTGCGGGACCACCAGCCCCACGAAACCGATGCCGCCCGCGACACTCACCACCGTCGCCGTCAGCAGGGACGCCGCCACGAGCAACAGGACGCGCAACCGGTCGACGTCGACACCCAGCCCGGCCGCGGTGTCCTCGCCGGTCGCGAGCGCGTTCATCATCCGGCTCCGGCTCGCCAGCCACAGCCCGGTGACCGCGGTCGCGGCCGCCGGGATCGCGAGATCGGACCAGGACGCTCCGGCGACCGAGCCGAGCAGCCAGAACATGACTCCGCGCAGTTCCGACGGATCGATCAGCAGTTGCAGCAGGCCGGTCCCCGCCATCCCGAGGTAGGCGACGGCGACCCCGGCGAGGACGAGACTCGTGCCGATCAGCCTGCCGCCGCGTTGCGCCATCACGAAAACCACGAGCAGGCTCAGGGACGAGCCCACGAACGCGCCACCGGCGACCCCGATCCCCGCCGCGATCCCGGTCGTCATCACCACGACGGCGCCGAGCGACGCGCCGGCCGTGACGCCGAAGGTGTACGGGTCGGCCAGCGGATTCCGGACCAGGGTCTGCAGGCACAGACCGGCCAGGCTCAGGCCGGCGCCCGCCACCGCCGCGAGCAGTACGCGCGGGGTGCGGAAGGTCCACACGATCTGATCGGTCAACGGGTCGAGGCCCTCGGTGCCACCGGTCAGATGGGCCCACACGACGGCGAGGACGCGCCCGACCGGGACGTCGACCGTGCCGATGCCGACGGAGAACGCCACGGCCAGCGCGAGCGCGACGGTCAGTCCGCCCAGCAGGAGGGTGAAACCCTTACCTTGCACCAGATGTGTCCGCCGCTGGTCAACGCGCGGCATCGGCGATCTTCCGGACGGCGATCGCGTTGATAGGGCCGAGGTAGATGCTGTCGGAGACGCTGGTGAAGGTCTTGGTCTTCGACGCCTGCCAGGCGGGGAACTTGGCGAACAGCTCCTGGGCCAGCACGTCCGGCTTCTCCCCCGGCTGGAACAACCCGATCACCAGCACGTCGACAGGTGCGGCGGCGAGCGCTTCGGCGTTGATCTCGGCGAGCTGGGTGCTCGTCTTGCCCGCGAACGGGTTCACGCCACCGGCACGGCCGACGATGTCGTCGTAGATCCCGCCGCCGAACACCGCGGGCAGGCCGTTGTTGTTCATCATCGACATCCCCGGGTAGACGACCAGGACGTTCTTGCGCTCCTTGCCCGCCACTTCCTTTTGGACGGCGGCGATTTCGGCGCGTGTCCGGTTGACGTGGTCGGCGGCGCGCTGCTGGACGTCGAAGATCTCACCAAGGCTCAGCAGCAGCTCGGACGACGACTCGACCGACTGCTTCCCGTACCGCTCCTTGTCTTCCGGCCGGGCGTTCGGATCGCCGTACGCGCAGTTCGACGGCGTGACGAAGCTCTTGATCCCCGCCGCGTCGAGCTGATCGCGGGTGACCGAGCCGACCTTGTCGTCGAACCCGCCCGCCCAGGTGGAGATCACCAGATCCGGCTTGAGGGCGAGGACCTGCTCACGCGGGACCTCGAAGTTCTCGTTGAGCTTCAGGTTCGCCTTCGGGATCGCCTTGATCTTGTACACGAAGGACGGTTCGTCCGACACTTCGTAGGATTGGCTGTTGGCCAGGATGTGGTCCTGGATCCCCAGGGCCACGAAGCTCTCCACCTCGGCTACCGACGTGCCGTTGAGCAGCACCACGCGTTTCGGCGGCGCGTCGAAGGTGACCTTCCGCCCGCAGTTGTCGATGGTCAGCGGGTACGAGGTGGGTTTCGCCACGGCGGGAGGCAGCAGGCCCACGTCGGCCTGCTGGGCGATCGGCGCCGGTTTGCCGATGCCACAGGCCGCGAGCAGCACGCCTGCCACGAGGACGCACCGGGTCAGGCGGGCGCCGTCAAAAGAGGACATGTCCCAAAGGTCGCGCGGACGTGGCGGAAAGTTCCCGGGCCCGGCGCTCCGGCGTCGCGGCCGGGCCGCTCCGAACGGGCCGCCCGCTCCTGGGGATCACATCCGCGTATGCGAATTTCTTCTTCGCGCTTTCGTCCGCGCATTACAAAAAGGCGTTGTCAAGATTCTTTACGCGGCCCGGATTCACCGGGTATTCCGGTGGCGCTACGCTCTCGTCGCGTCGCCTGATCAGGCCACACATTCTTTGCCTGCTGGTCAATTCTCCTCGTTCAGGGATTGGGATGTATGGAAAGCTGTGATGTCGCCCATCCCCGGCCGCGAAAGCGCAACCGGGCACGAATTCGCGGTTTCGCCGCGCTGATCGTCCTGCTGGCCGCGGGCTGCGGCGCCGATCCGGTGACCCCGGTCCCGGCCGCGGTCGGCCAGGAGGACCTGACCCTGCTGCCCGAGGCCACCACGTTCGGCACCCTCGCCGACGCGGCCAAGGACTCCGGTGCCGCGGCCACCGGCAAGGTCGTGCACCCCAAGGACGACCTCGTCGTCTACCAGAGCGTCGGCGGCAAGGCCGTCGCCAAGCTCCCGTCGGTCCAGGTGGGCTCCCCGACCTGGGTCCCGGTGATCGCCGAACAGGGCCCGTGGGCGGAGATCCTGCTCCCGACCAGGCCCAACGCGTCCGCGGGCTGGGTGCACCTCGACCCGGCGCGCGTCGAAATTGCCCAGAACGACTACACCATCAACGTCGACAGGGCGGCCTTCTCGCTCGAGCTCACCCGGTCCGGCGAGTCGCTGGGCAAGTGGACGATCGGCACCGGGAAGCCGGAGTACCCGACCCCGAAGGGCCGGGCGTTCCTGCTGGCGTCCATCGAGGAGACCGTCAACGAGTACAGCCCGATCGTCCTGCCGCTGAGCGCGCATTCGGAATCGCACGAGACGTTCGGCGGCGGTCCCGGCACGGTCGGCATCCACACGTGGCCGAATGACAGTTTCCAGGGCCAAGCGAACAGCGACGGCTGCATTCGCGTGCCGAAGGCGGCGCTCGACGAGCTCGTGAAGGTTCCGCTGGGCGCCATTGTCAACATCGTCTGAACAATTCTCGAAAGGGTAGTGATTTGTTCACCAGAAAAGCTCTCGTCGGCGGCATCGCCCTCAGCGCGGTGGCGCTCACGGTCATCGCCCCTTCGGCAGGCGCCGCCGGCCACGGCAGCTCGGCGTTCGCCCTGTCCGCCTCGGGCCTGCTGAAGATCGACCCGGTCCCCGCGGTCGACGGCTCGGACGGCTTCCGGCAGAAGTCGCTCGCGGAGTTCACCCTGCCGCTGCAACTGGTCAAGGTCACCCTGCTCAACGCCCAGGCGGGCGAGAGCGCGGCCAGGGCCAGCGTCAAGGACGTCGAGGTGAACCTCGGCGGGCTCAGCGGCAAGCAGGGCAAGCCGCTGGTCAGCGCGTCGGCCATCCAGGCGGAATGCAAGGGCGGCAAGGGGTCTTCGTCGCTCGCCAAGGCGAGCATCGGAGGTGTCAAGCTCGACGTCGCCGCCGCGCCGAACACCGCCGTCGGCGTCGAAGGGCTGGCTTCGGTCACGCTGAACAAGCAGGTCAAGCACAAGGACGGTTCGATCACGGTCACCGCGCTGTCGATCAGCGTCGACGGCTTCCAGACACTCGACCTCGCCTCGGTGACCTGCGCCGCGGGTGGCGGCGACGGTTCGACCACCGAGCCGCCCACGGGCAAGCCGAGCACCGGCAAGCCGTCGAGCGGCAAGCCGAGCGCGCCGCCGACCTCGGCCACCACCGCCAAGCCCGCGGGCGACAAGCCCACCGCCGACGGCAAGGCCCCCACCCCCACCCCGGTCAAGGCCCACCTCGACGTCACCGGCTGACCCGCCTCGATCGTCGTCAAGGGCCCCGTCCGGCCGGACGGGGCCCTTCTCTTTAGCGTTTTGTGCGCATTTCTCGTAGAGCCGTAACAACTTTCGGGCTTCTCGCGCCATAGGGAACAGCTACCGCGTTCTTTCCGGTCCCTGCGCAGGAGGAGTCGTGTGATGGGTTCTCGTCGTCCGCTGTTCTCAGCAAGAGCATTGTTCCCGCGAAGATCACGACGCGCGTTGGCGGTGGGCGTGGTCGGCCCGCTCGTCGGCGCCCTCGCGGTCGCTGTCGTCGCCGTGGCGCCCGCCGAAGCCGCGGTGCCGGCCGGTTTCACCGACACGGTGGCGATCGGCGGGCTCAGCTCGCCGACGTCCACCGCGTTCGCGCCGGACGGCCGGGTGTTCATCGCCGAGAAGAGCGGCCTGGTCAAGGTCTTCGACTCGCTCACCGACACGACGCCGACGGTCTTCGCCGATCTCCGCCCGCAGACACAGGACTTCTGGGACCGCGGCCTGCTCGGACTGGCCGTCGACCCCGCTTTCCCCGCCAGGCCGTACGTCTACGTGTCCTACACCCTCGACGCGGTGCCCGGCGGCACCGCGCCGCGCTGGGGTGACACCTGCCCGACCCCGCCGGGCGCCACCAACAAGGGCTGCGTCGTCACCGGTCGCGTGTCCCAGTTGACCATGGGCCCGGCCGGGACGGCCGTCAGCGAGAAGCCGCTGGTCACCGGCTGGTGCCAGCAGTTCCCCAGCCACTCGGTCGGCGCTCTCGCTTTCGGGCCGGACGGCGCCCTGTACGCGGGCGGCGGCGACGGCGCCAGCTTCAACTTCGCCGACTACGGCCAGGTCGAGAACCCTTGCGCCGACCCGCCCTCGCCCGCCGGGACGAACCTCACGCCGCCGACGGCGGAAGGCGGCGCGCTGCGTTCGCAGTCGCCTCGCCGCCCCGCCGGGCAGCCGGTGCTGCTCAACGGCGCGCTGTTGCGCCTCGACCCCGACACCGGCGAAGGCGCGGCCGGCAACCCGTTCGCGAGCAGCACCGACGCCAACGCCCGGCGCGTGATCGCCTACGGCGCGCGGAACCAGTTCCGGTTCGGCTTCCGGCCGGGAACCAGTGAGCTGTGGGCGGGCGACGTCGGCTGGGACACCTGGGAGGAGATCAACCGCGTCGCCAACGTCGGCGACAGCGTGGCCGAGAACTTCGGCTGGCCCTGCTTCGAGGGCACCACCCGGCAAGCGGGTTACGACGGCGCGAACCTCGACCGGTGCGAGTCCCTGTACAGCTCCGGCGGGCAGGCCGCGCCTTACTACGCCTACAACCACAACGCCAAGGTGGTGGCGGGCGACCCCTGTCCCACCGGAGGTTCGTCGATCAGCGGCATCGCCTTCGAATCCGGGAGCAACTACCCCGCCGACTACTCCGGCGCGCTGTTCTTCTCCGACTCCTCCCGGGGCTGCATCTGGGCCATGCAGACCGTCGGCGGCCAGCCGAACGCGAGCCGTCTGGTGCCCTTCGTGACCGGCGTCAACACACCGGTGCAGGTGCTCACCGGCCCGGGTGGCGACCTGTTCTACGTCGCGCTGGGCAGTGGTGAACTCCACCGGGTGAGCCATCCCGGCGGCAGCAACCGGCCGCCGGTCGCGGTGGCCACCGCGACCCCGTCGAGCGGCCCGGCGCCGCTGTCGGTCCAGTTCGACGGCACCGGCTCCACCGACCCGGACGCCGGGGACACGCTGTCCTACGCCTGGGACCTCGACGCCGACGGCGCGTACGACGACTCGACGGCCGCCAATCCGACGTGGACCTACACGACGGCCGCCGCCGTCGACGCCGGTCTGCGGGTCACGGACTCCCATGGCGCCGCCGCGACGACGACCGTGCGCGTGACCGTCGGGAACCCGGTCGGCCTCGACCCGGTGCCGGTCATCGACAGCCCGACCGGCGCGCTGACCTGGTCGGTCGGCCAGACCGTGCCGTTCTCCGGCCGCGCCGTCGACGCACAGGACGGGCAGCTACCGCCTTCGGCGCTGTCCTGGCGGCTCGCGATCCGGCACTGCGCGGCCAACGGCACCTGCCATACGCACAACGTCCAGGACTTCCCGGGCGTCGCGTCCGGCTCGTTCGTCGCGCCGGACCACGAGTACCCGTCGTATCTGCAGCTGACCCTCACCGCGACCGACTCGAGCGGCCGCACGGGTACCAAGACCGTCGACCTCCAGCCGAAGACGGTGTCCCTGAACTTCACCTCCAGCCCGAATCAGGCGATGCTCACCGTCGGCGGGACCCAGCAGCGCACGCCGTTCTCGCGGACGGTGATCGCCGGATCCACCAACTCGATCAGCGCGGACAGCCCGCAGAACGTGCCACCGCTCAACCTGAAGTACGCCTACACCGGTTGGGCACACGGTGGCGCGCGGACACAGAACATCGTCGCGCCAGGGACGTCGACGACCTACCAGGCGAAGTACCGGCTCTGCTGGCTGCTGCAGCCCTGCTGAACCGTCGCCTTCCGTGCCAGGATGGCCGGACCGACCAGTGTCCCGGCGTTCATCGGAGTCAGCATGCCTGTCGTCTTCGTCCACGGAGTTCCCGAAACGGCCGCGATCTGGGAACCGCTACGCCAAGAACTCGCGAGGACAGACGTCGTCAGGCTGTCGCCGCCCGGGTTCGGCGCGGCGGTTCCCGACGGGTTCGGCGCGACCGCGGACGACTATCTCCGCTGGCTCGTCGCCGAACTCGAAGCGATCGACGGACCGATCGATCTGGTCGGGCACGACTGGGGCGGCTGCCACGTGCAGCGGGTGGCCGCCACCAGGCCCGACCTCATCCGGTCCTGGTGCAACGACGTGGCGGGCTGCACCGACCCGGACTACGTCTGGCACGACCTCGCGCAGACCTGGCAGACACCCGGTGCCGGCGAAGCCGCGATCGGGCAGATGTTCGGCGGTCCGGCCGAAGATCTGGCGGCGGGGCTGGTCGCGGCCGGGATGACCACCGCGGCGGCGGAGGCGACGGCGAACGCGGACGGTGCGGAGATGGGACGGTGCATTCTGGCTCTGTACCGCTCGGCGACGGATCTCCCGGCGTTCGATTGGGGCACCGGGCTCCCCCAGGAGCAACGCCGTCCGGGGCTCGTCATCAACGCGACGGAGGACCAGTACGTCGGCGGGCCGGAATTCGCCCACCGCGCGGCTGAACGGTTCGACGCCAGGGAAGTCGTCCTGGACGGCCTCGGGCACTGGTGGATGATGCAGGACCCGAAACGGGGCGCGGCCGCGCTGAACGACTTCTACACCGATCTGGACAACCGGTAGGACGATCGGATCACGCCCGGAGCCGGCGGAGTTCGCTCCTGGCGTGGTCCACTCGTTCGGTTTCCCGTCCGCCCGCGCGGGCGATCTCACGGGCGAGATCTCCCGCGCCTTCGATCGAGTGGCGGGCCTTCCGCCGCGAGTGCAAACGCTTGCGATAGGCCTTGCGGTCTTTGCGCAGGCCGCTGACCGCGTCCAGCAAGGCGGGATCCAGCACGCTCGTTTCCACCTCCGGACCGAGCAGCTGGCGGATCCAGGCTCGTTCTTGCCGCGCGGCACGGCGCAGGACGGCGAACAACACGGTGAGCTCGACGGCCGCGATCGCGAAGGGCAGGACGGCGGCCAGGGAGCCGCCACCACTGATGCCGGTCATGTCGTCCCAGGCGAAGTGGAACACCATCGCCGTCAGCATGGTCGACACACCGAGGACCACGTTGCGCTCGCTCCGGGTCCGCCCGAGGACCCACATCAGGCCGGTGCAGAAGACGGCGCTGAAGAGAGCGTGCGACACGATTCCGGCCGCGCCCCGGATCAGGAACATCTGCAGCGAGGTGCCGACCTGATCGACACCGAAGCTTTGGACGGCACCGTTGTACACGTAGAGCACGTCCTCGAAGACCTGGAAGCCCAGACCGATGAACGCGCCGATGATGAAACCGTCGTAGGCGCTGCGGACCAGCCTCGGCGCGAGCCCGATCAGCAGCACCAGGCCGAGTGCCTTGCCCCATTCCTCGTTGACCGGCGCGGTGAGACCGGCGGCCCAGTCGGCCGCGAAGGCCGTGCCGCCGAGCTTCGTCCAGATCTCCAGCAGTGCGGTGTTCGCCGGGAGCGCGATCCAGAACGCCGCGGCGATGCCACCCCACGCGAACCCCGCCGCCAGCAGTCCGGCCGGTTGGGCGGTGTAGCGATTGTGGTGGCGCAGCAGCAGCAACCACGGCACCAGGTAGAGCCCGAACAACAGCACGCCACCGGCCAGCGCCGGGGTGTAGAAACCACCGTCGGCGCCGAAGTACCGCACCATCGAGAGCGTGCCGCCGCCGATCCCGAGGAGATACACCCAGAACGCCAGGTTGTGCGGCTGGACGAACCGGAACGGCTGTCCCCAGCCCGACTGCTCGATCGCGGCCAGTTGCGCCGCCTTGCCCTCCGACGGCGCGGTCATCGGCTCGCCCCCGGCGCGACGCTGCGCAGGAATCCCGCCACCACGTCCCGATAGCGCTCGAACTGGCCCGGCGCGGTGCGGACCGTGATCAGCAAGGCGGGTGCCGCCTCGGCCGCCTGACCGGAGCCCGCCATCTTGAACGCCACGTCGAGCCCGTCACCCGCGGGGCCGGTGGTGGTCCGCACGATGCCGACCAGCCCGGCGGTGGTCGTCACCGTGCCCTGTGTCCCGTCGACTCCGGCCGGGCCGGCGCCCCTCGACCGCTCGACCTGCTCGAGGAACGCCTCAGCGGATCCGGAGTACGACGCGCCGCGCAGGTCGATGGTCGCGCCACCCGTGGCGAGCAGGGCCTGCAGCGACTCCGGCCTCGCGGCGCCGGTACCGGCGAGCGTGCCGTTCTCGAGCTGCCAGCCCACCGGCGGGACCGCCGTCGCGCCATCGCCGAGATCCAGCACCTCACCGGCCCGGATCTCGTTGCGCCACGGGATGACCGCGTTGACCGCCGGTAACCCGTAGATGAGCACCAAGGCCACCGAAAGGGTGATCAGAGCCGGTCCGAACGTCCGTTTGTCGAGACCGAGGAAACGGTGCTCGACCGGAACCCACCCTGGAGGTGCTGCCTTCACGCCCGAATTCGAGGTCACCGCGAAAACTCTAAACAGCGTCGTGCCGGATCCGCATCTTTTCGGCGGACGCGGGTGGCGGCGTCGACGCCTGTCACCCGCCTGACAGAAACCGGCGCGGCCGGTCGCCACCCGTTGATAGCCCGGAGACTGTTCGGTCGTCGTCCGTTGACAGTGTGCGACCGAGCCGTTTCCATTCTTCACAAGGCGCAGGACACGATCTCCGCGCTTTCTGCGACAGGCCATCGCAGTCAGGCACCTGGTCAGCCGACCTCACGTTCCGACTCGATGTGGAGTTCCCGTATGCCCATTTCCCTTCGCCGTGGCATGACCGTCACCATGACCGCGACGCTGATCGCGACCGCCCTCCTGACGGTGAGCACCTCGCCGGCCAGCGCCGACGCGACCTCGGTGTACACCGTTTCGTCACCGCTGCCCGCGGGCCAGAACGGCGACGTGGTCAAGTCGCAGCCCTCGACCTACAACGGCGCCAAAGCCACCCGCATCCAATACCTTTCCCGGGACAACAAGGACAAGCAGGTGGCCGTCAGCGGAACCGTCTTGGTGCCGTCGGCCGCGTGGAGCGGTCCGGGCGAGCGGCCGATCGTGGCCTACGCGCCGTTCACCTTCGGCATGGGCGCGCAGTGCGCTCCCTCGAAGACCTTGGCGGGCGAGGGTTCCCGGGACCTGGTTTCCGGATTCCAGAACGGTTTCGTCGACGCGCTGCTGGGCGCCGGGTTCGCCGTCGCGCAGACCGACTACCTCGGACCGTGGGTCGAGGGCAGTGGCGACCATCCCTACGTGAACCGGCTTTCCGAGGCGCACACCGTGCTCGACGTGGTCCGCGCGGCTCAGCGGTTGCCCGGGACCGGCCTTCCCGGGAACGGCCCGGTGGGCATCGCCGGGTACTCCGAGGGCGGCAGTGCCGCCGCGGCAGCCGCGGAACTGGCCTCCAGCTACGCGCCCGAACTGAACGTCAAAGGCGTCTATTCCGGCGCACCGCCCGCCGACAAGGCGGCACTGGCCAAATCGCTGGACGGCGGAATTTACCTGGGATTCCTGGGTTACGCGCTGATCGGGATCAATCAGGCCTACCCTGAGGCCAACTTGGTCGGCCTGGCCAATCCGGCCGGTGCCGAACTGTTCCTGCAAGCACGGCAGACCTGCACGCTCGACGCCGTTTTCAAGTTCATGTTCAAGCAGACGAGTTCGCTGACCAAGAACGGTCAGCCGGTTTCGTCGTACCTGACACAGCCGCCGTTCGACGCGATCATCGCCGAGAACCGGATCGGGAACCTCAAACCCGCCATGCCGACCATGGTCCAGCACAGCCCGACGGACGACGTGATCCCCGCGGCGGTGGGCAAGCAGATGGCCAAGGACTGGTGCGGCAAGGGCGCCAACGTCCAGTGGAAGGAACTGGTCTCCCTCGCACCGTTCTTCTCCCACGCGCTGGGCATGCCGACCGCGGCCACTGACGCCACCGCCTGGCTGCGGGCCGTGTTCAGCGGTCAGGCGGGCACCGGCAACTGCGGCCGGTTCTGATCAGTCGAACACTTCGACGCGGAGGGCTTTCCCGGGCGATACCGGGAAAGCCCTCTCAGAACCTCGCGTGGATACCGGCGAGGACCGCGCCCAGGCTGGGAAGCCACCGTTGCCGGGGATCGGGGGCGATGAGCCATTCCAGCGCGACGTCCGGGCGCCGGGCACCGATCGGCAGCGGGAGAAGCGCGCCCCCGGCGATCACCTCGACGTCCTTGGGCAGAGCGGCGCGCGGAGGCACGAGGCCGTCCGTCTCGGCCAGCATGGCCACACGCGGCCCGAGTCGCGACGGGATGACGAACGCGGGCCCCTCGCAGCCTGTCGCGGCGAGGCCGTCGAGGACCGGTCCGGCGCTGAGCCTGGGGATCGTCACCGCGCAGATCCCGTTCTCCAGTACCAGAAACGGCCGGGACCCCTGCCGTTTGACCGACCAGCCGAAGAGCCTGCCGTAGTAGGCCTCGAAGTCCTCGGCCGCCGATTCCCGCAGCGCGGAAGACTCGCTTGGCTGGATCTGCTGGTCGAGGGTCATCGGTGACGCCTTCCACTGGGCGGGGTGTGGAGTGCCTCTCACCGTAACGGCACTCAGTGTCATTAGCAAGCAGAACTGCTACCGTCCCCGCCATGACGGATCCGTCACGACGCGCACCAGCCACCCGGGTCGGGACGACCCCCGCCGGCCGGCGTCAGCTGCGCCGTTCGCTCGCCACCGCGGCGGTGGACCTGTTCGTGACGCAGGGATACGAAGCCACCACGGTGGACGAGATCGCCGCCGCCGCGGGAGTCGGCCGCCGCACGTTCTTCCGGTACTTCGACGCGAAGGACGACGTGCTCTTCGCCAATCACGACGAGATCGTGGCGGAGATGGAAGAGGTCTTCGCCACCGCGGACCCGGCGTGCGAGCCGGTGGAGGTGGGCTGCGACGCGGTGCGGCTGGTACTCGACTCCTACGCCGCCGACATCGACGGTTCCCTCAAGCGTTTCACCTTGACCCGCACCGTGCCTTCGTTGCGGGACAAGGAGGTCGCGACCGTCGACCGCTATCAGCGCGTACTCGCCCGCTATCTCCAGGGCCGGTTCGAGGAGCAGGGCGACCCGATGGCCGCCCTGCGCGCGGCGGTCGTCGCCGCGGCGATCGCGGCCGCCAACAACCACGTGCTGCGCCGTTGGCTGCGCAGCGGTGGCAAGGACGACATCGCGGCCGGCGCGGACGAGGCGTTCACACTGGTCACCGACGCGTTCCGCACCGGCGGGCCCGCCGCGTCCGGCCAGGAGACCACCGTGGTCGCCGTGCTGAGTTCGGCGGCGCCCATGTCCGAGGTCATCGCCCAGGTCACCGCGGCGCTGAACCGCGACGGCGAACAGTAGGCACCCGGCCCGCACTGACACTCAGTGTCATTCACGCGGCGCCCCTGAATGTGAGCCAGCTAACATCCGATTTGTCCGATTACCGGGGTGCCCGCCACCGGCATGCTGCAGGCGCATCAGTGATCGACACAAGGAGGCTCCATGACCGGCGAAAAGGGCGCGGCACAGTCGTTTCCGATGACTCGGGCGGACGGCTGCCCGCTCGACCCGGCACCGGAACTGACCCGGCGGGCCGAACTCGAGCCGGTGTCGCGGGTGAGGTTGTGGGACGGCAGTACGCCCTGGCTGATCACGCGGCACGCGGACGTGCGAGCGGTGCTGGCCGACCCACGGGTCAGCGTCGACGCCACGCGGCCCGCCTTTCCGCACACCAACGCGGTGAGCAAGGCGCGTGACACGCGGATGAAGACGTTGATGCAGATGGACGCGCCGGAACACACCGCCCAGCGGCGGCTGCTGACGCCGGAGTTCACGATCAAGAAGATGGCGGCCTTGCGGCCCCGGATCCAGCGGATCGTCGACGACCTCATCGACGCGATGCTCGCCTCCCCCGGGCCGGTGGATCTGGTCGAGGCCTTCGCGTTGCCGGTCCCCTCACAGGTGATCTGCGAACTGCTCGGCGTGCCCTACGCCGACCGCGACTTCTTCCAAGGCGTCGCCCGCACACTCGTGATGGACGAAACCGATCCCGGACAGGCCATGGCCGCCAGCGAACGACTGAACACCTACCTGGAAGACCTGGTGGCCGCGAAGAACGCTGAGCCTGGCGAAGACTTGCTCAGCACACTGACCGTCGAACAGTTCCGGACCGGCGCGATGACTCCCCGCGAGATCGCCACGCTGGGCCAGCTTCTCCTCGTGGCCGGACACGACACCACCGCGAGCATGATCGCCTTGGGCACGATCGCGCTCCTGACCCACCCGGATCAACTCCGAGAGCTCCGGGACGGCGACGATCCCGCGGCGGTGGCCGGCGCCGTGGAAGAACTCCTGCGCTATTTGTCCATCACCCACACCGAAGCCCGCCGTGTCGCGCGGGAGGATCTGGAGATCGGCGGCCGACTCATCCGCGCCGGCGAAGGCATCATCGCCGTGAAGAGCACGGCCAACCGGGACCGCTCGGCCTTCCCGGATCCCGACGGGCTCGACATCGGGCGCGAGTCCCGCCACCATCTCGCTTTCGGCCACGGCAAGCACTTGTGCCTCGGCGCCCCGCTGGCCCGGGCAGAGCTTCAGGTCGTCTACAGCACGCTCTATCGACGCATACCGACTCTGAAACTGGCGGCACCTCTGGAGGAACTGGCCTTCGACGAGAACGCGATCTTCTACACGGTGCGGGAGCTACCCGTCACCTGGTGATCCGGAAGGGCCATGGGCGGCGTCGTTTCCCGGACGGCGCCGCCTGCCTCGGTGGTCAGCCCAGCATCGGACACGGCGAAGGGCACCCTCATCCCATCGCCCTTTGCCTTACCCCTCAATAGATGGAGTCGGCCCATTCGGGATGGTCGATGAAGGGATTGCGGTTGTGCTGGAACTGGTCGTAGATGACCTGGTTGCGGCGCTGCTCGCCGGCGTCGGGCGGATCCTGGCTGTTCCACTTCAACAGCACCGAGAGACGGCCGATGTTGGGCTTGGAGCCGTTGTCGACGGCATCGTTGGGCTCCAGATCGGCAAAGCCGTCGGTGCCGTCGTAGCGAACGGCCATGTACAGGATCATGCGGGCCACGTCGCCCTTCGCCGCGTCCCGCGGCTCGAACGAATCGTCGTCGGTCAGACTGCCGGGCGCTTCGTCGACCGGGGAACCACCGGCGTCGAAGTCCTTGTTCCCCCGGGTGCTGTTGACCGACACGTCCTCGGCACGCAGATGGTGCAGGTCGGTACCGGGCCCGGTCGCGGTGCCGAAGTCGCCGTGCGACTTCGCCCAGACATGTTCCCGGTTCCACTGGTCGACACCGCCGCCGTTGGCGGTCTTCGCTTGCGAGCGGCCGCTGTAGAGCAGCACGACGTTCGCCGCGTTGGCGGGATCTTCGTCGGTGGCCTTGATCCCGTCCCACACCTGCTCGTAGGTCAGCTTGGTGTTGGTACTGATGATCTTGTGCAACGCCGACTTGAGTTCGGCACCGGTCTTGCCCACCGCGTCCTGGTAGTAGTCGTCGCCTGCCGCGAGCGGTCTCGCCGAGACCGGCGCCGCCAAGGTGATCCCCACCGCGACGGTGAGCGCGACTACTTGGGCGATACGGCGGGCCGGCTGCATGAACAGTCCTCTCCCCAGAGGCGCCACCCGGATCGCCGTTCGCCGGCAACACCGGACAACGCACTAGTCAGCTAGTTGGAAAAATACTGTCATACTTGTCAATAGGCCCCCGTCGCCTCGGCTACACGAAGGTATTGCCGCAGGCCGTGCACTCTTCGATCATCCCGCCGGGACGATTGGGCGAATCGCATCTCGGGCAGATCTTGACAGCCGCCCGACAGCGAGCGCAGACAGCGTCAACTCCCTTCGGCTTGGCGAGATGGCGCAGGAATGACCCCAGCCCCGAGGTCGTCAGCCCGGTCACGGCGCCACTGGCGGCATCCCGGCCTTCGATCTTGATCCGCTCTTGAAGGGACGGCTTGTCGAAGCCCTCCGCCCGTTCGCACCAGGGGCACGGCTTGTCGCTCGCTCGCCGCCGGAACTCGTCGACCCGACCCATGTCACCTGTTCCTCAGGCCCACATCCTGTCGTTCGACAGCATCGCCCTGAACTCTCCGTGCATGAACTCGATCCAGTGCTGGTATGTGGTGTCGTTGACGAGATCCCAGGGCACGAACGACCGACGCGAGCGTTCGTTCTCGGCGACCCCACGAAGATAGGTCCTCACCTTTTTCCGCGTCGAGTTCAGGTTCCGGGGAGTGTAGTGATCGTTGGGGACCCCGTACGCCAGCATCTCCAGCGTCGCCGAGGAAACTCCCAGCGACGAGTCCGTGGCGACCTGACGGGACGGGCCGGGCGAGCGCCGGTTTCCGGGGCCGCGATATTTGAGATCGGCATGGTTACTTTTCAGATGCCGCACGAGTTGCGTGTACATTCCGCTCGTTCGCTTGTCTTTTTCCTTGACCTTCGCGATGTACTTCTTCGGATGACTGACCTGCGGTTCACCGTATCCATCCCAGAAAATGACACCCTCGTCCGCGGTTTTCCCGGAAACGGGCGGTGCTTCCAGGAACCGCTGGCAGATCAGCAGATCGGCGTTGACGTGGCCGGGAAAGACCGGTGTCACCTTGAGCACCTTCTGGACCTTGCCCCACGCGACCACCGATCCCAGTCCCGGCGACATCGTCTCGAAGTCGTAGCTCAGCGCTTGCGCGATGGTTTCCTTGAACCACAGGAATTCCGGGGTGGGTGCCCGCCCCTGCACCCGTTTGCCGTAGCTCGTGCCCGGGGCCGCTTCGGAGCCGTCCCGCCAAGTGGGCACGATCGGATGGCACAGTTCGACCACCACGTCGACGTCGCCGCGCGGGTCGATTCGGGTCCCCTTCACCGAAGACCCGTGCGGATAGACGTCGAAGCTGCAGCCAGTGGATGCCAGCATCCCGTGGATTCGTTCCTTCAAGAAGACGAAAGTAGCCATTCCGGCGTCACCGACCGTCACATCGACGATGTTGACACATCGCTTGCCCACTCGGCAATCTCATGGGCCGTGATATCGGGCGTCCCCGGAGAGTTTGTCAATCGATCTTGCGTAATTGAGCCAAGACGACCGTGCGGGAAAGGGACAATCCTCGCTGATCCGCGACTCACCCGGGTCGCAGGGATCCCCCGTCACGCGGACCGTGGCACGCGGCCCGCCACCACCGCGCCGGGGCCGCGCAGGCCGTAGGGCATCAGCTCTTCACCACTTCACTGTCGCCGATGGGCTCTTCGGACGACACCGCTTGATCGGAAAGCCGATTCTCGGGAAAGGTCTCACCCACCATCTCGCGCGGGCGCGGATTGCGAACATCCCGGCAAGTACGCAGGAGAATCGTCGTCAACCAGCTTCGACACTCCCGCTGATCTCGCGAACGGCAGGGATCAGCACAACTGTCCACAGTGGACTACACCCGGCGTCAGCTGACCAGACCGGCACGGTGCGCGAGAATCGCCGAGGCGCCAGAAGGGGAATCCGACGATCACCAGCGCGATCGCGGCGGTGACGGCCATCAACCGTCGCGACTTCTCGAAAGCCGCCAGCGCGTACAGGCCGAAGACCACACCGACGATCGCCGAAAGCATAGTCCAGCTGATGAGGCTCGCGACCACCAGGAAAATCGGCTTGCGCCTGCGCACCATCGCGGCGGCGCCCGTCAGCAGGGCGAGCGGGATCGAGGCGATCAGCCGGTTGTCACCGCCGAGGAGAGGAAAGCCGAAGTCGGGGGCGAACTGCTGTGGCCCCGACCAGAGGAAAGTGCCGATCACGCACGCCAGCGCCACCGCCGAATCGATGATCATGTGACGGCGCCCCGATGGTTTCCACCCACACCACCGCTGGGCGGAACTCAGCGAGATCATCCTCCGAGTCTAGAGGGAATGATCGAGTGAAGCCGGAGTACGTGATCCGGACGTACCGGATCAGTCGATCGATGTAGCCGGTGGCGGTAATGACGCGACTTCCGGCCTACCGGTGGGATCACTTCGTGCGACGCGGACGGCACCGGCCTTCTCCTAGGTTCGGACCCACAGGCGAGAGGGACCACGTAATGACCTGCGCCTGCACCGAAAGCAGGAGAGGTGACCAGCATGAATCCCTCGAACAGAACGGGTGCCGATGTCCAGGTACGGACAGCGGCCGCCCGGCTGACGCGGACGCAGTGGGCGTTCGCCGCGTTCTCGGTCCTCACCGCCCTGGTGATCATCCCCGGCGAGAACGCCGTCCTCCCGCTCATCCAGAGCCTGGGCTTCGCGGGCTATCTTCTCGCCGCTGCGATTTCGGCTTGTTGCGCGCTGTGCTCCGGGACTTCGCGAGCCCGCCGGACGGCCATCGTCTTCCATCTGGTGTTCATCCCGGTGCAGTTCCTGTTCAGCTTCCCCGGGCCGCTCCCACTCGCCGGCATGGCTTTCTCCGCGGTGATTCTCGGCTTCTTGCGGCCGACTTTCCCGAGACTGTCCCCTGGCAAACGGAAACTGTGGGTGATGCTGCATGTCGGGCTGTCGGTGAGCTGGCTCGGTATCGCGGTGGCCATGGTGGTACTCAGCACCGTGGCTACACCACGGAAAGCGCCATGTTGCGGCATTCCTCCTACGAATTGATGCACGTCTTCGATCTGTTCATCGTCATTCCTACGATGATGCTGTCCATTCTCACCGGCCTGGTGGTCTCGCTGGGCGGCAAATGGGGCCTGGTGAAGCACTGGTGGGTCCTGCTCAAACTCGTGATCGCGTTGTGCATTCCGGCGGTCGCGATCGTGGAAAGCCAGTGGGTACGGGAACTCGCCGAACGGACCGCCGACCCGGCCGCCCAACCCGGTGGAACCGGACTGACGCTGATGATCTGCATGATCGTCTTCGCGGCCGTGTTGTGGACGGCGACCTATCTGTCCGTCTTCAAACCCGGTGGCAAGACCCGCTGGGGCACGAAACCACCTGCCACACGAGTTCACGCTGGTGAAGGTCTGCAGCGAAGCGAGCACAGCGTTCCAGGCCCCTCGTCTACGAGCACTCACTGAAAGCTACTGCCGGCGACGGTCGCGGACGACGGTGCTCTCTACGATGGTGAGGTGTTCTCTTTGACGGAGCCGCCGTTGTTCGCCCGGTTGAAATCAGCGTCGAATGTCCTTCTGGCCGGGGCAGGTGGCGGATTCGACGTCTACGCGGCTCTGCCGCTGGCCTTCGCGTTGCGCGCCCAAGGCAAGCGGGTCCACCTGGCGAACCTGTCGTTCAGCGAGCTCGAGCGACTCGATCTGGACGACTGGGTGGCACCGGATGTCGCGGCTGTCGGGGCCGACAGCGTGGGCAGCGACGACTACTTCCCCGAACGCACGCTCGCCCGGTGGCTACGCGATCAGGGCCTGCCATCGACGGTGCACGCGTTCCCCCGCATCGGCGTCCGGCGGCTGCGGGCGGCCTATCGCGCGCTCGTGCGGCATCTGGGCGTGGACGCGATCGTGCTGGTGGACGGCGGCACGGACATCCTCATGCGCGGCGACGAGTCCGGGCTCGGGACGCCCGAAGAGGACATGACCAGCCTTGCCGCCGTCTCCGCGATCGAGGACGTCGACAGGCTCGTGGCGTGTCTGGGGTTCGGGATCGACGCTTATCACGGCGTGTGTCACTCCCACGTGCTGGAGAACCTGGCCGCGCTCGACCGGGCCGGTGGCTACCTGGGAGCGCTGTCGATCCCTTCCGCGTCACCGGAAGCGCAGGCCTACCGGGATGCCGTCGCGCACGCGCAAGCGGCCACCCCGATCCGGCCGAGCATCGTGAACGGGCAGATCGCGGCGGCGCTGCGAGGAGAGTTCGGGAACGTGGCGTTCACTTCGCGCACGGCGGGCAGCGAGCTGTTCGTGAACCCGCTGATGGGCATGTATTTCACCGTCGACCTGAGGATGCTCGCCGCGTCCGTGGGCTACCTCGACAGGCTGCGGGACACCGAAACCATGCTCGACGTGGCGCGGGCGATCACGGACCACCGCGACACCGTGCTCCTGCGGCCGGGGCAGGCCTTTCCGCACTGATCGGCTCGTAAAGGGAAAAGCGGCTGAGGAGCCACTAGTCCCGGCCGGGTACCTCACGACGTACCTCCGACAGGATACGAACAGTGCGGGGAAAGTCCCGTAGTTCCTCGGCCAAGGTGTCGAGCACCGGGCTCAGAAACCCGTCGGTGATCCCCCGTGCCGCCAGAAACCCTTCGAGCCATTCGAGATGTTCGGCGAACGGCCGGGATTCGCCGACATAGACCGCCGCGCCGAGGAAGTCGACGATCTGCGTCAAGCTGTCGCGAAACCAGCCGCGGTCATCGTGGTCGCGGGGGAAGACGTCGAGCACGGTTCGCATGGCGCGCACCAGCCGCGGGCGAAGCCGCGTCACGAGCGTGTACTCCTGGTCCGCCAAATGGGGCAGATCCTCGATCGGACGATGGGTGTCACGGGGACTCACCGGAAGTGCCCGCGCCAGCTCGACCGCGGCCTCGCGCGGGCCCGGCGCCCACAGGTCCGCGCCGAGCATCGACGCGTAACGCCCGTCCGGGCCGAAGGCGCTGCCGCCGATCACGACGGCCGTTCCGGCGCCGTGGCAGGCACAAACGGTCGTATGCGCTATCGGCAGACGAGGCGCCAGGGAACCGGACAGCGCCACCATCTGCGGCTTGGTGCTCCTCACGTGCGCGATCAAATGCGGCGGGGGCACTTGCCCGCCGAGGAAGTCGACCTGGAAACCACGCAATATCAGCACTTCGGCCAGCAAGCGGGCCGCCAGTACGTGCCATTCCCCATCCACACACGCCACCACGACGCGAGGCAGATGTGGCCGGGGACGGCCGACGGCGGTGCCGAGGCTGACGATGACCCGCTCGTTGATCGCCGTGGCGGCGTGCTCCTGGGCGACCGTGAGCCGGTTCGTGGCCCACTGTTCGCCTATCCGGCGCTGTGCCCCGCCGATGATCTCCAGCAGGACGGTCTCGGCTCCCAGTCCCGCGTCCAGGCCCGCCAGCGCGGCCTGTCTGGCGGCCGTCTCGTCCCCTGACACCGCTGCCCGCAGCAGCGCGTCTCTCGGCTTTCGCGTCGCGTCATCAGCCATGTGGTGACCGGGAGGGCATTTCGACGACCCCTCCTCGGGATAGTGCCGGTGCGGAAACCCGTCAGACTCGGAGTCGCTGAACCGGCACTCGCCGTTACCGGAGTACGCCGGTTCAGCGACCCTTGCGGAACGCCCTCGGGGACATCTGCCACGAGATCGGCCGTCACGACGACGCGATCGGTCACCTCGCCAGGCTCCGCCGAGGTCCGGTCCTACCTGAAGCAAGCCCCCTGAACGCCCTAGAGGAAGGTAAGTGGCACCTTCTTCAGCTCGCCCGTGTCAAGATCGGCGGCGATGACCTCGCATCCTCCGCCCGGAGCCTTGCAATCGTAGTTCAGCTCGTCCCAGGACAGATACCGGAAGACCGTGGCCGTGGTCGATATACCACCGTTCGCATCCGAAATCGGGTATCCGATGGTGTAGCAGTCTCCCTCTATCGTGCATTCGAGCAGCATCGTCTGCCGATTCGGCGTGAAGCCACTGATGCCGACACTGACGATTTGCTCCGCGGCGAGATTCGTCGACGGCGAAACGGTCAGCGTCCAGTCCGATTCCCCTGCCACTGCGGCAAAGAAAGTACTACCGAGGCCCAGCACGGCGATCAGGGCGACGAGCGCACCCTTGACGGCAGGACTCGATGATTTCATTGATCCCCCTCCACGGAAACTTACCGGAATAAGTCTGCCGTCGGCGCCGGAAGGGCGTCAACCGCCGACAGTGAGAGGAATTCGGGCGGCCCTTTCCTTGTCATATTCCTTCTTGACCGCCACCGAGATCTTGTCACGTTCCTCGGTCCTGAGCCGCCGCAGCGGTGCCGCCCGCGCCCGTAGGTAGGGCTAGCCCTACCTCGGAGATCATTGTCTCCTCGGTGGGTTCGCGCCCCGCGCTCGATCAGACTCCTCACCATGGTTCTGGTACAGGATTCGAAGGACGCACCGCCGCGGGATGTCGTCGAGCTCGCCGACGTCACGAAGGTGCACCCTGGCGGGGTGCGGGCGCTCGACGGTGTCACCGTCGGGTTCGGGCGAGGCTCGTTCACCGCGGTGATGGGGCCGTCGGGCTCGGGCAAGTCGACACTGCTGCACTGCGCCGCCGGGCTGGACAGGCCGTCGAGCGGCCGGGTCGTGCTCGCGGGGCAGGACATCGCCGGGCTCCGCGAGCCGAAGCTGACAGCGGTGCGGCGGGCGCACGTCGGGTTCGTGTTCCAGTCGTTCAACCTCGTCGACTCGTTGTCGGTGTGGGACAACGTGTTGCTGCCGCAGCAGCTGGCAGGCAAGCGCCCGGACCGCGAGTGGGCGAAGGAGCTGTTGGCGCGCGTGGGGCTCGCCGGCCGGGAAAAGGCGCGGCCGGGTCAGCTGTCCGGTGGGCAGCAGCAGCGGGTCGCCCTCGCCCGCGCGCTGGCCTCCCGCCCCGGGGTCATCTTCGGTGACGAGCCGACCGGCGCGCTCGACCTCGCCACCGGTCGCGAGGTGCTGGCCCTGTTGCGCCGGTTCGTCGACGAATTCGGCGCGACGATCGTGATGGTCACCCACGATCCGGCGGCGGCGGCCTGGGCGGACCGGGTGGTGTTCCTCGCCGACGGACGGGTCGCGGGCGAGTTGCCCGCTCCCACGGCGGAGCAGGTTTCGGCACGGATGATGGAGCTGACCAAATGATCGTGAAACTGGCGGTGGCGAGCGTCAAGCATCGCCTCGGCTCCTTCGTCGGCACTCTCCTGACCGCCTTCCTCGCGGTCGCCCTGATCGCGGGCAGCGGCCTGCTGCTGTGGTCGGTCCTGACCGCGGGCCCGGGCTCCGATCGCTTCGGGGGTGCCGACGCCGTGGTCGCCGGGCACCGCTCGATCACTCTGACCACCGAGGAGGACAAGGGCGACAAGGTCAAGGTCAAGACGAAGGACGAGCGGCTCACCGGCGCGGAACCGCTGCCGTCCGCCGTCGTCGAAACGGTCGCCGGCACTCCCGGTGTGACCGCGGCGATCGCGGACTACGCGTTCCCGGTCGCGCTCGACTTCGGTGGCGCACCGCTCCGCGCACCGGACGCCGCCACCGTGGCGCACGGCTGGGCGTCCGCCGAAGTGACCCCGTATCCGCTGAGCGACGGCGCCGCGCCGCGACCCGGCGAAGTCGTGATCCAGGGCGGGTTCGGTGTCCGCGTCGGGCAAACGGTGCGAGTGACCAGCCGCTCCGGGGTCCGCGAGCTTCGGGTCAGCGGTGTGGTCGGCGGCGACGTTCCGGGCCAGGCGGCGGTGTTCGTCGCGGATTCCCAGGTCGCCGAGGTGTCCGGGTTGACCGGGCCCACCGCGGTCGCGGTCCGCGGTTCGGAGGCAGGCCTCACCGCCCTGCGGGACCGGCTCGGTGACACGGCGACCGTCCACACCGGAGCGGACAAGGTGACCGCCGATCTCCCCGGCGCGGTGCCCGACTACATCGGCGCCATCTCGATCTTCGGTTTCGTCCTCGGTATCACCGGGTTCGCGGCGGTGTTCGTGCTCACCGGAACGGTGTCGCTCGCGGTCCGGCAACGGCTGCGCGAACTGGCGATGCTGCGCACGGCCGGTGCCACCCCGAGGCAGCTGCGCGGCATGCTGCGCCTGGAGATCACGCTCGTGACCCTGGTCGCGGCCGTTCCCGCACTGCCGACCGGGATCGTGGTGGCGGAACTGGTGGCCGCCCGGTTCCGGGAGCTCGGCGCGGTACCGCCGCAGTTCACCGTGTCGCTGAATGTGCCGGTGCTGATCGCCTCGGTACTGGCAGGTCTGCTGGTGACGGTGTCCGCCACCGGCATCGCGGCCCGCCGGGCGACGCGGATCGCGCCGACCCAGGCACTCCGGGAAACGGTCACCGCGGGCCACGTCGGCTGGGTGCCGCGGGTGGTGGCCGCGGTCGTACTGGCCGGTGGCGCGGCCGCGGTGCTGACCCTGGTCCCGCTCGGCGGCCAGTTCGGCATGGGCATGGGCTTCGTCTCGTGTTCGCTGCTGCTCTGCGCGGTCGCCGCGCTCGGGCCGATCGCGGTCGGCGCGCTGACCGCCGTGGTGTCCCGGCTGGGCGCCGTCACCGGGGTGCTCGGCCGTCTCGCCGGCGCGATGACCCGCGCCGAGAGCCGCCGGGTCGTCGGGGTCGCCATCCCGCTGACCCTGATGTTCGCGATCAACGCCACGATGCTGCTCAACGGCGACATCCTGACCAAGGTCACCGCCGATCAGCAGGCCGCGCGGACCGCGACGGCGACCGTGCGGGTAGCCGCCACCAACGCGCCGGGCCTGCCGCTGACGACCGCGGCCGAGGTCGCCTCGCTGTCCGAGGTGACGGGTTCCGCGGCGACCGTCGGCACCCGTGTGGTCGTCGACGAGGGCGGCAAACCGGAGGACTACGCGGCCCAGGGCCTGCGGACCACCGGCGAGCAGGCACTGGATCTCGGTGTCACCGCGGGCGAACTGCCGCTGCAGGACGGGACGGTCGCGGTGAGCGGCCCGCTCGCCGAGGCCCGTGGCTGGAAGATGGGCGACCGGCCGGTGTTCTGGCTGGCCGACGGCACCCGGGCCGACCTGACCGTGGTCGGTGTCTACGCGAACTGGCGCGGCTTCGGTGACCTCGTCCTGCCCGCCGGACTCGTGGCCGCCCACGACCCCCGCGGTCTCGTCGGCGCCTTGTACCTGCGGGGCCCGGCGGACCTGGCCGAAAAGGTCGGCGAGCGGTGGCCGACGCTCGCGGCGACCGGCGCCGCGGACCCGAAGGCGGGCACGGCGGACGTCCAGAACCAGCAGGCCGCCTGGGAGCTGATGGTGGTCATCTCGCTCGGCTTCACCGCGATCGCCGTGGTCAACACCTTCGCCATCGCCACCGGCGCCCGTCGCCGCGAGTTCGCCGATCTGCGGCTGGCCGGCGCCACGGCACGCCAGCTGCACCGGATGCTCGGCCGGGAAACGTTCATCACCGTCGTCGTCGCGCTCGTGCTCGGCTGCTTGATCAGCGGTGCGGTGGTGGGCACGTTCAGCGTCGCGCAGGACGGGCAGTGGCGGCTGTTCGCCGAACCGGTGCGGTATCTGGCTTTGATCGCCGGGGTCGGTCTGCTCGGTCTGGTCGCCGGGGCGGTCCCCGCCCGCTTGGTGATCAAACGCCGGTCACTGCCCGCTCTCAACGGCTAAGTTGACGTTCATGATCCGCCGCGGGGCCGGCGCACTGGCCTACCTGCTGACCAGCCTGGTGCTGGGGCCCGCCACCTTCGTGTGGGCCCTGGTCACCACGCTGGTCAGCGGCGTGCTGTCGTTCACCTACCTCGGTCCGCCCGCGTTCCTCGCGGTGACGTGGGCGACCCGCCGGATCACCACGCTCGAACGCCTGCGAGCGGGCCTGGTCCTCGGCAGGGCGGTCGAATCCCCCTACGATCCGTTGCCGCGTGCCCACCCGTGGGCACGCGGCCGCGCGGTGATCCGGGATCCGGCGACCTGGCGGGACCTCGCGTGGCTGCTGCTGTTGCCGCTGGCCGGGGTCGCCGGGCTGGCAGGCGCGCTCGTCGCGGTGGTCGACCTCGGCGCGATCGTCGCGCCGCTGTGGCTGTGGGCGGTGCCCAACCCTTATCTGCCGCCGATCGTGGACTGGCTGTTCAACACCGTCGGCGGCCGGTTCGCGCTCACCGTGATCGGGCTGGCGCTGGCACCCGCGGCGTGGTGGCTCGTCGTCACGATGGCCCGGCTGCAGGCCCGGCTGGCGGCGACCCTGCTCGAACCCGGGCCGCGGGCCCGGCTCGCCCGGCGGGCCCGCGAACTGTTCGCCACCCGCAGCCGCGTGGTGGACGTGCAGGCCGCCGAACTCCAGCGGATCGAACGCGACCTGCACGACGGCGCGCAGGCGAGAATGGTGGCCGCCGGGATGACCCTCGCGCTGGCGGACCGCAAGATGCGCATCTCCGGGCAGCCCGCGATGGACGACGTGCGAACCGCGCGCAGGCAACTCGACGAGGCCTTGGCCGAACTGCGGAGGCTGGTGCGCGGCATCCACCCGCCGATCCTCACCGACCGGGGACTGGTCGCCGCGCTCGCGGCCTTGGCGGGCGACGCGCCGCTCCCCATCGGAATCGAAGCGGGAGCACTCGGCGAAATCCCGTCGTCGGTCGAGTCGGCCGCCTACTTCCTGACCGCCGAGTCGATCTCCAACGTCGTCAAGCACGCCGCCGCGGATTCGTGCACCGTGACCATCAGCCGGTCCCCCGGCCTGCTCACGGTCAGGATCCGCGACGACGGCCAAGGCGGCGCCGACCCGCTCGGGTCCGGTTTGGACGGTCTGCGCCGTCGGATCGAAGCACTCGACGGCACCCTGTCGATCACCAGCCCGGTCGGTGGCCCGACCGTCATCCACGCGGAGCTGCCATGCGCATCGTGATCGCCGAAGACCTTCTGCTGCTGCGTGACGGGCTGGTGCGGATGCTCACCGACACCGGGCACACCGTCGTCGCCGCGGTCGCCACCGCCCCCGAACTCGAGGCCGCGGTGGCCGAACACGTGCCCGATCTGTCCATAGTGGACGTCCGGATGCCACCGGGTTTCCGGGACGAGGGACTGCGCGCCGCGCTCGCCATCCGCCGCCGTGAACCGAAGACACCGATCCTGATCCTGTCGCAGTACGTCGAGCGCGCGTACGCCGCCGAACTGATCGCCGACGGCAACGGGGCCGTCGGCTACCTGCTCAAGGACCGGGTGACCGCGCTGGACGAGTTCCTCGACGCCGTCGAGCGCGTCGCCGCCGGCGGTACCGCGATGGACCCAGAGGTCGTGCGGCAGCTTTTCGCCCGCAACAACGGCGACCACGGGATCGCCACCCTCACCGCCCGCGAACGCGAAGTCCTCGGCCTGATCGCGCAAGGCCACTCCAACTCCGCCATCTGCGCCGAACTCGTCCTCGCCCCCGCGTCGGTGGAAAAACACATCAGCAACATCCTGGCGAAATTGGACCTGCCGCCCGCCGACGACAGCCACCGCCGGGTACGCGCGGTGCTGGCCTACCTCAACCACTGACGGACGGCCCCGGCGCCTGTCCGGGCCGCGCGCGTCCGCGCGGCCCGGACGGGTCGATCAGCCGTTGGCGGCGCTGGTGTTGACGTCGCCGTTGACGCCCTTGGGGAAGAACCCGCCGGAGGTGACGGCCTTCGGGTTCAGGTAGACGATGTTGAGGACCTGCCCGGGGGAACGGCTGTAGGCGATGCCGTTGCCGTCGGTGGGCACGATGTTGGCCCGGCCGTTCTTGTCGACGACACCCTGGTCGAGGTCGGTGGTGCCGTCGAGGCTGTCTCGGGCGTTGGAGAGTTTGACGCTGGCTTCGCGGAGGTCCCGGCCGAGCAGGCCGAGGCCGAGGAGTCCGCCGGTGTGCTGGTAGAGCGCGGTGCGGATGTTCGCGGCGTGATACGCCTCGACAGCGAGGATCCCGGCCGCGGCCTCGAGATAGGTCTTGTTGCTGATCAGCGGCGCGGCGCCCTTGTAGGCGGTGACGCCGACGTCTTCGAACAGGTACGCCGCCAGGAGGAAGTTCTCCTCGCAGGCGAACGCGTCGAAACTCTGTCCCTTACGGACCAGGCCCGCCGCCTGTGCGGCCGCGGTGAAGCTGGCCTGCAGGTCGATCGCCGGACGGCTCACCGCCGCGGATCCGAGCGCGGTGCGCAGGAATTCGACGTGCGCCTTCTCGTCCCCGGCGATCTCCTGGGCGTACTGCTTCGTGGCCTTCGTCTTGAACTTCACCGCCCGCCCGCCGCTGACCCCGCCCCGGGTACCGATACCGGTGGTCAGCGAGTCGGCGAGCCCCTTTCCGGTGACGGCGTGCAGGTAGAACTCGGCTTCGAGGTACTCGAGGTTGAGCGCGAAATTGAGCACCGCGCCGTCGCTGACCCCCTCGGCCGCGGCCTGTGCGACGGCCGGGCGCGGAGCAGCGGACGCGATGGAGCCGCCCAGACCACCGAGAGCCCCCGCTCCGACGACACCCAGCCCGGTCACCCCCGCGGCACGCAGGAATCGGCGGCGATCCTGTTCGTTCTCCGCACTGCGATTGATCATCGACGCGGCATAACGCTTGCCGAACACGAGCGATCTCCTTCCCGCCCGTGTCCTGCCTGCGCACAACGACGGGCGTACCCGCCCACCAGGCCGTGGCCGTCGGCGGACGAGGCTCTACTACGCGGACACCCGGTTTTCGTGCTGGGCGGACGATCAGCTTGGTCTTGTCCCGGCTTCGGCCGGAATTCACCAGAAACCGACGTCGCGGGCCCCCACGATCCGGTGAACAATCCCGGGCGATCAGGAATTGAACCGGGCCAGGTCCCGGTCGTAACCTGTGAAAAATGCAGTGGACGACGCTTCTCGCCACGCTCGTCGGGGCGGCCATCGCCATGGGAACCTCGTTGGGAGTGCAGGCGCGCAAGGACAGGCACGAATTGGCGGCCGAGTGGCGGCAGATCCGGCGAGACATGTACATGACCTTTCTTTCCGTATTGGCGAGGTCTCGCAGCGAATTGCTGGCGCTTTCGAAGAAAAAAGACCTGACCGAAGCGGAACTCGACGAGACGGCCCGTCAGGTGTTCGCGTCCTGCTACGAGCAGCGCCACCATCTCGAAGTGGTCGCGCCGCCCGCCGTGACGAACGCCGCGCTGGCCTACTTCCGGACCGTCCGCGGCCTGCGCAACGTGGTGGCGGCGGGCAACGGCGTCACCGACCCGGAATGGAAGGCCAACGCCGGCCAGATCAAGCACACCTTGGAGACCGTTCAGGCGGCGATGCGAGACGACTTGCAGCGAAGGTGACTCGCCTGCCCCGAAGTCCGTAACGGCGCGCTCGATCCCGGCGACTACCTGACGCAGCCCGGGTGACGGGTGGAGTGCGAGGTGGCCATGGGTACTCCGGACCTGTTCGAGCACGCCTACACGGCAGCCGTGTCCGAGGAACTGCCACCGGAGCCGGTGGCCAAGCAGCGGCCAGGTCGCGAACTGAGGCTACGGCGAGCGCCGTCGGCGGCGATCGCGCTCGGCGGATGCGTGGTGACGCCGGACAGGGCGATCGATCCCGGATACGTGGTGATCGAAGACGGGGTCGTCCGGGCCGTCGAGCCTGTCGCGCCCGAGGCCGTGGAAGTGATCGACACCGGAGGTGTGATCGTTCCCGGGTTGATCGACCTGCACGGCCATCCCGAGTTCAACGTGTTCGCCGCGTGGGAACCGCCTCAGCCGTACGTCAACCGGTACGCTTGGCGGGGCAGCGAGCTCTACGCGAAACTCGTTCGTGGGCCACAAAATCTGCTCCTGGAGAAACTGTCGCCGTGGACCCAGCTGCGGTACGCCGAGATCCGCGCGCTCGTCGGCGGGGTGACCGCGATCCAAGGCGCCGGACAGCAAGCCTCCCGCTATCAGGACGAAGCCCTCGTCCGCAACATCGACAAATGGATCTTCGGCGGGCAAGTGGGCCGCGCGATGATCGACCTGCCGTCCGGCACGCGAGGCGCGGACAGTCTCACCAGCATCCTCCGAGGCATCTCCGCGGGCACCGTGAAGGCGTTCTATCTCCATCTGGCCGAAGGCAAGCCGTCCAACGCACGGTCAGCGACCGAGTTCGGCACCCTGGTCGAACTCGGCGGCCTCACTCCCGCCACCGTCATCATCCATGGCACCGCCCTCTCGGAGACCCAACTCGGCGACGCGCACGACGCGGGCGCGAAGCTGGTGTGGTCCCCGCAATCGAATCTGCGTCTCTACGGCGAAACCACCCGGGCCGCGCACGCCGTGCGGCTGGGAATGCCGGTAGGACTGGGGGCCGACTGGCTCCCCTCGGGATCGAGCAGCCTGCTCGCCGAAATGAAGGTCGCCCGGCGATCACTCGCCACCCAAACCGGGCGCGATCCAGGGGCCCGCAAACTCGTCGACATGGTCACCCGCGACGCCGCACGGATCGCCGGTCTCGAGGACATGCTCGGCACCATCGCCGCGGGCCGCCCGGCCGATCTGGCGGTGTTCGAACGACACCACGACGATCCGTGGGAAAACGTCGCGACGGCCGACCCGTCCCACGTTCAGCTCGTGCTGATCGGCGGCGACATCGCCTACGGACACCACGACCTGGTCCACCGGCTTGTCGGCCATGACGCGGCTGACGACTTCGAGCGCCTGCTCGCCTGGGGCAAACCCATGTTGCTCGACACCGGCTACCAAGCACGTCCCGGCGAAGCGGCCCCTCCCAGGCTCAGCGCGCTCCGCACCGAGCTGATCGACGCATACCCGCAAGTAGGGCCGATCTTCGCCTGATCGGTACGGCACCGAGGACCCGCGCTCCTCCGACCAAGGTCGCACCACCGCACTCGACCCCGGTCTAACGCGGTTTGGCCGCTGGCCCGATGTGCTGCCGGTGCCGAATGGCCAGACTCGTCGCCGAGCCAAAAAGCCGGGAACGTCCTTCGGGAGGCCAGTCATGTTCAAGAAGGTGCGAAGCCGCCAGATCGCCCGGCGGGTCAAGCCCGGCGACGGGCACGCGCTGCCTCGGTTCCGCTGGTGGCAGCAGGTCGGCCGCGCACTGTTCTACCTCCGGCTGGACGGCGACGGCGGGGAAACCGTCTACGCCGTCGATGTCCGGCAGGGACGGACCGACTCCTCCGGTTACGCCAACGCCGATCTGTACCTCGACGGGAGGCATCACGCCCGATCCCGGCTCCCGGCCGCCTTCCCCGTCCAGGGCGGCACGATCGAAGTGAAGAAGAGCGCCTTCGGGCTCAAGCGGTGTCACTACGTCACCGCCGAGGGAGCTGAGCGCCAGCTCCGTCCGGATCGTGCCTCGGCCGAAGGGCGCCGCGCCCATTTCGACCACGCCCATCCCTCGCTCAGCCGCGGGATCAGGTTCTTCTCCTCGGTCGTGCTCCTCGTCTCCTTGGCCGTCCTGATCATGCAGCTGCTGGAGAAGCTGACCCGGCCGGCGCCGATCGCCGCGCATATCGGGACCTTCACCTCACCCGTGGACCTTCCTGTGTGGCTCAACATCGCGATCGGGGCCGCCGCGGCGCTGGCCAGCACGGAACGGGCGCTACGGCTGCGGTACCACTGGCTACTCGATGGCGGTGCGGGATGACCGGATCACGTAAGCCCGGTCGCAAGGGAATTCGCACTCACCGGGATCTAAAGCCATTGGAGCATGCCCTCGCCGTTGACAGTGGGGTGTTTCTCGCCGGGTGCCGTGGCCGGCTCCGGCGCGCAGGTCCACACAGAGGGTGGATCCGGTGATATCACGGCAAAAAGGGACCAGCGCGGAGCAGATCGGGCTTCCGTCATCGCCCGCTTGGTTCTGGTGCACCTGGTCCGGGCCGCAGCACGTCGGGTCTGTGGCAGAGGACCCCGAAAGCCGTTGGTATTCCTCGTAAACCCGCCGCGTGGCGAGGGGCACGAACCCATTCGGCACCAGGTTCCCGGCGCGTTGATCGTATCGATCGGCGATACCGTCCATGAGCGCCCACCAGCCGACGAGATCCGCCGGGAGCGAGAGACCGACTAGGCGTTGCAGATCGCGGAGATCCTCTGCCGGTCCGGGCGGGCGGATCTCGCGGGCGGTGGCGGGGGCGTGTTCCCGCAGCAGGTTCATGATCCGTTGCCATGTCCCGTTCACCGGTGCGGTCACAGATTCCCCTCCTCCTGATTCACTCTCCGCGCAGATGCCGAAACCGTGAAAGTGACAATTCGATCAGGCTTCTCCGGCCGAGATTCACCTTGGGCCACATAGCGGGGGCCATCCGGTTCTTGAAACGGTGATGCTACGGATTCGACTCGCAAAGGAGAAGCTATGCGTACCATGAAAGGGAAGATCGCCGCACTGCTCGTGGCCGGAGCGGCGGCGGTGGCACTGGCACCATCGGCGAGCGCGGCGCCTCTGCCGAACTTCTCGGTGGGTCTCCAGCTGAGCGATGGCGGCTGCCGCACCGAGTTCGGCACCCCGGGGTTCACCAGATTCGCCAACTTCGGCGGCACAAGCGCCACCCCGTGGGTCAGTGACACCACCAGGTTCGATCCGGACTGCGCCCGCATCTTCCTCAACCCCGCGTTCGGCGGCGGGCTGCTCAGGGGCGATATCGACTTCCGCATCGGCGGCCGGGCACGGGACAACAACGGCAGGGAACTCGGCGCCATCGTCTACACCCCCTGGGCAAGCGACGGCGGCGGGAACACCGAGGGAATGATCACCGACTCCAACTCCTTCGATCCCGACGAGTACCAGTTGTTCCTCGAGACCCGGCCGCTGCCACCGGGCGCGGGATTCACCGACTTCCGATTCATGATCTTCGCGCGCGACGCCGGTGAGGGTGACGGAGAAGCGAAGTTCACGCCGTGGGCGAGCCAGAACGGTGGCCCGAGCCCGTATGCGCCGGACCGCAACTTTTTCGACCCGGACGGGTACGTGATCGGGCTGGAGGTCGTCTAGTTCCGTGGGACCACAACGAAAAGCCCGCTCCCAGGCGCGGGCTTTTCGTTCGTCAGGCCGATACCCAGCCGACGTGTCACTCGCCTCGTGACCAGGTGGGTTCTCCTTCGTACGTCGTGATCGACCGCACCTGACAGCCCATCGCGTCGACGGCGTCCAAGATCACGGTGCGCGCCTCCTCGTCGTCTTCCGGCGGGTACGCGACCCGTATCCCGTGCCCGTAAGCGTTTTCGTAGGTCAGCAACCAGTCTCGGCCGACAGCCTTGAAATGATCCTGGCGGCCGCTTTCTCCTCCGTCGAACGCGCCTCGGTCGGCGGTGGGTCTCACAGCGTCGCGCAAGATCCGGAGCCTCTGCTCATACGGCAGCTCTCCACCGTGAAGCCTGACAAGGACGTGGGATCGATCGCGGCGGGGATCGAACCACGGCGCCGGCGGCGGTGATCCGAGCAAGGGCATGTCGAGCTCCCCGCCGAAGTAGGCGCAGAGAAACGCCACCGCACTCGACTCATAGCGATCCGCGCTGTCCCGCGGGTTCCAGACCACGGTCGTCCAGTCGTCGGGCTCGCCGCCGGTGAGCCAGCACAACGAGTCGCCGTTGCCGGTACGAGCCCACTCCAGCACGCCACCCGGTTCCGGCCACAGCGGGAACGGCACCGCCTCCGGAAACTCATCTCGAAAGCCCCCGGCCATCGGGAGGAGATCACGCGCGCTCGTGAGGAGATCATCAGGGCTCAGGAGGGAGATGTCATCGAAATCTCCCTCCCCATAGCGAGCAGCTAGTTCCTTGAAGTCAGACGGCAGAACAAGCCCGAGCTCGACCTCGACCGCCTGCCAGTCGCCGCCGAAACCGACCGGGTTCTCCGGCGGTGTGATCAACCGGACCAGATCATCAAGTGTCGCCACGCCGAGAGGATACGGGGATCGGGCCGCTCAGCCCGATCCCGTCCTTTGCCGCGGGATGGCTCCCTCCGGCGGAGGCGGTATCGGCGGGAATCCGGTCATCGCGTAGCCCATCAGTGCCAGGCCCTCCACGACCAACGCGACGAGCGACCGGAGCCTCTGGCTCCCGCGCGGTGCCGGCCTGGGCCGGTGCGGGATCGACACAGCGTTCGGCATCAGGGCTCCTGGCCGCTGACGCGGACGTGCCTGTCGCGCCCGGCACCGTAACCGGCACCGGCCATGACCAGGCTCAACCCGGCGAGGAGAAGGAGCGCGGCAGTCCAGCTGCCGGTCGTGTCGTGGAGGACACCCAGGAGAAGTGGCCCTGCCGCGGCGACAAGGTAGCCCACCGACTGCGCCATCCCGGCCAGTGCGGTGGTCTCGCCGGGGCCAGTGGCACGTTGACTTTGAAAGCTCAGGGCCAGCACGAGGCAGGCTCCGTTGCCCAACCCGAGAAGCGTGCACGCCACGACGGCGAGAGACGGCAGAAGAAGCAGAATCGTGAAGCCCGCGGCGGCGATCACGGCGGCGGCCGCGGCGATGTAGCGCTGATCATGGCGGCCCCGGGTGAGCAGGGGCAGCGACAAACCCGCGACCAGCGCGACGACCTGGTAGTAGAACAGCATCCAGCCCGCGCTCGCCGTGCTCGTCCCCTGCTGCCCGAGGATGCTGGGCAGCCAGGCGATGGCGGTGTAGAAGGCCAGGGATTGCAGGCCCATGAAGAAGGCCACCTGCCACGCCAGCCAGGATTTCCACGGGGTCCGGGCATGGGTCCCAGGGGATCGCGCGCCGCCGTCCTGGCGGGCTTCGCGTAGCCGGGGCAGCCATGCGACGAGAGCGACGACGGCGATGACCACTCCCCAGGCCAGGGCCGAATGCCAGGTTCCGGGCAGGACATCGGAGAGCGGGACGGAGACGCCGGACGACACGGCGGCGACCACGCCCATGACGGTGACATAGAGGGCGCTGACGGTGTGCACCCTCGGACCCGGGACATGGGTGCGGATCACCGTGGGCAGCAGGACGTTGCCGACCGCGATCGCCGCCGCGAGGATCACCGTTCCCGCGAACAGGCAGGCGATCGAGGGCAGCGACCGGACCACCGTGCCCACCACGAGCGCGGCGAGAGCCACCACGAGGAGGCGGGTGGTGCCGACCCGGTGCGAAACCCGGCCGACGAAGGGCGAAGTCGCCGCGAACATGAGCAGCGGCACCGTGTTCAGCACACCACCCGCGGACGCGGTCAACCCGGTGTCGCGCTCGATGGCGGGCAACAGCGTTCCCACCCCGGTCAGGGTCACGCGGAGGTTGGCCGCCACCAAGAGGATCGCGATCAGCAGGCCGGCCGACAGAACCGGTGTGGTGGCCTGCCCCCTGACAGGGGCGAGGTCGACGTCGGGAGGACTCGAAGTGGTCACTGCTGTGGGTCCGTTCCGGTCTCGGTGAGCTTCACGATCTCGGTGGCGCAGTAGCGGGCGCCGACTTCGTCCTGGGCGGCGATCGCGTCGACGAGCCGCCGGTGCAGGACGGTGTGCTCCGCGGCCGTGGTGGTCGACCAGGTCATGGCGCCGATCTGCTCGGTGACCGCGACGCTCAGGACGTCGTAGACCTCGGTGAGCAGGCTGTTCCCGCTTGCCGTCACCACCGCCTGGTGGAAGCGGGCGTCGACCTCCGCGCCGGTGGCCGCCTCCGCGGCCGTTTCGGCCTCGTCGAGCAAGTCCCGAAGGCGGGTCAAGTCGTCTTCGGAGCGCCGCAAAGCGGCCAGGCCCGAGGCGTACTCCTCCAGTACCGCACGGAGTTCCAACACATCGCTCCGCCTTGAGCTGGTGGCCCTTCGCATCAGCGCCAGGTGCATCTCGCTTGCCGACCGGACATACGTCCCGTCACCCCTCCGAGCCTCCAGCAGCCCCATGTGCACCAGTGCGCCGAGCGCTTCGCGCACCGTCGTGCGCCCGACGCCGAGTTGCTTGACCAGGTCGTGCTCGGGCGGAATCCGCGTCCCCACGGGCCATACGCCCGAGGCGATCTGCTCACGAAGGGTGTCCACCAGCTGTGCCGACAGGCTCGCGACGCGACGCGGCGTCCGAAGATCGTTCATAAGGCGACCCTAACACCGAATGTCTGACATTTGTCAGTGTGACGCAGGTCGCGCTCGACCTGCGGTGGGGACTAGCGCCTGAACCAGCGCCGTCGCTTCGACGGGTTTTCCGCGGATTCGGTCGGCTCCAGTCCCAAACTTCCGGTCAGGAAGAAGGTCCCGGTCACGATGTTGCCGCGCGCGGGCGGGTGCTCGAGGTCGGTGGTCGCGATGGCGACATCGAGCTCGATCTTGGCGATGGTGCGCACCCGGATCCGATGAAAAGCCTTACCGGTAAAGGTGTTCACCGGAGTAGCGACCTCGATGACCTCACCGGCGAACAGCGCGTGCGCCGAGGGCGTCTGGTTGGGCGAGCGCTCCGCGAGCGAGAAAGTCCCGGAAGGGATGAAGAAGTCGGCGGCGAACTTCGGCCCGTCATCGTCCTGCGAGGCGAAGTAAGCCTCGGCGTCGGCGTGCACGGTGACCTCTTCGGCCAGAGCCGCCAGCACCAGGGATCCGCTCTCGAGCCGCCCGCCGGAGTGGGCGAGGACCGCTCGGTCTTCAAGCTCCACCGCGACGGGGCAGACCATCTCCCCGTCGACGCCGTCGAGAAGTTCGAGCATCACTGTCTCGTCATCGACGAGGCGAACGTCGCGCACCGGCACCGCGGATGTCGTGCCTGCCAGGCACGGCAGAAGGAACTCGATCTCGCGGTTGCGGATCTGCGCGACCAGGCGAGCGCCCGAGGGATCGGTCCACACATGTTCGCTGATCTTCGTGGTGATCTGCCGGGCTGTGCCCGCGCCGATCAGGGAGACGACCTTCTCCCCGAACTCGTCCTGGCCGGTGACACCGATCCCGATCGCCTCGAAGTGGCTGGACACGATCACTCCCCCTGTTTCACGTCCACCGGAGAGTACTGGCCGGGCCGAACAAGGTCATCCGGGTTTCCGTGGCAGGCCGGAGCCGGTCATCCTGACACCGCCCGGCGGATCTCTTCCGCCACCCAGGCCATGGTCGTGCGAGCCCGCACGGGGTCATCGGTGAGAAAGTAGTGGTCCACTCCCGGCGTCCGGTCGTACACGACGTCGACTCGGGCTTCACGCAGCCGGGCCGCGTACCGATCACCGTCTCCGCGCAAGGCGTCGTGCTCGCCGGTGAGGACGACCGCACGCGGCAGTCCCGTCAGATCGGGGGCCAGCAAGGGTGAGGCGTAGGGGTGCCGCCGGGTCGACGGGTCCGGGAAGTACACCCGGCGGACCAGATCGCGCAGGCCCGGCGAGATCATCCCGCCCGCGACCGGGTCCGGGTCACTCGCGAGATCCAGTGCGGGCACCCCGAGCACCTGGAGTTCCGGCCGCCAGGCGCCGGCGTCACGGGCCTGCAGGCAGACGGCCGCCGCGAGCCCGCCGCCGGAGGAAAACCCTCCCACCGCAACCCGTGCTCCGGTGGCCACCCAGGAGGCGGCGTCGAAACATTGGTGCTGCGCCACCGGGAACGCGACGTAAGGACCACATCGGAAGTCGACGTTGTACACGGTCAGCCCCGCCGTCGCGGCGACATAGCGGCACCACCAGTCGTCCATGGCCGGGTGGCGCATCAGCCAGGCTCCGCCGTGAAAGTGCACGTACGCGCCATCGGAGGCCGGGTCCGGCGGCCGGTAGACGTAGACGCGGACTTTTCCATGCCGGGTCGGGATCCACACGGCCTTCGGCGAGGGCAGCTCGTTCCCGGCGAACCGCAACGTTTCCCCGTACCGCACGGTCCATCGCGCCGACGCGTGCATGACCGTCGCCGTGAGCCGATCCCGGAACCTCATACCGTTGGTTCGGATCCGCTCCGCCGCCGGACGGGTGCCGGCCGCCGCCGTGGCCATGGAGTGAACCGGCGACGGCGACGACCGGCGGAACGCTGCCGAATCAGCGTTCCCTCGCGTCTGGGCCACCTGCTCCCCGACGCAAGATAAGAGGACGCGAAGCTCAGGTCACGGTTTTCGGTTTCAGGACCCTGTCGATCACGAAGATGGTCGCGTTCCCGGCCGGAACGTTGCCGCACAAGATCTTCGCGCCGTCGATCGTCATGTTCTCGCCGAAACCCTCGATCTTCACCGGGCCACCGGCGCCGTCGAGACTCGACACGGACCCGGCGACCGCGAGCCCCTTGGCGTCGAACCGCTTGCCGATGACGTGGTGGCGCAGGATCGGCTCCGGAACGGCGTCGCCGAGAGCCGCGTCGGCGGGAGCGAAGACCGTGACCGCGGTACCGAGCAGGCCCGCTGTCTCGGCCGCGGCAAGAAATCGGGACGGCATCGGCGAACACGCCGGGCCGAAGACGTCCGCTTTCGTCGTCGAACCGTCCGGTGATCCGGTGAGTCCCGCGGCGCCCGCCAGGACCGGCACGGACGGAATCGTCGTTCTGTTCGGAGGACCTGCGGCATCCGAGGCAGTACCGCAAGCCGCGAGAATCGCCGTGGCGGCGGCCAGAAGCCCGGCCCCGGCGACACGAACCTTGGTCACAGTCAGGCTCCCGTGGTTCCACTGGCGGAAGGGTGTCCTTCTCCGGGGAGGCTCGGAGAAGGACACCCTCATCCTGATGTCCGATGTGGACCGTTGCTTACGCGGCCGGGGGCATCAGGACCGAGTCGATGAGGTACACGGTCGCGTTCGCGGTGTGGACTCCACCGCAGATCACGTTGGCGTCGTTGACCTTCAGCGCGTCCTTGGTACCCGAGACCTTGACGACACCCTTCTCGACGGAGGTCTGGTCGCCGACGATCTTGTCGGGCGCGATCTGGCCGGGGACGACGTGGTAGGTCAGGATCTTCTTGAGGAGCGCGTCGTCGGTCTTGAGCTTTTCGATGGTGGCGGCGTCGATCTTCGCGAACGCGTCGTCGACCGGCGCGAAGACGGTGAACTCACTGCCGTTGAGCGTCGAGACCAGGTCCACCTTGGGGTTGAGCTTCCCGGAGACGGCGGACACGAGGGTCTTGAGCAGCGGGTTGTTGCTCGCGGCGACGGCGACCGGGTCGGCCGACATGCCCGCGACGGAACCCGGGCCGTTGGGCACCTTTTCCGCGTAACCGGAGCAACCCGGGCCGACCAGGTCCTTGGCCGGGTCGGCCATCGCGGTGGACGACGGGGCCGCGGCCGAGGAGGACGGGGCCGGGGTGCTGCCGGCGTTGTTGTTCGATCCGGCGTCGCTACCGCACGCCGCGCCCATAAGAGCGAAGGCGGCAAGACCGGCTGCCAAGGTGACGCGGCGAGTACTGCGCTTCATGACTGGTAACTCCTATTAGCTGAGGGAATCGGCCCACAGGGCTGGATGCGCCTCGACGCTTCCGAGGCGGCGAACACCCTGGATTCGAGACCTGCGCCGGGCCGGATAGGCGGACTTCGCCATCGAGATCTTTCCGTTACCTTGCGAACACGATCGTGGACGCTTCGTCACCACTCGCGGTCCATGGACGGCAATCCGCCAGGGCCCGAGGGACGAATGCTTCTTGTCACCCACTCCACTTGATCTGCCCGGGAGCAATCGTGCTCACACTTGCGTTGATCGGCCTCATCGGGGGATTGGTCACGGGCATTTCTCCGTGCATCCTCCCCGTCCTGCCGGTCATCTTCCTGTCCGGAGGCGTGCAGAACGCCACCGCCACCGCCACCGTCCACAAGGAACAGAACGGCGGCGGCGTCGCGACCGCTCCGGTCGAGACCAAGCCGCCGCGTTCACGTCCCTACCTGATCATCCTGGGGCTCGTGGTCAGCTTCACCCTGGTGACCTTGTTCGGCTCGCTGCTCCTCTCGATCCTCGGGCTGCCGCAGGACGTTCTCCGCTGGGCCGGACTGATCGTGCTGGCGCTCATCGGCATCGGTCTCATCGTCCCGAAATTCGAGCACCTGCTCGAAAAGCCGTTCAGCTGGATCCCGCAACGGCGTCCTGACGCCAACCGCGGCGGCTTCACCCTCGGCCTCGGCCTCGGCGCCGTCTACGTCCCCTGCGCCGGGCCGGTCCTCGCCGCGATCACGGTCGCCGGATCGACCGGGCAGATCGGCCTCGAGACCGTCGTGCTCACCTCGACCTTCGCCATCGGCGCCGCGCTCCCGCTGCTGATCTTCGCCCTCGCCGGACGCCGGGTCGCCGAACGCGTCAAAGCCTTCCGCAAACGCCAGCGCGGCATCCGGATCACCGCCGGCATCGTGATGATCGCGCTCGCGATCGGACTCGTGTTCAACCTGCCGCAGCTGCTCCAGCGGGCCATTCCCGACTACACCAGCGGCCTGCAGAACGACATCAACAACTCCGAGCAGGTCAAGAAGGCACTCAACCTCGGCGGGCTGGAGAACGACCAGAACAAGGACCTCGACCTCTGCACCGACGGCGCGAAGGAACTCGAGAGCTGCGGGAAAGCACCGGACATCAAGGGAATCCAGCAGTGGTTCAACACGCCCGGCGGTGCACCTGTCGACCTGGCACAGTCGCGGGGCAAGGTCGTCCTGCTCGATTTCTGGGCCTACTCCTGCATCAACTGCCAGCGCTCCATCCCGCACGTCACCGCCTGGGACAAGGCCTACCGCGACGCCGGACTCCAGGTGATCGGCGTCCACTCCCCCGAGTACGCCTTCGAAAAGGAACCCGGCAACGTCAAGTCCGCCGCGGACAAGTTCGGCATCGGCTACCCGGTCGCCCTCGACAACACCCTGTCGACCTGGACCAACTACCGCAACCGGTTCTGGCCCGCGCACTACCTGATCGACGCCGAAGGCACCGTGCGGCACATCAAATTCGGTGAAGGCGACTACCAGACCACCGAGAAACTCATCCGCGAACTCCTCACCAAGGCCAACCCGGACGTGCGACTCCCCGCCGCCACGGACACCGCCGACGACACCCCGGACACCGCCGCGATCACCCGTGAGACCTACCTCGGCTCCACGAAACGCGTCAACTTCGCCGGGACCGAGGACTACACCGCGGGCGTGAAGACCTTCGCCTACCCCGCCACCCAGCCGCCGGACACCTTCGTCCTCCAGGGTGACTGGACCCTCACCAGCCAAAACATCACCCCCACCGGCGCCGGCGGGGAGATCAAACTCAACTACCGCGCCAAAGAGGTCCGGATGGTCCTGGCGGGCAACGGCACCGTCACCTACACCGCCAAGGGACAGACCAAGACCGTCCAGGTGAACGGCACACCCGACTCCTACCAGCTTCTGTCCACACAGGACATCGAAGCGGGCGCCATCGACGTCACCGTCGGCCCGGGCGTGCAGGCCTTCTCCTTCACCTTCGGCTGAGCACACGAGAAAGAGAAACCCATGACCATGGAATCCGTCACCACGAACACCTTTCCCGCCGACGTACTCGACCAGGATAAACCCGTTCTCGTCGACTTCTGGGCGCCCTGGTGCGGCCCCTGCAAAGCCCTCGCGCCGGTGCTCGCCGAAATCTCGGAGGAACACGGCGACAAGCTCACCGTCGTCAAGGTCGACATCGACGACAACCCGGAGATCGCCGGCGACTACGGCATCCTGTCGATACCGACCATGATCCTGTTCGTCGACGGCAAACCCGCCACCACCATCAACGGCGCCGCCTCGAAGGCGAAGATCCTCGGCAAGCTCGAATCCTGGCTCTGACCGGACGCGCGACACCCCTGTCGCCCGGCGCCGGCGTCGGGCGACAGGGGTGTCGCAGGTCTGGTGTAATGGTTCCATGGTCTTCGGGAGCGGGGATGGCCGAGATGAGAACGTTGCTGCGTGACGCGTGGCCGTATCCGTTGTACCGCTGGCCTTTGCTGGTCGCGTTGATAGCGGTGACGTCGGTGGCCGGCTTGATCGGGCGGCTCTTGGCCAACGTCATGCTGGGAGTCGCCTTGCATCTCGCGCTGATCCTGGTCGTCCTGGGTGTGCTCGGCGCGAGGACACGGCGCCGCCGCAACCGCTCGATCCGGGAAACGAACACACTGGGCCGTATCCCCGTTTAGCGCGTGCCGCCTCAGAAGTCGGATTCGAGGACCACTTGGCCGCCCGGGCCGAGCACGCGGAATCCGCCCGCGTCGGCGCGCAGCACGGAACTGTTGAGATTGCACCGCATTTCGGCGGCACCGGTACCGATGAACTCACCGGCGGCGGTGTGAACTCCGGTGTCGTCCACGATCACCACCCGATAGCTCGTACCCGCCTCGAAGCCGGTCGCGGTCAGCTTGATCTCGACGCCCCAGGTGTGCGGGACCAACCCGGCGGAGGCGTGGATCGCCGGTGTCGACGTCGCCACCTGTACCGCTTCGAACGGTCCCGGCGCCGGAGCGTCGGGATGAACGGCCCATCCGATACCGGCGCCGCAGAGCAAGGCGATCGCCGCGGCCGCGGCCCAGCGTGGTGGCTGCCACCGGCGCCGCCGCTGTCCCGCGCTGACGCGGCGGACGACCGCGTCGCCGAGATCGGGCGGGACGGCCGGCTCTTCGTGCTCGCTGACCTGCGCCGCTTCGGCCAGGCTCAACGCGCGCACGACCGGGCTCAGTTCCCGCAGCTCCGAACGGCAGTCCGCACACCCGGACAGATGGGCGTCGATCCTGAGGCGTTCGTGCTCGTCGAGCTGGTCGAGCGCATAGGCGCCCAAGGTTTCCCGCAAAGTACGGTGATCGCCGGGTTTCACAGCTCGACCCCCATTTCCTCCATCGCGACGCGCAGCGCCCGCAAACCGTAGAAGAGCCTGGTGCGAAGTGTGCCGACCGGGATCCCCAATTCCGCGGCGACCTCCGCGTACGGCCTGCCCCTCAGGTGAGTCTCGACCAGGCACACCCGGTGTTCCGGGCTGATCCGCCGCAACGCCTCCTCCACCAGCCAGGCGTTGACCCGCCTTTCGTCGAAGCCCGGCTCCGCGGGTTCCTCGGCCAGCGCGAGCCGCGTCGCCGGCCGGACCGACCGGCGGCGCATCTCGTCGACGATCACGTTCCTCGCGATCGCGAACAGCCAGACCCGCAGGCTCGCGACCTCGGGATCGAACCTTTCCGCCGCCCGCCACGCCCTCAGGAACACCTCCTGCACCACGTCCTGGGCCGCACCGTCGTCGTTCAGCTGCCGCATCGCGAACCGGTACAGCTCCGGTCCGTGCGCGTTGTACACCGCACGAAGCGCGTGTTCCTCGGTCAGGCCGAGGCCGCCACTGGCCGATCCACCCATGCCGCGTCCCTCCTACCCCCTGTGTTCGGAGCAGACACGGGCCACGTTCAGCCGATCGCGGAATTTTCTCAAAAGGGATGAACGCCGACGGCAGCGGCGCCGTACGCACTGGCCGTAAACCCTCTCCCGACGAACAGGAGCGACCATGCGCACAATCCTCCGCGCACTGGTGATCGGCGGCGTGGCACTCACCCTCACGGCGGGCGGCACCGTGGCTTCCGCCTCACCTTCCGGGAACGACGGCTGCGGCGTCGTCATCTTGAGCGAGAACGGGACCTTGAGCAGACATCAGTGCGAACGCCCGCTGCTGCCCACCTCGGCCAAGAAGATCACGGGTCTGGCCAAGGGCGACCGTCTGATCGGACTGGACACCCGGCCCGCCACCGGCGCGCTTTACTCGCTGGCCGCCTCGGGCCAGCTGTACCGCCTCGAAGCCAAGACCGCCAAGGCCACGGCGGTCGGTTCGCCGATCGCCCTGACGGGCAAGGCGATCGGCTTCGACTTCAACCCCACGGTCGATCGGATCAGGGTCGTCACCGACACCGGGCTCAACCTCCGGCTGCACCCCGACACCGGCGCCATCGCCGGCACCGACACACCGCTGACCTACCCGGGCCGTACGCAGGCTCCTCGCGTGGCCGCGTCCGGATACACGAACAGCGTCGCCGGAGCGACGTCGACCGCGCTGTACGGCCTCGACTCCAGGCAGGACACCTTGGTCAAACAAGGCAGCCTTCCCGGCGAAACGCCCGTCGTCTCCCCCAACACCGGCCAGCTCACCGCGATCGGGAAGCTCGGGCTGAACATCGGGTCCGTGAACGGCTTCGACATCGCCGGGACGGCGAAGGCAGGCGCGTACGACCCGCGCGACTACAAGGCCGTCGCGGCCGTCCGAGTCCACGGTGTACCGCTCCTCGTCCGTATCGACCTGGCGTCCGGACGGGCACGCGTCGTCTCGCCGCTGCTGACGTACCCGGTCGGCCTCGCCCTGGTGAACTGAACCCCTCTAGCGCACGCCGCCTCGTTTCGTAGCCGTTCGGCCGAAATTCCGCCGATTCAGTGATGCGACCAAGCCGCGTGGGCGCCGAGCGCGAAATGGCCGTACCAGGGCGCCCACCGGGCGGCCGGGCGGTACGGGCCCTCACCCGTCGACACCGATCGGGTGAGGGCTATTTCGACGAGCCTTTTTCACCGATGATTTCGACTGTTTTTCCCCACCATCAACGAAACAAAAGAATCATTGACATGAGCCGCGGATCTCCTGCTAGCATTCGGCACGAAGTGTCAATCGAGCGGCCTCGCACAATGCCCCGATGGACCTGGGGGCTCATTATTCGATGAGGTCGTTTTCTGGGGAAGGAAACCGATGAAAATTCGTAACTCGCTGCTGACCTTGGCCATGCTCGTCGGCGGCGCGATGACGGTGATGCCCGGAGTGGCCGGGGCCACCGTCACCGAGGATTGCACGTACAACACCAGCGCCAGCGGCGTGAACTTCCACGTCAAGTGCTCTCGCCTGCCCTCGGGGGTCTCCCAGTACCGGGCGGTCGCGCAGTGCGGCAACGGCACCACCACCTACGGAATCTGGAAGACGGTGGCGGAAAGCGTCTACATCGGCTCCGTTGCCGACTGCACGAACCGGGGCAATGTGGCGAAGGGTGGCATTCAGCTCCGCTGAATGGCACGACCCTGGTAATGCCCGGTTTTCCAGGTGTCGCGAAAGCCACTTTTGGGACGTCTGATGTCCCGAAAGTGGCTTTCGCGACATCACCGTGGCGGTGAGGTATCAGCCCGGGGTGGTCGTGAGTGGCAATGAGGGTTAGAACCCGAAACGCCACTCACGACCTCGGCCTGACCAGGGCGAAGGTGAAGTGTCCGCGATGACACGGTCGAGCGTGGAGGATTTGGGACGTTCAACGTCCTGAATCCTCCACGCTCGGATCACACGACCACCTCGCCTGCACGAGGGTGACGACTCGGCGAGTGCCCGAGTGTGACGATGTAGGAATCGGGACGTTGAATGTCCCGATTCCTACATCGTCGAGGAGGGTGTTCCGCTCTCGGAGCTTGATACCCCGCGACCGGCAGCCAAGCGGGGAAGCAAATACGGGTCCACCAGAACCCGAAACGCCACTCACGACCACTTCCGCCTGAACCTCTCGCTAGGTCCCGCCGAGCATTCCACCCAGCAACGTGGTGATCGTGCGACGGTCTTGGGCACCGAGCTTCGCCCGGATGCGTGCCATGTGGTGCTCGACGGTCTTTCCGGAAATGTGCAGGAGATCGCCGATTTCCCGGTAGGTGTGACCTTCGACGACGAGGCGCCCGATGTCGCCTTCACGCGGGGTCAAGGTGGGAAGCTCGCCGGGAACAGTCGTCGCGGATTCGGCGACGCCGCTCGCCGAGGACGGGAATCGCTTGGCGGCCCGCAGCAGGGTCGTCATGGCGGTCCGGTCGGTGGCGCGGATCGCGGCCTGCCCGGTCAGCCGGGCGGCGTCCCAGCTCAGCCCGGCGCGGTGGAGCAGACCCGCTCCGGCCAGTACCGCGTCGACATCGATGACGCCGTCCAGGACCGCGATCCACTGGGCACCCGCGGCGGCGAACGCGGGAACCAGTCGCCCGCTCGTGGGGTGCCCGGTGAGATTCTCGATCGCGTCGTGGGTGGCCTGCCGGTCGCCGGAGACGACGGCGGCGTGGAATACGGACCAGTTCAACCAGGCCGACCACAACGCGGGTCCGCCGAGCCGGGCGAGCAGCTCGAAGGCTCGTTCGCGATGGGCCTCGACGCGGAACCCCTCGTCCACCCGTGCCGCCGCGATGAGCAGTTCTCCCAAGGGCAGCAAGGAGAACAGGTCCACCGGCTGCCTCATCATCGCCTCGTACGCACCGGCCCAGCTCCTCCGGGCCACGTCAGGAGTGTCGGCGCGGCGGGTCAGTCCGAGTTCGAGAGTGCGCAGAAAGAGCTCGTCCCGCGGCGACAGCCGTCCGGCCTGCTCCTCCACGGCCGAACGGTGTGTCTCGGCGGTGGCGAGGTCACCGCGGAGCATCGCGGTCCAGCCCAGCAGAAGCTCGTGCCGCACGCTGGCGGCCGCGCGGGTCAGGACGCCGTGAGCGAGATCGAATTCGGCCGCGTGCAGAGCCACCGTCGCGGTGAGCGCGGCGGGGGAATCCGGCAGAAGATGTCCCATACCGGTGGCCTCGGCGGTGTCCGCGGAAGCGAGCAAGGTCGTGAGTGCGGTCTCGGACCGTCCGGTGAGGGACTCGCGGATCCCGTCGAGCAGCCGCCCGGCGACATGCCCGTACGCCGGAACAGGCGTGCCTGCGACGGTCTGCTCGTCGGCGGCGACCTCGCCCAGCGCGATACCCGCCAGGTCCGCGAGCAGCAGAGCCCCCGGTTCACCGGACCAGCGCAGGAGTTCCGCGCCACGGGCGAGGTCACCGCGCCGGGCCATCACCGTCCCGGCGACCAGCGCACCCCGGTGCCGCGCCGCGGGGTCGGCCGAGCCGAGCAGTTCGTCGCCGAGCCGCAAGGCGAGGTCGAGCCGTCCGGACAGGACCGCGGCCCGTGCCCAGGCGGGCGCCAGCCGTGTCCGTGAGCTGCCACCTCGCACCGCCGCGGCGTAGAGATCGGTCGCGACGGCGGGGTCGTCCGAAACCACCTCGGCGGCCGCCGCTTCGAGACCCGCCCGCACGACCGCTCCCCCGGCCCCGAGGCGCTGCAGCTCACGAGCGATCGGCAGGACCGGCTGGCCCCCGGCGAGCAGGGCTTCGAGCATCCGCACCAGGACGGTCAGCGTCCGGTCGACGCCGACATGGTCGCGCACCGCCCGGGCCACCACCGGCGGGACGGTGTCGTCGGCGGCGAGCAGTCCCGCGCCCCGGACCCGCTCGACGACCGCCGAGACGTCGTCGCGGGATCCGCCCAAGGCGATCGCGAGCAGTTCGATGTCCCGGCCTCCCTCGACACCGGCGACGATCAGGTAGGTCGTTCCCGATTCGCCGAGTTGATCCAGCTCACCGCGGAGTTCGTCGATCAGCTCGTCGACGACGGGCGTGGCGACGCAGCGCGCCACCAGTCTCGGTACCCCCGAGGTCGCCCGCCGGACGGCCGCCGCGCGCTCGGCGGTGAGCGACCGGCCCGCGAACCGGGCCACGTCCCGCACGGTCCAGGCGGGCAGGCGGATGTGCCGGGTGGCCGGGGTGATCAGCTCCGCGGCCACGAACCCCGCCGCGCCCGGGGTATGCGTGACCACGAGCCGGGACGCGCCGGCCGCCATGCCTACCAGCGCGTCCCGCTCACCGGAGGTGAGGGTGTCGACGTCGTCGATCAGGATCACCGCGGCGGCGGCCGAAGTCCCCCTCACGTCCTCGCGGGAGACGACGGTGGCACCGCCGTCACGATAGTGACGCGCGATCGCGGCCAGCGCCGTCGACTTCCCGTGCCCGGGTGGCCCCGACAGGACGACCCGGACCGCGGCCTCCGGGTCGGTGTCGATCGCGGCCAGCACCTCTCTCAGCTGCGACGGCAACAGCTCTTCCATGACGCCGAGCACCTCCCTGGAAACGGTGCCCCGGAAGCGGTCACCCAGGAAGGATTCGAGACCGGCGGTCCCGATAGATGGGCGTCGTGACCCCCAGTTGACAAGTGAGACCCCGGTCACAGACCAACGGAATCCCCTAACGGGTGATCGAACCCCCTCGGTGGTTCGCAAGATCACCGTTAGGCGTCGGACCCGATGTCCCTCCCCCGGGCCGCGCCCTAGCTTCGGTCTCGTCCAAGGAACCACGGTCCCCACAGAGAGCCCGGTCGATGAACCCCACGCAGTCCCTGTACGACTTCACGCTCAACCTGCTCAACGACCCGTCGGCTCGCGACTCCTTCGGGAGCGACCCGCAGCGGACGCTGAACGACGCCGGCCTCGGCGACATCTCCGGCGCGGACCTGCACGAGATCCTGCCGCTCGTCCTGGACTACGCCCCCACGAACACCGTCGGCGGCGGGAACGGCCTCGACCTCGACTCGATCACCACCGGCCAGGCCGGCGCCATCGAGCAGCTCAAGGCCCTCACCCAGAACCTCTCCCTCGGTGACGCCACCTCCGAGAACAACGTGCTCGGTGCCGTCGGCGGGATGACCGCGATCACGCAGAACGCGGCCGCCCCCTTCACCGCGGCCGGCGACCTCGCGGGCAGCATCGACGACATCGGCGGCGGAGAGATCGCCCCGGTGAGCGCGGTCACCGGCGCCGTCGGCGACGTGGCGGGCAACGTCAGCGGCGGCGACGTCACCGGTGCGCTCGAAGGCGGGAACCTCACCTCCGGTCTGCAGGACGTCTCCGGCCTCGACTCGGCGATCGACGGCAGCCAGGGTGTCGGTTCCACGGTCGGCGACCTCACCGGCACGCTCGGCGTGAACAACGGCTTGGAGAACACCCTCGGCGACGTGACCGCCCACGGCGTCGGCGACATCGCCGGCCAGGTGTCCGGCGTGACGTCACACCTCAGCGACGTCGCCAACGACTCGGCCGTCGGGAACGTCACCAACCACGTCGGCGATGTCACCAACCACGTCGGGGACATCGGTTCGCACGCGGGCTCGGTCAACGACGTCCACGACGTCGTCAGCGACGTCGGCAACGGTGCCCTCGGGGGCGGCATCGCCGCCGACCTGAGCCACCTCACCGTCGGCTCCGGCAACGACCTGCACATCACCGACTGATTCCCGGCGAGCACGACTCCCAGGGCGGGGCGGCGGTCGAACCGGCGCCCCGCCCTGCTGTCGGTGCGGACCGAAAGAGTGACACCGCCCGCCCGTTCCCTCCGCCGCACCGAAAGCCCGTCGACCGGTGTCGACGAGGGAGCGGGATGCGCGGGGACTCAGGTTCTGCAGACGACGAGCCTTTCGACTCGCGGTTCCCGGAAGACTTCGACTTCGAACTCGACCGGCTGATCAAACGCGTCGCCTGGACGGCGGAGATCAAGCTCGGTCTGTCGAAGCGCCCCGAACTACGCCGCGTGCGCTCGACGGTGGCCAACTGCCTGGGCTTCGGCCGCGGCGAGGAAGAACCCCTGGGCGCGGTCCTGCTCGTACTCGACGAACTGGTCACCAACGCCTATCGGTACACCACCACGCCCGGCGAACTCCGGATCACCAGGCAGTCCCGCGGTGTTCTGATCGAAGTCACCGACGACGACCCCGACGTCGAGGAACTGAAGTCGAGAGCCGAAAACCGATCGGTTCCCGGCTATCACGGGCTTCTTCTCGTCACGCACCTGTCGCTCGAGTGGGGTGCCCAGCCGGAGGGAACCGGCAAAGTGGTGTGGGCTCTCGTTCCCGCGCGACCATGACACCTTTGACCCTCTGCTCAAGAGAACCCGAATCGCCACTCACACCCCCTCCGAGCGACCTAGCTTTCGCAACACCCGCACACCCTCGAATACTATTGAGGAGTAAGTCAAAGGTGGCGTGTTCGCGGGCCGGGCCGGCGACGGGATGAAGGCGTCCTTCGCCGCGTCCGATGCCGAGCGGCCGTGTCGCGAAAGCCACTTTCGGGACGCCTGATGTCCCGAAAGTGGCTTTCGCGACGTCCCGGGAGGCTAGCGTGGCCTTCACGGTGACGTTGTGGCTGAACCCACGGTGAGCGAAGGCGTGACTCGCGTGATCGGAGCCGGATCACGCGTGAACGCCGCCCGAACACACGTGAACGCCCACCCCGCCCGAACACGCCACTTTTGACCTTCCCCTCAATAAGAGCAGCGAACTTCCGAGTGTCTCTTGTGGACACTCCTGGTCAGTTCCGTGACGGGCCGTTGGGCTTGCGGGCGGTGAAGATCAGATACTCGGGTCCGCCGTGGTTGATGACGTCGTCGAAGAGCCCGATGAAGTCGTCCAGCTCCTGTTTGCCGTACTGGTCCGTCAGATTTTCGAGGTCGGCTTCGGTTCGCTCCCACCACATCTTGACGGACTTCTCGACGTGGCTGCTGGCATCGAGGAGTTCGACGGGCTCCAGGCCGGCGCGGCGGAGCATCGGCGGGAATTCGTCCAACCGGTGAAACGAGCTGAGTGAATCGAGATCGCGGTACCGGTCGAGCACCCGTTGGCGTTCGGGAGTGACGACGGCGTTGAGGCAGAAGTCGGCGGCGACGAGGACACCGCCGGGGCGGAGAACGCGGGCGATCTCACGCAACGCCGGGTCGCGGTCCATGTGGATCAGCGACTCGATGGCGATGGCCGCGTCGAACGAATCGTCGGGGAACGGCATCTCCAGCGCGTCGGCCTGCTCGAACCTGGCCTGTCCGGCCAGGTTCTCGGCGCCCGCCCTGGCGGTGGCCTGCTCGACCTGCGTGGCGACGTTCGAGATGCCGACCACGTGCGCGCCCGTCGTACGGGCCAGCCGGATAGCCGGTCCGCCGATACCGCAGCCGACGTCGAGCACCCGGTCCCGCGGGCCCGCCCCGACCCGGTCGATGATCTGCCCGGTCAGGTTTTCCAGCGCCTGCTCGTAGGTCGTGCCGTCGTCGGGACGGGGCCAGTAGCCGTGGTGGAAGTTCGGCCCGTACAGGCTGACGTACATCGCTTCGGCCTGCTCGTAATAAGCCTGCGCTTTCTGCGAGGTGGTTTCGGTGATCATGGTGAAGCTCCTCCGCATCCTGCTGGGGAATCGGTTAGAGACGATGCCTCCACCATGCCCGACCCTGTCAAGTCCGTCGACTTCGGAGCGTGTCCGCTCACCCTTCGTCACCTGAGTTTTCCTTGCTGTAGAGCCGAATTCGCCGCACGATCATGATTTCGGGCACCGGTCTCTTCACCCAGGGCACTCCACTCTACTGGCGGTATCAACAAGAAATTGCCTGTCGTATCCACGTCAGCGAGTGACGTATTTGCCCACTACGGTGTCGGTTGGGGGACGAATTCCCCTGCATGCCGAGCCCACCGATGGAACACCGAGGCGACGAGAGGATGGATTCACCATGACAAGTCTGATGACGACATTGGCCGGTACGCGAGAAGCGCCGACGGCCACAAGGTCATTGCGGGAGAAGATAACCCGGCTCCCGCAGATGAGCCCGGATGTCGATCTCGGCGACGACATCTCACTGGCACACGAAACACTGCTCGCACCCGAAGTGTCCGAAATGGACAAACGTGCCGCGCTGTACAAGTGGCTCGGCCAGAAGCAACCGTGCCTGTTCGGACGCCTGGCGATGCAGGGATCCGACGGCCCCAAGGGACTCGGCGCCAACATGTGCTGGATCAGCGAGGACGACCTCGACGCGGGACGTGATCACGTCGCGGCGAAGATCCAGCGAGAGCGCCGCGAATGGAAGGACCGCGCCGAACGCGGCGAGAGCAGCGGATTCCTGATCATGGTCAACAGCAGGGACCTGGCCTACGCCCGGCCCGGAAAGGAACTCGTCGACGTCTGCGTGGAGCTGTCCAATCTCTACCTGGTCGAACACGCGCCCATCGAGCAGGACGTGATCTACACCGAAGCGGTCCCGTTCCGCCGTTCCGACGGGGTGCTGACCGTGTTCAAGGCCGGCTGCAACATCTTCTACTCCGGCGCTCACCGCACGGTCAACCACGATCGGCGCATCCCCGGCGGACTGATGTTCTCGATGAACTCGCCGGGTCACTACGCCAACTCCCTGGCCAAACGGGGGCTGCAGGAATCGTTCGAGGACGCGACCGAGTTCGTCCGCGAGACGGCGTTCCGGTCGATCGGCAACGGCGGCATCGGATGCCCGCACGTGCCCAGCGCGAGCTGGCACAACGAGAGCGCCGACGACCACCGCGATGTGGCCGAACGCAAGCGACCGCACTACATCCCGGACAACTTCGACCCGACCCGCTACTCCGCCGTCTACCACACCGACGTCCTCGTGCCCACCGACGTCACCAGCGACTCGCGAACGGTGCACGAATCCTTCGACGAGGTCGACGCGGAGGTCTGGCCGTATCTGATCCTCGACTACATCTCCACCGAGGAGTTCCCGCCCGATCACGTCAACTATGCACTGTTCCACGGACATCCCATCGAGGAGTGCGCCCGGTACCACAACCCGTGGCCCCCGCGCGTGGCACACAACGAAGAGCTCTTCGAGTACTGAGCTGACGACGCCGAATACGCCGAACCACCAGGAAAGGATGGCCATGACACCGACGTCCAAAGCACCTGAGGAGGCAATAGAGGGTGGTCCCGGATGGGGCCGCAGCGTTCTGATGTGTTCGCCCGAGCACTTCGACGTCACCTATTCCATCAACGTCTGGATGGACCCGGACGTGCGAGTGGATTCCGATCGGGCGTGGCGGCAGTGGGACGACCTCGTGTCCACTTTGGAGTCCGCCGGCACCGAAGTCCGGACCGTGCCCGCCGAGCCGGGGTTGCCGGACATGGTCTTCACGGCCAACGCCGGCATCGTCGACGGCACGACGGTCACGCCCGCCCGGATGAGCAACCCCGAACGCGCCCCCGAGATCGGGCACGTCTGCGGGCGGTTCGAGGAACTCGGCTGGACGGTCGAGCAGCCGCCCGCCGCGCCGCAGGAAGGCGCGGGCGACGCGGTGGCGTTCGGCGGCGGACTCGTGGCGGGCTACGGCCCCCGGTCCGCCGAATCGGCCTATGACGGCCTGCGGGCACGTCACGGCTGGGCGGTGACCGCGCTCGAACTCACCGATCCCCGCTTCTATCACGTCGATTTGGGGTTCTGCCCGCTCGACGACCGGACGGCGATGGTGCTGCCGGAGGCCTTCACCACCGCCGGTCGCGCCGAGCTGGCCGAGCTCGTCGAGGACCCGGTGGTTCTGACACCGGAAGAAGGCGCGGCGTTCTGCGCGAACGCCGTGGTGGCCGGGCGCACCGTGGTGATGCCGCACTGCACACCGCGGCTGGGCCGCGAACTCGAGCGCCGCGGCTTCGAGCCGGCGGTATGCGATGTCTCCGAGTTCGGCAAGGCGGGCGGCGGCTGCCGGTGCCTGACCCTGGCCCTCGACGTGGAACTGGACCGAGCGGCGGCTCCCTTCACCGCGGAGGTGGTCGGATGACGGTGGCCGCGTTCAGCCCCCGCATCGCGCGGTGGCTCCACGACCACGATCCGTCCACCCCCTGCCTGGTGCTAGACCTCGACGTGGTGGCCCGGCGCTACCACGAACAACAGGCCGCGCTGCCGTACGCGACCCCGTACTACGCGGTGAAGGCGAACCCGCAACCGGCGGTGATCGCCCTGCTCGTGAAGCTGGGCGCCTGCTTCGACGTCGCGAGCCCGGCCGAGATCGACCTGTGTCTCGCCAACGGAGCCGATGCCGGATCGCTGTCCTACGGCAACACCATCAAGAAGAGCGCGGACATCGCCTATGCCCACCAACAGGGTGTGTCGATGTTCGTGTTCGACAACGTGCGCGAGCTCGACAAGATCGCCGAAGCGGCCCCTGGGGCGGCGGTTTACTGCCGGTTGCTCAGCGAGAGCGCCGGGGCGCGGTGGCGTCTTGGCGACAACTTCGGCTGTTCACTCGAGTACGCCGTGGAGTTGATGACGCGGGCGGCGCAGCTGGGTCTGCGTCCCTACGGTTTGTCCTTCCATGTCGGGTCCCAGCAGCTCGAGCCGACGCGGTGGGAGCCCAACATCGCCGCCGCGGCCGAGGCGTTCGAAAAGCTGCGCGCCAACGACGTGGAACTCGAGATGCTCAACCTCGGCGGCGGCTTTCCGGCCCGCTACGCCGAACCGGTCCCCCCGATCATCCATTTCGGACGCATCATCGAGCAGGCGATCGACCGGTGGTTCCCCGGTACGCGGCGCCCGCGCATCGTGACCGAGCCCGGCCGTTCGATCAGTGCCGAGGCCGGCGTGCTGCGCACCCAGGTGGTCTCGGTGCGAGAACCGTTCGAGGGAGCCGAACGCTGGGTCTATCTGGACGCGGGCCGCTTCGGCGGGCTCGCCGAGACCGAGGGCGAGGCGATCCAGTACCAGGTCGAGACCGAACGCGGCGGGCCGACGCAACCGGTGATCATGGCCGGACCGACCTGCGACAGCATCGACGTGATCTACCGCGACGCCGCCTACGCGTTGCCCAAAGAACTCCAGATCGGTGACAGGGTCGACTTTCTCAGCGCCGGCGCCTACACCGCGAGCTATTCCTCTATCGGCTTCAACGGTTTCCCGCCGTTGCCGACACATTGCATCGGAGGCGGATCATGACCGAACACAAACGCCTGTCCGTCCAGGGACGGGTGCTGGTCCTCGGCTGCGGGTCGGTGTCCCAGTGCCTGCAGCCGCTGCTGCTGGCCCACCTGGACATGCCCTACGACCGGCTGACCGTGCTGGACATGAACGACCGGCGCCAGGAGATCCCGGAGACGCTCGAAGCCGGATGCCGGTTCGTCCAGCGTCGGCTGACTCCCGAAAACCTCGCCGAGACCCTCGCCGAGCAGGTCGGTCCCGGCGACCTGCTGGTGAACCTGACCTGGAACATCGGGACCGAGGACATCATCGGCTGGTGCCGCGACAACGGCGTGCTCTACGTCGACACTTCGGTCGAGCAGTGGGATCCCTACGCGGACATGAACGCCCGGCACCCGACCGAAAAGACCCTCTACGCCCGCCACCACTCGTTGCGGCGCCTGAGCCGCGACTGGGGTGGCCGCGGGCCGACCGCGATCATCGAGCACGGTGCCAATCCGGGCCTGGTGAGCCACTGGGCCAAGGTCGGGCTCGAGGACGTCGCCACGGCCATGCTCAAGGAAGGCGTCGAGGACCCGGACCGCAGGGCCCGGATCGAGCGGGCGCTGGGCGAGGCCGACCACGCGCGGATGGCGATGGAGACCGGGACCCGGGCCATCCACATCTCCGAACGCGACACCCAGATCGGATCGCTGCCCAAGGAGCCCGAGGAGTTCGTCAACACCTGGTCGGTCGAGGGCTTCTACGAGGAAGGCGTCGCTCCCGCCGAACTCGGGTGGGGCACCCACGAACGTGAGCTGCCGCCGGGGGCGGTGGTCCCGGAATACGGCACCGGCAACCAGATCTGCCTCGCCCGGCCGGGGATGGCCACCTGGGTGCGCTCGTGGGTGCCCTTGTCGGGGCCGATCCAGGGGATGTTGATCCGGCACGGCGAGGCCGTGACGATCAGCGACCATCTCACCGTCACCGATGACGACGGAACGGTCGTCTACCGCCCGACGGTGCACTACGCCTACCTGCCCACCGACGCGGCGCTGGCCTCGGTGCACGAGTGCAAGATGCGGGGTTTCCGGCTCCAGGAGCGCCAGCGGATCATGACCGACGAGATCCTCACCGGCGCCGACGAACTCGGCGTGCTGCTGCTCGGCCACGACCTCGGGGCCTGGTGGACCGGCTCGCAACTGACCATCGAGGAGACCCGGAAGCTGGTGACCGGGCAGAACGCCACGACGCTGCAGGTCGCGGCCTCGGTACTGGCGGCGGTGTTCTCCGCCGTGCGCCATCCGGACCGGGGCCTGTGCAGGCCCGACGACCTCGACCACCACGAGATCCTTTCGATCGCCGCGCCCTATCTCGGCCCCACCCCGTCGGTGCGCAGCGACTGGACGCCCCAGGAGACCGGACCGGGCCCGTTCGACGACTATCTCGGACTGACCCCGCCCGACGACCCCTGGCAGTTCTCCAACATTCTCGTGCCGTGACTGCCCGTCCGCCCCGCCGCGCGACCATCGGCGGCGGGGCGGCGCTCCACTCAAATTGCATGACTGCGTCAGTCATATATATTGGAGCCATGGACGACCGGACCGCGAACCTCTTCGCCGCGCTCGTCGTGGCGCTGTCCGACGAGCTCGAGGCGGGCAACACGCACGTCGCGGGCCAATCGGCGGTCGGCACGGCCGCCCTCGCGACGCTGCTGTCGGCGCCGGGAGCCCGGGTCGACGCCCTCGGCCGGGTCATCGGGCTCACCGGCTCCGGCACGGTGCGCCTGGTCGACCGGCTCGTCGCGGCGGATCTGGTCGAACGCCGCCGTGACACCACCGACCAGCGTGCCGTCTCGCTCTGGTTGACCGAGCAGGGGCGCGCCGCGGCCACGGAGGTCGTGACGCGGCGCCGCGAGGTGGTGGCCCGGGTCCTCGCTCCGCTGAGCGACGCCCAGCGCGCCGTCGTGGCCGAGGCCGTGGAGCCGGTGCTCGCTCATCTGGTCAAAGACCGGTCCCGCGCGGATCGCGTGTGCCGGTTCTGCGACTACTCCGTATGTCCCCCGGCCGACTGCCCCGTCGAAAGATCGGTGCCCGCCCTCAGTCGCTGATCGAGAGAGGAGCACAGGATGAGCGCTCGACGCGTCGACGACGTGACGATCCACCCGGCCGGACGAGACCGGTGGGACGACCTCGTGGAGGCGTTCGGCGACAACGGGGGCTGCGAGGGTTGCTGGTGCATGTACTGGCGGGTGTCCTCGGGACCCGAGTACGACCGGATGCGGGGCGCGTCCGCGCGGGCCGAGTTCTCCCGTCTGGTGCGCGACGGCGAGGTGCCCGGGCTGCTGGCCTACCGCGACCAGGCTCCGGTGGGATGGTGCGCGGTGGCGCCGCGCCCCGCGTACGTGCGGCTGCGCGGCTCGCGAACCCTGCGCCCGGACGAGCCTGACGACCCCGGTGTGTGGGCGGTGCCGTGCTTTTACGTCAAGACCGGGCATCGCCGCCACGGCGTGGCCGACCACCTGCTCGCCGCCGCGGTCCGCCACGCCGGGCGGCACGGCGCGCACACCCTCGAGGCCTACCCCACCGATTCCGGGCATCGCCGCTACTCGGCCGGGGAGTTGCACATGGGCACCGTGGACCTGTTCGAGCGGCACGGGTTCACCGAGACCGGACGCCCCTCGCCGGGACGGGTCATCGTGCGGCGCGGCCTGGCCTGATCCCCGGGTCCGCGAACCACTACCTCAGGAGGCAGACGGAATGCGAGTGATCGGTGCCCCGTTCAGTTCCGCGGGACGACTGGACCACGAAGCTCTGGCGCCGAAGGCGCTGCGCGACGCCGGGCTCGTCGAACGACTGCGCGCCGCCCTCGGGGCCGACGAGCCGGTCACCGACGGAGGCAACGTCGCCATCGGTACCTCGGCGGCCGTCGCCCACCGCGACGAGCCCTCGGGAGTGCGATCCCTTCCCGGACTCGAGGCCGTGACCACCGCCACGCGCTCCGCGGTGGCCGAGACCCTGCTCGCCGGTGACCGGCCCTTGGTGCTCGGCGGGGACTGCGCGATCCTGCCCGGCTGCCTGCGCGGGGCCCAGGACGCGCTCGACGACGACCGGATAGGGCTGCTGTTCATCGACGGCCACGAAGACGCCTGGCCACCGCACGAGTCCGACACCGGCGAGGCCGCCGACTCCGAGCTCGGGTTCCTGCTCGGACAGCATCGCGAACAGTTGCCGGAGTCGCTCGAGTCGCAGTTGCCCGTACTCGACGAAAGCGCCGTGGTCGCCTTGGGGCCCCGCGACGGCGCAGAGATCGCCGCCGGTGACGCCCCGTCGCTGGCCGAACGGATCCGGCTGGTCACGGCGCAAGAGCTCACCCTCGACGAGGACAGCGCCACCGAACACGCCCGGAAGGCGCTGGCCCGCATCCGGGCCCACACCACGCGCTGGTGGCTGCACATCGACCTCGACGTGCTGTCGAGCGATGCCCTCGACGCGGTGAGCTACCCCCAGCCGGGCGGGCTGAGCTGGGACCAGCTCGGCGAACTCGCCACCGCCGCGCTCGGTGAGCCGGGGTGCGTCGGCATCACCGTCTGCGTCTACGACCCTGATCGTGATCCGGACGGAACGGGCGCGCGGCGCATCGTCGACTGGTTCGGATCCCTGGCTCGTCCTACTGGCCGATGCTCAAAGCCACCGGATGGGCGAACATGACGTCATGTTTACCGACACGGACCGCACCCTGAACCTGCTAGGCGCAGTCGTGACCGGAGTGCACGACCAGCTCGTGTCCGCCGTCGAATCGGTGGCCGGCCGTAGTGGCGCACTCGCGGCCACGCTGGCCATGACCGCTCAGTACGAAGGTCTCACCATGGGCACCCTGCAGCGGTTTCTCGGCGTCAGCCGCCCGGCCACGATCCGCCTGGTCAATCTGCTCGAGAGCGACGGGCTCGCCGAGCGGCGCCACCTCGACGACGACGACCGCCGGACCACCTCGGTGGTACTGACCGACGCCGGCCATCGCGAGGCGCGGCACATCCTCGCCGCCCGCCGCGCGGTCCTGGAGCAACTCCTGCCCGAGTCGAGCAAGCAGGAACGCGTCGTGCTCGACAGGCTCCTCGAACGCATGCTGGCCACGATGATCACTCATCCGTCCCGAGGCTACGAGGTGTGCCGTCTCTGCGACATCAGCACCTGCCCGCCGTCGCGCTGCCCGGTGGAAAGCGCGGTCCTCGAGATGGAACCCGACGCCCCCGAGGGGCTGCTGAATCCGCCGAAAGACCCGTCGACCTGACCGGAGGGAGTCCGTCGTGCCGGAAAACCCCAGGGAAACAGCGACAGCGCATTCGAGCAGGGCCGGGCCGAGAGAATGGACCGGCCTCGGAGTCCTCGCCCTGCCGACGATGTTGCTCGGGCTCGACGTGACCCTGCTCTACCTCGCCCTCCCGGCTCTCTCGGTCGATCTGCGGCCGACCAGCACGCAAGCGCTGTGGATCCTCGACTCCTACGGACTCGTGATCGCCGGGCTGCTGGTCACGATGGGCGCGATCGGCGACCGTCTCGGCCGTCGCCGTCTTCTCATGATCGGCACCGCGGCGTTCGGCCTCGTCTCGATCGTCGCCGCCTTCGCGCCCAGTGCCGAGATCCTCATCGCGGCACGAGCCTTGCTGGGCGTGGCGGGCGCGACGCTCATGCCGTCCTGCCTCGCCCTGATCACCAACATGTTCACCGACGCCCGGCAACGGGCACTGGCGATCGGCGTGTGGGCGACCACCTTCGCCCTCGGCATGGCCGCCGGGCCACTCGTCGGCGGTGTGCTGCTGGAGTCCTTCTGGTGGGGCTCGGCGTTCCTGCTCGCGATTCCCATCGCCGCGCTCGTGCTCGTGACCGCACCGGTGCTGCTACCGGAGTATCGCGCCGCCGACTCCGGACGGATCGACCTGGTCAGCGTCGCGCTCTCGCTGGGCGCGATCCTTCCCTTGGTCTACGCGATCAAGCACGCGGCCACCCACGGCTTCGACGTCCAGACCATCGTCACGCTGGTGGCCAGCGCGGCCTTCACCCTCGCCTTCGTCCACCGCCAGCGCCGTCTGAGCGATCCGCTGCTCGACGTCGCGCTGTTCACCGATCGCTCGTCCGGCACCGCCCTCGGTGTTCTCTTGGTGGGACTCGTCGGCGTCGGCGGTGCGCTTTATCTGGTCACTCAGCACTTACAGCTCGTCGAAGAACTCTCGCCGCTGGCCGCGGGCGCGTGGATGGGCCCACCCGCCCTGGCGATGGTCGTGGCCGCCATCGGCGCGCCCCTGCTCGCGCGGCGCGTGCGGCCCGGCTACGTCGTCTCGGGCACCCTCGTGCTGTCCGCCCTCGGCTACGTGCTGCTCACCCAGGTGCGCGGTCCCGACAGCATCGGCCTGATCGTGAGCGGATTCGCCTTGGTGTACCTCGGATTCGGCTCGGTGGGGGCGCTCGGCTCCGACCTGGTGGTCGGCACCACCCCCGCCGACAGGGCAGGCTCCGCCGCCGCGATGTCCGAGACCGTCCAGGAACTCGGCGTCGCCATGGGGGTGGCCATGCTGGGCAGCCTGACCACACTGGTGTACCGCGATCAGATGACCGACGCCGCCCCTGCTGTCGGCGAGAGCCTGTCCGGGGCCATGTCCACGCCCCAGGTCTCCCCCGCGCTGCTGGCGCAGGCCAAAGAAGCGTTCACCAGTGGGCTCAACCTCTCCGCCGCCATCACCGGCACCGTCATTCTCGCGCTGGCCGTCATGGCCGCGGTCGTGCTGCGGCACGTCCCGCCGTCCGGCGATTCGAGCCCCGCCGAGGTTTCAGAGCCTGCCAACTCCGGGTGAGCCCGGCTCGGGCAGAGCGGCGGTCATCGCGCCGTCCACGGTGACGGTTTCACCGGAGACGAACCTGGCCTGATCGCTGAGCAGGAAGGCGATCACGCGCGCGACGTCGTCGGGCCGGCCGAGCTCCCCGAGTGGCTGCCCCTTCGTCAGCGCTTCACGGGTGGCCTTGTCCTTCCAGCGATGCGCGTTACGCGGCACCATCACGAACCCGGGCCGGACGACGTTGCACCGGAGCCCGCGCGGTCCGAATTCCACGGCGGCCGCGCGGCCGAGAGCCTCCAACGCGGCCTTGGCCATCGCGTACGGCGCCTGCCCGCCCCAGGCCAGGCCCGCGTGGATCGAACTGACCAGCACCGCGGCGCACGGCCTTCCCCCGGCGCGGTCGACCAGCTGTTGCAACGGTTCCAGCGCGGACACCGCGCCGATGTCCAGCACCCGTCGCAGCGCGTCCGGTGTCTGCCCGGCGAGAGGAGCGCGATGCTCGCTCAGCAGGCAATGCACGAGCCCGGTCACGCCACCGAGCGCGTCGAACGCGGTGCCGATCACGGCCGGATCCGTCGCGTCACCACGGATCCACGGGATGTCGGCCAGTTCCGGCGGCGGTGGCGCGACGTCCACCGCCGCGACCCGTCGTCCCTCCGCCAGCAGAGCACGGACGACGGCCGAGCCGATACCGCCCGCGCCGCCGAGCACCACCACGTCGTTCATGACCGTTCCCCTGCTCATTCGGCGGTTCCCCGGGTGAAGAAGGCGCGCACGACGAGTCCCGCCGCGGCGGTGACCAGCGGGTTGCCCCGGGACCGTGGCCGGGCCAGCGCCTCCGGCGGAGTCGTCTCGACGCGTTCGCGCACCGCCTCGAGCCATCGGTCCGACGGTGCGCCGCTGCCGCCGAGGATGATCATGCGCGGTCGCATCAGGTCGTACACCGTGTCGGCCACCAGAGCCACTTGGGCGCTGCGCGCTTCGAGGAGCCCGATCGCGACCGGATCCGTGTCCGCCAAGCGGATCAGGTCCGTCAGCGAGGTCACCGTGAGGCCGGCGGACCGGGCCGCGGCGAGCAACGCCACGTCCGTCCCGCGTTCGCCGAAGGGCCCGTGACCGGCATCGGTGAGGCCGGGCACGAGGATGCGGCCGAAGCCGCCTTGGATGATGCCGTCCGAGGACGTCCCCACCGGCCGGCTGAGGAACCCCGTCTCCGCGACGTTGCCGACGAACAGGTACGAAACCTTGTCCTGGCCCAGTCCCGCGCCGAAGGTGAGTTCGGCGCCCAGCAGGGCGCACACGTTCCCGTCCACCACGACGTCGAGCCCGGTCCGCTCACGCATCACGTCGGCGACCCGGACGTCGGCCCAGCCCAGCACGTCGTTGCGCACGACCCGGCCTGCCGCCCGGTCCACCTCGCCGCCGACGGCCACTCCGATGCCCAGCACCGGGCCCGGCGCGGAGTCCGCCAGCCCGGCCGCCAGTTCGGCGGCGCGGCTCAGCGTGGCGGCGCTGTCCGCCGGATCACGGTTCTCGGTCTGTGTCCTGACGCTGTGCCCGGCCAGGTCGATCAGCCCGACCGTGGTCCGTTCGAGGCCGAGGTGCACGCCGACCGCGTACCGGCTGGACGGGTTCAGCTCCACCGGCACCCGGGGCCTGCCGACCCGGGTGGACTGCTCGACGAGTTCGCGGACGATGCCCGCCGACAGCAGCGGTTCGATGATCCTGCTGACGCTGCCGTGGTTGAGGGACAGCTCCTTCGCGATATCGCTGCGCGCCAGCGGACCGCGCTGGACGAGCAACTGGAGCACGGCGGCCGTGTTGGCCTGCCGGGCCTGGCGCGGCCGGGTTCCGCTGAGACCTGGGTGGTTCATCTTCACGCCGGCTTTCCGGACTCGACACTGTTGGTTTCCTCGAGCTCGACACCCGTGGTGGCCAGCCAGGGCGACACCAGCACGATCACCGCGCTGACCAAGAACGCACCGGCGTACCACGCGACGATCGTGATGCCGTGCTTCTGCGCCAGCATGGGCGCCAGGAACACGTTGAGCGCGATCGCGAGCCGGGTCACGCACTGGGCGATACCGGATCCCAGCCCTCGCAGCGAGGTGGGGAATGCTTCGGTGCTCCACACCCACGACAACACACCCGGGCCGAACCAGGTCAGCATGGCGTACACGACCCAAAAGGCCACCAGTCCGACGCCGGCCCGCTCGCCGGTGAACGCGATGCCCAGCCCGGCGCCGAACACGCCGAGACACGTCCACACGCCCAGCCAGCGGCGGTTGATCCGGTCGATGACCAGGGCGCCGAGCGCCACCGCGATCAACCCCACCACGAAACCCAGCAGCGAGAAGTACAGCGTGTTGGACACCCCGATGCCGGTACTGCTGATGATCAACGGTCCCGCGACCGTCGCCACCGCGCCCCCGAAGGCCTGGATCGCGAAGAACGCCGTGACCGTCGCCAGCCGCCGCCACGCACCGCCGGACAGCAACATCCGGTAGTCCCGCTTCTCGACGACCTCGCGCTTCGGCGGCTCCAACCCCAGGGTGTCGTAGATCCGCTGCGCCTCCTCCTCGCGGCCGCGCGCACTCAGCCACCGAGGCGACTCCGGCAGGAACTGCCTCGCCACCAGCACCGCGGCCGCCGGGAGCGCGGCGAGCCCGAACAGCCACCGCCAGGTCTCGTCGCCGAACAACGGCTGGAGCGCCAGCGCGCACAGCACCGACGAGATGGCACCGCTCAGCCACATCATGTTGGGCAGGCTGCCCGCGATCCGGCCCCGCCGGGACTTGGGCGCGATCTCGGTGAGAAACGCGTGCGAGGTCGGGATGTCCATGCCCACCGCGACACCGAGCACGAACCTGGCCGCGACCAGCTGCCACACCTCCTGGACGAACGCCGCGGCGATGGACGCCACCACGAAGAACACCAGGTTGACCATGAAGATCACCCGGCGGCCGAACCGGTCGGACAGATCGCCGAAGACCACCAGGCCCAGTGCCGTACCCACGAACGCCGCCGCGGTCACCAGCCCGACCTGGAACGCGGTGAGCTGGAAATACGGCTTGAGGAACAGCACGGCGGCGCCGATGACCAGCAGGTCGTAGCCGTCGATGAACTCGCCGAACGCGACCAGCCTGCTGGTCCAGTTCCGCACGAACCGCGCCCGCCTCGGCGACATCGCCGGAGTGCTCGCCAGATCCGACACCATCGGGATCCCCCTTTTTGTGCGACGAACACCAAACTAGTGATCGCACGGGTCCCCGAGGAGGGTTTCGGTGCGTCGAGGGACGAACGGCCAGGCGAGAGGGGCCGAAAAGGCAGTCGAAGGGCGGCCGTGTCGCGAAAGCCACTTTCGGGACATCAGACGTCGCGAAAGTGGCTTTCGCGACGCAAGGTGGCGTCGTGTCTGCACCAAAGGTGAGCGAGGGCGTGACTCGCGTGATTGAAGCCGGATCTCACGTGATCAGAAGCCGAACTCCGTGAACGTCACCCCATCACACGAGATCCGTCTTCAATCACACGTGATCGCCGCCCGATCACGCGCGAACGCCCAACCCGCCCGAACACGCCACGTTGACTTACCCCTCGATAACCCGAAACGCCACTCACGACCAACTCGACCCACATGCCACCTCGCCCTTCCCTCGCCAGCAGTGTCCCGTGTGGACAGTCAGCGCACGACTGCCTGCCCCTATCCGCACTCATCACGACGAAGTGGTGCCGCCCCGGCGGTGGTCGAGCGCGTCCTGCCGGATCCGGTCGGTGCACTCGCCGATCTCGGCGAGCCGCTCGGCGAACCCGCCGTGTTCACCGGGCAAGTGGTCGCGCAGGTCGGCGAGCGGCCGCAGGAGACTGGTCGCGTCGTCCTCCCCCAAGGCCACGCCGAGCCGATCGGCGCTTGCCTGCGCGCCGGCGTTCAATCCGCGCAGGGCGCCGGCCTGCCCGGCCAGCTGGCGCAGGACCGTCGCGTTGCGGCGGGCCCAATCCGCCACAGCGCGATCACCCGCCCGCCGATCCCGTTCCGCGTCCACGCGGCCCTCCCCCGTGTTCTCGCCGGTCACGGAGGGCCGCAGTCGCAGGAATCGCCGTTCCGCCGCCTGACGACTCGCCACCCCCAAGACCGGCGCCAGGGCGTTCCAGCTGGCCCCGCCGTCGCGGGCCGCCGCGATGAGTTCCGGTTCCCAGGCGCTCAGTTCCTCCCGGACCGCCCTCAGTGCGGCCAAAGCGGCCAGCAGGTCTTCGGATTTCACGGCGCCGGCACGGGCGGCGGCCACCACGTCGTGCACGGTCTGCACCGTCCGGGCCGGAGTCGCGTTCATCTTTGTCATCCCCTCGACGACTTCCCTGTTGTCATCCATCCGATGACATGCTAGAACAAAGGGGCGTGTTGACGCCAGAGAACCCGAACCCAGGAGGTGGAACCCATGTTGATGCGCACCGACCCGTTCCGTGAGCTGGACCGTCTCACCCAGCAGGTGTTCGGCAACGCGACCCCCGGAACCTGGTCGAAACCCGCCGCGATGCCGATGGACGCCTATCGCGACGGTGAAGATTTCGTCGTCTGCTTCGATCTCCCCGGCGTCGCGGCCGACGCCATCGAGCTGGACATCGAACGCAACGTCCTGACGGTCAAGGCGGAACGACGGCCCGCCACCGGGCGCGAAGTCCAGATGCAGGTGTCGGAACGGCCTTTGGGTGTCTTCTCCCGTCAGCTGTTCCTCGGCGAAGCCCTCGACACCGACCGCATCACCGCGGACTACGAAGCCGGCGTGCTGACCCTGCGCATCCCGGTCGCCGAGAAGGCCAAGCCCCGGCGCATCGAAGTCGCGGACACCGACGCCGAACGCAAGAAGATCCAGGCCTGAGCACCTTGTCCGGTGCGGGACCGGCGGTCCCGCACCGGACCCCGAGGCAGGAAGGGCATTCGTCTTGACCGCGTCCCTCACCCACCCGCACCTCACGGCCCCCGCACTCTGGGCGTATCTCGCCGAAGTCTCCGACGCGCTGGGCATCGGGCTCGAATCCTGCACCGTCGACTACGACAGCCCCGTCTCCGCCTACATCGCCCTGGACGTCCGGCTGCGGAACCATCCCGAGCGCGACGTCGCCCTGCTCTGGGACGAACTCGGCGGCTGGGCTCTCGCCACCGAAACCCAGGCCGGGAACGATCTTTCCGTGGTCCGTCGGCTCGGCGGGGATTCCCCGCTACCGTCACCCGCCCGGGTCGCCCACTTCGTCAGGTCCACCGCGGGCTGAACCACCACGCGCCGAATCCGGCACCTCGAATTCGAGAGGTGTAAAGCCGCTCTGCCCGGGTATCCGGGACAGAGATCGATCAAGAGCGACGCAGACCTCGATTCGGAGTGGGTGTTCATGGGCGACTATCGGCAATCGATCACGGTCGACGTACCTCCGGCACTTCTGTTCTCCTACCTCGCCGACGTGCACAATCTTCCGAAATACATGCCCCGGTTGACTTCCGCGGAACCCTCGGGCGGCGACAAGGTCGACGTCACCGCACGGATCGACCCGGAAGACGCTCCCGAGCAGGACGTGGCGGGCGAGGCCTGGATCAAGGTGGTCGAAGACGGCAAAAGCCTGGAATGGGGCGCCGCCGGACCACACGACTATCACGGGAAACTCCACATCGGACCCGGTGACACGGAGCGGAACGCCACCCTCGTCGTCGAGTTGCACACCGAACGCACCGAAGGGGATCAGGTCGATCGGGGCCTGCAGGAAACCCTCTCCGGCATCAAACAAGCCGCGGAAAGCCGCTGAGACGGCATACCCGCCGAGGAGGATCACCATGGTCGAAGTCACCCGGAATTTCACCGTCGACGCCACGCCTGAGGCCGTCGTCGATTATCTGCGCGACTTCTCCCGCGCCACCGAATGGGATCCGGGCACGGTGACCTGCGAGCAGACCAGTCCCGGCCCGGTCGCCGTCGGTACCCGGTGGCACAACGTGTCCAAGATCGGCGGGATGGAGACCGAGCTGACCTACGAACTGACTCGCCTCGAACCCGGTCGGGTGGTCTTCGTCGGCAAGAACGACACCGCGACCTCGACCGACGACATCACGGTCACCACCGGTGGAAACGGGACGGCCAAGCTCACTTACCACGCCACCATCGAATTCCATGGCGCGGCGAAACTCGCCTCCCCCATCGCCAAGCTCGTGTTCGAAAAGGTCGGCAAGGACACCGAGGACAGCCTCGTCCGGATTTTCAGCACCAAGGAATGAGCATTGACGAGACGGAGGTGAACCGATGAGCAAACCGACTCTCCGCGTGACAGTGCTGGTCCTGGCTCTCGTCCACCTCACCGTCGGGGTCCTCGGCCTTTTCTTCGTGCCCGAGACCGACCAGACCGGAGAGAACACGGTCTGGATCTTCAGCTCGACAGGCATGCTGGACCTCCTCCGTGTCGCGACGGGGGTGATCGGGCTCGTCGCGGTGCTGAGGCCGGCCCTGATTTCCCTCTACAGCTGGTTCGTCTTCGTGGCTTTCGCCGGACTCACCGGTTTCGGCATCCTCTCCGCGGCGACGACGTCGGCCGGAGACGCGGTCAATCTCAACTGGGCGGACAACGTCCTTCACGCACTGACCTCGCTCGTGGCTCTCGCCGTGGCGATCGTCGTCGTCCGGCAGGCGGAACGGCCTTCGGAGACGGTGCGCGAATAGCCGGAACCACGGGCACTTCGCCCATCGCACCCACCGAGCACCACCACTCTCGGCAAGGAGAATCATGCCCCCGAAACGTCAGCGCGAGCGAACAACACCGGCTGAAGACGAGTCGAACGCGACAGCCGGCCGGTCGGGTGAGGGGCAGCGCGGGAACTATCTGACGACGGCGCAAGGGGTCCGGCTGCCGGACACCGATCACTCGTTGAAGGCGGGCCCGCGAGGACCGTCCTTGATGGAGGATTTCCACCTCCGCGAAAAGATCACCCATTTCGACCACGAACGTATTCCGGAGCGGGTCGTCCACGCGCGAGGCGCGGCCGCGCACGGCACTTTCCGCGCCTACGGCAACGCGTCTTCGGTGACCAAGGCCGGTTTTCTGGAGAAGGGCCGGGAGACTCCCGTCTTCGTGCGGTTCTCGACGGTGCTGGGTTCGCGGGGCTCCGCGGACACCGTCCGGGACGTCCGCGGCTTCGCGGTGAAGTTCTACACGGACGAAGGAAACTTCGACCTGGTCGGCAACAACATGCCGGTCTTCTTCATCCAGGACGGCATCAAGTTCCCCGACGTCATCCACGCGGGCAAGCCCCATCCGGACCGGGAAATCCCGCAGGCACAGACGGCGCACGACACTTTCTGGGACTTCGTCTCCCTGCACACCGAAGCGACGCATCACGTCATGTGGGCCATGTCCGACCGCGGGATCCCCCGCTCTTACCGGACGATGGAAGGCTTCGGGGTGCACACCTTCCGGCTGGTCGACGCCGAGGGCCAGAGCAGCCTGGTGAAGTTCCACTGGAAACCGGTGGCCGGCGTGCACTCGCTGGTCTGGGAGGAAGCCCAGATCGCCGCGGGTGCCGATCCCGACTTCCACCGCCGGGACATGGCCGACGGCATCGACGCCGGTGCACCGCTGGAGTACGAACTCGGCCTGCAGGTCATGCCGGACTCGGACGACGAGATGTTCGAGGGGATCGACCTGCTCGACCCCACCAAGCTCGTCCCGGAGGAACTCGCCGAGGTCCAGCTGGTCGGCAAGCTCACCCTGGACCGGAACCCGACCAACTACTTCGCCGAAACCGAACAGGTCGCCTTCCACACCGGCAATCTGGTGCCGGGCATCGAGGTGACCGACGATCCGCTGATGCAGGCGAGGCTGTTCTCCTATCTGGACACTCAGCTCACCCGGCTCGGCGGCCCCAACTTCACCCAGCTCCCGATCAACTGCCCGCATGCGGCCGTCAACGACAATCTGCGTGACGGGATGCACCAGACCCTCATCCACCACGGGCAGGCCCCGTATCTGCCCAACAGCGTCGACGACGCTCTGCCGACGACGGCGACGGAAGCCGAAGGCGCCTACGTCCACCGGCCCATCGAAGTCTCGGGCCCGAAGGTGCGGGCCAACCCGGTTTCGTTCGACGATCACTTCTCGCAGGCCACGCTCTTCTGGAAGAGCTTGTCCGGGATCGAGAAGATCCACGTGATCGAAGCGTTCACGTTCGAGCTGGGAAAGTGCTTCGCACAGTCGATCCAGGAACGCGTCCTCTTGTCGCTCGCCCGTGTCGACGCCGAACTGTGCGCGGCGGTCGCCGAAGGACTCGGGCTGCCCGCTCCGGAAGGTGCTCCCGCCGAAGACGTCGTCCCTTCTGCCGCGCTGTCGCAGATCCCCTCGGGCCCCGGCCCGATCGCGGGCCGCATCATCGGGGTCGTGGCGGCTCACGGCGCCGATCTGGGCGGGATCGGCAAACTCCGCCGGACCGTCGAGGCCCAGGGCGCGGTCCTCCGGGTTCTCGCGCCGGCAGGCGGAACGCTGAAACGGGGACGCGGGCAGCAGGCGGTGGAAAGGACCTTCCTCACCGCCCGGTCCATCGAATTCGACGCGGTGGTGGTCGCCGGTGGCACGGCCGGTCTGCACGACATCAAGCTGACCGTGCTGTTGCAGGAGACTTTCCGGCACTGCAAGGCCATCGGCGCGTGGGGCGACGGACGGCAGGTTCTCCTCGACGCCGGGATCGACGTCGACGCGCCGGGGATCGTGCTCGCCGACGAGGTCGCCAAACCGTTCTCCTCGGAGCTGCTGACCACCGTGGGATTGCACCGCGTGTGGGAGCGGGCCGAACGAGTGATGAACGACTGAGGACTCGTACCTTGATGAAGACCTTGCTCGAACCGGCCGCACCGGAATCTCTGCCGGGGCCGCGATCCGTCGAGACCATCACCACCATGGTGCGGCTGTTGATGGCGAACGCCGTCCTCGACCTGCCGCGCCCCGGTGAGGGCGACACGTGGGGCCGCTGGACGACGCTCGCCGGGCTCGGGCGCCGGGATCTGGTGCTCGGGCGGCTCGCGGAAGGGCACACCGATGCCCTCGCGATCCTCGCCGAAGCCGGCCGTGAACCCGTGCCGGACGCGCTGTACGGCGTCTGGGCCGCCCGCTCGGGCGGGACCGGCGCGGCCGTCGTGGGCGGCGCCCTCACCGGTACCGTCCGGTTCTGCTCCGGCGCCCAAGTCCTCGACCGCGCCTTGGTGGTGGCGGACTTCGAAGACGGACCGCCGATCCTGCTCGAGATCGGCCTGGACGAACCGGGCGTCCAAGCACTGCCGGAAACGTGGCAGGCGATCGGGATGGACGCCTCCGACAGCGGTGACGTCCGGTTCGACGGGGTCCCGGTGACCGCGGCCCATATCGTCGGCGAGCCGGGCTGGTACGTGTCCCGGCCGGGGTTCGCCCTCGGCGGCGCGGGCGTCGCCGCGGTGTGGCTCGGCGGCTGCGCGGCCGTCCTGGATTCCGTGACGGCGTACCTGCTGGCCCGGGGCTCCGCGGACGACCATCAGTACGCCCACCTCGGCGCGCTCCACACCGCGATCCACCAGGCCGACGCGCTGCTCGTGCGGACGGCGGGCGTCATCGACACCGAACCGGGCGAGGACCTGCCGCTGCTGACCGGGATCTGCCGGGCCGCCGTCGAGCACACCGCCCGGCAGGTCCTCGACCGCGCGCCGGAGATCACCGGGCCGACGGCGCTCTGCCGCGACCGGCGGCTGCCCCAGCAGCTGGCCGACCTGATGGTCTACGTCCGGCAGCATCACGGAGCCCGCGACCTCGCCGCGCTGGGCGCCGAACTGCTGAAGGACGGGCGGCGATGACCTGGGGCCCTTTCCACGCCGAAGCGGGCTGGCGCGACCTGGCGCGGCTCCCGCCGTTCCCGGCCGAGGACGTCCGCCGCGTCTGTGTCGTCGCCGCGCACCCGGACGACGAGACCCTGGGCGTCTCCGGGCTCATCCAGCGTTTGCACGCCCGTGGAGCCGAAATCCGGCTGGTCGTCGCCACGGACGGGGAGGCCGCGTTCCCCGGCTCCTCATCCTCCGAGCGCCGGGCTCTCGGCGCTCGTCGCCGGGTCGAACTCCTGGAGTCGCTGCGGTGCCAGGGAATGGGCGACGTGGAGCCGGTATGGGCGGGACTTCCGGACTCGGCGCTGATCGAGCACGAGCCCGAACTGTCCGACATCGTCCGTGCGGTCGCGGCGGACACCGAGCTCTGTCTGGCACCGTGGCCGGAAGATCCGCATCCGGACCACCGGGTGGCGGGCCGGGCCGCGTTCCGGGCCGCGCCGCTGGGCGCGCACCGGTGGTCCTACCCGATCTGGCTCTGGCACCTCGTGGCGCCGGACGATCCGGCCATCCCCTGGGCCCGGGCCGCGGAGGTCCGGCTCGACGACGCGACCGCGGCGGTCAAGGCGAAAGCCGTGCAAGTCTTCCGGTCACAGCTGGAACCCGGCCCGAGAGGCGAGGATCCGATCCTGGCACCGGAGGTGCTGGAACATTTCGCGCGCGACCGGGAGATCCTGTTCCACGAACCGAGGACGACCTCGACGCCGGTGAGCAGATTCGAGACGCTCTACCGCGAGCCCGACCCATGGACGATGGACAGCTGGTACGAGCGTCGCAAGAGGACGGTCGCCCTGGCCGCTCTGCCGCGTGAGCGCTACGCCCTCGCCGTGGAACCCGCGTGCGGCACGGGTGCGCTGACGCTGGAGCTCGCCGGACGCTGCGACCGGGTCCACGCGTTCGACCCGGTTCCCGACGCTCTGTCGTCCGCGCGGGATCGCCTGGCGCAGCTGTCCACTGTGGAGCTTTCCGCGGGTTCGCTCCCCGGCGATCTGCGTGGCCCGGCGGATCTGGTGGTACTGAGCGAAATCCTCTACTACCTGAGCGAAGCGGATCTGAAGGCGACGCTGGACCGCACCGTGGCGTCACTGCGACCGGATGGACAGGTCCTGGCCGTGCACTGGCGCCCACAGGCTCCGGACGCTCCTCACCACGGCATGGAGGTCCACGAACGGCTGCGGGCGCATCCCGGCCTGCGGAGCCTGGTGACGCACACCGAGGACGACTTCCTGGTCGACGTCCTGGAACGCCGTTGATCACGTCCGTGGGTGTGCTGATCCCGGCGCGCGACGAGGAAACCCGCCTCCCGGCATGCCTGCGCGCGCTGGCCGCCGCCCTGCGCGAACTGGCCCCGGGGCTGGAACGCAGGGTCTGCGTGATCGCCGACCGCTGCCGCGACAGCACCGCCGACCTGGCCCGAGACGCGGGAACCGAGGTCCTCGTCAACAGTCGCGATCTGACGATAGGTGCGATCCGGGCGCTGGGCGCGCGGCATCTGCTCCGTGGCCTGGACCATCACGCCTCGGCCCGTACCCTGCTGCTGAGCACGGACGCGGATACCGTGGTCGACCGCGACTGGGCGGTCCGGCATGTCCACCGGGCGGACGCGGGCTGGGACGCCGTCGCCGGAACGGCGGAACTGAACGCCCGATTGGCCGCCCCCGCTCAGCCGCGTTACGAAGCGCTGCTGGCGAACGTGCGGAACCCGGCCGGTCACGGGAACGTCTACGGTGCCAACCTGGCGATCAGGGCCAGCGCCTATCACGCGGTCGGCGGCTTTCTCCCGCTCCGGACCGCCGAAGACCACGACCTGTGGCGCCGCCTCGCCCACGCCGGTTTCCGGCTGGCCTATGCCGAGGAGGCGAAGGTGATGACGAGCGCCCGGTTGGACGGCCGGGCGCCGGACGGTCTCTCGACGCTGCTGCGCGCGCTCACCACTTCCGGTCGCCTGGACCGCCGGGCCGAGCGGCGGCTAGGTTGATCGGGTGAGTCTTCTCGATGTCGTGGCCTGAACGGGAATCCGGCCGATGAGCAGCGCTTTCGAACAGGGCCCGACGGCCACCGTCGTGGCGGGCCCCGGCGACTCGGTGCTCAAGGTGTACCCGGTCCCGCTGGATCGCGAGACCCGGTCGGCGCTGGCCCGCGAGCAGGCGCTCCTCTCGGCCATCGAACCCTTCCCGGCGATCCTGCCGGTGCTGGAGGTCGGCACGCTCACCGACGGCCGGACGAGCCTGCGGATGCCACGCTGCGACCGTTCCCTCGCCACGGTGACGGGGCCTTTGCCCGTCGACGAAACACTGCGTATCGGCCAGGCCGTCGCCCGCGCGCTCGCCGCCGCGCACACGGCAGGCGTCGCGCACGGCTCGGTCACACCGCGGAACGTCCTGTTCTTGCCCTCGGGCGAGCCCGTGCTGGCGGACTTCGGAGTGACGCTCAGGCAGCGGTTCCGCCGCGATCCGCTGTACGACCTGGAGTTCACCGCCCCGGAGACGGTCCGCGACCAGACGATGGACGAGCGCGCGGACCGGTACGGCCTCGGCGCGGTCCTGCACTTCATGCTGACCGGCGAACCTCCACATCGGACGGTCGTCGGCGAGCAGCCCGCCGCGCGGCTTCACCGGGTGCTCGCCGAGCCGGTCCCGCCGATCACCCGGTCCGACGTCCCCGGCGAACTCGTGACGCTCGTCGGGGAATTGCTCGCCGCGGAACCGGGCCGTCGTCCGGAAGACGCGCTGAGCCGCCTGCGCGGCGCGTCGTCCGGCCTCCCGTTCGACCTGCCCGCCGAACCGGTCCTCGTGCTGGAACCGGCCCGGCCGCCGCGGCCACGGCGGCGAACCGGCCAGGTCGCCGGGATCCTCGCCGGGGCCGGCGTCATCGCCGCCGTGGCCTGGTTTCTCGCCACCAAGGACGACGACGTCGTGACACCGGGCCCGATCGCGATCGACTTGTCGCCACCTGCCGACCACGGAACCTACGTCGAACTGTCGTGGACGTCGAACGCCGAGCTGGACTACGCCGTCGTCATGGCCGAGGAAGGGCGCGCGGAACCCCAAGTGCTCATGGCGCGGCGGAGCGACCGTTTCCGGGTGGACGTCCGGCCGGGGCTGCGTTACTGCTTCCAGGTCCAGGGCAGGGGCCCGCGCGGCACCTACGAAAGCGGATTCCAGCCCGTGCGCGGCGCCGTCTGCACACGGTGAACTCAGCGCGGAGGCCGAAGTACTCTCGCGTTGACCGCCGCCCGCAGACGCAGGCGCCACGGCCGCCTGCCGAGTCCTTTCCGGACGGAGCGGACCGAGGCCCACGCCTCGGTGGCGACGTCCGGCGCCGTCCCCGACCACAGCGCCGCGTCCACCGTTCTCGCCAGTGAGACCAGACCATCCACAGTGGACTTCTCGCCGAAGACGACGGCGGACTTCGCCAGATCGCGTACGGTCATCCCGGCCGTCACGGGAACACCGTGTGCCCGTAACCGGTCCCTGGCCTCGGCCCAGGCGGCGATGGCCGCGGCACGGCCCTTCCGGCGACGACGGCGCCAGGCACGCAGCCCGGTCGCCGCGGGCACGGCGGCACCCCAGAGCGCCGCCGAGCCGCCGAGCCCGAGACCGGCCACGGCGGCCGTCATGGCCCAGTCCACCGCGCCGGGTGTGCGCTCTTCTTCGGACTCGCCTGGCGGCAGCCGCGGGTTCTCCAGCTGGCGTTCCGGGGGAAGCCTGGTCCGCACCTCCGCCACCGCGGCGGCGATCCCGCTCGCGGATCCGGACCCGCTCCGCGCCGCCGCTCCCGACGGGTCGAGCGGCACCCAGCCGACCTTGTCCACCGCGACCTCCGGCCACGCGACGACGTCGGCGTTGCGGACCGTGTACGCGCCGTCCCCCTCCGGCCGGTCCGGTGCGCGATAGCCGACGACCAGCCGCGCCGGGATTCCCTTGAGCCGGGCCAGAACCACGTACGCCGCGGCGAACTGCTCGCTCGTGCCCCGTTTGTCGTCGAGCAGGAACCGGCTCAGTTGCGGCCAGCCGTGCCCGGTCGGCAACTCGTCACCGGTGGCCAGCCGGTAGTCCTGGGCGAGGAACCGTTCGAGTGCGACAGCGGTCTGGAAGGACGGGCGCAGGCCGGGCAGGATCCGGTCGGCGAGGTCGCCGATCGCCGGGGGCACCGCGCCGAGACCGCCGAGCCCGCCGGGAAGAGCGGGATTCGTCGCGGCGCCGAGCAGCGCTTCGGGGCCGACCTCGGGTTCCCACCAGGCGAGGGTGTACCGCGCGGACGGCGCCGGTCGCGCCGCGACCAGGGTTCCGCGAGCCTCGTCCACGAGCACGTCGGCCCCGGCGGCCGAGGCGGGTGACGCCTGTCCGGGAAGCCACGGCCCGGACGAACCGGTCACCTCGAGCGCGGCTTGGCGCCGGCTGACCGGGACCCCGATCCCCGTGGTGGGCGGGATCTCCGCCCCCAGCCGCCGGAAACCGCCGCCGGGGTACCAGTTCGAGCCGTCGAAGTCGTCGAGGACGACCAGCGGCCAGCGTCGCGACGCCGGGGTGTCCCCCGTGTAGCGGAAGACCTGCGGCACCGGATTCCGGCTCCGGTAGGCGATCTCGGAGAGCGGGCTCGTGACGGACTCGGCGGCGAGCGGGACGGATTCACGGTCCTTCAAGGAATATGCGGGCCTCGCGAGCGGGTCTGCCGCGAAGAGGACGAACGCCCCGACGACGGCGAGCACCACGGCGGGCACGAACGCTTTGAGCCGCCGGGTGCCGCTCACCAGCGCGAGACCGGCGATCGCGGCGTAGCCGAGGCCCGCGAGCACCGCCGTGGTCCCGGTCACCGCGCCGAAAGCCTGGCTCGACACCAGCACGAGCAACCCGGGCACCAGCGCGACCGGCGGCCGCCGGAGCCGGTGCAGCGACTCGATCCCCAGCACCGCGGCGATCAGGACGGCCAACGGCACGAAGACGAGCAGCCGCGGTTCCGGGAGGGCGGGCCAGGTCGACTGCAGGGTCAGCTGCCAGCCGTGGACCGCCCCGTCGGCGAGCACCGCCAGCGACTCCCCGGTCGGGATCCCGGCCACCGTCGTCGCGGGCAGAACCGTCTCGATCACCGCGAGGAGCCCGGCGGCGACAGCGAGCACCGGCCGCCACGGCACCAGGCCCGGATACCGCCTCACGAGCTCGGACACCCCGTAGACCGCCAGCGTCACCACGCCGAGGGGCAGGAGCAGCGCGGAAAGACCGAAGACCGGCGCGAAGAGCAGCCCGCCGAACGCCGCGCCCGCGAGTACGGCGACGTCCGCCGTCCGCCGGATCACGACACCACCTCGTTCCACCGGCGCACCGCCTCCGCCGCGTCCGCCGCGCTGATGCGGCGGGCTCGCGGCACCCCTTCGACGCCGTGCACGCCGAGGCCGTCCATCCCCAGTCCGTGGGTGCCGACGCCGAGCACGAACATGGTCGAGAAATGCGGCCGGACGACCGCGAGCGCGCTCAGTTCCCGGCCCGCCCTTCCGGTCACGACCACCAGGCAGCCGCCGCGGACTCCCTTGCGGGACAAGGCACTCGGGATCAGGGGCCGGTCGCCGTCCGGGTCTTGTCGGACTTCGCACAGCACGTCCATCAGCCGCCGGGTCGCCTGCGTTCCGCCGGCGACGGTGAGGTCCTCACCCGTCGAAGTGATCAGGCGGCAGCGGTGCCCGGCCGTCGCGGCGGCGTACGCCAGCGAGGCCGCCAGTTCGGCGGCTTCTTCGAATTCGTCCTCCGCCAGCACCTTCGCGCGGGTGTCCAGCAGCAGGGTGAACCGGGGATGTTCGGGATCGACGTAGTCGCGCACCATCAGCCGCCCGGTCCGCGCGGTCGCCTTCCAGTGCAGATGACGGACCTCGTCGCCGACGACGTACTCGCGGACGTCCCGCAGATCCGCCGAACCGCGCAGCGAGTCGTCCGTCGTCGCGCCTTCGTGATGGTGGCGCGGATGTCCGGACGCGAGCGCGCGCACCGGATGCAGCTTCGGGAACACCCACAGCGTGGCGGTGTCGCCCGCCGGAAGCGGCCGCCGCACGAGGCCGAGCGGGTCGGCGCGTTCGAGGACGAGCGGCCCCACGGTGAAGCGGCCGCGCCGCCGGGTCGGCAGTTCGTAGTGGTACGTCGCCTCGGCGCCCGGTGCCAGCGGCCGCACCGGAACCGCCAGGTCGGCGCCGTGCTCTCCGTGCTCCCGCGCGGTGAACCCCGGTTGCCGCCGCTCGCCGGGATTCCCGACCAGCAGTCTGGCCAGCGCCGGGTGCCCGCGCTCGACCCGGTCCGGGAGCACCTCGCGCCGCACGGTGACCTGTGGCCGCCGGAAGACCATCGCCGCCCCGGCGAGCACGGCACCGAGCGCCGCGCCCGCCAGCACGCGCAACAGCGGGTACCCGGCCAGTTCGCCCGCGCCGTAACCCAGTACGGCGGCGACCAACAGTCCGACGCCCCGTCCGGTGAGCCGCATTCCCATCGGCTATTTCCAGGCCAGCTTGTTGGACTGGACGCCCTCGGAGCTGATCCACACGTTGCGGCCGATCGTGCCCTGCGGGAAGGCTTCGACGGTCAGCTTCCCGTCGGGCCCGATCTTGACGGACTTGCTGCCGTGGACGCCGTCGTCGGTGGTGCAGGTGATCGACACCGTCTTGCCGGGGGTGAACCCGGACATGACGATGTGGATCAACCCGCAGGCAGGCGGTTCGCATTGGTCGGCCGTGGTGTCGGCACCGCGGGAGATGACGATGCTCCGGTCGGCGGGCGCGTCGCCCTTGGCCTTCGTCACCGTCGCGGCCGGGCCCCGGCCCGCGGCGTTCTCGGCGACCACGGAGACGGTGATCGCCTGCTCGATCCCGATGTCCGCGATGAGCCGCGCCGTGGCCGAACCCGGCAGGCTCGCCGAACCCGCGCCCGAACCGTCGGCCCGCCGCCAGGAGACGTGGTACGCCGTGACCGGCGAGCCGTTCGCCGCCGCGGCCCGCCAGGTGACGTTCGCGTCGGTGTCGCCGGTCTTGATGCGGACGTTGAGCCCGGCGGGGGCGCCCGGGGGCCGGAGGGCCGCGGCCGGGGTCACCGAAGCCGACGAGGCGCTGGGACCGGTGCCCGCCCGGTTGGCCGCGGACACCGTGAACGTGTACGCCGTGCCGTTGGCGAGGCCGGTGATCGTCGTGGTCCGCACTCCCCCGCCGACCGTCTTCTCCCCGCCCGCCCAGGTGATCCGGTAGCCGGTGAGCGCGGCGCCGTTGGCCGGGGCCGCACCCCACTTCACCGTCGCCGCGGCGTTTCCCGCGGTCGCGGTCACCGCGCGCGGCGCACCCGGCGGGCTCGCCGGGACGGCAACGGGAGTGGTCTTGGGCTGTGGTTTCGGTTGCGGTTGTGGTTGCGGTTGCGGTTTCGGCTGGACCGGCGCGGTGGGCCGGTCGGCCGGTTCGCGCGGCGGCGGATCCGAAGCCGGCTTGTCACCGGGGTTCCCGGACGGCGGGTCGGCCGGTGCCGGGGTCTCGGCCGGTTTCTTCTCACCCGTCACCGCGACGTCGTTCACCGCGCCACCGGGATCCACGACGAGGACGTGCGCACCGTCGGCACCGTCCACATAGACCCGTGAGTCCTGGCCCCGGACCGGAGGATGCTCCGCCCCGCCGGGAATCGGCCTGCTGTCCCGCCGCTGACCGGCACCGTCGTAAGTGGACAGAGTGTGGTTCTTCTTGTCCACCAAGGCGACCGCGGATCCGGACGAGGCGATCCCCACGTAGTCGCCGGGAGGCAGCGGAATACTCACCGGCCCCGCGGACCGCCCTGAAGGGTCCACGAGATGCAGCCGCGCGCCCTGCCGGTCCAGGATCGCCAGCCTGCCGTCGATTTCGTTGGTCGCCACGACGGCGGTCTCGGGCACGTCCACCCCGAGCCGGACCGGCTCGCCGAGACCCGCGGGCGAAACGCGCCGCACCGTGTCGTCGTCGCTGTCCACGAAGACCGGTCCGTCCGCGGCGAGCGCCAGCGAACCCTTGTGCCTGCCCGGGAGCACGATCGGGCACGAGACCCGGTCGGCGCCCGGCGCGAGTTCGCACAGCAGCCCGTCGTCGATCCGGTGCAGCCACAACCGGCCGTCCGCGGTGGCGATCGGGTCACCCAGCCTGCCCCCGACGGTGATCTTCGCCGAAGCCTCGCCGAGCCGGATGACGACACCGGCCTGGCGGTACACGCCGTACGGCCCGCCCTTGGTCTCCACCGCGACCGGCCACTCGTTCGAGGGGGACGGCGTGGTCTTCTCGACCGACAGCGTCGATTTCCCGAATTCGATGACACTCGACGGCGGAAGCACGTAACCCTGCGTCGGTCCCTGCGCGACCGGGCTACCCGAATCGGCGCCCGGGACCGGGACCCGCGCGTCGGCGTACTTGCCGGATCCGTCCACATGGAACGCGGAACCGAGTACGGAGTTGTAGATCCAATGCCCGGTCTGCGCGATGTCCAGGCCCGGCAGCGGTTTCGCCGCGCCGGTGATCGCGACGCCCACCACCGCGACACAGCAGGCGACGATCGCGGCGATCGGCGCCCGCGCGCGAAACCAGGCGAAATCCCTCTGCGTTTTCATCGATCACACCGCGTTGATCGCGGGCGACGGCGTCGCCGCCAGCGCCTCGTCGACGATGTCGGTGGCGAGGCGCTGGTTGAGCTCGGCGTCGGCGGTGAGCACGAGCCGGTGGGCGAGTACCGGTTTCGCGATGGCCTTGACGTCGTCCGGGGTCACGTAGGCGCGTCCGTCGGTGGCCGCGATCCCCTGCGCCGCGCGCACCAGCGCGATACTCCCGCGGGGGCTCGCGCCGTAGCGGACCGCGGCGTGCTCCCGGGTCGCCGTGGCCAGCCGGACCGCGTACGAGCAGATCGCCGGGTCGAGGTAGGCGTCGCGCACCTCGTCGATGGCACGGCGCAGGGTCTCCAGGTCGACGACGGGATCGAGTTCGTCCGGGCTGACCCGCGCGCAATCGCTCATGATCACCCGCACCTCCGCGTCGTGGTCGGGATAGCCGACGGAGATCCGCATCATGAACCGGTCGAGTTGCGCTTCGGGCAGCCGGTAGGTGCCCTCCATCTCGATGGGGTTCTGGGTGGCGATCACCAGGAACGGATGCGGCACCGCGTACGGCTTCGAATCGACCGTCGCCCGGCGCTCGGCCATCACCTCGAGCAGCGCGGACTGCGTCTTCGGGGTCCCGCGGTTGATCTCGTCGGCGAGCACGACGTTGGCGAAGATGCCGCCGGGGTGGAATTCGAACTTCTCGTTGTTCTGGTGGTAGACCATCACCCCGGTGACGTCCCCCGGCAGCAGGTCGGGAGTGAACTGGATGCGGCTCCAGCTGCCGCCGATGCTCCGCGCGAGACACCGGGCGAGCGTCGTCTTCCCCAGGCCCGGGACGTCTTCGATCAGCAGATGCCCCTCGGACAGCAGTGCCGCGATCGCGAGCCGGACGACGTCCGGTTTGCCGCGCAGCACTCGCTGCACGTTCTCGGCGAGGGCCTGGTAGACCCCGGTGGCGGCCGTCGGATTCATCGTGCTCCCTCGAGAGGAATGCTTGCGCCCCGGATACTCCCCTCTTCCGGCGGGGACCGGTCCCGGCGGCTCAGGAAGCGTCGGCCGGCAGCGCCAGTTCGAAGATCGCCCCGCCCTGCTCCCGGTTGTAGACACGCAGCGTGCCGCCGTGCACGTCGGCGACCCATTTGACGACGGCCAGGCCGATCCCGGTCGAGCCGCCACCGCTGACGAACCGCTCGAACAGGGCGGCGGCCTGCCCCGGGTCGACTCCCGGGCCGCGGTCGGCGATGACCACGCGGCCGTCGGCGACGGTGACCTGGATTTCGGCCTCCTCGCCGGGCGCGCGACCGTGGCTCAGCGCGTTCCCGATCAGGTTCGCGACGGCACGCCGCAGCAGGGTCGCGTCGCCGTCGACCCGGCTCGGCACGGTGGTGACGGTGATCCGCGCGTCCTGGGCGGGCAGATCCTCGACCACCGTCTCGACCAGCTGATCGAGCATCAGCGGCCCGATCGACAGCTCCTCGACCCCCGCGGTGACCCGGGCACGCCTCGGCCACAGATCGATGATGTCGCCCATCATCGACGCCAGCCGGATCGTCCTGGGCAGCAGCTCGTCCCGTTCGGCGGGGTTCCGCAACGCCGCTTCGGCCAGCGCGCGCAGACCGGCGACCGGGGTCTTGAGGTCGTGCACGACGCCGTCGAGGAGCCGGGAAACGCCGTCCAGCAAGGACTTCTGCTGTTCCAGCGCGGCAGTGGCCGGCCGCATGGCCCGGCCGGCGATGAAGTATCCGGCCCCGCCGAGGCCGAGCACCAGCAGCACGCAGCCACCGACCACCAGCAGCACCCACTCCTCGTGCCGCTCCTGCGTGCTCACCGCGTCGGCGACCACGACGATGGCGCCGACGACCTGTCCTCCGCGATCCTTGATCGGATCGGCCGCGACGTACACGGGCCGTCCGGCGGCGGTGGTCTCGTATCCGGCCTTCGACCGGTTCGTCGCGGTCGCCTCGGTCGCGAGCCGGTTCAGCAGGCCGTCGTCCACGGCCACGCATTCGCGTTTGCCCCGATACGGCTCGAACCGCGGCGCGCTCCCGGGTAGGACGGCGAACTGCGGACACTGCTCGCTGACGGTGTCGGTGCCGACGTAGGCGGTGACGATGGTGCCCCCGTCGGCGGCGACGAGCCGGGCCAGCGTCGCGGCGACCTGGCGGACGTCGCTGTCCAGCCGTTGCCTCCCCTGCTCGGCGTCCGCCTCGATCACCAGCCAGGCCAGCACCACCAGCCCGAACGCGTTCATCGCGGTGAACAGCAGGGTCAGCAGGCGACGGAGCCTGCGCAGCCTGCCTGTCGACGACTCGGTCACGAGAGCCGGTATCCGATCCCGCGGACCGTCTCCACCAGATCGGGCTCCCCCAGCTTGCGGCGCAGGCGCTTCACCACCGACTCGACCACGTTCGCGACCGGCTCGTTCTCGAGGTCCCAGCAATGTTCGATGAGTTCCGCGCGGGACACCGTCAGCCCCTGCCGGGTCGCGAGGTATTCGAGGATCGCGAATTCCCGGTTGCTCAGCGACAGCAGGACCCCGCCCCGGCGCACCTCGCAGCGGGCGAAGTCGACTTCGAGATCGGAGTGCCGCAGCACCGGCGGGCTGCCGCCCCCTCGGCGGCACAGGTTCGTCACCCTGGCGAGCAGTTCGGCCATGACGAACGGTTTGACGAGGTAGTCGTCCCCGCCGTGCTCGAACCCTTCGACCCTGGCGCTGCTGGAGTCCAAGGCCGTCAGGAACAGCACCGGCACGGTCCATCCCCGCCGCCTGCGCTCGTGGACGAATCCGGCGGCGTCACCGTCGGGCAGCATCCGGTCGAACACGGCGCAGGCGTGTGCCCCGCCCGCGGCGGCGAGCACTTCGGCCGCGGCGGCCAGCGTGCCCACGGCGTCCACGGTGAACGAGGCCGCCCGCAGTTCGGCGGACACGGCCTTCCGGATGTCCTCGTCGTCCTCGACGACCAGCGTCCTCGTGTTCATGTCGGCTGGAGCTTACGTCCCTGGCTCGCTACTTTGAACCGGTGCGGATCTTGGTCATCGAGGACGACGACGCCCTGCGCTCGTCGGTGTCGTCGTCCCTGCGCGCCGCCGGTTTCGCCGTCGACGCCGTCGGCGACCTCGGGCCCGCCGACGAGGCGTTGTTCGTCAGCGAGTACGACTGCGCGGTCTTCGACCGGATGCTGCCCGGTGGCGATTCGCTGGACTACGTCGAGCGGAAACGCGACGGCGGCTGGACGACTCCGGTCCTGTTCCTCACCGCCCTCGGCACTCCCGGCGACCGGATCACCGGCCTCCGGCGCGGCGGCGACGACTATCTCGAGAAACCGTTCGCCATGGCCGAGGTGGTGGCCCGGATCCGCAGCCTCTGCCGCCGCGGCCGGACCGCCCCGCCGCCCCTGCTGCGGGCCGGTGACCTCGAACTGGACACCGGACGGCACGAGGTGCGGCGTGCCGGAGTGCTGCTGAGCCTGACCCGGACCGAATTCACCGTGCTGCGGTGCCTGCTGGAGAACAGCGGGCGGCCGGTTTCCCGTGGTGAGCTCATCACAGCGGGCTGGGACGAGCTCACCACTCCGGCGTCCAACGTCCTCGACGTGCTGATGACCGGCCTCCGGCGGAAGCTGCTGGATCCGCCGCTGATCACCACGGTGCCGAGGGTCGGTTACCGCATCGGCTGATCAGTAGCCGAGGGCGTTGGGGGCTTCCTCGTTGGCCTTCTTCACGATGTCGATGATGGCCTGGTCCAGTGGGGCGAAGGAAACGTCCAGGCCCAGCGAACCGCCGGCTCCCGGGGCGGCCCCGACCTTGCCCTTGAGGTGGGTCCTGCCGTCGTCGCCCACGCCGAACCCGGCCTCCGCCTCGGCGCCGACCCCGATCCAGGCCTCCGGCTGCGCCTTGACGGTGATCGGTCCCAGGTTCCACTCGGCTTCGGGCATCGTGTTCGTCCACGCCGCCTTGGCCCCGGCACCGAGTTTGAGGCCTTCCTTCGCGGTGATCCCGGCTTCGACGTTCGCGGAGAGACCGAGCGAGGTTCCCGGCTCACCGGCGATGTTGATCTCGCCCACCTTCTCGTCCACCTCCGGGCCCGCACCGCGGTAGCCGACGAAGCCCTCGGCACTGCCCTTGATGCCGTCCTTGAGCGAGATCCCGCCTTCGATCTTGCCGTCGGCACCGATGTAGTTCTTGCCGATCACCTGGCCGCTGGAGGTGACCACCTTGTTCCGCACGGCGTAGGCATAGCCCTTGTAGCCACCGAAACCACCCTTGCCGTCCGGTTCTATGGCCTCGCCATCGGCTTTCGCCCCCAGGTCGACCAGGCGGGGAAGCCGGTTCAGGATCTCCCAGGTCGTCCGGTTGCATTCTTCGGTGTGGCACAGCGGGTTGACCCGGATCGGCGGCGTACCGTCGCCGTCGTCGTCGAACCAGCCCTGCCCCTTGGGTACGGCGAGAGCGCTCACCGGCATGACCGTGGCGCGATTCTTCGCACCGGCGTTCCTGACGGGAACCGCCGCACCGGGCTGCGGAGTGGCGAGATTCCGCTCCTTCTGCGCTTGCCTGGCCCTGCCCGGATTCTGCCTCGCCGCCTCACCCCTCTGGCGCTGCACCGCGGCATTCAGAATCTCCAGCGCACGACCCTCCTCGCCGCGCTGGATGACGCCGAAGTTCAGTTCCTTCTGCACCTGTTTCGCCCTACCCGGATTCTTCCGCGTCGCCTCACCCAGCTCCCGCTGCACGGCGCCCTTCAGGATCTCCAGCGCACGACCCTGTTCACCGCGCTGAAGGACACCGAAGTTCTGCTCCTTCTGCGCTTGCCTCGCGCGGCCGGGCCTCTTGCTCGCCTCTTCACCCCTGCGCTGCTGAGTCGACAACGGCACTTCGCCCCGTTGCGAGGAGCCGAGATTCTGCTCCTTCTGCACTTGCCGGGCCCTGCCGGGATTCCGCTTCGCTTCCTCCCCCTGCCGCTGCTGAGGCGTCAACACGGTTTCGCCTCGTTGCGGCGAACCGAAATTCTTCTCCTTCTGCTCCTGCCGGGCCCTGCCAGGATTCCGCTTCGCCTCCTCGCCTCGATTGCGCTGTTCCTCGGCCTTCGACTTCTTCGCGTCCTGATCAGACCTCTTCGACCCCTCCTCACCCCGCTGAGGCGAACCGAAGCTCTTCTCCTTCTGCTCCTGCCGAGCCCTCGCCGGATTCCGCTTCGCCTCCTCACCCCGATTACGCTGCTCCTCGGCCTTCGTATTCTTCTTCGCCCCCTCCTCACCCCGTTGGGGCGAGCCGAAATTCTTCTCTTTCTGCTCCTGCCTGGCCCTCGCCGGACTGGACTTCTGCTGCTGCTTGGGCTCGGCCTTCGGTTTCGCCTGGGCGGGCTGGGCGGCCTTGGCCTTCGACGCTTTCGCCTTGTTCATCGCCACTTTCTCGGCGTTCTGCTGGGCAGGCGACCCGCCCGGCTCGGTGGCCGCGTGTGCCGCGGCGGCGCCCAGCACGCCGAAAACGACCGTCAGTACCCCGCCCGAAACGGAATACAGGACAGCCTGACGTAAATCGGTGTTGGTGTGTTTCATCGCAATCCTCCGGACCTCGGCGACTCCGGAATGGTGACCGGGCGGGGTTCAGCACCGGTTCATCGGCGGTACATCGCCGCGGCCGACTGTCATGGAATCCTCATACCTCCTCCTGCATGCTGAGCGGGTCAACCGCGCCAAGCTCATTCACAGGGGGACGTCGGATGCTGTTCCAGCTCCTTGGACCACTCGAAGTCCAAGCTCCGGACGGGGCACCCGCCACGGTCAAGCCCGGCAAGCCTGCCACGGTGCTGGCGGCGCTGCTGCTGGATCGAGGGCGTTGGGTCGGTGTCGACGGCCTGATCGACTCGACCTGGCACGACCGGCCCGCGCCGGTGTCCGCCGCGGGCAACCTGAAGTCGCACATCTGCGGCCTGCGCCGCGTACTGCCGCCGCCCGCGAGCGGTGAGCGCATCGAAAGCAGGCAGGGCGCGTATCGGATCCGGGTCGAACCGGACGAGGTCGACGTCGACCTCGTCGATCTCCGGGCCGCGGAAGCGAGCCGAGCACTCGGCGGCGACCCCGAACGTGCCGCCGAGCTGCTCGCCGACGGGCTGGCGCTCTGGCGTGGCCGTCCGTTCGAGGGCTTGCAGACGCCGGCCGCCGCCGTCGAAGGCGCGCGCCTCGCCCGGCTGCACACCCGGATGCGCGAAGACCTGGCCGAGGCCTACCGCCGCCTCGGCAGGCACTGGGACGCGATCACCGTGCTGCACGGTCTCCTCGACGAGGACCCGCTCCGGGAACACGTGTGGGCGAAACTGATCCGGCTGCTCACCGACACGGGACGGCGCAACGAAGCGCTCACCACGTACGGGCGGGCTCGCTCGATCATCGTCCGGGAGCTGGGTGTCGAACCTGGCGCCGTGCTCGCCGGTGCCCATTACGACGCTCTTCGCGGCTGCGCGGATCTTCACAGCCTCGCCGGATGAAGCCGGAGGCGATGGTCGCCGCGTCCGCGACGACCATCGCCTCGCCTCATTTGACCGAGACCGTGGCGCTCGACCAGGACGAGCCGTTCGGGCTCGACGTCGAGGCGGTGCGCGACTGGCCGGGCTTGAGCCCCTTGCTGTCCACGGAAACGGATCCGCGGTGGCCGGGCTTTCCGTGCTGGTGCCGGTGCGTGTGCTTGGCGGACTTGAGTTTCTTCAGTTCGCCCTTGGCCTTGTCCAGTTCTCCCTTGGCCTTCTTGACCTCGCCCCTCGCCTGGTCGACGAGTTTCTCGGCCTTCGCGAGGGAACCGTTCGCCTTGCCGACGGACTCGGCGATCTTCTGCACGCCGGACGGAACCGCGGCGGCGGGCTTCTCGACGACGACCACCCGCGGCACGAACCGGATCGGCTGAACCTGCCTGGCGTCCTTGGCCGCGGTGGTCTTGACGACCGGTGTCCGCACCTTCTGCCGATGCACCTTCTTCTTCGTCTGCTTGACGACGGGTTTCGCCTTCGTCACCTTCGCCACTTTCTTCACCTGCACCGGCTTCGCGGCCGCCGCGGCGGGAACCACCGCGGGCGACGCGGCCTTCTGCACAGGTGGGGCGACGGGCACGGCCGCCTGTTTCGGCGCGGCGGCGACGTGGTTCGCCGGGCTCGCGGACACCTCCTGGCCGCCGTCGAAGGCGCCGAACGTCCAGGCGCCGACCGCGGCGGTCGTCAGTCCGGCGACGCCGATGACCCCTGCTCGTTTGATGTTCATGGATACCTCGATCTTCCGGTTCCGGCGGTGACCGTCACGGCCGGGGTTCGTCTTCGTGGTGACGTTCGTAGAACTCTTCGGCCAGCGACCGGCCCATCAGGCCGCCGAAGATCCCGGCGACCACTCCGACGGCGATCCCCGCCGGAGTCGCGATGACCAGACCCGTGGTCACCCCGAACGCGAGGGACGCGGCACCGCCGCCGAAGCCGGACAGCACGCCGCGGTTGAGGGGTGCGTCCTCGTGCTTCAGGTAATAGTCGTACTCGATCCGCACGGGTTCGTCCTCGTCCGAAAGGGACGGAGACTGGCCGATCCAGACCTCTTCGGGGATCACCAGGTACCGCGTCACCGGGATCCGGGGCGCGGCGAACTTGCGGAACGCGGACCGCAGCGACAAGGTCGGGCGCTCGGCCAGGCTGGTGGTGGTCATGACGCTCAGCCCCGATGCCCGGTCATGATCTTGAAGGGCTTGTCGTGTTCCTTCGGCTTCTCGAGACTCTTGCGAAGCTTTTCCAGCTCGCCCTTGACCTTCTTCAGATCGGCCCTCGCCTTGTCGAGGACCTTGTCCGCCTTGTCCACGGCATCGTTCGCGGCTTCGACGAGTTCGGTCGCGTTCCGCAACTGCTTGCGGACGGTCACGGGCGCCGGGTCGGCGATAGCGGCGCGGACCACGAACTGTTTCCCGACGGGGTGCTGGCTTCGTTTCACGTCGGCGGTCTTCGTCACCCGCGGCTTGACGACGGCCGCGTTCCGCACCACGGGGGTGGTACGGGCCGTCTTCTTGATCTCCAGCGCGGGTTTGACCGCCCGCTTGACCTGCGCGGCAGGCGTGGTGACCGCGGGAGCGCGGACCGGCAAGACCGGCTGCGCCGCTTGCGGCGGCGAAACCCGCTTCGGCGCGACAGGTTCGGCAGGCGTCGCGGCCGTCCTTCCTTGCGATGTGGACTTCTCCTGCGGCGCGGCCTTCTTACCCTGTGTCGCGGCCGAGGCCGATGGCTTCGGCGACGCGGGAGCCTCCACCTGCTGCGGTTTCGCCGCCTGCGCGGCGTCGAGCACCGGCTTGTGCCCGGCCCCGTCGTCGGTCAGCGCGTTCGCCGTGGAGGCGCCGATCGCCGCGGTGGCGAGACCGGCGACACCGTAGACCGCCGCCCGCCGGAGATTGTTCTTCTGCTTCATCCGTCCCACCTCGCTGATCCGGTGCGCTGCCGGAACGCAGTCTCCGGCGCGGCGGTTCATCACCGGTACATCGGCGGTTCATCCGGCGGCGGACGTGGTCCCCGAGGCCGGTCCGATCCTCTACGCTGGGACGATGCGACCGGAAGACGGCGAAGCGCTGGGCGGCGGCTCGGCAGGCGTCGTCTTCGCGGTGCCGTCGGACGAGGGCGATGTCGCGCTCAAGGTCTTCTCCGGCAGGCTGTTCCGGCGGACCCGGCTACGGCTGGAGCGGGAACTGGACCGGCTGTCCGCTTTGGACGGTCAGCTCTTGGTGCCCGATACGGTCGTGGAACTGGCCGACGGCCGGTGCGCCCTTCGCGGCGAACTCTGCACCGGGTCGCTCGCGGACCTGGTCGCGGCGGCCGGACCGCTGTCGACGGACGACGTCCTCGTTCTCGGCACCGCGATCGCTTCGACCCTCGCCACCGCCCACGAAGCCGGGATCGTCCACGGCAGGCTCACCCCCTCCAACGTCCTGTTCCGCGCGTCGGGCGAGCCCGTGATCAACGACTTCGAGCGCACCCTTCGCCCCGTGTTCGTCCGGGATCCCCGGCATGCGCGGGAGTTTCTCGCCCCGGAAGGGACGGACAGCCGTTCCTCGGACCTTTACGGACTCGGTGCGGTGCTGCATCTGGCGCTGACCGGCGAACCACCCGGCTCCCGGCCGCTCCACCGCGAGGACGCGCCGATCGATCTGCTGGCCCTCGTCGAGAACCTCCTCGTGAAGGATCCGGCCGCCCGCCCGCCCGACGCCGCATTGGTCGAAGAGATCCTCACCTCTCTCCCCAAAGTGTCCACTGTGGACGTGGATGAACCCGTTCCCGTGGCGTCGGGTATCGAGGGCGTTCCGGTCGTCACCATCGAACCCGCGGCGGACACGGCGCCCGAGCCCCGGAAGAGATCCCTGTGGACGGCGGTCACGGCCGGCGTCGTGGTCGCGGCCGGCTTCACCACGTGGGCGCTCTCGCCCGGCTCCGGCGACCCCGAACCACGGTCACTTCCGGCCCCGGCGCCCCTGTCCACCCCCGCTCCGCCCACGTCGGCCTCCACTGTGAAGGCCGCGTCCCAGGTCGAACTGGCCACGCCGATCGATCACGGCTCGACGGTCGATCTCGCGTGGCGCGCACCGGACGGATACGACTCGGCCGTCGTGGTCGCCGGTGAAACGGGAGAAGCGAAGACCACGTTCGTCCGACGGCAGCGCACGACGACCGTGGCCGTCGAACCCGGCCGGAAGTACTGCTTCCTGATCCAGATCACCGACGGCGAAGCGGTCCGGGAAAGCGAGCCGCGCCCGATCCGGGGTGCGACGTGCCGACGGTGAATCAGCTGGGCCGGGGATGCGCCTGCCGAGTGGCGCGGGTGACGAGCCAAGCGGCGGCACCGGTGTAGGTGGCGGGGTCGCAGAGGCGGGTGAGGTCGACTTCGCCGAACCTGCCGGTGATCTCCGGGAGCGTGGCGAGTTCGGTGGCCAGGGCGGTGCCGTTCCGTTCGGCCGCCTCCATGGCGCCGGTGACGAGATCCTTGGCCGTGGTCTTCCCCCACACCTGGGCGAAGGTGGCGACGAGCCGTTCGGTCACGATGTTCGCGCCGGTCAGTGCGAGGTTGGCGCGCATGCGTTCCGGGCGGACGACCAGTCCCCGCGCGAGTTCCACCGCGGTGTGCGCGGCTCCGCCGGTCAGCCGCAGGCATTCCCGCAGCGGAGTCCATTCCGCGTGCCAAGCGCCCGCCGAGCGCTCGTCCTCGGTGAGCATGCACTGGGTCAGCACCGCGGCCAGTGCCGGAACCTGCAAGGACGCGCTGCGGATGAGGGTCGCCAGCACCGGGTTGCGCTTCTGGGGCATGGCGGAGGAGGCACCGCGGCCCGGCACGTGCGGCTCGGTGACCTCGCCGACCTCGGTGCGAGTCAGCGACTGCACGTCGACAGCGAATTTGCCGAGCGCTCCCGCGCACTGCGCCAGCACCCCGGCGAGGTCCGCGATCGGGGTGCGAAGGGTGTGCCAAGGCAGCACCGGCACGCTGAGACCGGTCTCCACGGCGAACGCCTCGAGCAAGCTGTCCGGCTCCGCACCGTATTCGAGGTACCCGGCCAGGGTCCCGGCCGCGCCACCGAGTGATATCGGCAACGAGCCGAGCACGGTGGCCACCCGGCTGTCCGCGTCCAGCAGCAGCTGCCGCCAGCCCGCGGCCTTGAGCCCGAAGGTCGTGGGGACGGCGTGCAGCGCGAGGGTCCGGCCGGCGAGCGCGGTGTCGCGATGGCGTTCGGCCAGGCCGGACAACGTCTCCGTCAGGACCGCCAGGTCCGAGCGCACCAGCCGCAACGCGCGTCGGGCTATCAGCATCGCGGCCGTGTCGAAGATGTCCTGGCTGGTCGAGCCACGATGCACGTACTCCGCCGCGGCCGGATCGATGGCGGCCACCACGCGCGTGAACTCGCGGACGAGTCCGACCACGGGATTCGCACTTTCCCTTGCTTGCAGAGACAAAGCTCGTAGATCGAGCCGTTCGGCGCGCGCGGCGGCGGTGATGACCTCGGCGGCTTCGCGGGGCGCGAGAGAGAGGTTCGCCTGCGCTCGGACGAGCGCGGCTTCGGCGTCGAGCATGGCTTGCAGCCAGGCCGCGTCACTGACCACGGTCTCGATCGGCGTGCCCGCGCGCACTGGCGAAAGAAGTCCGGCGTCCTCGGTCATACCACCACCTCCGCGACTTCGGGCCGCTCGGCGACGGCCAGGGTTTGCACCGCGCGAGCGATCGCGTCCGCGTCCGCGATGGTCACCGAGTCCACGCCTGGCCGGATCCCGGCCGCGGTGACCCAGTGCACCCCTTCGGTCGGTACGCCGTAGGCGAACCGACGCGGATGCGCACACCCGCTCGCGTCGATGAGCCGGTACGGCCGCGTGGTGACGGCCAGTCCCCCGGTTTCGTAACCGCCGACGCGATGGCTCGCGCAGGCACCGGTATCGAACAGGTGCCGGAGCAAAGGATCGGTGGTGCGGCGGAGATCCGGCTCGGGCAGCCTCGCCTCGATCAGGACCTTCGCCCGCACCGGCGGCCCCGACACGGTCGCCGAGTCGGCGACGAACGACCGGTCGCGCGCGTCGATCCTGATCCGCGTGTCCGGACCGGTCAGTTCCAGGAGACCCGCCTCGATCAGCGCGATCATCTCTTCTATCCGGCGCGGCGGGGGCCCGATCGAAAGGAAGGCGTTCAACGGGGTGTACCAGCGTTCCAGCTCGTCCCGGTGCGAGCTTCCTCGCAAACCGCCGTGATCGACGGCCAGGCGGACTTCGTTGCGCAGGTCCCTCAGCACGTCGAGAGCGGCCTTGAGCGGACCGCTGACATTGCCGAGCTGGGCCTGCCGGACGTCCTCGGCGAGGTGCTTCAGCAGCCAGGTGCGGAACTCGGCGCGATCGGCGAACTCCAGGTTCCGGGGCGAACCGGCGATCACGTCCCAGTTCCACCGGTCCGCGGCCGGGATACCGAAGGCGTCCAGAACTTTGGCGGGATCTTCACAGGCCAGATACCGCGCGGCGAACCGAGTGCCGTCCCGGCGGCGGCGAGCGAGCAAAGCCTCGTAGTAGACGGTCTCCACCTCGCGCGCGATGAGCGGCCACAGGTCCTGGACGAACGAGGCGGGCGCGCCCGAGCGCAACGTGGCCACGTGCGCCGCCGTCAGCAGTCGGGGAAAGTACCGGCCGTGTGCGCCCTTCTCGTTCTCGCCCCTGGAGTGATAGGGCAAGCCGCGGCGGGAACTCGCGTACAAGATCGGCTCGAGACCGCTCGGCCGGTACACCAGCCTGCCGCCGTCGCGCTCGAACCGGCCACCACGCCCGAGGGTGAACAAGGCCTGGTAGTCGAAGAAACACAAGCCGAGGCCACGCACCAGAACCGGCTGCCCGCCCGCGATGCCGTCGAGGTCCGTGTCGGCCGGGTTGACCGGCGTCAGGTAGGTCAGCCCGTGCACGCGTGCGAGGCTCGCGGTGCGTTCCTCGTTCGCCGTGAGTCTCGCGGGGAGATGTCCTTGGGCCAGCACGACGGCGTCGAGCCGGTCCAGCCACGTCTCGTCTTCCAGCCGGAGTCCCTGCGGGCCACCGGAATGACCATGTACGTCGATCAGCGCCACCACCCGCGCGTGGTGCACCCGGATCTCGACATGCGCCGGCGCGTTGTCCCGGATCCGGCGGAAGCAGGCCGCGAAGTACTCCCCGCACAGCGCGCGAGTCGGATAGGAATCCGGTCCCAGCGCCCGGATTTCGGCCAGAGTCGGCGCATCGTGCCCGTCGTCGCCCAGCAACGCGAGCCCGGCGGCCCATTCGTACAGGCTCGGCCCTTCTTCGATGGGCCCCTCGATCCTCGAGGCCGCGTCGGAGTAGACCGTGATCTGCGACGCCACCGTGTTCGTCAGCAGGTGCCGTTGCTGCCCGGTACGCCAGACCGCGCCGGCGCCGGGCTGTGCCGCATCGAGGACGTGCACGACGACCCTGGCGGCCGAGGGTCTCACACGCTCGTTGGCACACAAGCGTTCCAGCACGGAAAGGCCACGGGGACCGACGCCGACGACCGCGACCTCCCGCGCGGTCACGCTCTGGCCCCGCCGGAAGTGACGCGGACGTACCTGACTTCGTCGGGCCTATCCGCGGCCCGGGCACCGAACCCCTCGCCGGAGCCGGCTTGTTCCGATCCACCCAAGCCCAGCATTTGCCCGTCCCCCGTGATAAGCAGTTTCGCCGCGATACGACCACGAGTGTAGCGAAGCCGCCTTGGCGATCACGTGACTAAATACCGTTGTAGAACAATGTTTACCGGCGCGGCACTCAATTTTGCACAAAATGAATACCTTGCTCCCCCGGCACTGAGACCTGTTACGGCGACTGGCCGCATCGACGCGACTATCGAGCCGAGTTCACGTTTTCGGCGCGCTCTCGTTTCGGCATTTCTTCGCGCACCGCCCCAGGCTGTCACCGCAACACTCGGCGCTACGGGACTTTCGGGTCAATGGAAGGCACCGAAGTTCTCCGCACTCGGCTCGGCTTGGACGCCCACGGGGTCTTCCCCCAGGGTTTGGCCACCGACAACCACGTCATGAACAGGAAGGCGACGATGTTCAGCATCGCGCCGTAGGCGAGCTGACCGGCGGCGGAGCTCTCGACACCCTCACGGCCCGCCTGGACGCCGAGTTCGACCCACACCCCCAGCCCGAAGGTGCTGTAGACGATGACCGCCACGGTCAGCACCAGCTTGATCAGTACCCACCAATACCTTGCCACGCCCCACGGACTCACCAGGCACAACGCGATTCCGGTGACCAGGGCGGCGAACGCGGCGGGGATGACGACGACGTCGTCGATCCGTTCGATCATGAGATAACAGACTCGCTGGATCTCGCCGGGCGCCGTGTACCCGGCGGTCATCGCGAGCACCACATTCGCCGCGCCTGCCCCCATCCAGCCGACCGACACCGCGACATGGACGAACAACAGCCACCGCCGCACCTGCTTGACCATCGCTCCACGTCCCACCACTCGAGTATGTGGGGATCAGCGGCATCACGCGCGACAGACTCAGAGCGTCGGTCTCTTCTCCCAGGACGCACTCGCCCGGCTCATAGCGTCGCCCAGCCGCCCTTCGCCTTACCCGCCGATGGTATGTCCGATTCAGTACCAATGGGGGTACCGGATACTCGACAGAGCACTACGGTCGGGTGTAGATCGATCTGACACCACCGAACCCCGTCCCATGCTGGACTCCCCTTTCGCTGCAGGAGGCCCAAAAATCATGTGGATCCGACGTATGTCCATGATCGCCGCCGCCCTCATTGCCGGGTCACTCTTCACCGGTCCCGCGGCTGTGGCCGAATCACCGGCCGGACCGCCGATCGAACCCTTCATCATCGGCGGCAAGGTCGTCACCACTCCTTACTCGTTCTTCGCGTCCCTGCAACGCAATGGCCGCCATTTCTGCGGGGCGTCGCTGATCGCCCCGCAATGGCTCGTCACGGCGAAGCACTGCGTCCAGGGCTCCACCGGTGGCGGTTTCTCGGCTCGGATCGGCTCGGTCAACACCGGCTCCGGCGGCGAGCTCATCACCGCGGCAAGCGCGACCCTCGGCGCGAACGACATCGCCGTGGTGAAGTTGTCGAGAGCGGCCACTGCCAGGCCGATCAAGATCGCGGCCTCCAGCCCGGCCGTCGGCACCGTCAACAAGCTGATCGGACACGGTCAGACGTGCGGCACCCCCGGTTGCGGTGGCGCGTCGCCACAGCTTCGCGAGGTGGACACCACCACCGTCGCGGACTCCAGGTGTACCGCCGATTTCAAGCGAGGCAAGGAAATCTGCTTCCAGGGCGCACCCGGAACCAGTGCCTGCTACGGCGATTCCGGGGGACCGTCCATTTTGGGCGGTGAGCTGACCGGCGCCACCAGCCGATCCGGCAACAACAGCAGCAACTGCCTCAACGGTCCCGGAATCTACAACAGCGTTCCCGGCTATCGGACCTGGATCGACCAGGTGACAGGTGGCGCGGTGACCGCGTGGGAGACGTCGTTACCTTGACAGGTAAGTCAAAGGTGCCGTGCTCGTGCCACCCCTCGGTGGCGGTGTGGTGAAAGTCGTGTTCGCAACACGACACGTTTACCCTTCTGCTCAATAGCCCGAATCGCCACTCACGACAGGCTTGGACCTGGCGTATGCGCGGGTTTGGGTGGCATGGGCATGGCGAGGGGCCCGTCGCCGGTGTGGCTGGCGGGCTCCTCGGGTCACACGCGGGTGTTGCGCCGGGATCTTCGTAACGGGTCCAGATACTGGGGTGGGATGAACTCCGGCAACCCATCCGCCGCCATCCGGACTTCCCAGTCACCGTGATGAATCAACCGGTGATGAAAGCCGCACAGCAACACCAGATTCCGGAGATCTGTCGGCCCGCCGTCTGCCCAGTGATGAATGTGGTGGGCGTGGCAGTTCTTCGGCGTGCGATGACAGCCCGGGAACGCGCAGCCTCGATCACGGATGTTCAAGGCTCGGCGCTGCCCTGGGGTGACGAACCGTCTCAGTCGTCCCACGTCCAGCGGCTCACCGGCCGCGTTCATCACCACCGGGAGCATGAGGCAGTCGCAGGCCGCCATCCGCGCCTCGCGGGCGGTCATCTTTCCGACGAAGTCCACACACGCCGTGCCCAGACCGGACTTCAACTCGTCGAGACCGATCGTCACATGAATCAACGTCCGATAGCCGCTCGTCCCCGGTTGATCCGGGCACGCGATCGCCAAGTCCACGAGCTCAGCCCAGGCGTCACCCTGGCGCTCGGCCTTGGTCCGCAGATCGGCCTGACCGAACTCGTCGATCGGACGGGGTGCGGCGTAAGCCTCGAGTGCCGCGGCGGTCCGGGCCCCTGACTCGTCGTCGAGGAGTCCGTTCAGTTTCCAGTAGCCGTCTTTGCGGCGCTCCAGGGTCAGCTCGCGACGGGGCTGGGCGGGTTCGGGGTCTTTGGGTTCTTTGCCGTCGGGGTCGAGCCAGCCCAGCAGTTGGTCTCCGAGGTCCGATATCTGCTGGGGTCCGGCCTTTCGGGCGAGGTCGGCGAGGGTTGTCTCCGCGTGCTCCCGATCCTCCACCGATACCTCGGCCGGGATTTTCCGCAGGATCTCCACGATCTGCTTGATCCGCTCCTCACCGATCGCACCCTCCGCCGCCGCAACAGCGGTCGCCGGTGCGAAGGCCGGGATCTCCGAGCCATCCAAAGCGCGCGTCGGATTCAGATCGATGGCACGCTTCACATACGGCCGCGCCTCGCCCTGGCTCAGTCCGGCGATATCGGCGAACCACGCCAACGTCGTCCCATAACCGTATAAGTCTTTCGCGCCCCGAGAATCAATCTCCGCCAAATACCGCCCCAAACCCGCGGACGCCACCCGCATCACCTGCAAGAACTGCTGCACGCCATGAGCAAGCTCCAGCTTGCCAGCGCGCCACAACTCCTGCGGCAACTCGGGAATAAAGGTCTCGGACACACCACAATAATACCGCACATCTATCGAACATGTGTTCGTAATTTTAGGCAACAAGCAGACCGCGCATTCACCACTAAAGAGGGATTCGGCAAAGTCACTCGATCACACGTCGCGAGCATGCTTGAGCGAAGGAGTCCGCGCGATCTCGAGTCTCCCGAGTGCGCAGCAAACGGATGACTGCTCGGCGAACTGCGAACTCGGCGGCCGGCGTGCCCGCGCCAAATCGCGCTGTTTCGCGAACCCGCCGCGGCGGTACTCCTCTCGGTGTGCGGCCGTGCACCGACTGACCGGGGGTTGGGATGGATGTCGAGAAGATCACGAAGCGTGGGTATGTCCGGACACTGGTGTGGTGGCCGTTCCTGCTGGTCGTCCTTCCCTTGTTCTTCGGTGTCGGCCTTGCCGTCCGCATAGCGCTTCATCACTGGGTTTTCGAGCCGAAGCTTCTGTTCGACGCGATGCCCCAGGCGATCATGATGTGGCTGGGGCTCGCCGGGCTGTGGCGCTATCGGATCCGCAAGGAGGGGAGGCGGTAGACCTGCCGGAGAAGCAGCGCTCCGCGGCCTTCCTGAGGTGGCCGAGCCAGGCGGCGAGGGAGTCGCCGAGCGCGGCCCGCATGCCGTCGACGTCGGCGAGCACGGGGTCTCCGTCCCATGACTCCTCGGTGTGGACGCGCACCGAGGACCCGATCACCTCGAACGTCCACAGGTGGATGCCGGTGATTCCGCCGGCGGTTCCGCCCCAGAGGATCCGGTCCGGGGTCCGTAGCTGGTACACGGTGGACTCGATGTCGAGCCCCGCCGTGCTCCACCGGATCGCGCTGTCCGTCCGAAGTGGACGATCGGCCGCCGCGGCGCTGATGTCGGGTTGCCAGTCCGGCCACGAGGACACCTCGGTGAGCAGCCGCCACACGCACCGCAGCGGCGCGTCGACGACGGTGTCGCAGCGCACCACCACGGGTGCTTTGACGTCGATTCCGGTGATCATTCGCAGACCTTTCCGAGGACCGGAGCGGCAGGCTCCGCGTGTCTGCGACCATCGTCGCGCGGCTCCGGCGCCGTTCGCGTCGGCAGAAGTCACCTAAGCCGTGTCACCCGAGTTCGGACATGTCCTTGAGCTGCCTGCGTGAGGTGATACCGAGCTTGCGGAAGATGTTGCGCAAGTGGGCGTCCACCGTGCGGGGGCTGAGAAACAGGCGCCCGGCCACCTCTTTCGTCGTCGCGCCCGCCGCGACCTGGCGCGCGATGTGCGTCTCCTGCATGGTCAGGCGGTCATAGGTGTGCTCGGAACGGCTACGGGCCACTTCCCCGGTCGCGCGCAGCTCGTCCGCGGCCCGCTTGGCGAACGCCTCCAGCCCGATCTCCGACAACTGTTCGTGCGCGGTACGCAGGTGTTCGCGTGCGTCGCGACGGCGGCCCGCCCGGCGTAACCACTCCCCGTACCGCAGGTGTGCCCGTGCGAGATGCGGGGTCAGCGAGCTACCCGTCAGGTGCTCGAGTGCCTCCCGGTAGTCGTCTTCCCTGTCGCTGACCAGCGCCCGCGCGCCTGCCGCCACACCGAGGGCGAAGCGGGTTCCCGCGGGTTCCGTGCGCTCGGCCAGGGACTCGAGCGCCGACCCTGCGACGGAGTTCTCACCACATCGGACAGCGGCCTCCACCAGTTCGGGCAGCGCTATCCCGGTGAGGAAGAGGTCGTTGCCCGCCACGGCTCGCGTGGCCGCTTCCAGCGCGGCCGGGTATTCGGCGAGGCCGTTGTACAGCACGGCCGTCGCCCAGTGCGCGTTCGCGGTGAGCTGGCCGCTGCCCCGGATCGTCACCTCGGCGAACAGATCGAGCACTTCCTGACGGCGGCCGCGCATCGCGGCGAGGTGCACTCTCGGATAGAACTGTGGCGGGTCGCCGAGAGCGTCGGCGATGGCCTCCTCCTCGGCGACCGCGTCGATCGCCCGCCCGAAGTCGCCGAGGAGGACCGCGGACACGGCCACCTGTGACAGGCCGAGCCGGATGGCCATCGGGGACCCCGTCTCCTGCCCGGTCCGCACCAGCCACTCGACGACCGACGTGTGCAGGTCGAGGTCCCACAGTTCGCCCGCGAGCACCGTGGCCAGCGCGGGCACCCTGGTCCAGTCGGCGTCTTCGCCGGTGAGCACCCGCCGGAGCGCGGGCACCCCGGCACGGTGTCCCTCGGTGTTCAACAGCACCAGCGCGTCGAGGAGATCCGGAGGGCCCGGCGACGGCGGTGCCGAACGGGCCGCGTCGAGCACCCGGTCCATCACTCCCGCGGCCCGTCCGACGGCCAGCCCCATCTCCAGCGCCGCCACGAAGCATTCGCGTGACCGTGCCGGATCGACGGCGGCGAGCCGCTGCGCCGCCCGCAGGATGAGTTCCGGTCCCTTGACGGCCCCGTCCGCGCCCTGGACGAACGCGACCTGCCCGCGCAGGAGGTCCGCCTCGGCGTGCCGGACGTCGTCCAGCGTTTCGGTGTCGATACTGGCCACCAGGTCCGCCGACGCGGTCGCCCGGCCCGCCGCGAGCGTCGCCCGCGCGGCCGCGAGTGTGCGCTCGGTCTGCTTGCCGGGGTCCAGCGACAACGCGGCGGCGCGTTCGAGGAACGCGGCGGCGGCCGCGACGCCACCACGCGCCTGCGCGCGCGACGCCGACGACTCCAGTTCCGCCGCGACCTCCTCGTCCGGTCCGGTGGTGGCCTGCGCCCGGTGCCAGGCATGCCGGTCCGGGGCGGCGACCGGGTCGGTGGCGTCGGCCAGCGCCCGGTGCGCCGCGACGCGCCGCTCCGGCTCGGCCGCGCGGTAGGTGGCCGAGCGGGCCAGCGGATGGCAGAAGCGCGCACGCGTGTCGAACCGCACCAACCCGGACGCTTCGGCGGCGGCACTCGCGGCGGGCACGTCGATGCCCAGCAGCCGCGCGGCCGTCCACAGCAGTCCCGGGTCGCCAGTGGGATCCGCGCTCGCGAGAAGGAGCAGCAGCCGCGCGTCCGGAGGCAGTTCCGTCATCCGGGTCCGGAAACTCCGCTCGATCCGGCTCGCGACCGGCGACGGCGTCGGCAACGCGAAGCCACCCGCCTTCGGCAGCTCGATCAGGGCGAGCGGGTTCCCGCGTGCCTCGGCGAGAAGGCGGTCCTGCACCCGTTCGTCGAGCGTCGCGGTCTTCTCTTCGGCCAGCAACGCGCGCGCGTTCGCGTCGGTCAGGCCGCTGATCGTCAACCCCGGCAGATCGTCCAGCCCGTGAACGGCGTCCTGGTCGCGGGCCGCGAACACCATCGCGATCGGCTCCGCCGCGACGCGCCTCGCCAGGAACGTCAACGCCTTCACCGAGGCGGCGTCCAGCCAATGGGCGTCATCGACGACGCACAGCACCGGACGTTCCGCCGCGGCGGCCGCGAGCAGTTCCAGCGTGGCGAGGCCGACGCGGAACGGATCCGGCGCGCCATCCGCCAAGCCGAACGCGACGGAAAGAGCGTCACGGTAGGGCGCGGACAGCGTTTCGAGGTGCGCCAGCACCGGAACGCACAGCTGGTGCAGTGCCGCGAACGGCAGTTCACCCTCGAACTCCGCCCCGGACGCACGGATGATCCGGAACCGCTCCGGCGCCGCGTGTTCGACGTGCTCCAGCAACGCGCTCTTGCCGATCCCCGGTTCACCGCGGAGGACGAGCACACCGCCCTCACCTTGTTCCGCCGCGCGGACGAGGGCGAGGAGTGCCGTGATCTCGTCGCGCCTTCCGACGAGGGATCGGGACGTCGTGGGCATGGGGTGAACCCTAAGGGTGACGCCGTCGCACCAGGGCATCGGCACAGGCGGGCAATCGTCACCGGCGGCGGGTGATCGTCTCGACGATGTCGGTGTCCTTCAGCTTCGCGCTGGGGGTGTGTGAGCTGAGGCGGAGCACCGCGGGCCCGAGGACCGGCGCGGTGACGAGCCGCGTGATCACTTTGCGCCGACGCGCTTCACGCTGGTTGCCAGGAGTGAAAAAGCCGCGCTGGCCAAGCCCTGTCCGCAGGTAACGTTCGATGTAGGGACGCAACGCTTCTTCCCACCGGCGCAAGGCTCCGCCGACGTCGTCCGGCCGTTCCTGGAGAAAGGTGGCCAGCAGGTCCGCGCCCGCCAGACCGGCGGACACCCCGGTGCCCGCGTAGGCCGTCGCGCACCAGGCCGAGTCGCCGACGAGCACGACCCGCCCGTTCGACCAGCGGTCCATGCGGACCTGTTCGGCGGAGTCGAACAGGACGTCGCCGGCCGATTCGAGCGCGGCCAGCACACTGCCCAGCGTCGCCCCGAACGGCTCGGGGCCGAAGACCTCCCGCACCCGCTCGGCACAGGGCCGGGTGAACTCGGCGTCGATGTCGTCGCTGCGGTAGGACAGCAGGATGGTCGGGTCCCGGTCCTCGAAGGCGAAGACCCAGACGGATCGGCCCAGTTCGATCATCGTGGCCCCTTCCCCGCGGGCGAGACCTTCGGGGACGCCGGGGAATTCGTACGCGACCAGCATGTGCCCGAGCCGTCGCAGGTAGCGCCGATCGGGCCCGAAAGCGAGTGATCGCACCGCGGATCGCAGTCCGTCCGCCCCCACGACGAGGTCGAAGCGCTCGGTCACCGAGGTCCCGGTGGTCGTCGACCGCAGTTCGACGTCCACCCCACCGGCGTCCTGGGCGATCGCCACCGGAACCGTGGAGAACCGGATCTCGACTTCGGCGGGCAGCGCGGCGTAGGCCGCCTGCTCGATGTCGCCGCGGAGCATGAGCCAGGGGGTGCCCGGCAGATCCCGGAAACCCATTCCCGGCGATCTGCGGCCGCCGCGGTCGAGTTCGACGTGCGCGCCGCCGGACGCCCGATCGCGCAGGCCGCCGAGTATTCCCATCCGCCGCGCGGCGGACTTGCCCGCGCCGAACAAGCCGACGAAGTAACCGTTGGTGCGCCGGCCGGCGGCTCGCTCCACGATCACCGGCTGCCAGCCGATCTCGTGCAGCCGGAGCGCCGTGGCGATACCGCTGACCCCCAGTCCGACGATCAGGACGCGAGGGCGGGTCGGAACCGAAATGACAGCCTGCCTTTCCACTTCACGAGAGACACCGAGACGAAGGTGGCGCCCTTATACGAATACACCGATTTTGTGGCCGCGCAGGCTCGCCAGGCACCGCGCGGTGAACGACGGCTAGACTCATTGGCACTGCGCCAATCCGAACCGGCGTGAAATGACCTAGCGGAAGGCACTCTCGATGGTACAAAAGGTATCCGTTCAGATCGTCGACGACATCGACGGTGGCGAAGCCACCCAGACAGTGCCCTTCGCACTCGACGGCGTCACCTACGAGATCGACCTCTCCGACGACAACGCAGGCACCCTGCGCGACGAGCTCGAGCGCTTCATCGACGCCAGCAGGCGAATCGGCGGACGCAAAGTGAAGGTCGCGACCGGACAGTCCACCGTGGTCAGTGGTACGGCGAAGCCCACCGACCGCGAACGCAACCAGCAGGTCCGTGCCTGGGCCACCGCCAACGGCTACCCGATCGCCGAACGCGGCCGTATTCCCAACGACATCTACGAAGCGTTCGACAACGCCGAGTCGGCCCCCGTCGAACCGGTCGCCGAAGAGGCTCCCGCCAAGCGCAAGCGTGCACCTCGCAAGAAGGCCTGACCTCGGCAAGATCACGTCGCTCGTCCCTTCCCCGTCACTGCCGGGAAAGGGACGAGCGATGATGTAAGCCCCGGATCCGAGTCCATAATGGACTTTCAGCGCAGTAGGGCCGTACCCCATCGGTCCGGTCTCGACGTCGGAGAAGTTCCGCCATTCCCTCAGGGTAAACCGCCGCCGTGGCGAGCCGCACGGAGATTTCCGCGAACCGGCCTTCAGAGAAGCGCGGCCAGTGCCGGACCGAACGCCGCCCCCAGCAGATAGGCGAGGTTGAACAAGCCCATCCCCGCCGCGCGATGCGACCCGGCCGCGTCCCCGGCACGCACCGCGTAGACACCCTGACCCGAGGCCGCCGCGAGCGAAGTCAATGCCTGCGCGATCAGCAGTACGGCAGGGGAAACACTCACCCCGGCGAGTACCAGCGCGAGGGCGGCGAGCGCCGGGAACAGCACCGCCACCGCCCGGAACGGGGCTTTCGCCGTCACCGCGACGACCACATAGGACATCAGCCCGCCGAACAGCAGCGGCCACAGGATGGCGAGCCCGACCTCGCCACTGGTCCAGCCGGTCTGCTCGGTCAGCAGCCGCGGCAGCACGTACACCAACCCGAAGTTGGCCACCGCCAGCGCGAACGCGAGCCCGGCCGCGATCAGGAAGACCGGCGTTCGCAAAAGCGCGGCGGGCACGAACCCGTCCGGCCGCGCCCGCAGGTGCCCGGCCAGCAGGACCGCGATGACGGCGACCGTGATGGCCGCGGGCAGCCGGAAATGCGGCACGAGCACCAAGGCGGTGACCATCGCGGTCACGAGAATCGCGCCTGCCAGGTCGAAACGTGACGGCTCGGCGGGCGTCACGTTTCGACCTGGCCGCAGGGCCGCGGGTACGCCGAGCAAGCTGACTGCGGGCAGTGCCAGCGCCAGCTGCCAGCCGAGCGCGTCGCCGACCAGATCGGCGATCAACGGCGACGCCGAGCCGACCACCGCCAGCGAGGAGGTGACCAGGCCCATCGCCCGCGCCGACCCGGCGAGGCTCATGGCCATCGTGGTGAAGCCGGCGGTACCGAGCCCCTGCAGGGCGCTACCGGCGATGAGCGCCGGCAGCCACGGAACGGTCGCCACCGCGATGGCACCCGTCAGCACCAGCGCGGCGCAGGTGAGCAACGCGGTCCGGACGCCGCGATGGCTCTGCAGACCGGCGAGCAGCGGCGTGCCGACGGCGATACCCCAGCCGAACGCCGTCACGATCCACGTCACCGTGGCGATTCCGGTACCGAGGGCCGCGGCCGCGTCCGGCAGGATCAGCAACGGGCCGGCGATGCCGAACGACAGCGGGCCGGCCAGCAAAGCCAGCCACGGCGCCGAAATCCGGGCGCTCATCGCCCGTCCATGGTGGGGTAGTCGGTGTAGCCGCGGTGGTCGCCGCCGTAGAACGTCGAGGGATCGGCCGCGGTGAACGGGCCACCGGTGGCGATCCGCGCGGGTAGGTCCGGGTTGGCCAGCCATAGCTGGCCGAGGCTGATCGCGTCGGCGACGTCGTCGCGCAACGCGTCCGCGCCGTCAGCCGCGCTCGCCGGTTCCTCGCCCGTCGGGTGCGGGTTGAGGATGAGAGTGCCGGGCCACTCGGCGCGGATGAGCTTGGTGATGTCCCGCGTGCCGGACTCGGAGATGTGCACGTACGCCAGTCCTGCCGGGACGAGGGCGCGGATGAGCGCGGGATACAGCTGTTCGGTGTCGCTCTCTCGTATGCCGTTGAGGGTCGAGCCGGGTGACAGCCGGATGCCGGTGCGCTCCGGGCCGATCGCGTCGCCGACCGCCCGCGCCACCTCCACCGCGAACCGGAGGCGGTTCGCGAGCGGGCCACCGTAGGCATCGGTGCGCCGGTTGGTGTTGCCGGCGAGGAACTGGTGGATCAGGTAGCCGCTGGCGCCGTGCAGTTCGACACCGTCGAATCCGGCCTCCATCGCCAGCCGCGCGGCGGCGACGAAATCGTCCACGGATCGGGCGATGTCCGCCAGCGTCATTTCCCGCGGTTCCGGATGGTCGAGCAGATCACCCGGGACGTACAGCTTTTCGCCCGACGCGATCGCCGACGGCGCCAGCGGCAGGGCACCGTCCGGGTAGAGGTACGGGTGCCCGATCCGGCCGGAGTGCATCAGCTGGACGAAGATCCGTCCGCCGCGCGAGTGCACGGCGTCGGTGACCACGCGCCACGCGGCGGCCTGCTCCGGTGTGTGCAGGCCGGGAGTGTCGATATAGCCCTGACCGATGATGCTCGGCTGTGTACCTTCCGTGACGATCAGGCCGGCTCCGGCGCGCTGCGCGTAGTACTCGGCGGTCAGCCCGGTCACCCGGCCGCCTGTCGCGCGGCTGCGCGTCATCGGCGCCATGACCAGGCGGTTCGGCAGTGGCAGGGTGCCCGTGGAGTGCGGGGTCAGCAGAACGTTCATGCGGTGAACCTTCGTCCGGGCGAGCGGCCGCCGAATCGGTAAGGTTTCGGTACCGGGTACTGGGGTTCGGCCTACGTACCTCCCCGCGGTTACGGAGGCTGGCGTGTTGTACGGCAGGGCCGACGAGCAGGCCGCGATCGAAGCGCTGCTCGCGGCGGCTCGCGGCGGACGCAGCGGCTCGCTGGTGGTGCGAGGTGAGGCGGGCATCGGGAAGTCCGCATTGCTGGACTGGGCGGACGAGGCCGCGGCCGGACTGCGCGTGCTGCGGGTGACCGGGATCGAAGCCGAGGCCGACCTGGCGTTCGGCGGGCTGGTGCACTTGTTGTGGCCGCTCCAGGACCGGCTCGCCGCGCTGCCCGGTCCGCAGGCTGAGGCGTTGAGCGCTGTCCTGGATTCGGGCCGCACCAGCGGGCAGGACCGGTTCGTGACCGGGCTCGCCGTGCTCACCCTGCTCTCCGAAATCGGCGACGACGGTCCGGTGCTGTGCCTGATCGACGACGCGCAATGGCTGGATCGCGCGACCGCCGACGCGGTGCTGTTCGCCACCCGGCGCTTGGCCGCGGACCGCGTCGCGATGCTGTTCGGAGCGAGGGACACCGGTTTCATCGCACCGGATCTTCCCGAACTGCGCCCGGCCAGGCTCGACGCGGCAGACTCCGGCCGGCTGCTCGCCGAACGCGGGCTGACACCGCCGTCGCCGTCGCAGATCTTCGCGGAATCGGCGGGCAATCCACTGGCACTGCTCGAATTCGCCGCCGCGCAACGGGAACACCACGTCGCCGCCGGACCGCTGCCGGTGGGCGACCGCGTGCTGGCGGGCTTCCGCGCGCAGATCAGCGCGCTGCCCTCGCGGACCCGGCTGATGATGCTCCTCGCGGCGGCCGAGGGACGCGGGCACCTGCCGACGCTGCTCGGTGCCGCCGAGGCGCTGGGCGTCGGGCTCGCCGATCTGGAACAGGCCGAGACCGCGCGGCTCCTGGATGTCACCGGAACGACGATCGCTTTCCGGCACCCGCTGATCGGCACGGCCGCCTACCAGGGTGCCGTACTCGCGCGCCGGGTCTCGGTGCACCAGGCGCTCGCCGAGTCCACTTCGGACGCCGACTGCCGGGTCCGGCATCTCGCCGCCGCCACCACCGCTCCCGATGAGCGGGTCGCCGCCGAGATCGCCGGCTCGGCCGAACGAGCGCGGGCACGTACGGCGTTTTCCGCGGCCGCCGGGTTGTACCGGCAAGCAGCGCAACTCACCGCCGAAACCGGCGTGAGAGCGGCACGGCTGGGAGAGGCGGCCTCGTTGGCACTCGCCGCCGGGCACGGCGAGCAGGCCGCCGAGCTGGTCCGCGAGGCGGAGCCGCTGACCGAGGACACCAAGGCGCGCGCGGGCATGGCGCAGGTGCGTGCCGCCGTGGAGTTCGAACGGGGAGACGGGCGTGCGGCCGCGCGTCTGCTCGTCGAGCACGCCCGGTCCGCCGAACCCGCCGATGCGGTGGCGATGGTGCGCACCGGTGCCCGGTACGCCTGGTTCTCCGGCGACCGGGAAACCGTGCGCGCCGCGAACGACGCGCTGGACGGCACCGATCCGCTGGTACGGGGCATGGCCTGCCTGGTGGACGACGACTTCGCGACCGGATTGCCGCTGCTGGCCGAGTTCGTCGGGCGCGCTCCGAGCTCCGATCTCGCCTGGACCTACAGCGCGATGATCCTCGGCGACGACACCACCACCAGGGAACTCGCGTCCGCAGAGGTGGCCCGCTGCCGACGTGACGGGCTGATCGGCGTACTCCCCCAGGTACTGCATGACCTCGCGGGCGCGCAGATTTCGGCCGGACTGCACCAGGACGCCGCCGCGTCGGTGGCCGAAGCGGCGCGGATCTCCCGCGACACCGGGTCGCACCGGCGGCTACCGCGGCTGAACGCCGTGATGGCGCGGATGGCGGCGATCGAAGGTGACGAGCGGCGCTGCCAGGAGCTGGCAGAAGCGACACCGGACGCCGGCGGTGCGGCGAGCACCGCCGCGCTCGCACTGCTCGACCTCGGCCTCGGCCGTTATCAGTCCACTTTGGACCGCCTGGAGACCGTGCAGCGCGGACCACTCGCGTACACGACGGTGGTGATCACGGCGGCCGCAGACCAGCTGGAGGCGGCGGTGCGCCTGGGCGATCCGGGCCGGGCCGAACCCGCGTTCCATCGATTCGAAGCGTGGGCGACGGCGGGCGGACAGCCGTGGGCCCAGGCCGTGGCGGCGCGCTGCCGCGCCGTTCTGGGTGACGACGAAGCGCTTTACCTACGCGCACTGGAAAGGCACACACCCGGCGAGCGCCCCTTCGAACGAGCACGCACGGAACTGCTCTACGGCGAATGGCTGCGCCGGGCCAGACGCCGCAGTGACGCACGCGTTCCGCTGCGCTCGGCACTGGAGATCTTCTCGCGGCTGCACGCGAAACCGTGGGCCGATCGCGCGTCGATCGAGCTCGAGGCCACGGGCGACTCCGGCCCGGCCGCCGAACCCACCGCCGAGAATCTGCTGGACCGCCTCACCCCACAAGAACTCCAGGTCGTCCGGCTGGCCGCGGACGGCGGTACGAGCCGTGAGATCGCCGCACAGTTGTTCCTCAGCCCGCGTACCGTCGAGCACCACCTCTACCGGGCGTTCCCGAAACTCGGCGTGCGGACGCGCCGGGAGCTGTCGCGATTGGACCTCGGCCAAGTGTGCTGACCTGGCTGTGCGGCAATCCCGGATGAGCTAGTCACGGAACCGATCCGTCGCCTCCAGCAACGCGGCCAGGATGCCGGGCTCGTCGTACACGTGCCCGGCACCCGGCACGATCACCAGTTCCGACTCCGGCCACGCCTTGTGCAGGTCCCACGCGGAAATCGCGGGCGTGGCGAGGTCGTACCGTCCCTGCACGATCACGCCGGGAACGTCCTTCAAGGCGTCCGCGTCCCGGATCAGCTGCCCCTCCTCGAGCCACCCGTTGTGCACGAAGTAGTGGTTCTCGATCCGCGCGAACGCCAGCGCGTAGTCCGGCTCGGCGAATTCCGCCACCATTTCGGGCCGGGGAAGCAGCGTCGTCGTAGCGGCCTCCCAGGTACTCCACGCGACAGCGGCAGGCCCGTGCACCTCGGGGTCGGGGTCGGCGAGCAGCTTCGCGTACAGCTCGACGGGATCGCCGTCGAGCCCGGCGATCGGCGCCGTGAACTTCTCCCACAAGTCCGGGAAGACGTGCGCCGTGCCGCCCCGGTAGTACCAGCTCACTTCGGACGAACGCAGCGTGAAGACCCCGCGCAGCACCAGCTCCGCCACGCGCTCCGGGTGCTTCTCGGCGTACGCCAACGCCAGCGTCGACCCCCAGGACCCGCCGAACACCTGCCACCGCGAGATGCCCAGCGACTCCCGCAAGCGCTCGATGTCGTCGACGAGATGCCAAGTCGTGTTCGACGAAAGATCGCCCGACGCCGAAGCGTGCGGCAGCGACCGCCCGCACCCGCGCTGGTCGAACAGGACGATCCGATAGGCGGACGGGTCGAACAGCCGGCGATGCGACGGTGAACAGCCGCCGCCGGGGCCTCCGTGCAGGAACACCACAGGCTTACCGCCGGGGTTTCCGCATTCCTCCCAGTACACGTGGTTGCCGTCACCGGTGTCCAGGTGGCCTGACGCGTGGGGCTCGATCTCCGGATACATGAGCCTATCGTCGGGCATACGGCGCGGTCGTCGTACGCAAGCTCCTGCGACTCGAAGGCGCCGTCTCGCTCAGTCCGGTGGTCCGGCCGCGGCGGACCGTGAGGTACTTCTGGATGGCGGCTGTGGTTCGGACCAGGAGAGAGGGCGTCCTGCTTCCAGGTTCGTGCCGGTCGGCGGCGTGGGGCGCAGGCTGATGAGGCTGCCAATGTGGAGGTCGGTCGTGGTCCCGGGGCTCCGCAGGGCTGTCGGGGTGGAACCGACGAGCAGGCGAAAGTCGCGGTTGAGGTGCGCCTGGTCGGTGTATCCGCATTGGGCGGCGAGCGCGGGTAGTGATGGCGGGTTGGTGCCTGTCAGGAGCCGGATGGCGTAGTGGCATCGGGCTATCCGTCCGACGGCTTTCGGCGGTAGCCCGATCTCCCGGTGGAAGCGAGTGGCCAGATGTTGCCGGCTCAGGCCTGCCCGTTCCGCGAGGTCGTCGATCTTGACGGCACCGCCCGATATCGTCAGGTTGCACCAGCTGCGGTCGAGCGAGTTCGGTAGTTCCGGTTCGTCCAGGAGCCAGCTCGACAACCGGCGGTCGAGGATCCGGAACCGGTGGTTCGAATCCCGGGCCTCCTGCAGTTCTTCCCAGAGAAATCTGGCTCGTGCGCCCAGGAGATCGTCGAGACCCACGCTGGTTTGGCCGATTTCCCGCAGTGGCAGGCCGAAGAGCGCTCGGGCGCCCAGCGGGGTCAACTCGATGATGACCCCCCGCTCCCGGCCCGCTCGTGTGTAGACCATCGGCTTGGTCGACAGCCCGACCACAGGGGAAGCCTTTTCCAGCGGTGATCCGGCCACCGGATGCCGAACCGGTGTGTCCAGATCGATGACCACCACGACCGAGTTCAGCGCCGCCACGGTCCGCGTCTCCGGCGCCGGTGCGATTCGCTGGAAAGCCAGGTAGAAACTGACCCAGCGCGCCAGCCGGCGATCCGGTGACCGGGACTTCCAGAACTCGTCGTCGGACGACGGAGTCTCCTCCACTGCTGTTCCCCCAGTTCCGGCGATGCTGTGCGACATCGTGGCGCGGACAGAGCATGGCAGGACATGCGCTCCCGGCGAAGCCTCCTGACCGTGAATGAACCGAAAAGAGGCAGCCGAGATTCATGGCGGTGAAGCCTGATACGACATTAGCCGGTTCAGATGCGCCCAGATGTACCATTGCGCAGAGAGAGAGACCATGACACCGGCATAGCTGCGAAGAGCGGCCTGGCATCCGGCGCGAAAGATCGGCGACCTTACATTTTTCCAATCCAAGGGGCGGTGTTCGTCGCTAACCTCGGGTTCGCGTTCTCGGCTCGATGAGCAACAGCTCGACACGGATGTCAACTCGCCGGCGGGTAAGGGGTGTGCCCGAAGCGGCTCGGCGTGAGATCTGCCGTGCGGTTCGAACGTGCCACTGGGGAGAGGCTTTGCGGAATCAGGGGGACCGAACCAGGACAACATCATGCGTAGGACAAAACTCGCATCCGTGCACGTCGCAGCGTGCCTCGCGCTGTCGATCAGCGCAGGTGACGCGCTTGCCTCAGCTTCGCCGGTCCAGGGGCGCAGGACCGGCAGGTGGTCGTCGCCCGATCGTTCCAGGGCATCCTGAAAACTTCGTCGACAGCGCGTGCGTGGGCGGCTGATCCGTTTCACAGTTACAACCCCGCCTTGCTCATAGTCCGATTCGCCAGATTATCCGCCGCTGATCAATGAACGATTGGTCTCGGACACCTCAGAGTGCCTGTATCGCAGTGAATCCGGTTTTCTGTTCGCATCGAACGCGGTCAAGTGGATATCACCCTAGGGGAACTATATGAGATTGCGAAAAAGGCCTGCGGTAGTGTCCGTCGTGGCCCTGCTGGTAGTAGCGTGGGGCATCGTGACGGCTTCGCCCGGCATGGCAGCCGAGACGACGTCGACCCTGGGCGGTCCGATCAGCCGGGCCGAGGTCATCAGCCGGGCGAAGGCCTGGTACGACCACAATCCCGGCCCATACGACCAGAACGCGTTTTCGACCGGCCCCAGCGGTGACGGTTCCTACCGCCATGACTGTTCCGGCTACGTGTCCATGGCGCTGCATCTGGCTCACAGTCCCAGCACGGGCGAGTTGCCGTCCTATGCGACCGAGATCTCGCGGACGGAACTGAAGCCGGGCGACTTCCTCAATCGATCCAACGCGCAATACCCGGTCGGGCACACGTTTATCTTCGAGAAATGGGATGACGACAACGGCAACTTCAGTTTTTACAGTTGGGGCGTGACGCCGATTCAGCACGGCCACACCAACATCAACAACCCGACACTGGTCGGCTGGCCCAACGGCAGCTACAGGGCATACCGCTACAACAACATCCTCGAGGACGCTCCCAGACCGCCGGGCTCGTCGTTGTCGGGTGATGCCCGGGCGGAGATCGTGGCTTTGCAGGGTGATGGCACTGCGACAGCTTGGTTCAACGCGCGTGGCTTCGCTGAGCCGCCGTGGGGCGGGGACAGCAAGAGGATCGCTGCTGGGCTTGGTGCGCCGAACACGGTGCGGATGGCCGATCTGGACGGCGATGGCCGCAAGGAATTCATCAGTGTGCAGCCGAACGGTGACATTGTCGCCTGGTACAACGCGCTCGGATTCGCCGAGATGCCGTGGGGCGGCGACAGCAAGAAGATCGGCGCCGGATTCACCGACCCCAGCCGGGTGTTCTTCGCCGACCTGTCCGGCGACGGCAAGGCCGAGATCATCGTCCTGCAGCCGGACGGCGTACTTACGGCCTGGTACAACGCGCTCGGTTTCGAGGCTATGCCGTGGGGGGCGAGCAAGACGATCGGGACCGGATTCTCCGACCCGGCCCGGATCCGTTTCGCCGACCTGTCCGGTGATGGCAAGGCCGAGATCATGAGCATTCAGCCGGACGGCACGATCACTGCCTGGTACAACGCCCTGGGATTCGAGACCATGCCCTGGGGCGCAGCCAAAACCGTGGGAACCGGATTCACCGAACCAAACCGCGTTCTCTTCGCCGACATCTCCGGCGACGGAAAAGTGGAGATCGTGACCGTTCAACCCGACGGCACCGTGACGGCCTGGTACAACGCCCTCGGATTCGAGACCATGCCCTGGGGGCCATCGGCCACACTCGGCGCCGGATTCCCGGAACCTGCCCGCGTGCTCTTTTCTTGACGGCTTGAGTTCACCCCGAATCCGTATGGCCCCGCAGGCCGGCAAGAATTTCTCAAGGAGCTGCCCCGAAATGAGTTATCTGAACATCAAAGCAGTATTCGTCGGAGTTGTCTCAGTGGTCTTGATGAGCGTTGGTTTCCCCGCCGCGGCCGATCCGGTGACCGACGAAATGGCCGCCGACCTCACCGCCCTGCCCTGCGTCGCGGGCGGGCCGACCCCCTCGGACGCGTCCCTCGCCAATGAACTGAACCCGCTCCTGGGGAACAAAATGAGGGGCCACATGAACGCATATCGCGTGTCATGCGCCCGCGCGATCATCGACGAGGTCAAGGCTCGCGAGTTCAACGAGCGTGCCGGTGCCATCGCGATTGCCACCGTCATCGTGGAGACCAGTATCTCGAACTACGACGGCGGTGACGCGGACTCGGTCGGCCTATACCAACAGCGCGCCGGCTGGGGAAGTTTCGAGGAGCGGACCAACCCGGCGATCGCCACCGGCAATTTCCTGCGGGAGATGGTCCGGCTCTATTCCGAGAACTCGTGGAACTTCGCGCCGATCGGCGACGTCGCCGCGAACGTGCAGCGACCTCGCGAGGATCTACGCTACAAGTACGGCGTCGAGGCAGGCGACGCCACGATCATCGCCCACAAGCTGTGGACCGGCGAAACACGGCACGGCTCGTCGTTGTCGGGTGATGCCCGGGCGGAGATCGTGGCTTTGCAGGGCGATGGCACTGCAACGGCTTGGTTCAACGCGCGTGGCTTCGCTGAGCCGCCGTGGGGCGGGGACAGCAAGAGGATCGCCACTGGGCTTGGTGCGCCGAACACGGTGCGGATGGCCGACCTGGACGGTGATGGCCGCAAGGAATTCATCAGTGTGCAGCCGAACGGTGACATTGTCGCCTGGTACAACGCACTCGGATTCGCCGAGATGCCGTGGGGCGGCGACAGCAAGAAGATCGGCGCCGGATTCACCGACCCCAGCCGGGTGTTCTTCGCCGACCTGTCCGGCGACGGCAGAGCCGAGATCATCCTCCTGCAGCCGAACGGTGACATTGTCGCCTGGTACAACGCACTCGGATTCGCCGAGATGCCGTGGGGCGGCGACAGCAAGAAGATCGGCGTCGGATTCACCGACCCCAGCCGGGTGTTCTTCGCCGACCTGTCCGGCGACGGCAAGGCCGAGATCATGGCCATCCAGCCGGACGGCACGATCACTGCCTGGTACAACGCCCTGGGATTCGAGACCATGCCCTGGGGCGCAGCCAAAACCGTGGGAACCGGATTCACCGAACCAAACCGCGTTCTCTTCGCCGACATCTCCGGCGACGGAAAAGCGGAGATCGTGACCGTTCAACCCGACGGCACCGTGACGGCCTGGTACAACGCCCTCGGATTCGAGACCATGCCCTGGGGGCCATCGGCCACACTCGGCGCCGGATTCCCGGAACCAACCCGCGTGCTCTTCGCATAGTTGCCTCTGTCAAGTGACTTCGGAACCAGAAGGTTCCTCAAGGGCCGCCGATGAGCTTCGAGCCGGCACCGTACTGCCAGGGAAGCATTCAAGTTCTACAGGCAGGAGTATCCTCCATGAAGGGAGTGGTCGTGTCGACCATGTCAAGAAGAGTCCTGACCTTGCTTTCGGTGTTCCTGGTCATGACTGGAGGTGCTGGGCCCGTAGTGGCTGCCGCGCAGGCTGACCCCGTGGCGCCAACTCTGCGTGTCACCGGAAGCGAGAAAGGACAAGTGCATTCTTCTCCTGCGGGAGCAGAGGGCGTCGGGTTCGGCGTGACATCGGACATCCCCAATCTTTCTCTCTTTCAATGTGTCACGACTGGGTGCAATGAAGGTCATGCGAATCAGCAGTGGCCGATCCGGGATGACCTGGCGGACATCTGCTACTTCACGAACGTCAACTCACCGGAGACGGCTTGGCACCTGGTGCTCGACCATAACCCGATCAACGAGGTGGTCGGAATCGTCCGGTCATATTACCTCCAAGGTACGCTCATAAGACAGAATTGCAACACGGTCGGGGTCGGCGTTACGTCGGACATCCCGAACCTTTCTCTCTTTCAATGTCCCACGGTGGCGTGCAATGAAGGTCATGCGAATCAACAGTGGCCGAAACGGGATATTCTGGCGAATATCTGCTATCTCACGAACAGTGATTCGCCGGATGGGACTTGGAATCTGGTACTCAACCAGAATCCTCTCAACAGGGTGGTCGGATTCGTCCGAGCGAAATACCTCAAAGGTACATTGACCGCGCAACGCTGCTAACGGTTCGCACGGGGCAAGGTGCCTATTCAGGAATCTCGGATATTTCCGACGTTGCCGCCGAGGTGCCGTCGTCGAAGTGGCAACGCCATCCGTCACGCGGACCCTGCAAGCCGATAGCTACCGCACGGTGACTTCCTGCCGGATCGAGCACGGTAGCTATCGGCCTGTGGACGTTTACTCGAAATCGAACCCTTCAGCCGGTGCGGCGTTCGGGACTCTGTGGAGGGACTGCGCGATGTCCGGCAGGGCCGCGCCGAGCGGTCAGCCGCGGAACGTTCACCCGCCGAGCGACGCCCGTGCCCGGCGGGTGACGTCGGCCGGAGCCGCGGCGATGACGTCGTTGAGCGCGTCCATGGAGGCTTGAAGATCGCTGATGCCCTGAGCGATGCGGTCGCGCTCCTGGAGGAGATCGGCGAGCAGGTCCGAGCAAGTCGGGACGAGACGGTCTCCGGTATCCCGCAGGCACGGCAGGACCGTGGTGATCGTCGAAGTGCCCAGACCGGCGGCCAGCAGACTGCGGACCCGGCGGACGACTGCGACGTCCTCCTCGACGTACTCACGGTAACCACTGGGGCGCCGCTGCGGGTGGAGCAGCCCCTGCTCCTCGTAGTAGCGCAAAAGATGCACGGCCACACCGGTCCGCCGGGACAACTCACCGATGCGCACGCGGACCTCCGGACTTGACTCTCATATCGATGTGAGAGTTTAGCGTCTGCGGCATGAAGGTGAACAAGGGTTTCGCGACGCTCGGCGCCTTGTCCGCAAGCGTCTTCGTCGTAGGTACCTCGGAGTACCTGATCGCCGGGCTGCTGCCCCAGGTCGGCGAGGATCTGGACGTCTCGGTGGGCACCGCCGGGCAGGCGGTGACCGCCTACGCGCTCGGAGTCGTGATCGGCGGCCCCCTCATGGCCATGCTGACCTCACGCCTGCCGCGTAAGGGACTCGCCATCGGGCTGATGCTGCTGTTCGCCGCGGGGAGCGCGATCAGCGCTGTGGCGTCGTCGTTCGGTCTGCTCCTGGTAGGTCGTGTCGTGTCTTCGCTCAGTCACGCCGCTTTCCTGTCCTTGGCGCTGATAGCGGCGACCCGGGTGGTCCCGGCCGAGAAGACCGGAACGGCCATCGCCACCGTGGTCTCCGGATTCACCGCGGCCACGCTCCTCGGAGTGCCGTTGGGCGCGCTGCTCGGGCAGAGTGCCGGATGGCGGGCCCCCTTTGCCGTGCTGGCCGTCCTTTCCCTGGCGGGCACCATGCTTCTGGCCGCCGTACTACCCCGGCAGGAGGCGCCGTCCACACGACTGCGTGACGAAATACGCGTGGTGGCACGTCGGCCGGTCGTGCTCGCCATCGTCACCACCGCGGTGGGCTTCTCCGGAGTCGCCACGGTGTTCACCTACATCGCCCCACTGCTGACCCGCGTCTCCGGCTTCTCCCCCGCGGCGGTTTCCGGGCTACTCCTGGCCTACGGTGCGGGCAGTTTCCTCGGCAACCTCACCGCCGGAAGGCTTACGGACAAGTCGCTGAACGCCACCGTGCGCGGAGTTTTCGGAGGACTGACGGGAACGCTCTTGCTCATCCCGTTCGCCGTGGTCTGGCAGCCCACCGCCGTGGCGGCCGTCCTCGTACTCGGCCTGCTCGCCACCGCGACCATCGCCCCGCTTCAGGGAATGATCCTGCGACACGCGGGCGCGGCGCCGAACCTGGCGGTCTCCCTCAACGTGGGCGCCTTCAACCTCGGCGCCGCGGCGGGTTCGATCATCGGCGGCGCGATCGTCGCCGCCGACGCCCTGCGGTGGACCGGCCTGGCGGGCGCGGCACTGAGCCTGATCGGTTTGGCCCTGACCTATCTCGTGCTACCCCGGACACGGAGCCAAGACCGCGTGTCACTCCTGTGAATCGGCGAGAAGCTTCAGCGCGGGCGGCCTCCTCGCCTGCCGGCAGGAACGCCGTCGACCACAAGATGCGGACAGACCAGGCCGTGTCCTGCAATACAGTCACTAGCCCTTCACTTGCACTTGCTTGAAGGGGTGCCCTCCGGGGTGTTCGCGACCGTGATCCGGCACGACAGCCCATGACTTCCGTCGACCTCGATGAGGACGCTGTCGGGTACCGGCGTGTGCGGGTCCGGGTAATGGGCGATCACCCGGTACCAGACCTTCTCGCGGGCATCGACATGATCGCGCACCGTCGTCTCCACGTTGTGCAGCATCCCGGGGTTGTTCGCCCGGGAGTACATCGCCACCACGTTGTCGATCATGCGCGAACCCCAGAACATGGCAGCCACCAAGTGGCCCTTGACCATTCCGGAGATCTTGTCGTGCGGTTCCTCCGGCCTCGGCCCGCTCGGACGCCGCACAGCGGTCAGGCATACCGCTCCACCGATCGCCCTGCCGTCCTCGAAAACCTTCCCGCCGACGCTGGCGGGCTCGATGGCCGCGGGGAAGAACTGATTGACCGGTGTCCCGGGTGGGCACGGGTCATGACACGGCTCACCGGCCGGCGACGCGAGTCCGATGCATTCCTCGCCCCCGCGACGTCGTTCGGCGAGTTCTTCGCGCACCCGATCTTTGATCCTCTCCACGTCCGGTTTGATCAGCGCACGGGCTTGAAGTTCGCCCTTGGCTTGGATGAACGTGATCGGCTTGACCTTCTTGGCCGCCTCCATCAGCGTGTAGATCGCGGTCCACTCGAGGTCGTCGTGCACGCAGGAAATGGTGCCGGCGCCGGTGGCGGGCAGTTGGCCGGTCGTGCGGCATTCACCGGCCGGGACGCCGTCGATCGTCATGTCGAGCCGGACGTCGGCGGTCACCGGTCCGACGACTCGCCCTGCCGGCGAGGTCGCCTTCGCTTTGACGGCCACCGTGCACGACAGCGCTTCGCAGTCGGTGAACCGGGCATTCGCGTCGACCTCGAACAACACGCCGGCGTCGATGGCGACTTCAAGGTTTCCTACCTCGGCAACCAGTTTTTCGTACACTCCGATGACGCGCGACTTACCCGGGTACGACAGGTCCATGCGGACCTTTCCGGGCTGGCGCACTCCCGTTCCCGCTCCCCCGCCCCCAGGGCGTGACGGCATACCGGGAAGAGCCGGCGCACCGGGCGGCATGGTGGGGAGCCGCGGCATCGGCGGGAGCGGCGGTATGGCAGGTGCGGATGCCGCGTCGCCGAATCGGAGGACGCGATGGGGCGCGTTTTCGGTGATGAACAGGTCGCCGTCCAGGGTGGTGACCTTCAGCGCGGGAGTGCCGTCGACAGGCTCCTCGAGGTGCGGGAACTCCGTGGTTCGATCCAGTGCGGTACGAATTCGGGCGGCGAGTTCGGGCGGCGACATCACGTCGCCCATGGCCGCGCCGAGCGGACCGTCGGTACCGGTGATCCATTTGCCGCGCAGGTCGGTGGGCGATTGCTTGGGTACCACCGTCGAGAGCAGCTGATCCGGCACCCGCAGATAGGACTTCCCGCCGATGGACATCAGCTCGATGCGCCGGCCGGCGAACAAAAGGTTTCCGAACGCCGTGCCGTCGGCCGTCGCCTCGATGTCCAGTTCCGCTCCGGCGAGCGCCGCCTTGTAGCGCGCCATCGGCTGACCGGCGAGGTCGGCGACCGCGGCCGAGAACTTGTCGCGGTCATCGGATTCGCCGGTCACGGTCGCCACGCTGATCAGTCCGGCGACCAGCACGACGACGACCCCGCCGATCGCGGCGAACAACCGGGTTCGCTTGTGTCCCTTGAGGATTTCCATGTTCCCGTCCTTGTCAGTTCAGGTCGATCGGGATCTCGGCGGGCTCCGGGCCCGGTGCCCAGCGGGCGGGTAGCTTCGCGTCGCGGTACTCGCCGATGACGGCTGCCGCGCCGAGGCGCGCCACGTAGGTGCCGGTGCGGAAGTCCGCGGGCACGTCGAAGGTCAGATCGGGGCCGGGGTCTCCGAGGGAGCCGAGGGTGATCGGTGTTTCCCTGCTGCCCGGTGCGGCAGGCACCACGGTGCCGTCAGGGAGGCGCAGGTGGAACGAGGCCTGATCGTCGACCTTGAGCGTGAGCAGCGGGCCGGGCAGCACGTTGCCGGAAAGGGTCGGTCGCGGAACCGTCAACCATGCGCGGCCCGGCGCGGCCCAGCCGTTGCCCGGGCTGTACGGCGTGAGCAACACCGCCGGATCACTCAGGATCCGGGACGGGGCGTAGCTCCTGAGCCCCATGTCCAAGGTGCCGCGATAGCTGTGTCCCGCCACCGAAACGCCGATCGGCACGTCGTCGCGGCGCCACACCAGCTTCTGCGTCGTCTTGCGGTAGTAGCCCGCGATCGCGTCACTCGCCCGGAGCCCGGTCCGTACGTCGACGGTCTGCGTCCGGCCCGCGTCGGTCACCCGGACGGAGACCGGCACGCCGACGGGAACGCCGGCCACGACGAGCAGACCGTCCCGGGGAAGACCGAACCTGCCGGTACTCGGCCGCAGCGGAAGCTTCGCCAGCTTGGTGGGAACTCCGGCGACCACGAGTTCGGCGACCGGCGCGGGATCGGCGTCACGCCGTGTCCAATGGCCGGAACGAACCGCCGGATCCACCTGGAACACCAACAGTTCCTGGCCGGGCGCCGCCCTCATGAGCTCGTTCACCGGCAGGCTCGGCGGGTGGCCGGTGATCGCCCGGCCGGTCGCCGCCCAGGCGATCTTGAGCCCGAAGTGCGGCCCGGTGAGAAAACCGAACCCCGCCGGATGGGTCACCGAGGACATGCCCGGCGGCGGAACCACCGGCGCCGGCACGTTCCGGGTGATCTCGCGGACCGTGCCCGGCGGCAGTTCCGGCAACGCGGCGATTTCCCGGCTTTCCCGCGACGAGTCGGCCGGCGCGGCGGAATCAGTGGTGCACCCCGTCAGCAGGAGAGCGCCCGCACAAACCGTGGCCGCCAGGAATCCAGAACAGCGTTCGATCCTCCGGGGTTTCCAGGGAACTTCCGGTTTTCCCTTACGCGGCAGCATGATTTCGGCGATGGCGGAAGTGTCCTGCGGCATGGCCGATCCCCCTTTCCTTCGATCGCGACCCGTACATGCATGAGGTGGCGTCGAAGAGGGGATCGGTTAGTAACGAATAGATCACGCCCGGGAACAGGCGGTCTGAACAGCGAAAATCGCGTCAGTGATCAACAGATACGGCGGGGGCCACGTCCGTCAGGACGCTTCCTTCAGGTACTTCTTGATGGCGGTCCGCGCCTCGTGAATGCGGAACTTGATCGTGGTCAACGGAAGATCCAAATGCGCGGCGATGTCGTTGTACTGCCAGTCGGCCAGATCCCGCAGCACGAACGGCGCGGTCAGCTCCGGCGACCGCCGCTCCAGCTTGTCCAGCGCCTCCAGCAGGTCGACGCGCGAACCGGCGATCACGCTCGTCGTCCGCGGGTCGGGCCGCTGCGGCAGTTCCTCCGCCGGGTACTCCGGCGACTTCCGCTTGAGCTTCGTGTAGGTCTGCCGCACGCTGTTGACCACGACGCTGTAGAGCCAGGTGCTGAACTTGGACCGGCCCTCGAACGTCGCGATGTCCCGCGCGACCGCCCACAGCGCGTCCTGGCAGGCTTCTTCGGCGTCGGCCCAGAACTGGAGCATCTTGGCGCACCGGCTCAGCACCGACGGCCGGATCCTGCGCAGCAACTCGTCGAGCGCGGATTCGTCACCGTCCGCCGCACGGCGGGCGAGTTCGTCGTCGGTCACGTCGTCCACTTGATCTTGCACCCGCCGTATCGAACTGGTCGCTGTCCGCCATCATAGGGTGGTGACTCCCCCAGCCTTCATCGGGCGCTACGCCATCAAGCGGTCGCTCGGCTCCGGCGGCTTCGCGACCGTGTGGCTCGGCTTCGACGAGCGCCTCGATGACCAGGTCGCGATCAAGGTCCTCGCGGAGAACTGGGCGCAGCGGCTCGACGTGCGCGACCGGTTCGTGCACGAGGCGCGGGTCCTGCGCCGCGCCCGGTCGCCGCACGTCGTACAGGTCTTCGATATCGACGAGCTGCCTGACGGCAGGCCTTACTTCGTGATGACCTACGCCGACGGCGGGAGCCTGTCCGATCGGCTGGAGCACGGTCCACTGCCCGCCGAAACCGCGCTGGGCTACGGCGCCGTGATCGCCGCGGGTGCCCAAGACCTGCACGACAGCGGAGTGATGCACCGCGACATCAAGCCGTCCAACGTGTTGTTCCGGTCCTCGTCGGAGGTGCTGATCGCCGACCTCGGTCTCGCCAGGGACCTCGACCGCGGCTCACGTCTCACCATGACCGCGGGCACGCCCGGCTACATGGCCCCGGAACAGGCCGACGGCGACGCGACGATCGATCATCGCGTGGACGTCTACGCGATCGGAGCGACGGTGTACCGGGCGCTCACCGGCCACACGCCGGTACTGGGAGCGGTCACACCCGTCGGCCAGCTGCGCCCGGACCTGCCACCCGGCGCCGACGCGGTGCTGATGCGGGCGCTGGCCACGCATCCCGGCGACCGCTGGTCCACCGCCGGAGAACTGGCCGAGGAACTTCGGCGCGTCGTGAACGGCAAGGCGGGCAACGAGGCGGTGGTTCCGCCGACCAGGTCGAGGACCCGCCGCTGGTGGATCGCCGCCGCGGCGGTGCTCGCGATCGCCGCGACGGTCGCCGGCGTGCTGATCGCCGCGAACCCGGGTGATCGCCCGGCCGGCGCGCCGGCGCCGGCCGCGCTCTCCGCGTCGTCGTCCAGTGCGGCGCCTGTGCCGTCGCCCGCCGGCTCCCCTTCGGCGACGGCCACCACTTCTCCACCGCCCGCCCCGACCACGTCCGGCCCCGCCGCGCCACCCGCGACCGCCTCTCAGCCACCGCCGTCGCCGTCGACCTCACCGGCGACGGCGCCGAAGTTGCCGAGGCAGGAAGCCCCGGACTCCAAACCTCCGGCGACCTGCACGAATCCGCGCACGATGTGCTTTTACCCGCTGGAGAATTTCTACGGGACGCCTGAGGTGTACCCACTCGACTGGTCCGCGGACGGAACCCAATGCCGCAACACCGCGAAGCCGTTCAAGTCCGTCTACAACCACGGCGACCAGAGTCAGCGGATCTTCGCGGGAGCCGGCTGTTTCGGCCCGCTGAGCAGCCGCGGCGGGGTCGTCGAGGGTGGTTCCGGATGGCGGTACGTGGACGGCGCGGCGTTCCAGCACACCTGAGCGTTATCGATCCGTTACTAACGAATCACCGCCCGCACGCCACCCCAATGACATGCGAGAAAGTACGCGAATCGAGCCGGGTCGCGCGGCTGAAGCCATCGCGCACACCCCGACCCGGCAGGCCGAGGTTCGCCGCATCCTCGACCTCGTGCGCGAGGCACGCGCCGCCGCTGAGGGCAACTGCCTCCCGCCAGCCTTCTCACCATGGACGAGCATCGACGCGGCCAACCTGCTGGAGGCGGGCGCGAGCGTCGAGCAGGCGGCCCGCTGGCTGCACTGGGGAAGCCGCCGACGCGGCGAACGCACGAGTGTCCCTGGCCGGGCCACAGTGGCGGGATCTGCCGTGCACCGCACGATTTTGGTGGTCGACGTGGAGGGCTTCGGCGACCCGCGGCGAACCCTTCCCCACCAGCTAGGCACTCGCGCTGGCCTGTACCGCGTGCTGGAACAGGCACTGCAGGCCGCCGGGGTGCGCTGGACCGACTGCTACCACGAGGACCGCGGCGACGGCGTCCTCGTCCTCATCCCATCCGAGTCGCCGAAAGCCCCGCTGGTCGAGGTGCTGCCCGGCGCACTGGCCCAGGCACTGCGCTGCCGGAACGCCACCGTCCCTCTCGAGCAGCAGACCCATCTGCGGATCGCCGTGCACGCCGGAGAGATCGCTTTCGACGACCACGGCATCACTTCCACCGCCCTGATCACCACCTTCCGCCTGCTCGACGCCACCGCGCTGAAACAGGCACTGGCCGGCTCATCCGGCACGGTGGCCCTGATCGTGTCCCGGTGGATCTTCGACGAGGTCGTTCGCCACTCGGCGCTGCTCGACGCCGCGACCTTCCGATCCGTGCCGGTCGTGGTGAAGGAAACCCGCGAGACGGCCTGGATCGCCCTGCCCGACCACCCCTACCCCCACGATCCGGCGGTGCTGGACCAGGTCGCCGATCCCGGCGCGGCTCGAAGCATGCCTACGGCGGCGCCCGCCGACTGCACGCAGCGCCCGCCCTGTCCGTCGGCCGCCATGCCGAGGCAATGAGGAGAAGGGCAAAGATGCCCTACGCGCTATCCCCAGGTGAGCGGGTCGAGATGGAGGTAGAACCGCTGCCGGTCGGTGTCGAACGTGGTCCCGTAAGCACGGGCGAAGGCGTCGTCGGCGGCGATAGCTTGGTTCTCGTCATCCCAGACTCCTCGGGCGTTGGCGAGCAGCAAAGCGATGTCGACATAGGGATCGGCCCGGCCGAGGCGACCGAGGTCGATGAATCCCGCGAAGTTCAGGGCGACCGGGTCGAGGATGATGTTGGGCAGGCAGAGATCGCCGTGACAGACGACGGTGTCGCCTGCCTCCTGCACGAGACGGCGCTCGACTTGCCCGGCAAGCCGAGCGAGCAGCTCGACGGGCGGCGTCTGCTGCTGCTCGACCGGCAGGAACTCCGGGTTGACCTTGTCGCGGGCGACGACATCCTGGGCGATGGCGAACATCTGTGCCAGATCTCTGTTGAAGGGACATTCCTTCGCCGGCAACGCGTGCAGACCTCGTACGCCCTCGCTGATGGACGGCCAGGCTTGCCAGAGCGCCTGAGCCGGCACGCTGTCCGCGGGCACGCCTGGGACGGTGCTGGTCACCAGATACGCGCCGTCGGCGTCGGCGCCCCATTCGAGCACCTCGGGTCCCGGGACGCCACTGCCGCTGAGCCAGTCCACACGGTCCCGTTCCTCTTCCAGAAGAACCCGCTGCTCGCCCGTGACGCACTTGGCGTACCGCGAGCCGTCGGCACTGCGGAAGACAGAGGCGCCGGACTGTCCACTCGTGACAGGCTTCCACTCGCCGGGATGAAGCCGGGCGAGCAAGGACTCCCACTCGCGAACCGGTGACCTATGCACGAAAACCATTCTAGCTTTCCGCTGTCATGGTCGAGGCTTGCTCGCGAAGACCCACCTGTTGCTCGCCAACGCGTCGTCCGGCTCGGGCCGTGGGCCGCGACCGAACTGGCGAGTGAAGTCGAAGGGCGTCTTGACCTCGGTGGACCACCCCTTGCGCTCAAGGTCTCTCGTGGAGTCGGGGCGTGGTTCACGGTCGAACAGGGTGAGCAGGTCGATCCCGATCCGCTGTTTCGCCGAGGTGTAGACGGCGTTCGCCCGGACTTCGGGTCGTTCCACGCCGAGTTTGACTTCGAACGCCAATGAACTTCCTTCGGCGCTCAGGCTGTCCACGGTGTCGATGAGGCCGCGCTCGGCGGCACTGGACAGGTAGAGCATGAGGCCCTCGGCCAGCCAGACACTCGGCACCGCCGGATCGAACCCGGCGGCGATCAGGGTGGCCGTCCAGTCGCCGCGCAGGTCGCCCGCGATCGGCACGCGGCGCGTTTTCGTTGTGGCGCCCAGCTTGTCGAGGACGTCCTGTTTGAATTCCAGCACCGGCCCGCGGTCGATCTCGAACAGCACACAGCCCGAGGGCCAGTCGAGCCGGAAGGCCCGCGAGTCGAGGCCCGCGCCGAGGAGCACGACCTGACGTCCTCCGGCCCGCGCCGACCGGAGGACGAAGTCGTCCAGGACCCGGGTGCGCAGACCGAAGTAACGCCCGAGCCTGCCCCACAGGGGATCGGCGTCCCCGTCCGGGACCTGCTCCATGCGTAACGGCCAGTCTTCGCAGGTCCGGGCGGCACGCACGAAATGCTCCGCGAAGCCGTCCCTGGCGAGCGAGTCCGGGCGGTGGGTTTCGATCGCGCGGGCGGCGGCGACCATGAGCGCGGTCCGGCCGACACCCAGCTCTATCGCGCCGCCGTCGTGCTTCGTACCGGCCAAGGCTCCTGCCTTTCGGGCGGTGACCACACTTCCGGATCGTCGAGGATGGCCAGACGAGCGCCGTAGACAGTGCCCATGAAGCCCAGGATCGTGTCGTCGGGCAGGTGGAGACTCATCGTGCAGTCGGTCAGCACGGTCACGTGGAACCCTTGTTGGAACGCCGTCCGCGCGGTGGAGTCCACGCAGACATCGGTGTACAGACCCGCGAACACCAAGTGCCCGAAACCCTTCCGGACGAGGTACTCCTCGAAACCGTCGGTGAGGAAGGCGTCGAAGCGCGCGTTCTTGGTGAAGACACGTTCGCCGTCGGCCGGCGAGACCCGGTGGAATTCCGCGCCCCAGGTGCCTTCCCGGCACTTCGGGCGTTTGCCGAGCATCAGGTCCCGATGCCGCCAGCTCGGGCCTTGATGCTCGAGGTCACCGTGGAACCGGACGAAGACGACCTCGACGCCGCGAGCCCTCGCGACGTCCACCGCCCGCGCGGCACCGGCCGTCGCGGTGTCCACTGTGGAGAGATCACCCGCGTACCTGGCCGCCACGACCGGCCCGGTACAGAAGTCGTTCTGCAGGTCCATGACGACCAGCGCCGTCCCGGTCACCCTTCCACTGCCGAGAGGACGTCGGCGGATCGCCCGGGTTGCTTCAGCAGGTCGACCACGGCTTCCGTCACCTCCGTGGTCGAGTGGGGCCCGCCGAGATCCGGAGTCGTGATTCCCTGGCGTCCGACGGAATCGAGAGCGTCCTCCGTGCTCTTGATCGCGCCCGCGCAGCCGGCGTGCCGTTCCGCGATCGCCGCCGCCGCCCGGATGGTCGCCACGGGATTGACGATGCCCAGGCCCGCCAGGTCGTCCGCGGAACCGTGGACGGTCTGGTACTCGACCAGTCCGGCAACGTCGGGACGCAGGTGGATGTTCTCCGTGTAGCGGTTTTCCTGCCGCTCGGAGCCCAGCCGGTCCAGCAGGACCACGTGCATGATGTCGGCCCATTCGTTGGCACCGATGATGACGGTGCGCCGCGGCAGCCCGTGCTCGATGAGGTTGCGGTTGACCGTGTCCGGCTGGGCGAGGGCGATCTCCACGCCGTGCCGTGCCGCGATCTCCTCCACCCAGTCACCGAGAGCGCCGTCGAGGAGATGGAACTTGTAGGCCATCACCACCCGTTCCACCTGCTCGCCGGGCCACTGCCGCCGCGCCCGCTCCAGGGCGGCGGCGACCACCTTCCCGGTGATCTCCGCGCTGAACTTCATGGTGCGGTGGACGACACCGGGACCGTGACTGTTCTCGCCGGTGTAAAAGCCCTGGGCCTCGTCACGCACCATCAACAGCGACGAGTCCCGATCCTCGATGAGGTCGACCTTCACCGCCTGCAGTCGCTCGCGGACCAGGTACAGCGACTGGGCGTTGATCGCCGTGCGGAAGACGGCGGTGGTGCCCGCGAGTGCCTGGGCGCGGCAGAACCGCTCGTAGTGGTCGGCGTCCTGCCGGGTCAGGCCGCCGATCTCCGCGAAGCCGCTTCCTTCGGCCTTCAGGGAGAAGTACGAGTGATACAGCCTTGGCGAACGCACGATGCGGATGGTCGTCGAAGACGCCTTCCCGAGGGTGATCAGGACACGTTCGAAGACGTTCGCGAGTTCCGGCCCGGTTCCGCGGCCGACGGCCAGTCCGATGGTGGGGTCCACCGTGCTCCTTCGCTGTTCGGATGCCGGATTCAGGCCGTGGCCGCGCCGCTGACCAGGTGGTCGCCGGGGATGCCCGTCTTCGAGGGGCTGTAGTAGTCCTTGATCCCGGCCACCCAGGTCGAAACGGTGATCTGGTCCGACGCGGACGGGCCGAAGGCGTCGAAGAGCGCCTCGATGTTGGCCTGTTCGAAGCCGATCGCCGTCATGAGCGCGTGGAAGACGTGGCGCTCGATGAGACCGTCCCCGTCCGGGTCGCCCAGCGCCGCCAGCGACTCGGCGAAAACCCCGATGGTCGGGTCGAACCGTTCCGGGGACAGTACGACGGCGGTGTACTCGTCGAAAGTGATCTCACCGTCGCGGTCGACGTCCAGTACCTCGACCAGGGTCCGCCAGTACTGCCGGAACGCCGCCCGCATCGCGTCCTTGGCCGCCGCGCCGGATCCGGGTGCCGCCTCGACGACGTCGGCGGCCATGATCTCGAAGTCTTCGGCTTCGAGATGCCCGTTCCCGTTGCGGTCGAACAGAGTGAAGATGAGCGTGACACGTTCGAGGGCATCCGTCGGCATCAAGGAACCATCCTTTACTCGAAGCGAAAGGGAATGGCGAAATGTTCGGTCGTGACTATGCCAGCGGTGGCATCGGGGAAATATACGAATAACCCGGCCGCCACCGTAAAGTGTGAACTGGCACCGAACAGGGCCGGAATGCCCGAAAGCACGTTGTTTCAGCCTCGCCGACGTGCAGCGCCCCTACCGGACCCGTGCCGAAGACACTCTCGGTCTTCGTTCTCACCGCCCAGGCTCCATCCTCCGGCAGCGCCGAAGTCCTGATCGGGTCCCCGGCCGCGACCCACTGTCACCCGATTCGAGTCGACGCCGGATTTTCGGCCTTACTCCGAATATCGGATTCGGAGAATGGCATTCTCGAGCGGACCGGCCGGGTCCTCACAGCACCGCCAGCAGTTCGGCGGCGGCGCGGCGACCGCTGTCGATCGCACCGTCGATGAAACCCGGCCACCGCTGGGCGGTGTGGGCCCCGGCGAAGTGCACCAAGCCCTCCGGCACGGCGAGATCCCGTTCGTAACGGGAGATCTGCCCGGCCCGGAACGTCGTCCAGGTGCCGCGCGACCACTCGTCGTCCACCCACTCGTAGGTGGTCGCGGCGACGACCTCGGCCTCGGGCGCGAACTCGCGCACCGCGCGCTGCACGTCCGCCACGTCGTGCCCGTCCACCCGGTCGTGCTCGGGCGCGAAGCACACCAGCACCACGCCCTCGGGCACGGTGTACATCGCGCCCACGTAGTCGAACGCGGTACCCCAGCCGTAGCCGCTCAGGTCGTCCGGCACGTTGCGGGCCAGCGCCCACACCTTCTGTCCCTGCCCGGCGTGGTTCTCGGTGGAGATGGCCAGCTTCGCCGGGGACAGCGCGGGCGTGAACTCGATGTGCCGCTGCACCCCGATGGGAACGGTGACCAGCACTCGCCGCGCCGTGACCTCTCCTCCGTCGTGTCCGACGACGACGTGGTCCGCCTCCTGGCGCACCCACCGCACCGGCGTGCTCAGCCGGAGGTCCGCGCCGCCGTCCTCCGCCAGCGCCGTGGCGAGCGAGACGGTGCCGTCGTCGAAGGTCCGCCCGAGCACGCTCGCCCGGACCATGCCCCAGACGGAGTTGCCCATGGCGGCGATCCAGCGCAGGATGTCCAGCGCGGAGCCGGTGTCGGCGGAAGCGTTGCCACAGCCGCAGAACCAGGAGATCAGTAGTTCCCGCGCGTTGCCCTTCAAACCGGCTTCGTCGGCCCACTGCCGGATCGGCACGTCGAGGTCGGCCAGGCCCTGTCCGGAGAGCGGGCGGTCCACGTCGAGCCGGGCGCCGGCCGCCACCAGTGCGCGCACCGCCAGTTCCAGGTCCTCCAGTTCGCCGGGCGGTACCGGGAGCAACGATTTCAGCACGGTGCCGCGATCCGACCAGGTCATCCGGGCGGGCAGCTCGCTGTCGCTGACCGCGATCCCGTACCGGCGGACCTCCTCGGTGACGAAGGTCTGCTCGGGGACGATCCACGTACCGCCCATCTCCAGCCCGACCCCGTCGAACAGGTCGGTCCGGTACCAGGTACGGCCGCCGATCCGGTCGCGCGCCTCCAGCACGCGCACCGTTCGCCCGGCCGAGCCGAGATCACGTGCGGCCGTCAGCCCGGCGAAGCCCGCGCCCACGATCACGACATCGACTTCCGGAGAAACCATCGAACACCTGCCTTCTGTCAGCGTGCCCGGCAACGTACGTGCGCCGTCCCGCCTCGGTCGATGGACTTGAAGTCCAATCTGGCCGGTCATTGTGGACGCGACGGCGAATCCCGGCCGGTGTCGGCGTAGGCGAGCGCGTCCCGGGCCTCCAGCGCGAGCCACAGCTCGTAGCGCGCGGAGGCGGTCGTCAGCGTCCGGCCGGTGAGCTGCTCGATCCGGTCGATGCGGTTGCGCACGGTGTGCCGGTGCACGCCGAGGCGCTGCGCCGTGACGTCCCAGGCGGAGTTGGCGTCCAGCCACGCGCGCAACGTGGCCAGCAGCTGCTCCCGCTGGTCGGCGGCGTCGACCGGCGCCAGCACGGTGTCGGCGAACGAGGCCAGCAGTTCCGGCGGCCCCAGGGTGAGCAGCAGCCTGCTGGTGCTGTGCTCCCCGGCCTCGGCGGGACGGTCAAGACGAACGCTGGTGGCCAGTAGCGCCCGCGCCTGCCGGAGCGAGACGGCCGCCGAGCCCGGCCGCAGTGCCGCGCCGACGCCGGCCGGGCGCCCCGGCGCGAACCGGTCGAGCAGCGCGGTCACGTCCACTTCGTCGACGACCAGCGCCTCCACGGTGTCCTCGGACCACCGCACGAGGCCACCGGGCAGCACGAGGGCGAGATCGGCGGCCAGGTCGTCCGCTTCCCCCGTCCCGGCCACCACCGCCAGGCCGCGCACCGAGGACACGGCGAGCCCGAACGCGGTCAGGACGGACTCGGCCCGGTCGTCGGGCAGCCCGTCCAGAAGCCGGGCCAGCGCCTCCGCACCGGCTCGCCGTCGCGGTTCGTCGGCCAGGTGCCTGCGCTCCAGTTCCAGTGTCAGCAACGAAACCAGCGCGGCGTCCAGCGTGCCCGGCTGTGGTTGGGGCGACCGGGCGAGCAGCACGTGCCCGCGCAGCCGCCGGGCGCCGATCGGCTGCACGGCCACGGTCACCCCGCCCACCGCGACCGACGCGCTGCCGAGCAGTCCACGGCCGCCCACCTCGTCCAGCACGGTGCGCCCGGCGGCGAGCAGGGCGGGCGCGGACTCGCCGACGGCGACCAGTTCGCGGCCGAGCAGATCGGTCACCACGGCGGCGCGACCGGTCGCGTGCAGCCACACCTTGAGGATCGCGTTCAGGCCGCCGCCCGAAGTCGCCGCGACGGTCAACCTGCGCTGCACGTCGACGGTGTGCTCCAGGGCGCGCCGGTCCTCGGCGGCCAGCGCGGCGAACACCGCCTTGGTGACCGCGATGAACGGCACCTCGTCCGGCACCACGAGCAGCGGCAGCCCGGCGGCTTCGGCGGCGGCCACCAGCTCGCCGGGCGGCTCCCGGTGCGGCTGGCCGTGGCCGACGCCGAACGCCAGCGCCGCCGCGCCGCCCTCGACCACGTCCCGCACGAAACCCCGGCAGGACCGCCGGTCCGTCGGCAGCACCACCCCGGCCGTCATCAGCAGTTCCCCGCCCTGCAGCCATTCGCCGGGGCGGGCCAGTTCCGAGACGTGCGCGGCCTCGATCACCCGGTCCCGGCCGCCCTCTCCGGCGACCAGGGTCAGGCGGAGCTCGCGCACGGCGAGCAGGGCGGCGACAGTCAGCGGCATGGACGCAGTGTCCACCGTCACGCGCAAAGTTCAACCCCGCGTCCATCGACGCGGCCGGGCGGCCCGCCCTACCGTCCCCACACCCCGTGACCAACAGACACTCAGTCCACAGAGGACACCGCTGGAGGCCCCGCAGTGATCCAAGACCCCGCCAGTAGAGCGATACCCGAACCCGTTTCCGCACAGGCCACCCGGATCGAGACGCACGGCATCGACGTCATCGGCGACGAGGAACGGCACGGCCGGGCGCGCGACCTGTTCGGTGTGTGGGCCGCGCCGAACGTGAGCTACCTCAGCCTGGTGGTCGGCGGCGCGCTCGTGGTGCTGGGCCTGAGCCTGTGGCAGGCGCTCGGCGTGATCCTGGTCGGCAACCTGTTCTGGGTGCTGGTCGGGCTGATCTCGGTCAGCGGCCCGGCCGCGGGCACGCCGAGCTCGGTCATCACCCGGACCATGTACGGCGTTCGCGGAAACCGGGTGCTGGTCACGTTCAATGGTTCGCTGATTTCCGTGTGTTACGTCGCTTTGAGCCTGTCGGCGGCGTCGGTGACGGCGTTCAGCCTGTGCTCCAGGTTCGGCCTGGAACTCGGGACGGTGGGCAAGACGCTGGTCATCGTCGGCGTGGCGGCGGTGACCCTGGCGATCAGCGTCTACGGGCACGCCACGATCATCCGGCTGTACATGCCGCTCGCCGCGGCACTCGCGCTGGTGTTCGCGGTGCTGGCGTTTTTCGTGCTGGGCAACGCCGACTGGGGTCACCGGCCGCCGCAAGAGCTGCGGGGACCCGACCTGTGGGCGGCGCTCGCCGCGGGGCTGGCCATGGTCGCCTCGGCCCCGCTGTCCTACAGCACCAGCGCCGACTTCGCCCGCTACCTGCCGCGCACCGCCAAGCCGTCGGCCATCGTCGGCTGGACGGCGGCGGGCGCGTACCTGCCCAGCGTCCTGTGCACGGCGCTGGGCGCGGTCGCCGCCACCACACTGGACATGAGCGACCCGCAGACCGCGCTCACCGGTCTGCTGCCGGGCTGGTTCTCCCCGGTCTTCCTGATCGCCATGATCCTGGGCGCGATCGCCAACAACGCGCTGATCATCTACAGCTCGGGGCTCGCGCTCCAGGCGATCGGGATGCGGGTCCGCCGGTCGCGCAGCGTGCTGTTCTACGGCACGGTCAGCATCCTGCTGACCATGTACGCGCTGCTGGTCTCGAACTTCCTGGACACGGTCAGCCGGATGCTCCAGATGATGGTGGCGGTACTGGCCCCGATCATGGCCATCTACGTCACCGATCTGCTGCTGCGGCGCAACCGGTACGACGGCCACGCGCTCAGCGATCTCGGCCGGAGCAGCCCGTTCTGGTACCGGGGCGGGGTCAACTGGGCCGGTTTCGCCGCTCTGGTGGTGGGAGCCGCGTTCGCCGTCGAGTTCCTGGCCGTTCCCGGCGTGCACATCGGGTTCCTGGCAGACCTGGTGGGCGGGATCGACCTGTCGCTGCCGGTGGGGCTGATCGTCCCTTCGCTGATCTACGTCCTGGCGATGCGTTCGTCGACACGAGGAGTGAAATGAGCAAGCCGGAACTGGTCCACTACCGGGGCGGCCGGATCTTCACCGCCGACGAGCCCGCGTGGGCGGAATCCCTGGTCGTGCGCGGGGAATCGATCGAGTTCGTCGGTGACACCGCGACGGCGGACGGTCTGGCCGACGGCGCGCGGCTGGTGGACCTCGGCGGGGCGTTCGTGCTGCCCGGTTTCGTGGACGCGCACACCCACCTGCTGGGGATGGGCGAAGCGCTGCGGCAGGTCGACCTCTTCGACGCCGCCGACGTGGCCGAGATCCAGGCCAGGATCGGGGAGACGGCGGCCGCCGACCCCGGCGCGCCACGGATCCTGGGCCGCAGCTGGTTGTTCGGCGCGCTGGACGGGCGCGGCCCGGACCGCGGCATGATCGACGCCGCCGTGCCGGACCGGCCGGTCTACCTCGTCGCCAACGACCTGCATTCGACGTGGGTCAACAGCGCCGCGCTGCGGGAACTCGGGATCACGGCGGACACCCCCGACCCGATCGGCGGCCGGATCGGCCGTGACGAGGCGGGCGAGCCGGACGGCATGCTGTACGAGGCGGCCGCGTTGCAGCTGGCGCGGCGGTTCCTCGACGCGGAAGCCGGCGACGACGAACGTGACGCCGCGCTGGCCTCGACATTCGAGCAGTATCTGGCCGACGGTGTGACCGGCGCGGTGGACATGGGGCTGGGGCAGGACGACCTGGACGCGCTGGAACGGGCCTTGGCCCGCGGCGACGGCCGGTTGCCGCTGCGGGTGGCCGGGCACTGGCTGGTCGAGCGGACCGGCCGCACCGAAGACGATCTGCGGCAGGTCCGGCGGGCGGTGGAACTGGCCGGGCGGCTGTCGGGGCCGTGGTTGCGGGTCACCGGAATCAAGCTGCTGGTGGACGGCGTGATCGACAGCTGCACGGCGGCGATGAAGGCCCCGTTCGCCGACGGCAGTCACCCCGGGCCGATCTGGGACCTGGCCGCGCTGTCCCCCGTCGTGGCGGCGGCGGACGCGGCCGGGATGCAGGTGGCGCTGCACGCGATCGGCGACGAGGCGTCGGACATCGCGCTTTCCGCGCTGGAGCACGCGATCGAGACCAACGGGCCACGCGACCGGCGGCACCGGCTCGAGCACGTCGAGGTGGTGACCGAGGAGAACGTGCGCCGGCTCGCCGGGCTCGGCGTGGTCGCGTCCATGCAGCCGGTGCACGCCGATCCGGCGATCCAGGACAACTGGCGGGCGGTGCTCGGCGACGACCGCGTGCGGCGCGGGTACCCGTGGCCGGAGCTGACCGCCGCCGGCGCGGTGCTCGCGTTCGGCTCCGACGCGCCGACCGCACCGCACCCGCCGCTGCCGAACATGTTCATCGCCACCACCCGGCGATCGGCGTCCGACCCCGGACTGCCGGCCAACATCCCGGAGTACGCCCTGCCTTTGGCCGACGCTCTCGCGCACGGCACCCGGCACGCCGCGTATTCGTGCCGATGGGAGGAATTGACCGGGCGCCTGGCACCGGGGCTGGCGGCGGACTTCGTGGTGCTGGACCATGATCCGTTCGCCGAGGGCGCCGACTCGCTGCTGCGGACCAAGATCCGGTTGACCGTGGTCGCGGGTGAGGAGCGTGCCGGAACGCTGTCCTGATCCGCGTGCCTCAGGCGTTGGCGGTGGGTGGCGCGGTGTAGCGGGCTTGGCCGAAGCCGATGATGAGGTAGCCGATGATGGAGAACAGGAACAGGCCGAAGAAGCCGAAGACGCCGCTCTTGCCGAATGCCTTCGCGACGTCGATCGAGACGATGATCGCGATGACGATGTTGACCACCGGGATGAGCAACAGGATCAGCCACCATCCGGAGCGCCCGGCGACCTTCAGCAGCGTGTAGGCGTTGTAGAACGGGATGATCGCCGCCCAGCCGGGTCGCCCGGCCTTGGTGAACACCTTCCACAGCGCGATGATCATGAGCACCGCGAAGATCAGGCCCGAGGCTCCCCAGCCGAAGCCGAGGTCGGGGGTCGTGACGGACGTCGACGTCTCTTGGTGCACGGAGCTGGTGTCCTTCCGGAAGCGGGCTGCCAGGCCGGTGACATTAGCGCCGACGAGACACCTTCGCAGCGGGGAAGGCACGGATGGTGGAGACGTTCACCGACCAGGGTCACTGGCGACTGGCTGGTGACCCTGGATGTCGAGCCGGCTCAGCGCGGTGCTGAGGAACGCGTCCCGCCGTTGCCCGAGAAGGCCGGCATCGAGGTCTGGCCTGCCCTGGTCGTGGAGCGCGGGAACACAGAAAGCCATGTCGGCCAAGGTGCCCAACGCCGCCACGACGTCCCAGTAGGCGACCTGTTCCGCCCGCCGGCCGGCGGCACGCTGCCAGCCCTCCAGCACCTGCTCGGCGGCGGGGAGCCCGAACAGCAACGCCGCGTCGAAGCGCGCCCCGCCGAGGTCGACTCCCGGCGATCCGGCACCGGCGCAGTCCCAATCGACCAAACCGGTGCAGCGGTCACCGGACCACAGGGTGTTCCCGAACCACAGGTCACCATGCACGAAGACCGTCGGGCCCGCGGGTACCGGGAGCCGGTTCAGGCGTTCTTCCGCGGCCGTCAGCAACGCCGTGGTCCCCTTTTCCCGGCGTTGAGCCGCGAAGTCCACATCCGCGATCGAGCGGGCCCGCAGCGGCAGAGCGGCCCGGGGCGCCAACGGGACCGCCCGCAGTGCGGCCGCTGTGGCCCCGAGGCCCTGCAGTCGCTCGGTGGACGCGACCGGCGGGATCCGGCTGTGCCCGGACAGCACGGTGGTCAGCACGGCCAGGACGCCCGCCGCGGAACCGTCGAGATCCGCGGCGATCAGCTCGGCCGCGGGCAGCCGGTGTTCACCGGCGACTCGCAGTGCCGCGGTCTCGGTCGCGAACCGCCGGCAGTGCTCGGGATCAGCGGGGTCCCCGAGTCGCAGCACGGCCGCCTCGACGCGACCGGCCGGTTCGAACCTCAGCAACCACGGATTGGCTCCCTCTCGCAAGCCGGCCACCGTGGCCACCCGAGCGCCGCCTCCGACCGCCTCGGTCGCCCAGCGCAGGGCCTTCTCGGACAACTCCGGCACCGAAATCACACCCCCGTGACACCCCGTTCGAGCAGCCGGCTCAATTCGTCCGCGAGGGCGATCGATGCCTCGATCTCGACCCTGCGGATGGACACGCTTTCGACGAGAAAGCCGAACGGCATGCCGAGCTTGCGGCAGAAGGCGACCAAGTCCCGCGCGGTCGCCACACACTGTTCGTACGATTCGGCCAGCGTGTCGTCCGCGTGGCGCAAGGAGTTCTCGAGCCAGCGCGGGACATCGACGCCGAGCCACTCGAGGAACGCCAGCGTCTTCATCGACCCGCAGACCGAAAGCGTGAAGAGGACGGGCTTGGGTGTGAGTCGCCTCTCGCGGCAGGCATAGAAGTAGTCCGAGACCATGCTCTTCGCCGCGTCAGCGTTGTAGACGACCTGCGAGATGAAGTACGAACATCCCGCCTCCTGCTTGGTGACCAGCCGCAGGTGCTCCTCGGGGCGCTCGGTGATGGCGACGCCGCCGAGCAGCATGTCCGGACGGACTTCCCGGCGCAGGTCCTGCGCCTCGGACAAGCTGGTCAGCACCGGCTTGTCCTTCGAGGACGCACCGACGAAGACACCGTGCACGCGCTCCGGATCCGCAGTCCGCAGCCAGGTCCGCAGTTCGGCCCCGGCGTACTTGCCGACGCACCGGTAGACGATCGCGGGGCGGTTCCACCCGTCGAGGTATTCCGCGTGGTAGGCGGCGGGATCCATGGTCGGCAGGTACGGAAACGGCCGCTCCGCCGGATTGCGGTCGCTTTCGTCGTCGATGTCGTAGAGCGCCAGACCGTCCACATCGAGAGCGGCCAAGCGTCCCAGGGTGGCCGCGGTGATCTCCCGGATCCGCTCCGGAGCGGTGCTCAGGCGGGGTGGCGTGATGCCGAACAGGAGAATGCCGCTCTCGGCGCCGGTCACCAGCGCCCGGAAAGCCGTGCTGTCGCTGTGGTCCACCATGACGCGGAAGCTAGCAGTTCGCCCGCCGCGCGGTTGGCGCGCGTCGGCGGCGTCAGCGAAGCTCAGGCAAGAGCGGCGACCAGCAGCGCGAAGGCGGCGATGATGACGGCGACCCGGATGTAGTGGAAGCGGTCCCAGCGGTTCATCTGCTGTTTCCAGTCGGCGGGCCGGTTCTCGGCGGTCCATGTCTTGCCCCGGTTGTTGATCGGGACGAGCAGCAGGAGCGACATGACCACGCTGACGATCAGCAGCGCGCCGGCGGTGACGACGAGTCCGGCTCCGGGCTGCTGCCATCCGGCGATCGCCCAGACCGCGACGAGGATGAGCGAACCGATGTACCAGACCGGCATGACGGCGCCGAGCATCCGGCCCCCGTGGGCACGGCCGCGCACCAGGCTGTCGTCGGGGAGGGCGTTGAGGATCGGGTTGATGACGAACGCGACGGAAAACTCGACGCCCACCATCAGGCCGACGATCACGGTGGTGACGATCTCAAGTGCCGTGAACATGACTCTCTCTCCTGGAATCTAGCATTGCTAGGACGAGAGGAACGTTAGCCTAGCGGCGCTAGATTGTCTAGCACCGCTAGGTTCTCGTTGCCGAGTCTCCAGTTCGCCGGCGTGGACGCCGGGTACGAGGAGCGGGGGCACCGGATTCCGGTGCCCCCGCTCGTGTTCTGTCCCGTGCCCGTCAGACGGTGCTCAGGTGGTGTCCGGCGTTGTTCCAGCCGTTGGCGTGGACGTCGGCGTCGCCGCCGTCGCCTGCCGGGCCGGAGTTCCCGCCGGTGGTGGTGCTGTGGTTGACAGCGTCACCGGTCGCGCCGGTGTCCCCGGTCGAACCGGAGTCACCCGAGGTGACCGTGGTGTTCGAGCGGTCACCTTCGTGCTTCCAGCCACCGTGGTGACGGCCCTGGTCCTGGCCCCGGGTGCTCTCGACGGCGGTGTTGCCGCCGGTCGAGCCCGAGTTCCCGGAGTCGCCGGAGTCACCGGTGACGGCGTTGTTCCCGCTGGTGGCGTTTCCGGCATCGCCGGAGTCACCACCGTTGCCGCCCTTGGCTTTTCCGAAGACAGCGCCGAGGACGCCGGTCTCGCCACCCTGATGGTGACGCGACTTGTGCCCACCGTCGTGGTTCATCGCGGAATTGCGACCCGACGCGAGGACCGCGGCGTCGCCGCCGTGACCCGCCGGACCGGAGTCGCCGCCGACGGTGGCGCTGTGGTTCACCGCGTCCCCGGTCGCACCGGTGGCGCCGGTGCTGCCCGAGTCACCCGAGGTGACCGTCGTGCTCGAGTGGTCACCTTCGTGCTTCGAGCCGTGGTGCTTCCAGCCACCGTGGCCGAAGTCCCGGCCGCCGATCGTCCCCGTCAGCGCGGTGTTGCCACCGGTCGAGCCGGAGTTGCCCGAGTCGCCGGAGTTGCCGCTGACGGCGTTGTTCTTGCTGGAGGCGTTCCCGGCATCGCCGGAGTCACCACCGTTGCCGCCCTTCGCGGTCCCGGTCACGATGCCGAGCACACCGGTGTCACCGTTTCCGTGGCGACGGTTCCAGCCACCGTTGTTCGTGGCGGAGTTCTGGCCGGACACGGCGGTGGCGGCGTCGCCACCGTTGCCTGCCGGACCGGAGTCGCCGCCGGTGGTGGTGCTGGAGTTGTGCGCGTCGCCGGTGGCGCCGGTGCTGCCGGTGTCTCCGGAGTCGCCCGAGGTCACCGTGGTCTCGCACCGGGCGAGCACGCAGAGCCCGTAGGCGCTGTTCCCGCCGGTCGAGCCCGAGTTGCCCGAGTCACCGGAGTTGCCGCTGACGGCGTTGTTCTTGCTGGAGGCGTTCCCGGCATCGCCGGAGTCACCACCGTTGCCGCCCTTCGCGATCCCGGTCACCGTGCCGAGCACACCGGTCTTTCCGCCGCGGGCGCCCCGCGAGTCCGCGGTGTTCCGACCGTTCGAACCGGCGGTGGCGTCGCCGCCCTTGCCCGCGGAACCGGAGTTGCCCCCGGTGGTGTCACTGGTGTTGGAGGCGTTTCCGGTCGCACCGGTGGATCCGGTGTTGCCGGAGTCGCCCGAGGACACCGAAGTCGAGCAACTGGCCAGCACACAGATCCCGTAGGCGCTGTTGTGCCCGGTCGAGCCCGAATTCCCGGAGTCACCGGAGTTTCCGCTGACGGCGTTGTTCTTGCTGGAGGCGTTCCCGGCCTTGCCGGAGTCGCCTCCGTTGCCGCCGTGAGCGGTCGCCGACGAGGTGCCGGCCACCACCGAGTGCACTGTGTCACCGAGCCCGCCGAGCGGGTTCGAATTCCCGGTGTCCGCGCTCGCCACCGCGGTGCCCAGCAGGACGAACCCGCCGGACAGCACTGCGGCGGTCAATCCGCGTCGCACGTACTTGTGCATGACTTCCCTTTCCTTACCTTCTGTCCAATGTGGAGTCGAGGGTGGAAAGGGTTCGTCAACTGGGATGGTCGTGGCCGTACTCGTCCGGCCACGGGACGGATTTCCGGTCGTCCGGTGGTGCTCGCCACGCCCGGTCCGTTCCGGGCATGCCCGTACCGGACTCGGTCACCGCGTACTCACCACCGTGCGATCCGCCCGAACTCGCCGACATCGAACCACCGACGCCGACGAAACCCGGCCCACTCGGCAAAGCGGGGCCGCCACCGGCCGGACCAGGAACCTTGACCACAGACACTTCACCGGAATGAGTCGTCTCCGGAGAAACCGGCCGTTCGCGCCCTGGAACCGACTGTCCGCGCTCTGCGGCGCGGGCCCAGGCCGAATCCGCACTCCCGACGAGTCCACTGTGGACTTCGATCGCGGGCGAGGGTGCCGAACCCGCGCTGACGTCGCTGCGCGACGCCGACCCGGACACAGCCGGCTGCTCCGACTTGGACGGTTCACCGTCCAGAGCCGTGATCACCCGTTCCGCGCCCACCGCGTGGGCGACCGGTTCGGTGACCGGAGCCAGCGAATCGAGCAATGGCCGTGTGACCGGCCCGGTTACCGGCTCGAGGACCCGCAGCACCGGCTCGGCAACCTTCGCGACCGGTCGTACCACCTGCGACAACACCGGCTCGACCGGCTTTGTCACCTGCTCCACCACGGGCGCCACCTCCGACGCCACCCGATGAACGGGTTTCGCAACCGATTCGAGGAGCGGCATCACGGGTTCGGCACCCGCGCCCACGACGTCACCGAGCAGACCTGAGCCGCCGGGTTCCGGAGACCGGTCCGACGCGTTCGCCGTCCCGGACAACAGAATCGACAGGAGAGCGAGACCGAACAACGCGCCTGTCACCACGAGCACTTGCCTCAGGACAATGAGGCCGTCACCGGACAAGGCTCGCGACTGGGAAGTATTCATCCATTTCACCCCCCTTCCGTGTCGGAACTTCACCTGTCATGGGGTTTTCGTTCCGAGGGGTGTCACCAGATTGGGGGATGAACAACCTTTTTTAATTGCCGTGCAAGGGTTTTCTACCGCTAAGTAGCGGGTAGGGTGCCGAATTCTTCAACGTTCGGCGCATTTTTCCACGAAGAGGTATCGCGAGGCAGCACAGAGTGACCAGGGAAGGGCGGGCCGCCGGCGGCGATATCGGACAGGGCCGGTCCACTGGAGGTCACCAGCGCGATGACAGCGTCCGGCTACGCGAGCTCGACGAGGGTCGGGTCCTCGACGAGGACGGCGGCCAGGTCGCGGATCTTGCGGTTCGTGCGTTGTGAGACATCGATGATCCAGGCGAAGGCCTCGTCGGCGTCGACTTCGCGTCGGGCCATCACGATGCCTTTGGCCGTGGCGATGACGTCGCGGGTGGTCAGCGCAGTCTGCAGGTTTTCGGCCAGGATCGCGGCACGTTCCCAGCGGCGCGCGGTCAGCACGACCGCGGAGACCGCGCCGGTGAACATGGTGACGAGCGCGGCTTCGACCGGGTCGAACGCCCCCTGCCGATCGCTCCAGACGTTCACCGCGCCCGCCATGGTGGCGACGGAATCCACTGAAGACGCCGTGGACCCGGCGTCGGGCAGCACCAGCGCACACGCCAGGACAGTCACGATTCCGGCCGAGGCGGCGGCGTCAGCGAACTCGGGCCACCGGCGCGTGGCTTCGGGGGCGTCGGCACGAACGGTGGTCACGGTGCGCAGGGCGTGCAGGCAAGGCCCGTCGTCGGCGTCGTACTGGGCACGGTCGAGATCCATGATGCGTTCGTCGGTGGTGGCGATCGTGCGCGGCCGGCCGTTCTCGATCAGCGTCACCGAGGCGGCGGTGGCGTCGGGCACCAACGAGACCACCCACACGCAGACTCGCTGGAGCACGGCGGGTACGGATTCGTTGGCGGTGAAGGTCTCGGTCAGCTCCCGCAACGCGGTCGCCGTGTCATCGGTCTGCGTCATGATCCCTCCCTGTCCCGCAACTCGGCGGCGTGGTGATCCGTCCTACGGTAGTGAGCTTCGACGGGGTTGCGGGTGCTTCAGGATCGCGGTCAGGTCCGCGGTGCCCCCTGCGACGGCGTGGGCGAGTTCGGTGAGCCGGTGGTGGTGAGTGCGGGCGTAGCCGCGTAGCCGGGTGAAGGCCTCGTCCATCGAGACCTGGCCGTGCTCGGCGAGCACACCCTTGGCCTGTTCGATCACGACACGGCTGTCCAGCGCGGTTTGCAACTGCCCGGTGAGCTGGTCCCCGCGTTCGATGCTGCGCTGCTGCAGGATGCCGATGGTGGCGACGTCGGCCAAGGCCTGCCCGAGTTCGATGTCGTCGCGATCCGGGCCGCCGATACCGGTGTCCAAGAGCGTCATGACGCCGACGACCTGGTCTCGCAGCCGCATCGGCAGGGCATGGGCGGCGCGGAACCCGCACTCCGCGGCCGCGGCGGTGAACCTCGGCCAGCGGTGTGTCTCCGCAGACAGGTCCGCGCTGGACACCGGGGCGCCGCTGCGGACGCAGTCGATGCACGGCCCGTCATCGGTCTGCACCGCGAACAGCCCCAGCAACTCGGCTCGTTGCGAGGAGGTGGCCACGACCTGCAGGCCCCCGTTGGAATCGAGCAGGATCACTCCGGCCGCGGAAACACCGAGCAGGTCGACGCATTGCTCGGTGAGCATGCTCAGGAAGTCGGCGATGTCGAAGTCGGCCACCAGGGTGTCGGCGAGGCTGACGAACGTGCGGGACACCTGTCGCTCACGGTCATGCGACGTTTGCTGCAACGAGTCCGGGGTCTGGGACATGAGCTGCGCTCCTCTGTCTTCTCACGGGGTCACGACCGGGAGACATCGGTCGGGGCGGTCAGCAGGGTGTGCGGATCCAGGGCCATGGTCGCCACATCTCGCGCGATATCGGACAACCGGCGGCGGTGCGCGTGGGCGTAGCCGCGCAGCGCGAGGTACGCCTGGTGCATGTCCAACCCGCCGGCTTCGGCCAGAACACCCTTGGCCTGCTCGACGACGGTGCGGTGATGCAAGGCCGCTTGCAACTGCTCGGACACGATCTCGTCGTGCCGGATCGCGCGGTGCTGCAGGATCCCGATGGTGGCGATGTCGGCGAGCGACTGGCCCAAGGCGACACTGGTGTCGTCGATGGCTACCGGTTTGGTGCCCAGCAGCGTCAAGGCGCCGATGACGTCGTCACGGAGCCGCATCGGCACCGCACACGCCGCACGGAAGCCCGCGTTGACCGCCGCCGGCGCGAAATCGGGCCATCGTTCGAGGTCGGCGGAGAGATCGGCCGAGGCCACCATCACGCCGCTGTCAACGCAGTCCAGACAAGGGCCCTGCTGGGTTTGCGCGGCGAAGACCTCGATCAGCTCGGCCTGTTCGGACGACCCGGCCGTGGGCCGCCATCCGCCTCGCTGATCGGACAGGATCACCGCGGCGGCGTCGACGTTGAGCAAGTCGACGGCCCGTTCGGTGAGCAGACCGAGGAAATCGAGCACATCGAAGTCCGCGACCAATGTGTCCGCCAACGACACGAACGTGTCGGCGACTTTTTGCTCCCGGTCGGTGGTCATCTCGTGGGACTCTCCCTCAGTGGGCATTGTTGCCGTCCTCGGTATCGGTGAAGCGCAGGGAACGCTCGACGACCTGTTGGGCGACATCGGCCAGGGGAACGCCGTGGGTGAAGGCATAGCCGCGGAGTCGCATCAACGCCACCTCCGTGGTCGAACCCAGCTGGACCTGCACCATCCCCGCTGCCTGATGCACCTGGACGTGCGGATCCGCCAGCCAGCTCACATCGTCGACGCTGTGCCCGTCCAGGTCGTCCACGACCCCTTGGGTGGCCAGGTCGCTCAGGATCAGCGCGTCGGCCAGTTCGACCCGGGTGAGGGGGCCGGCCGTGTCGCGATAGAGATCCAGCGATCCCAGCCGCGCCACCCCGACCTGCAACGGGAAGGAGAACACCGCCGCCGCGCCCAGCTCGCACGCGGCGGGCGTGAACGCGGGCCACCGCGCCAGCTCCGCCGCCAGATCGGCGACCAGCACGGGTCCGCCGGTGGCGAAGGCGTCCAGGCACGGCCCTTCTCCCACAGTGAGCTGTAGATCTTCCAGTCCGGCGCTCACCGGATTCGTCGCATGCACCAGACCACGGCTCTGACGCCTGTCGCCATTGCCGTTTCCAGTGGGCATCTCGGCCAGCACGGTCGCCCCAGCGCCGGTGACGGACAACTCCACCACACAACGACCGCACGCCAGGCTCACCACCGAAGCAGGCGTGGCGGCACGGTCGGCGGCCAGCAGCGCTTGCAGCCGCTGACGCCGGTTCTCCACCATCGGTCCTCCCTGGCGCTAGACCTTGTGGATACCCGGAGCGTACGGCCCTCACACCCACGCGGCCGTTCGGAGGCTTCTCGCAAGAGGACCACCGAACCCAGCCGGTCCCCGACAAGGCTTCAAGCCGCGTCGGCGGGGTACTCGGGCTCTGCCACCCCCGAAACAGGAGGACACCGTGATCGAGGTCAGCCGCATCATCGATGTACCACCGGACGTCGTTTTCGTCGTGCTCGCCGACGGCTGGAACTACGCGGGCTGGGTGGTCGGCAGTTCCCATATCCGTGACGTCGACGAGGACTGGCCCGCCGTCGGGTCGCGGATCCATCACAGCGTCGGGCCGTGGCCGCTGCACATCCAGGACGTCACCGTGGTGAAGGCCGTCGAACCCGGCACGTTCCTTTCCCTCGAGGCCAGGGGCTGGCCTTTGGGCGCCGCGGAGGTCAGGCTCACCCTTCTCCCCCATGGCGAAGGCAAGACCGAGGTCCGGATGGCGGAGGAGGTCACTCGAGGTCCTGGCAAGTTCCTGCCGGAGGCGGTCCAGGCGCTCATCGCCAAGCCCCGCAACACCGAAGCCCTCGCGCGGCTGGCCGATCTGGTGACCGGGAAGCACGCGAACCGGAAGGCCGCTCAGTCGTAGACCGCCCGGTTCGCGGCGCGGATCACCGCCGCGTAGCCACCGCCGAGCCGACCGGCCCGCGCCAGCGCGGCGCGGGCCGCGTTGGCTCCGGGGCCGCCGTGGACCGCTCCTCCCGGATGGGCGGCGGATCCCGCCAGGAACAGGCGGTCCACCGGGGTGTCCGCGCGGCCGAGGCCCGGGACCGGGCGGAAGAACAACTGCTGGTGAATGGCCGTGGTGCCGCCGTTGATCGCGCCACCGACCAGGCCGGGGTCGTGGCCTGCCAGTTCGAGCGGCCCCTGCACGTACCGGCCCTGGATCAGGTCGAGGAAGCCCGGCGCGTTCACCTCGACCGTCTTCTCGATCCTCGCGACCTGCCGGTCCAGTGCCTTCCGGTTTTCCATGACCCCGCGCGGCACGTGGGTGTACGCCCACGCGGCTTCGGTGCCCGGAGGTGACCGGTCCGGGTCGCTCGTCGTCATCTGCCCGAACAACAGGAACGGATTGCGCGGGCTCCGGCCGCGAACGAGGTCGCCGCCGAACACCGACAGGCCGTCCAGGTCGGTGCCGAGGTGGATCGTTCCCGCTCCGCGAGCGCCCTCGGCCTTCCACGGAACGGGGCCGGACAGCGCCCAGTCCACCTTCACCGTGGCGCTGTCCCACTGGAACCGGCCGAGATCCTCCAGCAGCCGGGACGGAAGCCATTCCGGCGCGACCATCTCGCCGTACAACGTCGGCGCCGGTACATCCGCGAGGACGGCCTTGCGTGCCCGGATCGGATCGCCCGCGCTGTCGCGCACCCCCATCGCACGCCCGCCCGCGACCAGTACTTCCGTGACAGGACAACGACATCGGATCTCGCCGCCACGAGCGACCAACCGCCGCACCAGTGCCGCGGTCAGTTCTCCCGCGCCGCCGGCCGGCACCGGAAATCCGGCGTCCTGGCCGATCATCGCGAGCAGCCAGCCGAACACGGCGCTGCCCGCGTTGTCGACGGAAAGGTCGCTGTGCGCGGCGTTCCCGGCCAGCAGCAACCGTGCCCCTTCGCCTTCGAAGAGTTCTTCCCCGAAACGGCGCGCGGGCAACGTGAGCATCCGGGCCAGGCGCAGCGCGTCGGCGGTCCCCGTGTGCCGCAGCAGCCGCAGAGCCGGGCGCACCGGCGGGAACGGCGTGAACAAGGCGTCGAGCAACGGTTCGCGAATGTCCTGCCACTGCGCGAAAAGCCGCTTCCAGGCGGCGCCGTCTCCCGACGCGAACTCGTCGGCCGACGCCGCCGTTCGCTCGATGTCCCGTGAGAGCACCGCGCACTTGTTGTCGGGCAAAACGTGCGCGAGCACTTCGGGAGCGTGCCGCCAGCGCAGGCCTTGCTCCTCCAGATTCAGCCCCCGGATCACCGGCGAGACCGCGGTGAGCGGGAAGAAGGCGCTGCAGAGGTCGTTGCGGAAGCCCGGCTCGGTGACTTCTTCGGTCCGCACCGCGCCGCCCGGCTTGTCCGCCTGTTCCAGCACCAGGACCGACCAGCCCTCGTCGGCCAGGAGGTTCGCCGCGACCAGGCCGTTGTGGCCGGCGCCGATGACGACCGCGTCGAAGACTTCCGTGCTCATCCGAGCCTCTCGATCATCAGGTTGCCAGGATTGCGATGGGTGACTGGGCCTCGACCGGGCACACGAACGGAGCCGGGGCAGAAGTCCGTCACGCTCACGGCGTCGTGGCGGGGTTTCCCTCCCAGTGCGGTCGCGAAGTCTCCGCACAACGGAGACTTACCCGGCCGGACGGGGATGAAACCTCGCTCTTCCAGCCGTCCGCGAGGTTTGCCTGCTGATCACCGGGGGTATTTCGGGGTCATCAGGTTCGCCCCAGCCCCGGCGGCACGAGTCCGTCCAAGTGGGGAGCGGCCATGACGATCGAGACCGGCGATCCGACCACTCGCGAGGCGGTGCGCGTCGAATCCGGTGCCGGAATGACACAGGCCTTGGACAGATACCTGGCCACGGGATACGACATCGAGAGCGCCCGCGACGGCTGGGTTCTGCTGCGTGGCCCGCGCGGCCGTCTTGTCCTGACCGTCGGACGGCCACGGACATCTTGAGCCTGCTGGAGTTCTCAGGTCCAGCCCTGCTGATGTTCTCCCGCCTCCCGGTCTGTTTCGGCGGCGGCTCGCTGCGTCAGCGTGGCGACGGCCTCGGCCAAGACGCGTCGCACGTTCTGCCCGCCTTCACGGCCGGTGTGAAAACGTATCGAGACCTCGCACTGACCAGCGCCGCGCTCTTCGACGCTCAGCCTGCCATGGTCATCACCTTCATCAGGTGAACCCCAGCGCAGTGTCTTCGCGTGCCGATCGGCTCGTAACCATGCCTCGCCCTCGGCCTCCACAGGGACTTTGGCACCACTCACGCTGAATGCTTCGGTCAGCTGAGCCAGGTTTCCGGGATCGGCGAGGTACGCGAACAACTTGTCCGCCGGAAGCATGACCTCGGCGGTGTGCTCGAAAGACGGCATCGCCGTCATCTCCTTCCAGGGAATACTGGGAACTTCCAGAAAGCAGGCGCGCGACCGGTCCCCTTCGAGAATGGCCCCTCACGAAGGGAAACCGGCCGCTCTGCGGCGACGGGCCTCCGGAGCGGAGCCCGTCGCGGCCTTCGGTTCCGCGAAAGCGGAAGTCAGCTCGGCTGCTGGGGTGCGCGATCGATGTCACCGCGCCAGGAACCGGTCGCGTGACCGTCCCGGTTCTCGATGAACGTCTTGAAGCGGTCCAGGTCGCTTTGGACGCGACGGTCGATGATGCCGAGCTTGTCGGCGACGTTCTCCACGAATCCCTCGGGATCGATGTCCATCTGCACCGTGACGCGCGTACGGACGTCATCGATGCGATGAACGGTCACCACTCCGGCGTGGTTGGGACCTGAGACAGACTGCCAGGCGACCCGCTCGTCGGGGTGCTGCTCCGTGATCGTCGCGTCGAACTCACGGGTCACACCGCCGATACTGGTCGTCCAGTGCGTATGCGTGTCGTCGATCTGGTCGATCCGCTCGACGCCTTCCATGAACCGGGGGAAGTCCGAGAACTGGGTCCACTGGTTGTACACCGCCGGAACGGTGGCCTCGACGTCGACGGACTTGATGATGGCGCTCACGGCGACAACTCCTTGAAGTGGTGGTTCGTTTTGCGGCACCTGAGTGCACGGGCCTCTCCTGGCTACCCGCCCAGCGCAAAGGCAAACCGATCCATATTCGACTCACTTCGGGAACGGTCGTCCCGCCGCGACCGCGCGGAGGAGCGGCCAGGCAAGTCCGCTACGACTGCGGAGACCACCGCGACACGCCCTCCGTCCAGGGCGCGCTGGTGTCGGTCAGCGTGCCGCCACCGTCGTTCTCACCGGGCGATGGCGCGTCGTTTCGATCCCGGCGGGCCAGGTATGCGCCGAAGGACACTCGTCGAGGCCGAAACCGTCGGTAGCGGGGCGAGCGGCAACAACACCGCGAAGGTGACCGCGCTGCAATCCACGAAGTATTCGACCTTGACCAGGTCTCACAGCGCCTCGACCGTGGCCGCCTACGCGTCGGCCGCCACAGCCGGTGTGGAACTCCTGTCCACATCGGCCGAACCGTTCGACTGCGACGTGCGGCGCGCTCCGGCGGCGACCTTCGCCCTGACCGAGGCCGAACGCGACATCGTCCGCTCCGAAGCGGACGCGGCGGTGAAAGCCGGACTCGCGGTGGAGTGGGCCGAGGAGTTGGATCTGCCCTTCCCCACCTACGGCGCCGTCCGCCTGCACGATCAACTCGTCCTGCATCCGGTGAAGTACCTACGGGGGCTCGCGGCCGCGTTCGTCGCGGAGGGCGGGAAGTCCTTCGTATTCCTTCGGCCGCCACGGCGGACACCTCGTCCTCGGCGGCCAGAGTCATCCGGTCGGAGACCGCGGCGTCGACTTCGAGCGCTATACCGCCCTCACCGACTTCGCCCAGAAGTACTTCGACGTCGCCGAAGTAACCCACCGCTGGTCAGCGCAGGATTCACACGCCTACGACGGCTTGCCCATGGTCGGCTCCTATCTGCCGGGCGCTTCGCGACTGTGGGTCGCGACAGGATTCGCCAAATGGGGCCTCGCCATGGCCACGATCGGCGCCGAGGTCCTCGCCGATCGCGTCAGCGGTGCCGGGAATCCGCACGCCGCCCTCTTCTCCCCCCATCGGCTCGGTCTCCGGAACGTTCCCGCGCTGGTTCGGCAGAACACGAGGACCGCCAAAGACCTCGTCGAAGACCGGCTGTCTCCTGTGGACGAACACGACACCGCCGAGATCCCGATCGACGAGGCACGGGTCCGCCGTGACGGAGCCGGCAAGAAGGGCGTGTTCCGGGATCAGGCGGGCGCCCTGCACGCGGTCTCGTTGCGGTGCACCCACCTGGGTTGCCTTCTGCGCTTCAACGGAGCCGAACGCAGCTGGGACTGCCCCTGCCACGGCTCTCGATTCGACGTCGACGGCGCGGTGCTCGAAGGACCCGCCGTCGAGCCACTCCCCCAGCGCGATCCCTGAAGCACCGCTCAGTGCGGCTCCGGCCAGTGCCCGTGTACGCGTTCACGCGCGGGCGCCGGCCGGTGCACGTTGCCCACCGTGGGCTCCGAGCGTCCGCGGCTGAGCGCGGCCAGCCGGAACAGAGGGCCGACCAGCCTGTCGTAGAGCAGCGGCAGGAGCCGGAATCCGGCGATGACAAGCGGATTCCCCGGCCCGACCGGCACGGACACGTGTCTGCGGGGCCGGTCGGCCAGCCGGACGATCGCCGCGGCCACCCGTTCCGGGGCGAGGACCGGCCACGGCGGCCGAACGACCCGGCCGGAGTAGTTGGCGGCCTGGTAGTAGATCGGGGTGTTGATACTTCCGGGACTCACGATGCAGACGTGGACCCGGGGTTCGTCCCGCGTTTCTTGTTGCAGGGTGCGCAGCACGGCACGCTGTCCCCATTTCGACGCCGCGTAGGCACCCATCTGCGGGACGGTGACCGGGCCGAGCAGCGAATTGACCCCGATGAACGTGCCCGTGCGCTGTCTGCGCAGCACCGGGAGAACCGCGCGGCTCAAGTGGACGGTGCCGTGTACCGCGGTGTCGACGACGGCGGTGAACACGTCCGCCGGCATCGCCTCGACGGTGCCGTAGGCCATCACCGTCGCGGTGTGCACGACGACGTCGACGCACCCGTGCCGGTCCAGCGTCCGCGCGACGATCCGCTCGGCGGCCGCCGGATCGCCGATGTCTTCGACAACGGCGTCCACTTCACCGCTTCCCGCGTCCCGGCAGGCCGTTTCCGCGGCTTTGAGCGCGTCGGCGCTGCGCGAGACCAGCACCAGGTCGTCATCGAGGGCGGCGAACGCGATCGACGCCGCCAGTCCGATCCCGCTGCTGGCACCGACGACGATCACGACCCGGCCGGTCAAGGGTTGAGCACCACCTTGACGCAGCCGTCGAGCTTGTCCCGGAACATCTCGTAGCCGCTCGCGGCTTCGGCGAGGGGAAGGTGATGCGTGGTGAGGTCCAGCGCACCGAGCGGGTCGGCCGGGTCGAGCAGCAACGGCAGGATCTCGTCGGTCCACTTCCGCACGTGGGCCTGGCCCATGCGCAACTGAATGCCCCGGTCGAACATCTCCATCATCGGCATCGCGTCGAGTTCGCCGCCGTAGACACCGGAGATCGACGCCGTCCCGCCTCGTCGCACCCCCTTCACGGCCGCGTGCAGAGCGCCGAGCCGGTCGACGGCCAGCTTGTCGGTCACCTTCTGGGCGAGCGCGTCCGGGAGGAGACCCATGGCCTTCTGCGCGGCCGCGACGAGTCGTCCGCCGTGGGCTTCCATCCCGACGGCGTCGATGGTGGCGTCCGGGCCGCGGCCGTCGACCAGGTCGATCAACGCGGCGGCGACGTCGTCGACGTGATCCAGGTTGACGGGTTCGGCCCCGTACCGCGCGGCGAGCGCGAGCCGCTCCGGTACCCGGTCGACCCCGATGATCCGGCCGGCCCCGAGGTGGGCGGCGATGCGGACGGCGAACTGCCCGACCGGACCGAGGCCGAGGACCGCCACCGTTCCGCCGGGTGGCACGTCGGCGTAGCGGACGGCCTGCCAAGCGGTCGGCAGGATGTCGGACAGGAACAGGAACCGCTCGTCCGGAGTGCCCTCCGGGACGACGATCGGCCCGAACTGGGCCTGCGGTACGCGGAGGTACTCGGCCTGTCCACCCGGGACGGAGCCGTAGAGGGAGGTGTACCCGAAAAGGCTCGCGCCTTTGCCCTGATCGCGGACCTGAGTCGTTTCGCACTGCGCGAAGAGGCCACGGCCGCACATCCAGCAGTGACCGCACGAGATGTTGAACGGCACCACCACGCGGTCCCCCACCGACAGGTGACCGGCGGCGCCGGAACCCACTTCTTCGACGATGCCCATCGCCTCGTGACCGAGTACGTCACCCGGCTTGAGGTACGGGCCCAGCACACCGTAGAGGTGCAGGTCCGAGCCACAGATCGCGGTCGAGGTGACCTTGATGATCGCGTCGGTCGGTTCTTCGATGCGCGGATCCGGCACCTCGGTGACCTGAACCTTTTCGTTTCCTTGCCATGTCAACGCTTTGATGTCGACTCCCGGGTTCGTGATTCCAGGCGACCCCGGACGAGGCCGACTACGGACGGCATACCCTCGCTCACCGGCGCCAAACAGGCTGTCGCGGCTGCGATCAGGCGGTCGCCGATTCGCGTCGGCGACTGAGGGCCGCTGCTCGTTCAGCGACCGTCAGGCCGCCCCAGACGCCGTAAGGTTCCTGTACTGCCAAGGCATGCGCACGACACGACTGGATCACCGGGCAACGGAAACAGACCGCCTTGGCGCGGCTGTCGCGGCGATCTACCGCCTGACCGCGTTCGTATTCCGGATGAAAGAACATGTCGCTGTCGAGCTCGCGGCACGCGGCGTCCATCTGCCAATCCCAAATCGTCGTGATCGGGCGGGGCAACCGGCTCACATCGACCATGACGACCCACGAAAGAACAAGAAAATATACGGCGCGGCGAAACCTCGCGAAGACGAACGCATGTCGACCGGCCTCCTCGAGGCACAGCTTTCCCGGGCGAGTGCCGCCATGGACCGGGGCGGTGGCGCGAGCCGGAACGGTCACGGCCGCCCACCGGCGCGCCGCGTGCCGAGATCGACAGCTCGACCAAATCACAGCGTTGCACAAGCGATTCACTCCGACAAGAGGTGCGATGTGTGAGATCACCGCCGAGGGGTATCCGCCCGTCAGTCGATGCCGGAACGGTATCCCTTTCCGGCACCCCGACGAAACAGCACAACGATTCTGAGCCCGCCCCCACCGGTTCGGAATCCGACGACAGACAGGATCAATGATGTTCACGGTGACCGAGTCCGCCATTGAGGCGATCACCAAGCTGGTGCAGGCAGGGGACGTGCAATCCGAGGGAGGCCTGCGCCTGTCCCTGGACGGCCTCCCCGAAAACGGGGCGAAGATGGACGTCGAGGTCGCCGCCCGACCGGCCCCGGGTGACGACGTCATCGCGACCGCGGGCACCCAGGTTTTTCTCGCCCGCGACACCAGGGTCCGTCTGACCGACAAAGTCCTCGACGTCCGCAAAGACGTCAACGGGCACTACACATTCCTCATCACGTCAGAGCTCTGAGTCCGCCCGGCGCCGATGGGCGGGGACCCCGCAGCAGGTCCGGCTGCCGGCCGGCCGGAATTGCGCGGTCACTCGCCTGACCGCGGTGGACGGGTCAGTGCCGCGCCATCTCTCGCACCGCGTCCGCCAGCCGCGGATAGACCGGCACCCGCACATCGACGGCGAACAGCCGCAAAATCCGCAGCACCGACGACCTGGCGGTGACCAGACCGATCCGACGGCGCTCGGCTCGCGCGCGGGCGGAGGCGGTCTCGAGCACGCGCAGCCCCGCGGCGCCGAGGAACGTGACCCCGGCCAGGTCGATCACGGTACTGGCGGGCAAAGGCTGGTTCAGATTCCGTTGCAGCAACGGGGAGGTGGTCACGTCCAGCTCGCCGGACACGGCGAAGATCAGCAGGTCGGCGGAGTAAGCGTGCTCGACAACTCGCGTCGGCCCGAAGACGACGGGCTGAGCGTAGAAGCCGAGGCAGTCACCGGAGGTCGAGGCCTCGAGAACCCTGGCGGCCTGTTCGTGATCGAGTCGCGCCGATGGCTGAAATGGAGAGGTCATGAGGATCTCCCGGGGAAGCGGGACGACGCGGAACCTCCGGACGGGACCAGCACGGCATGCAACGGCCTCGCGGTAGCGCGTCGCCAAGCCGCACGTCGCAAGAGCGCGGACGGTGCGGCTGCGGATATTGGCGTCGGTCACGCGAAGCTGGGTCTGGAACCCCACGCACCTTCATCATAACCCCGTTGGGGGCTTCTCACAGTGCTCACACCAGGGGTTTCTGAAGATTGAATCGATCGTGCATCGTTTCCGGTGGGCCTTGGACCACCATCGTGGGACCCGATGGTCCCGGCACGACGGGTTTAACGACTGATCACCGGGGTATCCAGCGGCGACAAGGGCTGCCCCAGTCCCCGGCGGTGTAGATCTACCCGTCCATTGGGGAGCGGCCTGGTGACCGACATCGACAATCCGGCACTCTGTCAGATTCTGCTGCAGCGAGCAGGGCACGGCGATACCGCCGCCTTCGCGGAACTATACGACCGCACCTCTCACAGTGTCTTCAGGTTTGTTCGCAGCATCCTGACCGACGCGAGCGCGGCCGAAGACGCCACCCGAGAGGTGTACTTGCAGCTGTGGCGCACAGCACCCCGCTACGATCCCGGCCACGGCGAACCGTTCACCCTCTTGATGACCATGGCACGCACCTACGCGCGCGATCAGGTCGGAGACGCCACGCCCCGTGACGGGGCATCAGAACCACCACCGCGCCCCGCCTCCACCGGGTGCGCCGCCAGACTCGTCGAGCAGTGGGCGTGCAGTCACCTGCTGACCGAAGTTCCCCTCGAGTCCCGCGAGGCCCTCGTCCTGGTGTACGCCCGCGGTCGGACGCCGGCGGAAGTCGCCGAGCAGATCGGCATCCCGGTGGCCACGGTGATCACACGGCTGCACGATGCCTTCTCGGCTTTGCGTCAGCAGGGCTGCGACCACCCCGATACTGCTTCGTCCCAGGCCGCTACGCCGAATCAGTCTCGACAGCGAGAGGACGCGCGGTGACCGCCGGGGCGCTGATGTCACTGACATCACCCACGGAAGATCAGGGCGTTCTCCATCGGCCGGCGGCCGGAGACTAGAACAGGTCGAAGGCCCTCACGATAAAGAAGCCGCCCACGCCCAGGACGACGACTCCAATGATGATGATCGTGATGATCGCCGGCAGCCGGGACGGAATCGGTTGCGGGTGGGACAAACCCGAGGTCTGTCCGGCGTCCGGCGGGGTGTCCCCGGGCTGGACGGAGCCGCCTGGCTCCAGGCCGGGAACGTCTTGTGGTTCTGGTCCGGGTGCAGTCATGATGCTCGATTCTTCTCGGTGATCGGTTCCGGCCGGTCAAGAGCGCGGGATGGATCTCAAGTAGTCGTCGGCACACAACCACTCGAGGAGTGTCGTGTACACGAGGTCGTCGCGGAGCAGGGCGAAGTGATTGAGCCCGCCGAGCCAGACGATCTCGGCGGGCTCCGTCAGTTCCTCGGGCAGAACGGGCGTTACGAGCAGATCGCCGATCAGCCGGCCCCACGTGCTTCCTTCCCGCCGTGACAACGTGGCTGACACGAAAAGGCGGCGGATGCCCAACGAGGGCGAGGGGTCGGCTGTCGATGACAGGTGCGGTTCGGTGGCCCATTGCCGTCGGTGCACGTAGCCGTGCGCGAGGTCCTGGATGCCGTTGCTGCGCAGAGCGAACAGTTTCGTCAGAGGAGCGGTCACCGTCGTTTTGCCGAACAGCGCCGTCAACTGCGCGACGCGCCGTTCCAGCGGCGCGCCGCTGTGCGGTGTACCCAGGCACACCAGCCGAGTCACGACGGACAGCCATGACACGTTCCGTTCCTGTGCCTGATACAGGGCGCTTCGTGCCACGAGGCCCCCCATCGAATGTCCGATCAGGACGATCTCGGCGACGGGAACCGGCCACGCGGCCACCAGCCTGGAGAGCAACGCGACCAACTCGGCCCCGTTCTCCGAGACGTGGCGCCCGGAGTTGTAACGCACGTACACCGGGCTACTGCCGAAGTCATCCGCCAAGCGGGCTCCGAAGTCGCCCTCGGGCGCGGACCCGCGAAACCAGCCGAGTTCGGTCTCGACCAAGCCGTGCAAGAACACCACCACGCGACCTGTCGCCCGGGGGAAGGCCGCGGCGAGCGAACGCCGGTCGAGCCCGACCGGTCGCCGCCCGACGCGGACGGTCATCCCCTGACGCGCCCCTCGCTCCAGTGCCGATGTGCCCCTGCCGAACAGGCCGTCGGCGACACCGACGAGGTGATGTCCGGTAACCGATTCGAGCGCCGAACTGGCCCAGTAGTCCCGTGTGAGCACGAGAGGCAGCCTGGAGGTCGCCAGGGCCAAAGCCCTCGCGCCGTCCAGGAAATCGTTCAGCGTCGAAATCGCCCTCTTCATCATCAGCTGGTCGCGCGGAGCGGCGCGCTGACGTCGCGCAGGTGCCGCAGGACATGCCGGTAGGTCGTCATCAGCCCGCATTGGGCGTAGTCGATCTCGTGTGTGGCACAGAAGTCACGGACCAGAGGCTGCGCGCGGCGCAGGTTGGCGCGCGGCATGCTGGGGAACAGGTGGTGCTCGATCTGGTAGTTCAGCCCGCCGAGTGCGAAGTCGACCCACGGGCCGCCGCGGACGTTGCGGCTGGTGAGCACCTGCTTGCGCAGGAAGTCGACCTTGGTCTTGTCGGTATAGGTGGGCATGCCCTTGTGCCCGGGCGCGAACGAGCAGCCCATGTAGACACCCCACAACCCTTGGTGGACCGCGATGAACGCGACCGCCACCGGCGGGGACATCACCAGGAACACCGCGCCGAGATAGCTGCCGAGGTGCGCGACCAGGAGTACCGCTTCCAGCCTGCGGGCCTTCACGTCGCCGTGCCACACGGCCTGGATGCTCGCCCAGTGCAGGCTCAGCCCTTCCAACAACAGCAGCGGAAAGAACAGCGCTGCCTGATGTTTCGTGGTCCAGCGCACGAACCCGCTCTTCTCACCGGACTGCCGCCGGGTGAAGGCGAGCAGGGGGATGTCGATATCGGGATCGTCGTCTTCGTGGTTGGGGCTGGCGTGATGGCGGGTGTGTTTGCCCATCCACCAGCCGTAGCTGATGCCGACGATACCGCCGAAGGCATAGCCGATCCGGTCGTTGGCCCGCCCGGTGCGGAAGATCTGGTTGTGTCCCGCGTCGTGGCCGAGAAAAGCGATCTGGGCGAACATCACCGCGAAGAACACCGCCGAGGCGAGTTGCCACCACGAGTCCCCGAGCAGCACGAACGCCACACAGCCTCCGGCCAGAGCCAGCAGTGTCAGGCTGATCTTCACCGCGTAGTAGCCGTATCGGCGATCGAGCAGGCGTTCTCGCCGCACCAAGCGGGCGAGATCGGCGAAGTCGTTACGCGAGGCCGCGCGAGCCTCGCTGTCGAGGTGAGCCGGTAGCGTCACCGAAGAGGTAATCATGGCGTCCCTTCGCCGAAGTCGTGCGGCGCCGGGGCTGGGGCGACCAGTACTACAATCCGTGGGTTCCCCGGGTGATCCGTGCTGAAACGGAAAGTCGGCCCGGAAACACGACGGCCGACCCCAGCCGGTCACACGGCTCCTCGAGTTCCTCAAACGTTCACTCGCCCACCGCGAACTGATCGAATACTCCGAGGCGTCAGGAACGTGGCGAAAGTGGATGGCGGGGTCAGATCCAGGGCTCCGGTATCCACAATGGACCGCCGTCGGCCCGGCGGACACCGTCGTCTCCCCGGCCGGTGAGCCAGCGGGCGAGGGAAGGCGCGGAACCGAAGACCTCGTCCGCTCCCGGACCGGGCCGGACCCGGCCGGTCGCGACGTCGACGAGGGTCGGTGGTTCCTCGCCTCGCGCCATCCTGCTGGTGAGCACGTCACCGATCAGGGTGTCGAGGAAGTCCCGCGGCATCGAGGCGAAGGTGATCCCGGCATCGAGATCGGCGGAGTGGATCCAGACCTCGCGCGCCCGCAGCCAGCATGTCTCGGAGACGAAGAGCTCTCGTCCGGTCGCGCTCCGGACGAGGGTGCCCCAGGCCCGTTCGGGGAGTTCGTCCCAAGTGGACTCGAGGTCGGCGGCCGAATGCCGGGCGAGGTAGGACAACGCTTCCGCGGGCACCGTCGCGGCCTGTTCGATTTCCTCGGCCCTCGCTCGCGGTGACGAGTACATCGGCGTGACCTCGCCGGTGCGGCCCCAGTACGCGAGCCGTCCCAGTGCCCGCGCGTTGCAGCCCACGTGGGCGACGACTTCCCGGCGACGCCAGCCCGGCAAGGCCGACGGCGCGTCGAAGCCGCTCTCGGTCAGCGCGCCGACGGCCCGCAGGAACACCGCCGTTCCGTCCCGCACCCAGGCCCGGGTCGTCTCCCTGTTCACGAGACCCTGTTCTCCATGCTGCCGATCCCCGCCACACCGGTGGTGAGGACGTCCCCGGCGGTCAGGTACCGGGCCGGGCTGCTCGCGTGGCCCACTCCGCCCGGCGTTCCGGTGGCGATGATGTCGCCCGGCCGCAGGGTGAGGATGCCCGAGATGTAGGAGACGAGCCTGGCAGGCGAGAACACCAGGTCGTCGATGCGGGCACGCTGGACGACCTCGCCGTTGAGCGCGCAGGTCAGTTCGGCGGACGGGTCGAGTTCGTCCGGCGTGACCAGCACCGGGCCGAGCGGGGCGGTGCCTTCGAAGGTTTTGCCCTGCAGCCATTGCGGCGTCCGGTACTGGTGTTCGCGCATCGTGACGTCGTTGATGACGGTGTATCCGGCGATGGCCTCTTCGGCCTCGTCGACGTCCACCCAACGGACCTTTTTCCCCATCACCAAAGCGAGTTCGGCCTCCCAGTCGACCTTCGGCGCGTCCGGCGGCAGGCGTACCGGGTCGTAGGGCCCCACCAGCGCTTCCGGGTACTTGGCGAACAACGTCGGGTAGTCCGGGAACTCCCGGCCCATCTCCCGGATATGCGAGCGGTAGTTCAGCCCGACGCAGATGATCTTGCCGGGCGCCGGGATCACCGGCGCGTAGTCCAGTGCCGTCGCGTCGAGCACTTCTCCGGTGGCGCGTGCCCTTCTCCACGACTCGTCCTGGAGCATCCGGCCGACGTCGAGGGCGTCGAGCAGGAAAGCGCTGCCGTTCTCGATGCGGGCCGCGGCCGTCGCGCCGCCGGGCAACCTCACCGTCGCGAACTTCATGGCTGGGACTCCTCTGTGACGAAGGTGCGGTGCTGGTGCAGGCTTTCGAAGATCGGCGCGTCGCCGAACCGGAAGAGGTCGAGCGAGCTGTGGGCGAGGATCCGCCAGGGCACCCAGGACGGGACCACGACCAGGTCGCCGGCACCCACGTTCCACCGGTGCGGGCCGACCTCGATCTCGCCGTCTCCGCCGAACACCTGCCAGACCGAGGAGCCGACCTCGCGGCGGAGCGCGGTGGCCGCCCCCGGGCGCAGTCGGTGGAACTCGATCCGGATCGTCGGCATCACGTCCTTGCCGGTCGCCGGGTTCGTGCACCGGACGGCGGCATGGCCCGGCTCGACGACGCCAGGCTGTCCTTCGCTTTCGAGGTCGAGTTGGGCGGCGAGGGCCCGATCGGTGTTCTCCCAGCGATACGCGGCCAGCGGTGACGACGGCGGGTTCCGCGGCAGGGACAGCGGCCGCAGTCCGGGATAGGCCCACAGCCGTTCCGATCGCGAGGTCGCCGGCGTGCTCCGGTCGGTGACCCGGTCGGCCCCGAACTCGAAGAACGCCGTGTCCATGGCGTGGGCGAACGGGATGTCGAGACCATCGAGCCAGGCCATCGGGGTGGCGCCGGTGTTGTGGTGGCCGTGGAAGTGCCAGCCCGGTGTCAGCAGCAGGTCGCCCTTCGCCATCTTCACCGGGTCACCGTTGACGACGGTCCAGACGCCTTCGCCGTCGATCACGAAGCGGAAGGCGTTCTGGCTGTGCCGGTGTTCGGGCGCCTCCTCCCGGGCCCCCAGGTACTGGATCGCCGCCCAGAGCGTCGGAGTCGCGTACGGCTTTCCGGCGAGACCCGGATTGGCCAGCGCGATCGCGCGGCGTTCCCCGCCCCGGCCCACCGGGACCAGCTCCCCCGCGGCTTCGGCCAGCGGCAGCAGGTCCGCCCAACGCCACAGATGGGGCACGGCCGCGGGCCTCGGGGCGAACGGCATGAGGTCGTCCCGCTGAGTCCACAAGGGAGTGAGGTGGCGGCGCCGGATCCCGGCGTACAGCTTCTCCAGGTCAGCGCGGAGTTCGGGACCGGACATGGACATCGGCTCCTTCGTCGGTCGATACGATTTCGAGGTCGCCGGTGCGGTCCAGCCGGGAGGAGAACGCGAGCAGGACCATTCCGGCCGCCGTCGTCGCGGCGAAGAGCAGGAAAGAGGCCCGGACGCCCGGCCCGGCCGCCAGGATCACCCCGCCGACGGCGGGGGCGGCCACCGCGCCCAGCCTGCCGAGACCCAGCATCCAGGCCAGGCCGGACGCCCGGAGTTCATCGCGGTAGTAGATGGCGACCGCGGCCACCACCAGGCATTGCGTCCCGTGCGTACCGACGCCGACCACCAGCAGCAACGGATAGGTCAGTGTTCCGGCGGGCAGCACGGCCAGCCCGATCAGGGCCGCCGAAGCCAGACCGCACAGCACGGAGGCCATCCCGGTGGGCGAACGCCGCGCGAACCCGGCCACCACGATCGCGCCCGCGGCCGCGCCGAGGCTCAGCACCAGCAGGAAGGTCAGCGAAGAACCCAGCCGGAACCCCTGGTCGATCATCATCTTGGGCAGCCAGGTCATCAGCCCGTACCAGCTGAACAACGTCACGAACGCGGTCAGCGGGAACAGGATGGCCGCGCGCCTGCGCCCGTCGCCGAGCAGTTCCCGGACCTTGTCCACGGCCCGGCTCGCCCGCGGCGGCACCGGCGATTCCGGGAGCAGCGACAACGCGAGCGGGAACACGATCAGCGGGCCGGCCAGCGCCAGCCAGAACATCCCCGGCCAGCCCGCCAGTGCGATGACCGGCGCACCGAGCACGGCGGCGACACTGCCACCGACCGGGACGCCCGAGAGCATGGCGGCCGAGATCAGCGATCGCCTCCGGAGGCCCGCCACCTCGTTCACCAGCGCGCTCACCGCCGGGATCAGCGCGCCGAGCCCGGTCCCGGCCAGGAACCTCAGGACGCCGAGGGAAAGCGGCCCGGTGGCGAGGGCGCACGCCGCGGTGAAGAGCGAGAAGCACAGGAAGCTGGTGAGGACGGTGCGCCGCCTGCCCCAGCGGTCGGCCAGCGAGCCGGACGCCAGCGCTCCGGCGAACATCCCGAGAAAGGCGAGGCTGCCCACCAGCCCGAGCGTCGCCGGGGTCACCTCCCAGGCCGGATCGGCCAGCAGCGAGGGGACGACGGTGCCGTAGACGACGAGGTCGTATCCGTCGAACACCACCATGGCCCAGCAGATCAGCACCACGGTCGCGCTCCGGCGGCGTTTGGCGCAGGCACCCGGTTGCGTGTTCATGCTGCCGACGTTAGGTCGGCGGAATCCCAGCCCGAGAGCGAATTCTGCACAGCGGAATCCAGCCCTCGCCCACTCGCGATTCCCCCGGGTGGTGTTTTATCCCACAGCCGCATGAGCACCCTTTCCATCCCCTGTTTGAGTGGTTGACAGTGTTTTTTCACCCGGTATCGGGAATATGCTTTTCTGCCATGAGGAATCGTCCGGCGTACGCCATCGAATCGGTGGACAACGCCCTGTTGCTGGCGACGTTGCTGCAACAGGAGAAGTCGCTCGGGGTGTCCGAGGCCGCCGAACGCATCGGCGTCTCGGCCTCCACCGCGCACCGGCTGCTCGCGATGCTCGTCTACCGCGAGTTCGCCGAACAGGACTCGCTGCGCCGCTACCGCGCGGGCAAACTGCTGCGCCCCACCAAGGTCGCCGAGACACCGGCGGCCACCCTGCGGCGGGCGGCCATGCCGCATCTGCGGCGCCTCGTCGACTCCGTGCGCGAGACCGCCAACCTGATGATCCTCGGCGGTACCGAGGTACACCTCGTGGCCACGGTCGAATGCGATCGGCTTCTTCGCGTGAGCGACCGTGCCGGCCGTTCGATGCCCGCGCACATCTCCTCCGGTGGCAAGGCGATTCTCGCGGCCCTGCCTCCCGGTCTTCTTCGCGAACGATACGAACGCGTCGATCCGGGACTGCCCGGCGAATTCGAACGCGAACTGTCCCTCGTCCGCAAACGTGGTTTCGCCATCAACGACCAGCGCACGGAGGACGGGCTGACCGCGATCGGGACCGTGCTCCGGCATCCCGAGGACGGGCCGGTGGCCGCGCTCGCCCTGGCGATGCCGACCACCAGGTTCCAGCGCGACCGCTTGTCCGCCTGGACGGAGGCCATGTTCGGGACCGTCCGCGCCATCGAAGACGACCTCCAGAGCAAGTAACCGGTACGGAGCGACCTTGGAACTCAAACAACTTCGGTACTTCCTCGCGGTCGCCGAAGAGCTCCACTTCAGCCGCGCCGCCCAGCGGGTCGGCATCACCCAGCCCGCGTTGAGCTCGCAGATCCAGCAGCTGGAGAACGAACTCGAGGTCGTGCTGATCAACCGCACGAGCCGTCAGGTCTCCCTGACCGAGTACGGCGAGGCCCTGCTGTCGCACGCGCAGCACGTCCTGGCGGCGTCGGACAGCACCGTGCAGCACATCAGGGACATGAAGCTCGGAGCGAACACCAGGCTGAAGGTCGGGACACTGCCCGCCGGGGCCAACGGCCCGCTCCCCGCGATTCTCCGCAGGCTGCAGGAACAGAAGCCGGGACTCCTGGTCGAGCTGTACTACTTCAACCACAATCTGGAACAGGAAAGAAAGCTCCTGTCCGGCGAGCTCGACGTCTCCCTGCTGCGCACCCTCCCGCAGAGCAGGAGGCTCGCCACCGAGAAGGTCTTCGACGAATCCTTCTCCGCGTACCTGCCACTGACGCATCCCTTGAGCCGACGGGAAAGAATCTCCCTCGCCGAGTTGCACGATTCCCTCTTCATCTGGCCGAGCAGCGGGGACACCGGGTTTCGCGAGCTCACCTTGGCGGCCTGCCGGAGGCACGGATTCGCACCGAAGATCGGCGGCTACGCCGACAGCATCCACGGCCATGTCTGCCTGGCGGCCGCCGGACTCGGCGTCAGCGTCGTGGCCAACTCCAACACCGTGCTGGGCCGTCCCGACATCGCGATCGTCCCCCTCGACGACGGCGACATTCGCGCGTCTCTGCACGTGGCCTATCGCAAATGGGACGAATCCCGGCCGGAGATCGACAGCTTCCTGCAGTGCCTGCGGGAATTGCGAAACACTTTCACTTACGACAACCCATAGCATTCCCTTCTCGCCATCGATGGAACAATAGGATTTTCCCACTCGCCCACCCTTCGAGACGGTCGGTATTCTTCAGGGCGTCAACCGTCCAGGACTTCTCCGAAAGTGGAATCAGGCACCTTGAAGGAATGCGTGCATGTGGACGATCCGATGTGGATATTCGACCAGGAGCCCGCGGAGTTCGACGTGTTCGAAGTCTTCCTCGACCGCTTCTTTCTCCCTGTTTGCCAGGTGATCAGCCGCAGGACGACGAATGAGGACGTCTTCGAACGGATCGTCACTCACATCTTCGCCGAGGCCTGGTCCCGGTTTCAGGCCGATGGCGGCACTTCGCCGTCGAAGTTCATCGAAGCCATCGCGGCAGGGGTCTCCGAAGAGGCGCTCAAGTAGCCGTCACCCGGGTACCCGACGCGACAGCGGGATACGTTCCGAACCGAATTTCCGCCGCCTTCGCGGGGGCGGCGATCTGAATGATCATGGGAAAGACGGTCCCACAAGGAGTCGGCCGGATGAAGTACCCGGCCCATCGGCATCTCCGATGGTTCGCGACGCCCGGGCTATCGTTCATCACGGCCTGACGGCACCCGGCAGGAAGTTCAGGAACTTCTCGATCGCCGGGTTGTTCTGGTGCCATTTCCGGTACACGACGAAGAGCGAGGCTTTGAGCTCACCCGGCACGAGCGGAACGCGTACCGTGCCGTCGCGCCGGATGGAAGTGTTCGTATCCGCCAGCACCGCGACCCCGAGGCCGGCCGCGACCATCGCGAGCTGCCCCATGGGGCTGTCCGCCAGACCGCGGACCCTGGGACTGAAGTTCCTTCCGTCGAGGGCCTTGCAGATCAGTGCGTGCAAACCCATTTCGACGTCTTGTGGTGCCGAAACGAAGACCTCTTCACGGAGGTCCTTCAAGGACAACACCGATCTGCCCGCGAAGCGATGATCGCTCGGGAGGTACACCGAGAACGACTCTTCCAGCACCTTCGTCACTCTCAAGGACGGGCTGCACGACGGCTCCCGCAAGAAGGCGAGATCCAGCGACTCTTCCACCACCGCCTTGATCTGTTCGGCACTGCCGCCGTAATGACGAAGGTCCACCAGGATGCCCGGCTCGGCCGCACTCAGCTTGCCGAGCAGGCTCGCCAGCGGGCCGTTCACGCCGGCGGGCATGGAGCCGATCCGCAGCCGCCCCGAAACACCCTCGCGCAGGTCGCCGATCGCCTGCTCGGCACGCTGGATCTGATTCAGGATGGCGCGGGCGTAGGAAAGCAGCATCTCACCGGCCGTGGTCAGGGAGACCCGTCTGCTGGTCCGGCTGATGAGGACCGTGCCCAGTCCGTTCTCCAGTTGCCGGATCTGCCCGCTGAGCGTCGGCTGGGAGATATTGAGTCTCGACGCGGCCCGGCTGAAGTGTAATTCTTCGGCGAGAACGGTGAAATAATAGACTTGCTTGATCTCCACGCCTGACCCTTACTTACCGATAAAACGACAGCCGGCCACAATGCCGGGACATGGCACCACCAGCCCGAGTTCAGATCTCCGGCGGCGTGGATTTACCCATTGCCGATGAAGCATAGGACACGGCCGAACCGAAGATCCACACCGTCACGATTTCGCGGAGCACCCAAAGTGGAAGACCGGAGGCCGGACTTCCGTTATTCGGGTGTCCTCAGCCTGTTCTTAGGCGTGCCAAACTCGCCCTTTGCGTCAATGATCGCCTGCCATGGCAACGATTCGACACAAAGCGGACCAATCGTTCCCCCGACGATGGGTGCCCGAACCAGGATCGGCGGACACCCACCGGGAACCGCACTTTGAATATCAATTGTTCTTCACTATGGGAGTAAAAGGACTCCCTATTGATTGCTCACCCGCACGGGGGAGGATCGTCCCGCACCGTGGGACACGGAAAACGAGCGTCCGCTTCGGCCGGCCCGGGACGCCGCCGTTCGGCATCACGGCGCCGCGACGATCAGCTCCACGGACCGAGGGGCCGCGTCGATCCGGCTTCCGTCCCTGGCGGCCCAGTAGCCCCCTTCGAGGCTGAACTCCGCCTCGACCTCGTAGTCCCCCGCGAACTCGACCGGGAAGGACACCGCCGTTCCGGCGGCGGCGGACCCGCTCGTCGAGAAGCGCACGGTCCGCCCGTCCCCGACGGTGACCCCGTCCTTCATCAGGATGATCGAGGCGGTGATTCGCGCGGGCGACCGATTGCCGTACCACCTGCCATCGCGACGGTGCCAGAAGTCCGAGATATCCGGAGTCGCCACGACCGTGCCGATCCGGCCATCGGACGCCCGTCCGGGAAAGTATTCCGCACAGATCCTCGACTCCATCCGCTGCAAACCGTTACCCGAGACGGTGACGGCCTGATCGCATTGCCGCTCCGAGGCGGCCGCGGCGGACCCTCCCACGAGAATCGGAACCCAAGCGACAGGCAGCACGGAAATGGCGACCGCGAATCCACGAAATATCCTCACCGGTCTTCTTCTCAACGCGATTCCTTCTCCCCTGCCCGTATACGACGACAACAGTTGTTCAGCTGCCTGTAACGCTACGGGAACCCACGAAAGGAAACGAGTGGAATACTCCGATGGTTCCATCACCGATTTCGCGTTCCGCTCATGCCGCGGAGATCAAGACCAAAAGATACAAAAGGTCCGAAAGTTACGGAAATACCACGGTGCTCCCGCCGTTGAGCAGAACCCTCCGCTCGCAATGCCAGCGGACGGCCCGGGAAAGCGCGAGGGCTTCCGCGTCGCGGCCGACGGTCTGCAGGGCACGCGGATCCTGGGTGTGATCGATGCGGATCACCTCCTGCTCGATGATCGGACCCTCGTCCAGATCCGAGGTGACGTAGTGCGCCGTGGCCCCGACCAGCTTCACGCCCCGTTCGTAGGCCTGGTGATAGGGCTTGGCGCCCTTGAAGCCCGGCAGGAACGAGTGATGGATGTTGATCGCCCGCCCGTGGAGTGCCTTGCTGGTGGTGTCGGACAGGATCTGCATGTACCTCGCCAGGACGACCAGGTCGGCCTCGTAGTCGTCGACGAGCCGGAGCAGGCGTTCCTCGGCGATCATCTTCCGGTCCGGGTCCACCGGGAGGTGCAGGTACGGAAGTCCCGCCGCCTCGGCCATGGGCCGCAGGTCCTCGTGATTGGAGACCACGGCCACGATGTCGCCGCCCAGACTCCCCGCCCTCCACCGGAAGATCAGATCGTTGAGGCAGTGCCCGAGTTTCGACACCATCACCAGGATCCGGGGAGCACGCCCGCCGCTGAATTCGTAGGTCATCCGGAATTCGGCCGCCACCGGGGCGAATTCCGCCGAAAGCCGGTCAAGGTCGGCATTCTCGTGGGCGATCACCTGTGTGCGCATGAACAGCCGGTCGCCGAGGGCGTCGTCGAACTGCTGATGTTGTTCGATGTCGCAACCCTGATCGAACAAATAGGCACTGACCGCGCGGATGATCCCGGTCCGATCGGGACAGCTCAGTGTGAGGGTGAAGGTCTCGGCCATGGCTGCGTCTCCAGAAGTTGTTCTCATATATCAATAGGCCACGAGGATGCGTAGGATGACGAGGTGAGCACCGCCCTGGACGACGCCGAGCAGCCCGCCTCGCTGGCCGATCGTGCCTATGCCGCACTTCAGACCCGGCTGATCACGCTCGAAATCCCGCCACTGGCGCCGATCGACGACGGCGCGGTGGCCGCATCCCTCGGCGTGGGCCGGACGCCGGTGCGAGAGGCGCTCAAGCGGCTTCAGGTCGACAGGCTCGTCGTCTCCTACCCCCGCCGCGGCACCTTCGCGACCGGGGTCGACATCACCGATCTCGCGGACATCTCCGAGATCCGCGTGCACCTGGAGCCGCTGGCGGCCCGGCGCGCGGCCGAAAGTGCCGACGCGGCGACCCGGGCGAGGCTGGCCGACCTCGCCGAGACGATCCGGCGCAACGACATGCGCAGCCTGGACAAGACCGACTTGATGCACTGGGATCTGCGGGTGCACCGGGAGACCTACCGGGCCGCGGGCAATCCCCACCTGGAAGACACCCTGGTGCGCTACAACAACCTCGCCACCAGGATCTTCTGCCTCTTCCTCGACCGGATCACGCATTTCGACCGGCATGTCAACGAGCACGTCGGCCTGCTGCGCGCGATCGCGAAGGGGGACGCCGGGCGGGCCGAGACCATCGCCCGCGACCACGTCACCGGTTTCGAGAAGGCCATCCGCGCCCTCGTCTGAGTCCCCGGTCACCGGCGGATCCGGGTCATCTCGGGGTCGACCAGCGGTTCGGCGGTGACGGTGGCCTCGACGGCCCGCCCGAAGTACCGGATCTCCACCTTGTCGCCTTCGGCCACGGACGAGGGCAGCCAGGCGTAGGCGATCGGCTTGCCGATCGTGTGGCCGAACGCGGCCGAGGTGACGTACCCCGCCGGACGCCCGTCGACCAGGACGGGCTCATGACCGAGCACCACGCTTCGCCCGTCGTCCACGACAAGGCAGGTCAGCCGCCGGGCTGGAGGCTCTTCCCGGAGCCCGGCGATCGCTTCGTGACCGATATACCCGGCCTTCGTCTTACCCACCGCGAAACCGAGTCCCGCCTCGTACGGGTCGTGTTCGGTGGTCATGTCGGTGCCCCAGGCCCGATAGCCCTTTTCCAGACGCAGGCTGGCGAACGCCGCGCGCCCGGCCGCGATCACGCCGAGCGGGCGGCCCGCCTCCCACAGCAGGTCCCAGAGCCGCTCACCGTCTTCGGCGGCGGCGTAGATCTCCCAGCCGAGTTCGCCCACATAGGACAGTCGCATCGCGATCACCGGGATCCCGCCGAGGCTGGTGCGGATCGAACGGAAGTACTTGAGTGCCTCGTGCGAGAAGTCGTCGTCGCTCAGCGGCTGCACGAGGTCCCGGGCCAAGGGGCCCCAGACGCCGACGCAGCAGGTGTCGACGGTGATGTCGCGGATCCGCACACCCCGGTGGCCCGCCGCCTGCCGGTGGAAGTAGTCCACGTCCAGGTTCCCGTTGGCGCCCACCTGGTAGAGGTCCTCGCCGAGCCTGGCCACGGTGAGATCCGACCGGATCCCGCCCGCCTCGTCGAGCAGCAGGGTGTAGGTCACCGAGCCGACGGATTTGTCCATCTTCCCGGTCGTCAGCCGCTGCAGGAAGGCGGTGGCGCCCGCCCCGGAGACCTCGATCCGGGTGAGCGGGGTCATGTCGTACATCGCCACCGCGGTCCGGGTCTTCCACGCCTCGGCGGCGGCGATCGGCGAGTGGAACATCGCCGACCACGGATCGCGTGCGGGCGGCCGCCACTCCGGGGGCAGTTCCTCGACCAGCCCGGCGTTGGCCTCGTACCAGTGCGGCCGCTCCCAGGCATGCGCCTCGAGGAAGAAGGCGCCGAGCTCCTGTTGCCTCGCGTGGAAGGGGCTGACCTTCAGGTCACGCGGGGAAAGCTTGGGCTGCAACGGATGCAGGACGTCGTAGATCTCGACGAAGTTGCGCTGCGCGGTCTCGTCGACGTAGGCGTCGGTCGTCTGGACTTCGTCGAACCGGTTGACGTCGCAGCCGTGCAGCTCGACTTCGCTGCGGCCGTCGACGAGCACCTGCGCGACCGCCCTCGCCACCCCGGAGGAATGCGTCACCCAGACCGCCTCGGCGACCCAGAACCCCGCCACCTCGGGCGATTCACCGATCAGCGGGCCGTTGTCCGGGGTGAACGAGAACACCCCGTTGAACCCGCTTTCGATCTTGGCGTCGTTCAACGCCGGGAGCAGATTCCTGCTGTGCTCCCACGAGGACGCGAAATCCTCTTCGGTGAAGGGCAGCATCGACGGCATGGCCCGCTCTCCGAAGTCCCGCTCGTCGATCTCGGGCAGATCGGCCAGCCGGGTCGGCATCGGACGGTGGGCGTAGGTCCCGATCCCGAGGCGGTCGTCGTGCTCGCGGTAGTAGAGGTCGTGGTCCTGATGCCGCAGGATCGGCGACCGCGCTTCGCCGTCGCCGCCGGCGAGTTCGGCGAGCGGTCCGGTGCGGGCGTACTGGTGGGCCATCGGCAGCAGCGGCACCCGCATCCCGACCAGCTCACCGAGCGCGCGGCCCCAGAACCCGGCGCACGAGACCACGATGTCGGCGGGGATCAGCTCTCCCGCGCCGGTGCGCACCCCGCACACCCGGCCGTCGCGCTGCACCACGTCGACGACGCGGGTCGAGCCCCGGAACACCGCGCCGCGTGCTTCGGCACGGCGGGTCAGGGCGACCACCGCCCTGGCCGCCTTGGCGAGCCCGTCGGTGGGCGTGTGCAGCCCGCCGAGGACTTTTCCGCGGTCCAGCAACGGGTGCAGCTCCGCGCAGCGCGCCGGGTCGACGACTTCGGCAGGGACTCCCCAGGACAACGCCCAGCCTTGCTTGCGATGCAGATCCGCGAGCCGCTCGGGCGTGGTCGCGACCTCCAGACCGCCGACCTGGTTGAAGCACCACTCGTCGCCTTCGCCCAGGCTCAGCAGCTTTTCGACGGTGTACGCGGCGAACGCGGTCATCGTCTTCGAAGGGCTGGTCTGGAAGACGAGTCCCGGCGCGTGCGAGGTCGAGCCACCGGTGAGCGGCAGGGGTCCCTGGTCGAGCACGGTGACCCGGGACCAGCCCCGGCCGGTGAGTTCGTCGGCCAGGTTCGTGCCGACGATCCCGGCGCCGATGATGACTACACGAGGGGTTGTGCTCATTGCGGTTCTCCTAACCGGTGGATCGCCGGGGGTCAGGTGGTGCGGAACTCCTCGGCCGCGTCGAGTACCCAATCGGCGAAGTACCCCGCGAACGACGGCCGGACGTACACGCGGAAGTCGGCGGGCCCCAGTGCCAGGAGCAGCACCCCGGCCTGGCCGACGTGCGTCTGCGCGCAGGCACCCGCCGGGAACGCCGACGGCCGGAGGTCCAGCGCGCACCCCAGCGAGAGCAGCTCACGGGCTCGCTCCCCGTGGAGCCGGACGCCGGTGCGCTGGGCGGACACGTCCACGGCGGCGCCGTCGTAGGCCGAGACGACCCACCCCAGTTCCCGCTCGAATTCGCGCGGGGGCGCGGTGGTGCTGGTGACCAGCCATTCGTCCGGGCCGAGCCAGGCGACCTGGCCGTCGCAGGTATGCGTCCAGGTACCGGGCTCGACCGGCAGGGCCGCGCCGAGGACGCGGCCGACCGCGGCGGCACCGGGGCCGTCCGCGCCGATCCTCAGGTCCACCGCGGCGACCGGTTCCTCCGCGAGGACGCTCAGCCCCGCGCACCGGCCGGTCAGCTCGGCCAGTGCCCGTCGCCGGTTCTCCAGCGGATGCGTACGGGACAGGGTGTCAGCCATCGCGGCGGGTTCCTTCCGGGTCGACCAGGACGGTTTCGCCGATCTCGGCCTGCACGAGCGCGCCGCCGACCGGCACGTGCACGAGCTCACCGATGCGGGCGCGGCCGTTCTTCACGAGCGCGAGCGCGAACGGGCGGCCCAGTTCCGCGCTGTGATAACTGGAGGTGACGTGCCCGAGCATCGGGACGGGCGGCGCGGGCAGTTCGCCGCCAGGGCACAGTTCGACGATCTGGGAGCCCTCCGGCAGTTTCGTGCGGCCGTCGGTGGGCAGCAGGGAGACGAACTGCTTGCGCAGCGGGTCGTTGTTCGCCGGGCGCGCGAACGAGCGTTTGCCGACGAAGTCCTCTTTCTTCTTCGACACCACCCAGGTCATGCCGAGGTCCTGCGGGCTGACCGTGCCGTCGGTGTCCTGCCCGATGATCGGGTAGCCCTTTTCCGCGCGCAGCACGTGCATGGTCTCGGTGCCGTACGGGGTGATCCCGAACCGCTCCCCCGCCGCGAGCAGGCGTTCCCACAAGGCGGGCGCGTGCCACGCGTCGACGTTGACCTCGTAGGCCAGCTCCCCGGAGAACGAGATGCGGGCGATCCGCACCGGGACGCCGTCGAGGACCGTGTCGCGCCAGGCCATGAACGGGAAGGCGTCGTTGGAGACGTCGAGCCCGGTGAAGACGTCTTCGATCACTTCACGCGAGCGCGGACCCACGACGGGGAACACCGCCCACTGCTCGGTGACCGAGGTCAGGTGCACGCGGAGGTCCGGCCACTCCGTCTGCAGCCACTCCTCCATCCAGTCGAGGACTTTCGCGGCGCCGCCGGTCGTCGTGGTGAGCAGGTACCGGTTCTCGTCGATGCGCAGCACGGTCCCGTCGTCGAGCACCATGCCGTCGTTGCCGCACATCACCCCGTAGCGGACGCGGCCGACCTTGAGCGTGCTCATCATGTTGGTGTAGAGCCGATCGAGCAGGACGCCGGCGTCCGGCCCCTGCACGTCGATCTTTCCCAGTGTCGAACCGTCGAGGATGCCGACACCGGCGCGGACGGCCGCGCACTCCCGGAGCACCGCTGCGGTCATGTCCTCGCCCGGCGCCGGGTAGTGGCGCGCCCGTTTCCACTGACCGACGTCCTCGAACACAGCACCGGCCGCGACATGCCAGTCGTGCAGTGCCGTGGTGCGCTCGGGATCGAACAGGCCGCCGCGCGAACGGCCTGCCAGCGCGGCGAAGGCGACCGGGGTGTACGGCGGGCGGAAGGTCGTGGTGCCGAGTGCTTCGATGCCCACGCCCAGGAGTTCCGCGGTGATCCCGGAGGCGATCACGCCGGAGGTCTTGCCCTGGTCGTGTGCCGTGCCGATGGTGGTGTAGCGCTTGACGTGCTCCATCGAACGCAGGCCCGCGCCCACCGCGCGGCCGATGTCGGTCACCGTGGCGTCGCGCTGGATGTCGGCGAACTGGCGGTCCGGATCGCCTTCGGTACGCCACACCACCGCGGCCGGGGTGCGGACCGGTTCCGGACCGGCCTGCGGCGCGTTCGCCCCGGCTCCTTCGCACAGCACACCGGCGAGGTCCAAGACTCCGTTGGCCGCCCCGATCACGGTGACGCCGGGCAGCGATCCGGTGGGACGGAACGCGCCGAGCGAAGGGTCGTAGGCCAACGCCCCGCGGACGTGACTGAACAGGTGCACCACCGGGTTCCAGCCGCCGGAGACCGCCAGCAGGTCCGCGGCCAGCCGGAAATCACCACCGAGGCCTCGCGCGAGTACCGCACGCACCCGCTCCTCGCCTTCGGTGCCGACGACCGTCGTCGACGCGTGGACGACGACACCCGCACGGGTGGCACGGTCTGCCCACTCCCCCGGCGGATTCTCGCGCGCGTCGAGCAGGGTCACCCGGGCACCGGCGCCCGCCAGGTCGACCGCGGTGGCGTAGGCGGCGTCGTCACTGGTGAACACGACGACTTCGCGTCCGGCGAGCACGCCGTGGCGGTGCAGGTAGTCGCGGACGGACGAGCACAGCATGATGCCCGGCCGGTCGTTGTCCTCGAACACGATCGGCCGTTCCTGTGCCCCGGTCGCGACCACGACCTTCAGCGCGCGGATACGGTGCACGCGCTGACGGGAGACGTGCTCCGGAGCGCCGGGGTGGTCGGCCCGCCGCTCCAGCGCGAGCACGAAACCGTCGTCGTAGTGGCCGAAAGCGGTGGTCCGCCGCAGGTAGCGGGCACCGAGCCGGGCCAGTTCAGCGACCACGTCGTCCACGAAGTCCAGCGACGGACGGCCGTCGATCGACTCGGTGCCGGTCAGGCTCCCGCCCGGCGTCGCCCGGTCGTCGAGCAGCACGACGTCCTCCCCGGCGCGGGCGGCGGCGCGGGCGGCGAGCAGACCGGCGGGCCCGGCGCCGATCACCAGGGTGTCGGTATGCGTGTGCTCGCGGTCGTATCGGGCCGGATCGGCGGTATCGGCGAGGCGGCCCTGCCCGGCGAGCCCGCGGGCGACCAGGCCGTCGACCAGTTCGACGGTGGTGGCCTGGAGCATCGGCTCCGGGAACGGCTCCTCGATCTGCACGAGCGCGGTCGCGTCCTCCGTCCACGCCGCGCTGATCCCGTGCGGGCGGCCGAGTTTGACGCTGGATCCGATCAGGTGCACGTCGTGCGCGAGCAACGCCGAAGCGAGGGTGTCGCCCGGGTGGCCGGTGTAAGGGCGACCGTCGAAGGTGAAGGTGAGCGTGCGGTCGCGATCGATCCGACCGTATCCGGGGACGCGGCTCATACCCTCGCCTCCTTCGGTTGCCGCGCGCCTTCCCGCACCAAGGGCTCTCCGGGTTTGGCGGTACTCAGGAAGCGATAGGTCCGGGTGTCCCGCACCGCGCCGAACCAACGGCGGCAACCCGCGCTGTGACTCCAGCGCTCGGCGAAGGCACCGTCGGGGTTGTCGCGGTAGAAGACGTACTCGGCCCAGTCCACATCGGACAGTTCGGCCGGGCGCTCCGGATAGACGACCCCGGCCTGACCGCCGTAGTGGAATTCGGTCTCCTCGCGAGGGCCGCACCAGGGACAGTGGATGAGTTGCATGTCGGTCCTCGGTTTCAGTGGGCCACGGCGGCGGCGCCGTGCTCGTCGACGAGTGCGCCGGTGGTGAACCGGTCCAGGGCGAACGGCGCGACGTAGGGATGCGGCGTGCCTCGCGCGATCGTGTCCGCGTAACACCAGCCGATACCCGGGGTCGCCTTGAACCCGCCGGTCCCCCATCCGGCGTTGACGAAGACGTTCTCGTACGGCGTGTGGCCGATGATCGGGCTCGCGTCCGGGGTGACGTCGACGATCCCCGCCCAGGACCGGAGCAGATGCGCGCGGGCGAAGACGGGGAACAGTTCCACGGCCGCCGCCATCTGCCGCTCGATGATGTGGAAGGCGCCGCGCTGCCCGTAACCGTTGTAGGAGTCCACACCGGCGCCCATCACCAGTTCGCCCTTGTGCGCCTGGGACACGTACACGTGCACGGCGTTGGACATCACGATGGTCGGGTGCACCGGCTCCAGCAGTTCGGAGACCAGTGCCTGCAACGGATGCGACTGCAGCGGGGCGCGGACCCCGAGGTGGTCCAGCAGCACCGAGGTGTGCCCGGCGGCGCAGAGCGCGACGGTGCCGCAGCCGATGTCGCCGCGGCTGGTGCGCACGCCGGTCACCCGGTCGCCGTCCACGGTGAAACCGGTGACCTCGCAGTCCTGGATGAGGTCGACCCCGGCCTCGTCGGCCCGCCGCGCGAAACCCCACGCGACGTAGTCGTGTTTGGCGATCCCGGCGCGCGGCTGGTACGTCGCGCCCTGCACCGGATACCGGATGTCGCCGGAGGTGTTGATGATCGGGCAGATCCGCCGGACGTCGGCGGGCTCCAGCCATTCCGCGTCGATGCCGTTGAGCTTGTTGGCCTCGACCCGGCGGATCGAATCGCGGACGTCCTGCTCGGTGTGCGCGAGGTTCAGCACCCCGCGCTGGGAGAACAGGATCGGGTAGCCGAGGTCGTCTTCGAGGCCCTCCCACAGTTTCAGCGAGTGCTCGTAGATCGCCGCGGACTCGTCCCACAGGTAGTTCGACCGGATCAGCGTGGTGTTGCGGGCCATGTTGCCGCCGGCCAGCCAGCCCTTCTCCAGTACGGCGACGTTGGTGATCCCGTGGTTCTTCGCCAGGTAGTGCGCGGTCGCCAGGCCGTGCCCGCCGCCCCCGATGATCACCACGTCGTAGTTCTTCCGGGGTTCGGGATCGTGCCAGAGGAAGTCGGGGTGCTCGGGCAGCTCCGCACCCGGCGGGTTCGTCTCGGTCATGTCCGCGGCTCCGAAGAGAGAAGGAGGCAACTGATATATCAATGCGATTTCACGGTAAGGCGCCTGTTCGGGCCGGTCAAGAGCGCAACCCGGTCGTTCAGGAACCGCGGGCGATCCAGGCGTGGAGGTCCGGTTTCTCGGCACCGATCCACGTGGACTCACCATGTCCGGTCCGGACCTCGGTCTCGTCCGGCAAGGTCAGCAGTGTCGTCTTCAGAGACTCGATGATCGTGCCGAAATCGGAGTACGACCGGCCGGTGGCACCGGGGCCACCGCGGAACAGGGTGTCCCCGGAGAAGACCGTTCGCAGCTCGGGCGCGTACAGGCAAACCGAACCCGGCGAGTGTCCCGGAGTCAGAAGCACTCTCAGGTCGACGCCTCCGGCCGACAACGTCTGTCCCTCTTCGAGGACTCCGTCCGGGGACCGGTCGGGATGCGTCAGTTTCCACAGCGGGCTCTCGTCGGGATGCAGCAGGATCGGCGCGCCGAAGCCGTCGGCGAGCGACGGCGCCTGGCCGACGTGGTCGTCGTGGGCGTGCGTGCACACGATGGCCACGACGCGACGGCCGCCGACCCGGGCGATGATCTCCCGGGCGTCGTGCGCGGGATCGATGAGCAGGACCTCCCGTTCGTCGCCGACGATCCAGACGTTGTTCTCCACCTCCCAGGTCCCGCCGTCCAGGGAGAAAGTGCCGGAGGTGACGAGATGCTCGACAGGGCTCACAGGACCACCACCGAGCGGAGCACGCCGCCTCCGTTCATCCTGGTGAACGCGGCCTCGACGTCGTCGAGCGCGATCTCCTCGGTCACGAAACCGTCGAGCGGCAGGTCCCCCTGCAGGTAGAGGTCGATCAGCTCCGGGAAGTCACGGGAGGGCAGGCAGTCGCCGTACCAGGAGGACTTGAGCGCTCCGCCGCGGGAGAAGTACTCGATGAACGGCAGCTCCGGCGCCTTCATCTCGGGCGTGGGGACGCCGACCAGGACGACGGTGCCCGCCAGATCCCGCGCCTGGAAGGCCTGCTTCCAGGTTTCGGGGCGGCCGACCGCGTCGATCACCACGTCGGCCCCGAAACCGCCGGTGTAGCTGCGGATCGCCTCGACCGGATCGAGATCGCGGGCGTCGACGACATGCGTGGCCCCGAACCGCTTCGCCTTCTCCAGCTGACGCGGATCGCGATCCACCGCGACGATCGTGGTCGCCCCCGCCAGCCGCGCGCCGACGATGGCCGCGTCGCCGACACCGCCGCAGCCGATGACCGCGACGGTGTCGCCGGGACCGACCTGACCGGTGTTGACCGCGGCGCCGATCCCCGCCATCACCCCGCAGCCCAGCAGCCCCGCCACCTGCGGCCGCGCCCGGGCGTCCACCTTGGTGCATTGCCCAGCCGCCACCAAGGTCTTCTCCGCGAAGGCGCCGATGCCCAGCGCCGGGCTCAATTCCAACCCCGACGTCAGGGTCATCTTCCGCGAGGCGTTGTGCGTGTCGAAGCAGTACTGGGGCCTGCCCCTGCGGCACGCGCGGCACTTTCCGCAGACGGCCCGCCAGTTCAAGATCACGTAGTCGCCGGGGCTCACTTCGGTGACGTCCTCGCCGACGGCCTCCACGATCCCGGCCGCTTCGTGCCCGAGCAGGAAGGGGAACTCGTCGTTGATGCCGCCTTCCCGGTAGTGCAGGTCGGTATGGCAGACACCGCACGCCTGGACCCGCACCACCGCGTCGCCCGGCCCCGGATCGGGGACGACGATGGTCTCCACGGTGACCGGCGCGCCCCGTTCCAGGGCCACGACGCCTCGGACCTTCTGTGCCATGGTCGGTTCTCCTGTTCTCAGTTCGCGATCGCCGCGGCGACCCAGTCACGGAACTCGCCGATGTGGTGCTCGCTGGGCACCAGCACCCCGCCGGCGGCATAGGCCTTGGACGACATGGCGGGCTGGCAGCGTTCGCAGGCGTCGAAGTCCTGCTGGTTGACGCGGTGGAACAGTTCCACCGACTTGCTCACGTCCACCCCGCTGTCGACGACGTCCTTGGCGTAGAGCCAGTCGCATTCGACGATCGTCCGGTCCACCGCCATCGGGAACATCCGGTGGAAGACGACGTGATCGGGGACGAGGTTGATGAAGACCTGGGGGTTGACGGTGATCGCGTAGTAGCGCCTGTCGTGGTTGTCGTCGACGCCGCCCAGCTTTTCGAAGCCCGCCTGGCCGTCGATCGTGAACCCGGCGACGTCCTCGCCGAATTCGGCGCCGTGCCCGACGTAGTACTGGGCGGCGTACCCGTCCGCGAACTCCGGAAGGACCTCGGTCAGTTCCGGGTGGATCGTCGCGCAGTGGTAGCACTCCATGAAGTTCTCGACGATCAGTTTCCAGTTCGCCTTCACCTCGTAGGTGATCCGCCGCCCGACGACCAGGTCGCCGACCGCCCACCGGTCGATCGTCTCGTCGTCGCCGAGCCTGCCGGCGACCACGGCCTGCACCGTCTCGGCGAAGGACGGCGGCTCGTCGGCGAGGCACACCCAGACCGTGCCGAGCCATTCGCGCAGGGCCACCGCGATCAGCCCGCGCTCTCCGCGATCGACGTCGTGCATCGAGTTCAGGTTGGGCGCCGCGATCAGCGCGCCGTCGAGGCCGTAGGTCCACGCGTGGTAGGGACATTGCAGGGAACGGCGCACCGAACCCGTCTCCTCCACGCACAAACGTGCGCCTCGATGACGGCAGACATTGAGGAAGGCGCGCAGCGCCCGGTCCCGGCCGCGGACCACCAGCACGCTTTCGCCGCCGACGTCGACGGTGCGGAAGCCGCCGGGTTCGGGCAGGTCGGCACCGCGGGCCACCGCGATCCACTCGCGCTGGAAGATCCGCTTCTGCTCGAGTTCGAAGACGGCCGGATCGGTGTAGTGGGCACCGGGCAGGGTGGGGATCAAGCTGCCGGCGGGCTCCTGCTGGGGAGTCTGGACTTCGACGGAACTCAAGGTCGTCCTTCCTACGGCTGCGGGAGACGTCAGTTCGTGATGGACAGCGGCTGGGCGAGCCGCCGTCGCCAGCGGCCGAACGAGCGGGCCCGGCCGATGGACAGTGCCGCCACCGGCAGCCCCGCCCGATCGCGGTAGAGCGCGAGGAAGTCGAAGGAGTCCACGTCTCCTTCGATCACCTCGACGACGTCGTCCTCGGCGCGGTGACCGGCGAATTGGATGCGGTGGCCGTACTGGTCCGACCAGAAGTACGGAAGCCCGTGATGCGGCGGCGGGGTGTACTCCCTGCCCAGCAGCGCCGAGATCGCGGCCACCGGCCGCTGCACCGCGTTGGTCCAGTGCTCCAGCCGGGCCGGGGTTCCGGTGTACGGGTCGTCCGGGTTGGCGCAGTCCCCCACCGCGACCACGCCGGGCACGTTCGTGGCACCCCGGACGTCGGTGCGGACGCCGTTGACGAGGTCGACCCCCGAACCGATCAGCCACTCCACGCACGGGGTGGCGCCGATCCCGACGACCACCACGTCCGCCGGGAGCTCCGTACCGTCGGTCAGCCTGACCGCGCGGACCCGGCCGGTCCCGATCAGTCCGGCGAACCCGGCGCCGGTGCGCAGCTTCACGCCCCTGGTGGCGTGCAGCCGGGCGCACACCCCGCCCATCTCCGGCCCGACGGCCCTTCGCAGGGGTACCGGCTCGGCCTCCACGACCTCGGTCCGCACGCCGAGCACCGACGCGGTCGAGGCGATCTCCGAGCCGATGAACCCGGCGCCGATCACCACCAGCCTCGTCCCGGGGACGAGCGCTTCGCGCAGCGCGACGGCGTCGTCGAGGGTGCGCAGGGTGTACACCCCGGCGGGCGTCCGCCCCGGCAGCGAACGGGCGGACGCGCCGGTGGCCAGCACCACGCCGTCGGACACGATCCGCTCGCCGCCGTCCAGTACGACGGCACGTTCGGCGGTGTCGAGTGCCACCGCCCTCCGGCCGAGGCGCCACTCGGCACCGAGGAGACCGTCCTCCGGTGTCTCGAGGACGAGGTCGAGCTCGGACACCGTGCCCGCCAGGAATTCCTTCGACAGCGGCGGGCGGTCGTAAGGAGCGTGAGACTCTTCGCCCACCACGGTGACACGTCCGTCGAAACCCTGGTCCCGCAAGGCGCGGACCGCCGTCAGCCCGGCCAGGGAAGCCCCCACCACGGTGACCGCCCGCATCAGGCGACCTCTTCCACGACCGAGCCGGCCGCCTTGACCGCGTCACCGATCGTTTCGTGCACGTAGACCCATCCGTCGACGAGCACGACCTCGTGGGTCCGTACCGGCTTCCGGGCGGGCGGCCCGCTCGGGCGGCCGGTGCGGAGATCGAAACACGCCGCGTGCAACGGGCACTCGACCGCGCATCCCTCCACCCAGCCGTCGGAGAGCGAAGCGTCCTGGTGAGTGCAGGTGTCGTCGATCGCGTAGAACTCGCCATCGACGTTGAACACCGCGATTGCGGCTTGCCCCTCCACCCGTACAGACTCTCCGACGGGGATGCCGGACACCGCGCCAACTGAGATCATCTTGACTCCTGTTGCGTATGGCGGAACAAGGCGTGCTCTGCGCAACCGAGGATCGGACAGCTCCCCGCCGTCCGTCAATCGTCCCGAACCAGAAACCCACCACCGCGCGACGGAGTTGCAACATGTACAACACCGGCGAAGCCGGCGACGCAGCCGAACCGAGACCACCCAGCCAAACGGTCGAACGCGCGTTGTCGATCCTCATCCTGCTCGCCCGGCGCGGCCCGTCCGGGGTGACCGAGCTGGCCCGCGAACTCGGGGTGCACAAGTCGACCGCCACCCGGCTGCTCTCGGCACTGGAAAAGTTCCGTTTCGTGGACCAGGAAGGAAACCGGGGCAAGTACCGATTGGGCTTCGGAATCGTCCGATTGGCGGGCGCGACCGCCGCCCAGCTGGACATCGCGAAGGAAGGCAAGGTCACCTGCACACGGCTCGCGGCCGAACTGCGGGGCACCGTCAACCTGAGCGTGCTCGAAGGCGGTGGCGCGACGGTGGTGGCACAGGAACCCAGTACCGAGCGGAATTGGATCGGCCTCCGCATGCCGCTGCACGCGACGGCGACCGGCAAGGTCATGCTCGCGAGCCTCGGTTTCGAAGAACTCAGCGCCGCTCTCGAACGCCCCCGGCAGCGTTTCACCAGCGGCACCATCACCGCCAACGGTGCTTTGCTCGCCGAGTTGAACCGGGTCCGCGATCGCGGCTGGGCGGCGACGATCGGGGAATTGGAGGCCGATCTCAATTCGGTCGCCGTGGCGGTACGCGGACCGGGCGGCCGTATCGCGGGCGCGCTGAGCATTTCGGCGACCGGCGAGTATCTGGAGCCCGGCGACTTCCAGGATATCGCCGGATTGCTCACGCAGGGCGCCGAAGAGATCCGCGCTCGCCTGGAACTCCAGGTCGAACTCTGACCTGAAGTATCCCTTGACCGGTTGCTGACACATCACTTACGTTCAGCAGATATATCAGTTGTCCACGCACTTGAATGATCATGGACGCATCCACCGAACCGGCAGGGTGAGCGATGTGAACGATCAATCCCGAGCGGACGGAAAGCACAGTGCGGACGAGGGGACGGTTCGCCGTGCCACCACCGCGGCGACACTGGGGAATATCGCCGAATGGTACGACTTCGGCATTTATTCCTACCTCGCCGCGGTCGCCCTCGATCGCGTTTTCTTCCCGGACGCCGGGGAATGGGCGAGCGTGTTCACGTTGGGCACTTTCGCCGCCGCGTTCGTGATCCGGCCGCTGGGCGGGTTCATCCTCGGACCGCTCGGTGACCGCATCGGCCGCACCAAGGTCCTCGCCGCCACCGTGCTCCTGATGGCACTCGCCACCACGCTGCTCGGTCTGATCCCGAGCTACGGGACGATCGGGATCGCCGCACCGCTCCTCGTGCTGTTCATCCGGATGCTGCAAGGCTTCTCGGCGGGCGGTGAGTACACCGGCGCGCTGACGCTCGTCGCCGAATACGCGCCCGATCGGCGCCGGGGCTTCTTCGGCAGCTGGCTCGAATTCGGCACACTGGTCGGCTACGCGTCCGGTGCCGGGCTCTGCGCGATCCTGATCGCCGTGCTCCCCGACGAAGACCTGTTGTCCTGGGGCTGGCGGATTCCGTTCATGGTGGCCTTGCCACTCGGGATCGTCGGGATCTACCTGAGGATCCGTCTCGAGGAGACGCCGGCGTTCCGGCAGCTGATGGAGCGCTCCCCGGCGATGGCCACCTTGTCGTTCCGGCGCGGCTGCCGGATCCTGCTGACGCACTACCGTTCGGCCGCGCTGGTCGCCGGCGGGCTGGTCGTCGCCTGGAACGTCACCAACTACGTCCTGACCAACTACGTGCCGACCTACCTGACCGGCACGCTTCCCGGCCGCGGCCATCACGGGACGAGCGAATCCTTCTCGACGGCGCTTCAGGTCGGGGTGATGCTGGTGATGCTCGCCGTCGTCGTCCCGGTCGGCAGGCTCAGCGACCGCATCGGGCGGAAGCCGATCCTGTTCACCGGAAGCCTTTCCCTCGTCTTCCTCGGCCTGCCCGCGGTGTGGCTGCTCCGGAGTGGTCTCGCGGGCCAGGTCGCCGGGCTGCTGATCATCGGTCTCACCCTCGTCTGCTTCGCCGGAGTCGCCCCGTCCACCCTTCCCGCGCTGTTCCCCACCTTCATCCGCTTCGGCAGCCTCGCCATCATCTTCAACGTCTTCGTGTCGGCCTTCGCGGGCACCGCGCCCACCGCGATCAGCATCGCCGTGACCACCACCGGAAACCTCGACTGGCCGGGTTACTACCTCGTGGGGGCCGGGGTGATCGGCTTGTTCAGCACCCTTCACCTGACCGAATCCGCGGGCGCGCCGTTGCCCGGCGCGGCACCGCTGACCTCCGGCGCCGACCGCCTCTCCCCCGGTGCGCCGACCACGCCGTAGGCCCGGTGGCCGGACCACTCAGGTTCGGACGTTCGAGGGGGGAACACTTCCGTCGAGGGGCACGTCCACCTTTCTCAGCCAGGCCCGCAAGCGCAGCAAGCGCGTGCACAGATCCGGGATCTCACCGGCCCGGACCACGCTCGGGAAGCCGGGGAAGACGACTCGCATCTCCCGGACCCCGCGTTCGCCGAACACGACGGAGCCGCTCTCCTCCACGAGTACGCCGTCTTGTTCGGCCCAGTCCTTGTTCATTGCCACCGCCTGGTCCAGGCGAAGGCCCGGGGGCAGGTCGAGGGTCAGCGTCCGTCCGCGCACGCGCACGGGATAGCCGCCCGGAAACCCGTGCGGTCCCGGCAGACTCGTCCGTATCTCCGCTCCGGTGAGCAGACCGGTGAGCAGTTTCGCCGTCACTTCACCGTTGACGAAGTTCAGCTCGGAGCGGGCCGTGGCCCGCTGACGTTCGAGCAGCGAAGTCACCCAGCGGACCGGGGTGCCGTCCAGCCAGGCCACCGCTTCGTCCTCTTCGGACTCGGGCCGCCGCAGGTGCCGGTGGTGGCCGACGACCCGGAGACAGACGCCCTTTTCCGGCCGTAACGCCTCCTGGAGCGACGCGGCGATCAGCGCCACGTTGCCCACCCCGCAGAACACCGGCAGCCCCAGCGCTCTGAGCAACGGGTTCACCGCGTCGGGAAGGCTCGCGTTCAGGAACAGGGGCGGAGACTCGACCGCGGCAACCGCCGACGCCACCTCGATCGGGATGGCCGCCTGCAGGGGCAGTGTCACCCCGGCCCCAGCCCGGGTCATCAGGTCCGTCCACGCCGATCGCGACCGGGCCCGTTCCCAGGGCGACTGCACCGACGCGCAGTTCACCACGATCCCCGGCCGGGTGTGCCGCAGGAGCGAGGCGAGGAAATCGGCCCGGTAGCTGTTCAGCGGCCGGGAAACGAACCGGACCGGCCGCCCGGCCGAAACCGCCCGGGCGTCCGCGACGTAGCAGAGTTCCGCGGCGCTCGCCGGCATCCTCGACACGATCGTCACCACGGATCTCGTGGTGCACTGGCCTGCCAGCGAATACGCGATGGACCGCGCCAGCGACCCGCTGCCCAGTATCACGATGTTCGATTCCGTCATCGAGGCCACACCCAGCCAGGCGAACCCTTCACCGTCCATCGGACACCTATTCGGGAAACGCCGGCCGGAAAGGCCATTGATAGCCGTTGCCTTGGCCGACCATCGAGGAATTCCATCGATTCTCGCGCACTCACCGGGAAGCGCCGTTTTTCAGATGACCGACCAACTCCCCGGATTCCAGGCCGCAGAGCCGGGCCAGGTTCTCGACGGCCGAATCGGACAGGTCGACCAGCAGGTCCTCGTCCGCTCCCATATCACGCAGCCGCAGTTCCGCCCAGGCGCGAACCGGGCGCAGCTTGACCGATTTCGCCGTGCTCACCTGCCGGAGACTGATATGCAGGATCTTGGCGTCGCCCGCCATTCTGCGGCGCACGCGCGCCAGCAGTTCGTCCGGAGAGATGCCGAGGACGGCGCACAGTTGCATCAGGCGGACGACCGAGCACTGGCGGGTACCGAGTTCATAGGTGGCCAGGGTCGGCAGCCCCAGTTCCAGACCTGAGTCCTGAAGCCGTCGCTGCAGTTGCCTCCGGGTCCAGCCGTTGCCCCGGCGGACCTTCCTCAACTCCTCGCCGAGGACACGCCCGCAGTACCCCGCGTTCATGGTCATCTCGCTCGATCTGCCTTTCGAAACCTCGATGGGTATGACGACATGACGCCGGAGAGGCGACACGGACAAAGGGGAACAAGAGTGCCGAGCATGATTCCGCGCACTGTCTTCGCGGATCACGGCGGGAGCATATCGAGAAGCCGACCTGTTTGATCTTGACCAGAGATATCATAGGGATTCCGCGACCACAACCGAAGCGAGGAGCCGACTTCGGACTATTGAGAATCCCGATGATTCGATCGAAGTTCGGCTACGGCAATGTGACCCGATCGGGGTATTGTCACCCGCGATAAAAGAACCGTAATTTGCGAAGTGCGGCACCACTCGACGAAGTGGCTGTCACGCCCCTGGATTTGCCCATGGGCGACGCTCCCCCTCGACGTCCATGGGCAAATCCACTTTCTCCGCCATATCCCCGATGCCGGTCTTCGGCGAGGAGGACTTCCACGTGCGCATCGCACCGCGGGCGGTGTCCGTCCTGATCCTGGCGGCCGTCCTCGTACCGGGAACGGCCGAAGCCGGAACGGCCACGACCGAGCCGTCCTGCACCGCGTCGCTCAGCGAGCCTCTTCCGCAGAGCAAGACGATGTACTGCACCGAACCCGCCGACGGGACGTTCCGCGCGACCGTGATGTGCCTTCACCGGCTGTTCCCGCAGAAATCCGAATTGGTCGTCTCCAGCGGACCGTTCCGCGCGTTCACGTACGAGACCGTGCAGTGCCCGAAGGAATTCCCGTACGCAGGCGAAGTCACCTATTTCGTGAACTGAGCAGCGTGCCGAAAGCGAAAGCAAAGGAGCCATGAACCACGTGACACCCGAGGTGCGCAAGGCGATCGCCGAACTCAACGCCGCCCTCGCCAGCGCGCTCGACCACGAGGAGTTCGAGAGGCTCCGGAACGTCTTCCAGGCCGACGTCCACTACGCGGCTCCGGACGGCGAGTTCACCGACCTCGACTCCCTCATCACCTCGTTCCACGCCAAGGCCGGCAGCCGGAGCATCCGCTACGTGCCCGGCAGCATGCTGCTCGAAGCCCGGAACGACCACACCGTCATCGCCGTGTCCACCTGGCACACCTTCACCGGCGAAGCCGGGACGGGCGCTTGCCTCATCGCCGACTTCCTCGACCTCTACCTGGAACAACCGGACGGCGACTGGCTGATCGCGGAACGGGTCGTGCAACCCGCCGGCCAGGATCCGCCACCCTCCGTTCGCGGGCTCTGAAACGGCGAAACGATCGGTCGGCGGAAAATGCACAAGCTCGAATACCAACGCGGTCGCAGACCGACGGTGGTGCCGGAGGAATTCCACGCGGCGTTCGAGGAATACACGAAGAACATCGCGGCCGACGGCCCTTTGGACAAGAAGACCGTGCGCGTGTACTGCTCACGGGTAAGGCAATTCCTGGCGTGGCTCGGCGAAACCGGTGTCACCGGCGAACGGCTGACAGATCCCGACGTTCGCGACCGGGCGATACTCGGCTATCGCTCGTATCTCCTGACAGTGAAGAACCAGAAACCCTCGACGGTGAAGGCGTATGTCGTCGCCATCGACGACTTCTTCCGCGAACGCACCCCTGGCCGGGCCATCAGGCGCCGCCGGAATCTCACGGACATCGCCTCGGGCGGCTTGTCCGATCGGACCCGCGCACTGTGGTTGTACGCGACCGAACGCGCCCCCGCCCGTGGCAAAGCCTTGGCGTGCACCGTGTATTACGCGGGGTTGCGGGGCAACGAAGTGGTCGCGCTCGACGTGGCGGACGTCTGCCCCTTCGCCGACGAGGGTGTCTTGTTCGTTCGTTCCGGCCGTGACCGGGTGATCCCCCTGCATCCACGACTGCGCGCCGCACTCGACGACTGGCTGGCCGAGCGGGCGACCTGGCCGGGCGCGGACGAGAACCCCGCGCTCTTCCTGAACCGCCGCGGCGGCCGGTTGTCCTTGCGCAGCGTCTACAACGAACTCAAAGCGATCGCCGAGAGCGCGGGACTCGAACTCGGCCGCATCGGCCGCCTGGTCCGCCCACAAGACGATTGAGCACCTTGCCCTTGGTTTAAGTATGATTTATCGTACTTAAACCAAGGAGGTGTCGTGACGATGTCAACGGGATCGGACGGGCTGCACGCTCAAGTGGTCGACGCGATCGGCGGCCGCATCGCGACCGGCGAGTTCGCGGTCGGCTCGGTGCTGTCCACCGAGCGGATCGAACAGGAACACGGCGTCTCGCGTTCGGTGGTGCGGGAGGCCCTGCGCACGCTCACCGTGCTCGGAATGGTCCGGCCGCGTCATCGGATCGGCACCACGGTGCTGCCCGTCGCGTCGTGGAATCTGCTCGACCCCAAGGTGATCGCGTGGCGTGCCCACGGCCCGGACTCCCAGCGGCAGCTCGACGAGCTGCTCACGCTGCGCGAGGCGCTGGAGCCGGTCGCCGCGCGGCGCGCCTCCTCGGGACAGGACGAGGAGACGGTGCGAACCCTGCGCGAGTCCCTCTCCCGGATGAAAACCGCCTTCGAGGCGGGGAAACCCCACGACTTCATCGCCGCGGACACCGCGTTCCACGAAGCACTGCTGCGCGGCGCGGGCAACGACGTGCTCAGCCAGCTCGTGCAGACCGTGCTCGCGACCCTGCGGGCCAGATACGCGGGTCACCACTGGTTCAGCGACGACACGGCCGCGTCCTTGATTCGCCACGGAGAACTGGTCGACGCCGTGGCCGCGGGCGATCAGGCGCTCGCCGAGACCGTGTCCCGCACGCTCGTCCGCGAGGCCCGCTCCGAAGTCCTCGGCGACGCCGAGGGAAAGGTACGGAAATGACCCAGTTCGATCTGACCGGACGCCTCGCCCTGGTGACCGGTTCCCGGCGCGGCATCGGCCGCGCCATCGCCGAAGCCCTCCGCGCCGCCGGCGCACGCGTGGTACTCAACAGCCCCGACGCCGACCAGCTGAAGGCCGCGGCCGCCGGACTGGGCGACGATGTCCTCACCAGTGCCTTCGACGTCGCCGACAGCGACGCGGTGGAAGTGGCCCTGAGCCGGCTCGTCGACGAGCACGGTTGTCCCGACATCCTGGTGAACAACGCCGGCATCCAGGTGCGCGGTCCCCTCACCGAGCTGCCGGTCGAGGACTGGAAACGCGTCGTCGACGTCGACCTCACCAGTGCGTTCGTGGTCGGCCGCACGCTCGCCAGGGACATGATCGCGCGCGGCAGCGGCAAGATCATCAACATCTGTTCCGTGCAGAACCATCTGGTACGGCCGACGACGGCGCCGTACGCGGCGGCCAAGAGCGGCCTCGGCGGGCTGACCCGGTCGATGTGCGCGGAATGGGCCCGTCACGGTATCCAGGTCAACGGCCTGGCGCCCGGCTACATCGACACCGAGCTCAACGCGAGCCTCGTCGCCGACGCCGAGTTCACCGACTGGATCACCCGGCGCACCCCCGCGGGCCGCTGGGGCGTGACCGGCGACCTGACCGGGCCCGCCGTCTGGCTGGCCTCGGCCGCGTCGGATTTCGTGAACGGCCAAGTGATCTACGTCGACGGCGGACTGACGGCGGTGATCTGAATGACCGTGACGGCGATGGGAAGGACCGTGACCGTGCTCGGCGCGGGCCGCCTGGAGATCCAGAGCCGGGCCGAGGTACCGCGCGGCCCGGGGGAAGCGCTGGTCGACGTCGTGTACGGCGGTATCTGCGGTTCGGATCTCCACTACTGGCGCCACGGTGAAGTCGGCTTGTCCGTGCTGGCCGATCCGATGGTGCTCGGACACGAGGTCGCCGGCACGGTCCGCGAGGCGGCGGCCGATGGTTCGAGTCCCCCGGCGGGTACCCCGGTCGCCGTCCACCCCGCGCAGACCTGCGGAACCTGCCCGCCTTGCCGTGAAGGTCGCGAGAACCTGTGTCCCCACCTGCGTTATCTCGGCAGCGCGGCCCGCCGCCCGCATACCGACGGCGGGTTCGCCGAGCGACTCGTCGTGCCCGGGCATCGCCTCGTGCCGGTCCCCGCGGGCTTGGACCTCCGGGTGGCGGCACTCGCCGAACCGGCGTCGGTGGCCGCCCACGCGCTCACCCGCGCCGACGTCCTGGCCGGTGGCGTGCGCGGCAAGCAGGTCCTGGTCACCGGCGCCGGCCCGATCGGCCTGCTGACGGTGGCGCTGGCGATCGTCCGGGGCGCGGCGGAGGTGACCGTCACGGATCTCCATCCGCGGCCGTTGCGGACGGCCGGGCGGATCGGTGCCACGCGAACGGTGACCGCGGGCGAAGAACTCCCGCCCGCCGATGTGGCCTTCGAGTCTTCCGGGGCCCCGTCCGCGATGGCGGCGGCGCTGGGCGTGCTCCGCCCCGGTGGGACGCTGGTCCAAATCGGACAGTTGCCCGGCGGAGGCGTCACCGCACCCTTGCACGTGACCGTGCAACGCGAACTGGTGATCTCGGGCTCCAGCCGGTTCGCGGGCGGGATGGCGGGGACGCTGGCGACCCTCGAACGGCACCGGGAACTCTTCGAGCCCATCGTGTCCGCGGAGTTCCCCGCCGAACAGGCGGTGGAGGCTTTCGCGGCGGCTTACGAACCCGCGAGTTCGAGCAAGGTACTGCTGCGCTTCGGGTCTTAGGTATGGCTTGAGGTTCCGCGAAACACGATCTCCGGGGTGAAGACCTCTTTCCGCGGCGCGAGTCCGGGATTGTCGATGCGTTCGGCGAGCAGCCGCGCGGAGGTGCGGGCCATTTCGTGCAGGTCGTGCCGCACGGTGGTCAGGTCGAACGATTCCCAGCCCGCCATGGGGATGTCGTCGAAACCGATCAGGGTCAGCTCCTCCGGGATCCGGATCCCGTGGCGCAGCGCGGCGTTGAGCGCGCCGATCGCGATGACGTCGTTGCCGCAGAACACCGCCGTCGGCCGCGGCCGCAGTTCCCAGAGGGCGGCCAGCGCCTCGTAGCCGGTGCCGAAATCGAAGGGGCCCCGGCGGATGTACTGCTCGGGCAGCGCGACACCGGCTTCCGCGAGCCCCAGCCGGAAACCGAGTTCGCGGTCCCGTCCGGTGGACGTGTCCTGCGGGCCGCCGATCATCGCGACGTCGCGGTGGCCGAGCCGGACCAGGTTCTCGGCGACCAGTCCGCCGCCCTTGCGGTTGTCCACGACCGCGCTGTCGGCGGGGACGTTGTCCGCCTCACGGTTGAGGAAGACGAAGGGAAGACTGCGGCGGCCGAGTTCGTCGGGCAGTGCGGAATCGAGGGTGGCGGTGGCCAGGACGACGCCGTCGATGGAACGGTCCAGCAGGCGCTGGGTGGCGATCGCGGATTCGGTGCGCTCGGTGAACAGCATCATGCGGTAGTCGAGCCGCTCGAGCTCGTCGTGCAGCGGGCCGACCAGATGCGGGTAGAACGGATTCGTCAGATCCGAGATGACCACGCCGATCCGGCGGCTGCTGCTGGTGGACAGGCTGCGGCCCGCCTCGCTCGGCACGTAGTTCAGCGCCTGCGCGGCCTGGCGGACCCGGTCCAGCGTCGTCGACGTGACGCGCGGATCCCCGCGCAGCGCGCGGGAAACCGTCGCCTGGCTGACCCCGGCCAGCCTCGCCACGTCATGGCTGGTGATCGCCATCGCCGCCCTCCCCCGTTCGATGCTGCATACGCAGTGTAGAACACCGGCGCCCGCTTGCTTTGACTGATGCATCGGCGAATTCCGCATTGACATCATCGAGGCCGACTGCTGCAATGACTACGTATGCAAGCCAAGGAGGCCCTCATGCCAGACACCGACCGACAGGTGTCCGAACAGGAGTTGCGGCAGCGCACGATCCGGCGCGGCGACTTCGTTTCCTGCGCACAGGCGTTCATCGACTGCCGCACGCCGGGTTCCGATCGCAAGGAGAACTACTCCATGATCGGCCCGGGCGTCACGCAGAACGCCGACCAGGTGGTCAACCTGCGGGAGGCGCACGGGTTCAACATCGGTGCCGCCGCGATGCCGAACGGCATCACCAACAACCTGCACCTGCACTTCACCGCCGAGGTCTTCCTGTGCTTCCGCGGCGAGTTCCTGCTGCGCTGGGGCGCCGACGGCCGCGACGGCGAACTGGTCCTCCGCGAGGGTGACATCGCGTCCCTGCCCACCTGGATCTTCCGCGGCTTCACCAACATCGGCCCGGACGACGGCTGGCTGTTCACCGCGCTCGGCCACGACGACACCGGCGGCATCATCTGGGGCCCCTCGGTGCTGCGGGAAGCCGAAGGACACGGCCTGTTCCTCACGGCGGACAACACGCTGATCGACACGGTCGCCGGTGACGAGCGGCCACCCGAGGACGAACTGGTCAAACCGCTGGACTCCGACCAGATCGCCGGGCTCCGCACCTACACGGCCGAGCAGATGCGGTCCAGGATCGCCGCGACCGGGGACCTCGTCTGGTCCAGCGAGCCGTTCCTCGACAGCAAGCTGCCCGGCGGTGGCGCCGAACTCGCGCTGGCGATCGGCTTCGGCATGACCGAGGACCACGACCAGCAGCCCCGGATCTTCAACCCGCACGGCCACAACATCGCGTGGCTGCGGGCCGGACCGGGACAGGGCATGCGCGCGCACCGCCACGGGCAGACGCAGGTGCTGATGGTCAAGGAAGGCGAGTGGGAGGTCACGCTCAACCTGCACGACGAGGTGTCGGTGCGGCTGGGGCCGTGGGACCTGCTTTCGGTCCCCGCCGGGGCGTGGCGTTCGCTGCGCAACGTCGGCTCCGGGACCGCCAGCATGGTGGTGGTCAACGGCGGGGACGGCCGTGTCCGCCTGGAATGGGAGGACGAGGTGGTCAAGGCCGCCGCCGACGACGAGGGCGTCGCCGTCGACCACGACGGTTACCTCGCGCCGTACGCGCTGGTCCCCCGGCCGATCGGATGACACCGCCGACCGTGCTGGTGCCGGGGATGCTGTGCGACGCCGGGATCTGGGACGGCGTGCGCGACGGACTCGGCTCCGGCGTGGTGGACGTGGCGATCACCGCCGGGGACGTCGGCGCGATGGCCGAGCAGGTCCTCGCCGCGGTCCCCGGACCGTTCAACCTGGTCGGGCTCAGTCTGGGGGCCATCGTCGGATTCGAGGTGCTCCGCCGCGCCCCCGAGCGGGTCGTCACGCTGTGCGCGATCTCCACCAACGCGGGCGCTCCCCGCGCCGACCAGCGGGAGAGCTGGCTCGACATGGCCCGCTCGACCACCGCCGGGTCGTTCGACGCCGTGGTGCGCGAACGGATCCTGCCGACCATGTTCGCCGAGTTCCGTCCTTCGCCCGAGCAGGCGGAGGCCTTCGTGGACATGGCGCACCGCGTGGGCCCGGCGGTGTTCCTCCGCCAGCTGGCCGCGCAGGCGACCCGGCGGGACCAGTACGCCGAACTGGCCCGGCACCGGATTCCCGCGCTGGTGGTCGGCGGCGGACGCGACGTCCTGTGCCCGCCCGAGTTCCACGAACGCCTGGCCGGCGCCCTGCCGCTGGCCGAACTGAAAGTGCTGCCCGCCGCAGGTCATCTCCTGACCTGGGAAGCGGGCGGCGAACTCGCCCCTTTGCTGCGGGCCCATCTCCACGACCATTCCCCGAATCCGGCCTAGGAGGCCCGAGAATGCCCGAAATCCTGAAGGCTCCCACCGCGAACGAGATGCCGGGAGCGAACCTGGCCCAGGTCAAGGCCACCGTCTCGGCGATCATCGAGGACATCCGCACCCGCGGCGACGAGGCCGTCGCCTCGTACTCGCAGATGTTCGACCAGTGGTCGCCCTCGTCGTTCCGGCTCTCCCCCGAGGAGATCGACCGGATCATCGCCGGGGTCCCCGCGCAGGTCATCGACGACATCCGCTTCGTCCAGCGGCAGGTGCGCACCTTCGCCGAGCACCAGCGGCGATCGCTGGGCGAGTTCGAGGTCGAGACGCTGCCCGGTGTCCGGCTCGGGCAGAAGCAGGTGCCGATCGCCGCGGCGGGCGCGTACGTGCCGGGCGGTCGTTATCCGCTGACCGCGTCGGCGCATATGACGATCGTGACCGCGAAGGTCGCCGGCGTCGCCCGGGTGGCCGCGTGCACGCCGCCGATCCGCGGCGAGATCCCGGCCGCCACGGTGGCGGCGATGCACCTGGCCGGGGCGGACGAGATCTACCTCCTCGGCGGGGTGCAGGCGGTCACCGCGATGGCCGTCGGCACCGAGTCGATCCCGCGGGTGGACCTGCTCGCGGGCCCCGGAAACGCTTATGTCGCCGAGGCGAAGCGGCAGCTCTTCGGCGAGGTGGGCATCGACCTGTTCGCCGGGCCGACCGAGGTGCTGATCATCGCCGACGAGACGGCGGACCCGTTCGTCGTCGCCGTCGACCTGCTCTCGCAGGCCGAACACGGCCCCGACTCCCCCGCCGTGCTGATCACGACGAGCCGTCCGCTGGCGGCGGCGGTGATCGACCACGTCGAACGGCTGCTGCCCGGGATGCCCACCCGGGACTTCGCCGAGCCCGCTTGGCGGAACCACGGTGAAGTCGTCCTCGTCGGCTCCGTCGAGGAGGCGTTCAGCCTCGCCGACGACTACGCCAGCGAGCACGTCCAGGTGCTGACCGCCGAGCCTCGGCTGGCGCTCGACCGGATGACCCAGTACGGCGCGCTGTTCCTGGGGCCCGGCACCTGTGTGTCCTACGGCGACAAGGTGATCGGCACCAACCACGTGCTGCCGACGCGCGGCGCCGCCCGCTACACCGGCGGGCTCTGGGTCGGCAAGTACCTCAAAACCGTCACCTACCAAGAAGTCACCACCCCCGAGGCCAGCGCCGCGCTCGGCGAGGTGTGCGGCCGGGCGGCCAGGATCGAGCTGTTCGAGGGACACGCCCGTTCCGGCGACGTCCGGGTCGCGGCCGCCGGCGGTCCCCAGCCGTCGTGGCGGCCGGAGATCGAGGCGAGCCTGTGAGCACCGGACCGGCCGGGCGGACCGCGCTCGTCACCGGCGGCGGCTCGAACCTGGGCCGCGCGATGTGCCTGGCACTGGCTCGGGACGGCGTGCGGGTCATCGCCGTCGGACGGCGACGGGACGCGGTCGCCGGAACCGTGCGGCTGCTCGCGACGCCGGGGCGTGCCGAGGTGGTCGACGTCAGCGACCCCGGATCGGTGCGGGACCTGGCCGCGACACTCGCCGACGAGCACGTCGACGTCCTGGTCAACAACGCCGGCGTGCCCGGTCCGGTCCGGAATCTGGTCGATGTCGAGCCGGGTGAATGGGACGACGTCTTCGCCGTGAACGTCCGCGGGACGTACTTGATGTGCCGTGCCTTCCTGCCGCCGATGGTGACCGCCGGGCACGGGCAGGTGGTCAACGTGGCCTCGGTCAGCGGCAAGCGGCCGCTGACCGCGCGAACTCCGTACTGTGCCTCGAAAATGGCGGTGCTGGGGCTGACGACGACGCTGGCGGCGGAGGTCGGGCCGTCCGGTGTCCTGGTCAACTCGCTCTCGCCGGGGCCGGTGCGCGGACCGCGGATGGAGCGCAATTTCGGTCTGGAGGCCGAACGCGCCGGGATCACGGCCGCGCAGGCGGAGGAGGCGTTCGTCTCCCGCGCCGCGCTCGGGCGCATGGTCACCGAGGAGGAGGTCGCGACGGCGCTGGTCGCGATGCTGGGCATGCCCGGTCTGTGCGCGGCCGACATCGACCTTTCGGCGGGGATGGTGGCGCGATGACCGGCCTCAAACAACTGCTGGCGGCGGGCCGCCCGGTGACCGGTGTCCTGCTGCGGATGCCCGCCGTCGGGCTGGTCGAACTCGCCGGGGTGGCCGGGCTGGACTTCGTGCTCCTGGACTGCGAACACGGTCCCGCCGACACCGAGCAGGTGCAGCACCATCTCAACGCCGCCGACGCCCATGGCCTGGCCACCCTGGTCCGGGTGGGCGCCGACGAACCGGCGCTGGTCCTGCGCGTGCTCGACCTCGGCGCCCAGGGCGTGGTGGTCCCCCACGTCGACACCGCCGGGCAGGCCGCCGCCGCGGTCCGCTCGGCGCACTATCCGCCCCTGGGCGAACGCGGTTTCGCGAACTACAGCCGCGGCGCCGGTTTCGGCTCCCGTTCTCCCGCCGAACATCTCGACCGGGCGAACGCGACGACACTGGTGATCCCCATGCTGGAGACGGAAACCGCCGGTGCGAACGCCGCCGCCATCCTCGCGGTGCCCGGCGTCGACGCGGTCATGCCCGGCCCCGCCGACCTGGCCGTCTCGATGTCCGTCTCCGGCGATTCCGGGAAACAACGGGTCGACGCCACGATCGCGGAAATCGGCGAGGCGGCCGAGCAGGCGGGCAAACCGGTCCTGCGCATCGCCGGGTCCCCCGAGGCGGCCCGGGAGACCGGGTCACGGTTCGTCGTCTACAACCTCACCCAGGTCCTCCTGGACGCGCTGAAAGGGCTGACGATCGCCGCGGCCGATCGATGACATACGAATACCACTAGGTCCACGACTTCTTACGCACCTCCTGTGGGCACCTGCAGCTTTTCCGTTCCAAACCTGTTGCGCCGGTCATGAATACGCATACACTCGGCCGATCGCCGCACTGACCGCAGAGGAGTGCTTCCCGTGCGACCCCCACCGCATCCGTTCCCACCACCGCCGGACCAGCCGGGCGGAGGTGGTCTGTCGTGACGACCACGATAAGTCCGGCACGGCCTGCCCGCTCGCGGCGATGGCGCGAGCGGGCGGCCGCCTATCTGCATCTGGCCCCGGCGCTCTTGGCGATCGTGCTCACCACGGTGTACCCGCTGGTGTCCGCGCTGATCACCAGCTTCCGCCACTGGCGGCTGAACGAGACCAGGGAGCCCGGCGAGTTCGTCGGCTTCGATCAGTACCAGCGGGCGTTCACCGACGCGACGTTCTTCAACAGCGCCTGGGTCACCTTGCAGTACACGGTGATCTCGGTGGTGCTGTCGGTCGGCATCGGCCTGCTCATCGCTCTGGTGCTCAACCGCCCCGGCAAGCTGAGCGCGCTGACCAAGGCACTGCTCATCCTCCCCTTCGCGGTCGCGCCCGCGCTGAAAGGCTTCTCCTGGCGGTTCATGTTCAACCCCGATTACGGGGTCTACGACCAGATGCTCGGCACCGTTCTTCCGTTCACCGACGGCGTCAACTGGCTCGGTGACCCGTTCTGGGCGATGGTGGTGCTGGCGATGACCGAGGTGTGGGGCTGGGCCCCGCTCATCGGGTTGATGCTCCTCGGCGGGCTCGGGTCGATCTCGCCGGAGATCCGCGACGCAGCCCGTGTGGACGGCGCCAACCACTGGCAGGAGTTCTGGCGGGTGACCTTCCCGCTCCTGCGGCCACTGCTGCTGATCATCGTGTTCCTGAAGGCGGTCTTCTCGGCGAAGGTGTTCGACCAGGTCCTCACCACCACCGGCGGCGGACCGGGGCGCGCCACCGAAACACTGAACTTCTTCGCGTACGCCCAGGGATTCACCTTTCTCGACATCGGTTACGCCTCGGCGATCTCCTGGATCATCGTGCTCGTGCTGGGTGTCCTGGCGGCGCTGTACCTGATCTCCATGACCCGGCAGGAGGCGAAATGACCGACCTCGCGGTGCGCCCCGCGCCCCCGATCACCACCCCGCCGCCGCCCGCCCGTCGCGACCCCCTTTGGCGGCGGGCAGGCGGGATCCTGCGGACCCTGACGACGCTGGCGATCCTGTTCTTCGTACTGTTCCCGGTGCTGTGGCTGGGATTGACCGCGTTCAAACCCGCGGCCGAGGTGTTCACGACGTCGGTGATCTTCGCTCCGACGATGGACAACTTCGCCGAGATCCTGGGCGGTGCGAGCGATCTGAGCGCGTCGCTGCTCAACAGCGTGCTGATCGCGGTGGCCACGACGCTGATCTCGATCCCGCTCGCCCTGCTCGCGGCGTACGGCTTCTCCCGGTACCGCTTCCCCGGTCATCGGGCGATGCTGCTGGCGATCGTGGCGACGCAGTTCATCCCCGGTGTCGCGATCGCCCTGCCGTTCCTGACGTTGTTCCGGTCACTGGGCCTGATCGACACGCATATCGCGCTGATCGTGGTGAACCTGTCGCTGGTCGTTCCCTACATCACCTGGCTGCTCAAGGGTTTCGTGGACGGGCTGCCGATCGAGATCGAGGAGGCCGCCCGGCTGGACGGCTGCGGGCAGCTCACCCTCCTGTGGCGGGTGATCACCCCGCTGGCGGCTCCCGGGATCTTCGTCAGCGTCGTGTTCTCGTTCCTGTTGTCGTGGAACGAATTCCTCTTCCCGACCTTCCTGGCCAGGACCGAGGCCAGCACGCTGCCGGTCGCGCTGATGACCCTGGTCCAGCCCGAAGGGGTGGCCTGGGGCCCGATGGCGGCGGCGGGTCTGCTCGTGATGGTGCCGATGCTGGCACTGTCCTTTTTGGTGCGTAAGCACTTCGCCCAGGGTATGACGATGGGAGCGGTGAAATGACCAGGTTCCGCAAGGCGGGCGCACTGGCCGTGAGCGCGCTGCTGGTGCTGAGCGGGTGCGCGGGGGCGCCCGCGCGCACCGACCTGGTGTCGCAGCTGCGGTCCGGGCCGGTCGACGAACTCGGCCTGGTGACGGGGAAACCCTACGACGGCACTCGTCTCCGGCTGCTCAGCTGCTGCAAAACGGCCGCCCAGTTCAGTGCCCTGCAGAAGCGCACGGCCGACTTCACCGCGCGCACCGGCATCACCGTCGAATGGGCGAACATCCCGTACGAGTCCTATCTGCAGAAGATCGTCGCCGAGAGCGCGGTCGGCGGCGGGACCTATGATCTGGTCGTCTGGCCGGACGCCTACGGAGCGTCCGCGAAGGTCGGCTTGCAGCCCCTCGACGGCGCGCTGGCGCGTTCGGGCCTCTCGATCGACGACTTCCCGCCGCCGTTCCAGCAGGCCGCGCGCGCGGGTGACAAGGACGCCGTCTACGGCATCCCGTTCCGGGGCTTCTCCTACAACTACTTCTATCGCCGCAGCGAGTTCCAGAAGCTCGGGATGACCCCGGCGCGGACGTGGGCCGAACTGGACGGACAACTCGAGAAACTCCGTACCGCACAGGACAAGTACCCCGTGGCCGGGCAGTACGGCCGCAGCGGCGGGCAGAACCTGTACACGTGGCTGTCGATGCTCTGGAGCAACGGGGCGGACGTCTTCGACGCCGCCGGCGAACCGGCTTTCGCCACCCCGGCCGGTATCGAGGCCACCGAGCAGTACATCTCGATGCTGCGGCGCGGGCACAGCCCGCCGGAATCGACGAACTGGTCCGAGACCGATTCCACCCAGTCGTTCGAGCAGGGGCGCAGTGCCTCGGTGTTCACCTGGGCCTGGCAGATGGACGACTTCACCGATCCGGAGAAGGTCAAACCCGAGGTCTCGCAGGACATCGGCGTGGCACCCATGCCCGGCTGGCCCGGCAGGACCACGGTGTCCTACGGCTTCACCTGGCTGATGGGCGTGCTCGACACTTCCGAGCACCAGGGCGCCGCGTGGGAGTACCTGAAGTGGGTCACCCATCCGAAGACCGAACGCGCCATCGCGCTCGACAAGTCGGATCCCAAAACCGGCAACAGCATCGTGGCGCACACCTCGAACATGCTCGATCCCGAGGTCAACGCGGCCAACTTCGGCCTCCCCCGGCTGCAGGAATCCTCGCTGCGCACCGCGAGGACCGTGCCGATGACCATCGACTGGCCGCAGATCCAGGACGCGCTCGAAGTCGCCGTCAACGAGATGGCGCACGGGGCCGCCGTGCCCGCGCGGCTGGCGGCGTTGTCCGGCGAGATCCGCGACCTGGTCCGGCGCTGACCATGGAACTGGAGAAAATCGCCTACGCGCCGTATGACGGGCCGGAACAGTTCATCACCGAGTGGACCGACCGGATCTGGGTCGAGCGCGGCATCGGCCTGATCCGGGAGAACTACGCGGCCGACGCGATCGTGCACGGTTCCTCCGGCACGGTACGGGGAGCCGAACCGGTGGTGCGCTCGACGCTGATGAAGATCAACGCCTTCCCGGATCGCGTCGGGCAGGCCGCCGACGTGATCTGGGAACCGCGTGGGAGCGACGCGTTCCTCAGTTCACATCTGGTGCTGAGCGCCGGGCGGCACACCGGGCACACCGCCTACGCCGCTCCCACCCACCGCGAGTTCAGCTCGTACACCATCGCCACCTGCCTGTACCGGCGCGGAGTGATGGAGTACGAGTGGGTCGTGCGGGACGAAGGCGCCGTCGTGCAGCAACTGGGGCTCGATCCCTACGAGGTCGCTCGGCGGACCGCGGTCAGCGAATGGGCTGCTCAGGCCCACGAACCGTTGCCGCGTCCCGTGCTCGAAGCGGGCGACACCGGTCCCCGGCCCGATCTCCACCGGCGGTACTGCGCTCTGGTGCTGGAGTTGATCGAAGAGGTGTGGAACCAGCGGATGCTGCACCGGACCGGGGAGTACGTCGCCCGCGACGTCACCGGCCATCTGCCCCGGCACCGCACCGTCGTCCGGCCCGACGGCTACCAGCGCGGCCTGCTCGAACTGCTGGCGCCGTTCCCCGACGCGCGGTTCGAGGTGCGCGACATCGTGGCGCACGACGAACCCGCGAGAGGCGGTGTGCGCGTCGGCGTGGTCTGGTGGCTGCGCGGGACCTACGGTGGCACGCCCGTGCATGGCCCGGTGACCGGCTCCCCCGTGACGGTGCTGGGCTCGTCGCAGTTCCGGTTCCGCGACGGGCGCGTCGTCGAAGAATGGCGGGTGTACGACGAAATCGCCTTGCTCGCCCAGATCGCCCGCGCGCGAGGGGACGAACCGACGGGCGACTGAGTCCGTTCAGCGCTGGTCCAGCAGCATCTGCCGGGCCATTCTCGCCAGCTCGCGGCTCGCCGGGGACAGCACCTCGGACCGCCGCTGGACCAGCGCGATGGTGTCGTACAACGGCTGGGCGAAAGGCACCGTGTGGACGCCGTCCGGACGGCTGGAACTGATGGCCACCGCACGCGAGACGATCGTGTCACCGACCCCTCGCGCCACCAGCGACAGCGCGGATTCGACGTGCTCGACCTCGATCCACGGCGCCAGGGTCACGCCCGCGAGCTGCGCCCGTTCGGCCAGCTGCCGCCGGGTCGGATCGGTCCAGCCGTAGTGGGCGTCGTAGAGGATCAGGCGCGCCTCCGCCAGCCGCTCGATCGTGATCGGCTCGGCGGCCCGTGCCGGATCGGCGCTGACGTAGAGCACCTCGTCCCGCAGAAGCGGGGTGACCGTCAGGTCGTCCTGCTGGACCGGCAGCACCACGAGCCCGGCTTCCACGGTCCCCGCCGAGACCGCGGCGGCGACCTCCACCGAGTTCAGCCCGATCAGCCGGATCCGCACGTCGGGATATCGCTCGTGGAACTGCTGCGCCAGATCCGAGAGCAGGTAATAGGCCGCGTTGCGCAGCAGGCCGAACGTGGCGACGCCGCCCTGCAGCGACCGCACCGACCGGAGGGCCTGCTCCCCGCCGTCGGCCGCGGCCACCGCCTGCTCGGCGAACGGCAGCAGCGCCGTGCCCGCCGACGTCAGCACGAGCCGCCGGGGACCGCGGCTGAACACCGCCGCCCCGTGCTCGTCCTCCAGTTTGCGGATCAGCTCCGAAACCGACGCCTGCGAGACGCCCAGAGCGCGCGCAGCCGCGCTGAACGACCCCAGCCTCGCCGCGGCCAGGAAGGCGCGCAGCTGTCGCAAAGTCATAGGAAAACCCTATACCAAGCACTAGATCTACCCTGGTTGTCCTGTGCTTCGAAGTGACTTAGCGTCGGGCCATGCGATTGAGTCCTTCCACTCCGGCCCAGCTCAGCGGCTCCTATCACGTACTCAAAGCCGCTGCGGACCGTCCTCCCGCCCAGCGCGATCCGGCCGTCGTCGAACGGGTCTCCGCGATGCTGAGCGACATCGAGCGCAACGGCATGGACGCCGTCCTGCGCTACGCACGCGAACTCGACGGCACCGAAAGCCGCGACGTCGAACTCACCGCGGCCGATCTCGAACGCGCCGGGAACGCCCTGTCCGGAGAGCTGCGCGACGCCTTGGCCCTCGGTTCCGAGCGCACCTCCGCCTTCGCCCGGCAGCAGCGATCCCGGCTCACCGACTTCGAGACCCAGCTCGCTCCCGGGCTGACCACCGGAGTGCGCTACGTGCCGGTCAACAGCGTCGGCGCGTACCTGCCCGCCGGCCGCTTCCCCCTGCTCGCGGGGGCCTTCATGACCATCGGCGTCGCCAAGGTCGCCGGGGTGCCGTCCGTGCTGGCGAGCACGCCGCCGAGCCGCGGTGGCAGTGCCGACCCGGCCGTCCTGCACGCGGCCCGGCTGTCCGGGGCCGACCGGGTCTTCGTCCTCGGCGGCGTGCAGGCGCTGGCGGCGCTCGCCTTCGGACTGCTCGGCGAGCCTCCCGTCGACATGCTCGTCGGCGCGGGAAACGCCTACGTGGCCGAAGCGAAACGGCAGCTCTTCGGGCGGGTGGCCATCGATCTGCTCGCCGGACCGTCCGAGGTCGCCGTACTCGCCGACGAGACCGCCGATCCCGTCCTGGTCGCCGCCGATCTGCTCGGCCAGGCCGAACACGGCCCCGACTCCCCCGCCGCGCTGGTGACCACCTCCCGGCGGCTGGGCGAAAACGTCATCGACGAGATCGACCGCCAGCTCGCGGACCTGGCCACCGTCGACATCGCCGGTCCGGCCTGGGCGAACCACGGATCGGTGTTGTGGGCGTCGGATCAGTCCGTCGCCGCCCGGTTGATGGACGATCTGGCGCCGGAGCATCTCGAACTGCAGACCGCCGACGACGAGTACTACCTGAAGACGCTGCGCAACTACGGCTCGCTGTTCATCGGCCGCTGGAGCACCGTCGCCTACTCGGACAAGGGCATGGCGGGCACCAACCACGTCCTGCCCACCGCGGGCGGCGCCAAGCACAGTGCCGGGCTTTCGGTGTCGCGGTTCCTCAAACCCCTGACCTACCAACGGGTCGAGCGGCTGGCCACGCCGGAACTGGCGGGCGCCGTCGAGGTCATCTCCGCCTATGAGGGCATGGCCGCCCATCGTGCCACCGCCACCTTGCGTAAGGAGTACCAGCAGTAATGGCCGAACAGGAAAAGAAGGCGGCGCGGGACACGGTCGCCGGTACGGGCAGCCCCGGCGGGACGACCGCCCCCGGCCGCCGCACGATGCCGACCGATTTCGGCATCTCGCTGCGCCCCGGCTACGGCGCCGACGCTCCCAACGTCACGCCGGGCACACGGCGTCAGCCGATGCGGGGCTTCGAGGAGACCTACAGCGACATCGTCGACTACATCGTCCGGATCACCCATCGGATCTGGGAGGACCAGGACGTGGGCTACATCTACGACACCTACAGCCCCGGCTGCCGGCTTTACGACGACAGTGGTCACGCGTTCGGGGTGGAGCAGCTCGTCGGCGGGACGATGCAGGGCATCAACGCCTTCCCCGACTGCCGCCACTACGCCGACGACGTCATCTGGGCGGGCAACGAGGACGAAGGATTCGTGACCTCGCACCGCGCGATCAACATCGGCCACCACACCGGGCCGTGGCGGTGGAGCGCGCCGACCGGAAAACGGCTGCACACCTGGGTGATCGCCAACTGTGTGGTGCGGGAGAACGAGATCTACGAGGAGTGGGTCCTCTACAACCTCGCCGCCAAACTGCAGCAGCTCGGGATCGACGTGCCGTCGGCGGCGCGCGCCTTCGGCAACGACAACGGGTTCGTCCCGCTCGGCGACCGCGTCAGCACCGAACCCGACCGGCTGGCCGGTGGCCGCAAACCCGCGCTCTACCCGGCCGCGGACCCCGGCAAGGCCGATATCGAACACCTCGTCCGCGCGCTGTTCCACGACACGTACAACCGCCGGGACCTCACCGCGATCGACCGGGCCTACGCGCCGGGCGTGCGCTGGCACGGCACCACCAACCGGGTCGGCCACGGCCGGTCCGACGTCCGCGCCGCGGCCCGGAACCTGCTCGCGACCTTCCCCGATCTCGGGGTCCAGGTCGACGAGGTCTACTGGCAGGGCAACCCGGCCGAAGGATTCAGCGTGTCGGCGCGCTGGTCCGGCACCGGAACCCACCGCGGCTACGGCATGTACGGCCGCCCCACCGGACGGCGCGCCTACCTCTGGGGCATCTCCCAGCTCTACTTCGCAGGCGGTCAGATCGTCGAGGAATGGTCCCTGTTCAACGAATTCGACGTCCTGGCGCAGCTGTTGCGCGACGACCCGCCGCCGCAGCTCACGTGACGCTCGTGTGGTGCGCGCCGGTGACCCCGGTCATCGGCGATCACGAGGGCAACCGTCACCGCGTCCTGGCGGCGATCAGCGACGCGGTGACGGAAGGCGCGCGGGTGGTCGTCCTGCCCGAACTGGCCACCGGCGGCTACGTCTTCACCGACGCCGGCGAGGCGCGCGCCGCCGGAGTCGCCGCCGACGACCCGATGTTCACCGGCTGGGCGCGGGCCGCCGGTGCGGCCGTGGTCGTCGGCGGCTTCGCCGAACTGGGCAGGGACGGGCTGCTGTACAACAGCGCGGCGCTGGTCGACTCCGGCGGTGTGCGCGCCGTCTACCGCAAAACCCACCTCTGGGACCGCGAGAAACTGTGGTTCACCCCCGGCGCCTCCGTGCCCCCGATCATCGAGACGGCCTATGGCCGCATCGGCCCGCTGATCTGTTACGACCTCGAATTCCCTGAAATGACCAGGAATCTCGCCGAACGCCGGGCCGATCTGATCGCCGCCCCGGTCAACTGGCCGCGGGTGGACCGGCCCGGCGGCGAGCATCCGCCGGAAACGATCATCGCCATGGCCGCGGCCCGCACCAATCGCCTGTGCGTCGCGATCTGCGACCGCGCCGGAACCGAACGCGGCGTCCGGTGGACCGGTGGCAGCACCGTCGTCGACGAGCACGGCTGGCCGCGGGGACCGGTCACGGAAATCGATCTGAGGCGCGGGCGGGACAAATGGCTCTCGCCCCGCAATCACGCTCTCGACGACCGGCGGCCGGACCTCTTGAGCGGCAAGGAGGACGGTGGGATGCCGCTGGTGCGGGGGTCGTGAAGGGAGCCCTGGTGTCGAGCGGCCCTCACCCGGGAGTGGCGCCGTCCCCCGCCGACGGCCGCACCGTGACGGTGAGGTGCTTCATGATCGGCTGATCGCTTTGCGTGCTGTAGTCGCCGATGGCGCACAACACGTTCATCTCCGGCATGTAGCCCGCCGCGCACCCGCGCGGGATGCCGTAAGGAACGACCTTGTACCGGAACAGGCTCCGGGTGGTGCCGTCCTTGGCGATGCTGGTGATGTCGACCTCGTCGAACTGGCGGAGTTCCCGATCACGCATGTCTTCGGAGTTCATGAAGATCAGCGTGCGGAGGTTCTTGATGCCCCGGTAGCGGTCGTCGTCGGAGTAGATCGTGGTGTTCCACTGGTCGTGCGAGCGCAGGGTGGCCAGCGCCAGGGTGCCCTCCACCGGGACGACGTCGGGCAGCTCGGCGGTGGAGAACTCCGCGCGGCCGGACGCGGTGTGGAAGACCAGTTCACGGGCGGGCTGGCGGATGCGGAACCCCAGCGGGAGACGCACCCGCCGGTTGAAGTCCTCGAAGCCGTCGAGGACCTGGGACATCGTGTCGCGGATCCGGTCGTAATCGTCGACGTAGTACTCCCAGGGCGTGGCGCTCCCGGGCAAAGCGGCCCTGGCCATCCCCGCGATGATCGCGGGCTCGGACCGCAGATCGGGTGACGCGGGCCGTTTCATGCCGACCGACAGGTGGACCATGCTCATCGAATCCTCGACCGACGTGGCCTGGACGCCGCCGCGCTGGTGGTCTTTCTCGGTCCGGCCGAGGCACGGCAGGATCAGCGCGTCCCGGCCGTGGACGAGGTGGCTGCGGTTGAGCTTCGTGCTGATCTGCACGGTCAGCTCGCAGTTCCCCAGCGCCGCCGCGGTGTAGGCGGTATCCGGCGCGGCGCGGGCGAAATTGCCGCCCATCCCGACGAACACGGTGACGTCGCCGCGGTGCATGGCCTCGATGGTGCCGACGGTGTCGAGTCCGTGCTCACGGGGCGGGGTGATGCCGCAGACGTCGCCTAGCCGGTCGAGGAAGGCCGCGGCGGGCCGGTGGTCGATACCGCAGGTGCGGTTGCCCTGGACGTTGCTGTGCCCGCGCACCGGCGACGGTCCCGCGCCCTCTCTTCCGAGATTTCCCCGCAGCAGCAACAGGTTGACGATCTCGCGGACGGTGTCGACGCCGTGTTCGTGCTGGGTCACCCCCAGGCACCAGCTGATGATGCTGCGATCGGCCTCGCGGTACACGCGCGCGGCGGCGCGCAGATCCGCCTCGCCGAGACCGGACTGGTGCTCCAGTTCGGCCCATGAGGTCGCCTCGCAGAGCTCGCGATATTCGGCGAAGCCGGTGGTGTGCCGTTCGATGAACTCCTGGTCGAGGGCCTTCGGATCGGTGCGTGCCTCTTCCAGGACGGCCTTGGCCATGCCGCGCAGCACCGCGAGGTCACCCCCGATCTTCGGCTGCAGGTCCAGGGTCGAGGTCGGTGTCGCGCGGAACGTGGCCATCCTCGCGAAGTCGTGCGGGATGATGGCCCTCGTCGCTCCTGCCTCGACGAGCGGGTTGACGTGCACGATCCGCGCGCCCCGCCGGTACGCCTCCACCAGCGCGGTGAGCATCCTCGGCGCGTTGGAGGCGGCGTTGACCCCGAAGATGAACAGCGCGTCGGCGACTTCCCAGTCCTTGAGGTCGACAGTGCCCTTCCCGGTGCCGAGCGCCGCCCGCAGTGCCCGGCCGCTGGCTTCGTGGCACATGTTCGAACAGTCCGGCAGGTTGTTCGTGCCGAGTTCGCGGGCCAGCAACTGGTAGAGGAAGGTGGCCTCGTTGCCGAGCCGCCCCGACGTGTAGAACGCGGCGCGGTCCGGGGTGTCGAGCCCCCGCAGGGTCCGGCCGATCAGCTCGAAGGCGTCCTCCCAGGAGATCGGGACATAGCGGTCGGTCTCCCGGTCGTAGCGCAACGGCTCGGTGAGCCTCCCCTGGTCCTCCAGGTCGAAGTCGCTCCAGCCGGCCAGCTCGGTCACGGTGTGGGCGGCGAACAGTTCGCGGCCCGCCCGTTTGCGGGTCATCTCCCAGGTGACGTGCTTGATGCCGTTCTCGCAGAGGTCGAGGTGCAGCCCCTTGGTGTCGTCCGGCCACGCACAGCCGGGGCAGTCGAATCCGCCGTTCTCGTGGTTCATCTTCAGGATCGCTCGCGGCGCGTCCACGAGCTCACCCTGGCGGAGCACGAAGCCGGCGACGCTCTTCGCCGCTCCCCAGCCCGCCGCCGGATGGTGATACGGATGGAACTCCGGTTCCCGATGCTCGCCGCCCCTGTCGCTTCCCACCCGAGAACAGGAACACGGGAAAAAGAAAAATCGGAAGACAAGGGCACGATAATCACACGATCGCGTGATTATCGCCGCATACTCGATTCCTGGAGGTAACTTCCTCCGGCACGGGTTCCACGAAGCCGAAGAACAGAAGATTTCTCTTACAGAGAAGGAAAAACACGGGTCATCGGCGATACATCGAGAAACTCGATGAATACCGTTGAGAACACCTATCGATCCCCGAAGGGAGTACCTTATGGCGAAAGCGGTCGGCATTGATCTGGGCACCACGAATTCGGTGATCGCGGTACTGGAAGGCGGTCAGCCCGCGGTCATCGCGAACGCCGACGGAGCCCGGACGACCCCCTCGGTGGTGGCGTTCACCGACCAGGGTGAGCGGCTCGTCGGCCAGCTAGCCCGGCGGCAGGCGATCCTCAATCCCCAGGGCACGATCTCCTCGGCCAAGCGATTCGTCGGCCGCCGGTACGACGAGGTCGCCAGTGAGCTGGACGCGGTCTCCTACGACGTCGTCCCCGGTCCCGACGGCGCCGTCCGGTTCGACGTCCGCGGCAAGCACCACGCCCCGGAAGAGGTGTCCGCGCTCGTCCTGCGCAAGCTCGTCGACGACGCGTCCAAGTATCTCGGCGAGAAGGTGACCGAGGCGGTGATCACGGTCCCCGCCTACTTCAACGACGCGCAGCGCCAGGCCACGAAGGACGCCGGGCGGATCGCCGGTCTCGAAGTCCTGCGGATCATCAACGAGCCCACCGCGGCCGCGCTCGCCTACGGCTTGGACAAGGACCAGAGCGAGACCGTCCTCGTCTTCGACCTCGGCGGCGGCACCTTCGACGTGAGCATCCTCGACATCGGCGACGGCATCGTGGAGGTGCGCGCCACCGCCGGTGACACGCATCTGGGCGGCGACGATTTCGACCGCCGCGTCGTCGACGAACTGGCCGAGGGATTCCAGCGGGACAACGGCATCGACCTGAGGACGGACCCGCAGGCGTTGCAGCGCCTGTTCGAGGCCGCGGCGAAAGCGAAGGAAGAGCTGTCGTCGGTGAGCCAGACGACGATCAACCTGCCGTTCATCACCGCGGACGCCGCCGGGCCCAAACATCTGAACACCACCCTCATGCGTTCGACGTTCGAACGGATCACCGCCGACCTCGTCGCCCGCTGCGAAGGCCCGGTGAAGCAGGCGATCGCCGACGCGAAACTCACCCCGAACGACATCGACGAGGTGATCCTCGTCGGCGGTTCCACCCGGATCCCCGCGGTGCAGGCGATGGTGCGGCGGCTCGCCGGCGGCCGGGAGCCCAACATGACCGTCAACCCGGACGAAGTCGTCGCCCTCGGCGCCGCCGTCCAGGCGGCGATCATCAAGGGCGAGGCCAAGGACGTCCTGCTCCTCGACGTCACCCCGCTCTCGCTGGGCATCGAAACCCTCGGCGGCGTGATGACCGCGGTCATCGAACGCAACACGACGATCCCGGCCCGCCGCAAGGAAGTCTTCAGTACCGCCGAGGACGACCAGTCCGCTGTCGACGTCGTCGTGCTGCAGGGCGAACGCGAACTCGCCGCAGACAACCGGGTGCTCGGCCGCTTCCGGCTGGAGAACATCCGCCCCGCCCCGCGGGGGGTACCGCAGATCGAAGTCGTCTACGACATCGACGCCAACGGAATCCTCGACGTTTCCGCGCGGGACAAGGAAACCGACGCCGAACAGCGCATCACCATCAGCGAGAGCTCGAACCTCGACCCCGCCGACATCCAGCGGATGGTCGCCGACGCCGAACAGCACCGCGCCGAGGACTCCCGGCTGCGCGAACTGGTGGAGGCCCGCAACACCCTCGACACCGCCGCCTACCAGGTCGAGCACCGGCTGGAGGAACTCGGGCAGGACGTCGCGGTCCACGACAAGGCCAGGGCGGAAATGCTCGTCGGGGACGCCCGCGAGCTGCTGCGGGAGGACCAGCCGCCGCTCGACCGGCTGAGGTCGTCGACCAGCGAACTGCAGCAGCTGTTCCACGGGCTGAGCGCCGTGTCCGCGGAACCGGGCGGGGCCAGGCCCGATGACGACGACGATGACGTGGTCGACGCCGAATTCACGACCTCCTGACCACCATGACCATCGAGGAGACCGAACCCCAGGACGAAACGGCCGAACTCCGCGCGAAGGTCGCCGATCTGGAGAACCGATGGCACCTCGCCGTCGCCGACTTCGAGAACCTGCGCAAGCGCACCGAGCGTGACGCGGATCAGCTCGGCTTTCTCGAACGCGCCAAGGCCGCCGCCGAATGGTTGCCGGTGCTCGACAACCTCGACATGGCGCTGGCGCACACCGGAGCGGACCCCGGAGCGCTGATCGCGGGCCTCGAAGCCGTCCGGGGCCAGGCCGACGATGTCATGGCACGGCTGGGATTCCGCCGCCAGGACGACCGCCCCGGCGTCTCGTTCGACCCGGAGGCGCACGAGGCGGTCAGCGTCGTCCCGGCACCGGACAGCACGCCGGGAACGGTCGTCGCGGTCGTCCGGCCCGGGTACGGCGCGGGCGAACGGCAGTTGCGTCCCGCCTCGGTCGTCGTCGCGAAAGGGGCGGACTGATGGCGAACGAAGACTTCTACCGTGTCCTCGGCGTCCCCAGGACCGCCGGCGAGGACGAGATCCAGCGCGCGTACCGGAAACTGGCGCGGAAATACCACCCCGACATCAACAAGGACCCCGGCGCCGAAGATCGGTTCAAGGCGGTTTCCGAAGCCTACGAAGTGTTGTCACGGCCGGAGACCCGCCGGCGGTACGACGCGTTCGGCGCCGACTTCCGGCAGGTACCCGAGGACGTGGATCCGGAGACCTGGGCCCGGGCGAACGCACGCCGGGCACCGGCGGGCGATCAAGCGCGGTTCGGCGACGACATCGACCTCGAAGAGATCTTCGGCGGGCTGTTCGGGCACGGCGGTCCGCGGCGCCGTGGCCCGGTACCCGGCGCCGACCAGGAGGCGGGGCTCGAACTCGGCGTCGAAGAGGCCTACCGGGGCGGGCGGCGATCGATCACCTTGCCCGGCTCCCGCACGATCCAGGTCGACGTCCCGGCCGGGGTCACCGACGGCGGCCGGATCCGGCTCGCGGGCCAAGGCGGACGAGGCGGTGAGGGAGCACCGCCCGGCGACCTGTACCTCGTCGTCCGCCTGACCCGGCATCCCCGGTATCGCGTCGAGGGCCACGACATCTCGGTGGACCTCCCCCTGTCGCCTTGGGAAGCAGCCCTCGGCACCACCGTCACCCTCGACATCCCCGGCGGCGAGGCCAAGATCCGCATCCCCGCCGGGACTTCGAGCGGCAAACGGCTACGCCTGCGGGGGCGCGGTTTCCCCCGCGGCCGGGGCGAGCCGGGTGATCTCTACGCCGAAGCCCGGATCGTCGTGCCCGCCGAACTCACCGACGAGGACCGGCGCCTGTTCGAACAGCTGGCCGCCACCTCTTCCTACGACCCCAGGAGGACGCCGTGAGCTACGCGCTCGTACGACGACGCGACGGCGGCCCGCACGCCGATCTCCCGACGTTCGCGCACGCCACCGGGCTCCACCCGGATCTACTGCGCCGTCTTGCGGTCCTCGGCCTGCTCGACGCCACCGCGGACCCGGCCGGGGAACCGTGGTTCCCGCTCGGCCAGCTCCCCGCGGCGGCCCGGCTCGAACGGCTTCGCGCCGGTCTCGGCCTGAACTACGCCGCGCTGGGCCTGGTGGTCGATCTGCTCGACCACATCGCCGACCTGGAAGCCGCGCTTCGCGCGCACTCCCGACGCAGCGGAGGATGACCATGGACCCGCAACGGCTCACGCAGAAATCCCAGGAAGCGCTGCACGACGCGCAGACGAAGGCGCTCCGCCACGGGCATCCCGAAGTCGACGGCGAACATCTCCTGCTGGCCCTGCTCGACCAGGCCGACGGGCTCGCACCGCGGCTGCTGACCCAGGCCGGAGCCGATCCCGATCGGCTCCGGACCGCGCTGGAGACGGAACTTTCCCGGCGACCGAAGAGCAGCGGCCCCGGCGCCGCGCCAGGGCAGGCCTTCGTCACGCAACGACTGTCCCGGCTGCTCGACGCGGCGGACCGGGAAGCCGTCCGGCTCAAGGACGACTACGTCTCCGTCGAGCACCTGATGACCGCGCTGCTCGCCGAGGGGGCGGGCAGCGCGGCCGGACGGCTGCTCGGCGCCCAGCACCTCACCCGCGACAAGTTCCTCCAGGCGCTGACCACGGTCCGGGGGAACCAGCGCGTGACCTCGGCCATGCCCGAAGTCACCTACGAGGCGCTGGAAAAGTACGGCCGCGATCTGGTCGCCGACGCCGCGGCGGGCACCCTCGACCCGGTGATCGGCCGCGACGCCGAAATCCGGCGAGTGGTGCAGATCCTGTCCCGCAAGACCAAGAACAACCCCGTGCTCATCGGGGAGCCGGGGGTCGGCAAGACCGCGATCGCCGAGGGGCTCGCCCAGCGCATCACCCGCGGCGACGTCCCCGAAGGCTTGAAGGGCAAGACCGTCTTCGCGCTCGACATGGGCGCGCTGGTCGCCGGGGCCAAGTACCGCGGCGAGTTCGAGGAACGCCTCAAAGCCGTCCTGAACGAGGTCAAAGCCGCGGAAGGGCGGATCCTGCTCTTCATCGACGAACTCCACACCGTCGCCGGGGCCGGGGCTTCCGACGAGTCCTCGATGGACGCCGGGAACATGCTGAAGCCGATGCTCGCCCGGGGCGAGCTGCATCTGATCGGCGCGACCACCCTCGACGAGTACCGCAAGCACATCGAGAGCGACGCCGCCCTCGAACGCCGCTTCCAGCCAGTGCTGGTCGAGGAACCCTCGGTCGAGGACGCGATCTCGATCCTGCGCGGCCTGCGGGAACGGCTCGAAGTGTTCCACGGCGTGACGATCCAGGACGGGGCGCTGGTCGCCGCGGTCGTGCTGAGCCGCCGGTACATCACCGACCGGTTCCTGCCCGACAAGGCCATCGATCTCGTGGACGAGGCGTGCGCCATGCTCCGCACCGAAATCGACTCCATGCCCGCCGAACTGGACGAGCTCTCCCGGCGCCTTACCCGGCTGGAGATCGAGGAAGCCGCCCTGGCGAAGGAAACCGACCCGGCGAGCAAGGCTCGGCTGGCGGATTTGACCCGGGAGCTGACGGATCTGCGCTCCGAAACCGGCGCGATGCGGACCCGATGGGAAGCCGAACGCGCCGCACTCCAGAAAGTGCAGCACCTGCGCGGCGAGATCGAGCAGGTCCGCCGCGACTCCGAAACCGCCGAACGCGACTACGACCTCGACCGGGCCGCCGAACTGCGGCACGGCAGGCTGCCGGAGCTGGAGCGACGGCTGGCGGGTGAGGAGGAACGGCTCGCGAGCCGTCAGGGCGGCGACCGGTTGCTGCGCGAGGTCGTCACTGAGGACGAGATCGCCGCCGTCGTCGCCCGCTGGACCGGCATCCCGGTGCGACGGCTCCAGGAAGGCGAACGCGAGAAGCTGCTGCGGCTCGACGATCTGCTCCACGAACGCGTGATCGGCCAGGACGAGGCCGTCCGGCTGGTGGCGGACGCGATGATCCGCGCCCGCTCGCGGATCAACGATCCCCGGCGGCCCGTCGGTTCGTTCCTCTTCCTCGGTCCCACCGGTGTCGGCAAGACCGAACTGGCGAAGGCGCTGGCGGCCAGCCTGTTCGACACCGAAGACAACATCGTCCGCATCGACATGAGCGAGTACCAGGAGCGGCACACCGTCTCGCGGCTGGTCGGCGCCCCGCCCGGGTACGTCGGGTACGGGGAAGGCGGTCAGCTCACCGAGGCCGTGCGCCGCAAGCCGTATTCGGTCGTGCTCTTCGACGAGATCGAGAAGGCGCACGCCGACGTGTTCAACGCGCTGCTGCAGGTCCTCGACGACGGCCGGATGACCGATTCCCAGGGCAGGACGGTCGATTTCCGCAACACCGTCATCATCATGACCTCCAATATCGGCGCCCCGTACCTCGTGGACGGCGTCACCGCGGCCGGCGACATCGAGCCTGCCGCCCGGGAGGCCGTGTTCGCCGAGCTGCGCGGGCATTTCCGGCCGGAGTTCCTCAACCGCGTCGACGACATCGTGCTGTTCACTCCCCTGACGGAACCCGAGACCGAACGGATCGTCGAGCTGATGCTCGGCGGGCTGCGCGTCCGGCTGGCCGAACAGGGCATGACTCTCGAGGTCACCGAAGAGGCCCGGCGGTTCATCGCGGAACAGGGCTACGACCCGGTTTACGGCGCCCGCCCGCTCCGCCGGTTCATCGCCCGCGAGGTCGAGACCGGTATCGGCAGGGCCTTGCTCGCGGGCGAAACGGGCGACGGCGGGGCGATCCTCGTTTCGCTGGACGACGGCGAACTCCGGACCACCTTCCGGGCGTCGGCCGGGACACCGGCGTGAATTCCGGTGAACTCCTGGCGTGGGCCGAGGAGCGGCTGCCCCGGTTGATCGACGACGTGCACGCCGCGGTCCGCGCCCGCATCGGCCTCTACCGCGACGAAGGGGTCGTGCCTCCCGCCGATCTGCGCGCTTCCCTCGCGCACACCCTCGGTTGCCTGGTCGGGGTACTCGGCGGCACCGAAGGGGCGTGCGATCTCACCGTGCTGGACGAGACGGGCCGCCGTCGCGCGCGCCAGGGGGTGCCGCTGCCGGAGGTTCTGCAGGTCCATCGGATCGGCTGCACCATGCTGTGGGATCTCCTGGCGGACCACGCACGCCCCGGCGCTGTCGACGTCCTCGTCGATCTGGCGGGCCTGCTGTGGCGCGCCACCGACGATCACGCGCTGCGGCTCACCGAGGCGTACCGGGCCACGAGTGCCGACCTGCTCGTGGCCCGGCAGGTGCGCCGTTCGGCGCTGGTCGACGCCTTGTTCACCGGGCAGCGGGTGTTCGACACCGGCCCCGGGGAAACGGGCAAGCTGCTCGGTCTCCCGCTCGACGGGAAACTCGTCGTGGTCGCGGCCGAGACCACCGCCCTGGCCGAGGAAAGCCTCGTCGGCGTCGAGCGCGGGCTCGCGGGCTCCCGGATCGTCTCGGCATGGCAGCTCACCCCGACCACGCAGGCGGGCGTGGTGTCGTTACGGGACGACCAGTACGACACCATGCTCGTCGTCCTGCGCGAGGCGGCCGTCGCCCGCACCGGTGTCAGCCCGCTCTACCGGTCGCTGGCCGAAACGCCGCACGCCCTGCACCTGGCACGAACCGCCCTCGCCGGGCTCCGGCCGGGCAGGCGTGCGGTCCGGGCGTTTCCCGCAATCGGAGGACCGTCGCCGGTTTGACCACCGCGGGCTCCACCGGTCGGCCGCGACGGAACTCCCGCATTCGTTTCGATCGGCATCACCCTCGACGACGAGGCGATCGATGTCGCCTTCACGCGAGGCCGGCCGGCGGAAGGAACCGAGTCCGAAACCGGAAGCGATAGCCGATTCTCATCCAATAATCGTGAACCTCGATCGATTCGGCCGATCCCCCCTCACCCGACGCCGATTCCCTCATTCGACAGTGAGTTGTAGAACGTATGAATCGTGGTTACGGTGAGCGCGTGGCAGGCACGGCGACGGTGCCGCCTCCGGCGATGAACTTCGAGAGACGACAACGAAAGCAGGTGCACGGGATGCCGTCCGATCCAGCCGACGTGTCCAGGAAACCCCAGCCGGACGAAGCCGAGGACAACGCCTTCTTCCCGTCACCGTATTCACTGAGCCAGTACACGGCGTCGAGAACCGACTTCGACGGGGTGCGGCACAAGGGGGAATACACCGGCGGCAAGTGGAAGATCCTCGTGATCGCCACCGAGGAACGCTACGTCCTGCTGGACAACGGCAAATTCTTCTCCAGCGGCAACCATCCGGTCGAGATGCTGCTTCCGTTGCATCATCTCGTCGAGGCCGGTTTCGAGGTCGATGTCGCGACCCTCGGCGGCAACCCGGTCAAACTCGAATTGTGGGCCATGCCGAACGAGGACGAGGCCGTGCTGGGCACCTACGAAGCGCTGAAACCCAAGCTGAAGCAACCCAAGCACCTCACCGAGGTCGTCGCCCGAGATCTCGGGGCCGATTCGGACTACCTCGCCGTGTTCATCCCCGGCGGGCACGGGGCCGTCGTCGGCCTGCCGACGAGCGAAGCAGTGGAAAAGACACTGGACTGGGCGCTGTCGGAAGACAGGTTCATCATCACGTTGTGCCACGGCCCGGCCGCGTTGCTGGCCGCCGCGCTGGGCAAGACCGAGTCGCCGTTCAAGGGCTACTCGGTCTGCGTGTTCCCCGACGCCCTCGACGAGGGCCCGAACATCGACATCGGCTACCTGCCGGGCCACCTGCGATGGCTCGTGGCCGATCTGCTGGGCAAGCAGGGTCTGACGATCCTCAACGACACCATGACCGGGATGACCCACCGGGACCGCAATCTGCTCACCGGCGACAGCCCGCTCGCCTCGAACGACCTCGGCCGACTGGCCGCCGACGCCCTCATCGAGGCCGTGCGGACCAGGGCGTAGCAGCCGTCATCCCGGTCTCGTCCTCCGTGTCAGCGGAGACGTCGTTCCTCTTCCTCTTCAAGACGCTGTTTCTCTTCTTCGCTCCGCTCTTCTTCTTTCTCGATTTTCTCTTCGCGTGGCGATTTGTCGGACATTACGTCAGTATATGACGACCCGGCTGAAAGAAGCTCGCCAACTCGTCGGTGTCGCGACCGGAAATCATCGGCATTGCCACTGAACACATCGAGAAAGCCGATCAATCCACTGGAGGTAGTTCCCCATGGCGAAAGCGGTTGGCATTGGCTCGGCACCATGAATTCGGTTCTCGCGGTTCGCCACCCGGCGTCCGGATGCCGTTCGGCGCCGTGACCCGGCCCGGTCTCGCCACCGGCGAGCTCACCATGACCGGCCGGAATCCGGACCTCGGGAAAAGCACCGATCGGATTTCGTCGATCACCCTTGCCGCCTTGGTGGAGTGGGCCGGATCGCGGCTGCCGCGTCTCGTCGACGACGTGTACGCGACCGTCTGCGAGCGCATCGACCTGTGTCGCGACGAGAAGATCTTCCCGCGCGCCGACCTGCACCGGTCGATCGCGGTGAATCTGCGTTCCATGGTCGACGCGCTGGCCAGGGGCGGGGACCCGGATCAGCACATCCTGGAGGAGACCGGCGCCCGTCAAGCGCGTCAAGGCGTGCCGCTGCCGGAAGTGCTGCGGGTCCACCGGATCGCCTGCGGGATGCTGTGGGACCTGCTCGTGCGGTACGCCCGCACGTTCGCGCCGGACGAGACCGCGGACGAACTGGTCCGCGTCGCGAGCCTGCTGTGGCAGATCGCCGACGGCCACGCGGTCCGGATCACCGAGGCCCATCGAGCGGCGAGTGCCGAGTTGGTCACCTCCCTGCATCAGCGGCGTTCCGCACTGGCCGAAGCCCTGCTCACCGACCAGCGTGCCTTCGGCGCGGGACCGTGGGAAGCGGGCCGCCTGCTGGGGTTCTCGCTGGACGGCGAACTCGCGGTGGTCGCCGCGGAAACACCGAGTCCGGACGGGGAGGGCCTGGCCGGCGTCGAACAGCGCCTGGCGCGGCTCGGCATCGTCTCGGCATGGCACCAGACGCCGACTCAGCAGGCAGGCGTCGTGTCACTGCGCGCGGAGCAGTACGACGAGATGCTGGCACTGCTGAGGAACGTGACCAAGGGCCGGACCGGCGTCAGCCCGCCGTACCGGTCGCTGACCGACACGCCTCGCGCGCTCCATCTCGCGCGTGCGGCCCTCGCCGGTATCCGGCCGGGCAGGCGTGAGGCCCGCGCGTTCGGAACCAGTCCGCTCGCCGCGCTCGTCGCCTTCGACCCGGACGAGGGACAACGGCTCGCGGACGAGGTCTTCGGTGCGGTGCTCGACCTCCCCGCGGAGGAGCGCGATGTGCTGCTCGAGACGCTGGAGACCTACTTCTCCGTCAGTGGCTCGTCCGAACGGGCGGCGCAGGTTCTGCACTGCCATGCCAACACCGTCCGGTACCGGCTGCGCCGGATCCACGAACTGACCGACCGGTCGTTGTCCGAACCACGGGAGGTGGCCGAACTGGTGACCGCCCTCCAGGCACTGAGCCTGAGCTCGCCGCGCCATCTCGGCGCGATGTTACTCAACGAACGCTGAAGTCCGGTTTGCCTCGAACCTTTTCCTCTAAACCCGGGAAGTGTCATGAACGAGAAGAACACGATCACCGCCAAGACCATCGGCACCCCGCAGGGCGGGTTGTTCGACAACCCTTGGCCTCCCGACTTTCCCGCTGTCGGCCAGCGCGTCGCGATCTTCGCGTACGAGGTGACGAAGGTCGACGGGGAAAGCATCGGTGACATCCGGACCTTCCACATCGGACTGGCCGAGACCGCGTCCAGTGGCCCGATCGGGACCGAACACGAACTGCCGCAAGGCGTCGCGGCCGCCTGGCGCGGCTGTGGAACCGGCACGGTGGTCCGGGTCTCCGACTCCACACAGCGTGAACGCACCTGCGAAGTGACACCAGAAGACGCGGGACTGTTGTGACCGAGCTGGAATGCCTCGCCCAGCCCGTTCTCGCGCCGTTGACCGAAAGCGCGATGTTCCTGACCCTGACCATGAGGACAGGGGGAGAGCCGGCCGTACACGACCTGCTGCCGGATCTGGCGGGGATGATCCGGTCGGTCGCGTTCCCGCTGCCGAACGAGCATCTGACCTGTGTGCTGGGCATCGGCGCCGCGGCGTGGGACCGGCTCTTCAGCGGTGAGCGGCCTGCCTCGTTGCACCCGTTCCGCGCCTTGTCCGGTCCCCGGCACCAGGCGCCGTCCACCCCCGGAGACCTCTTCCTGCACATCAGGGCGACGCGGCCGTATCCGTGCTTCGAACTCGCGCGCCGGGTGGTGACCCGGCTCGGCCCCGCGATCGTGGTGGAGGACGAAACGGTCGGGTTCCGCTACTTCGATCGCCGGGATCTGCTCGGCTACGTCGACGGCACCGAGAACCCGGGCGGCCGTGACGCCGAAGTGGCCGCCCTCGTCGCCGGGCAGGACCCCGGCTTCGCCGGCGGCTCCTACCTGATCGTGCAGAAGTACCTGCACGATCTGGCGAAGTGGACCGCGCACCCCGTGGAGGAGCGCGACCGGGCGGTGGGCAGGCATCTGGCCGACGACGTCGAGATCCCAAACGCGGAGAAGGCCGTCGATTCCCACGTCGCGCTCACCACGATAGAAGACCCCGACGGGACCGAGCACAAGATCATGCGGGACAACATGCCGTTCGGGTCCATCGCCCGCGCCGAGTACGGCACCTACTTCTGCGGGTACGCCGCCGATCCGGAGGTGATGGAGCGGATGCTGTCCCGGATGTTCCTGTCCGAGCGACCGGACCGGCTCCTCGAAGTGTCCACCGCGATCACGGGTGCCCTGTTCTTCGCACCACCGGCCGGTTTCCTGGCCGATCCTCCCCCGCTTCGCGCCGACAGGACCGGTGCGTCGAACGGGACCGGCTGATCGGCTCCGCTCAAGGGAGCCGTCCATTTCGCCCGGAGGAAGGCATCGCGGTGTTCGTCCCGCAGGTGTTCGGCGTCATCAGGTCTAGAGGATCAAACCGGCGGTGACGATGAGCGCGCGTTCCCAGCGAGCGGAGACGTCCGCCCAGTCGACGATGTTCCAGAACGCCTCGATGTAGTCCGCTTTGACGTTGAGGTAGTCGAGGTAGAACGCGTGCTCCCACATGTCGAGCAACAGCAGCGGCACGATCCCGACGGGCACGTTCGACTGCTGATCGAACAACTGGAAGACGGACATCCGCCGCCCGATCGAGTCCCAGCCGAGGACGGCCCAGCCGGAACCTTGAATACCGGCCGCCGTCGCCGAGAAGTGGTCCCGGAAAGACTCGAAGGAGCCGAACTGGTCCTTGATCGCCGCCAGGAGGTCGCCCTCGGCCCGGCCGCCCCCGTACGGCGACAGATTCGCCCAGAACACCGAGTGATTGGTGTGCCCGCCGAGGTTGAACGCGAGGTTCTTCTCGTGGAGGTTCACCGCCGTGAAGTCCGCCTGCGCCCGGGCCTCCTCAAGCTGCTCCAGCGCCGCGTTGGCACCGTCCACATAGGCCGCGTGATGCTTGTCGTGGTGCAGCTCCATGATCCGGGCCGAGATGGCGGGTTCAAGAGCCGAATAGTCGTAGGGCAGGTCCGGCAGGATGTACACAGGCACGCGTTCCGTTCCTTTCGTAGTCCGCGAACGTCTTGCCGAAACGCTCGTGAAGGTGGGAAGTCACCAGAACCCGGCCGGCACACGGAACCGTCGCCGGGGGTCTTGACCAGAATCGCCATCTGGCGCAGGAGGCCCGGTCCGTGTCGATCGAGAATCGCACGGGCTTCCTCGTGACGACAGGCGATGCTCGGGAGGAACAAAAGTTCTTGTTCCCGGCGACAGCGCCCGCCCGCATTTCGCTCGCCGAATTTGATATTCACGAATAACCTCGTCACCCGGCCGGGCAAGAATGCCCGGTAGCTCAATTGGGTGGACTTGCCGCCTTCGCGCAGCCACGTCAGGGGTCCTCTTCGCGCACGTCAAGACACCTTTCTCCTGGTCGGCACGGTTTCACCGGACCATGGAATCGCGTGCCGGACATTGGTCACACTCGATCACGGTTGGCGCTTTGTGCTCTTTCGTGTTCGGATCCCTGACGTCAGCAAAAGCAGGCAAAGCCAAAGGGAGTTCAAACTTCATGCGCAGGACAATTGCCCGGACAGTGACGGGTGTGGCGATCGTGGCGGGCCTGGTCACCGCGTGCGGCTCCGAGGGTGAGAACGGTGCCGCCGGGACATCCGGGACGCAGGGAACCGCTTCGAGTGCGGCGACCGCGCCGTCGCCCGGCGACGGAGCCCCGGCTTCCTCGGGAGCCGGCACCGGGGACGCCGCTCAGACCGGTGGAGAAGCGGCACAGAAGGTGACAGCGGCGATCCAGCAGGCGATCCAGCAGTCACCGATCACCTTCACCACGGAAAGCGCCGAGCTGTCCGAGCAGAGCAAGTCGGCACTCGGCGAGATCGCCAAGGCCTTGCAGGGCAACGACGTCAAGATCGCCGTCGCCACCCACGCGGGTTACCCCGACGCGGAAAAGTCCAAGGCTCTCTCCGAAAAGCGTGCGGAAGCGATCACCGCCGTCCTCGAAGGAGCGGGCGTGGCCAAGGATCGCGTCAAGAACGAAGCGACGGGCAACGAGAAGGCACAGGGCGATCAGGCGTTGGACACGCAGATCAGCGTCGTCCAGTGACCTTCGGCGGACGCGTGGGTGGGCGATTCGCTTCGTCCGCCCACGCCCCGCGTCGGCGCTGCCATTATCTGATCGGCCCGAACGGCTTTCCCAACTTCGGTGACGAGCTGATCGCGGCGACGTGGTTGCGTTATCTGGCCCGGACCGAGCCGGAAGCCGATGTCTGGCTCGACACCCATTCGCCGGGACCCACGCAACTGCTGCTGAACGAGCTGCACCCGCGTCTCCGCTGCACGGACACCCTGTGGCGGCTGTGCGGCGAGGCGCCGTCGGACGATCCGTGGGAAGTGGCGCGCTGGGTGCAGTCGGCGGTGAACGATCCCGGCCTCGCGCCGCGGTGGGACGCGGGAATCGACCTGCTCGGCCGGACCGACGTGGTGCACCTGATCGGCGGCGGTTACCTCAACGCGTTGTGGCCGCGGCACATCGGGCTGATCGCGGGCGCCGCGGCCGCCGCCCGGCGGTCGGGGGCCCGCGCGGCCATGACCGGGCAGGGGCTGACTCCGTTCCCGGCCGCTGCCACCGACCTTCTCCGGTCGCTCGCCGACCGTTTCGACGTCGTCGACGTCCGCGACGATCCGTCGGCCGACCTGCTCACCGGGGTCGTCCGTACCTGTGACGACGTCTTCCTGGAGCCGTTCGAGCAGCCGCCCGCCACGCAGGCGCGCGAATTCGTGCTGTGCGTCCAGTCCGACATCGGCGACTTCGAACCGCCCGTGCTGGCCGCCCAGGTGCTGGGGCTGCTGCGGTCGTGGGAGGTCCACCCGGAGCAACTCGCGGTGGTCGAAGGGATTCCGCGGATCGACCGCGCCGTCCCGGCGTTGCTGGAACACGAACTCGCCGGTGCGGAGTTCCACCCGTTCCGCGACGTCTGGCGCAACGGCCTGCCGGTGTCGTCCGGGCAGACCTGGATCTCCAGCCGCTACCACCTGCACCTGGTCGCCGCGGCGGCAGGCGCGACAGGTCTCGCCGTCAGCGTGTCGCGCGGGTATTACACGCCCAAACACCGCAGCCTGATCGACCTCGGTTCGGGCTGGACGCCGTTCGACGCCAAGGCCGGCGGGACACCGGACCGGCCGACCGGTACCGGGTTCCCGCCCCATGTCCTCAGACGGTGCCGCGAGCTGAAACTCTCGGTCGCGCAGGCGGTGTACGGCAACCGGGCAGCGGAGGAAGCCCCGGCACCTCCCCCGGCACGACGCCTCGCGCTGCGCTCGTGGCGAGCGAGATCGAGCTGACTTACGGGGTCAACAGGCCTTGAGCCAGCTGCACTCCAGATCCCGCGCCGGGTTGTCCCCCCGGGACAGGTCCTGGACGGACGGGAACCTCTCGGTGCCCGCGGCGGTGTACTGCGCGAGCCGGATCGCGACGGCGTCTTCCACCTGTTTCGCGTTCACGCCGAGAAGCTGGTTGCCGATCATCGAGAACACGAGCTCGGTGCCGTCCGCCGCGGTGACATAACCGGACAAGGAGCTGACTCCGGTGAGTGAGCCGGTTTTGGCCCGCACCTTGCCTTCGGCGACGGTCCCGCGCATGCGGTTGCGCAGGGTGCCGCCGACGAGCCGGTCCGCCGCCCCGGCCACCGGCAACGCGGCGGCGAAGTGGGCGGCCCAAGGCTCGTTTCCGGCGACGATCAGCAGCGAGCTGAGCTGCTCCGGTGAAACCTGGTCCATCCGGGACAAACCGGATCCGTCCACAACGGACAGTCTGACCGGATCCAATCCCAGACCACGTAAAGCATCGCTGATCGCGGCCTGCCCATCCTTCCAGGATCCGGTCCGGCCCGACTTCCGGCCCGCCGCCTTCACCAGCGCCTCGGCGTGCATGTTGTTCGACAGCTTGACGAACGGCTTCGCCAACTCGGAAAGCGGCATCGAGTCGCGACGCGCCAGCTCGCGGGTACCCGGCGGCGTGACACCGGTCTTGTGGCCACCGGCGACCCGGATCCCATGCCGCGCGAGCGCGTCGAGGAACACCGACGCGGCGAGACCGGTGGGCTCCCACACCGCGAGGTAGCTCGACACAGGCGCGGCGCCCGACGGAATGGAGCCGGTCACGGTGAACGTGTTCCCCCCGTGCTCCCGGTCGACGGTGACGGTGGGCGAACCTCCAGCCCGACCGGTCACCGCCGAGTTGACCACGCGCACGTATCTGTTCGGTGGCACCACATCGACACGGGCTGAAGCACCTTCGGCACCGGGGCTGACCTTCACCACGACGGAGCCGGAATCGAAGTCGGTGTCCGGTGCGATGGTCAGACCGGAGGTCTGCGCACTGTAGTAGAAGGGCTCGTCGTCCCAGGCCCAGCCGGTGCCGAGCCGGACGCCGTCGAAGAAACCGTCGTCGGCGATCAGCTTCCCGCGCACCAAGCGGATTCCGCTCGCCGCGACCTCGGCCGCCAGCCGGTCGTAGTCCGCCGCGAGCGTGGTCGGATCACCGCCGCCGGTCAGGTACAGATCACCGGAGAGTGTCGCGCCCACCCTGATGCCGCGATGGCTCACCGAGGTGGTGAACCGGTGATCCGGCCCGAGCACCTCCAGCGCCCCGGCCAGAGTGAGAAGCTTGACATTGGACGCGGGCTGGCGGCGACGGTCGCCCGCCCGGGTGTAGAGCGTCTCTCCGGTGTCCGCGCGCCGGACGACCAGTCCGATATCCGAGCCGGCGAGCTGCGGCGCCCCGAGGATCGTGTCGAGATCTTGGGCGAGCGGGTTGTCGATTCTCGCCGCCGAAACACCCGGAGTGTTCACCACGGCGGCGGCCAGCATGGCGACCAGCGCGAGCCGCCCGAACCTCGACCTCAGAACCGCCTTCATGTCGATTCCTCTCACGTCACCGCTGCCGGGCGGACCTATCAAGCTAACATCCGGCAAAGAGGTTCTCAACCAGAATCACGCATCGTCGATTCATCAAAAGTTTCGATACTTCGAGCAGATATAACTCGGCGATAAATTACTCACGCCGCAGAGTTCGGATTCTCCATTGATCGACTATGCAGTTACAAGCCAAGGGGGGTGCGTGGAACGGATCAGCTCTTGCTCATGCGCAGGATCAAGGCGACCGCGTCCTCCGAGGGGGCCGCTGGCGTCAGAACCTCCTGGAGTAGCAGGCCACGAATCGCGGCGATGGTGACGGTGGCCGTGGTCAGCGCTTCCTTGGCGCCGGCCCCTTCGCGTTCCGCGAGTGAGGCCAGCATCTTGGTCAGGTCGTCGAGCGAGTCGATGAACTCACGAAAGTCCTCGGGGCTGTACGCGGCGAGTCCTACGACGTGGAAGAAGCCGCGGACACGCGACAGCTGCTCCGGACGGGTGTAGGTCCGCCAGATCGCCACGACGAGGTCGTCGAAGGTGCCCTTCCGGGCGGCCTCGAAAAGCGCCTCGTTGTCCCGAGATCGCTGCGCCTTGAGCATGGCGGCCAAGACGCCCGAGAGCGACCCGAAGTGGTACCGCAGGAGGGCGTGGCTGGTCTCGGCCCGGGCGGCGACCTCACGGAGCGACACCTCCGGTGAAGGAAGAGCCTCATCGAAGGCGTCGAGAAGCCGAGCCAGGAGGCGCTCGCGTGCGTCGCCCTTGCGTTCCACGCTTGACAAGATCACTCCCGCAGTTTATCCATTGGAAAAGAAGACGGTGCCGTGGTGCGTCACACATGGTCGCAGCCGGCTCGCAACGGTGGAGGGAACGCCTCGTGGGACGTGTTCAGGTGATCGGCGCGACGGTCGTCGACGGATCAGGTCGCGACCCGGTCGACGTCGGCGTCAGCATCGAAGACGGATGTATCACCCAGGTCGGGGCCTCCGGCGCACGCGGCGAGCGCCTTGACGCCGCCGGGCTGACGATGACGCCCGGCCTGATCGACGCTCACGTCCACTTGGGCTTGTCGAGCCCGATCGGACCGCAGTTCTCGTTCGGGATCAGCGCCGCCGAGATCGCGGCGGACATCTTCGCCACGGCCGGCGCGACGCTCGATGCCGGCTTCACCACCGTTCGCGACACCGGCGGGGTCGACGGCGGCCTCGTCACGACGATCGCGAAGGGCAAGGTCAGGGGGCCGCGCGTCCTGTCGTGCGGACCTGTCCAGTGCCAGATCGGTGGGCACGGCTACTACGGAGCCGACTGGGAGCCCACCGAGCTGTGGAGCAGCCATCACGTCCCGGGTCTGTGCGCCCTGTCGATGATGTCGGGCAACGCGGACGAGCTGCGGCACAACGTGCGCGAGGCCTTCCGCCGCGGAGCCACCTTCCTGAAGCTCTGCGTGACCGGCGGAGTGGTCGGCGCGCACGACCGGCTGACCGACACCCAGTTCACCGTCGAGGAGATCGCCGTCGCCGTTCAGGAAGCCACGGCGCGGGGCACCTACGTGACGGTTCACGCCCACAACAACGACGGCATCCGGAACGCGGTCGAGGCCGGGGCGCGCTGTGTCGAGCACGGCACCGACCTCGACGAGTCCACGGCCACCCTGATGGCCACTCGCGAGGTCGCCCTCGTGCCCACGTTCGCCGTCGTCGAGCAACTGCTGCACGACACCGCCGGAGCGGGCCTCGGCGAGTCGACCCGCGATCGGGTGCTGGGTGTTCGTGAGCGGATGGTCGAAGCGCTCGCCGTCGCCAAGGAGGCGGGGGTGCGGATCGGGCTGGGTTCGGATCTCATCGGCCCGGCCCAGGACCGCCGGGGCGAAGAGCTCAGGTTGCGCGCCGAGCTCGAGACGCCGATGGAAGCTCTCGTCGCGGCCACCAAGACCAACGCCGAGATCCTCGGCCTGTCCGGCCAGGTCGGGGTCATCGCTCCCGGCGCGCAGGCCGACCTCGTGTTGTGGAACGGCAACCCGGTGGAAGACCCGGGGCTGTTCGCTGATCCCGCCAATGCCGTCCTCGTTCTCAAGGCCGGCCGAGTTGTGAAGGACCTCCGATGAGCACCATATGGCAGGGCTGCCTCGCCGACACCGACTATTTCGAGCTGCGTTCCAGCGGAGGGCGCGACTACGGCGTCTGGGTCACCACGCCACCGGACTACGACCGCGCCACGACGCGAGCGCCTGTCGTGTACGTGCTCGACGGCAACTGGGCCGTGGGTCAGACGGCTCCGCTCATCATCACGCAGAAGGACCCCCTGCAACAGATCCAGCCCTACATCCAAGTCAGCGTCGGCTACGCGGGCGAGGACGCACAGCACTGGGATCGCCTGCGCAACAAGGATCTCGTGCCACCCGGCGAGCCCATCGCCAAGGAACTCGTCGAGGCCGTGGAGGCGGGATTTCAAGCGGGCGCGCGGACGCGCGAGGAATCCGACGCCTACCTCGCCGAACTGCGCGACACCCGCGCCGATGTGTTCCTGGACTTCCTGACCGCGGAACTGCACCCGCGGATCGAACGCGATTACGGCACGGCCGCGAGTGGTCACGGCCTCTTCGGCTACTCCTACGGCGGACTTTTCGGTCTCTACGCCTGGCTTACCGGCAGCCCGCTCTTCGAGAGCATCGGAGCGGGCAGCCCCGGTGTCGTCAGTGAAGACAGCCGGGTCTTCGCGCTGCTCGAAGAAATGGGCGACAACCTGCCCGCCGCCCAGCTTCACCTGACCATCAACGACCGAGAACTCCTCGGGGACCTCGTCGTCTACCAGAACCTCACGAAGAACGCGGCCACCGTCCTGCACCGCCTGACCGCTCGCGGCGCGGCCGTCACGAGCGCGGTCCTGCGCGAAACGCACGTGACCGGTCTGCAGGCCTCGTTCCTCAGCTACCTCAGGACCTGCCGTGCCCGGTAAGCGCGATCACCGGGTGAGCACCGACGTGGTCGTGATCGGGGAGATCGACCTGGGTGCGAGTCGAGCGCTGCGCCGTCCCTATCCCTCAACAACCCGAATCGCCACTCACGACCTCCAGCAACTCGAAGACACGGATCCTTTTCGCGGGCTCGGAAGCGCAGGTGAGCGGGCGATCCACCGGGAAATATCGTTCGCGCAAGTACACTGTGCAACGAGGATCGGCGAACTCGACCCGCCAATCGGAACCGCTCTCACGAACCTCTTCCACGAGGCGGAGCGCATCGATTCCGGTGGCACCGGTAGCCGCGCGGGCGTGATGCTGGGCAGCTTGAACGATGGGCTCGAACGAGGACCGGCCGCGGAGGAACTCGGTGTCGAGCGTGCCGCGCAGATACCGGTGGACGATGCTGTTCGCTCCGTCCGGCCGCAGGCCGCCGAAGGTGAACCCATGCGGTAGCAAGACCATCGCTGGAGCGAAGCGGCAGCCTCCGACATGGCTGCATTCCCAAGTGGCTTCAGGGAATTCCTCGGCCACCGCGGCGGCGAGTGATCGGCCGCGGATCGCGCAACACGTGTCGTGCCTGCCGTGAACGCAGATGAGCGCGAGCGGCCCTGACACCACGTGCCCCTGTGCGGAAGCGACGCGGGAAAGTTCCGTGGCGTCCGCGAATTCCCCGGCGCGGATCTCTTCGTGTCCAGGGCGTGCGTCGATCCGGAACCATCGTGAAGGCCGCTTCAGCACGGGGGCACGGCGGCCGACCTTGCGCACCAAAGCGATCCGGCCGTTGACACGCGCCGCCCAAGTGGTCAACGAAGCCACCGCCGCCGGGTCGAGACCGGACTCCTTGAGCGCGAGCCGCCCCCATGGGCCAGGATGCTCGATGAGCAGCCAGTGCTCCGCGGGTGGAGCCGTACCTTCTCCGGGATCCCCCGCGGCATCGGCCAAGTCCGCGCAAAGACCTCGCTCCACCGGTATCGCGGTCATGCGCCCGCGGCCATCAGCACGCCTTCCCGGAGCAGGCGCCGGACGAGCACGAGCTGATCGGTTCGATCCATCCCCGGAACCTCCCCGACTCGCCACGTATTTCCGTCCAGCAACGCCGACAGGGCGGTCGCGGTGGAATCAGGAAGCGAGATGTGCCGATCCGGGAGTTCGATGACGACACGGCCGTTCCTCGCGTCCCGAACCCGGAAACGCAGACCGTCCCGGCGTCGCACGGAGTCGCCGTCGACGAGGTTCAGCGCGAAGGTGGCGGCCGCGACCGGAGCCAGTGGCTCCGGCCGATTCCCTTTCCACGCCCTGTCACGGACGTATCGGGCGATGTCTTCGGCCGGCACGGCTTTCAGCGCGGTGATCAGGTCGTCCCGGACTGACTCGAGATGATCGTCCAGCACCCCTGGATCAGCGATGTCGATCCCCAAAGGCAGGGAGGTACGCAACCGGTCGTCGGCGCCGACGAGGGCGGTGAGCGCTTCCACCAGAGCGAATTTGGTGACGACGTGGACGCCGATGGTCAGATGCGCGGAAACATCGCCGAGAGCGGTCGCGGAATGCAGCCAGCCGCGGGGGAGGTACATCACGTCACCGGGCTCGAGGACTTCGTCGATGACCGGAGCATCGTCACGAGCCCGCGCCGCGACAGCATCGGCGTGCTCGTGCCACTGCTGGTCGCGCAGTGGCGCCGGGTGAACGGGCGCGTGCACCTTCCAGTGCTTGCGACCGGCGAACTGAAGGACGAAGACGTCGTGCACGTCGTAATGCGCGGAAAATCCCTGCGAAGACGGCGGAGTGATGTACGCGTTGACCTGCGCCGGGTGCCCGAGCTCGTCGGTCAGGCCCGTGGTGAAGTCGATGATGCCCGGCCACATGCGGTGCAGGGCTTGCAGCACGATGGTGCCGCCTTCGGCGAAAAGGGCGGCGACCCGGTCGTCGACAACCTGATCGCCGATCTCGGCGCCGGCACCACCGCCACCGGTGAACGAACGAGAATCGATCACCGATCCGTTCCGGGCCATGCGCAGGAACGGCGTACGCAATCCACGGCGGGACAGCATTTCATCGACGCCGTCCAAGTCGAGCAGATCCTCGAAGCGGTCGCCGGTCCGCCGCAACAACGGCTTCCGGCCCCAATGCCGAGTGGAGAACTCTTCGACGTCGGATCCGACCAGCCGTGTCAGGGGGCTCTTCGGAGAAATACGGCCGTCCACCGGTACCGGGACTTCCGCGGTACCGGTGGACGGCTCGCTCAGGTCAGCTCGCGCCACTGTCCGCGCCGCCGTCGGCTCCGCCGTCGTGCTGGCCGGGAGTGCCCTGCCCGGCGCCGGAGTCGGCCGGGCCTTCGGCACCGCCGTCGGCTCCGCCGTCGTGCTCACCAGGAGTCCCCTGGCCGGCGCCGGAGTCGGCCGGACCTTCCTTGTCCTTGTCCGATGTGGTGGAAATGTCGTCGTCGTTCAGGCTCACGTCGGTTCCCTTTCGTATGACCCGGCCGGGCGCCGGATGGATCACAGGCTGACTACCCCCGATCTGCACCGCGCACACTTCCGACAGGCCGGGCAGCAGTTTGTCGAGGGTGATCGGCAGTTCGCGAACCCGGACCCCGGTGGCGTGGTGCACGGCGTTGGCGATGGCCGCCGCCGTGCCGACGATGCCGATTTCACCGATTCCCTTGCTGCCCATGGGGTTTACGTGTGGATCGATCTCGTCCAGCCACTCGGCGCGCAGATCTTCGACGTCCGCGTTGGTCGCGATGTGGTATTCGGCGAGATCGTGGTTGACGACGTGCCCGAAGCGGGGGTCCAGCACGCTGTTCTCGTGCAGGGCCATCGACAGGCCCATGATCATGCCGCCGAGCAGCTGCGATCGCGCGGTGATCGGGTTGATGACGCGTCCGACGTCGAAGGTGCCGTGCAGTCGCGACACCCGTACCTCGCCGGTGTCGACGTCGACTCGGACCTCGGCGAACTGTGCGCCGAACGCATACATCGCGTAGTCGTTCTCGGCCGGGTTGTCCGGGGTGTCGGCGCTGATCTCGTCGCCCTCTGCCGGCTCGGCGCCGTACTTGTCGCGGAATGCCCGCGCCGCCGCGACCAGGGTCGAGCCCCAGGACGCGGTTCCGGTGGAGCCGCCCGCCACGGTGGCGGGCGGGTAAAGCGTGTCGCCGATGCGGATATCTACCGCGCTCGTGGGTACATCCAGCGCGTCGGCGGTGATCTGCGGCAGGATGGTCCACGCCCCCGTTCCCAGGTCGGCGGCACCGATTTCCGCGGTGTACCGGCCGTGTTCGAAGCGGATGACCGCCGTGGAGCCGGGCATCCGCTTCGCCGGGTACACCGACGCGGCGACTCCGGTGCCGGTCAGCCATGGTCCGTCGCGCCGGCTGCCTGGACGGGGATCGCGACCCGCCCACCCGAAGCGTTCCGCGCCCGTTCGCAGGCACTCGACGAGGTGACGGCTGGAGAACGGGTTGCCGGTCTCGGGGTCGCGCTCCGGTTCGTTGAGGACGCGCAACTCGATGGGGTCGAGTCCGAGCGCGACGGCGAGCTCGTCCATGGCCACCTCGGAACCGAACATCCCGGGGCATTCACCCGGCGCGCGCATCCACGACGGCACCGGTACGTCGAGCGCGGCCAGGCGGTGGGTGGTCACCCGGTTCGGAACGGCGTACATCATCCGGGTGGGCGCGGCGGTCTGCTCCGCGTACTCCTTGATCCGTGAGGTCTGTTCGACGACGTCCACCCGCAGGGCACGCAGCCTGCCGTCGGGGTCGGCTCCGAGCCGGATGCGCTGGATCGTGGGCGTGCGATAGCCGGTGAGGCTGAACATCTGCTGCCGGGTCAACGCCAGTTTGACCGGCCTGCCGGGCAGGGCGCGGGCGGCGAGTGCCGCGAGGACCACGTTGGCGTGCGGGTTCCCTTTCGAGCCGAAGCCGCCGCCCACGAAAGGGCAGATCACCCGGACTTGCTCGGTGACCAGGCCGAACACCTCCGCGATCGTGGACCGCACCGGATGAACGCCTTGGGTCGAGTCCCACAGGGTCAGCGTTTCGTCATCCCACAACGCTGTCGTGGCGTGCGGCTCGAGGGGGTTGTTGTGGTACATCGCCGTCGTGTAGGTCTCGGCCACGGTCACCGCGGCTTCGTCGAACGCCTTCTCGACCTCACCTTCCGAGGTGTCGGTCGGGAAATCGCCGTTGACGGTGTCCGGCTTGCGCAGATCGGGCCGGTCCGCCGCGAGCCGGGCGTCGTGCGGCTCGGTGTCGTACTCCACCTCCACCAGTTCCGAGGCGTGCCGCGCGATCTCGGGCGTCTCGGCCAGTACCAGGCCGATCACCTGGCCACGGAACGCGACCTCGCGGTTCTGCAGCACCGCCAGTTCGGCGTCCTCGGTGGACGCGAGCCGCTCAGCGGTCGAGGGCGTGATCACCTTCACCACGCCTTCGAGTTCCTCCGCCGCGCCGGTGATGAACCGAGTACACCTGCCGCGAGCGATGCCGGCTTGGATCAGCTGGCAGTACACCGGCCGCTCGACGGAGGCTTCGTAGGCATACGGCGCTGTCCCGGTGACCTTCTTCGGTCCGTCGTCGCGGGTGCGTCCCTGGCCGATCGCGTGTGGTTCCAGCAACCCGGTCATCGTTCCCCTTCCGCGGCTGTCAGCTCGCGCAGTACCGCGGCCAGGGTGCGCGTGGCGAGCGGGATCTTGAACGCGTTGCCCCCGTCGAGGCCCTCCAGCGGTCGAGCTTCGGCGAGTTCGGCTTCGGCGGCGGCCCGGAAGAGATCGTCATCGGGCCGCGCGCCGCGGAGAACCTCTTCGGCGCGCAGCGCACGCCAGGGTTTGTGCGCCACTCCCCCGAAAGCGACGCGGACGTCCCCGATCTTCCCCTCCGACATGGACACGGCGACGGCGACGGACACGAGCGCGAACGCGTAGGAGGCCCGGTCCCGGACCTTGCGGTAGGCGGACCGGCGGGTCGACGGCGCGGGCAGGCTGATTTCGGTGATGAGCTCCCCGTGCTCCAGCACGGTGTCGCGCTCCGGGTGGTCGCCCGGCAGCCGGTGCAGCTCGCCGAACGGGACGATTCGCTCACCCGACGGGCCGAGCACTCGAACCTGTGCATCGAGTACCGACAGCGCGACTGCCATGTCCGAAGGATGCGTCGCGGCGCATCCCTCGGACGCGCCGAGGATCGCGTGGTGACGCGTAGAGCCACCGAGCGCGGAGCAGCCGGATCCAGGCGACCTCTTGTTGCACGGTGTCGTGACGTCCTGGAAATACACACATCGGGTCCGCTGCAGCGGATTGCCGCCGACGGTCGCCATGTTCCGCAGCTGCGGCGACGCGCCCGACAGCAGCGCTTCGGCCAGGACGGGGTACCTCTCCAGGACGCGGCGGTCGGCAGCCAGGTCGCTGTTGCGTACACCGGCTCCGATCACCAGGGTCCCGTCGGCGACCTCACGGATCTCGGCAGGGGTCGCTCCGGTGATGTCGATGACACGGGCCGGGCGCACGATCCCGAGTTTCAGGTGGTCGACCAGGTTGGTCCCGCCACCGAGGAAGACGGCCGATGGTTCGTCAGCCACGGCTCGCACAGCGTCCGCGGGGGTGGCCGGGCTGGCGAAGGTGAACGGCCTCATCCGCCCTCCCCCGCCCGGTGGATGGCCGCGACGATGCCGGCGTAGGCGCCGCAGCGGCAAAGGTTGCCGCTCATCCGTTCGGCGACCTCCGCTTCCGTCCACTGTGGAGTCGCGGCCACGGGTGAGGTGACGTGGCTGGGCGAGCCATCGCGGAACTCCGTCAACAACCCCGCCGCCGAGCAGATCTGACCAGGCGTGCAGTAGCCACACTGGTAGGCGTCACAGTCGAGGAACGCCTCCTGCAAAGGATGCAGCTCCCCCTTGTCCTGGTCGGCCAGGCCGGCGGCCGTGGTGACGTCCGCCCCGTCGCAGGTCACGGCGAGCACCAGGCAGGCCAGCACCCGACGGCCACCGACCAGGACCGTGCAGGCTCCGCATTGGCCGTGGTCGCACCCCTTTTTCACGCTGTACAGATCGAGTTGGTCACGCAGCAGGTCCAGCAAGGTACGACGGGGATCGACGGTCAGCCGACGCGGGATCCCGTCGACTCGAATGGCGATCGTGCTGGCTTCAGCGGCCGATCCAGTCATGGCCATGGCTTCACCGCCTGTCCTGTTGGCACTGTCGCCGAGCCATACCCCGCTTCCGCCGCTTCGAAACCGGCACGGCTGGTCACAGCCACTAGCCGGTGAACTTGATCGCGTCGGCCGGCGGTCTTGGCAGAATAGGCCGGTGACCGACATCGCTGAGCCCACCATGGGCACTTCGCCTTCCGGCCTGGACGAGATCATGGGCGGACGCCCGCACACCATCGGCAGCTTCCGTTTCCACTTCGCCGACCAATCCTGGGAATGGTCCGACGAAGTCGCACAACTCCACGGCTACGCGCCAGGAACCGTCCAGCCCACCACCGAGCTACTCCTGTCGCACAAACACCCCGAGGACCGCGACACCGTCGCCGGAACCCTGGCCGCGACGGTCCGCGACGGCACCGCGTTCTGCAGCCGCCACCGCATCATCGACACCGCCGGGAACGTGCACCACGTCCTCGTCGTCGGCGACCGCCTCTACGACAGCACCGGCACCACCGTCGGCACCACCGGCTACTACATCGACCTCGACTCCAGCCGCGACGAACACCGCCAGCAAATCCTCGCCGAAGCCCTCCCCGACCTCCTCGACGCCCGCGCCTGCATCGACCAGGCCAAAGGCGCGCTCATGCTCGTCTACGGAATCACCGCCGAACAAGCCTTCCACGTCCTCAGATGGAGATCCCAGGAAACCAACACCAAACTGCGAGTCCTCGCCGAAAAACTCGCCTCCGCCCTCACCACCCTCGGCGGCGGCCCCCTCCAGCAACGCACCCAGTTCGACCACCTCCTGCTCACCATCCACCAGCACCCCGACTCGGTATAGGCCGTGCCGGGTCGTGCTAGAGCAGAACACCTCGGCGGAAACCGTGGGCGACGGCTTGGGCGCGGTCCTGTGCCCCGAGCTTGCGGAAAAGCCGTTGTGCGTGGGTCTTCACCGTATCTTCGGCCAGGTGCAGTTCACGGCCGATTTCTCCATTGCGTTTGCCTTGGCTCATTCCGGTCAGTACCTGCAGCTCACGACTCGTCAGCTGGACGCCGACAGAGGACGGCTGCCGCGGCACAGGCACGGAAATGCTGTTGAGAGTGTCGGTGAGAGCGGAGACGACCTCCGGCCAGGAGGTGTTCCAGCGAAGGTAACCTCGGGCGCCGCCGATGATCGCGTTGGCTACGACCACAGGATCGTTGGCGGCCCCGAAGACCAGGACGTTGGCCCGGACGTCCGCCTTGACGAGCCGTCGAACGGCCTCCACTCCGCTCGGGGCGGCGCGTTCCAAGCCGACGAGAACCAGATCGGCCGGCCGACGGGCATACTTGGCCAGCAGCCCCTCGGCCTCCGCTACGCAGTCGACATGGTCTACGCCGGGAACCGTGGACATGGCACGACTGACCGCGTCCCGCACTCTTCCCCGGCTGTCACAGATCAAGATCTCTGTCACGGCTTTACCCTTACTTCTGCTCTGGCTGCGAGTGAGCGCGTGATCGGCGGGCAGGGGCTCGAGTACGACTTCCCCGGTCCCCTGGCCGCGTGACGTCGCCGCTACTTTCGCAGCAAGGTTTCCGTGTTGGCGGCGGTCATCCGGGTGCCCGAACCGGCGTCGAGCGGATCCGTGGCGATGGCAGGCCGCAAGGAGTCCTGGTCCGCAGTGGCCAGCTGATCCACCGGGGTGGCAGGCAGGTCGAGATCGCCGTTTTCGGCCGCCGACGCGGCGCCGGTCCCCAGCATCAACAGGCCACCGCTGGCGAGCGTGGTCCGCAGGACGTACTTCACCCGGTTTTGCATGACGAAAAACTCCTCGTTGAATGAGAAAAGGAAAATGGTGACCGGACGCCGCGAGGCAGCGACGCCTGGTCAGGACGATCGACCGAGTCCGAACGCCGATCGCTTGTCCGGTCAGCCGGGCCTGACGCCTGGCTGGATCACCGATGCCTGCGCGGCTTGGTCCCCGAAATCGCTGCCACCCAGCGGGATCCGATTGTTCCGCGCCGCACGGCATGCCATGACGCCGACGCGGCCACACCGCCCACCAGGACGAGCGAACGGGCCGGAAGTCGACCGGCACGCATCGCGCCGATTGTCCGACTCCCCACGGCTGGCTCCCATTTCTCGTCGACTTGTTCGCGCCGAGCGAATCATAAGAGTGTCGTACGGCGGTCACCCCGCACCCCTCACCTGAAAATCCGCCGACGGCATCATTTACCCCTTTCCGCGACCATCGAATCGAAGCTGACCAGCAATAATTCAATGAGTGCCATCGCGACGACAGAGTCAATACACGCAAAACCAATACACTCGAACCAGTGACCACCTGCCGGGCGGAGCAACGTCCCTGCGTAACACGATCGCGGGAACCGCATCTCGGTTGCGCGGTCAGGCTGACGTCGCTCAGGCGGACAGCTGCTCGCGCAGCCTCCGAAACACCTTCGCCAGCAACCGGGAAACCGGAAGCTCAGGTCCGGCATGTGCCGCGGGGCGTGCACCGTCCAGCCGAAGCGGCCTGCCCGCACACCACTCGCGCTCGATCCACAGGAGTAGCCTGGGCCGGTCCAGGGAACAGCCGGAGGCAGTTCGGCAGGTGACAGGAGTACTCCACAAGATGCCAGCCGATGCCTCCGCCGAGGACCTGGTGCACGAGGTCGCGGCCGTACCGGCGCAGGCCGCTCGCCTGAGGAACGTGCTCGCCGACTGGGCCCGCCATCAAGGAATGCCTGCCGAGCTGGCAGAAGACCTCAAGCTGACCGTGTACGAAGCGATGACGAACGTCGTCAGGCATGCCTATCCGGCCGGGACCGACAACATCATGAGGATCACCGCCGTACACCGGGCAGGCTGGATCACGGTCACCATCGCCGATTCCGGCCGCTGGCGGGAAGGTCACCGGCCGGACGGCGGTCGCGGGGTCCCGATCATCACCACCTTCGCGCCGAAGTCCACGGTGACCAGCACTTCGGCAGGCACGACCGTCAGCGCCTCCTGGCCTCTCACGCCTCACTGATCGACCGACAGAAACTTCTTGTTTTCCTCGGAATCGAATTCGATTCCCGAAATGGGCACGCCGAATTCGCCCCTACCGGCGACAGCGCGCGGGCACAGGCTGGACATCTCGACCGAAACGATTCACGTCAGCGTCAGGAAAACAATTGACGGGAGCACTGTGGCTGACGGGAGCAATATGGCGTCTCGCTCGGCGGGATGCGGCTGGCTGCTCAACCGTTGCGGCCCAGCCTAGTACACCTTCGCTATGCTCGGGAACCGCCCGGGCCGCTCCTTCCCGCCCGTGCACTCCTCGGCTGGTTGTTGGTTCTTTCCTCGACGCTACAAAGAAGAGACGTGGTGACGGATGAGCGGGTCGGCGACTGCGACGATGAGTCGTGCCGGAGAAGAAGAACTGCGCCAGCTTCTGGCCGGGCTGACGGCGGTACGGGACGGGGACTTCGGCATCAGGCTGCCGGACGGCGCCGACGGACTGCTGGGCGACATCGCCACAGTGTTCAACGGGATGGCGGACCAGCTGTCCTTGTTCACCTCGGAGGTCACCCGCGTCGCCCGCGAGGTCGGCAGCGAGGGGCAGCTGGGCGGCCAGGCGAAGGTGCCCGGTGTCTCCGGTACCTGGAAAGACCTCACCGACTCCGTGAACGCGATGGCGGGCAACCTCACCACCCAGGTGCGTGACATCGCCCAGGTGGCGACCGCGGTGGCGCGAGGCGACCTGTCCCAGAAGATCGACGTCGACGCCCGCGGCGAGATCCTCGAACTCAAGGACACCGTGAACACCATGGTGGATCAGCTGTCCTCGTTCGCCGACGAAGTCACCCGCGTCGCACGAGAGGTCGGTAGCGAGGGACGGCTGGGCGGCCAGGCGGAGGTGCCGGGCGTCGGCGGTGTCTGGCGCGATCTCACCGACTCCGTGAACTTCATGGCGGGCAATCTCACCGACCAGGTCCGCAATGTCGCCCAGGTGACCACGGCGGTCGCGAAGGGCGATCTGTCGCAGAAGATCACGGTGGACGCGCGCGGCGAGATCCTCGAGCTCAAGAACACCATCAACACGATGGTCGACCAGCTGTCCTCGTTCGCCGACGAAGTCACCCGTGTCGCCCGTGAAGTCGGCACCGAAGGACGACTCGGCGGCCAAGCCGACGTCAAGGGTGTCTCCGGCACCTGGCGCGACCTCACCGACTCCGTGAACTTCATGGCGGGCAACCTCACCGACCAGGTCCGCAACATCGCCCAGGTCGCCACCGCGGTCGCGAAGGGCGACCTGTCCCAGAAGATCAACGTGACGGCGCGCGGCGAGGTCTTGGAGCTGAAGAACACGCTGAACACCATGGTGGGTCAGCTGTCCGCCTTCGCCGACGAAGTCACCCGCGTCGCCCGTGAAGTCGGCACCGAAGGACGACTCGGCGGCCAAGCCGACGTCAAGGGTGTCTCCGGCACCTGGCGCGACCTCACCGACTCCGTGAACTTCATGGCGGACAACCTGACGGCGCAGGTCCGTTCGATCGCCGAGGTCACCACCGCGGTGGCCCGCGGTGACCTGTCGCAGAAGATCCGGGTCGACGCGCGCGGCGAGATCCTGGAACTGAAGGACACCATCAACACGATGGTCGACCAGCTGTCCGCCTTCGCCGACGAAGTCACCCGCGTCGCGCGTGAGGTCGGCACCGAGGGCAACCTCGGCGGACAGGCGACGGTCCGGGGTGTCTCGGGAACCTGGAAGGACCTGACCGACAACGTCAACGTGATGGCGTCCAACCTCACCGGTCAGGTGCGCTCGATCGCGCAGGTCGCCACGGCGGTCGCCCGGGGCGACCTGTCCCGCAAGATCACCGTCGAGGCCAAGGGCGAGGTCGCGGCGCTGGCCGACGTCATCAACACGATGGTCGACACGCTGTCGGCGTTCGCGGACGAGGTCACCCGGGTCGCCCGTGAGGTCGGAACCGAAGGGATCCTCGGTGGGCAGGCCCGCGTGCCGAACGTCGCCGGTACCTGGAAGGACCTCACCGACAACGTCAACTCGATGGCGAACAACCTCACCGGGCAGGTCCGCAACATCGCCCAGGTCACCACCGCGGTCGCACAGGGCGACCTGACGCGCAAGATCGACGTCGACGCGCGGGGCGAGATCCTGGAACTCAAAACCACCATCAACACGATGGTCGACCAGCTGTCCGCCTTCGCCGCGGAGGTCACCCGCGTGGCACGCGAAGTCGGCAGTGAAGGACGGCTCGGCGGCCAGGCCGAGGTCGAAGGCGTATCGGGTACCTGGAAACGGCTGACGGAGAACGTCAACGAACTGGCCGGGAACCTCACCCGGCAGGTCCGGGCCATCGCCAAGGTCACCAGCGCGGTCGCGGAAGGCGACCTCACCCGCTCGATCACCGTGGACGCCTCCGGCGAGGTCGCCGAGCTCAAGGACAACATCAACTCGATGGTCGAGTCGCTGCGCGAAACCACGCGGGCGAACCAGGAGCAAGACTGGCTGAAGTCGAACCTGGCCACCATCACCGGCCTGATGCAGGGACGTCGCGACCTCGCCCTGGTCGCGGCGGCGGTGATGGACGAGCTGGTCCCGTTGGTCGCCGCGCAGTACGGCGCGTTCTACCTCGCCGACGAGACGGCGGAAAGGCCGGAACTGCGGCTTGTCGGCGCTTACGGGCATCCCGACGCCGGTGACGGTCCGGTGGCGCGCTTCCGGATCGGCCAATCGCTGGTCGGGCAGGCGGCACGCAGTCGCCGCCCGATCATGGTCGACGAAGTGCCGGAGGACTATGTGGCCATCTCCTCCGGCCTGGGGAAGACGAGACCGGCGAACCTGATCGTGCTCCCGATCGTGGTGGAAGATCAGGTTCTCGGCGTGATCGAGCTGGCCTCGATCCACGGTTTCACCGAAGTGCACCGGGCGTTCCTCGAACTGCTGATGGAACAGATCGGCGTCAACGTCAACAGCATCGTCGCCAACGCGCGTACGGACGAGCTGCTCGACGAGTCGCAGCGACTGACCGCCGAGCTCCAGACGCGTTCGGAGGAACTGCAGTCACAGCAGGAAGAACTGCAGCGTTCCAACGCCGAGCTGGAAGAGAAGGCCGCGCTGCTGGCGACCCAGAACCGTGACATCGAGACGAAGAACCTCGAAATCGAGCAAGCGCGCCAGGAACTCGAAACCCGTGCCCATCAGCTGACCCTGGCGTCGAAGTACAAGTCGGAGTTCCTGGCCAACATGAGCCACGAACTGCGGACCCCGCTCAACAGCCTGTTGATCCTCGCGCAACTGCTGGCCCAGAACCCCACTCGCAACCTCACCTCCAAGCAAGTGGAGTACGCGGGCATCATCCACTCGGCGGGTTCGGATCTCCTGCAGTTGATCAACGACATCCTCGACCTGTCCAAGGTCGAGGCGGGGAAGATGGACGTCACGCCGGAGCAGGTCCCCTTGCGGCAGCTGCTGGACTACGTCGAAGCGACCTTCCGGCCGATGACCTCGCAGCGGCAGCTCGACTTCCGGATCCGCGTCGGCCAGGACGCCCCCGCGCAGGTGCTGACCGACGATTCGCGGCTGCGGCAGGTGCTGCGCAATCTCCTCTCCAACGCGGTGAAGTTCACCAGCACGGGCGGAATCGAGCTGCACATCGAGCCGGTCGGGATCGAGGAGCTGCCTCCGTCCATGCGCACGAACGGGCCCGCCGTCGCCTTCCGGGTCATCGACACGGGTATCGGGATCGCGGAGCACCAGCTCGAATCGATCTTCGGCGCGTTCCAGCAAGCGGACGGCACGACCAGCCGCAAATACGGCGGAACCGGTCTCGGATTGTCGATCAGCCGGGAGATCGCGCAGTTGCTGGGAGGCCACCTCACCGCGGAGAGCATTCTTGGTGAGGGCAGTACGTTCACCTTCTACCTGCCGGTCGCACGACCCGACTTCACGGTGCGGCCTGCCATCGGTACGGAATCGGCCGCCACTCCGGGCGCCGAACCGGTGCGGGAATCCCCGCGCCGCACGCATCGCCGCCTGCTCGTGGTCGAAGGGCGGCAACGCGGTCTGCTGACGCTCGTCGCCGAGAGCGCCGCCGGCGATCTGGCCGACAGCAGGGACTTCGGTGTCATCACCGCCGACGTCGAGGTCGTGACCGCGGCGGGCACGGAAGAGGCGGCGGCCGCCCTCGCCACCGACGCTTATCACTGTGTCGTGCTCGACCTCGACCTGCGGGAAGGGACCTCGTTCGCCTTCCTCGACGCCATGCAGGGTGACAACGCCCTGCGGACGGTGCCCATCCTGGTCCACAACAGCAGGCGCCTCGACCACGAACAGGAACAGCTCCTGCAGGCGAGAGCCGAGACGCTTTCGCTCGAAGTGCTGTCCGGCCTGGACGAGCTGCGGGAACGGATCGCCCTGCACCTTTCGGCGGATGAGCCGGGGTCGGTGCTGCCCTTGGTCCACCCGGGAGAGAAGCCCGCGCCGGTGCACCCTCAGGACGTCGACAACACCCTGCACGGTCGCACCGTGCTGATCGTCGACGACGACCCGCGCAACGTCTACGCGCTCACCGGAATCCTGGAACTGCACGGTCTGCAGGTGCTACACGCCGAAGACGGTCGCAAGGGCGTCGAGCGGGTGACCACTCATCCCGGCATCGACCTGGTCCTGATGGACATCATGATGCCCGAAATGGACGGCTACACCGCGACCGCGACGATCCGGGCCATGCCCGAGCACGCCCGGCTGCCGATCGTGGCCGTCACGGCGAAGGCGATGCCCGGTGACCGCGAAAAGAGCATCGCCTCGGGCGCGAACGACTACGTCACCAAACCTGTCGACACGGACGAGCTGATCGCCTGTCTCAAACGGCACCTGACGGTCTGAGCGGGGAACTGGAATGTCGGTCGACGAAACCGGCTCGGTGCCTTCCCCCGGCCTTTCCCCGAACCTGGCGCGTCTGGCCGCCACGGTCGCCCGCCTCCGCGACGAGGTCGACCACGCCCATGCCGTCGCCGACGGACGCGCCTTGATCGAACTCGCCAAAGGTGTGTTGATGGAGCGCTTGGGCTGCGGTCCAGGCGACGCCGCACGACAACTCGCGACCCTCGCCGAACGCTCCGGGGTGACTCGGCTGGAATTCGCCGCCGACGTCGTCGGTGACGCGGCCAAGGACCGGCTGAGCGAAGTAGCGGCGGAGTTCGTGGCTCGTACGGACGAATCCGGCGAGGACACCTCGGTCACCGTCCGTCTGCGGACGGCGGAAAGCGGCGTACTGGCGGCGGACGACACCCAGCGGGCCGCCGAGGCGATCCTCGAGCACGCCCTGCGCCCCCTCGGCGCGACCGCGGTCGCGGTCTGGCTCGCGGGTCCGGACGGATCGCTCACGCTGGTGGGGGCCGCCGGATTCTCCACCGAGGAGGCCGTCCGCTGGCGGTACGTCCCTCCCGGAGTGTCGACGCCCGCGCAGGCCGCACTGGCCGAACGCGACTCGGTGTGGTTTCCGGCGCTGTCCTCTTCCGGCCTGCCCTCGATCGGACAGCACGCCCTGGCCGTCGGCACCCGGATCGCCATCCCGACCGGAACCGGCGGAAGGATCATCGGCGTCGCGGAGATCTGCTGGCCGAACCAGGTGAACCTCGAAGCAGGCCGGATGCAACGGCAACTAGAGGCACTGGCCGAGCTGTGCGCACACACCCTGGAGAACGTCGAGGGAGGCGCCGCGGCCTCGACTGCCCACCTCGCCACGGGCGTGCTCGGCGAGTTGGTCGATTTCGTCGACGGCCTGCCCGACCCGGCCCTCCTGCTTTCGCCGTGCCACGACGATGACGACCGGTTCGGCGACTTTCGGATCCATCACGCCAACCCGCGCTTCGTCGATCCAGGCGGACGGCCGCCGGCCCGGCTCATCGGAGCGCGGTTGCTCGAGATGTATCCGCTCGCGGCGGAGGAAGGCGGTCTGCTGGACAAGATCCACCGGGTCCACGCGACGGGAGAGCCGTTCCGCGACCAGAACACGACGATCACCACGTCCGTGGATCAGGTTCCGCTGCCGGTACTGGCCGATGTCAGTATCAGCAGGCTCGCCGGCACGGTCTTGCTCGGCTTGCGCCTGCAGGATGACGCCGCCAAGCTGACCACGCTGCTGCAGCACGCCCAGCGGCTCGGCCGGATCGGTGGTTTCGAAGAGAACCCGGTGACCGGAGCCGTGCTGTGGAACTCGGAGCTGTTCGCCCTCTACGGACTGCCTTCCACGGCATCCCCTCTCCCCCTGGCCCGGCTGGCCGACTACGCGCACCCTGACGATTCGCCCTCGATCGGCCGGTTCCTCCGAACCCTGCTGCACCACAGGCGATCCGCCTCGACCGCGTTCCGGCTTCAGCGCTCCGACGGCGTCTCCCGGTACATCCGGGTCGTCGCCGAGCCCGTCGTCGACAGCCGGGGAGATCTTCTCGGAATTCGCGGTGCCTATCAGGACGTCTCCGCCCAGCACTGGGCCGAAGTCGCCCTCTCGGCCACTCGCGACCGGCTGGCCGCCACCGAACAACAAGCGATCGAACGCAACCGCCTGACCCTCCAACTGCAGCACGCGATCATGCCGCCCGCCCGAGATCCGCTGGACGTCGCCGGGATCCGGACCGCCGTCCGGTACCGGCCCGCGGAAAAGGAGAACCTCGTCGGCGGCGACTGGTACGACGCCGTCGCCCTGCCCAGCGGCGAGATCCTGCTCTGCGTCGGCGACATCGCGGGGCACGGCATCGACGCGGCCACCGGGATGGTCAACCTTCGCAACGCCCTGCGTGGCCTCGCCGCCACCGGCGCCGGGCCCGCCCAGTTGCTCACCTGGCTCAACCTGGTCGCCTACAACCTCACCAACCACGTCACCGCCACCGCCGTCGCGGCCCTCTACAACCCCACGACCAGGATCCTGCGCTGGGCGCGGGCGGGCCATCTCCCTCCGATCCTCCGGCACCGGGGACAGACCACGACGCTCCCGCTCATTCAGGGCACCTTGCTCGGAGCCGTGCCAGAGGTGACCTACCAGGAAGAGCAGCTGCATCTCGACAACGGCGACGTCCTGCTCCTCTACACCGACGGCCTGATCGAACGCCGCGACCGGCCGGTGCAGGACTCGATCACCCACCTGGTCGGCCTCGTGGACGAGCACGACGGCGATCTGGACAAGCAGCTCGATGCCTTGCTCACCTACAGCACCGCCGACACCGACGACGACACGTGTGTCGTGGCCATCGAAGTCACCGCGAAGTCGTAGGCCGCGTCCGGTCCAGCACGAGCCGGCGGACTTCGGCCAGCACCACGCCGCTGGTCGCCTCGTCGACCGACTCGGACCTGCCCCGGCTGCCCGCGGCGACGACCACGGTGGCCACGTCGTGCAGTTTGACGTTGGTGTGCTGGGAAATCACCCTCAGCGCGGCAAAGGCCTCCTCAGGTGTCCACTGCCACAACAGCATCAACATCCCCTTCGCCTGTTCGATGATCGGCTGCGTGGCCAACGCCCGTCGCAGCTGCTCCACTTCGGTGGCGGGAGCCGCCGTCAGGTCTGGTCTCGGCTCCCGCCCCCGCCGGAGGCTCATCGCGTCGTCGTGACCCACGGATTGGGACGGCAGACAGCTCCATCCGGACGTACGTTCACCGCTGCGCCCGGCTCGGCACGGTTGAGGTCCGCGACGTAGCTGTTGGACAGTCCGAAGGTCTGCTGCATCATCACCGGCGCCACGGCCCCCGCCGAGGGACAGCCGACATGTCCGTGACCGAGCGCGTGGCCGACCTCGTGATTGACCGCGTACCGGTGGTAGGCCAGAAGATCGCGCTCGAACGAATGGGCACCACGGACCCAGCGTGCGAGGTTGACGACGACCCGGCGATCACGGGTGAGATAGCACGACGAGTCGTACGGAATCTCGAATCCGCAAAGGTCCGGGCGGCGGCTCGTGGCGGAGCTGGTGAGACTGATCCGGAACGACGGCGCGGCGTCCAGGCCGTCGATCCGCCGGAGCGACACGTCGTCGGACCCGATCCATCCGCGCGGGTCCGCGAGAATGGCCTCCACTTCCGGGGCGAACGAGGGAAAAGCCACCCCGTCCTCGATCTCGACGGTGTAGGTCAGCCGCCGCGTTCCGGTGCCCGCCACCGAACCACTGACGCCGGGCACGACGTGCCAGGCTCCCGCGCCGGTCGGTGTGAAGGGAGCACCGTCCGGCAACGCGGCGGGCTCCGGCGGGGGCACGATCGACTGGCCACTTGCCGGTCGCGGCGACGGTTTCGGCTCCGGCGGGCCCGGGGCGACTGGAGTCTCAAGGGCGAAAGGTGCCACGAAAAGCGCCATCGAAAGCACCAGAGCGAGAAAGATGACGGTCAACGGCCACCACGTCCGGTCCGCCTCCGAAGCCTTCCGCCGCCGGCGAGGCGCCGGCTTCTCCGGCGGACTCGCGATCGTCCCATGCCCACGCGTGGGCAACCGGTGTTTGGGAGGCGGAGCCGGTTTGGTGCTCGCGTGCACCGGCGGCTTGGTCAAGGGAGCGCGAGGCTGTGGCAGCCAGTCGACGAGGCTTCCGTCGCGTCGTACATGGGGACTCTCAGTAGGCAAGACTCACACTCGCGCAAGCCGCGGCGGGAACGACGTCGGATCGCGGATACGACACCGTCTTCGGATCGCCGTCCGAGGTATACCGATGCCCGGTGGGCGAACCGAGCTGGTCGAGCCAGTGAGCCGAGCCGTATTCCGCCTCCGGCCCGGTCGACTGTGACCGGATCCGCGGGATCGCCGCAGGTTCGAACGCACGGGAACAGGGAGACGGCGCGGGCCCGGCCCCGACGAGCAACGCTCCGCGATAGGTATAGCCCGGTCCTTGCAGCGCCAGTCCTTCTCGCCGAGGCTGCGCGCCGTACGGCAGTGCGAGCGTGCTGGGTTCGTAACCGGGCAGCGCCCGTCTGATCAGGCCGTCGCCCTCGGCGATCGCCGCCGAGGCGGCGGCCTCGTCCGCGCGGCGCAGGTTCGTGTGCCGCGCGGTGTGGTTGCCGATCTCGAAGTGATGGTCGGACAACCAGCGCAAAGCACGTTCGTCACCGCCGAACGGGTGCTCGTTGACATACACGCTGGCGACCGGCCGGAATCGGGGGTGCGCGGCCGCGACGTCCAGCAAGATCCGTACGGCGGTGCCCGGCGCCGGCTGTCCCTCCGGGGTGAGCGCGAAGACGCTCGGGTCGCCGTCGTCGAAGGTCAGTACGACCGGATGCGCGCCCGCGGGCAGATCGAGCCGTCGGCTCACCAGGTCGGCCGTCGTGACCGGGACGTAGTCCTCGGCGGCCAGTCGTTTCAGCTCCGCCGCGAAGTCGGCGGGAGTACGGTCGTAGACCGATCGCGGCTTCTCGACGAGCCGGTGGTACATCAGGATCGGTACCCGGCCGAGTTCGTCGGCGGCCACCTGCCGCGCGAACGCCGGTGTGACGCGTGTCGGTGCGACCGCGGAAACGGTTCCCAGCTCCGGCGACGGGGAAACCGCCGGCCCCGGGGCCCCACATGCCGCCACGAGGGCGACGGCAGCACCTGCGCCGAACCGGAAAAGAAAAGACATTCTGAAAGTCTGCTGCCGGAACCGCGCGAGAGCACTCGGATGCACCGAGTCGGGTGAGCGCGAATTTTGGTTCCCTCACGCGAAAAACGAAGTATCCGCAGCTCGGGGCATCCGGCCCGGAATCGGGCCCGGCACGATCTGGTGATCGTCGGCCGCCGGGTTTGCGCGAAGATCAACACGGGTATTTTCCTGGACTGGCAACGAAAACATGAGCGCAGCTTTGAAGGAGACCGGATGACCGACCACAGCCGCCGTTTCGTCCTCACCGTCGGACTGGCGGGACTCGCGGCGAGCGCCTGCGGCGCGCCCCGACGAGGCAGCGCGGCCGCGGCGCCGATGGCGCCCGCCCCGGCCGCGGCACCGGCGCTCGCCCAGCCGCCCGCCGATCCACTCGCGACGAACCTGCTGGTCGGCTTCTGTGGAGCGCCGGGCGCGAAGGCGCTCGGCCGGATGACCGGGGACCTCGCTGCCGCAGGTCGCGAGCTGCGGAAACAGATCGGCACCTTTCCGCCGGGGCGGCCGATCACACCGGTCGTGGAGTTGATCGCGACCACCGTGCACCGCTCGCCTGGTGCCGACGGCATGTACCGCAGCCGATGCGGCGACGAAACCGTGCGGGCATACCTCGACGCCGCACGCGCGATGAACGGCCTGCTGCTACTCGATATTCAGCCCGGTCGCGCGGACTTCCTGCCCGAGGTGCGGGCCTACGAGCACTGGCTGAAGGAGCCCGACGTCGGGGTCGCGCTCGATCCGGAGTGGGCCGTCGAACCAGGTGTCGTCCCCGGGAAGAAATTCGGACGCACCACCGGCGCCGAACTCGACGGGGTCGCCCACTACCTCGGCGAACTGGCGCAGCTTCACCGGCTACCCGCCAAGGTCATGGTCTACCACCAGGTGGCTTCGTCGGTGGTACGCGACGAGGGACTGCTGAAACCCCATCCTGGCGTCTCCGTGGTGAAGGTCGTGGACGGGATCGGTTCCGCCGCCGCCAAGAAGGCGACATGGAAAACGCTCATGCCGAGCAAGCCCGGCCACGTGCGAGCGGGTTTCAAACTCTTCTTCGACGAGGACACCCGCCGAGGGGCGGCCCTGATGACCCCTGCGGAGGTCCTCGCGCTGACGCCCACCCCGGCATACGTCCTCTACGAATAGCCCGAGGGTGAACCTGCGCCGATCCGGTAACGCCGACGATTTCCGTAATCCCACCTTGCGTGGTTTACCTTTTTCGTGAAACACCGATTCGCAATCATGCGATACAGCTTCGCCATCCCGCCGACATCTGATTCTCTTCCGTGCACACCTTTCCTCCGATGATCACCCTCCGCTACCTTATCCTGATTTGCTCACTCTTCCGCGCGTATCGGCTGCCGTTCCCGGCAGGCAACCGTGCACCCTGACTTCGCAAGCCTCCTCAACTACACTCGTTCGTGTTGTTTACATTCACGATTCAGTGGGTAATCATTAAAGTTTTCGCTTGCCCAGAAGTACACTCTTAGGAAGTGCTCCACCCTGGATCCCTTCTCATCCTGGCAACGTGACGCTATTATCGGCAACGGTCGAAAAAACGGCCCAATGGAATTAGCGCGCAGCAATAAGGTGCGAATCCCGTCGGGTACACGGAAGTCCGACGCGGAGCGCCGGACTTCCGTCGGAGGAGACAAGAACTGGGCGGTTCCGCTCCCGCGGAGAGCGTGGTCAGGTGCCCGGAGGATGGCGTCGCGGCTCAGCGGGCGGATAAGTGTTCACGGGCGGAGCATCGGCGCCCGAAGCGGGGTATCCGGCCATCGCGCCGGGTTTCGGACCCCGCCGGGCGAGTCCGGCGAGTCCGAGCAAGCCCACCAAACCGAGTAGACCCCAAAGTCCGTTGCCACCCCTGTCGGCATCGGACCGATCGTCGCGCGGACTCCCGTTTCCGTCGTCGGCCGCGTACCGCGAAGCCGGCGCCGTCGGAACGGGTTCAACGGCGGCGGCCGCGGGGCCCGCTCCGGTCAGCAGGATGACGGCGGCCATCACACACGCACAAGTCGATTTCAGTAGTGCCTGTTTCATTTCGATCCTTCTTTCGAAATTCGGCGATGAACGATCGATCAGCGATGGCATACCCAGGCTGAACGAGTTCACACTCGCCTTCACGGGAACGTGTCGACTCTTCACTCGCAGGACCCGGATTCCGGTCGGATTCACCTTTCACTAGGATGGCGATCGGTTCAAACAGGAGCCGTGGAAGTACGGACCCGTGTCACCGAGTCCTCCACTGGCCGTCCTTCCTTGTTCGCGCGGTTAGCGCATCTGTCATCGATGAACATGGTCCACATCCGTGGATCGGGGGAGAATTGAACGATCGTCATGTGATCGCGCCTTTGGGCGCCGCCTTTACGCCACGTCTGATCTGCACGGCGGGTGACCGTCTCATACATCCGGCGGACAGCCACAACGACCTCGCTCGCATTGTGGTGCGCTGGGCACGGACTTGGGTTCCCGAGACCTGGCCCGCCCGCCAGTACTTCACCTCGCTGGGTATCGGCGACGACGAAAACCCTTTCTACACAGACAATGACGTCGCGGGTTGGTTGCTCATGCAGCCCCAGCCGGGGTCGCTGGCCTGGCGCGTGCGCTCGCGGGAGATCGACGTCGCAACGGCGCTCACCGCGGAGGCGGAGGCCTGGCCCGGCTAAAACAAATACGAACACAAGCAACCTTGCTTCGCGCACTCCACGGCGAAGCAAGGCTACTTGTGATGCCAGGGTTCTTCTGCCGGAAAAGCGGACTCAGAATTACTTCGCCGGACGACCGGCGAACAGCAGAATGCCCGTAACCCGATTGGACCACAGTTCACGCGGTCAGCGGACCGTCGTGCCCACACGATGGTGGACCGGGTTGGAAAAGACAGCAGATGGTCAGTACGTTTCCCCACACTGGACGGGAACACACCTTTACTGCCGTCCCGCACGACGCAATCGTCGAATCTAGGAGAATCCATGCTGAAGAAAATCGGTTTCGTCGCGGCTACCATGGCCGCCGGAGCGATCCTGAGCGGCGGCATCGCGTCCGCCGACACCCCGGACCGGGACCACGACGGTGGATACGACCACAGCGGCCAGGTGGGCTTGGTCAACGTCAACAACCTCGACGCGCTGCACAACGTCAACGCAGTGGTCGGCGCGTGCGGCAACGATGTGAACGTGCTCGGGGTCCAGGTCCCGATCCGCAACTCGCTCAACGGGATCGGCGTGCCGATCCTGTCGCCGGGCGCGCACGAAGCCAGCGGCGAGTCCCCGTACAACTGCGCCGCGGGTGCCGTGACCGACGGCGGCACCGTCCAGGACAACTGATTCTCCCTGCCGAAGCCGTCCGCGGTGGTGTGCGGAAACCGGCTTAGGCATGGGGCGGCGATTCGTGACGCAGTCGTAAGGCCCGGAGCACGAAGAAGAGATGCACACTCCGCTGCGTGTTCCGGCGCCGCCGCGATGCGGGCGCGACGCCGGCACGGGTGGGGCCGGTTCATCCTGCCCAGGAGTTGACCGGCCCCACCCGGCGTGAAAAGCACCATGACCATCGTTCCCGGGGCGGCGCGCCGACGGCACGCCGCCCTGTGTCTTTCCTCGCTAGGAGTTTTTCTGTGATCAAGCAGCTTGGGTTCGTCGCTACCGCTCTGGCCGCCGGAATGGCGATCGCCGGCGGGTCCGCCTCGGCGGCGAGTGCCACCATCGCGGACCACCCGGTGGACCACAACGGCCAGGTGGGCTTGGCGAACGTGCAGAACCTCGACGCGGTGCACAACCTCAACGTCGTCGGTGGCGTTTGCGACAACAACGTGAACGTGCTCGGGGTTCAGGTCCCGGTGCGTGACGTCGCCGAGGGTATCGCCGTGCCGGTTCTTTCCCCGGGTGAGACCGAGGCCGAGGGTGCTACTCCGGACAACTGCGCCGGTGGCGGCATCGTCGCCGGCGGGACCGTCCAGGAAAACTGACCGATCCCGCGAAACAGCCGCCGCACGGATGCCCCTCCGCGCGGCGGCTTTCTCGCGTCGTCCGAAAGAGTCCGTCATGAGAAACAAGATTCGCCTGCTGACCGTCGTCGCCGTCGGCCTTCTGACACTCGCGACCTGCCCTGCCGCATCGGCCGCCGGCGCACCTCGGCTCCTTCTCGGACAGGACTTCCCGGATCCCGATGTCGTCAAGGCCGACGCCGGCTACTTCGCGTTTTCGACGAGTACCGGCGCGGTGAAAGTGCCCACCGCCGGCGCTCCGGCACCGGAGGGTCCTTGGCGTGTGATCGGTGATGCGCTCGCGTCCGTACCGAAGTGGGCCAAACCCGACGGTGGATTCTGGGCGCCCGACGTGACCCGGCTGTCGGACGGCACGTTTCTGCTCTATTTCTCCGCAGCCGTCGCCCCCGGCGGGGAAATGTGCATCGGTACCGCCTCCTCGGCCAAGGTCGAAGGTCCGTACATCCCTGTCGGCGACGCGCCCCTCGTCTGCGTGCCGGGGGACGGCGGCGACATCGACCCGCAGACCTTTGTGGACACCGACGGCACGCGATACCTGCTCTACAAGAGCGATGGCGCGGCCACTGGCCCACCTGCGGCGATCTGGTCCCAGAAGATGCTTCCCGACGGCCGGACACCGGTCGGCCCGCGAATCGAGCTCCTGCGTGCCGACCTTACTTCCGAAAAAGCGGTCGTCGAGGCTCCGTCGGTGGTGAAGACACTCAACCGGTACTTGCTCTTCTACTCGGCCGATACCTTTCAGAGTTCCGGGTATCACACGGGTTTCGCCTCCGCGCCCGCACTGAACGGGCCGTTCGTGAAGGCCGATGCCCCGTTCCTCTCGACCGATCTTCTCGGCGGAAAGGTCGACGGGCCCGGCGGTGCCGACGTGGTGGACGGGCACATCTTCTTCCACGGCTGGCTCGGTGGTGGTCGCACGGCCCGGGGTCTGTACGAACTTCCCCTCAGGTTCCCGAACGACGTCCCCCAGCTCGAGTGACCGATCCCCCGGCACAACGAAGGCCCGGTGCGGAGGAAGTCCCGCACCGGGCCTTTCGCCGGGGCACCCCGTCCGGGGTCCGGTCGCGTTAAGCGACCGGGACGGTCAGCCCGCCAAGGAGGTCGTTCACCAGTGACGACAAACTGATCAGGAGTCGTTGCAACAGCGCGTTGAGCAACGCCGACACCGGCGGCAGCCCCACCCGGGATTCCACGCCCGTCGCCAGTTCGTCGACGCCCTGTTTCGCCGTGGCGTTCTCCTGCCGGGCCGTGGCCGCGCTGTCCTTCGCCTCTGTCTGGATCAGGTACCGCTCACCCTGCGCCAGCTCGGTGAGCACAGGAGCGAGCCGGCCGAGGGTGGCCTGCGTTCCCGACACGTCGCCGCTGTCCGCACGCGAGACCAGTGCGTCGCGCATGGTCTGCACTTCCGCGGCCACGCTGGTGGTACTGGACGACCCGTTGCCACCGGGCCCGCCCGCGGTGGCGACGCCCGCACCTGCCAGCGTCACGGACGCGGCGGTGACGAGAATGGCCAATGTTCGCGTCAGTTGACTTCTCATGTCGCACTCCTCTGGGTTCCTGCTCTCGACTGGGCTCATCGTGAGCCCTCCACTCGAGTAGCGCGAACGGACATCGCTCTCCTGGAGCTGGACGTAATTTCGCAGCGTGCGCGCCCGGAACGGATACGGCGAAAAAAACGTGAGGTTCGCGTGAAACTCTCCGCCCCCTTCGGATGCGGGCGAGCACTCTGCGTACCCAGAACACCCGGCCGGGGCGGTAAGATCCTCAACCTGGCTGACTTTTTACTTACACCACAACACAAGTTGAAGTATCGAACCCACTTCAGCTTCACCCCATCAGGGCGGTTTGGTCAATTGAGAGCAGTGGTAATCATTCGATTTCCCTCTCGCGGTAAAGACACTCGTAAGAATGCCGTGATCGCGCACCACTTCAAATGCGGCAATCAGTCGACTAAGGTCGAGCTCAGCTGAAAAGCCCGACCTCCCGGTGCTGGGATCTGACACGAAAGCGTCGGCCGGGCGGAATTCAGCGAGAGGAGCGTCCCGGCGTGAGCAGCGCCGGGACGCTCTTTCGTTGACAGCGTCGCCTCCCCGAGCCCGGTTCGACAGAGCCTTGAGCCGTCGAACCCCAGTGCTCACACTCTCGCCTGCCAGTGAGAAGCAAGGCCGACGTTCGCTTCGCGGCAGTGCGAACCGGTGGACATTGTTGTCGCACAAGGACAACCGCCTCGATCACGACGTACCGCCGTCGGGTCGGTTCGCCCTGGAAGAACCACATGACGAAGGTACCGAACGGGTGCGATGGTTCCTCCGCACTTTTGCCCATGTTAGATCCGGGTAATGTCGTTGAGCGGGCGGACTTCCTGCCCGGAGTCGATTCTCGTGACTCAATTTCGTGTTAGGTATCACCAACCCGGAAAGGATCACAATAATCATGACTGAATTGCGCCGCTTGGCGCTCGCGGCGGCGGCCGCCATCCCGCTGTCCCTCGCCTCCGCCGGCATCGCGTCAGCCGACCTGGGCGATGGCCCCTGGACGGCAGGCACCTCCGAGACGTCGGTGACCTACGCCGGTATCGGTGGCGCCGGGACGATCCACAGTGATTCCGGCTACGACCACCACGGAAATCGGTGGACGGAGGAAAGCGCGGTTCTGGCAGGCCCCATGGGTGCCGTCGTGTGGCACAACGAGGAGTCCGACTTCGACACGAACGACCACTGGAACGTCGACGACAAGCCCGGTCGCCCGAGCCACTCCCACGGGAAGCGTCCGGTCGCCCATACCGACGGCGACGAAGTCTCGTCCACCCGTCCCGCGAAGACCCTCCCGGTCCGGGAAGCCCGCCCCGTCCGTGAAGTCCACCCCGTCCGGGACACGCACCCGGTCCGCGAGGCGCACCACGGTCACGTGGCCTACGCCGAGTCCACCAAGACGGCGGACGAGAACGGTGCGACCTCGTCGCATGTCGCCAGCCACGCCGGCGACAAGCACGCGATGTACGAAGCCAGTGATCTCTCGGCGGGTCCTGACGGGGCCGAATCCGAAGGTGTCAAGGCCGTCGCCAAGCCCGAGTACACCAGCTACCACAAGTGGAACATCTCGGCGGACGAGGACGGTGCCTCCACCCATGAGGTGAGCTCGGTCGCCGACGTGGACGACTGGAACGACGACCACGACACGTTCGACCGTCGATGAGCGGCGTAATTCAGTAGAAACACGCGAAGGCCCCCTTCCTTGCTAGGCCCAAGGAAGGGGGCCTTCGGTATGAGAGCTCACGGGCGTGGAAGTGGCCGGCTTCCCCGTGCGCGCACAGCAGGGAAAGGCGAAGTGCCCGGTACAGAGGGATCGCTCACCCCGTACCGGGCACTTCACACATGAATCGTCGGTTCCCGTGCACCCAACGGGTACCTGGACTCAGTTGTGCTGGGCCGACCCGCCGTCCAGCACGCTGCCCGCGGCGCAGTTGTACGGGGACTCGCCGCTGGCCTCGTGCGAGCCCGGCGAAAGGACCGGCACGCCGATGCCGTTGAGCGCGTCACGGACCGGCACCTGGACGCCGAGCACGTTCACGTTGTTGTCGCACGCACCGACCACGGCGTTGACGTTGTGCAGCACGTCGATGTTGTTCAGGTTGGCCAGTCCGACCTGCTCGCTCACATCGTGCGTGGGGTGGCCGTGGCCCTCCTCGTCCGGGGTTCCGGCGGACGCGATCCCGCCGGTCAGGAACGCTCCGGCCGCCATCGCGGCGGTGACGAAGCCGATCTTCTTCAGCATGAGTACCTCTCGAATCGGAATGGTGTCGGCGAGGCGCCGGGGAAAGGACGCCTCCGTGCCGCGGGGGCAAACGTACAGAGGCGAAAGCAGCTGTTCGCCGTCGTTCGCATCATCGGGTGGTGCTGAACGGCTGCTGACCGAGGTTCTTGTAGTCCGAAAGGGTATTGCCCGCGTTTGCCGTCGCGCGCTTTCCTGCCCTAAAATCGACCGCGGCCACAATCTTCGACGCATGTCGGTCACGCGTAGTACCTGACCGAAGATCAAGTACTGTCTTGACACACTTCCGTGCCGTCGGCGCCTTCACTAATTCTTTCCCTGCGTGACGAAAACGTCGATCCGTCCTTCGAAAGTGAGATTTCCGCTCCGCCTCTACGCTTTCCGAAAACCAGCGTGACGAGGCCGTCTTTCAGGCCGGTCCGCGTCGTGGGTATAGGAGCCGTTCGTGGTCGATTACGGGATACTCATCGCTTCCGCCACGTTGTACGCGATGGGGATCGTCGCCCAGAGCGTCGCCGCCCGGCGGGCCGGGCACCATCCGGGCACGGGGCTGGGGCTCCTCGCCCGTCTTGCCTCCGATCCCCTGTACCTGCTGGGGTTCGGCGGCCAGGTGGGTGGTTTCGCACTCGCCTTCTTCGCTCGCGAGTCGTTGCCGCTGTATCTGGTCCAGACCGCGTCGTCCTCGGCGATCGGCCTGGCCACCGTGTTCGGAATCCTGGTGCTGCGGTGGCGATTGCGGACCACCGAGACGGTGATGCTGATACTGATGGCGGTCGGCCTCGTCGTCCTCGCCGGTTCTTCGGAACCGTCGGTCGCCGCGGATCTCACGCCTGCCACGGCTCTGATCCTGACGGGCGTCCTGCTCGGGATCGGCGTCGCCATGACTCAGGTCGGCCGCACCACCACGTTCCCTCTCCCCGCGATCCTCTCCGGTACGGCGTTCGCCGTCGTGGCGATCACGAGCCGCACCTTGGCGCATCTGGATTTGGCGGCACTGCCGGGAAACCCGCTGACCTGGTTGATGCTGGCCGCCGCCGTACTCGGGCAGGCCTCGATGGCGGTCGCCCTGCAACGCGGCCTGGCGACCGCGGTCGTGGCCACGGCCGACGCCACGACGATCGTGTTGTCCTCCGTCACCGGCATCACGGTGCTCGGCGACCGGGTCGCCGAGGGAACCGAGAGCTGGGTCGCCCTCGGGCTCACCGCGGTGGTGATCGGTGTACTGGTGCTCGGTTCGCGATCACGGGCCACCACCCCGATCGACGCGATGGAGACCGTGGCATGACCGCGCGACCGCTGGCGAGTGTGTCGATCGATCTCGACAACCTGTGGGCCTATCTCAAGACACATGGCGACCCCGGCTGGCACCGGTATCCCAGTTTCCTTCCCACGGCCGTGCCTCGGCTGCTGGAGGTTCTCGGTGATCAGCGGCTGACGACGACGGTGTTCGCGGTCGGCGCCGACGTCGTGCGTGAAGACGGCGCCAAGGCTGTCAACGAGATCGCCGCCGCGGGCCACGAAGTCGGCAACCACTCGTTCGGCCACGAGCCCTGGCTGCACCGGTATTCACGTGACCGTCTCGAAGAAGAGTTGCGGCGGACCGAAGACGCGATCGTCACGGCGGGCGCGCCGCCCCCCGTCGGCTTTCGCGGACCCGGTTTCAGTGTCACGCGCGAGCTCATCGAGGTCCTGGAGGATCGGGGCTACGCCTACGATGCCAGCACTTTGCCGACCTGGATCGGCCCGGTGGCCAGGGCCTACCACAACCGCACCGCGCCCCCATCGGCCGACGACGGACGTGGCGAGCTGTTCGGCGGCTTTTCCCGGGTGCTGGCACCGGTTCACGCCTACCGCTGGCGGACGACCGCGGGCAGCACTCTGGTGGAACTGCCGGTGACCACGATGCCTTTGCTGCGCACCCCTATTCATGGTTCCTATCTCCTCCAGCTTCACGGAATCTCCCCTCGTCTGGCGCGCGCGTACTTCAAGACGGCGCTCCGGCTGTGCCTCGTCCGTGGCGTCGCGCCGTCCCTGCTCCTGCACCCGACCGACGTCCTCGGTGGCGCCGAAGCCCCCGGTATGGAGTTCTTCCCGGGCATGGCCATCCAGGGAAACCGGAAGGCCGCTTGGCTGGGCTGGGTTCTGAAGACCCTGCGCGAACACTTCGACGTCGTCGGCACCGGCGAGTACGTCCGCCGGACGGAGTTGCGGCGGGAGCGCGCGGTGACGCGGCTGGAGCCCCGAAGATGACACTACGGGTTCTCGCGTACGCCACGGTGGGGCTGGCGCCGGTCGAAGGTTACCTGACAGCGGTGAACGCTCACCTGGGCAAAGTCGCACCCGCACTGCTGATCGTCGCTTGGCTCGTCGTCCGCCTCCGAGAACGACGACTCCCCCGGCCGACCCCCTTGCACGCGGTGCTGGCACTTCTCGCCGTGACCGTGGCGACGACGGCCGCGATCCATTCACCTGGCGCGTTCACCGCGGAATACACGCTGCGCTGGCTGCCGTTCCTCATCGTCACCGCGGTTCTCGCCGATGTGGCCAGCCGCGAGGTCCCGATCCGGGGGTTGCTGCTGGCCATGGCCACGGGGGCCACGGTGGCCGGGCTCGGCGCGCTGTACAGCTTGATCGTCGACGGGGAGGCCCGGGCGAGCGGCCCGCAGTCGGATCCGAACGACCTCGCCTACTTTCTCGTCGCCGCGATTCCCGTCCTTTCCTTGTCGGGTAGGGCGTTGTATCAGCGGGTCATCGCCGCGCTCGGCGGTACCGTGCTGGTGGCGGGCGCGATGGCGACGTTTTCCCGTGGCGGTGCCCTGGGCCTGACCGCCGCGGTCGGCTGGCTGGCCTTGCGCCGGGTACTGCCGTGGCGCGCCCTCGCCGTCACCGCCTCGGCGGTCGCGCTGCTGGGGCTCGGGGCCGTCCATTTCGCCGGGCCGCAGATCGAGCGCGCGGTACAGGAAAAGAGTTTCATCGCGGCATCCAATGTGGACACCCGGGAACTGCGCTGGCAGGCCGCGGCCCGGATGGTCGCGGAACACCCGGCCTTGGGCGTGGGGCCCGGCGGCTTCCGCGAGGCCTACGCCGCCGAGTCGCACAACGCGGAGATCGACGAGCAGACACCCGTGGCGCACAACATGTATCTCGAGGTGGCCGCGGAACTGGGGCTGCCGGGGTTCGCGCTGTTCGCGTCGGTGATCGGCTTCGCCGGGGTGGCGAGCGAACGGACGATCCGGCTGATGGCCTTTTCGGGCCCCGGCCGGATCGAAGCCGTCGCGATCCAGGCGTCGTTGCTGGCCGTGCTGGTCGCCTCGACGTTCCTGTCCGAGCAGTACTACCTGCCGTTGTGGTCGTTGGCCGCGCTTGCCGTGGCGGCCGAAATCCGAGCTCGCCGACAAGATCGTGGAGAGGAATAGTGCCGATGCGTGTCCTGCACGTGATCAGTGAGATGGGTGCCGGCGGGGCCGAAACCCTCGTGGCGGGCATGGTGGCTCGCGCGGAGGAATACGGCTGGACGTCCGCTGTCGCCAGCAATGGTGGATTCCGCGCCGACGCGCTGGCCGACGACGGCGTGCGGACCTTCCCCGTACCGCTCGCCCTCCGCAGCAGGACGGGCGCGCTGCGGTCCGCGTGGGCGGTGCGCAGGGCGATCGCCGACTTCCGTCCGAACGCCGTGCTGTCCCACAACGTCGGTGCGAGCCTGGTCTCCCGGCTCGCGCTGATACCCGGACGACAGCCGCCGTTGGTGACCGTCTTCCACGGCGTCGCCGACCACGACCTCCGCGCGGCCGCTCGGATCGTGCGGCGCACCTCGGACCGCGTCGTCGCGGTCTCCTCCGCCACCGGCGACCAGCTGGCCGAAGCGGGTTTGAGCAACCTGACCGTGATCCGCAACGCCGTGTTCGCCCAGCGGCCGGTGTTCGGCCGCGCGAGAGTCCGCGCCGCGCTCGGGGTCGCGGACGGCACACCGGTCGCGCTCTGCCTCGCCCGGCTGGAGCCGCAGAAGCGCCACGACGTACTCCTGGACGCCTGGGCTCAGCTCGAAGGCGAGCCGGTGTTGTGGCTGGCCGGCGACGGGAGCCTTCGCGAGGAACTCGAGGTGCGCAGCGAGACCCTCGGCGGACGCGTCCGGTTCCTCGGCACCCGTAAAGACGTGCCCGACCTGCTCGCGGCGGCCGACGTGATGGTGCTGACCAGTGATTGGGAGGGGCTTCCACTGGCCGTGCTCGAAGCGATGGCGGCCGGGCGGCCGGTCGTCGCGACCGATGTCGGCGGCGTCCGTGACGTGCTCTCCGGCGGGGCCGGACTGGTGGTGCCGCCCGGTGACCCGGCGGCCGTCGCGAAAGCGCTGGGTCTGCTGCTGGAGGATCGGGCGGCCCGGGAGCACATCGCCGCCGAAGGGCTGCGCACCGTCCAACGGGAGTACGACGCGCACACCGTGATGAAGGCCTACGACGAACTGCTCCGGACCACGATCGAAGGTGGCCGGTGAAGAACCCGGCGGTGCGGACCGCCGTCATCAGCTGTGCGGCGGCGCTCGCGATCGGCGTCCTCGTGCTGACCGTGGGCCTGACCCGGGGAGAGCAGTATCAGGGCCGGGTCAGCTTGCTGGCCGAACCCTCCGGCCAAGGAGACGGCGCGACCGCACAGTACGGCGAGGTCGTCTCCCTTGCTTTGCCCGCGCTGGTCGAACTCGCCCGCAGTCCCTCGGTCCTGCGGGCGGCGGCGCCTGTTTCCGGCTTCTCACCGGAAGAACTCGGACGGCAGGTGTCGGTGGAGCTGGTCCCGGCGTCCGGACTGGCCCGCCTGTCCGTGCGGGCGCCGTCGGCGGGGCAAGCCGAAGCGACCTCGTCGGCACTGGGCAAGGCGATGATCGACGCGAACCTGCTGGCTCCGGTGGGGCGACTACGGCCGCTGGACTCCCGGCCCGACGTGGCCGTGATCGCGCCGGACGTGCCCTTGGTGGCCGGGCTGTCCTCGGTCGCCGCGGTGGCCGCGGGGCTCGCGGTGGCGGCGATCCGACGGCTGTCGCCGGGGAGGCTACGCGGTGTGGCGGGTTCAGTGCGCCGATCGCTGGCCGCGGCGGGAATCCACCGCCCGGTGGCGGTGCTGCGGGGCGATGACCCGGAAACCGCCGATCGGCTGGCCGTGCTCGGGCTCGCGGCCGGTTCGTCGCTGCGCGTGGTACCTGTCGCTCCGGAATTCAGCGAGGCGGCCGAGAAGCTGGCTGCCTCGCTCTCGGCCGACGGCAACGGAACCGGCGACGCCGTAGTGGCGGTGACCGGGCGGCGATACGACGAGCTGACCACGGTCGCCGGCCTGCTACCGTCCGGCGCCGTCCTCGTGGCGGTGGTGCTGGCGTGAGCACGAGACACCGCGTTGTCGTGCTCGTCGCGGCCGCCGTCGCCTTGGTCAGTGCCTGGCACGCACTCACGCCGTCCTGGCAGGTGCCGTTGCCGGATACGGCGAACCTGGCCGAGGAACGGCTGCAGGACTTCCGTGACGCGCTGTACTTTCCGATCCAGGAGTTCCTCGCGGGCGGCAACCCCTACGACCCGGCCGCGATGTTCGCTCACTGGCCGGTGCGGCAGGACTTCAATCTCTACCAGCCGTACCACCTGCTGATGCATCTGCCGTTCGCGCTGCCCGGCTACCGCGTGGGCGCGGTGGCTTTCACGGTGTTCGGCGCGCTCCTGCTGCTCGCGCTCGCGGTGACGGCCGCGCACGCGGTCCGGCGGCTGCTTCCCGTCCCGGTCGTGGTCACCACCGCGGTGGTCGCGGCGCTGCTGCTGACGAGCCAGGCCGGCAAGGCTCAGCTCTACGTCGGCCAGGTCAACCCCCTGATCGCGGTCGGCGCGGCGGGGGCGCTGCTCCTCCGGCGGGACCGGCCGGGCTGGGCGGCGTTGGCCCTCGCTCTCGCGTGGCTGAAACCTCAGTACGGCTTTCCGCTGGCAATCCTGTTGTACGCCAGGGGTTCACGGCGGGTGGCACTGGCCGGGACCGCCGTGGCGGCGGCCGCGAGCCTGCCGGTCGTGGTGCTGCTGGTGATCCGTGGCGGCGGGATCGGGGCGTTCCTCGACGTCGTCGTAGCGAATCTCAGTCACGCCACTGGCACCGACTACGGCGCTGTCGATTCCCCGACAGCGCAACGGATCGACGTCGCGGCCGTGGTGTTCCGGGTCACCGGCTGGGTTCCGCCCGGCATCGAGGTGACCGTCCTGGCCGGTGTGCTCGCCGCGAGTGTCCTGCTCGTGCGGCGGCTGGACCGTGCGGGATCGACGCCCGTCGCGGACCTGCTCACCTGTCTCGCCGTGGTGGTCTGCGTGGTGCATCAGCCCGGTGACGTGCTGATCACCGTGCCCGCGCTGGCGGCGGTGGCCGCGCTGTGGTGGCGAAACCGGGCCGGGCCGGGGTGGGGCGCGGCCGGGTTCGCGGTACTCGCGTCGGCGGTGCCTTTCGCGCATCTGTACATAGTGGACTCGGTAGTGGTTTCGGTGCTCGGCACGCGGGCGGCCGTCACGGTCGACGGGGTCGCCGTCGTCGCCGCGTGGTGCCTGCTCGCCGCCGCCGCCGTCCGGCTGACCAGGGCGCCCACCGCCCTGCCGGTCGCGGCCGGGAGCGGCGGATGACCGGCGACCTCGGTACCCGGGCGGTACGGGGTTCGCTGTGGCTCGGCGCCGTCAACCTGGTCAGCAAGAGCAGCCAGATGCTGGTCACCCTGGTACTGGCGGCGCTGCTGACCGAGGGCCAGCTCGGCGTCGTCGCACTCGCGGTGTCGCTGGTCAACCTCGGTCAGGTGGTGCAGTCGGTCGGTGTCTACGACGTGATCGGCCGCACCGAACGGGATCCGCGCCGGATGGCGGGCACGGTACTGACGATGAGCGTGGGCGCCGGGCTGGTCCTGGCCGTCGTCCTCGCCGCTGCGGCGGAGCCGATCACCGCGTTGCTCGGTGCCCCGGACGCCGCCGGGCTGGTCCGGCTGGCCGCGCTCGGCCTGCCGTTCTCGGCCGCGGGCGGGGTGCAGATGGGACTGATGCACCGGAAGCTGGACTTCCGCCGCCGCCTGCTGCCCGACGGCGGCAGCGCGATCCTCGGTGCCGTGGTGACGGTCGTGCTCGCCACCGGTGGCACCGGACCTCCCTCGCTGGTGATCGGTCTCGTGTGCACGGCCGTCGCTCAACCGCTGTTCGGTGCGCTGGCGGGCGGCGGAGTGCGGCCTCAGTGGGACACCGCCGCGGCGAGCGAAGCGCTGCGCTGGGCCGCGGTCGTGGGACCGGCCGCCCTGGTGGGAGCGCTGCTGGTCAACCTCGACTATTTCACGGTCGGGCACGTGCTCGGACCGGACGCGGTCGGCGTCTACTCGCTGGCCTACCGGCTCGCCTGGATCCCGTACATCATGGTGGCGGTCGTGCTGGGCGCCGTGGCCTTCCCGGTGTTCACGCGGTTGTGTCGCGAACGCGGTTCGCTGACGGAGGCCGTCACCCGATTCACCCGCGCCGTGCTCGTGGTCACCGGCGGCCTGTACCTCGTACTGGCCGTCCTCGCCGATCGCGTCGTCCTGCTGGGCGCGCGCTGGGCGGACGCGGCGGGCCCGCTGACGCTGCTGGCGGGATACGGCCTGGGGATCGGCCTGCTGCAGATCTGGTACCAGGCGGTGAAAGCGACCGGACACGCACGGCGGTACCTGGCGCTGGAATGCGCTCATCTCCTGCTGCTCGCGGCGGGGCTGGTGCTGATGACCCAGCTCGGGATCACGGCCGTCGCCGCCGTCCAGTTCGGTGTCGCCTGGCTGATGGTGCCGATCGCTTGGCGTGTACTGGCGGGACTCCGCGTCGCGCCACCGGCGCGCGAATTGGCCGGGATCTCGGCCCGGGTTCTCGGCGCGTGCGCGGTGGGCATGGTGCCCGCCGTTCTCCTGGCCAACTCAGGATTGTTCGGGCCCGCGGATTCGGTTCCGGGCGCTCTCGGTGAAGGCGTTGTCCTCCTCGCCGGATACGCCGGGGCGACGCTCGTGCTCCAGCGCGGCGAGCTGTCCGCGCTACGGCGAGGCGGGCCGCGGTGAAGATCGTGCACGTTTCCCAGCCGACGACGGCGGGAGTGGCCGTCGTCGTCCTGGACCTCGCGGTGGCACAGCGGGATCGGGGCTGGTCGGTGACCGTGGTGTGCCCGCCTTCCGGCTGGCTGGCCACAAGCGCCCGTGGCCTCGGCATCGACGTGCGCGGCTGGCGAGCGGCCCGCTCTCCCGGCCCCGGTGCGATCGCGGAAACGGTGCGCCTCCACCGGCTCTTGGCGGACCTGCGGCCGGAAGTCGTGCACCTGCACAGCTCGAAGGCGGGCCTGGCCGGGCGCGTGGCCTTGCGCGGTAGCCGTCCGACAGTGTTCCAGCCGCACCTGTGGTCCTTCGAAACCGCGCGCGGACCACTGCGCTGGGCGTCGGCCGCTTGGGAACGGGTCGCCTCCCGGTGGACCGATCTCGTCGTCTGCGTGAGTGACGACGAACTCGCCGCCGGTCAGGGCGCGGGCATCACCGCCGACGCGGAGGTCGTCTGCAACGGCGTCGACACGGCGAAGTTCTCGCCGGGGGACCGTGCGGCCGCGCGGCGGCGGCTCGGCCTGCCCGAAGAGGCACCGATCGCCGTCTGCCTCGGCAGGCTGGCCGAGCTCAAAGGACAGGACCAGCTCTTGTCCGCTTGGCCGGATGTCCTGCGGCGCGTTCCGAACGCGAAGCTCGTCCTCGCCGGTGACGGGCCGATGGGCGCCGTGTGGCGGGAACGGCATCCCGTCGCGACGCATTCTTCGGTGCGGTGGTCAGGCCATGCCGACGACTCCGCGGCGTTCTACACGGCCGCGGACGTCGTGGTGCTCCCGTCGCGGGCCGAAGGCATGGCGCTCGTGCCACTGGAGGCCATGGCGTGCGCCCGGTCGGTGGTCGCGTTCGACGTCGGCGGGATACGTCAGAGCGTCGCCGACGCGGGAGCCGTACTGCCGCCAGGTGATCTCGGCCTGCTCGCCGACGCGGTGGCGGCCCGGCTCGCCGACCCCGAACTGGCCCGGCGCGAAGGCGAACAGGGACGCCGCCGCGCGGAACTGTCCTTCGACCGGACCCGGATGACCGACCAGCTCGCCGTCCTCGTCGACAAACTCACCTCCACGGAGCGAATCCGGTGAAACGCATCGCCTATCTGCTGACTCAGGACCGGGGCGGTCCGGTGGACGTCACCGTGCGCCTCTCCTCGACCCTGCTCCACGAGGGTGTCGACGTCCGTGTCTTCGGTCCTGTCCCCGCCCGGGGAGCCGAATTGCTCGAGAGTCATCACGAGCACCTTCTCGTGGCGGGCAAACAGAACCTGTCCGCGGCCGGTCGTGCCCGGGCGGCGATCCGGGCGTGGCGGCCGGACGTCGTCCATGCCCAGGACCGGCGGGCGGGACTCGTGATCGCCGGCCTGCGCGCCGGGCCCGGCACCCGGCCGGCGCTCGTGCAGACCTACCACGGCGTCCCGGACGACGTGACCGAACCGTGGTTCCGTGACGCACCGAGCGCCGACGGGCCGTCCGCCTACACGCGAGCGGTCTTGACCGGGGACGCCGCGGTCGCGCGGGTGCTGGATCACACCATCGTGCCCGCCGAAGCGATGGGCCGGTTCCTGCGCCGACGGCTTCGGGTACCCGCGGGACGCCTCACGCGGATCGACAACTGCGTCGGACTGCCGGAGCCGAGCCCACCGGCGGGACCGGTCCGTCACCTGATCTTCGTCGGACTTCTGGTGGAGCGAAAAGGAATCCTCGACCTGCTTGCCGCACTCGCGTCGCTCGGTGTCTTTCCCCGCGATGCCAGGCTGACCGTCGTGGGTGACGGCCCGCAACGGGCCGAAGCCGAACAGGCCGCGCGGAAACCTCCCTTGTGCGGGCGCGTGACGTTCTTGGGCTTCCGGCCGGACGTTCCCGCGCTGCTGGCGAACGCGGATGCCTTGGTGCTGCCGTCCACCATGGAACAGCAGCCCCTCGTCGTGGCGGAAGCGATGGCGGCCGGAAAGCCCGTCATCGCCACCGATACCGGCGGTGTCGCCGACATGCTGGGGCCGGGCCATGTGGTGCCACCGGGCGATGTCCGCGCACTGGCCGCACGTTTGCGCGCGCTGTTCGCCGATCCGGCTCCGGCCCGGACCGGCGTCCTGCTCGCCGCGCGAGCCCGGCAACGGTTCGCACCGGAGGTCTGTGCGCGGCGTCATCTCGAACTCTACGAGTCGCTACTTCGGTTTGACCATCACCACCGCGTCGGCCGCCGCCAACTCGATGGTGACGGGCGGTGGCGGAGATGACGGCGGCGCCGACGACGCGGATGACGTGATCGGTGCGGGAGTCGTGGGCCGGGTGGGCGGACTACCCGCGGGCACAAGACCTTCGGGAGGTGTCACGATCTGTGTCGTCGAGGTCGGGTTCACGGCGACCCAGCCACTGGTGAACGTCCGGGTCCAGACCCCGTTCGGCTGGCGGCCGGCGGCGTCCACCGCTTCTCCGAGACCGCTGCCCTGCAGTTTCGACCATTCGGGATCGCGGTAGTCGTCCGTGGTCGCCGGGGTCCAGCACGTCCGGGGACCCGCCAGCAGCGCCGCGCTGGCGTATCCCGCCCTGTCCTGCTGAGCCGACCTCGTCCGGGTGACCAGCAGCAGCAGGGACTCACCGAGCGCGGCTTGGGCTCGTAGCTCCTGGAACTCGTTGCCACGGAAGGTGAGCAGGCCGCCGCTCCCCCCGTTCTCGCGGAAGCCGAAGTTCTCCTCCATGGCGCCGCCGAACCGCGAGTGCGCCGTCCACCTCCCCGGCAGCAGGTGGGTTTCGGACACGTTCGGTACGAACAGTTTGCCCGCTTTCTGGAGCGCATCACCCACCAGTGACAGGAAGGCGTCGAGGCCGTCACGCAGCTTCCGGTCGGTTTCGGCCGCGGTCGCGGTGCCGGTGAGGATCGCCGACGAGTAGTGGCTCAACGAGTTGAAGTCGTTGTCGGCGAGGATGCCGTCCCAGCCTTCACGGGTCACCTCCGTCACCACGGCGGACTTCCAGGCCTGCTGGTAGGCCGCGTCCCACACCGTCATCTGCCAGTGTTTCGGGTATCCCCGCCACTCGATGCGGCTGCCCCGGGTGTCGGTCGCGAACCACTCCGGGTGCGCGCGCTGTGCCGCGACGTAGCCGATCCCGCTGGGCAGGAACTCCGCGTCCTCGCCGCCGTTCACCGCGCCCGCGTAGTTGCGGGTGCTGGACAGGTCCTTGTACACCAGCACTTTGATCCGAGGGTTGAGCTCGCGAAGTTTTCGCATGGCCGGGGCCTGGTCGGCGTTGAGCACCACCACGTCGTAGCGCCGCGCGGCCAGTTCGAGGTCAGCTGCCGTCGGAGGCTGTCCGATCCCGTACCACCAGGCGCACGGCGCCAAGGGTTTCGGCGGCGGCGCCGACACCTCGTCGGCCGAACTCGAGGTGCATCCGGCCACGCACCCCGCGGCCAGTACGAGCGCGGCACATCCGGCGAAAAGCCTGGTCGCCGTCGGGTGATCGCGCCTCAGCGCTGCTTTCGGCACCACAGTTCTCCCACCGTGAGGATGATGATCTTCAGGTCCAGCCAGAGCGACCAGTTCGCGATGTAGTAGTTGTCGTAGCGTGCCCGGTCCGCGATCGAGGTGTCCCCGCGGAGGCCGTGCACCTGCGCGAGGCCGGTCAAGCCGGTGGGAACCCTGTGCCTGGCCCAGTACAGATCATGGACGGCGGAGAACTCTTCGACGAACACCGGTCGCTCCGGGCGCGGGCCGACGAGCGCCATGTCCCCGCGCACGACGTTCCACAGCTGCGGTATTTCGTCCAAAGAGGACTTTCGAAGAAACCGCCCGACCGGGCCTACCCGGCGGTCCCCCGCCACCGACCAGCGCGTCTGCGAATCGTCCACAGTGTCCTGTCGCACGCTGCGGATCTTGTAGAGCAGGAAGGTCCGGCCGTTCACCCCGACCCGCACCTGGCGGAAGATCACCGGGAACCCGCTCTCCACCACGACAGCCAGTGCGCATACCGCGATGACCGGCGCCAGGACACCGAGCGCGGTGGCCGCCAAGGCGGCCTCGAGCACCCGCTTGATCCGCCAACTGGGCCGACGGGTCGGCGCGCCGGCCAGCCACACCAGCGGATGACTGCGTAGCCGGTCGGTCCCTGACCTGTCCGGGTAGAGCGCCGGCAAACGAGGCAGCACCAGCGCGACGCAACCGAATCTCTGCGCCGTGACCGCCGCGTCGACGACCGCGCTGTCGCTCTCACTCGAGTGAGCGAACACGACCGTCCCCGCGTGATGGCGGGTGATGGCTTCGGCCAGGCCCTCGTGGATCACCTCCACCGGGAGGTGCTCGTTCCGCGGGTCCGAGTCGGAGGGAACGAAGCCGACCGGCAGCAGCCCGAATTCGGGATGCCGCAACATGGTCCGGATCAGTTCGCCGCCGCTCTCCCCCGCTCCCACGACGATGGCGCGGTCACACCTCCGGAGCCGTCGGCGTCCCCACCGGCCGAGCGCGAAAACCCACGGCCGGGCGCATTCACTGAACAGGGCGAACATCACCACGAGTTCCTGCGCCGCGGACATCCCGTGCGCCCGCGGGTCGGCCACCAGCGTCAAGCAGGCCACCAAGGTGAACGCGATCCCGGTCGTGGCCACCGATCGCGGCAGGTCCTGCAACCAGGAAAGCCACAGGCGGCGCCGATGAACTCTCCCGGCGACCCGCGCGATCCCCAGTGCCGCACCGGCGACGATCGCTTCGAGCAGGTCTGCTCCGGTCAGCACGGTCGCCGCCAGCCAAGCACCGAAATCGACTGCCAGCAGCAGAAACGCCACGGCGTTGACCCTCGTCAGCAACGGCCGTTTCCGTTTCGGGACAGACTTGCGCCGTCGCTGACCCGGCAGCACACCGGCCGGGGCCGGCGTTCTCAATTCGGTCACCGCCGCCACCCTTTACGGAATACGCGGAAAATCCGCGTGTCGCACGTCCCACATCTCCTGGTTTCTTCCGCTATGGTCATTCCCCGCCTCCGGCAAAGCTCATCCATTCGGGGTCGGTACGGTTCCGTCGACGAGCGCTTACCTTCTGTTGCAAGGCAAAGGCACGATCGGGGAACTCGGTGAACCCCGTTGAGCTACGCAGGTGAACGCCACGTAGTCGCACGTTTGACCCTCCTTTCGGGGGACCTTGGGAGGCCCTAAAGAAAGGGCTCAACATAGCCGAATATGAGCTGTCGGCCGAATTGAGGTTTACGGCCGCAGACCATATCGAGTCGCCGAAGGGGAACCGTGGCAGTGGAGAAGACCGCTCTGGCCACCAGAGCGGAACCAGAACCGAACGCGAGAACAGGCGGACGCGCGCACGTGGTCCTGCCCGCGTTCAACGAAGAAGCGGCCTTGCCCGCCCTGCTCCGGCGACTCGCCGACGTGGCGCTCACCGAACAGCTCACCGTCTGGGTCGTCGACGACGGTTCGTCCGACCGTTCCGCGGCGGTGGCGGAGTCCGGTTTCGGCGGGCTCGAGGTACGCGTCGTGCGGCACCCGGTCAATCTCGGATTGGGCCGCGCCGTGCTATCCGGGCTCCGCGCGGCGCTGGGAGAGTCGGGTCCCGACGACATCGTCGTGGTCATGGACGCCGACGACACTCACGATCCCGGGCTGATCAGCTTGCTGCAGGCGGAGATCGCGACCGGTTCGGACGTCGCCATCTGCTCGCGTTTCGTCCAGGGCGGCGACGATCGGACCGCTCCGATCGGCAGGCGGCTGCTCTCCCGCGGGGCGGGCCAGCTCTTCCAGCGCGCGCTCGCCGTCGAGGGAGTCCGCGACTTCACCAGTGGCTACCGCGCTTACCGTGCCACACTCCTGAAGAGGGCTTCCGACCACTGGGGTGAGCGGCTCATCGAAGAACAGGGTTTCGCCTGCATGGTGGAACTGCTGCTCAAACTCCGCCATTGCAGCCCGGTGATCACGGAGATCCCGCTGGCGTTGCGCTACGACCGCAAACAGGGACCGAGCAAGCTGAAGCTCCGTCGGACGATCCTGCAGTACGTGAAATTGCTCGCCCGCGATCGGCTCAGCCCGGCGCCCTTCCGGAAGCTGTGAACCTGGTGACGACCTCCTCCTCACACGTCGCGGTGATCGGCGGCGGCATCTGCGGCCTGGCCGCCGCCCACCGGCTCGCCCGCCACGGTGTCCGTGTGACGCTGCTGGAAGCCAGTGACCAGCTCGGCGGCCTCGGAAGTTTCTTCGCTCATCAGGACCAGTGGGTGGAGCGCTTCTACCACTGCGTCATGCCGACCGACGACGACCTCCTTCGGCTGCTGGAGGAACTGGGCCTGAAAGACTCGGTCCGATGGCGCAAAACGACCATGGGCATGGTCGTCGACGGCAAACGGCACCGGTTCAACTCGGCACTCGACCTGCTGCGGTTCACACCGCTCCGCTTCCACGAGAGGGTGCGGTTCGGTGTCGTGTCGCTGTTGTTGCGACGATCGGGGCGTGGACGGGACCTCGACACACTCCGCACCGAGGACTGGTTGCGCGGGCTCTACGGCCGTCGCGTGTGGGAGGAGCTCTTCGCTCCGATGTTCGGTTCGAAGTTCGGCTCCTCATTCGGAGATGTTCCCGCCCTGTACCTGTGGCAACGGCTGGGGCGCGAACGGAACGTCGCGACGCGGGGGTACCCCGACGGCGGCTACAAGGCGATCATCGACGCGTTGCGCGCGGCCATCGAGGGCGCCGGCGGAACCGTCCGCACTTCTGTGCCGGTCCATCGGTTGCACAGCACCGCCGACGGCAGTTCCCTGACCCTGAACGACGGTGAAGTACTCACCGTCGACCGGGTGATTTCGACGGTGCCCCTGCCAGTACTGCACGGACTCGCCGACGAGGAACTCGCCGCCCGCCTTCCCCGGACCGAACTCGCCTATCAGGGGGTGGTCACCGCCGCGTTCTTCCTCCGCCGCCCGCTGACGGGGCACTACTGGACCCCCGTGCTGCGCTCGGGCACCGGGTTCGACGGCGTGGTCGAGATGTCCGCACTCGCCGGCCCGGAAGCCTACGGGGGCTCCCATCTCGTCTATGTCATGCGCTACACCGACCGCGCTTCGCGGCTCTTCGCCCGTGATACGGCCGGGATCGCCGCACAGTGGACGGCCCAGCTCATCGACCTCTTCCCCGAACTCACGACGGACGATGTCGAGGAGGTGCGGGTGTTCAAGGCGCCGTTCGTCGAACCGGTCTACCCACTGGGCTATCTCGCGCGGCGACCACCCACCACTGTGGACGGAACGGGCCTGCGGCTGGCCACCACCGCGCACGTCTACCCGGACGTGACGAGCTGGAACTCGAGCGTCAAGCTCGTGAATGACGTGACCGACCGGCTCCTCGACGACCTCGGACGGCGTGAGGTCGGAGCACGGGTACCGTGACCCCGTGGTCGTGAGTGGCGATTCGTGTTCTTGAGGGGTAAGGAAAAGGTGGTGTTGTGGCTGAACCCAAGGTGAGCGAAGGCGTGACTCGCGTGATCGGGGACGGATCTCTCGTGATCAGAAGGCGAACTCCGTGAACGCCTCCCGATCACGCGAGATCCGGCTCCAATCACTCGTGATCCGTCTCTGATCACGGGTGATCGCCGCCCGATCACGCGTGAACGCCCCTCGCGCCCGAACACGAGACGTTTGACCTTGTCTCAAGAGAACCCGAAACGCCACTCACGGCCAACCCGCCGCCGATCCCGGCCAGCGTGAAGGCCACACCAGCCTTTCCGGGGGGGTCGCGAAAGCCACTTTCGAGACGTCTGATGTCCCGAAAGTGGCTTTCGCGACACAGCCGCTCGGCATCTCCCACGAACACGCCACTTTGACTTACCCCTCAAGAACCCGAATCGCCACTCACAACCTCATACCAGCGGGAACCTAGCTTCGATCGCGTTCGCGATCCGGCGGCAAGCCGAGCCGTCCCCGTACGGCGAGGGGAGGCGGCTGAGTCGCGCGCGGTGCCCCGCGACGTCGTTCAGCCAAACCGCGGTCTCCACCCCGATAAGCGGTCCGGGCGGAACCAGAACGCCGAACAGGCCGGAGATTTCGGGGCGCTCGGTGCTCCGCCGCACCACGACCACCGGGCGTTTCAGCACGCTCACCTCTTCCTGGATGCCACCGGAATCCGAGACGATCACGGCGGCTTCGGCGGCCAGGGCGAGGAACGCGGGATAGGCCTGGGGTTCGAGAACCAGAAGCGGCTTCAGAAGCCTGGTCAGCCCGAACCGTTCCACGCTCTTGCCGGTCCGGGGATGCAACGGGAACACGACCGGGAGCGGCAGCTCACCGAACTCGCGCAGGATCTCCGCCAGTCGCTCGGGATCGTCGACGTTCTCCGGCCGGTGGATGGTGGCGAGGACGTACTCGTCCCGATGGAGTCCGCGAGCGGCCAAGACGTCGGCACGATCCCCGGCGGATGGGAGCGCCGCCCGCAGTGCCTCGACGACGGTGTTGCCCGTGACGACAATCCGCTCGGAGGGGATGTTCTCGGCCAAGAGGTTCAGCCGGTTGAGATCGGTCGGAGCGCAGCAGAGATCGGCGACATGGTCGATCAGGACCCGGTTGTGCTCCTCGGGCATCGCACGGTCGTGACTGCGCAGCCCGGCCTCGATGTGCACCAGCGGGAGTGCGCGCGCGTTGGCGGCCAGCGCGCCGGCGAGCGCGGACGTCGTGTCGCCCTGCACCAGCACGACCGGGTGAGAGTAGGCATTCAGGACCTCGTCGATTGCGCTGATCGCCTCACCGAGCTGCGCGCCACGTCCGGCGGAGGTCACCCCCAGTTCGTGGAACTGCTTCGAGGGAGGCAAGTCCGCCCGGATACGCGAGTACAGTGAGTCGTCGTAGTGCTGTCCTGTGTAGACGATCGCACCGTTCTCCCCGAAGTGACGCATCAGCGGCGATAGCTTGATGAGTTCCGGCCGGGTCCCGCAGACCAGCACGACACCGCCTGCCGTTTGTGAGCGCGACGCACCTCGGTGATCCGTCTTCGGTGCACGGAGGTCGGCGGCGATCGACATTCGGACGTCCTTTCGGAGCGGGTTTTCACGCACGCTACTCACCGAACCCACGTTCATGGTGACAAAATCAATCCATGGTGTGATCCGGTTACATGTTTCACCAGAAAAGTAATTACTCGAATAGGGTCAACCTGTCGAAGATGTCAGCACAGAACGGGTCCATCCCTTTGCTCAAGAAATACGTCTCACTCGCCGCGGTGATACTCATGACGGCCGTGACGACCGCCGTTCCCAGCTCCGACGCGTCACCGCAAGTCCTGCTACCCGACCTCCGCCAGGCTCCCCCGGGCTGCGCCGGAGGGTTCTCCGGGGACGTCCTGAAATGCGTCGACTGGGACGTGTGCATGGTGATCGATCCGGCTGCACCGAACGGCCGCTGCGTCCTCCCCGCCGCCGCGCAAGCCGTCAGGCTGAGATTCACCAGCTCGGAAGAGAACATCGGTGACGGACCCCTGCTGCTCTACGGCCGACGCGGTGACACGGCGCAGAACCGCATGACCGTCCGGCAAGCTCTGCGCAACGCCGCGGACGGGTCGATACCGTCGAATCACGACGAAGCGCAACGCTCCACCCGCACCTTCACCTACTACGAACCGGCCATGGACCACCAGCATTGGCACCTGATGAACTTCGAGCATTTCGCACTCGTCTCGCCACAGGGGAAAACCGTCGTCACCGACCGCAAGAACGGCTTCTGCCTCGGCGATCGCTTTCGTGTCGCGGACATCGACAAGCTCGGGCGGGTCCCTGGCGAATCCGGCCCTGACGCGGAACTCGCCCAGCGCCTGCGAGCGAACAAATGCCGCCATCACGAACCGGACGCACTCGACGTGGTCGAAGGAATCTCCGTCGGATCCGGTGACGACTACAAGTACGACGTCGACTTCCAGTGGCTGGACATCACCGATGTGCCGTCGGGAACCTACGACCTGGTGAACACCGTGAACGACGACCGGACCCTGGCGGAGTCGAACTACGGCAACAACTCCTCGTCCATCGCCCTGTCCATCGAATGGCCGGGCGGGGCACCGGGCCTGCACGAGGTCCTCCCGCGAGGCCCTGTCGTCAAGTTCCTTCGCAGTTGCCCCGGACGGAAACGGTGTGGCTGACCCGTTTTGCAACTCAGGGAACAACGCCGTCCCGGATCGGATGACTCGAGTCGCGACGACGAAGACCTATGGGCAGAATTTTGCTCAGTCGCTGTTCGGGGCGGCGAAAAGCGGTGAGGTCAGGCGGCCCGGGCCGTGCCGGGAGCCTGACCTCACCTGCGGTACACCGCAGAGGGCAGTCAGCTTCCGCCGCACGAGAAAGCCGCCGCACGGAGGGGCATCCGTGCGGCGGCTGTTTCGCGGGATCGGTCAGTTTTCCTGGACGGTCCCGCCGTCGACGATGCCGCCACCGGCGCAGTTGTCCGGAGTAGCACCCTCGGCCTCGGTCTCACCCGGGGACAGGACCGGCACGGCGATACCCTCGGCGACGTCACGCACCGGGACCTGAACCCCGAGCACGTTCACGTTGTTGTCACAGACACCACCGACGACGTTCAGGTTGTGCACCGCGTCGAGGTTCTGCACGTTCGCCAAACCCAGCTGACCGTTGTGGTCCACCGGCTGACCCGCCACAGTGACACCGGCCGCCGAGGCGGACCCGCCGGCGATCGCCATTCCGGCGGCCAGAGCGGTAGCGACGAACCCAAGCTGCTTGATCACAGAAAAACTCCTAGAGGAACCCGCCGGATGAAACCCGGCGAGGGGGAACCCGGGCGGCGAACTTCGATTCGCCGCACCCAGGGATATCGACTATCGTGCATTTCACGCTGGATGGGGCCGGTCAACTCCTGGGCAGGATGAACCGGCCCCACCCGTGCCGGCGTCGCTTCGCGTCGCAGCGGGCCCGGAATACGCAGCGGAGTGTGCATCTCTTCTCCGTGTTCCGGGCACGCCTCACGACTCCGATGCGCCTCGCCGGATCCCCTGCCTCGGCCGGCTTCCGCACACACAACGGGCAGCCTCGGCAGAGAAGTTACTAGTTGCCTTGGAAAGTTCCGCCGTCGGTGATGCCACCGGCGGCGCAGTTGTACGGGGACTCGCCACTGGCCTCGTGCGCACCCGGCGACAGGATCGGCACACCGATGCCGTTGAGCGAGTCACGGATCGGGACCTGGACCCCGAGCACGTTCACGTCGTTGCCGCACACGCCCAGCGTGCCGTTCACGTTGTGCAGCGCGTCGATGTTGTTCAGGTTGACCAGGCCGACCTGCTCGCTCACGTCGTGGCCGTAGTCGTAGTAGTCGTCGGGGGTGTCCGCGGACGCGACCCCACCGCCGACGAAGGCGCCGGCGGCCATGGCGGCCGCGACGAAGCCGATCTTCTTCAGCATGGATTCTCCTTGAAAGGCGATTGCATCGAACAGGACGGCAATAGAAGTGTGTTTCGTCCTGTGTCACGGAAACGTACTGAGGTCGCCCGCTCTTTTCCACGCCGATCCACCATCGTGTGGGCACCGCGGACCCCTGACCGCGCAACCGGTGGTCCAATCGGGTAATGCTCCCCTTGCCCACCAGAGGAATTCGACGCGGAGCACGAGCACGGCTCTTTTCTTGTAGCACAAGGATCACCGGACACCCAAGAGACTGAGTCGGCTCACCACCGCTTGCGAAATCCCGAGAGCCGGTTTTACCGTGACGGCCCGGGTTACCACCAGTGTTCCCTCACGGGAACGCGAGAGTCATCGGGTGCGCATGGAAAGAATCTGGATGCCGGGCCTCGCGTCCGCGGCAACTGTGCGGATGTCGTGTTCACCGGAGGGTCCGGCCGTCATCGCCTTGACCGGTGAACTGGATTCGCACACCGCCGTCGTCGTGGAAATGGCGGTCGCGACGGCACTCGCCCGAAGCCGGGGAATTCGAGCGATCGTGATGGATCTCGCCGAGGTCACTTTCCTGAGTGTGGCCGGCATTCAAGCGCTGCATGCCGCCGTCGATCAAGCCGCCGCCAAGGGTGTCACGCTCCGGACAGCGCTCGGCCCGCACTCCGTCGCCTATCGCGCGATGGTCACCACCGGCATGATCGCCGTTCTCGATCACTACCCCGACCGGCACACCGCCCTCGCCGTGGCAGACCTTCGTTCGGTGAACTGACGCCCGGCCTGCCGGAGCTACAGCGGCTAGGTTTGAAGCCGTCACCCAGTGGTCATTCTGTGCACCGAGGAGCTCGGGATGCACGGCGACGCCTTCTACGCTCAACTCGAACCGACGGCTGGCGCCTACATCGCCCTGGACCGGAGACTGCCCGATCATCCCGACCAGGATGTCGCGCTGGTATGGGACGAGCGGTACGGCTGGTCCCTGGCGCTCGAGACGAACAGCAGCGAAGACCCAGTACGGCTCCGACCGGGATCGGGGAATGCGATGTGACCCTCGCTGAGCGCCTGACGGGGTGCTTACGCCCTGTCATGATCATGCGCAGGACCCAGCCGACTCCGTTGATGTCATTGAGTTGGGTGCGTGCGCACGAGCGACCTCACCGTAAACGGTGATCCAGGTGTAAGGCATCGGCCGGCGGGGAAGTCCGGTCGCATGACCCAGATGGCCGGCACACGCGTGGGGATGACCGAAACGACCGGACGGTCAGGTGAGATCGCCGCCCTTCGGCGAATGCTGCTCGCATTCGGTGTCGGGGGAGCGATGGGATGCCTGTTATGGATGGCGATCTGGCTGTCGACCCAGTTGTGAGCCAGCGCCTGGCGGCGTTCTGTCGTCACGTTCGGAAGCGCAGATACCGCATCCCCACGGCTATCGCGGCGCAGAACACCAGCCCGACGATGACCAGGACTCGACGTGCACCCTTCGGTTTCGGCTCCCGAGCCTCCATCGACACCCCGAAACCCAGTAGCGCGCCGAACAGCACGCCGATGACACCCCCCGTCACCGGGTTCAACCAACTCACTTCAGCGTCGGTCGCGGAGCCGTACCACGCACCCAACGCGCCGAAGACCGCGGCCGGGACCGTGGTCATCACTCCACCGTGACCCGCTATCCAGCGTCTGCGTCGGTGTCGCCGTTCTACCGGGGCAGCCTGTTCATCCACTCGACTAGACATGACCGCATGCTTCCCGATCCGGTCGCCCCTCAAACCGGCCGATCTTGGCGGCATCACCTGACCTTCTGACACCGGGCAATCCTCCGGACGGCCATCACCCGGACACAGGCGCTCACTTCAGGCATCGCGCAGCTTCGGTAAACTCCACACCACCCTCCTCGGCGCACAACGCCAACAAGGAAGCCGCAGTGCGATCGTCGATCTCGTGCCGTCGCATCAGTGTGCTCTTGGCCTGCTCGATCGCCGCCATCTCTCGCCACAGCAGCGCACGCCACTCGGCGTCATCAACCTTCGCCTCTGTCGCCATAGGTCGAGGATCTCGCAGTCGCACCTCTTCCGGAACCCCGTTCGAGGAGGGTGACCAGGACGAGTGAACCCTGATCACGATCGGCCTAACGGCTGGTGAAATCCCTGGAGCGATCTGACTCGGCGTACACGGCGCTCTCCGGCCGGGCGACCTCCACGGACAGCCCTGATTCGCTGCGGTCTTCGCAGGTCAGCCAATCGTCCTAAGTGGACTCTCACGATGGCGGGACAGTACGGCCTCGGGGTGATCGAGAGTGAGCCGGTACACGACCGAGTTGCCGCGGTCGTGCCCGGCGGCAGCGAACCGTTCGTGGCTTTCCTGTGGCGCGTGATCAGTCCGGGTAGTCCACGCTCATCCCCCGCAGGCCCGTGGTGTCCTGGGGGCAGTTCACCTTCGATTCCTCGTTCTTGTTCGCCCAGGCGCCGAAGTACCACCGGTATGCGGGTTGGGTGTGCGTACGGCACTCCGCAGCGGCTCGGTGTGCGCGCTGGGTGCACTTCGACGAAACCGCCCAAGAGCCTGTACTCCGCCACACCCTGCAGTCGGGTGGGATGGCCTGGGTCGACGCGGACACGGCTGGTGCCGCGGTCACCAGCAGGCCCGCGACCATCGCCATCACCGCCGCCGTGGCCGCCCTGGTCGCGGTTCCTGCTCGCACTGTTGGCCGGATGCCCATCAAGTCCTCCCTCACGGTGGCGAGGTCCAGCGGATCCGGACTCACCACCGGCTTCACGCACCTGCCGACGAGGTCGTTGCCGCCGCCAAGCGTGATCACCCGGATGGAGTCGTGATATTCGGCGCCGACGAACTGGTGGCCCTCCGGGGAGCAGTGGAGGCCGGAATCACGCTGGCGTGGCGCACAGCCACTTTGCTCACCCCCGCGGCTGGCTCTTGCGGCCGGTCACCTTGTTGTAGATGACCAGGACGATGATCGCGCCGATGACCGACCCGATCCATCCCGCCGGTTGGAAGCCACGGAAGCCGACGGTGAGCAGGCCGAACAGGAAGCCACCCACGACCGAGCCGACGACGCCCAGGACGATGGTCCGCAGCAGGCCGATGTCGTCCTTGCCCGGCACCAGTGCTCGCGCGATGAAACCGGCGATCAGTCCGAACAGGATCCAGCCCAGAATGGTCCAGAGCATTTCTTCACCTCATGATCGATCGTGGACAGGTGCTCGCGCCCTACCTCGCGCGAGCGCCCGTTTTGGTGGAAAAGCGGAACTCGACGGTCGCCGGCAGGGTGTCGAGATCGAGTGCACGACGCAGCCGAGGAAGGCCGTCGGTGTCGATCCGATGGCGGATGTCGGTGAGATCGCCGTCCTGCTCGGCGCTGATCACCAGCGCCACGGCCGGCGTGTCGCGGGTCCCGGCGAGTGTGGCGTGTGCGGCGTGGACGCCGGGATAGGTCGTCACCTCGGCGACGAACGGTTCGATCGCGGTGCTCGCGGCCAGCTCGGTGCGACCGGCGGCGGGGTCGGTCTCGAAGTGCCAGGTGTGAGTCTTGGGTTTGCGGGTCAGCTGTGCGATGAGCCATCGCAGCAAGAACAGGCCCAGCACGACGGCGGCCGCTGCGGTGACGTAGAGCGTCCAGGTAGGCGGCTGCGAGGTTCCGGCCACCAACGCGGATTCGGGGCGCAAGACGGTGACCGTGCCGAAATGGGTCAGCAGTGCGAAAGCGCCTGCCGCGATCAGAACGAGCCCGAACAAAGCGAGCACGGTGCGGTTGAGGCGTGCGGGGCGATTGAGGTCGGTCATGACGCGCTCCTGGCGGCACGAACCTTGACCTTGACGGCCGGGCGGAGGACGGGGTCGATCTGGTCGAGCCGGTGTTCGACCGCACCACGAACGGCGTCGGCGAGACCATCGGTGCTCGTCCGCCCGGTACTCACCCTCGCGGTGACAGTGCGGGGTTTGAGTTTCACCGTCGCGCCGGACACGCCGTCCACCGTGGAGGCCGCGGCGTGCAGGGTGGAGCGGTAGCTGCGACGCGAGGCACCGGAGTCCGGGTCGCCCCGCAGCGGCAGGACGGTGGGCTTGCCCGGCAGGATCGCCGCCGAGACCAGGATCGACCCGAGCAACACTGCGACGCCACCGGCGATGGCCGTCACGACGTCGCTCCAGCGCATGTCGTGCAGGGCACCGGCGACGGTGTCGTAGCGAATCCAGGGAGTTTCACCGAGAAGCATCTGGATCGCGATGACCGCGACGAGGGCGCAGGCGGCGAGCAGGACGATCGCGGTGAGGGTCGCGGGGATGCTGCGACGTGGGCGGCGTTTCACTGGACCCTCCTGGTCTCGGCGGTGGCGGTGTGCAGCGCGGTGACGGTGATGTCCACGTGCGACACGGTGAGCCCGGTGAGCTCTTCGACGCGGCGCATCAGATGTCGGCGGGCGTTCTCGGTGGTGCGAGACACTGACATCGGATAGCTGATGGAGATCCTCACGTCGAGGGTGGCGGTCCCGCCGTCGACCTTCGCGGTGACCTTGGCGCTGTTGTCGAGGTCTTCACCGCCCAAGGCGACACCGAGCACGCGGCTCGCGGCGCCGCCGACGCCATCGACCTCGGTCACCGCGTGAGCCGCGATCCGTTCCACGGTGCTGTCGGAAATGGTGAGGACGCCCCGGTCGCCGGAAGCGGCGGGAGCCGTCCTGGGCGCCGGGCTCGGCAGGGTGGCGGTCATGGAGATCAGCCCCTGTCACGGCCGGTGAGCTGCGACAAATCGAGCTTGCCGTCGACGACACGGCCGACCAGCAACCCGAGGGCGCCGAGGGCCAGGACGACCAGGAAGGCGCCGAACCCGCCGAAGGCGGCCGCGAGGCCGAGGGCGAGACCGGTGAGCAGACCGAGATGCGTGGAATTCACTGGTTCTCCTTGGCAAGGGCGATCGTGTCCGGATCCTCGGCCGTGGCACCGGCCGGAGAAGCGATGTCGCCGATCCGCACATGGACCGGGCGATCGACCGGCCCCACGGCGGTGCGGACGTCGTCACTGATTTCAACGGCGGTCGCCGGGTAGCGGCCGATGACCCCGATGGTGATCTCGTCGTCGCGGACGCGGACCCCCGGGATCCTGCGTCCGCGCAGGAGGGTGGCGATCTCGCCGAACCGGCCGCTGTGCAGACCCGCGATCCGGGGCCGGGCCTGCACAGCGGTGGCGATGCGGTCGGCGTCGATCTCGACGCCGAGGCTCACTGGACGCGGCCGGTGTCGGTCTTGGTGTCCTCGTCCTCGTCGTCACCGGGGATGTGCACGTCGGACACGTTGATGTTGACCTCGACCACCTCGAGCCCGGTGATCTGCTCGACCGCGCCGATGACGTTCCTGCGCACCGCACGCGACAGGTCGGCGATGGACACGCCGTACTCGACGAGAATCTGCAGGTCGACCGCGGCCTGCTTCTCGCCGACCTCGACCGACACCCCCTGGCTGGCCGACGCGGTGGCACCGGGGATGCGCTCACGGATCGCGCTGAACGCCCGGGCCGCGCCACCACCCAGGTCGTAGACCCCGGAGATCTCGCGGGTGGCCAAGCCCGCGACCTTCGCCACCACCGTGTCGGCGATGGTGGTCGCCCCCTTGCTCGACTCCAACGCGCCCGTGCCGGTCTTCTCGACTGCGCTCGACTGGCTGGGAGCCTTGGTAGCGGTCGAATTCGTCATGACGTCTCCTCGGATCGGTTCCTGTGGTCTCGCTGGAAGCTCTCGGTGTTCCATCCTCGCTTCCACACCACTAAGACCCCGCCTCGAGAAGATCGTCACGACCCCATCGTGTGACCCCCGTCCCGCCAGTCCAGGTGGTGCGATCCCGACTTCGAAGTACTGACATCGCGACGGCGAGAGGTTCAGCTCGCCGAAGCTGTGGACAGAGCGGAGCCGTGGTGCGTGTGCGCGGTGATCGCTTCGAGCCGGCCGCAGGTCCGTCGAGGGTGCCAAAAGATTCGGGGCGTCGTTCTTGGCGAGCGCCGTACTGAGCGTGGACGCCGTCGAGCTCCAGCCGGAAGTCGTACGGCCCCGGCCCCCACCGAATAGCCCGGCCCTTCAGCCATGGCAGTTGCACCTTGCCACTGCAACGAACCAGCGGTCCTCAACTTTTCGAATGAAAGTATCGAAATTACGCCGAACGAGATCGCCGGAACCCTCTTGGACCTCAACGCCTTACACTCGACAGGATTAATTTCTACAGTACTGTCACTTGCCTATGAAAAACTATTGACACCGGCGTTTCGATATCGGCTACCAGCTACTTGATTCCCCTTGCTCACACTGCATTGCTCGCCGGATTCCGGCCCCTTGGACGATCCACAGAGATCCTCCGCCGGCCGATCCCTTCGCGTTTTTGCCGCCCAGGGAGACACGGTGCCGTTCCCGGGGCCCAGCCCGACCGGTAACGAAAAATCACAGACGACACCCGACCGTCCTTGAATCAGCCCTGATCGGCCGGTTTTAGCGGCCATTCGGGTATCACGCAAACATGACCGAAATCGGTGTCACCATCCGAACTAACTAATCGCGGGTGATCATCCTGTCATTTCCCCGCACCTCGGCGAATACTCGATCATGACACCGACCGGTGCCGTAATATGAGGAAAGGGACACAGATGAGCAACTCGAAGCGTCGGGCCGCGCTGGCCGCCCTGCCCATCGCACTCGGACTGCTGGTTGCCGGCCCCACAGTGGGCATGGCCTCGGCCGCGCCGCAAGCAGAGACGAGCGATCAGGCGCGCTGCCTGCTGCTCTGTTTCGGCCACTATCACCATCATCACTACTATCACCACGGCTACCCGGGATACTGGCTGTATTGATAGCTCTGTACCGCGCCGGGGTGGGCTCCCGGCGCGGCGCTGTCACCGGCGAAGCGTCGGCCTCCAGCCTGCGGCTGCGCCGGATGATCGCGGGCGGGTTCACGTGCAGCGAATGCGGCCCAGCGCCGCCGATTTCACGAACCGGGTCGGCCGACCTGCTTGGCACCCCTCGCGCTACGACCACGACTTCCGCCATCTTCACCCGCACACAGCCTGTCACCCCCAGAGTCACTGGGACGACGAGGCAGGGCGAGAACGAGAAGAGGTGTCGGCCGGATGAAGGCTGAGAATGAGGTCCAGCTGCGCTGGGAGTCCCGGACAGTGCGACTCGACGACATCGACGGCACCCATACCGAGACGGTGATCTACCCCGGTATCGCGGTCGTCTACCACCGCGGCGGGCACGTCGCCGACGAGGTCTGGCTACCGGTCGGCGAAGAGGAACCGACCGTCGCCGACGACGAGCTGCTGATCACCGCGCTGCGCACAGCGTGGTGCTGGACCAGTCCAGCCGCCTGAACGAATAGTTCTCCGTCACGGGAGGCGGGCAGATCCGGAGAGATCCCCCGACGGGATCGCAGAGCCAGGCAGTGCGGTGTCCTCTCCTGCATCAGCACCGCCCGGCAGCCGGTGTCCGGCGTCCTAAGTGGACATCCACCATGTGCCGGGTGCGTGTTTGCGGCGGGAGACGTGTCAGTCGTCGCTGATCCCACGTTGAAGGCACCGTTGTTTCGTCACCGTTCCATTCTCTCGTGTCGCCCGCGCCCACCGAACCGAGGTGGACAGCTGCTGTTAATGAGACGGCCAGAAGCTGGCTGTTCAACACCCGGCCGTCAGCTTCCGGCAAGCCATGCAACGATTACAAGGCGAAGATCTTCAATCACCCGAACTCTGCGAAGGCCACGACGGGATACACGAAGTCACGTCTGGAATCACGCTCAGACCGATACGCCTCACACGAGAAAGCCCTCTACCTTTGTGAGGACGCCTTGCTCGACGCAGTCGCGAAGTTCTTCGGATAACAGTCGACGGCCTGGCCCTGGTCGACGCGCTCCCCTGCCTCGCGATGAACCTCGCCAAAGCTCCGACGCAGCGCGCCGGAGCTCTTGTGGGGTTCCTGTTGGTGCCCCCGGCGCGGTTCCAACAGCAACCCCACGAAACAAAATCAGCCCGTGAGCTGCGGATCTCTGCAACGACCGTGATCGAGCGACACCGTCGCAAGGCCCGGTGACCTCCCATGAGTAACCCAAACGGAGCAACCCCTTCCAGTCCGTGGCGTGATCCCGCTCTGGCCGTTCAGTGCTGCTGCACCGCACTGGTGGCAGTAGGAGCCGCCTACGCCTCCTACCGACACGGACGAGCCTTCGCACTCCACTTCGGCGCAGACCACACCACCGCGGCCATCTGGCCACTCATCGTCGACGGCCTCCTCATGATCGCCACCGTCGAACTCTGGAAACCTGCCGACGCTGACCGAACAAGAGGCCGCTGGACGGCGTGGCTCGCCTTCACCTTCGGCATCTCACTCTCACTCTGCGCCAACATTGGCTCCACAGCCGACCTCAGTATCTTCGGCGTCACCGTCGCCGCCTGCCCTCCCCTCGCCCTCCTGCTCGCCGTCGAACTACTCAACCGAGCACTCAAACGACACAGAACTGAGGCAACTGACCTTCACCAGGATCACGATGGCGAGCAGCCAACTCCATTGATCGATCACGCGGTTACGCAACCGGTCCCGGCAGCCAAACGCGAACTAGTCGCCGAACAGACCGCTGAAGAACGCATGCGGACTCACTACCTCGCCGAGCAAGCCAAGGGGCGTACACCCACCGGCGCCGACCTCGACAGGATCGCAGGCACCCACAATTACGGCCGCCGCGTCCTCAGAAAATGGCGCAAAGACGGCACACCCCCCAGCCCCACCCGGCAAGCACGTAAGAACGAGCATTCGCCGCAGTGACACAATGAGCAAACACCCGGCGCTACTCAACTCCGGACTCGGTCAGCTCGTGCGCGCTCAGCCTGCACCTACGCAGGCGCGCACCCTGGAGGAGGAATTCCACCAACGCGCGGTGCCCGGAGTGCAGTCGGCAGACGGGTTCGCCGAGGGCCGCCCGCCGACCCGCTGGTGACGCGCCCTAGCCATACGGAACGACGACGTGGGTCCGGTCGTCCTCGACCGTGACCTCACGCCGCCTCAGACCGAAGCGGGACCGCACCACTACGCGCTCGCTCAAGTCCAGCGCGACGAAGCCGTCGGGCTCCAGGACGGTGGTGTCGCTGGTCAGGGTGTACGCGACGTTCTGCCGCTCGTCCAGCGGCGACTGCTGTTCGACCTCCACCTGGTTCTCATTGATCTCAGCGAGAACGTAGAGGTGCATGTGCAGTTCCAGCCGGCCCGGCTCGGGAACGCTCCAGGTCAACCGTTCGAGCTCGTACGCGCCAGCCGAGTTCTCGAACAGCGACCAGCCACGACCGTCAGACAACAACACCAGCTCGGTCATCTCCATCGAGCCGTACTCGTACGGCTCACTCGACCAGAGTCCCACCAGTTCCGCCGGATTCACCGACCGAACCTAGCGCATGAAGTGAGCCGCCGTTCTGCTTTGCTCGTGCGCCGAGATCGCCTGTTTGAACAGCTACAGGACCTCGTCCAGGGCCGCGAGCGACATCGAAGGACATCGCCGGTCGACCTGAGTCAGGCCGTGGACCTTCCAGCAGGTCCGGCGTTCGCACGCTCGTTTCACCTCGGACCCCCTGCGTATGAGGCGAGACGACCTACGCCGTTTCAGGTACGGCAGAGTACTGTGAGCGGGAACCCTCGCGTAGTCGGGCGCCTCCTGCAGATCGATACTGATGGTAAGGAGCGCTTCGCGTGAGGCTTCGATATTGGCGAACCACATGGACACCGTGCGGAACTTGACACGAATCGATAAAGACAGCATGGCCTCACGGCTCGGCTTAGCGCGGACGGCAGGTCGCAGAAGTTCCGCTTCGCCACTCGATCACCTATCTCGGCCAGCCCGCCAGCCTGTACTGGGCTAGTGCCGGTTTGTGCATCGTCAACCGCGTCAGCTTCTACGCACGTGTTCCTACCTCAGAGCTTCAAGTGCGCGCAGGAATGCATCCTCGGTCACAACAGGAATTCCCAGTGCTCGCGCAACCTTCGCCTTGCCGGACAAAGAATCCGGGTCCGCTGCGGCGACGACCCTGGTTCGCTTGCTCACTGAGCTCACGACCTGCAGCCCCAGCGCCATCGCCTCTTCTTTAAGATCGTTGCGCTGGCGCCGCATAGAACCTGTCAGGACGATTCGGTCGCCAGGGCGCAGTACGAGCCCGCCGACGTTGACCTGCGCTGCCCGCGATTCCGGTCGTTCTAGCGGCGATGCTTGTTCCTGGCTCAGGACTCGATCAACTTCACTGGCTTCCAAGCCGAGCAGCGCAGCAACCACTTTCAGGTCTTGCCTCTCGTCTTCGGACACGACCCCGTCCGCCCAGGCAGCTCGTGCCAGGTCACGCAGGTAGTCATGATGAACGCCGATCACTTCCGCCTTGTGGAGGCCGAACTCGTGCGCGACCTCGACCAGCGCGTCAGCCTCCGAGACCGAGATCTGCCGGTCGAGCAATGCACCGTCCAGCACGGAGAGATAAGCGTCCTTTTCCGGTTCACCATCACGAGGCACACGGTCCACCAGCCGCGCGAGAAAGTGCGGCTCACTCCGTGCAAGCGATCGTCGGCGCACCGGCTTGGCCAAGTTTCGCCGCAACGCCGGCAGTTCCCACAGATCTGTGGCCGGTGACAGCGCCCGGGAGGCAACCAGCCTCGGTGCTTCTGCCAGCATGCGACCGAAAAGTCGGGCGGCGGCGACGGCGTCGCCGTGGGCGGTATGGAACCGCACGCCGTCCACACCAACCATCCTGCAGCACTCGACAAGCGACCGTTGAACACCAGGAAACACAGAGCCAGCCAAGCGCATTGTGCACAGGCCCCAGGACAGATATCGAGACACGTCCACACCTATACGCTGAAATTCAGCGTATAGGTGCATGGAGTCGAACTGGAGATTGTGTGCGACCACGATCCGACCCCGGAAGAGTTCGAGGAGGTCTCCTGCGAACTGCTCGAACCTCGGAGCCTGTCGCACCTCGGCGGCACGGATCCCGTGAATGGCCTGCGGTCCGAGGTCACGATCCGGGTTCACCAGCGTTGACCATTCGTTGGTGATCGAACCAGCGTGGTCGACGTGGACGACCGCGAACTCGGCCACACGGTGATGAAAGCCGGGCAGAATCCCCGTCGTTTCGGTATCGACGACGGCATATCCGAGCGGTGCAGTCATAACGGAAGCCGAGTGGTAAGTCCGGACTTCACCGCTGCAAGCCAAGAAGGTGGCAACGGATCGGCCTCGCCATGGATCTCTCGCACATACCGTCGCCGTTTGACACCCTCCGTCTCCGACCAGTGACGAACAAGCCAGCGCAACACCTGAACCACCCTTAACGCACCCGAGCCGACAAGCGTCTTCCCTGCTACGACATCGACCTTCGACAGCGCACACAAGTCAGCGAAGTCATCGAGCCGCTCCGCGTCGAAATCACGGCTCCAAGCCAGGTCGGCAACGTTCTTCAGCTCATTTTTTGCCACCGAGACAGTCTTTTCATAGGCGTCGCGGCGTCCCACGATGTCGGCGAAGCACTCAAGCGGCGAGAAGACCTGCGTCGTCCACCACTTCTCCGCTTCGATCCCCGCAGCCTTCGTGATGCGCTCGAGGACATCGTCCAACTCGTTTAGGACCACTGCAGTGATCGCCCGACGCTCCAGCAGAACGAGAAGGCGACGAGCCGCCTCGGTCGACGTGAAAAGCAGGTCGAGTGAATAGATCCACGCCCCCACTGGCATCCCTTGCGGGTTCACGTGCCAAACCGCGAGAGACTCCTGCCCCTGTTCCCCAGGCCCGACCACGACCACGGCACTTGCCGGAGCCGCCAGCGCAGCCCCGATCTCCGCGTCTATGGCTTCCAACTCATCGATATCGCTCACGCGGTACCCACCCTCGCGAAATTCTTCCGAACGACTCGTCAAGTCGCCGCAGACCACAATGTGTTACACGCTGCCACTCAGCCGAGACACAGCCGATACGTCTACCCGCCAGGCCCGGACCGCGCGTCGGTCAGCCTGATCTCACGGGAACGCGGCTCCAGAAATTCAGCCCCGTAGGTTTGTGCCCCTGACGAGGAGCTGGCAGGGATGTAGCTAGCAAGCTTTCGGTCTCGAACCGATCACTGTTCGGTTCAGGCGTTACGCGGGCTCCTGAAGGTAGCGACTACTCCATATGGCCACTCCCGTCGTATTCAACGCGCCCGGCAAGTTGCTCGAAGCCGCACGCAACGGGACCGAGTTCCGTGTGAGCACGCTCGGCACCGAGTCGCTGCGTGTCAGCCAGAAGCCGGAACATCAACTCCCCGCGGGCGCGATTCGTGAGGCATTGCTCTCCGGTGACCAAGGGCTCGATCCACGAGGTATCCGAGTAGTAGGTGCCCGCATCACGGGAAGACTGGATCTTCGGCACGTTCACCCCGACATCGGGCTGGCCCTGGTCGGCTGCGCGTTCGACGACGAGCTGACGATCGAGGAGGCGCACCTTCCTTGGCTGGCCTTGACCGGCTCCTCTATGCCGAGGCTCGCTGCGAACGGGCTCGAAGTCGACGGCAAGGTCGACCTCGATGCCGGATTCACCGTCGTCACGACCGATGGCCACGCAGTCAAGCTGATCGCGGCTCATATCCACGGCAAGCTGAACCTTTCGGGAGCGCGTCTCATCAGCAAGTCCGGATCGGGGCTGGCCGCCGACCGGCTCCGTGTCGACGGTTCCCTCTGTCTCAAGGATCAGTTCTACGCAAGCGGAGCCGGCCAGGAGGGAACCTTGAGTCTCGCTGAAGCCCACATCGGCGGACAACTGATACTCACCCAAGCCGAACTCGTGAACGATTCAGGGCCGGCCTTCATTGGCGAGCAGCTCACGGTCGACGGCGCGGTCTTCATGTCCGAACCGTTCAAAGCGGTCGGTCACGGTTCGGATGGCACTATCCGCCTACGCTCGGCGACCCTCGGCAACGGACTGGTGCTCGACGGCGCGCGGCTCACCAATGACTCCGGGCCGGCGTTCTCGGCCGACGGGATCCGAATAGCGGCAGATCTGTCTATGAAGAACGGTCTCCAGGTCTCCGGCTACGGAGAACGCGGGGCAGTCCGTATGACGGGTGCTCGGATCGCCGGGGAACTGGACGCGTCCAGCGCACAGATAAGCAACAGCACCGGGCCCGCCATCTCGGCTCGCGACCTTCAGGTCAGTGAGTCGATCTATCTGTGCGAAGGCTTTACAGCCCGAGGAGAAGGCCAGTACGGAGCGGTGCGCCTGACCGGAGCGGACATCGGCGCCCAGTTCGTCGGCAACGCAGCTCGGATAGCCAACGCATCAGGCCCCGCTCTCGCCGCCGACCGGCTACATGTGCACAACGACATCGACTTCAGCACAGACGTCCGGCTGACCGGTTCGGTCGTCCTCGCCGGCGCTGTGATCGAGGGAGAACTCGACCTCACCGGAATCGAACTCCTCGACAAGAACGGCCGAATCCTCGACCTCACCGCCACCAAAACGAGAGAGTTCGCCCTGTCCCCAGCCAAGATCTGCTCCGACGACAGGGAACACGCGGCCTCAACCGCCGAAGTCAACGTCGCCGGCTTGACCTACGCGTTCTTCCCAGGCGTGGACTACGCTCGCTGGCGGCATCTTCTGCGTCACCACACCCCTGAATACAGCCCGCAGCCCTATCAGCAGCTCGCTCTCCTGCTCAAGTCGTACGGACACGACAACGAAGCCCGCACGGTTCTCCGCGCCCAGCAGGACGACCTCCGTGCCCGCGGTGATCTCGGCGGCTGGTTCACCCGCGGTATTCATTGGCTCTGGGGAAAATTCGCCGGATACGGCTACCGCATCCGCAGAGTCGCCGCCGCACTGGGCTGCGCCCTGATACTCGCCTCACTCCTCGGAATCATCGCCGGAAGTGTCACCGGAGACAACGGACGGCGCGTCGCGGCACCGGTCTCCGCAACCACTCCGGCAGGAACCACATGCTCGCTCATCGAGCGTGTCGGACTTGGTCTCGACCGAGGCCTCCCGCTGGCGACAACCGGAATCCGCAGCCGATGTGACCTGGACACCTACTCCTCAACAGGGCAACTCTTCACCGCAGGACTGTGGCTGATCCAACTCGCCGTCTGGGCGCTGGCGACCCTGGCGATAGCCGGCTACACCGGTCTCATCCGCCGGCTCTCATAGCCGCTCCCTGCCCAGGCATCAGACCAGTCCAAAGCCCTTCACGTCGGGCTCCCTGTCCGTAACGGCATCCCTATGTCGGCATCGCGGTTCGCCGCCCACGTTGCGCTGCATTGCGTAGGCGTCGCATCAGAGGTGGCCCGGCGTGGCCGCGAACCTCGACTGAAGCGATTTGGCGGATCAACCTTGAGGTTGTCCTAAGGTCAAGGTGGACGCTGATCGCATGACGCGTTCAACCATCCCGCCGTGGACCGGCATGGTGCCTGTCGATGATGCGGCACTCGCGGTCACCGATACCTGCGGCCCTGCGCGGCCGATCGTCTATCTCAACGGTGCCTACGCCGCCCAGCGGTCCTGGCGACACGTGATCGCGGAGCTCGGAACCGAGTGGAGGCACGTCACCTATGACGGACGTGCCCGTGGCGCGTCGACACGGTCGGCGGACTATTCCTTCGAGGGTGCCCTTCGCGACGTCGACGCGGTTGTCGGGGTGACCGGTGTCGATCGTCCGCTGTTGGTCGGCTGGTCCTATGGTGCGGCGCTCGCGGTGCACTGGGCCGTTCGCAATCCGGACCGCGTCGCGGGCGTGGTCGTGGTCGACGGCGCGGTTCCGTGGGGACTGACCGGCGAGGAGAACCGGGAGCGCATCCGGCGGGCGTTTCGCCGGATGCGGCTCTTCCTGCCGCTCGGACGCCCGCTGGGCCTGACCGCCGCCATGTCCGCCGACGAGCACGCCGAGGTCGGCATCGAGATCAACGAGATCTGCGCTGCCATCGAGCCGACGCTGGACCGGCTGACCTGCCCCGTGCGTTACGTTTTCGCCACGGGTGCGAACCTCGGCGGAGAACAGGAGGAATGGAGCAGATGCGCGCTTCACTGGATCCGGTACTCCGCCGGAAGCCGAACCTGCGGGTCAGCGCGAAGGTAGCGAGCAATCACACGCAGATCGTGCGGAAGGACTTCCGGGCCATAGCCGTCGCGGTGCGTGAGACCGCCGCCGCACAGGATCGGGAGGCCCGCTGAGCGGCCTGGCCGCCGGACTGACCATCGGTCAGGCGGCCGCGTTCGCCGACATCACAATCAAAACCGTGCGGCATTATCACAAGCTCAGACTGGTCGGCGAACCAGCACGCGACAGTTCAGGTTATCGACGCTACGGATCGGACGACCTGCTGCGGCTGGTGCAGGTCCGGACGCTGGCCGCCGCCGGTGTACCACTGGCCGAGATCGGCCCCTTGCTCGACGCCGACGCCGCGTCGTTCGCCACCACCCTCGCCGCCGTCGAGCGACACCTCACCGAGCGGATCGACGAGTTGGCGGCGCGGCGCACTGCGCCGGCTTGCCTCTGGCGACCGAGCCTTACTTCCCGACCGCGCCACGGCACTGTTGGAAGGAATGCCCAGCCTCGGCTTCACCCCCGACGACGTGGCCACCGCCCGAGGGGCCTTCGTACTGGCGAAGGCTCTGGTCCCAGAAGGCTTCGACGACTACCTCACCCATGTCGAGCACGCCCTCCAAGACCCCCGGTTCGTCGACCTGACCAAGCGCACTGCCGAAGTAACGGGCGGGGAGCCCGATGACCACCGCGTTGCCGAACTGGCTACTGACCTGGCAGACCACTACCTCGCCAATCCCTCGCACCTCAAGATCGTGACCGGTCCGCTACGCCCGCCGCCCCCTCAGGTCGCCGGATTCGATCTGGCGGTGCATTACGCGCCCAGCGAACCGGATTCCCCGACCGGCGGCGATCTTTACGATTGGTTCGTCCTGCCGGATGGCACCGTCCACGTCACCCTCGTCGATGCAGTCGGCCACGGCGTCACCTCGACCCGTAACGCCTTGACCGTCACGCATGCGATCCGCACTCTCGCCTTGGAAGGCCACGCGTTCCAGGATTTGATCGGACGAGCCGCCGTCGCGCTGGCGACGATCGAATCGAGCCTTGTCGCGACGGTACTGCTGGCCCGGCTCGACCCGGCCACCGGTGACGTCGTCCTGGCCAACGGCAGCCATCCCCGACCGGTCCTCGCCACGACCGCGGGCGACACCGAACTCCTCATCCCACCGTTGGTCGGGCGAGGCGTCGGCTTCCCCGATCCAGGCAGCCACAGCCTGGTCCACCGAACGCTCGCCCCCGGCGATCTTCTGGTCCTCTACACCGACGGGCTGATCGAAAGCCGCAAAGACTACGTCGAGGGCGAAACCCGGCTTCTGGGCGCGGTCGGCCGTAGCGCCGGATTGCCCACCGCGGCGATCCCTGGCGTCCTCGCCACCCAGATGCACGACGTTGTCCTCCACGCCGACGACACCGTCGTGATCGCCATCCGAGCCGCCCGGTAGCTCCGAAAGAGACCGAGCGACGAAGTGCCGAACTGGACGTTTGCCTCTGTCCTCAGTGGGTACCCCACTCGCAGTGCGCGATGTGTCCGGTCGTCGCCTACGACGAGGGCAGGTGGGACGGATGTCAGCACAGCCAAGGATTTCCGCGCGCGAGGAACAAGGCTCGAGCCGCCTGACCTACGACCTGGCCACGACGGCGAACGGGGTAGTACGCCTCGAAGTCCGTCGCCTGTTGAGCAGGTACAGCGGTCTCATCGTCGATGACGCGGTACTGGTAACCGACGAACTGGTCAGCAACGCCAACCGGCACGGCCACGGCCCACGAACCTGCCATCTGGAACTGACGGACGACGAAAATCTGCTCATCGAGGTGAATGACGCTTCTCCGGACCAGCCACGAATCCGTTCCCCGCACGCGGGCGGCGGGCGAGGTCTGGTCCTGGTCGACCGGCTCGCTTCGGCCTGGGGTGTACGTAACTTCGCCGATCACAAGACCGTCTGGGCACAACTCGCCCTGGACCGCGACGGAAGCAGCGGCCGGACACGGCATCTCACCACGGCCGAGGACTGGCATGTGCGGGACTGACCGGCGCCACGAGACCAGGCGCCGGACCTCGACCCGCGGGGCACACCCTGCTCTCGCCTGGCCGGAAGCGTCAGGAACCATGGACCAACCATCGCCGGTCGAGCAGCCAGTCGGCATGACGGTGGTCAGCGGCGTCCAGAACGGACACGCCATGGTCACCGTGACCGGCGAAATCGACACGGACACCGCCTCCGAACTCCAAACAGCGATCATCACCGCGATCAACGACCCGCGCAGCCAGGGCTGCATCGTGGACCTGACCGGAGTCGCCTTTCTCGATTCCGCCGGTCTCGTCGCACTCATGGCAGCTCACACCCAGGCTGAGGTACGCCGACAGCCCCTGCGCATCGTCGTGGACTCCAACAGCCCTGTCATCCGCCCCATCGAAATCACCGGACTCGACATCGTTCTCCGCCTCTACCACACCATCGACGAGGCACTGCACACCACGAACCGGCCGTCGGATCGCATCGCCTGAACTTCCGAGCTCGGACCCGGCACAGCGACCGTTGACGCCGTGCGCCTGGGCGGCGGATTTCCTCCAACCCCGGGAGTATTGAGTCGTGACAGAACCAGAGTCGGCTAACGATATGACCACTGGCCGCCGAGCTAAACCTTCGGCAGGTGTCGTCTCACTGGACAGCTCCGGCGAGACAGCCGTGTTGAGTGTGTCCGGGGCCTTGGATCTCACACTGGCGCCCCAGCTCAGATCGTTGGTCGAGCGAGCCTTCCGGCTCAGACCCCGTGTCCTGATCATCGACCTGACCGCGGTGGAATTTCTGGCCTCGGTCGGTATGGCGGAGCTGATCTGGGCGGAACGGCTGTGTACCGGCACGACCCAGGTGCGCATCGTGGCAGACAGCCGAAATGTCGTGCGGCCCTTGCAGTTGACCGGCTTGACCGGTGAGCTGATGCTGTACCCATCGCGGGCCGCGGCGCTGGAAGGCTGATCCCCGACCCCGCCCGCGCCGCTTCACGAGCGAACGCGACCACGGGCCGTTACGGCTTACAGCCCGAGCGAACTGCCAGGTCACTCGCTTGTGTGACGTTCTCCCCCAGGTGACGAATTTCGTGAAGAGCGGCGTTAGATTCGGCTCTGGCGGAAGGAGAACCACGGGATGGACACCGAGTCAACTCCCTCCGACGAAGGTGGCCACACCACCCGCCAGTTGAAGACAGGAGATTGGGTCATCACTCCCGATGGCGGCCGCCGCGCAATGGTGCGCCGCGTCTATCCCGGCGGAGTCCTCGGAGATGATCCCGGCAAGTCCACGGTGCACTTCGAACCCAGCTCAGTGCAAGCGATGAACGGCCACGTCCTGCCGTGCCCGCGCACATGGCTGACGTGTGACGACGACGCTGGCTGGCACGTCGAGCACCGTGACTGGTGGCAACAGCAGCCCGAGAACATCGATTCCCTCCAACGCCCCCGCCGGCGGCGAGACCCGCTGACGCGCTGGACGGCCGGCATACCTGATCACCGTCGGTAGTGCCGGATCCAGTATGAGCGTTGAGTCCTCGCCTTAGGGCTGTGGCCTACCGGCGTACGCTGAGTCTGTGAGTTCGTCGCACACCACCCAGCTGCGTGTGGTCCGGTTGCCCGGCCAGGGAGGATTGCAGATGATCGGCGAGGTGGACCTGAGCACCCGCGAGGTCTGGCGCACCGCACTCGAACCGGTGGCCGTCAACACCGTCCCCGGCAGGCTCGACCTGGCCCGGCTGTCGTTCATCGATACTCACGGCACGACCATGCTGCTCGACGCGGCCCAACGCCGTCCCGATCCGACGCCTCTCACGCTCACCCGGCCCCCGACGATCCTGCTCAGGGTGCTGCCGCTGCTGTGTCCGGCAGAGCGGGCGAAGATCGTGATAGACGAGCGGGGTACGTCATGAGCGCGGTCGCCGACGCACCCGACGCCGAATGTTTCGTTCACCCCGCCCTGTTCTACCGGGGAGCCGAGGAGTACCTGGCCGGTACTGTCCCCTTCGTCCTGGCCGGGCTTGCCGCTGAGGAACCTGTCGCCGTGGCGGTGCCGGAAGACAACCTCGTCTTGCTACGGGCCGAACTAGGTCCTGACGCCGAACGAGTGCGTTTGCTGGACATGGGCATCGCCGGTCGCAACCCCGGCCGGATCATCCCTGGTGTCCTGCGCGCGTTCGCCGATGCCTATGCCGGGCAGCGTGTCCGCATCATCGGCGAACCGATCTGGCCGAGTCGCACCGACCAGGAGTATCCCGCCTGCGTACAACACGAGGCCCTGATCAATCTCGCTTTCGCCGGCCGCGATCTCACCATCCTCTGCCCCTACGACATAGAGAACCTGGCTCCGGCTGCGCTGGCAGACGCCGAAGCGACCCATCCGCTTCTCATCGACGGAACAGGCCGACGGATCAGCACGGCCTATGACCCCGAGCAGGTCATCACCGACTACAACCGGCCGCTGCCCAGGCCACTCGACGCCACCGAACTCGCCGTTGATGCCACCAGCCTCGCCCAGGCACGGGCACTCGCGCGCACCCATGCTGACCGTGCCGGCCTGTCTGATGACCAGGCGGCCGACATGCAACTGGTCGTCACCGAGCTGATCACCAACAGCGTCGACCACGGCGGCGGGTCCGGCCGCTTACGGATCTGGACGACCGACCGGCATCTCGTCTGCGAGGTCCACGACCACGGCACCCTGACCGACCCCTTGGCCGGACGACACCCGGCCACGCCCGGCCAGCCGCGCAACCGCGGCCTGCTTCTGGTCAACCACATGGCCGACCTCGTACGCCTCCACACGGATGTCCACGGCACGACCATGCGCGTTCATTTCGAGTTGTGAGCGGAGTGGCCTACAGCGCGCGGGCGCCTGTCTTGGTGGAGAAGCGGAACTCGACGGTCACCGGCAGAGTGTCGAGGTCGAGCGCTTGACGTAGCCGCGGCAAGCCGTCGGTGTCGATCCGGCGCCGGATCTCGGTGATGTCGCCGTCCTGTTCGGCACTGATCACCAACGCGACGGCCGGTGCGTCGCGGGTCCCCGCGAGCGTCGCGTGCGCGGTGTGGACGCCGGGATAGTCCTTCACCTCGGTGGTGAACGGCTCCACCGCGGTGCTCGCGGCCAGCTCCGTGCGGCCGAGGTCCGGATCGGTCTCGAAGCGCCAGGTGTGGGTCTTGGGTTTACGGGTCAGCTGCGCGACGAGCCAGCGCAGCACGAGCAGGCCCAGCACCACCGCGACCGCGGCGGTGACATAGAGCACCCAGGTGGGTGGCTGTCCGGTCCCGGGTACCAGCGCGGATTCCGGTTTCAGGACGCTGAGCGTGCCGAAATGGGTCAGCAGGGTGAAGGCGCCTGCCGCGATCAGAACGAGGCCGAAGAGGGCGAGCACGGTGCGATTGAGGCGGGAAGGCCGGTTGAGACTGGTCATGACGCGCTCCTGGCGGCACGGACCCTGACCTTGACGGTCGGGCGGAGGGCGGGGTCGATCTGGTCGAGCCGGTGCGCGATCGCGCCGCGAACGGCATCCGCGAGCCCCTCGGTGGTCGTCCGTCCGGTACTCACCGTCGCGGAGACCGTGCGGGACTTGAGTTTCACCGTCGCATCGGACACACCGTCCACTGTGGAGGCAGCGGCGCGCAGGGTGGAGCGGTAGCTTCGTCGCGAGGCCCCGGAGTCCAGGTCACCCCGCAGCGGCAGGACGGTGGGCTTGCCCGGCAGGATCGCCGCCAAGACCAGGACCAGCCCGAGCAGAACCGCGACGGCGCCGGCGATGGCCGGTACGACATCGCTCCAGCGCGTGTCGTGCAAAGCACCGGCGACCGTGTCGTAACGAATCCAGGGACGTTCACCGAGGAGCATCTGGATCGCGACGACCGCGACGAGGGAGCAGGCCGCGAGCAGGACGACCCCGGTGAGGGTCGCGGGCATACTACGGCGTGGGCGGCGTTTCACCGGACCCTCCTGGTCTCGGCGGTGGCGGTGTGCAGGGCGGTCACGGTGATGTCCACACGCGACACGGTGAGACCGGTGAACTCTTCGACGCGGCGCATCAGATGCCGGCGGGCGTTCTCCGTGGTGCGAGAGACCGACATCGGATAGCTGATGGAGATCCGGACGTCGAGGGCGGCCGTGTCACCGGTGACCTTCGCGGTGACCTTGGCGCTGTTGTCGAGATCTTCCCCGCCGACGGCGACACCGAGCACGCGGCTCGCGGCGCCGCCGACGCCGTCGACCTCCGTCACCGCGTGAGCAGCGATCCGCTCCACGGTGCTGTCGGAGATGGTAAGGACGCCTCGGTCCTCGGTTCCGGCTGGAGCCGTTGTGGGTGCGGGGCCCGGCAGAGTGGCGGTCATGGCGGTCAGCCCCTGTCGCGGCCGGTGAGCTGCGACAAATCGAGCTTGCCGTCGAGGACGCGGCCGACCAGCAACCCGAGGGCGCCGAGGACCAGGACGACGAAGAACGCGCCGAACCCGCCGAAGGCGGCCGCGAGCCCGAGGGCGAGACCGGTGAGCAGACCGAGATGCGTGGAATTCATGGGTTCTCCTTGGCGTGGATCAGGAATGAGACGCGTCAGGCACCGTCTCCGGTTCGTCGGCCGGAGAGGCGATGTCGCCGATCCGCACATGCACCGGGCGATCGATCGGCCCCACCGCGCCGCGGACGTCGTCACTGATCTCGACGGCGGTCGCCGGGTAGCGGCCGGTGACCCCGATGGTGATCTCGTCGTCGCGGACGCGGACCCCCGGGATCCTGCGTCCGCGCAGGAGGGTGGCGATCTCGCCGAACCGGCCGCTGTGCAGACCCGCGATGTGGGGCCGGGCCTGCACAGCGGTGGCGATGCGGTCGGCGTCGATCTCGACGCCGGGGCTCACTGGACGCGGCCGGTGTCGGTCTTGGTGTCCTCGTCCTCGTCGTCACCGGGGATGTGCACGTCGGACACGTTGATGTTGACCTCGACCACCTCGAGCCCGGTGATCTGCTCGACCGCGCCGATGACGTTCTTCCGGATCGCGCGCGACAGGTCGGCGATGGACACGCCGTATTCGACGAGGATCTGCAGGTCGACCGCGGCTTGTTTCTCGCCGACCTCGACCGACACGCCCTGACTCGCCGAGGCCGTGGCGCCGGGGATCCGTTCACGGATCGCGCTGAAGGCACGGGCGGCGCCATTACCGAGGTCGTACACACCGGAAATCTCACGAGTGGCCAGACCGGCGACCTTCGCCACGACCGTGTCGGCGATCGTGGTGGAGCCCTTGCTCGACTCCAGCGCGCCGGTGCCGGTCTTCGCGACCTCGGTCGACTGGCGCGGTGCCTGGGTGGCAGTCGAATTCGTCATCACTTCTCCTCGGGTCGATTCCTGTGGCTCAGTGGAAGTTCTCGGAGTTCCATCCTTACTTCCACACCACTAAGACCCCGTCCCGAGAAGATCGTCACGACCCCATCGTGTGACACCCGTCCCTCCCATCCGGGGCAAGATCAGGTAGTGCGCTCGCGACGGTGATCGGCGGCGTCCCGCCGAACCTGATCGGCCTGCGTGCCGATCTCCCCAAGCCGTTCGGCGAAACCGGTGTGCTCGCGGGGAAGGTGGGCGCGCAGGTCGGCAAGTGGCGCCAGCAAACCGGTCACGTCGTTCTCGCCCAGCGCCGTGCCGAGTCTGTCGGCGCTTTCCTTCGCCCGGTGTCCAATCCATCCAGCGCCTCGACCTGCCCGGCCAACTGCCGCAGGATCGCCGAATTGCGCCGGGCCCAGTCCGCCACGGCGCGATCGCCCGCTCGCCGCTCGCGTTCCGCGTCGACCCGCGCCTCCCCCGTGTTCTCCCCGGTGACGGACGGCCGCAACCGCAGGAACCGCCGCTCCGCCGCCTGACGGCTCGCGACTCCCAGTGCCGGAGCGAGCGAAGTCCAGCTGGTCCCGCCCGCCCGCGCCGCGGCGATCAACTCCGGCTCCCACGCGGCCAGTTCTTCGCGCACCGTCTTCAGCGCGGCCAAAGCCGTCAAAGACCGGTCCGGTTCGACAGCGCCGGACCGGGCCTCGGCCACGACGTCATGCACCGCCCGGATCGTCCGCGCGGGATCCACATCCCTCATTGTCATCCTATAGACGACTCAAAAGCTGTCATCATTCCGATGACATGTTGGAGGCGGAACCCGATGTTGATGCGCACTGACCCGTTCCGCGAGCTGGACCGCCTTGCCCAGCAGACGTTCGGCACCGCAAACCCGGGAACCTGGGTCCAAGCCGGCCACGACGCCGATGGACGCCTATCGCGACAGTGACGAGTTCGTCGTCAGCTTCGACCTTCCCGGCGTCGCCGCCGACGCGATCGAACTGGACATCGAACGCAATGTCCTGACGGTCAGGGCGGAGCGGCGGCCGGTCCCCGGCAAAGACGTCCAGGCGCAGGTTTCCGAACGCCCGCTGGGCGTCTTCTCTCGTCAGCTGTTCCTCGGCGACGCCCTCGACACGGACAAGATCGCGGCCGGCTACGAAGCAGGGGGCTGACGCTGCGCATCCCGGTCGCCGAAAAGGCCAAACCACGGCGCATCGAGATCACCGGCACCGAGTCCGACCGTAGGGAGATCCAGGCCTGAGAGTCTCGCCTGGTGCGGGGTCCGTGGACCCCGCACCAGGCGAGACCGGGGAAGAAGGGAATCCTCGTTGACCGCGACCCTCGTTCTGCCTGCCCGCCAGCCCCTCCACGAGGTATGGGGCTACCTCGCCGAAGTCACCGCCGCCCTGAGAATCGGCCTCGAATCCTGCACCGTCGACCACGACAGGCCGGTCTCGGCCTACGTCGCCCTCGACGAACGGCTCCCCCACTACCCCGGGAGTGACGTCGCCCTGCTGTGGGACGAAATCCACGGCTGGGCCGCTGCGATCGAGAACCACTGCAGCGAGGACCTCACCGTCCTCCGATATCTCGGCGGGAACACCGCCACCCCGGCACCCGCTCAGGTCGCGCGCTTCATCGCCGCCCTGCACGAGAACGACGATGGCGTCGGACAGCTCGCCCCGCCGTCGCTGCCATGACGCCCGGGCCGGTATGAGGGGCGCTTTGCGACGATCATGACCAGCTCGGCAAGCGCACCGTTTACGATGATCTCTCGTGTCAACGGCAGCGCTTGAAAACTCATCGGGAACGCCTGACCCCTGGTCGACGGTGACAACGCAGCGCGTGGTCCTGGCTGTCGTGCACAACGTGACGGCAGCCACCCGACTTCTCGACACCCTCACTCTCCTTGCACCGGACCCACGGATTCAAGTGGTGTTCACCAGAACAGGGTCGTCTGCCTTCAATGAGGACACCGCGGAGTTTCTGTCCGAGCACGGCGTGAGGGAGATCTCATGGGACGAGGCCATGAGCAAGAGATTCGACCTTGCCATCTCGGCGAGCCACGGCGGTGATCTCCATCGAATCGACGCACCCTTGGTCGTTGTCCCCCATGGAATGGGATACAATAAATATTTGGAAACCGGAAACCGGAAACCGGAAACCGGAAACCGGAAACCGGAAACCGGAAACCGGAAACCGGAAACCGGAAACCGGTCTTCGGACTGTCGCCTGATTGGCTTATTCACGAAGGGCGCGTAGTTCCTTCGGTCTTGGTGCTGTCGCATACCGAGCAACTCGACAGACTGCGTGTCACCTGCCCTGAAGCTGTTCCTTACGCCATGGTGGCCGGGGATGTGTGCTTCGACAGGTTGGCGGCGAGTGTCGCGCTGCGTCCGACCTATCGGCGGGCGTTCGGGCTGTCCGCCGGGCAGAAGCTCGTGGTGTTGTCGTCGACCTGGGGGCCGGATTCGCTTTTGGGCGCTACGCCGCGGTTGCCGCGAATGATCGCGAAAAGCCTGCCGATCGACGAGTTCCGCGTGATCGTCGCGTTGCACCCGAACATCTGGGCGCGTCACTCCCGTTGGCAGGTGCTGGAATGGCTGTCCTCCTGCCGTCGTCACGGGGTTCACGTGGCGCAGGACGTCGACGAGTGGCGGGCAGCGGTCGTCGCGGCCGACCTCGTCATCGGCGATCACGGTTCGGTGCCGTTCTATTCCGCAGCATTGGGTAATCCGTTGTTGCTGGCAACCGCGCCTGAACACACGGTGGATCCGCTTTCTCCGATCGCACGCCTTCTGGCTGCCGGCCCGCGGCTTGACCTTTCGGGTGATCTCGGTGAGCAGATCCGGACGGTGATCGGCGAGCACGACCCTGGCCGCTATGCGGAGATCACCGCGCTGACCACGTCGGAGCCAGGGCGCGCCGCCGCGCTCTTACGTCGTGCCTTCTACCGGCTTCTTCGCCTGTCTGAGCCGCCTGATCAGGCGGAGGTGGTGGCGTTGCCGCTTCCGGCCCGCCTTTTGACCGGTCCGGATTCTCACCAGGTCCGCGTCGTGCTGGACCGGTCGGGCTCCGCGATCGTGACGCGGTTCCCCGCCGAAGGGATCAGGACGGGAGCGCGGTCGGCGGCGCGCGGTGCTCATCTGGCGGTGGGCGTGAACGAGCCTCTGCGTCGGTGGCTGGAAACGGCTGATGTCGTCCTGGGGGAAGCAGGTGCGGATGCCGATGGCTGGATCACCGGGACACTCGCTCTTCTGCCGGGTTGCGTTCTGGCGGCCGCTCCGCTGACCGGCCAGGCTTGGCTGGCAGGAGACCGCGCGGGCAGGCGTGTCCGGGTCGAGGGGGATAGCTCGACCTGCCGGATATTCGTCTCGGTAATCTACGAGTGGCTGGCGTCGGGAAACACCCTTGATGACCTTCCCGAGGAATGGTCCGTCTCCGCAGGCGAAATGGAGCGTCCGGTCACGGTGAGGTCGTGTCTCCGAGAGCGGTGAGTTCGCCCCGCACGGCTCGCGCCGGTCCGGAGAACCGCAGGCCCTCGTAGATCACCAGTGCTTCCCGATAGTGCTCGACAGCCTGTTGCGTGTTTTCCGCCCCGGAGGCGGCGGAGCCGAGCGCGACGAGCACCTCGGCCTCGTCGAAGCGACGCCCGCGCGACGTCATCGTGTCCAGCGCACGCGTCAACAGGCCCCGGGCGGTACTGAAGTCGCCGAGTTCGATGAGCTTCCTGCCTCGCCAGGTCAAGACCTTGGCCTCGTTCTCGGCTTCATCCGCGGACAGGCCGGTGAACACGGCCTCGGCGTGCTCGAGCAGTTCCAGGGCCCGGCGCGGTGGCTCGGTCTTGGCCAGATGCAGTTCCGCAAGCGCGACCCTGCGCTCATCACCGGTGGCGTTCGCCAGCTCGAGGGAACGCACGAGCAGCGTGCGCGCCTCGTCGGCCCGCCCCTGGGCGAGTCTGACCAACCCGAATCCCTCACCAGCGGTCGCCTCGAGTCCCACCTCGCCGACCTCACGCGCCAAGGCGAAAGCGCGCTCGAACTCGCCGGCCGCGTCCTCGAGCTCACGCAACCAGTAGTGGGCGTAACCGACCTGGGTATGCAGCAGGCTGCGCATCTGCGGCGCCGTGCAGGCCCGGAGGGCGAGCCGATGGGTGGCGAACAGGTCGTCCAGGAACTTCTCTTTCTCGTAGAAGGGCCAGAGAAGGACACACCACTGGCCCAGAAGGTCCTGACGGCCGAGCTCGTAGGCGTACTCGACGGCGGCCCGCAGATTGGCGCGCTCGGTCCGTAGCCATCGCCGGGCCTGTTCGGGGCTGTCGTGGTGTGTCCCGGCGATCAGTTCGGGGAACAGCGACTGCCGCCACGGGCGTAACGGGGCGATCAGAGCGTCCGCGTCGATCGCACCCTGATGGTAGAAGTCGAGAAGCCGAGCGGTTTCGGCCGAGCGTTCGCTTCCCGGGCGATCATCGAGGTGTTCCGCGTGCAGCGCGACCAGCTCGCGCACTATGTAGCGGTCGTCGCCGAGTTCGTCGACGAGCCTGGCGTCGGCGAGTTCGGTCATGGCGTCCAGGACGTCGTAGTCCGGCATCTCGAGTGCCGCGGCCAGCGCCGGAACGCTGATCTCGCCACTGCGCGGCCGTAGTCCCAGGGCTCGATAACAGATCTGGGCGGGGTCACTGAGCAGCCGGTACGCGGCGTTGAACACCGAGGTGACGGACAGATCGTCATCGAGCGACAGCCTGGCGACTCTGCGGCGTTCGTCGCCCAGGCGGGCGGCCATCGATGCCACCGTCCCGCGACGCGACCTGTTGATCATGGCTCCCACCACGCACAGTGCGATGGGAAGGTGCCCACACAGGCCGATGATCTGGTCGACCTCGGCACGCTCAGCGGTGACCCGCTCTTCGCCGATCAACCGGGAGAACAGTTCGATCGCGGCGTCGTCCTCCAGCGGTGTGAGTTCGAGGAAGGTGACCGGGTTGTCCACCATCAACGTGCTCAGCGGGCGCCCCTCGGTGACGATCACCAGCGATGGCCCGACGCCCGGCAGCAGGGTTCGCACCTGGCTCGCCGACGTCGCGCCGTCGAGGAAAACCTGCAGCCGCCGACCGGCGGTCAACGTCTGGAAACGAGCGCGCCGGGCATCAAGTCGGTCCGGAATGTCCTCCGGGCGCTCACGAAACGCGAGGAGGAACTCCTTCAGCACCTCGGCCTCGGTCCCCGGCTGTTCCAGGCCGCCGGACAACCGGGCGAACAACCGGCCCTCCGGATAATAGGTACGGGCACGATGGGACAGCTCGATCGCCGTCGCGGTCTTACCCACTCCCGGTGTACCACTGAAGACGACGATCTGGTTCCCGTCGCCACCCCGGACCACCGCCATACCGCGTTCCAGCGTCTCGTCCTGGTTGACATGGTTGTGGTTCCTGCCCGGAATCTGGTCCGGCACCGACACGTCGATCATCACCAACCCCCTCCGCCGAATGCAGGGTACCGACAAAGACACCCTCCGTCATGACCACGGACATCCGCTTCTCAGACACGGGAACCCAAGAAAGCAGCGACGACCGGCTGGCGGCCCACCGTAGAAGACGGCCCGCGACAGCGTTAGACGAGAACGTCGAATGCCTCGACGTCTCCGGACACTTGCCCCGCACCTCAAGCGACCGTCAGCCTTCGCGCCTATCCGGCGAGCCGCAACAGACCCACTCCTCGCAGGTGAACACGAAACTGTTCAGGAACTTCACCGTCGATCGATGAATTCAACAGCGAACTGACGGCCGGTTCCTCCGAGTACACAGGCGCCTGCAACACGACGACGTCTCCGCAACGCTGGACGCCCTGTGTAATCGCGAACCGCCCCGAAACCGGGAACCGGGACCGCGCTCGATCTGCGGGTGGCCCAGCTCGCTCATTCCAGTCTGCGGGAAATGCCGCCGCGACACGCGGATCTGAGCACAGCCGAACTCACCGCCACGGTGCCGGCCGGCGCGACCTCACCGAAAGCCGGGGCTCACCGAAGAACAGCTCGCGCGAGCGCTGACCGACCACGACGTTGTTCCCGCGTGAACGCATCCACCATCGTGTTCACCGGATTGAGTAATTTCAGTGCGCCCTTCAAGGTTTGACGAGCACTTTGACCGGTCATTCGCACAACGTGAGCCGGGCCCGCGAGGGTTTCGGTGCGGCCCTGTTGGTCCAGAAGCGGGCCGACGGGGCCACACGTCTCCAGCCTCACGGCGACGCCACGCGAAGAGTCCGCCCCAAACCGATCACTACTTGGGTGCCGATACTCAACTGCCTAGTCTCGCCTCGAGTAGACGCTCCTAGACGGTCTCGGCGCCAATCGAGTTCCGATACCGGCGCCGGGGCACTCACCCGTCCGGCTCGGTCTCAAGCGCGCGTGATCGGACCGCGCAGGCCGGATGTAACAGCTGCTACATTCGCTGCTGTGACAGGTTCCGACCAGGCCTTGAAGTGGATCGTGCTCGTGATCAAGCTGCCGGCGGATCCGTCCCGGCATCGGGTGGCGGTCTGGCGGGAGCTGCGCAGGATCGGTGCCCTCTCCCTCGGCCAGGGGATCTGGGCCGTCCCCGAGGTGCCGGTCTTCGCCGACGGTGTGCGGCGGGCCTTGGGCCTCACCGCCGACGCGGGCGGGCACAGCTTGACGCTCCAGGCATCCGGCCGTTCGCCGGAAGACGCGACGCGCTTCCGGGAGATGTTCACCGCCGCTCGATCGGAGGACTGGACGGAATTCCTCGCCGACTGCGGCAAGTTCGAGGCCGAGATCGCCAAGGAGATCCGGATCGGGAAGTTCACCCTCGCCGAGCTCGAAGAAGAGGAGCAAAGCCTGGAACGGCTGCGGCGCTGGTACCGCGACCTCACCGCGCGGGACGTCTTCGGCGCACCGGAAGCCGCCGAGGCCGGAACACGTCTCAAGCAGTGCGTCGCGGTCTGTGAGGACTACGCTGAGCGCGTTTTCACCGCACTGCACTCCAGCGACGGGTCCACCCCGTGACGTCCGCCCCGAAGAAGGCGATGTGGCCGCTCTACGCGGCGGGATTCACCACGGCCTTCGGCGCGCACGGCATCGCCGCCAACCTCGGCGGGTTCTCCGAAGACGCCGTCACCTCACTGCTCGTCCTCGGCGGGCTCCTCGCCCTCTACGACGGAGCCGAGGTCCTGCTCAAACCGATCTTCGGCTCACTCGCCGACCGGATCGGCGGAAAACCCGTGCTGCTCGGCGGTTTGATCGCGTTCGCCCCCGCCTCGACGCTCTACGCCGTCGCCGACAGCCCCGGCTGGCTGTGGGCGGCCCGGCTCGGCCAAGGTGCCGCCGCCTCCGCGTTCTCCCCCGCGGCGTCGGCCATGGTCGCCCGCCTGAACCCGGCGGCGAAACGAGGCCGCGCGTTCGGCGGCTACGGCTTCTACAAGTCCATCGGCTACACCCTCGGCCCGCTGCTGGGCGGCGTCCTGGTGTGGGCGGGCGGTCTGCGACTGCTGTTCACGGTGATGGCACTCTGCGCGGCCGCCGTCGCCGTCTGGGCCGCGCTGGCCGTCCCCGCCGTGCCTCCGCTGCCCCGGAAGCGGCAAACCGTCGCGGACCTCGCCCGACGTCTCGCCGATCGCTCGTTCCTCGCCCCGACAGCCGCCCTCGCCGCCGCGACCGCCGCCCTGTCCGTGGGCGTCGGCTTCCTCCCCGTCACCGGCGCCGCGGCCGGACTCGGCACCGTGGCCACCGGCGCGGCCGTCTCCGTCCTCGCCGCCACCGCCGCCGTCGTCCAGCCATGGGCAGGCCGGGCCCTGGACGCCGGACGCCTGAGCACCCCCACGGGCCTGCTCGGTGGTCTGCTCGTCACCGCCGCCGGACTCGGCGCCGCGACCCTGCCCGGCCTCACCGGCATCCTGACCGCCGCCGCCCTCATCGGCGCCGGCACCGGCCTGATCACCCCACTCGGCTTCGCCGCACTCGCCGCCTCGACCCCGGAAGAACGCCTGGGCCAGACCATGGGCTCCGCCGAACTCGGCCGTGAACTCGGCGACGCCGGCGGCCCTCTGCTCGTCGCCGGCGTCGCCACCGCGTCGACACTCGCCTTCGGCTACACGGCCCTCGCTGTTCTCTTGGCGATGGCCCCGATTCTCGTGTTCGCGATCCGCCCTCTACGCGCGAGCATCAGCCGAGGCAAGGCCTGACCCGAGCGACTCTGCAGTAGCGACGTCAAGACTGAGCCTCTCGTCATGCGAAGTCCGTAAACAGCTCTTCAGCCGGTGTCATCGACCGGATCAGCTATCGGGATGAGTACCGCGCGCCGAGTACCGGTATCCGCCTTGATCAGCTTCCCGCTGGGTTTCGCGGGCGCCCTCACCGCGGCCATGCTCACTAAAGCGGGCGTCGTCTCGCCTCAGCCGTTCGTTTCCGTGATCCTGATGGTCGCGGTGATCGACGCAGTCGCCTTGTTCAGCACCGCGCGAGCCACCTTCGTCATCGCGGCCCTCTGCTGGATCCTGCACTCCTGGCTGGTGCTGGGTCATCCGTCCGGTCACGAAGCTCTGCTGTTCGCGCTCAATGCCCTTGGGGCGACGGGATTCGCGTTCCTGTCACGAGAAGCCTGGCATCGCGGTGATCCGCATCTCCAGCCCGTCAGGTTGGTGTCGGGTTCACCCGATTCGATGTCAAAACCCGTCAACGTCCTCTCAGCGAAGAAAAGCAGAGCCCCACGCTGACGGCGTGACCACAACCCTCACCCGTCCCGAGAGCGATACCGACCGCCCCGAACGGCACCGTCTTTCCGTCGTCGGCGAGCTCGCCGACATGTCGCTGGACGCGATGGCGTCGGTCGCCTACGGACCCGAGGCCATTGTGACCGTGCTGGCCGTCGCAGGCGGCTCAGACGCCATCGTCTGCCGGATGAGGTTCCGCCTGGAAACCCGATGAGTGACTTCGCGTTCAGCGCCGCCCTGATCGGCCTCTTCCTCTTCATCGCGTTCGGCCTGCGCACGCTGCAGCACTGGTCGGACCGGCGAGAGCCCGGAAATCGCAGCTCAACATGGCCGGGTGGTTCAGAATAGGGGCATGAGCGCTGAACTCATGGCCGCTTTCGAATCGGTGTTGCGCGACCTGCGGAAGACCTGCGCGGTCCTGCCCATCATCGAACGCGCGGGCGCGCACGCGGGCGCGGGAGACCCGGGACCTGGTCTGTGGCTTAAAGACTCGGACGGAACGGGACAGATGATCATGGTCGGCCTCGGGCTGTCCCGAGCGGAACAGCTGGCGCGGCTTGCCGATCAGACCCAGGAATGGGCCGTGGAAGCTCTCTGGGCGGCTGGGTTGTCCACCAACTGGCCCGAATGCCCCGCGCATCCGCGAACCCATCCTCTGAGCGCCGACCTCGACGGCAACCTGGCCGTCTGGTGCTGCCCGGGCAGCGGAAGGACGATGGCGCTGATCGGGCAGTTGCCGTCACCCGGTAGGAATCCGTAAAACCGGCCGTCGTACCTTGTGCCGCGAGTGTGGACGGGTTTGGCTGGCTGTATGGGCAGAGGTGACGTTCGCGGGCACGCGTGGGGCGTGCGCCACGACGACCGTCCTCCTCATCCGGTGCCGGTCGGCGATACCTCCGATTCCGGCGATTCCCCGGCCGGCCGTTGACATTCCGGCCCTGGCGCGATCGAATGCGCCCTTAAGTCCTTTATGGATGGACAATGAACGAAGGCCCCACGGTCCTGCTGACCCGGCTGCTCGAAGACGCGCTCGACCGTTCCGAGGTGAGCCACGTGGTGAACGTGTCCTCGGCGCTGCACCGCGGCGGGCGGATCAACTGGAACGACCTCAACTGGAAGCGCCGCTACAACCGCAGTGCCGCCTACGCCCACTCGAAGCTCGCCCTCACCATGATGACCACCGCGCTGACCGAATTCCGGCCGAAGGTCAGGGAAGCCGTCAGCGTGCACCCCGGCATCATCGCCACCGGAATGCTCCCCGGCTACAGCTACAGCTACCGCGGCCGCCCCGTCGCCGAAAGGAGCCGAACCGGTCGCCCGGCTCGCCGATCCTGGCTCCAGAGTCCTCAACAGCGGTTACTACGACGGTCGTCTACCTGCCGAGGCGGCGACCGCCGCCGTCGATCCCGAGGACGTCCGGAAGCTGTGGTCGCTCAGCGAACGCCTGACCCTCTTCGACAAGCGACAGCTCTGAAAGTGCTACCCCCGGGCACTCCGTTCCCGGGCGATGATGGGCTGGTCCGCGAGTACAGGCGAGGGGATCAAACCCCAAGTCGGCTGTAGAGGCGGCTGGCGAGGGTCGCGGCAAGCTGGTTGAGCTCCGAGGTGGGGTCGAGCTGGGCATATTGGCCCAGCAACTCGGCCACCACATACGCCTCGCTCTCCGACAGCAGCGAGACGCAGCGTTCCCGCCGGCCCTGCTCGACCAGCCGCGCGAGAGCGCGGGCGTACTCCTGGTGGTCGCGCACTCCGCTGAGGCCGAACGGATCCTGCCGTGCGATCGAGTCACTCATTCCCCTCGTCACCCTTCCGAGTGTCCTTCTCCGCGTCCCTCTCGCCGCTGACCTGCGGATCCGGGATTCCGAAGGAGCTTCCCGCCTGAACACGAACAAATCTATGACGGTGGGGGTAGACATTCAAGCGTGGGTGTGTGTACTGTTCTTCTCGTACCGAGAGAGACAACGTCAAGCAGGCGCGGGAGATGACGGAACTACCCGCGAAGTGAGACAAGACGGTCAGGCAGGACGAAGCCACTCAGTGAACAGGTTTCGACTGGTGACCAGAGCAATATTCCGGGACCGGGCAGTGAAGACGAAGTAGGCAAGACGGTCCCGGCGCAGTAGTTGCAGTACGCAAGTCAAGCAAGTGCACGTCAGATGGTGAACACCGGTCAGGTGACCGGAGCCGATCATGGTCAGGGCTCCGGGCAGTGACCAGCGGCGTGACGCGTGCTGGGACCGATCAGGGAAAGGGCCCCAGCCGGTGACGACCGCAGCAGAAGAAGTGATGCAAGGTAAGGAAACACAGGAAAGAAGGGAAAGGGCACATCATTGGATCGCCCGCCGCGGCTGTGAGGTAGTGCCGCGCGGGTACCGCAGTCCCATCGGATTGGATGGTGGTTCTCGGTTACGACTCAGCGATCTCCGCGTCGTCCGCCTCTCGGACGGACACCGCGGATACACGAAGTCGGTCTCACGGCCGGTTGACAATGATGAAACCCAACCCAGAGACCCCGGATGCCTTGAGGCATCCGGGGTCTCTTGTGATGTGGAGGTGGAATGATTCCTGACCAACGCGAGACCCCCTCTCCCGGTTCGGGCGGGGCCGACAAGTTCGACGACGACCAGTACCCCGCCTACACCATGGGCCGGGCAGCGGACATGCTCGGCGCGACGCAAGGCTTTCTGCGCAGCCTCGACGAAGCCGGATTCCTGCAGCCGCAGCGCTCCGCTGGCGGTCATCGCCGCTACTCCCGTCACCAGCTCCGCCTCGCCGCGCGAGTACGAGAACTGGTCGACAACGGCACCGGCCTCGACGCCGCCTGCCGCATCATCACCCTCGAAGACCAGCTCCACGACGCCCAGCGCGAGAACCACGAACTCCGCTCAGCCGACTGAACCGCCGGGTGTGCCGCACACCTCACGCGGCACACCTCGCACCGGCCGTCAAACGAGCCGCACATTCGGACCGTCCGGCAATCGCAGGCTGCCTCCTCGCGTCCGGTGCGACCCGGCCGCGTCACCCACACCGGCACCGATGGGCACTCGACCCGGTAGACCCCGGCCAGCCCGCCCACTGCCGGAACCGTGCGTCTTACACTCGGCGACATGCACGCTGTACCTGCAGCCGAGTTACGCGAAGGTGACTGGTTCTGGCACGAACCCTGGACCGGCCACCGCACCGCTCTCCTGCAGGTCGCGACAGTCCTGGTCGACGACACCTCGGTGCTGATCCGCACCACCGACGCCAAACGCGAACTCGTCACCTACCGCCCCCACCGGCCCATCCAGCTCGCCCCACCACAGGAAGTCCCGGATCACCGGCCGGACATCTCCCTGGATTCACCCATCACGGCGTCACCTCCCGCTACGCGATCCACGCGCCATCCCGATCCGCCGCAACGTCTATCTATTTAGGACATAAGCGGGTTCGAGTTGGTCGCTGAGGGCGCACTCGAGCCGGGCACACGCAGTGTCGAGCGTCGGTCGCGACGAGCGGCGCGCCTGCAATAGCTCGCCACGGCCCGGCCCTCCCAGCACTGCGAAAGAAGGTTCTCGGTGAAGCGGTGGGCCGCGCTGAACTCCCGGCAGCACACGCTGCTCAACCAGATCAGCGAGGCCGCCACGATGGTGGTGCCTGAAGTGGCGCATCCCCGCACGATGTCCGCGTTACGCGACCGCGGCCTCATCAAGTCGCAACGTACTGCCACTGGGTGGAGCATCTGGCTAACCGAGCCTGGCCGCTTCTACCGTGACCATGGTTACCATCCCGATCACCCGGCCTACCGCGGTCACAGGCTGCCGGCGAAGTCGGCCGACGGGTCCAAACCGGTGGCGTGGGACGGGAAGCCGCTTGAGCACGACGGGATGCTGTGGAAACCGGGTCCCGGCACCACTGTCACGTTTGACGAATTCGTGGTCGCCCACACGACCGTTGTCGAAATTCTCGGTCACACCACCTGGAATCCGTGGATTCGGGAAGAACGTGAACCCGAATTTCGCGCCGCCGTGAAAGTATTCGGCCACTGGCACCGCGCCGAGCCCGGCTTCCACCAGTGGAACGTGGAGGAGACCATCGCGTGACTCGACCAGGAATTCGCGGAATCAAGTGCGCGCGGCGAACGCGAGAACCAGCAACGTCTGGCCAGGATTCCGCACTATGACCGAGCCCGCGACGAAGCACGACTCAAGCTGCTCGAGTATGACGGACGCCCGTATCTGCCAATCGAACCCGACGCGCTTGATGACCTGCGTCGTCTGGTGGGTGACCCCGAGACTGTGATCGACCGGCACGGCTGGCTCCCTGCCGAACGACGTTGGCTAAACCGTGCCGGGTTCTCCTGTTGGCGGCACAAAGAAGTCAGACGGCTTCGTGTACTCACTGCCGACCTCCGCGCGAAGTATGACGCCAGCAGCGACCGCGCCGAACGCAGTGAGCTCCGCGCCACTATCGCCCACGAAGACCGCGCCCGCCAAGAACGCGAAGCCATTCTCGAACCCGACGTTGCGGACATGTGCGCGGACTGCGAGAGACCTTCCAGTTGGCACCACAGCCGGTCAATGGTCCTGCCACAAAGCTTCTGTTACGCCTGGCCCCAGCACCTCGACGAACGCCGTCGGGCCGTCGAGTTCCTCCGCCAGCTCGCCGCCAATCGAAAGAAGACCAAGCCACCGAAGCCGAAGCCCCTCGCCGTCATCCCCTCCGGGCTATCCATCGACCAGATCATGAGTCGACTCGCGACACTCAAGGCACGGCACCCCGATGCCATCGTCCGACGCGGCAACGCCAACAAATGGGAACTCTGGCCACCACGGAGCGAAAAGTGACTCCTGCGGCGTGCGGCAAGATCGTCTAACAACCCCCTTCGACACAAGAGGGCCGGCGGAGCACTGTAGAGCATTGAACGGCCGCCTTGCCCCGCACAACTGCGCCAACACAGGCACCACATACTTCCAGCCAGTCGAGGAAGTGCTAGACCGGCATGACCTGCCCCTCGAAGGACTGACCTAACCGTTCTGGCACCAACACCGTCATGTGGAGTTGGCTGCTGGCGAGCCCTGTCGCCGCCACCGGGATCACCGCGGTCACCCGCTGTGTCCTGGCCAGGATCCGCGCCGAGAGCCGCAGATGCGAGCTCGAGATCGCTCTGAACAACGCCACCCCCGCCGAACGCGTCGCGATCCTGCGGGCGCTCCGCGATCAACCCGGAACCTCTGCTCGTCACCGACGCGAGGCCGACTCATGAGCCCGGCACGACAGGCACGGCGACGAACGCGTTTCCGAACACCGTCGCCTGGGAAATCACGAGGCGTCGTCGGGAAGTGGCGAGGGCCGCAGGCCGAACTCGATCTCGTATCGAGGTAGCGACCGCTGTCGAGTGAAACCACCGCGCGGGCCGTTGCCGGCCAACAACGATCAGCTCGCTCCCGCCAAGGTCGCGGCCTACCCCCGAACTCGGCGACCGCGCACCGACAGGGGCTTCAGGTCGACACCGACGGGGTTTGTGCACTTGCCGAAGTACACTCTTGTCCGGGAACACGTTCAAAGCTGATCGTGCCCGGACCCTGCCGGTTCAACAGCGTGCTGGCAGGGCCTCCAGAGTCACCTTGCGAGAGGCGATCAGGCGTCGTCGAGCGACGTGAAGCTGATGCAACGCCCCGGCAGTTACTACGCCGCCTGCCCGGGCGCAGAGCATCCAGCCCCAACACCCCTCGAAGGGCTCCTCCCCGCGCTGCCGCGAGAAAGAGCCCTTCGTCCGGTTTCTAGCTCTTGGGACCCTTCCTCTTCGCCGCGGCTTTGTTCTTGACCGACTTGGCCTTGCCCTTGACCGTCCCGACGGCGTCCTGGACAGGCGAGTACGTCCCGTAGAGCGCGGGATCGGGCTTGGGTGCGGTGCCCGGGCCACCGAGCGGTGCGGGGTCGGTCAAATACTCGATCTCCTCGCCGCGGAAGCTCCAATCACCGTTGGCACCGTCCGTGCCGTCGGATAGACGCCAGATGGTGTTGTTGTGCTCCTGGTTCTCTTCGTCGAACAACGCGTCCGGGGCGATCCCGCTCTCGAGGCCGTCGGCTTCGAGTTCTTCGATGGCCGCCAGCCACTGCTTCTGGTGCACCGTGTCGCGGGCGAGGTTGAACTGCAGCATCGCCTTCACGCCGGGGTCGTCGGTCATGTTGTACAGCCGCGCCGTCTGCAACCTGCCTTGTGCTTCGGCCGCGGCGTTCGCCCGGAAGTCGGCCAGCAGGTTGCCGCTCGCCACGATGTAGGCACCGTTCCACGGCACACCCTGGCTGTTGCCCAGCATGGCGCCGCCACCGGCGACGATCGCCTGTTGCGGGTCCATCCCGCCGAGGATCGCCGCGGTCACCGGGTCTTTGGCCGCTTCGGCGGTCGCGGTGGCGGGGGCGCCTTCCAGTAGCCGGGCGACCATGGTGGCGAGCATTTCGACGTGCCCGATCTCCTCGGTCGCGGTGTCCATGATCAGGTCCTTGTACTTGCCCTCGATCCGGCAGTTCCAGCCCTGGAACAGGTACTGCATGGTCACGGTCATCTCACCGTAGGCGCCGCCGATGAGCTCCTGCAGTTTCCGTGCGTAGACCGCGTCCGGTTTCTCGGGTTTGGCTTCGAACTGGAGTAATTTGGTATGGCGAAACACGTGCATCCTCCAAAAAGGATAGTCAGCGGGAATCCGCGATGGGAGCCTTGCTGCCGGACACCGGTATGAGACCCAAGGCGATCATCCCGAGACCCAGGCCGAGGTGCAGCCAGTTGTCGGCACTGTTGACCGGGACGAAATTCGCCGTTGACCCATGGTCGATGAGCAGGCCGTACACCCACAGCACGAGATAGATCACTCCCCCGGCGACGAGGAACGTCTTCGCTCCACCCGGCTTGCGCGCCATGAGCAGGCCGGCGACGCCGAACGCCAGGTGGACGATGTTGTGCAGGATCGACACCTGGAAGACGCCGAGAAGCAGGGCGCCGGACTCGTGACCGGCACCCATGATCTGGTCGTAGTTCGAGGTGATTCCAGGAATGAAGCCGAGTACGCCGACAAGCAGGAAGACCGCGCCTACGGCCAGCGCAAAGAGCTGACGAGGACTCCGCCGGACCGCAGTCGGTGTCGGTGTCGGTGTCATGGTGTTTCCTCCGGTATTCTTGGAAACGGACAGATTGCGCACCCGTCAGGGGTTCCGGGACGGTGTTCTCCAGCCTGGGACCGGGCGCACGTGACGTCGAGTACCCCCACTTCGACCGCTTACACCGGGCTATCAAAAGAAGGGCTCTGTCCAAAGTTTGGTGATCCGTGTGGTGGGCCGAGGATCGAGGTCCGCGGGTACCTGTGATCATGTTCGGCGTGCGATGACCAGTTGGGGGTGCTGCTGCCGCACTTGGCGGGCGTGCTGATCGAGAAGATCGAGCAGGCTGGGACGGGCGTGCGAATTTGGGCGCGCGTCAGCGCGGAGGACGGGGCCTGTCCCTCGTGCGGTAGTCGCTCGCGCCGCGTGCACAGTCGATATGACCGCAGTCTGGCCGACGTCGCGATGGCAGGCCAGGCGGTGGTGCTGCGGTTAAGGGTGAGGCGGTTCTTCTGCGACGCGGTCGACTGTGCGGTGCGGACGTTCGCCGAGCAGGTTGATGGGCTGACCTGGCGGCACGGCCGCCGGACTTCGTTGTGCCGCAGCGTTCTGGAGCGCATCGGACTGGCGCTGGCAGGCCGGGCAGGAGCTCGGCTGGCGGCACGGCTGGGCCTGGCGGCCAGCCGGGGCACCCTGCTGGGGCTCGTGCACGCATTACCAGAACCGGACGTTGGGACTGTGGAAGTACTCGGGGTTGATGACTTCGCGATCAGGCGCGGACGTAAGTACGCGACCTTGCTGATAGACGCGGTCACCCATCGCCGCGTCGACGTGCTGCCCGATCGCAAGAGCGAGACCCTGGCAGCCTGGCTGCGCGAGCACCCCGGAGTCGAGGTCGTGTGCCGCGACGGTTCAGCCGCCTACGCCGAAGCCATCCGCCACGGCGCCCCGAAAGCTGTCCAAGTCAGCGACCGGTGGCATCTGTGGCACAACCTCGCCGCGGCGGTGGAAAAGTGCGTCGTCGCCCATGCCTCCCGCTGGAGCGCCACGCCCCGCTCCGCTCCGAAGGATCGGCGCTGGCCGCGCGCACCCGAGAACGCCACGCCCGCCGTCCACAACCTGCTCGGCCGAGGTGTGGGGTTGCTGGAGTGCGCCCGGCGGCTGGGTTGGTCGCTGAACACCGTCAAACGCTACGCCCGCGCCACAAGCGCGGAGGAACTGCTTCGCCCGCCACGCTATGGCGCCTGCTTGGTCGACGTCCACCGCGACCTGCTCCGGCGACGGCTCGCCGAGAAGATCCCGGTCACCCGGATCCTGGCCGAGATCCGCGACCGGGGCTACACCGGCAGCGCCACTCTGCTGGTGCGCTACATCAATCAAGGCCGAGCCGATCCCGAGCGCACACCACCCTCGCCACGCCGCCTCGTCTCCTGGATCATGAGCAAACCCCAGAACCTGCCGGATCACGTCCGCCGCCACCTCGACGACCTGATCGCCAGCTGCCCCGAGATGACCACGCTCGCCGCCCGAGTGCGCGAGTTCGCCGACATCCTCACCCAGCGCCGCGGCGGCGACCTCGACACGTGGATCGCCACAACCCGCGCCGATGCGCTGCCCGGCTTCGGCTCGTACCTCAACGGCCTCGAAAAGGACCACGACGCCACCGTCGCCGGCCTGACCCAGCCCTACAGCAACGGCCCCACCGAAGGCGTCAACACGAAAGTCAAACTTCTCAAGCGGCAAACCTACGGCCGAGCCAGCTTCGCCTTGCTACGCAAGAGAATCCTGCTCGTCGAGTAGGCCCCACAGCAGCCCATCATCCTCGATCACCAAACTTTGGACAGAGCCGAATTATTGACACTGCGCCAATCCGAGGTGGCGTGGCATTGACCTTGCGGAAGGCACTTTCGATGGTACAACAGGTATCCGTCCAGATCGTCGACGACATCGATGGTGGCGAAGCCACCCAGACAGTGCCCTTCGCGCTCGACGGTGTCACCTACGAGATCGACCTCTCCGACGACAACGCCGGTGCCCTGCGCGACGAGCTCGAACGCTTCATCGGCGCGAGCAGACGAGTCGGCGGACGCAAAGTGAAGGTCGCAACCGGACAGTCCACCGTGGCCAGTGGCACGGCGAAGCCCACCGACCGCGAACGCAACCAGCAAGTCCGTGCTTGGGCGTCGGCAAACGGCTACGCGATCGCCGAACGCGGCCGCATTCCCAACGAAATCTACGAAGCGTTCGACAACGCCGAGGCAGCCCCCGTCGAGCCGGTCGCCGAAGAGGCCCCTGTCAAACGCAAGCGCGCACCCCGCAAGAAGTCCTGAACCAGCAGGATCCCACCCTTGACGTGCCTTTCCGGGATCGATTCGGGGAAGGCACGTCAAGGACGACCTAGTGGCCGTGCGAAATCAGGCCCGGCGATCTTGCGGCGCGATCACGCTTTTCTTCGACTATCCGTTCGGTGGCGGGTTCGCGCCACTGCTGGTGACCTGGCTGGTTGGCGTCGCCGGAACATCGCTGTCCGTCTCGAGGTTGGGCGTCACCACAGGCTGAGGACGCGCTTTTGTCCTGTTTAGGTGGCTGGGTCCCTGGCTGACAGAGGACATGGAGCGAGACCCGTCGGGGATCCCGATGCCCGCGGTCCGGGCCGAGCGGATGTGACGCTTCCTTGTGCGATCCGTGGCAACGTCGCATCCGCCCGGGTTGCGGCTCTAGGTCCGGTGGCAGGTCGCCGGGTCTGGGGACACGCTGCTGAAGATCGGCCCGGTGTGGCCCACTTCCCGTGTCGGCTCCCAGGTCTGGGTGTCCGGGTAGTACCGGGTCCACAGGATGTTCTCGCGCGAGGCGGTGACCGCGTCGAGCACGTAGACGATGTCCGCGCCGATCGAGACGAGCTTGTCGCCTGGCCATCCCTTCGGTGTGATCACGCCGCTTGGTGCACCCGCGTACTCGTAGCGCACCACGGTCCCGTTGGCGAGTGTTCCGTATAGCGCGGTGCCGCTGGCGACGACCGTGTGCGTACCGTGCCGGGCGCCCCAGCCCGCGTCCACGACCTCACCGGAGGGTTTGAGCCATTTCTTGGCTGTGAAGTCCCAGATGTATTTGATCAGCTGGCCGTTCTGCGCGGTTCCTGCTTGGCCGACGCGGTAGACCACGCCGTTGGCGTCCACGGTGAGCTCCTGCGGTTTGGTCAGGTAGTGCTGCCAGTACGTCCCGACTTTCTCCCCGCCTGTCAGCACGCCGTTCTGGTATCGCCACAGTCGCAGTGTGCCGTCCACCATGGGGTCGGCGGTGCCGTTGCGGCGGTGTACGTTCCAGATCCAGCCGCCTGGCGCGGTTTTGATGATGCCGCGCAGCTTGTTGGGCTGCGGGGTGCCGTTGGCGCCCCAACTGGAGGTCGGCGCGAGCGCTGCGGGAGCGTCGGCGGTGCCGGTGTTCAAGCGCGGGGTGAAACTGGTGTCCAGGTTGAGATTCCACGCCGTGGACGGAGCGCAGATGACGTTGCTGTCTTGATCCAGGCCCGCGATCCAGGCGCCGAGATCGTCCACTCTGGACTCGACCGCGCCGTTGCGGCTCTGCATCGTGCCCGCGCAACCCTGCTGCCAGGACGCGCCGTGCACGCCGACCAGTTCCGCGCCCTGCGGGGTGCTGCGGTAGAGGGGTCCTCCGGCGTCGCCCCGGCAGACCGAGGCCGGTCCGGTGATGCCGAGTGTTGTCGGGTCGACCGCGGTGACCGAGGTGGCCGCCTGATGTTGGCGGGCGGTGACCCATTCCTGGTGCGTGCGGCCGAAGCCGGTCATGGTCAGCTGGTCGCCCACTGCGGGCGGGGTGGTCGCCAGCCGCGCCGGGGTGGACAGGTCTGCGCGGTAGGCGAGTTTCGCCACGACGAGGTCGCGGTCGGCGCGCGGGTAGATCAGCGATACCGGGACGTAGGCGCCTGGTTCGCTCGAGCCGCCGAGGGTGTAGTCGGCGGAGGAGCCGAACCTGGCCATGACCCGCATCGGTGGCGCGCCCTGGGTCAGCGTGCCCGGGTTGGCCGGATCCGCGGCCAGGCAGCTGGCGGCGGTGAGCAGCAGGCGCGGCCGCACCAGCACGCCACTGCACTGCCGGTCCCCGTTGCCGATCTCCACGCGGGCGGTCTGCCCGTAGGGCTGGCCCGCGGCCCCGCTGATCGGGGTGCCGTTGCTGATCGCGTTGGCGGGCACGGAGGTGCTCACCAAGGCGGCGAGCACGAGCGCCGGTACCGCGTGACGGGGCCTCACGGGGTCACCCGCAGTTCCAGCAGGGTGGCGGGTGTGCCGCCGGGGACGCCGCTGCCGATCGAGGTCCACTGGTCCTTGGCCAGGTTGTGTTCGGCGGTTTTGCCGCCGCTGGTGACCTTGGCCGTGGTCGTCTGGTTGTTCGACCGGATCAGGTAGACGTCCGGCAACTCCAGGGCGAGGTAGGCGGGCATCACACCCGGCGCGGGAACGGGCAGGGTCACCTTGAAGCACAGCTCATCGGAAACTTCCGAGGAGTACAGGCGGATCTGGTCGTCCGGACCACAGTCGACGAGCCGGATGCCGCCGTTGCCTTTCCTGAGAGTGATGCCGCGTTCGGCTTTGAGACGCTCGGCGTCGGGGTGCACGAAATCCTCGACGCTGTGCGGCGGCACGTCCTCGGCGGGAGCGGCCAATTGTGGCTGGGTTGATGGAGGGGTGGCGGGCGCGGCGAACGCGGCCGCGCCCAGCGCCACGGTGGTCACCGCGAACGCGGTGACCACCGTGGCGACGAGACGGGTTCTGGGCATGCGAGATCGACTCCTTCGGGACTCGGGTGCGGACGGGCAGACGAAAGCCTCCGCTCAGTGGGAGTAAAGACGACGGCAAACGTCGGAAACAGTGCCCGATCGGCGTATTCCTACCAGAATTTTCTCGGCTATTTTAAGAAAGTTCGACTGGGGTGAACTGGGGGGCTTTCCGATGGACAGACGGCGATTTTGTGCTGCGCTCAGCACGATTCTCACTATGGTCCTTCTCGCCGGTCTGGCCTCGCCAGTCCAGGTCCAGGCCTCGGAAACCGGTGACCGGCACACTGTGGTCGATTTCCTTACCAGCGGCGGCCCGTTGCTGGCGAAGGCGGCCGGAGAAGCCCTCACCGGGACCGATTCCGATCTTCGGGAATTCTTGGAAACCGGGCGCGCGCAGGCCGAAGGCGAGGATCTTCGGGTCAATGTCTCCGAAGTGCTCGCGGCCGGCGGCCGCAAGGTCCGCGAGGCCGCGCAGGCCGCCCTCGGCGGGTCGGAAGCCGACCAGCGGGCGTTCTTGGAGAACGGGTGGCGGGCACCGTGGATCGTGGACGTGCGCACCCAGGTCGCACAGATCCTCGCCGAGGGCGGAACGCGGGTGCGACAAGCCGCGCAACAGGCCCTGGACAACGGGTCCGAACAGGGGTTGCTGGACTTCCTGGGCATCGGGCATCCCCAGGCTCAGGACCACGATGACCGCACGCAGGTCGCACAGCTGCTCGCGGCCGGTGGGCCCCGGGTCAAGGAGGCCGCGCAGCGAGCGCTGGACGGCGGGATCGAAGAGGTCCGGGAGTTCCTGCGGCTGGGCTACCAGGTGGCGGCCGCGCGGGATCAGGAGACCAACTCGGTCGCGCAACTGGCCGCGCTGGCACGGACGGCCGGGGCGAAGGCACGGCTGCACACCAACCTGGCCAGGGACGCCGCCGATCGCGCGGTGCACGCGGCGGAACTGGCGAAGGAAGCCGCCGAGCGGGCCGCGAGGGAAACCGAGGCAGCGGGGCAATCCTCGGTGAAGGCGGCCAACGCGGCCAGCCGGGCAGCGGACGCGGCGAAGCGGGCGGCGAAGGCTGCAGAGGGCGCGATCCAGGCGGCGGCACGTGCCAACGACGCGGCCCGGGTGGCGGCGAACGCGGCGAACCAGGCCGCGCAGGCCTCGGCCATGGCGAACAAAGCCGCCTCGAAGGCCAACCGCGCCGCGCAAGCGGCCGCGGCGAACGCCGGTCAGGCCGCGGCCGCGCGGCAGGCGGCGGTGGAGGCACGGGCCGTGGCAGCCGGTGCGCGGGAGGCCGCGGTGGCGGCGGGCGCGGCCGGTGCGGCAGCGGTGGCGGCAGGGGAAGCGGCCTCCGCCGCGGCGCGCGCGGGTCAGCAGGCCGCCGCCGCATCAACAGCGGCGAGTGCGGCCGGACGGTACGCGGCCCAGGCCGGGGCCAGCGCGGACGAAGCGGAACGCGCGGCACGGGCGGCCAAGCGCGCCGCGGACGAGGCCACCCGCGCGGCGGCGGCCGTGGTGGCGATCGCCAACGAAGCCAACCAGGCGGCCAAGGACGCCCGTGACGCGGCGAACGCCTCCGCCAAGCACGCCGAGGACGCTGCCGCGGCGGCAGAGGACGCGGCGGCACATGCCGGTTCAGCGGCGGGTAACGCGGTGGTGGCGGGCAAGCACGCCGCCGCGGCGGTAGCGGCGGCGAACGAGGCGACCAAGGCCGCGCTGCAGGCGAAGAAGGTCTTCATCCTGGCGCGCAAGGCCGACACGGAACGGCTGACCGCCGAGGAACGCCGTGCGGTGGACGACGCGGCACAGGCCGCCCAGGACGAACGCGAACGCAAGGCCGCGCAGCGCTGGGAGGCGGGCGAGGCCGCGCGCCTCGACACCGAGGCGCAGCGCCTGCTCGCCGAGGCACGCGATCCAGCTGCCCCGGAGGCCGTGGTCGTGGCCAATGGCCGCAAGGTCGCCCTGCATCTGGTCACCCGGGGCGGCCCGTTCGTGCGCTCGGCGGCCGAGGACGCCCTGGGCGGCAGCCCGCAGGACGCGGTGGGCTTCGTCCGGACCGGTCTGACCACGGCGACCGAGTACGACGACCGCGCGAGCGTGGACTACCTGGCCGAGACCACCGCCCAGGAACCGGTCCGGGCCGCAGCGCGCACCGCCGCAGCCGGTTCCTACGACACGGTGAAGACCTTCCTGGACCTGGGCCAGCACGAGCTCCGCATGCACGAATACCGACAGCAGGTCGCGCAATTGCTGGCGCAAGGCGGCCCTAAAGTGCAGATCGCGGCGCAAGCCGCGCTGGACGACGGTTCGGCACCCGCGCTGCGGGACTTCCTGGCCACCGGCCAGCACACGGCTCGCGAACAGGATGACAGGTTGACGATCGCGCAACTGCTGCCCACCGCCGAACCGGAAGTGAAAGCGGCGGCCCAGGCGGCGCTGAGCGGCCCCTCGTACTACCTGCGCGGCTTCCTGGACGTCGACCTGCACCGGGCCCGTCAGCGCGACGCGGACACGGCGGCACACGTCGCCGAGGTGTCCGCCCACGTGCGCGCCGCGGAACGCTCGGCGGCACTGGCCCGCCAGGACGCGGCCGAGGCCAACCGGCAGTGGGCGATCGCGCGCCAGGCCTCGGCCGAGGCGACCGAGTACGCCAACCAGGCCAAGGCCTCCGCGACCGAAGCAGCGAACCACGCCGCCGCGGCCAAGCAGTCGGCCGACGCCGCCGACCTGTCGGCCAAACGCGCCGCCGAGTCAGTGAAACTGGCACGTCAGGCAGCCGAGAACGCCAAGAACTCGGCCGCCGACGCGGCCCGCTCCTCCGCCCGCGCCCAGTCCTACGCCGAACAAGCCCGCGCAGCAGCGGGCGACGCCTACGCAGCAGCCGAAGCGGCCAGAGCCTCCGCACTCGCAGCGGGCAAGAGCGCGGCCGAAGCCGCAGCCGCGGCCAACGAAGCCGCCAAGATCGCGGCCGAGAAGAAGCGCCTCGAGGAGGAACGCAAGCGGCTGGAGGACGAACAGCGCCGCAAGGACCTCAACGACGGCATCGGCCCGCCGCCAGGATCCTCTGAAGAGGACCCGGACCTGGACTACCGGGAGCTGAGCGACGAGGAGCAGCTGCTGCTGGCTGAGGGCGGCCAGGAGCTGGTCGATCGATATCGGGCCGCGCAAACCGAGCAGAACCGCTCGCTGATGGACTTCGTCGTGGGCATCGGCGGCCAGGTCGTGCTGGACGTGATCGGCTGGACCGACGCGAAGAACTGCTTCACCAAGGGCGACATCAGCGGTTGCGTGTTCACCGCGATGAACGCCCTGGGCCCGCTGAAGGCCCTGAAGGTGGCATCGAAGCTACCGGAGCTCAGCTCGGCGATCTTCCGCATCTCCAAGGGCATCGGCCCGTTCCGCGCGGGAGTATCAGCGGCGCGGCGCACGGTCGAGGAAATGCGCGGCCTGGCGCAGACCCTGACCGGCTACCTCAAGAATCCTTGTGGCCCCAACAGTTTCACCGGCGACACCCGGGTGCTGATGGCAGACGGGACCCAGCGCGCCATCCGTGACGTGCGGGCGAGCGATTGGGTGCTGGCCACGGACCCGGAAACGGGTCGCACCGAACCACGCCCGGTAGAGACCCTGATCACCGGCGAGGACCTGAAGGACCTGGTGACAGTCAGCCTGCCCTCGGGCGACATCGAGGCGACCGCTGGGCACCCGTTCTGGGTTGACAGCCAGCAGCGGTGGCGGGAGGCCAGGGACCTCTCCCCCGGTGACCGGCTGCGGCTCCCGGACGGCCACTACGTCACCGTCACCGCCACACACGCCTGGACCGCCGAGCGCGAGGTCTACAACTTCGCCGTCCACGAGTTCAACACCTACTACGTCTTCGCCGGTGATCTCCCGGTCCTGGTGCACAACGCCGGGGGCCGCAAGTACTGCCTGCTCGGGCAAGCGGGTCAGGCCGCGGTCGGCCGCCCGACCAACACCGCTCACTTCTACACCCCGGGTGGCAAGAAGCGAATTCCCGACTTTTGGGACGGCCACAGCATCGGTGAAGCCAAGAACGTGGCCTATCAGTACCTGTCCAGCCAGCTGAGGGACTACATCGCCGAGGCCAACCGGCAAAACCTGAAGTTCGTTCTTTACGTCCGGACCGGCACACGGACCAGGCTCACCGGGCCACTGATGGAGCTCGAACGGCAGGGAAAGATCAGAATCGATAGGGTCATTCCGTGACCCTGGAAGGCAGGCCACATCGGGAGGTCGTGGAGTTCATCGCCAACGACCCCGCCATCCGCGCGCGGGTCAAGGCGGGACTCGCCGCTGAACCGGGCCACCGCGAGGCCGAGGCACGTTATCTTGCCGAGGCCGGTGACCTCCTTGCGGAGCTGGTGAAGCTGCTGCCCCCCGTGCGTGAACTGACCTGGGTCGGCCAGCTCCGGCATCTGGTGGTGCCGGCGGACGGACAGGCGGGGAAAGCCAAACCGCTCGACTACCGGGCCGCGGTGCCGCTGCTGCTGGAGCGGCTGCGCCAGGTGCGGAATTACCGGCTGGCCCACGAACTGGTGGCCGTGCTGTCGGTGGCGTTCGCGAAGAAACAGGCCCGGCCGGTGTTCCTCGAGCTCTTCCGCGACCCGCCCGACGTCGATGCGGACCAGCGGGAGTCCGTGCGCCGCACCTTGGCGAGCGGCCTCGCGGACTTCACCGACCAGACTGTGGCGGATGAGCACATCCAGCTCGTGGGTGACCCGGCCTACGGCAGCGCCCGCCAGCCCCTCGTGGCGACACTGGCCAAGACCAAGGATCCGCGGGTGCCCCAGGTACTGGTGAGCCTGGTGGACGACCCGGACGTAGCCGAAGCCGCGGTGGTGGCACTGGGCAAGCTGCGGCCCGCTGCGGCCCGCCCCCGATTGGAGCGGGCACTGGAAGATTCGAACCCGGCCGTTCAGCGCGAGGCCGCGAAAGTCCTGAAAAAGCTCCATTTGCCAAGCCCTTCCAGTGCGCCGAAAGCCATGTTCCGCGAGGCGCCACAGCCTTCACTACCACACCGTCATCTCTTTTGATCGCTACGAGCCGACGAGGCCGACGGACTCCGCCGTTGCCGACCTAGTTCGGCAGCACAAACACGAGCCCGCCGGCGGATCTTCGCTGGCTCAGAGCGCCAGCCCGACATTCCGGGCTGACACCTGACACCACCAACACGCCGCACGGGCTCAGGGCAGTCCGCGACGGGCTATCCGAGGCGCAGGGCCGGATCTCGGCTGTCGAGGAAACGATCCCGCCGGTCGCCTTCAGGTGGAAGGCACCCTGGGGAGACGCCGTTGGCGGGGGCAACCTGGCAAAGCCCCGTCATCGGGATTGGGCTCCTTCGGTCAGCTTCCCCGGCGCAGCCGAGCAGGGCGGGCCCGCTGGATTCCATGACACTGCCGATGACGTTGAGGCCCGCGAGTTCCCGATGCGGTCGAGCACGACCTCGTCGCCATACTGCTTGGGCAAGCCCGCCGCCGAGACACCCCGATCTGGTCGGTCGGGGTGTCTCGTTTTGCGGACCGGTCACCGGGAGCGCGGCGGGCACAACTCCGCCTCCAGCACCTTGGTGAAGATGCCGATGGGGTTGCCCCAGTCGCCGTTGATGTTGGTTACGACCGTGTGCCTGCCGTCAGCGGTGCCCATCGCGTTCGTCCAGGAACCGTGGATCATGCCGCCTCCGCCCCAGGCCGTCACTCCGCAGGACAGCGTCTGGGAGAAGACTCCGAGCCCGTACCTGGCGTTCGGGACCGGCCACCCGCTGCCCTCGGTCGAGACCGTGGTGAACATCGCCTTCTGCTGCGAGGGCGGCAGCAGGCGTCCGCCCAGCAGCGCCCGGTAGAAGGTTTGCAGGTCCTCGGCGGTCGAGACCATGCCGCCGGCCGCCCAGGCCCAGGACGCGTTCATATCGGTGACGTCGTAGATGTCGGTGCCGGGCTCGGTGACCCACAGCGGGGAGTACGCCCGTCCGTGCGGTCCGCGCAGCTTCGTCTCGCGGAAACCGGGTACGTAGGTCGCGGTCAGACCCAGCGGACGAGTGATCCGCCGCTCGACCGCCTCGGCGTACGACCTGCCGGTGGCCTTCTCGATGATGATTCCGGCGAGCGCGTAGTTGGAGTTGGAGTGGGCCCAGGCCGTGCCGGGGGCGAACATGGGCGGGTGCGCCACGGCGAGCTTCACCATCTCCTCCGGGCGCATGGTGTCGAACCGGTGCTCGAGGAAGGCGGGCGTGAAGTACTTGGGCACCACGCTCTCGTCCGAGGTGTAGGGGAACAGGCCGCTGGTCTGGTTGAGCAGATGCCGGATGGTGATCTTGGTGCCGTCGTTGCCGTTGCCCTGGACCTGGCCGGGCAGCCACTTCTCCACGGTGTCGTCGAGACTCAGCCGGCCCTCGGCCTCCAGCTTCAGCATCACGGTCGAAGTGAACGTCTTGGTGGCGCTGCCGATGCGGAAGCGGTCATGCCGGCGGCGCTCGCGTCCGGTCTCGGTGTCGGCCGCGCCCGCTGTGCCGAACCACCTCTCGCGACCGTCGCGGATGTCGCTGAGGATGCCGGGCAGGCCGTCATCGGTGACGGTCTGGTCGAGTACCTGCTGGACCTTGGCGTGGTCACTGGCATCACCAGCAGGGTTGGGCCGGATCGCCGACGCGCTTCGGGGAATCGGCCGCCGTACTGTCCGGCGATCTGTTCCTGGTCTGGTCCGAACAGCTGTTCAGGGAATCCGGCCTGAGCGACGAAGAACTCACCCGCGGCTGGCCGGTCTACGACGCCATGCGCGCCGAACTCGCCGTCGGGCAGCTCGGAGACCTGGTCAACGACGCGAGGGCCGTACCCGACTGGTCATCGGTCATCGACGTACTCCGCCGCAAGTCCGGCAACTACACCGTGCGCCGCCCCTTGGAGTTCGGCGCCGCGCTGGCCGGTTGCGCGCCCGCGGTGTCCACTCGTCTCGGTACCTACGGAAGCCACATCGGCGAAGCTTTCCAGTTCCGCGACGACCTGCTCGGCGTGTTCGGCGATCCCGCGGTCACCGGCAAACCCATCGGCGACGACCTTCGCGAGCACAAGGCCACGAGCGTCGTGGTGCTCGCACGCGAACTCGGCACCCCGGCCCAACGCCGGGAACTGATCCGGCTCGACCGGCTCGACCTGGTCGACGACGAAGCGGTTTTTCGCTGGCAAGAGGTGATCGAAGCGACAGGGGCTCGCGAGCGCCTCGAAGACCTGATCACCGGCAGGGTCGCGTCGGCGCATGAAGCGCTGGACCAGTTGGTCATCCCACCCGAACCCCGAGCGGCGCTCTCACTGCTTGCACTGCGCTGCACCGCCCGCACGCGGTGAACGACCAGGAAGGCATCCGATGACCAGAGCGGAACTCGATGCCGCCGGCATCACTGATCCGCGGCGCCGTGCCGCCTACGCCCGGTGCCGACGGCTCAACGCCGAACACGGCAAGACCTACTTCCTCGCCACGCGGATGCTGGCCCCGGCACAGCGTCCGGCGGTGCACGCTCTCTATGGTTTCGCGCGCTGGATGGACGACATCGTCGACGAACCGAGCCCGGAAGCGACACCGGAAAGCATCTCCCAGGCACTCTCCGGCGTCGAGACGACGGTGCTGGAAGGGCTGCGCGTCGGGACCAGCGAGGATCCGCTGCTGTGCGCGGTGATCGACACCGCCTCCCGCTACGACATCGACCCGCGACACTTCCAGGCGTTCATGACGTCGATGAAAATGGATCTGACGATCGAGGGCTACCGCGATCGTGCCGCACTGGATGTCTATGTGCACGGTTCCGCCGAAGTGATCGGGCTCCAGGTCTTGCCGGTGCTCGGGACGGTCGTTCCGATGTCCGAGGCGGCACCGCGGGCGGCGGCGCTCGGAAAAGCCTTCCAGCTGACCAATTTCCTCCGCGACGTGGCTGAAGACTTCCACCGTGGCCGGGTTTACCTACCCGCCGACGAGCTCGCCGCGTTCGACGTGGATCGCGATCTGCTCGCTTGGTGCACCACGAACCGGCGGCTCGATCCGCGAGTCCGGCGCGCCCTCGCCGAGCAGATCTCGATCAACCGCACGATCTACCGCGAAGCGCGGCCGGGCGTCGACATGCTCCACCCTGCGTCACGGCCCTGCGTGGCGACCGCGCTCAGACTGTATTCGAGGATCCTCGACCGCATCGAAGCGGCGGATCTCAACGTCTTCGCGGCTCGAGCCCGGGTCCCGCGCCTGCGCAAACTCACCGTCGCGGGAGCCGCGATGGCCCAGACCCTCCGCGCCCGCCGGATCCACGGCACACCGAGCGGCGTCGTCCACTCCTCACCTTCAGGTCAACGGTGAGCGGTACGCACTTCGTAACGCCGCTCCGCGTAAGCCAGATCGTCGCGCCACAGACGCGCGGAGGCGCGGCGCATCAACGGCCGGAGCGCTGGCGCGATCCGCGTGGCCTTGACGAATCCCGGCCGGTCCGACGCGGCGATCGTCGCTTCGATCACGGCTGTTCGCGGGCGACCGTCATGGCCGGCACCGAGTGGGGTCGCATGGGTCTCGACGACGCTGCCCGCACCTTCACCCTCGACGATCGTCATCACCACCGTGCGAGGTTCAGGACAGGTGAATTCGGCGATCACCGGCACGCCGAGCTTGCCGGCGAGCCGGAAGGTCACCTCGACGACGAATCGGTCGTCCGCTTCGGTGACGTCGTTTCCTTGCGGCGCCGAGAGAACATGCAGGCGGGCAAACGAGTACGGATGGAACCAGGCACCATGCCAGGGATCGAGGCGATTGGCGACGATGTCTTCCGGCTCGCAGATCCCGGTCAGTGTGGCGACGGCGTCGATGGTGCCGCCTCCCTCCGGCCGCGGCGCCACGATCGGTCGTTCGGTGGGTGTTTCGCCGCCAAGCCGGTCGAGACGGACCCAAACGAGCACACCGTCGTCATGGGACGGGAAAGGGATCCAACCCGGCCGTCCGGGGCCGACCCGCAGGCCGTGCCAGCGGCAGACCAGTTCGCCACAGTGCACGCGAGCCTGCTCGAGCGGCGCGCCGAGATGAGGGCACGCGCCGGGACCGATCGTCACGACGCCGTCTTGGCCGCGCCACGCCACGAGTTCCTGGGTACCGACTCGAAGGCCTACAGGTTCGTCCGCACGAACCTCCCGGCTCGCCGCGATGACGAACCAGTTGCCCGCCGGGCGGGCGTCGGCACGCTTGACGGCGGCGGCGATCAACGCAGGACCGCATTCTCGGTAGGTCGGCTCTTGCCGCGCCCAGGCCGGCTCGCGAAACGGCTGGACCGGCCACCGCTCCGGCCACCGTTCGATTACCTGTCGCCTGAAGTCCACCAGCCACACTCCTGCCGTACAAGATCGGCCGAACCGAGCCGACGACAAGCATCTTCTGGCATTTGGAGCGTTTGTGCAACGCTTTGGCCGAACGGCTCAGCCCTTCAGGCTTTCTCCGGCGAGATCGAGCGCGTCGGCCAATTCGTTGACCCACGGGGCGTCAGTGACGTTGCGTTCTTTCCACCCAGGCCCGGCCAGCGCGACATCGAATCCGCGACGCTGGAGGCGCTGACTCAGCATGTCGTCGGCGGTGTTGACCGACATCGACCACAACAAGATCAAGACCGGGTCCAGCTTCGATGCCATCCCGAGCGTGGTTTCGGCAGGGGCCATCTGCCCGAGGAACACGGTGGGGATGCCCACTTCCGCCATCGAGGCACGCAGGACCTCCATCGGCAGGCTGTGCCGCTCCTCCGGGCAGCAAGCAAGGAGCACGATACGACCGGGAGCGGCATTGGCGAACCTGCCGCTGAAGCGCTGGAGCGCCAGCGACACTTCGGCGGTCAGCGCCCACTCCGACTCGAAGCACACGTCGCCGCGCAACCAACGGCCCCCAAGGTTGCGCAAGACCGGGACCACCACGTCGGCCCACATCCCGGCAGGACCAAGCGCGTCGAGCGTTTCGTCCAACAACGCGGCCAGGGACGTGAACTCGAGCTCTTCGGCAGCGTTCTCGATCTCTTCGACCCGTCGATCGACGGAAATCTCCGGTACCGCGCATTCGTCTTCGGAGAACGCCGCGGCAGCGGCCTCTCGAGCACGCATACCACGGTCGATGAGCCGCTGCATATGCTGCAGCCTGCGCACATCGGTATCGGAATATCGGCGATGGCGCCCGTCCGCGCGCAGCGAAGGACCAACCCCATAGCGCGCACCCCACGTACGGAGCGTGACCGGTGAGACACCCAGCAGTTCAGCGACCTTGCCAGGGGTCCACGAACCGACACCCCGGGGTCCGGCAGGGTGGTTCATCTCGTCGACGTCCATCAACTCCACGTTTCCACAGGCCGGAAACCGAACGTCGGCATGCCCACTCCCCGCCTGAGGCAGCCGACAACCGGTCAACGTCCGCCTTTACCGATACGGCATTCGACGTTGGATGGACACTTACATCGCACAACAATCACGACAATCAACTCGTTTTGTGATGCAAGTCACATCAGGTGCGCCTGATAAACCCGAAGAAGAGCGTACTCCGTCGACCGCCGAAAGCTCACACGCTATCGACATGAGCGCGCACTGTCCGCAATGCGCCCTCGAGGGAGTTGTCGACCGCGCCGATCCGATCGCCCGCCGTACGCCAACCAGGCCCGACCGCTCGGACCGGGATGTCACGCCGGGCGAGTTCGGCCAGCAGAGCGGCGTCGGCGGTGAAAGACGTCATCGACCAGATCATCACCAGGGCCGGGTGAAGGCGCAGGGCCGTCCGGAGCACCACGACCGCCGGTACCATTTCGCCGAGGAAGATCACCGGGATACCGGCTTCACGGAGTACCGTGGAAAGCACCTGCAACGGCAGCATGTGACGCTCGGTCGCGGAGCAGGCCAGGACGACCGGAGCGCCGGCGGGCCGCAGGGACGGCCTGGGGCTGTGGCGATCCAGGGCGACGGCGATCGCTCCAGTGAGGGCCCACTCGGCTTCGAACGCGGCGTCACCGTCCTGCCAGCGTCGGCCCTGGCGACGCAGAACCGGTGCGAGCACATCGGTCCACGCCGCCAGGGTGCCGAGATCGGCCAGCAGATCGTCGAGCAGGGCGGGAAGGGCGACGAGGTCGACCTTCGCCGCCGCTTCGTCGATGTCGTCCGCGCGACGCAGCGACCGCACCGGGGTGAGCTCTTCGGAGAGCACCAGCCTGGCCGCTTCCCCCGCACGCACCCCCTGGTTCACCAAGGAGGTCATCCGACGCAGCCGCTGCAACTCCAGCGGTCCGTAGAGACGGTGCCCAGCAGGCCCGCGCCGGGCGGGGCCAAGTCCATAGCGGCTGTCCCACGCGCGCAGAAGAACGGGCGACACACCGAGGGCGGCGGAGATCTGACCCGTCGTCCACCACGACGCCCGGTCGACTACCTCCGGTTCCGGCTTGGTCGTCACACATTCCCCATTGGTCACACAGCTGCTGCCGATGCCGCGCTACGAACACCCGGGTCTGGGGGAGTCGACCGCACCTCGCCGATAATGGCCAAGGCGAATCGCTTATGCAACGTTTCAGGGGGACAAACGCCGCAGACAGCCCACAAACCCGGCCTGAACTGGGAAAACGTACGTTCTCGCTGTGCGTTTCTGCATCGTTTCCTGTACGCGCTGCTTTAGTGGATCGGCGCCTTTCCCGCGTGGGTGCGCTCCACGCTCAGCATGAGCCGGAAACCGAGCAGGAGCATCACGTGCATGAGATAGAGCCAGAGAACGAGAGCCGAGATGATGCCCACCCCGGCAAGGCCACCGAACGGGATGCTCCAGTCAAGCGGAATGGCGAGGAACAGGAGGAAACCGTGGAAGAAGCCCGCGAGGAAGGAAGCCACGGCCAGGGCACCGAGCAGCAACGGCCCGCGGCGGACTCCGCGCGGCACACTGCCCACGAAGACGATCGACGTGACGACCGCGATGATCAGCCAGTCCACGTGGAACGACACCGTGATTCCCCAGAACGTCGACCAGCCGCCGCCGGTGTACAGATCGGCGACGACATCCGCCGTGGCCAGCGGCGCGATCGCCAGAGTCGGGCTGATCAGCAGGACGGGGACGAACAGCAGACGTCCACGCCAGCCGACGAAGGACCCAGGCGAATGACCGGACACCTGCGCGAGCCCGCGCAGCAGTCCTTCGCCGTAGAAGGTGGCGGGAAGCAGGGTCACCGCCAGCGCGGTCCACGGCGTACGGAGCGCGGCGGAGGTGAGCGCGTCCAGGGCGGCGCCGGGATCGTGAGTGGGCGGCAACGCGTCGACCCACCGGGAGACGCCGTGAAGGACGAACTCCGGGGACACGACGAAACCGGCTCCGCGCAAGGCGACGAGCGCGAGCGGGACCACCGCCAGTACGGCGAAGAAGGTCACGCCGGCGGCCCAGAGCGACAGATCTCGCCCTCGCAGGGAGTCTCTGACGTCGCCCAGGACCACTCCGGTCCGGCGGCGGAAGCCTCCGCCTCTCATGCCGGCGCTCCCTCGTCCGCTGAGGACGGAGTCGCGGGCTGGTCGCGATTGCACGGGCAAGACGTCTCCGGAAACGCGCTGACAGTCCGGTGGTTGCGCGCGGTGCAGACGCTGGCCCGGCCGGTGCTCAGGGTGCCGCCGGACGTCCTCACCGGCTGTGGTGTCCTTTGCGCCGCTGTCGCGGTGGCTTTGGCTCGCCTTGGTGGCGCTGGTGGCGACCGGGGTCTTCGACGGGCTGGACGGAGCGGTCGCACTGCTCACCGGGAAGGCGCGGCCGGTCGGCGCGGTGCTGGACGCGGTCGCGGACCGGATCACCGAACTGTGTTTCGCCGCGGTGCTTTTCGTTCTCGGCGCGCCGTTGTCCTGGTGCGCCGGTCTGGCGGTTCTCCTGCTGTTGCACGAATTCGTGCGGGCACGGGCCCAGGGTGTCGGGTTGCGAGGTGCCGGGGCGATCACGGTCGCCGAACGCCCGACACGCTTGATCGTGGCGGCGGTCGCGGTGACGGGCTCCGCGCTCGCCCCGGCCGGCACACCATGGACAGGATGGCCGTGGGCGGAGACGTGTGCCGTGCTGTGGGCCGGTTTGTCAGTCATCGGCCTGGCCCACCTGTCGATCGCCGTGGCGCGCGCCCTCCCGGATCGCTGGGCCGATCAGGTCGGCGACGATCGCGGCTGACATGGCGACGAGCGGCAGGCCGCCACCGGGGTGTGCCGAGCCGCCGGCGAGGTAGAGGCCGGGAATCGGGCTGAGATTGGCCGGCCGGAGCAGGGCCGCGCGAGCCCCGTTGGACGACGAGCCGTAGATCGAGCCACCCGGTGCCCCGACCTCGTCTTCGAGCGACGCCGGTGTGCGGACTTCTCGCCAGAGCAGGCGATCCCGGACATCGAGTCCCCGTTCGGCCAGGACGTCGATGACACGGTCCGCGTAGTCCTCGGCCAATCCGGGGGTCGTCCAGTCCACTCCGGACTCGGGGTCGTGCCGGGGTGCGTTGACCAGGACGAACCACGATTCACCGTCCGGTGGACACAGGCCGGGATCGTCGGGGGCGCAGATGTACACCGTCGGATCCGGTACCGGGCGCGGGTTCTTGCCGAAGAGCGCGTCGAACTCCGCGTCGTAGTCCGCGGGGAACAGCACCCGGTGGTGGCCGGGAGACGACGTCGTGCCGCGCAAGGCGAGCAGCAGCACGAATCCGGCCAGGGACGGCTGCACGCGCCGGAGCGCGCGGCGAGGCGAGCGGGCACGCGGGTCGTCGAGAAGATCGCCGTACAAGTGCGTGGCGTCCGCGTTGCACACCACCGTTCCCGCCATCAGGCGTTCACCGTCGGCGAGCCGTACTCCGCACACTCCTTCCGGGCCGGTCTCGATCGCGGTGACCTCGGCGCCCGTCCTGATCTCGACGCCGAGTTCGACGAGCCTGTCCACCAGCGCGTCGCCGAGCGCGCGAAGTCCTCCGCGAACGTGCCAGCAACCGAACTCCTGTTCGACGTACGGCACGACGGCCATGACCGCCGGAAGCCTGCGGGGATCCGATCCCGTGTAGGTGGCGTAGCGGTCGAGCAGCATCCGCGCCCGCGGGTCCCGCAACCGGCGGCGCCCGAGCGCGCGCAAGGTGCGCCACGGCGCGATGGCGAGGAGGTCACGGACTCCGGTGGCGTGCCGGAGCAGATCCCGGGTCCCGTGCAAGGGGCGCCGGAGGACCTGTTCACCGACGAGCTCCCAGAGATGTTCCGCCTCCCCCATCAGGCGGGTCCATTCCGTGCCGGCGCCAGGACCGAGGGCGTCGTCCAGGGCGCCGGGCACGTCTGCGCGGTCATGAGGCATGGCCAGTTCGGTGCCGTCCGCGAAACGATAACGGCAGGCAGGATCGACCGGCACGATGTCGACCACCTCGTCGAGGTCGGCGCCGGTCGCCGCGAAGAGTTCGCGGTAGACGCCGGGCAAGGTCAGCAGGGACGGACCGGTATCGAAGGTGAAACCGTCCCGGCTGAACGTCCCCAGCTTCCCTCCGCACCGCGAAGCCCGCTCCAGCACGGTCACCGTGTGCCCGCCGGCGGCGAGCCGGGCGGCGGCCGCGAGCCCGCCCATGCCTCCGCCGACCACCACGACGTCGCTCATCCGGTCTCCTTCGGGCGCAGTGCGCGGCTCTTCCAAACGATTCGTCCTGTCTTCCGTGCCCACCACGAGCGAGCGATGAGCCCGACCAGGGTGAGGATCGAGACGGGGTGGGCCAGGCTGTCCGGCCAGACCCGGCCCCGGGTGCGGCGGGCGGCGATCACACGACCGGCGACACCCGCGGCGTAGCCGACGAGTCCGGCACGGGATCCGGCCAAGGCCGCGACGGCGGGGACGACCCAGATCCCCAGCAGCGCGGCGGAAATCGCCGCCGCGCCGGCCGTCGATCCGGTGGCGGACCAAAGTGATTTGGCATAGCCGTCCCGTAATTGCGGCCAAGTCTCGTACATCCGGCAATCGGCGACGCCGCTGCCATCCGCGACCACCCCGCGCCCTCCCGCACGTTTGACCGCCCGCATCAGCGCGATGTCGTCAAGGACCTCGTGGCCGACCGCGAGGAAGCCTCCGCATTCGCGCAGCATCGCGGCGTCGATCACGAAGAACTGGCCGTTGGCCGCGGTGAGCGAGGGCCGCGGTGAGCGTTCGGCGAGGCGCAGCGGCAACAGCACCAACCACGACCACTGCAGCAACGGCTGCACCAGACGGGCACCGAGACCGTCGGCGCGCTGCCGGGGAAAAGGCGAGACGGCGTCCAGCCGCGCCTCGCGCAGCAGGGAAACAGCCGCCGCCACGGCATGTGGGGCGAGCACGACGTCGGCGTCGATGCAGACCACCACGGAGCCGTGAGCACGCTCGGCGAGTTGATGGCACGCGTGCGGTTTGCCGAGTATGCCGTTCGGCGGTTCGGCACCGGTGAACACGGAAACCCGCGCGTCGCCGCGTACGACCTGTCGCACGACCTCCGCCGTTCCGTCGGTCGAACAGTCGTCCAGCACCAGTATTTCGAAATCGTCGAGTCCCTGCTGGTCCAGCAACGACCGCAGGGCGGGCGCCACGCGTGAAGCCTCGTTGCGCAACGGGAGCAGGATCGAAACCGGCTCCGGGCAGCTACCCGGCATCTCCCGCGGTGTCCGGACGAGGCGAGCGTTGTACGCCGCGTGCCCGGCGGCGATGACGGCGGCCGTCGACGCCGCACGCACGATCACGCGGCCGGGCGAAACCACGACCGCCTCCGCACGACACGCACCGCGAACGGCACGGCCACCGCTCCCATGGCCAGCCCGCCGACCAGCGCCACCCATGGCCGGCCGAAGAACGCGAGATGCGCCCATATCGACGAGAACCACGTCCACAGGTACAGCACGGGAGCCGGCCCGGCGATCAAACTCGGCACCGGATCTTCGGCGCGGGGTATCACTTTGTGCAGCACCGACTGAACGAGCGCGGCGACGAGCAGCCAGCCCGCGAAGTTGCTCAGCGGGATCCCGGTGACCCCGGGCAAAGACGGCTCCGGCGACTCCCACGTCCAGTAGCCCTCGTCCACCATCTGCGGATCGAGGAACACGTCCCAGGCCGCCAAGGCGCAGGCGGCAACCACGACGACGCCGGCCGGTCGCTTGACCAGTGCCCGCCCGACCAGGAGCGCGGGCCAGGCCATCATCAACCACGCCAACGGAATCAACACCGGTACGCCGGCGACCGACCAGCCGAGCAGCTCGGTGTACCGGTACTGCCCGAAGGGGAAGCCCGTGTGCAGACCGGTGATCTCGGCGAGCAGACCGCCGCCTCCGGCCACCACGACGAGCGTCACGACCGCGCGGACCCCGGCCCGTGCCCAGGCGTCGGCGAGCGATGCCGAAGCGAAGCAGACCACGGTGAGCACGGTGAGCGGCGTGCGCTCCCCCGGATCGGTGACCGAGTAGAGGATCTGACAAAGCACGGTCCCTGCGGCGAAAGTCCACGCGGCGAGCGCACGAGGGAATGTCAGGGAACGTGAGAATGCGGCGGTCCGCGTAACCATCACGCCACCACGATAGACCGGGAAGAACCTGTATGCGGGTCTTTTAACACCATTCTTCGGAAAATTCCGGAATTCCGCGGCGAATGGCCGTGACGAGAATTGAAGAACACATGCCGAACAACCCGGCGGACGCCTCGGGCACGACTGGAGGACTTGCCGCACCCGGGCGCCCACCGAGCGTCCGGACCCGGCGCCTGGGAGCGACCGGATCCGCCGAGGGTGCGCGGTGGCGGGCCGTGCACCCTCGTTCCCAGAGAGATCTTTTCGTTTCACCAACGATCCAAGCCGACCACCGGATGGACATCCCTCCCGGCTCTTCCTTGGCGTGCCACCAACCACTCAGCGGATGCGCCTGCATCAGCGACCCCAGTAGACAAGCTACACCAGGTGTGAAACGGTTGCGAATCGAATAGGTTGGTTACTGGAAGGCGGTCGGATGGCGGTGACCATGGCGGCGGGGGTGGCGCCGACGGAGGGGGCACCCGCGTCGTGGCTGGACACGGTCGGCGAGCGCTGCCTCGCCGAAGCTCATGGCTTCGTTACGGCGCGAGCAGCGGAGCATTTTTCGGGTCATCGCGAGGGTGAACTCGCGGAAACCGTGATTCCCGAGTTCGTGGCAGGCGGAAAATGTCTCCGGCCGATGTTCGCCTATGTCGGCTGGTGTTGTGGGCGAGAAGAATCGGGGGCCGCGCTTCGCGCCGCGTCCAGCTTGGAATTGCTGCACTGCTTCGCGCTGGCGCAGGACGACGTGATGGACGGTTCGCCGGTACGGCGACGTCGTCCCTCACTGCACGTACGATTCGCGCGCTGGCACGCCGAGCAGGAGTGGAGCGGCTCCGCCGCACGGTTCGGCGAGTCGGCGGCGACCCTGTTCGGCGATCTGTTCCTGGTCTGGTCGGAGCAGCTGCTGCGGGAGAGCGGCTTGGATCAGGAGACACTGGCGCGGGGCTGGCCGGTGTACGACCTGATGAGGGCCGAACTGGCCGTGGGACAGCTCGGCGACCTGGTGAACGACGCGCGCACGTTGCCCAGCTGGGACGGCCTTCTCGATGTCCTGCGGCGCAAATCCGGCAACTACACCGTCCGGCGCCCCTTGGAGTTCGGCGCGGCGCTGGCCGGATGCGGGCAGGCCGTGCTCGCCGGGCTCGCGGAATACGGGGGGCTTCTCGGCGAGGCGTTCCAGTTCCGCGACGACCTGCTCGGGGTGTTCGGCGATCCGGCGATCACGGGAAAGCCGGCGGGGCAGGATCTGCGTGACCGCAAGGCGTCCAGTGTGGTCGTGCTCGCCGCCGGGATGGCCGACCGGCGTCAGCGAAGGGAACTGGCGGACCTGGTCGAGCTGACCACTGTGGACGATGACGGGGTCTCGCGCTGGCGCGAGCTCATTGCCGCGACCGGTGCACGAGAACGCCTCGGAGAGCTCATCCGGGAGCACACCGAGAAGGCTCTCGCGGCGATCGATCCGGCGGTGATACCGCCGCACGCCGCAGAGTCGCTGGCCGTACTCGCCTCCCGGTGCACGGAGCGAGACCAGTGAAGACTGTGCCAGGGCGGACGAACCGGGTCGTCGTGGTCGGAGCGGGACTGTCGGGGTTGGCCGCGGCGCTGCACCTGGCGGGCCGCGGGCGCGAGGTCGTCGTCCTGGAGCGCGACGACGGGCCGGGCGGAAGGGCGGGAAGGATCGACCGCGACGGCTACCTGCTCGATACCGGGCCGACGGTGCTGACCATGCCATCGATCCTTCAGGACACTTTCGGCGCCGTCGGTGCCGAGCTGGCCACGGAACTGCCGCTGAGCCGCCTGGATCCCGCCTATGTGGCGCGGTTCGCGGACGGCAGTTCTCTGCCCGTGCACACCGACAGACTGGCGATGGCCGACGCGGTCCGGGAGTTCGCCGGATCCGCCGAGGCCGCCGGTTACCTCCGGCTGCGCGAGTGGCTCACACGGCTGTATCACGTCGAGTTCGACCGCTTCATCGACATGAACATCGACTCGCCGCTGGGAATGCTCCGGCCGGACCTGGTCCGCCTGCTCGCGCTCGGTGGCTTCCGCAGATTGGAACCCAGGATCGGCGCGTTCCTCTCCGACGAACGCCTGAAACGCGTCTTCACCTTCCAAGCCCTGTACGCGGGCGAATCACCGATGCGGGCTTTGGCCCTCTACGCGGTCATCTCCTATATGGACACCGTGGGCGGCGTCTACTTCCCGCCCGGTGGGATCGCCGCCCTCCCTGGTGCTCTCGCCAGGGTCGCCGCCGCGTCCGGTGTCACCTTTCATTACGGCGACGCGGTCGAGGGACTCGAACGAAACGGCGCCCGGGTCTCGGCCGTTCGCACGGTCTCGGGTGAGCGCTACCCGTGCGACGCCGTCGTCCTCACCTCCGAGCTTCACGAGAGCTATCGGTTGCTGGGGCACGCATCGCGACGGCCGGTCCCGCTGAGGCCCGCGCCGTCCGCGTTGATCGTGCATGCGGGCGGCCCCGCCTGCGAAAACGACACGGCACACCACACGATCTCGTTCGGGCGGGCATGGGATTCGACGTTCGACGAACTCATCACCGACGGCCGCCGGATGTCCGATCCGTCCTTGTTGATCACCCGGCCGACCGCGACCGATCCCGGACTGGCGCCACCGGGACGGCAGCTGTACTCCATCCTCGCCCCGGTCCCCAATCTGGAGCGCGGAAACACCGACTGGGACACCGAAAGCATGGCTTATGCCGAGGAGATTCTCAACGTGGCCCGCGAGCGCCTGCTCCCCGGTTTCGCACCGGAGTTCACCGAGATCATCGGCCCCGCGGAGTGGGCGAAGCGCGGACTGGTCGCCGGGACACCGTTCAGCTACGCGCACTCGTTCGTCCAAACCGGACCATTTCGGCCCAAGAACCTTCCGCGTGGCACGGAGAACGTGGTTCTCGCTGGTGGAGCGACCGTGCCCGGAGTCGGTGTCCCGACCGTGCTGATCTCCGGACGGCTCGCCGCCGACCGCATCACCGGGGTGGCACGCCGTCGCTCACGGATCCTCGACCTCGCGAGAGAAGGCGCGCGATGACACGACGAGAACTCGATGCCGCCGGTATCGACGCCCCCGGGCTTCGCAATGCTTACAGCTGGTGCCGTGAGCTCAACGCCCGGCACGGCCGCACGTACTTCCTGGCGACGAGGCTGCTGACCCCGGCCCAACGGCCGGCGATCCACGCTCTCTACGGGTTTGCCCGTTGGCTGGACGACATCGTCGACGAACCCGCGCCCGGTACCACACCAGAGACTCTGGACGTCCAACTGTCCGAAGTGGAAGATCGATTTTTCGCCGACCTCGGTGCAGGACAGAGCGACGACCCCCTGCTGACGGCCGTGATCGACGCCGCGACCCGATACAGCCTGCCCTCTGCGTACTTCAAAGCCTTCTTCGCGTCGATGCGGATGGACCTCACCGTCACCGGCTACGCAACCCGGGCCGAACTCGACACCTATGTGCACGGATCGGCAGAGGTGATCGGCCTGCAGGTGCTCCCGGTCCTCGGCACGGTGTCCAGCCGCGAGGAGGCCGCTCCTCGTGCGGCCGCGTTGGGAAAGGCCTTCCAGCTGACCAACTTCCTTCGTGACGTCGCCGAGGACCTCGCACGGGGCCGCGTCTACCTTCCCGCCGATGAACTGGCCGGACACGGCGTCGATCGTGAACGGCTGACCTGGTGTCGGAGGAACGGCGGCGCCGACACGGCGGTACGAGCCGCGATCCGGCACCAAATCGCGGAGACCAGGCGGATCTATGCCGAGGCCAGACCGGGGATCGCGATGCTGCACCCGATCTCGCGGCCGTGCGTGAGCACCGCAGCGACCTTGTACGGCCGGATCCTCGACCGGATCGAGGACGCGGATCACGACGTCTTCGCCGGCCGGGCGACGGTCTCGCGCGGGCTCCGCCTCGCGGTCGCCGTCGGTGCCGTCGCCCGTACCCAATGGGCCCGGCAGCGACACGCGGCTCCCGCTCCCCCGGTGGCGGTGTCTTGACGTGGGCAAGATGGAGTATCTGTTCGTCTTGGCCGCCTGCGTGCTCGTGACGCTGCCGCTGGAACTCGCGGGTGCCCGGGTGTATCGCCGCCCGCGGCGCCTGGCCCGTGCGCTGCTTCCGGTCGCGACGGTGTTCCTGGTCTGGGATGCGGTGGCGATCGCCGGCGGGGTCTGGGGCTACGCACCCGGACTCGTCACGGGAATTCGCGCGCCCTTCGCCGTTCCCCTGGAGGAGATCCTCTTCTTCATCGTGATCCCGATCTGCGGAGTGCTGACCTACGAGATCGTCCAGATCACCCTCGGCGCCTTCCAGCGGCGCAGCCGGGAAGCGGTCCGGCGATGATCCCCTGGGGTTACACCGTGCCCGTCCTCGTCGCGGTCGCCGTGGTGGTGCTCGCCGAACTCCTCGTGCTGCGGACCGGGTTGTTCCGGAGGCTCCCGTACTGGATCACCGTCGCCATCGTCACCGGGTTCCAGATCCCGGTCGACGGCTGGCTGACCAAGTTGTCCGAGCCGATCGTCCTCTACGCGCCCGAACACATCACGGGCTGGCGATTCCCCTGGGACATCCCGGTCGAAGACTTCCTCTTCGGCTACGCACTGGTCACCGCCGTCCTTCTGTTGTGGGAACGGGCCCGTCTACGGGAAGAGGAGCCGGTGTGACCGGGATGGCGCGCGACGGTCTGCCACGGGCGACCGTCCCCTCGGCGTTCGACACCGAGGCTCGCTGGTACGACCGGCTGGTCGGCAGGAATCCGGGCTATCACGAACATCTGCGGCTTTCCGCGCAGCGGCTGGACCTTCCCTTCGAGTCACGTGGACTTCGCTTGCTGGACGCCGGTTGCGGCACCGGGGCGTCCACCGCGGCTTTGCTGTCCGTGGCGTCACACGCCACGATCACGGCGTTCGACGCGTCCGGCGAGATGCTGAAGCGAGCCCGCGCGAAGTCCTGGCCGGACACCGTCGAGTTCGTGCACACGCCCGTCGAAGAACTCGACGGCGTTCGAGGCCCTTTCGACGCGGTCCTGGCCTCGTACTTGCTCCGCAATCTCGCGGATCCCACGGCCGGACTGCGACGGTTGCGCGGCTTGCTCCGGCCGGGCGGCCAGATCGCCCTGCACGAGTACTCGGTCCGGGATTCCCGGCGCGCCCGGTGGATCTGGAACGCGGTCTGCGCGGGCGTGATCATCCCTCTCGGGAAGGTCACCACCGGTGACGCGACGCTCTACCGGCACCTCCGCCGCAGCGTTCTGGAGTTCGACGGCATCACCGCCCTCACCCAGCGCCTGCGCGACGCCGGCTTCACCGACGTCCGCACCGAATCCATGCCCGGCTGGCAGCACGGTGTCGTGCACACCGTGCTCGGTACCAATCCGCTGGAGAGCCTGTGACCCTTTCCTTCGGTACCGACCCCCGCATCGTCACCCGGCCCGCGTTGGCGGGCCTGTCCGACGCGGGAAAGACCTGGCGGCGCCCCACCGCCGCGGTGGTGGGCGCGGGAATCGCCGGGCTCACGGCGGCGACAGGGCTGGCTGAACGCGGCGTCACCGTCACCGTGTTCGAACGCGAGAACCACCTCGGTGGCCGCGTCGGCGGCTGGCGGGAACGGCTGTCGGACGGCACCGACGTCACCATGAGCCGGGGCTTCCACGCGTTCTTCCGCCAGTACTACAACCTCCGTGCGTTGCTGACCCGGACCGACCCCCGGCTGGAACGGCTCACCCCGCTCACCGACTACCCGCTGCTCGACGCACACGGCCGAACCGACACCTTCGTCGGACTCCCCCGGAATCCGCCATGGAATGCGCTGGCCTTCGCCTGGCGCAGCCCGACCTTCACGCCGCGTGATCTGTTGCGGATCAGCGGCCGCGACGCGTTGCCCCTGGCCACGGTCAGCGTGCCGAAGACGTACTACGAGCTCGACAGGACGGACGCGAAGTCCTTCCTGGAGTCGATCAACTTCCCGGCGGCCGCGCAGCACCTCGCTTTCGAGGTCTTCTCTCGGAGCTTCTTCGCCGACCCGAGCGAACTGTCGGCCGCGGAACTGGCGACGATGTTCCACCTGTACTTCCTGGGCTCCAGCGAGGGGCTCGTCTTCGACGTACCGACGGAACCCTTCCCTCAGGCACTGTGGGATCCGCTGGCGACCTACCTCTCCGGCAAGCGGGTCGACATTCGCACCGAAACCGAGGTGACCGCGCTGGAGCGCACCACCGACGGATTCGACGTCGAAACAGGCGAGGGCACCGAGCATTTCGACGCCGTCGTACTCGCGTGCGAAGTCACCGGACTGCGGGAGATCGTCGCGGCGTCACCGACCCTCGGCACCGCGCCCTGGCGCGCCGCCGTCGAGGGACTGCGTACGGCGCCACCGTTCTTGATCCGCCGGCTCTGGCTCGACCGCCCCGTTCACGCCGACCGTTCACCCTTCCTCGGCACCGGAAGCGTTCCGCCACTGGACAACATCAGCCTGCTCGACCGGTACGAGGGAGAAGCCCGGCACTGGGCCGCGCGCACCGGCGGCTCCGTGATCGAACTCCACGCCTACGCGGCCACCGGCACCGATCAGGAAAGCCTCGCCGCGGCCATGGACGAACGCCTGCACGAGATCTACCCCGAAACGCAAGAAGCGGGAGTGACCGACGCGATCAACCTGTGGCGCCAGGACTGTCCGTTGTTCGGCGTCGGCACCTTCGCGCGACGCCCCACGGTGACCACCCCGGACCCGGCACTGGCCCTGGCCGGGGACGGAATCCGCATCGACCTGCCCGTCGCCCTCATGGAACGCGCCGCGGCCACCGGGTGGACGGCGGCCAACGCCCTCCTGCGGCACTGGGGCATCACCGGGCACCCGATCCGGTCGGTGCCCAACCGCGGCCGGATCGGCGTGCTGAACCGCCTCGCCCGGTCGCGGTATTTCGGCGGAGTGAAGGTGTGATCGGTGCCGCCGATCGCGCGATGGTGTTGATCTCGCGCGAACCGGGCACTCCCAGGTGAGGGAAGGGAGAGGCAGATGACCACAACGTCAGATGTCATCGTCGTGGGAGCGGGGCTCGCCGGGCTGAGCGCGGCGGCCCGGCTTCACCGAGCAGGCGTCCGGGTCACCGTCCTCGAAGCGAGCGACGACGTCGGCGGCCGCGTGCGCACGGACGAGGTCGACGGCTTCCGCCTCGATCGAGGTTTCCAAGTGCTGCTTCCCGCCTACCCGGCCGTGCGCCGGCTGATTACCGTGGACGATCTGCGGCTACGGAGGTTCACGCGGGGAACCATCGCCGCCTTCCCCGACGGCCACCGCTGGCTGGCAGGCCCCTGGAACGGCCTGCCAGCGATCAAAGGACTCGCCCAGTTCGCCACGCATCACCCGGGCGACGCCCTCCGCATGACCAGCCTGGTCCTGCGCGACGCCCTCACCCCGAACTCGTTCGTACGTAAGGACGCTCAGCGGACGACCGCGGAAGAGTTCGTGCGCTGGGGGCTGTCGGCGAGCACGATCGAGGCGGTCTTGCGACCGTTCCTCGCCGGGGTGTTCCTCGACCCGGCGCTGAACACCTCGTCGCGGCTCTTTCACCTGCTGTGGCGGAGCTTCCTCCGTGGTGGCGGTGCCCTGCCCGCCCAAGGAATGCAGGCCCTTCCCCGGTCGATGGCGGCCGCTCTGCCGACCGAAACGATCCGCACCGGCATCACGGTCGAGGAAGTCACCGGCGGCGGTGTCCGCACGAGTTCCGGCGAGCGCTTGACCGCGAACGCCGTCGTCGTGGCCACCGACGGCGACGCCGCCTCCCATCTGCTTGCGGAGGTCGAAGCGCCGGAATGGCACGCGGTCACCACGTTCTACTTCCGCGTCGGTACCACTCCCCTGCGCTCGCCGACACTGCTCCTCGACGGCACGACCGACCTGCTACTCAACACAGCGGTCATCAGCGAGGTCGCGCCGGAATACGCTCCAGAAGGCTCCGCGCTCATCGCCGCCTCGGTACCCGACCGAGCCGACGTCCACCTCGAAGCACGAGTCCGCGAGCGCCTGGCCCACCTCTACCAGACCGACACGAGCGACTGGGAACTACTACGCGCGTACGCTTTGCCGCGAGCCTTGCCCTTCTTCCCGGCCGGAGCCCCGCTACGGCGTCCCGTCCGGGTAGGCGGGGGCCGTTACGTCTGCGGCGACCACCGCGACACCCCGTCGATCCAAGGCGCGCTCGTGTCCGGGCAGCGGGCCGCCCGAGCCGTGCTCGCCGACCTCGGCCGCCACTGATCACCAGGGCCACAATCGCGTCCTGCACCCGCCACGGTGCTTGAGGCGAACCCACACCGGCACCCGCTGTGGTCAGGATCGCCGCGGGTTGATCCATGGCGGGCAGGTCGTTCAGATCTTCTCGAGCGCGTCCGGCTTGTGCACCGCTTCGCCACCGCTCTTATCGCTACGCACCAGATACTGCGGTTCATCGCGAGAGGCGCGCACGGTACGACCGGCGGCCTCGGTGTCGGAGGTGATCTCCTTCAAAACCTCTCCTTCGGCTTCCCCGCCGTGACTGCTCCAGCGAACCCGGTCGCCTTGGTGAAAACGCTTCGTCATCGTTCTCCTTAAGCCGGTTTGGACGGGCGTACCACCTGATACCCGGCCAAGATCGGGGTGAAACGATGCCAAAGCGATTCAAAAATCTATATTCCCTGGTCACCGGCACTGCGAGAACGCCCTGGTTGCCGTACGGTCGAGGAACGCGGGGTTCAGTCCCAGCTTCGCGCGACCGACGAACTGTCCGCGGCCGCATCGGCAGAATCCGTGTCGAGTCCGGCTCAGCGACGCGCTCCCGCGAGTGTCTCCACGCACTTCACGCATGTTTCGCTTGCAGGCCCGTGTCGTCCCGCTTCCCGGGAGTCCAACCTCATGTCTTCTTCGTTCCAGCTGCCCCGCGAGCTCGACAACCGGCACGCCACCCGCCTTCTCAAGGCGACGAAACCCGGCGACCGCCTCGGCTTTTACGCCCAACCCGCCCCTTCGCAGCCGACACAGGTGACCGAGCACGCCCACACAGCCGACCTGGTCATCCTCACCGTGTCCGGCGAGCTGGACACGGTGGCTGCCCCGTTGCTGCGACGGAACCTGCATCGTCCCTTGCCCGCCTGCACTTTGATCGACCTGTCCCGGGTGACGTTTCTCGGCGTCGCAGGGCTGCGGGTGCTGGAGGCGGCCGCCGCCCTGGCCCGATCCGAACGCCGCAGGCTCGGCCTCGTCACCGCCGCCCCCGGTGTTCTACGGATACTGCGCCTGTTCGCCCTCGACGTGCGGGCCCCGGTCTATTTGCGACTCGCCGACGCGATGCGAGAAGTGGCGCTGGAACGGCCCTCGCGCCACCCCAGCCCGTTCTCCTGATCAGGCCACGCGGTTTGTGAAACCAAGCCCACGGCTATTCGCGACAGTGGTCGTTCTCCTCCTGACGATGCTGATCCTTGCTCTCGTACAGGCGAGCCAGACTTCGGACGCGGCGCCCAGGTCAACGGAGGTTCGACTTGCCCACCACCGCCCGCCTTCTCCCCACGCGTGTGCCACGGTCTCCCGCCGCGGCGGTCATCGTGCTGCACGGTGGCGGCGGCCGAGGCGGTGCCGTACCGGTGAGCCCGAGCCAGCTTTCGGTGGTGCGCATGATCCCGATCGCCCACCGCGTCGTCCGTGCCGGCCGCGGCCGGCTGGCGGTGTGGCGCTTGCTGAACTCGACGCGTGGGTGGGGAGGCACGCACACCCCGCTCGACGACGTCCACTGGGCACTGGAACGGATTCGCGCTCAGCTTCCTCCATCGACACCGATAGGCCTGATCGGACACTCGCTCGGCGGACGGGCGGCGATCCTGAGCTCCGGCGAAGCGAACGTGCGCAACGTCGTCGCGCTGGCACCGTGGCTCCATCCCCGCGATGGCGACGTCGATGCTTCCGGCTGCCGGGTTCTCTTCGTGCACGGCTCGGCAGACCGTGTCGCGAGCCCGCACCGGGCACTGGCCGCAGCGGAACGGCTCTCCCGAACCGCTCGGGTCGGTGTGATCCGAGTCGACCACGGCGGGCACGCGATGGTGCGCCGCCACCGGACCTTCGACGGACTGGCAGCCGGTTTCACCGCCGCGACCCTGCTCGACAAGGCCCCAAAGGATTCCCGCGGCGCGCTGGCCCGAATCCTGGCCGACGTGTCATTCGCGACAATCTGAGGTATCGGGCGACCCGCCGGTCCGTCGGCTCGTTCAGCCGCGGGTCAGGCGGGGCGGTCACCGGTGCCACCGGTGACCGGCGCCGAGGTCTGCTGCGCGCCGCCGGGACGGGTCGGCCCCGCCGCGTCGCTCAGGCTGTCGTGCGCCGCGGTCACGACGGACGCGGGCGTGATCCCGAACTCGTCGTAGAGCCTCTGGTAGTCAGCAGAAGCCCCGAAGTGCTCCAGTGAGACGGTTCGGCCCGCGTCCCCGACGACGTCACGCCAGCCTTGGGCGATCGCCGCCTCGACGCTCACGCGCGCCCGCACCGCCGGTGGCAGCACTTCGTCCTGATAGGACAGTTCCTGCGTGGCGAACCACTCGCGGCAAGGCATCGACACCACACGGGCGTCGACGCCGTCGTCGGCGAGCAGTTTCCGGGCGTCGAGGGCGATCTGGACCTCCGAGCCGGTCGCGACCAGTATCACGTCCGGGTTTCCGGTGCAGGCGAGAATGTAACCTCCGCGGGCGGCGCCCTCAGCCGAAGCGAGACCACCGGGACCGCGTTCGACGACTGGGACGTTTTGCCGGGTAAGGGCAAGCCCTGCGGGGCGGTCCCGGTTCTCCAGGATCCGGCGCCAGCAGACGGCCGTCTCGTTCGCATCGCCAGGGCGCACCAAGTCCAGTCCGGGGATAGCGCGGAGCGTGGCGAGGTGTTCGACGGGCTGGTGGGTCGGGCCGTCCTCCCCCAGACCGATCGAGTCGTGGGTCCACACATAGGTGACAGGGAGCCGCATGAGAGCAGCCAGCCGGATCGCGGGCCGCTGATAGTCGCTGAAGACCAGGAAGGTGCCACCGTAAGGCCGGGTCAGACTCTGCAGCGCGATGCCGTTGAGGATGGCGGCCATGGCGTGCTCGCGGATCCCGAAGTGCAGGGTGCGGCCGTAAGGACCACCCCGCCACTGCGCGGTCTGTTTGCCCGTGGGGACGAACGACGGCTCGTCCTCCATCGTGGTGTTGTTGCTGACGGCCAGATCCGCCGAGCCGCCCCAAAGCTCGGGGAGCACCGGCGCGAGGGCCGTGAGGATCTGCCCGGACGCCTTTCGCGTGGCCATTCCCTTCTCGTCCGCGGGGAAGCTGGGCAGGGCGTCGATCCAGCCGTCGGGAAGCTTTTCCTCCCGCAGCCGGTCCAGCAGCGCGGCGCGACCCGGATCGGCGGCACGCCATTCCAGGTAGCGGCCCTGCCAGTGTTCGTGGATGGCCCGGCCACGATCACCGACTTCGCGGGCGTGGGCGAGCACCGCGTCCTCCACCACGAAACTCTCCGTCGGGTCGAAACCCAGGAGGGTCTTGGTGGCGGCGATCTCCTCATCGCCGAGTGCCGAACCGTGAGCCGCGCCGGTGTTCTGTTTGGTCGGCGCGGGCCAGCCGATGATGGTGCGCAACACGATGAGCGATGGTTTGCCCGTCTCCGCCCTGGCCGCATGCGTGGCGGCGAGGACCGCGTCCACGTCCTCGATGTACCGGCCGGAGCCGGTCCAGTCCACGGTCTGCACGTGCCAGCCGTAGGCGGCGTACCGGGCAGGGACATCTTCGCTGAAGGAGATGTCGATGTCGTCCTCGATGGAGATGTGGTTCGCGTCGTAGAACGCCACGAGGTTTCCGAGTTCCTGGTGCCCCGCCAGCGAGGCGGCCTCGGCGGTGACCCCCTCCATCAGGTCGCCGTCGGACGCGACGACGTACACGTGGTGGTCGAACGGGCTTTCCCCCGCCGGCGCGTCCGGGTCGAGCAGTCCACGCTCCCGGCGCGCGGCGAGTGCCATGCCCACGGCACTGGCGAACCCTTGTCCGAGCGGGCCGGTGGTGATCTCCACGCCGCGGGTGTGCTGATACTCGGGGTGCCCGGGCGTGGCGGAGTCCCAGGTGCGCAGCGCGGCCAGATCGGACAGTTCCAGGCCGTAACCGCACAGATAGAGCTGTAGGTAGAGCGTCAGGCTCGAATGACCGCAGGACAGAACGAACCGGTCCCGTCCGAGCCACTGGTCGTCGGCTGGGTCGTGCCGCATGACCTGCTGGAAGAGCAGGTATGCGAGAGGCGCGAGGCTCATCGCGGTGCCGGGGTGGCCGTTGCCCGCCCGTTGGACCGCGTCGGCCGCCAGGACCCGGACCGTGTCCACCGCGCGGACATCCGCGTCAGTCCACCCTGCGGCATCGGCGACGGGCGGGGCGAGCGACGGATCGCGGCGGACGGGGGTGGTGGCCGAACGTGTCATGGAGACGGGTCCTTCCCGGATGCGTGAGTCGCCGGGTCCGGGGCGTCCATTGAGGCTGTACTCGTCCGGGGTAGCCGAGACCTGGCGGCCTCAAACCCAACCGCCCCTTAGCCCGCTTCGTGCCGGAGGATGTCGTCGGCGGTGTAGGTCCCGGAGTTCGCGATCCTCATAGTTGGTCAGATAGCCGACTTCGATAACGGCCAGCGGCGCCGAGTTACTGGACGCGGCCGGGGTGGTCGCGCTTGATCAACGATGACTCGGCCGATCCCGTCCCGACAGGAGGCGCTCCTCTGGAACGGGACCGGCCGATCTGCGTAGCGGTCGATGCCGGGGGGACAGCGTGACCACCACAGGCCCGTCGAGGCTGCCGAAAGGTTGTGCACACCTCGACAAGGACAGCCCGGACAGGAGAAAGTAGTTCGTCAGCACGACGCACAAGTTGTTCCGATATCGAGACACCCTTGCCCGGCCACGACAAACCGATTCGCGACCGTTGCGTATTTCGAGTTTCCGGACGCTCGCCGGAGTCCTGGCACCTGCTGCGCGAGGCAGGTCATACGAGCACACGCACCGAACCATCAGCGACGGCTTCACCAACCGTGATTCCGAACAGACAAGGACCACTTCCACCTGGCTGACGGTTATCGGTGGAATGACGTCATTTCTGGTTCCGCGTGCAGCATGCGCAATCACCCGGTCTCATTGAGTACCTGATGGGACCGTACGTTGTCGGGAGCGCGGTGACGGCGACAGAACAGGCAGACGAGAGTCTTTCCCACCTCGACACCCGTGTCGGTGACGAGCCGCGCCACATGCACAGTGACGTAACCGCATACCTCGCATTCGATGGCAGCACTGTCGCGGTTGATCATGATTCTCGTGACCACAAGGTTCTCCGTGTTCAGTCTTGACCGCCGCATACCTGTGGCCGAGACGGACGATCACCGGCGAAACAGACACGATCGACGCCTAGGGCACTCTGTACGCATCGGACAGAATCGAATACACGGGCAATCGCATGCTCCGCAAGGATCAGCAGGCCGGTGGAGTACGTGCACCGGAAGACTCGTGCGGGCAGCGGAACGAAGGCTCGGACATAGTCGCCGGAACAGTTGGCACACCCCTGACACAGCCTGCGAGCGAGCCTTCGCTATGACGAAGGGACTAGCGGGCGCATCGACGGATCGCACGCGAAGCCGGGACCAGGGTGCCGCGGGCGGGACTGTTGTGACAAGCGCGAAGCTGAGATCAACCTCGCACCTTCACACCGTAGCTTCCCCTGGCGTCTTTTTACAGTCTCGCGACCGAGAATCTTCGACGAATGAATTGATTGCGCATCGGTTTACCCAGGCAAGACCCCTGAAACCTGGTTGACGCCGAACCTCGGGCAGCGACGTCTCCGCATCGCCCGGCCGGGAGTTCCACCAGGACAGCCCCCGCTCAGCAGCTCTCCGCGAGGAGGTTTAACCCTGCCCCTGCGGGTACCCGCAAAACGTTGCGAAGTCGATTCAAAGGCGGGTAGCGATGGCAATGGCGATCAGGAACGCGGAAGCGATTTCCCAGGGCGGCGAGGTCAGTGGGCCAGGTGTCGGGCCGGGCGGGCTTTCGATGGCCGATGATCAGGACGGTTCGGGCGACGGCTGGAACCCGGAGCGGCTGTATGCCGCGGCGCTGGCCACGTGTCTGCATCAAGCGGTGGTCGTGGTTGCGTCCACCAGCGATCTTGACACCACAGGCAGCGTCGTCCGCGGACAGGTCAAGCTGATTCACGAGACCGCACTGGACTACAGCGTCGACGCGCGGCTTTCCGTGTCGCTGCCCGAGATCCCGCAAACGCGGCGGCAGAGCGTTCTGGACCAGGCAGTGATCCACTGTCCGCTGGTCAACGGCTGGCCCGTGAACCTCGAAGACGAAGCATCCCCGTCGCCGAGTGACGACGGCTGAGGTTCGTTTCTGTCTTCGAGCGCCGAGACGGAGATGGCACGCGCGGCCGAAGTCAACGGACCTACGCGGGTACGGCATGTTCCTGAAACACGGACAACGCTGGCCACACCCTGCACTCGGGCGAACCACCGCTACTAGCACCCGGACGCAGGCTGCGGCAGTCGCGGCGTCCGCGGTCAAACCTCGCCGCGGTGTCCGACCAGCCACAGGGCGACCTCGTAGAGCTTCACATTGGTGGCTTGGGACGCGTCGACAAGCATCGCGAACGCCTGTACCGCGTCGACATTGTGGCGTTGCATCAGGATGCCCTTGGCCGTTCCGATCACGTCACGGCGCTCCAGAGCGACGTGCAGGCGTTCTTCGGTCTGCGCACCGGCGAGCGCGATCGCGGCGTGAGTCGCGAACATCCGGCCGTCGTCGGCGGCCTGGTCGTTGAACACGTCCCGTGCGCTCGCGTAGAGGTTAAGCGAGCCGAGTGTGGCCTCGCTGACGAACAGCCGGAAGGACAGCATCGAGCGGACCCCGATCGCGGCCGCCTTCGACGTGAACGTGGGCCAGCGTTTCTCCGTGGTCAGGTCGCTGATGCGGAATACCTGATGTTCGGCGATGGCGTCGAGACACGGGCCTTGACCGGTACGGTATTGCACCTCGTCGATCGTGGCGACGAGGCCGTCGGTGGGCGCGACGGTGCGGACCTTGCGCCCGCGCTCGACCAAGGAGATTCCGGCGTACTCGGCGCCATTGACATGGTCGACGGCACCTTTCACGATCGCCGCGAGGGTGGACTCGACATCGGGCTCCGACTGCAGCGTGCGAGCGATCCCGCCAAGCACGGCGCCCACGGTTCTCCCGACTGCCTGTTCCTGCTCGTTCACCGGCTGCCTCCTCCATCCACCGCGATCGGATCACCGTAGCGAGCCTGGACGTCGCCTCTGGCCCACGGTCCCCCTCGTCCCGAGGTCACGGCCGCACCATGAAAGTGCCCACGTTGATCCGCCCGAAAACACGGATAGCTCCCAGGACCAGGCGATCGTGCGCCGTAACCGCCGCAGTGAGCGCGCTGCCAAACAGGCACGGCGCTCGCCCACCGAATGCCCGAGTGTCTCCGTTCGGTGACCAGCCCTCTTCGTCGTCGAATGCGGCAACCGCGTGGCAGCCGACCAGCGCGGCCCTGAGCAGAATCGGCACACCGAGTAGCGTCAGCGCTCGCAATCCCCACACGGTCCCCACGAGTCCGTCGGCAAGGCCCAACCACAGAGCCATCGACAGGAAAGAGCAGGACCATGTAGCCGGCGAATCCGGCGCCCCGAGCATTCCTGCCCCCATGGCCGCCTTGCCCGCCTCACGTTCCGCGCGATCGCGAGCAGCGATCTCCTACCTCAGAAGGCAGCTCACCAATTCCTGCTCACTGGCGGTGAACACCGAGACAGGAACAACTGGCAAGTTGCGCTGAACCACGTCTGACCAGGCCGAAGCCTCCACCACCGCATGAAACGCGGCGAGAGGTGCCTTCAGATCACCTCCGGCGCGCCTACGAACATTAACTCTGACTTCCTCTTCAACAAGCCGCGGACGGTAGCTTCTTCGCCTCGGGCTACGCCAACCGTGTAGAGCCCATTTTCGCAAGTTTGCCCTCTTTTGCCCCGGGTAGCCCGCACTACACGACAAAAAATCGGGGGACGCAGAATGTGGATCGACAAAAGGATTCCGAATGACCGGCAATGTGGATCTACGACAACTGAAACTGTTGCGTGGAATGGCAAGGTCGGGATCCACTCAGAAGTGGGACAATTACGACGAGTGGTTCTGCATCGCCCAGGGAGAGAGCTCGATCGGATAGTTCCCGAAAATCGTGATTCCCAGCTGTTCGACGATGTACCGTGGCTGACGGCAGCACAGGCGGAGCATGACCATTTTCGCTCGATTATCGAAGCCGGAGGTGTCGAGATTGTCGAGCTTCGCGATCTCTTGGAGAACAGCCTGACCTATGATGACACGATCCAGGCGTGGACTGATCTCTGTATCAGCAGCGAAACCCACGGGACACGGGTCGTCGGCCAGGTCCGCGAGTACTTGACACAGCTTTCGCCCTTCGACATGTGCGAGATTCTTTTGTCAGGCCTCACTCAGGAGGAGTTCGACAACGCCAGAGGTGCGGTGCCCGGACCAGCCGACCTCGCCCAGCACTACGTCGTGGACCCATTGCCGAACGCGGTGTTCGTACGCGACAGTGGCACGTGGGTAGGCACCACGTTGGTCGGCACTCGTTTCGCGACTGGCGTCCGGCGACGTGAAGCACAGTATGTCGCCCATGCATGGCAGCGAGCCGGTGCCCGAACGCTGAGATCCGGGCCGGAGCCAGGCCCGGCAGTCGAAGGCGGGGATGTACTGGTCGCCGGGAACGGCTGCGTTCTGATCGGTGTGAGCTGCCGCACGTCGGCCGCCGGTGCCACCGAACTCGCCCGGGAACTCCTGACTCAAGGCCAAGCCGAATCCGCGCTGCTCGTCAGGCTGCCGGAGGCCCGCAGCACCATGCACCTCGACACCGTAATGACGATGGTGGACTGGGACACGTTCCTGGTCAGCGGTGAGCACATCGCGTCTTTGGCGGTCTTTCGTGTCCGGCTGGACCGGGACGGTGACGTGGCGCTTACCGCCGTGGACGACTTGTTCGCCGAATTGGCGGGCCTGCTCGGTGTGCCGGCTGTGCGGCAGGTCTCGGCCGCGGGCGACCTGTTCACGCGACGCCGGGAACAGTGGGCCGACGGCGCCAACGTCCTGGCGATCCGCCCGGGCGTCGTCGTGGCCTACGACCGTAACCGCTACTCCAACGACGCGCTCGAGAAGGCCGGCTTCGAGGTGTTGACCCTGCCCAGTGGCGAACTGGCTCGCGGCCGTGGCGGGCCGCACTGCATGTCGTGCCCGGTTCTCCGGGACTGAAACCAACCGTAGGCGGCGGCATCTGGCCGTCGCCGATGTAACACAGAGGAGATCGATGATGACCACTTTGTACGAACGCAGCGATGCCGCCGATGCCGCCATCGGCAAGCAGACCGTGCAGAACGTATACCAGCAGCTCGCGGCGGAATACGACGAGCGCATCCCGGGCGTGGGGCACGCCGACGACATGTTCACCGATTCGGAGATGCGTTTCCTCATGGCGAAGGTTCATTCCGGCACAAAAGTGCTGGACATGGGCTGTGGCACCGGTAGGTTCACCATTCCGCTCGCCCTGGCGGGGGCGCGTATGACCGGGCTCGATCTCACCGCGGCGATGCTCGACCAAGCACGCACCAAGGCCAAAGCTGCAGAAGTCGACATCGACTTCCGCCAGGGCGATATGGCCTCGTTGCCGTTCCCTGACAATTCGTTCGACGTCGTCACCAGCATGCTGGCGCTGATGCATATCCCGTTGTCCGATCGGCAGAGTGTCTTCAGTGAGATCGCTCGTGTCCTCAAGCCGGGGGGCCGAATGCTGCTGTGCGTGAAAAACGGCGTCTTCGAGCGAATGTTCAGTGGTGACCGGTTCGCCGAAGTCGACGTCACCGACGTCGAGAACAAGGAACTGATCTTCACGCAGACCCAGGCGGGCGAAGAGCTGCGCGCCCCGTGGTTCAGCTTCACGCCGGACGAGCTCTCCCTGCTGTTCGCCCGCGCGGGCATGAGTGTGACGCATCTCAAGGGGAACTCCCCGATCAGCGTGTGGCTCGCCGAGCAGGTGCTCGCGGACAAGGGCATTCGTTCGGTCGTGCAGACACTGGAAGCCACGCTGTCCGACGTCCCGCCGTTCAACCATCTCGGCTACCACCTGCTCGTCGAAGCCGCGAAGCCGCTGTGAGCAGATGACATGCTGTTGACCGGTGAAGACATCGCGCACCACGATGCTCCGCGCTGGGTCGAGGACGCACACGCCGAGTTCGTGGGCGTGCTGCTCGATCCCGAATATCCGTGCTACTTCGCCGGGCAGGCCGAGCGCCAGGGGCATCTGCGGTACAGCTTCGTCGTCGGAGACGATCTGACATCCCTGCCGTCGACGCTGGCTCGCTTCGCCGAGGTGTCCCGGACAGCACCGCGTAACCGGCACGTCCTGACCGTCTTCTTCGACGAGACGACGGACCTGGACACCGACGAGCAGCGGTTCTGGAACACGCTGCAGTGGCTGCACGAGCGCGATCCGGCACCCTGGCCCGCGGACGTCCCGCGCGATCCCGACGACGCGGCGTGGGAGTTCTGTTTCGCCGGGGAACCGATGTTCGTCTTTCCCAGCATCCCCGGCTATCGGCACCGACGCAGCCGCGGGGTGGGCAGCCACTTCGCACTGTGCTTCCAGCCACGGCGCATCTTCGCCGGGGTCGAACGGCAGGACCCCGGCGGTGAAGCCATCCGCACGCGGATCTACGACCGCGTGCGCCGCTGGGACGACATACCGCCCCACCCGGATCTGGAGTTCCTCGCCTACGGCGATCCCCAGATGCGGGAATGGAAGCAGTACGCCCTGCCTGACGGCAACGATCCCCTTCCCCGCACATGCCCCCTGCACACCGCCTGATCAGAACAGAAAGGGCACGTCGATGACGAAGACCGCTCCGCAGCCCGAAGCCGCCACCACCCGGTCCTGCGGAGCGGTCTTCGCCGATCCGTCTTGGCACGACGCGTGGCTGAACGCGACGGTCGAGCCCGCTCTCGCGGACCGCGTCCTGACGGGACTGGACGACCACGACGAGGTGACCGGCGTCCCGCTGTACCGGCTCGGCGGGTCCGCCCTGTGGCGAGGCTACGAAGACGACGCCGGCATGGCGGACGTGCTGCCCGGGAACGTCGCGTTCCTTTCCAGCGTGTACGCGATTTCCAGTCCCCTCAACCGCCTCACCGAACCGGACGCGGTCAAAGTGGTGGACGAGGCATTCGAACAGGCGACGGAGTGGGGATGCCCCCTCCTGCTGGTCACCAACCTCGAACCCGGTCCGGTCCTCGACCACCTGCGGTCGGCGCGCCGGTCACCGGCGGAAATACGACTCGACGCCACTTGCCGCGCGGTACTGCCCGATTCGGAGGACGAGTTCATGGCCACGCTGGGCCGCTCCGCGCGGTCCGACATCCGCCGCCGTCACCGGCGCGCCATCGAACAGAAAGTCACGTTCCACCGGCGGTGGGGACGTGACGCTCGCGGCAAGCTCGCGGAATTCCTGGCGCTGAGCGAACAGTCGGCGACGGAACACGGGAACCCGCCGCTCTACGACCTCGAAACCCTCCTGGCGATCGTTGAAGTGCCCGGCGCCGTCCTCCTCACCGCCGAGCACGACGACAGGATCCTCGCCGGCTCGATCGCCTTCCTCCACGACGACTGCCTGCTGGTCTGGGCCGCGGGTGTCGACTACTCGGCGCTGCGGGTGTACCACCCCTATGTCTTCCTGCTCCGCGAGACGATCGCCCTGGCCATGCACCTCGGCTGCCGCGAACTCGACCTCGGCAGGGGCACCTTCGAGTTCAAAACACGCCACGGCTTCACCCCGACGGTCCTGACGACGCTGGCCTACCCACTCGGAGACACCGCGGACGACATCCTGGCTCCGCTGCGCGAGATGGACCGGCGTATCACCGCGTTCCTGGCCCAGTGATGCGGCGGTTCCCGAGTGCGGCGATGACCGCGCTGCTAGCCACCGCCTCGCTGCAGAATGTCGCCTACACCATCCTGATCCCTTTCGTCCCCACGCTGCGCGACGACTACGGGATGAGTGCCTTGATGATCGGGCTGGCCTTCAGCGGCTTCACCGCGGTCAAAGCCCTGGTCCAGCCCCTCGGCGGCTGGGCCGCCGACCGGTACTCGCCGCGGGCGGTGGCCATCATGGGCCTGCTGACCGCGGCGGTGGCGACCGGGGCCTTGGCCGCGACGACGTCCGCGACCGGCGTGGTCGTCTGCCGGCTGGTGTGGGGCCTCGGCGAAGGGTTCAGCATGCCTGCGCTGTACCGGCTGGTGACCGACCTGGCCCGCACTACCGGCACCAGTCCGGGCCAGGCGATGGGGTGGTTCGGATCAGCGGCCGTCATCGGCATGACCGCGGGACCGGGCCTGGTCGCGCTGCTGTCCCCGGCCTTGACCTTCTCCGGGGCCTTCATCCTCGGCACCGTCCTGACCGTGGCCAGCGCCGGACTGCTGCTCTGCGTCCGGCACAAATCTCCAGCGCACAGCGGGGACACCGCGGCGCCCGTCTCAGGCGGCAGCCTACGGCTACCCCGCCGGACACTGTGGATCATGGTCGCGGGCCTGGGGCTGATCGACCTGCTCAACAACTTCCTCTACTCCGCGCTCGAGCCGGTCCTGCCCCTGTTCGTCCACGACGAACTGGGCATCGGCGACCGTTCGATCTCGCTCCTGTTCTTCTGCGGCCTCGGCGTGTTCGCCGTGGTCTCCCCACTGGCCGGGCACCTGACAGGGAAACGGGCCCCGGTGCTGCTCGCCGCCACGGCGCTCGGCCTGCAAGCCCTCGCACTCGGCCTTCCACCACTGTTCGGCACCTTCCCCGCCTACGTCACGGGTTTCCTGATTCTGATGAGCCTGCAACCCATCGTTTTCGTTGGCGTGCGCACCGGCCTCGCAATGGTCAACGAAGGCGCCCAAGGCAAAGCCTTCGGCTGGTTCGGCCTGATCTCGGACCTCGGCTGGGTCGCGGGACCGCTTGTCGCAACCGGACTTCTGGCAGCCTGGCAGTCGGCCGTCTTCTTCGGCTTCGCCGGGATCGCCGTCATGGGAGCGGCAGCCGCCTTGCTCACCCACGGCGCCGGCAAGCGCGGACTGCCCGATTTATCGAGCCACCAACCGTTCCCCGCCGAGGGCAAGCGTCACGTCAACAGGTAGCGGACGGCTTCTTGTCTCAAGACCGGCAACAACGGAGGAAGGCTGGCGGGAGCCGAAGCCGACTACCGATGTTCGCGACTCGGCGCCTGTGATCGCGTCGAAGCCATCCCGCCTCGCACGCGAATCCGGTTGGCGTTGAATCAGTAGTCAATCCCATATGGGGGTCAACCTCATCGTGTTGTAGCTGTGTCCGCACGAGCGCGACGATGTGCCGGGCCATGGCGCGCTTCGAGTGGGCGGAGTGGTCCTCGGTGGTCTCGGGTTCGAGGACTGGGCCGTAGCCGGGGAGCTCGCCGGCGTCCCGCTGGCGTTGGCATGCTCCAAGAGAGCACCGTTCGGGTCTCGTCAAGTTCGGCGAGCAGGTCGCAGCCCGGACGCCGGGCGCCAGATCGGCGGCTGAGGGCAGGTCTACCGGCAGGCGGCGGTCGAAGGCGTGCCGGGCCAGGTCGGACAGGCCGGTGTGCAGGTGCCGTTCGGCGTGGCCTTGACGGCGGCCGGGACCAGCGGCTTTTCGGTCGTGAGTGGCGTTGCGGGTTAGAACCCGAATTGGCACTCACGACCCCTCGTCACAATAGTGCTTCGCGAAAAGGGGATTCGCCGGTCTGCGCCGCGTCGATGCGTACCGAAGTGGTCGTCCTCGGAGCGGTGTGCGGGGGCCGGCCCAGCCCCGTCCAGCTGAAGCCCGCCTGGATGAGGGAATCGGCGTCGAGCAAATTGCGGGTGTCGACAACGGTGGGGATGCGGACCGCCGCCGCCAGGCGTGGCCAATCCAGTTCCCGGAACTCGGGCCACTCCGTGAGGACGACGATCGCGTCGACTCCGCGTGCGGCCTGATAGGCGTTGTCCGTCAAGGCAAACGGGAGACCGGCTGCCTGGCCGTCGCCCGGGTGCACGGCAGGATCGAAAGCCACCAGCTCGGCACCGGCCTCGCGCAACAGTGCGGCCACGGCCAGCGCGGGCGAATCCCGCAGGTCGTTGGTTCCAGCTTTGAAGGTCAGCCCCAGCAACGCCAACCGCACCTGACTCAACGAACCGAGACGGGTTCCCGTCACGACGTCGCGGATCTTGTCCACCACCCGCTTGTGCTGGCGGATGTTGGTGTCGATGGCGGCCCGGACCAGACGGAACTCGAAATCCAAGGAGTCCGCGAGCTGCAGCAGGGCCGAGGTGTCTTTCGGTAGGCAAGAGCCTCCCCAGCCCGGGCCCGGCGCCAGGAACTCCTGACCGATCCGGCGGTCGTATCCCATGCCTTCGGCGACGTCGACGACATCGGCGCCGGCTCGGTCGCAGAGCTCGGCGATGGCATTGGCGTAGGACAGCTTCACGGCCAGGAAACAGTTGGCGGCGTACTTGATCAGCTCGGCAGAAGCGGCGTCGGTCAGCACGGTCGGAGCGCTCAGCGACGCGTAGAGTGCCGCGACCCGTCCGGCCGCTTCCCGGCACGCCGAACCGACCACGATCCGATCCGGATGGAGGAAGTCCCGCACGGCGGTGCCCTCACGGAGGAATTCCGGATTGGACACCACGGCCACGTCGTCGCGGCGCAGGATCCACGTCAGCCTTGTCGCGGTGCCGACCGGCACGGTGGACTTGGTCACCAAGGTGCAGCCGGGCGGAAGCACGTCGCTGATCTGTTTCACGACCGACTCGAGGATGCTGAGATCGGCGAGGCCTCCGGCGCCCATGGGCGTCGGTACACAAAGAAACACCATCTCCGCCTGCCCCAGGAACTGCGCGAACCAGGGCTCGGTGGTGCTCACGCAGCTCAACCGGCCGTTCGCGATACCCGTGGTGACCAGATCGGCCAACCCTGGTTCGAGGATGTCGACCCTGCCGCCGGTCAGCCGGTCGACCTTGCCCTGGTCGGTGTCGGCGCACACCACGGTGTGTCCCAGTGAGGCCAGGCAGGCGCCCGTGGTGAGCCCGACGTATCCGGTTCCGATGACGACGACGCGCGGTGAGGACATTGTTATCCTTATTTCAGATTGTGGTTTCGGAACCCGGGAAGCAACCGGAGGGTGCCGCTTTCGGGGTCGAAGCGGACGGCCCCGGCCAGGTCCAGGTCGGTCAACCAGTCGGTCATCGGCCAGAATCCGTGGCGCCGATGGAACAAAAGGGCGTTAGCCACCAGTTCGCGGATATGACGCGGCTCGTGCCTGCTGGGCGGGTGGTACTGGTGGAAGGCCGTGGCCCCACCGACCCACGCCAGCAGCGCGCCGCGATCGGCGGCGCGCAGGGCGAAATCGGTGTCTTCGGCGCCGTATCCGGCGAACTCCTCGCAGAAGCCACCGAAGCGAAGCCAATCTTCCCGGGACGTCGCGAAGGACAACGACCAGAAGAGCTCGAACCGCTCGCGCTCCAGCATGATCTCGCCTGGACGAGGTGCGGGTCTGCCCGGATGCGGCTCGGCCAGCCGGGCGAGTTCTCCCGCCGCGGGATACCCCCGCGGCGGCGGAGGCGGCAGATAAGCCACCGGACCGCAGAGCACCGTGGCGGGGGGTACCCGCCGGGCCGCGGCTTGGTAGCGGGCCAGTGCCCCAGGGCCCGGAATGCAGTCGACGTCGAGGAACACCAGCAGTTCGATGTCGTGTTCGAGGGCCACGCGTGCCCCGGCGTTGCGGGCTGCGGCCAGCGGAAGACCTGCGTCTCCCGCCGTCACGAGGGTCGACACGACCGGTGGCGAGCCAGGGACGTCACCCAGATCCGGAGGTCCCGCCATGCCGACCACGACCTGCAGGTCGGCCGCTTCCCCGGCCAGCGCTTCCCGTTGCCGTGACAAGTGGGCTTCGCGACCGGCCGCGATGGTGACGACGGCGGTACTCGGGCGGGCGGTCATCTCCCGCCCGCCAATTCCCGCAGCACGGCCGCTGCCCGCGTCGCGCCATCCCCGCTCGACCAGGTCTTCCAGTCGCCACCTCGGGCCCGCGCGCGAGCGAAAAGCGCGGGCCAGCGGCGCGGTTCGGGCCAGGACGGCACGACCACACCCAGCCTGGCGCGGATGAGCGCGGCAGCCGTGGCGTGCTGTTCGCCGAAAGGACGACGTTGCGGAATGACGACCGCGGCACGCCTGGCCGCCGCCACCTCGGCCAGCGCGTTCTGCCCGGCGTGGGTGATCACGACGCCGGCGTCACCCAGCAGCGGCCACGGGTCGGCCACCCAGCCGTGGTGCCGCAGATTCGGCGTCCGGCACCCTGTGTCGTCGCCGAGACCGGCGACGTCCCAGCTCCAGTCCGGAGTGGCCGCCGCGGCCGCCCGCAACTGGGCCGAGGACACCGTGAGCCCGCCCGTGCCCCACAGCAGCAGGACTTTCCGTACCGCGGATTCCGGTGCCACGGGGCGCCGGTCGAACCGCGACAGCGCACCGACGTGAACGGTCTTGTCGAGCCATGACGGGGGCCAGTCCGGGGCGGGTCGCCGCGGCCACGGCGCGATGATCACTTCGGCGAGGTCGTAGGCGGTGCGATGGGCCCGGTCGACGCGGTGGCCCGGCTGCGCCACGATCGCCACCGGCACGCCGTGCAGGCGGGCCAGCAGCGCCACTTCCACCGACACGTCGCAGACCAGGAGCCGGACGTCTTCGTCACGCAACAGCGAACTGATCCGCGCCATACGATCGCGCAGGCCCCGATGGTTCCGCGGTACCCAGTGCAAAGTGGACCCCGCGGTCACGTCGTCGTGCAGCTCGTCGGCTCCGTCGGCGTCACCGGGCAGCACGGTCCATCGACCGGGCCACTCGGCAGGCGCGGGAAGACTGGACAACCCGATGGCCTTCGCGCCCAGGGCCCGAGCGACGGTGACGGACCGATGAAGATGTCCGGAACCGTGGTGATGGACGTAGAAGGCGATCATGACAGCAGTTCCCGGTACAAGCACACGTACTCGTCCACCATCCGGTCCACCGAGCACACCGATTCGGCGCGGCCGCGCGCCGCTGCCCGGTCCAGGGTGGCCGCTCGTGCGATGGCGGCGGCCAGTCCGGGAACGTCGTCGGGAGCGGCCAGGACGCCGCTGGAGTCGTCGAGGATTTCAGGGAGGGCTCCCCGCGCGAATCCGGCCACCGGGGTACCGCAAGCCAGGGCTTCGGCGACCACCAACCCGTACGGTTCCTCCCACCGTGGTGACACGACAGCGACACTGGCGGAACCGACGAGGTGAACGAGGTCGTGGTGGGCCAGGTGCCCCAGGTACTCGATGTCCGTCCCCAGCAGCGGTTCGATCTGGTCGTGGAAATAGTCCGCGTCCGGCAACGGTCCCGCCAGCCGGAGCCCGGTACCGGCCTCCATCGCGGCCTGGATGGCCAGTTCCGGGCCCTTCTCCGGCACGAACCGGCCGAACCACACGGGTACGCCCGATCCGGCACCGGACGTCCACTGATCGAGGTCTACTCCGTTACGCACCACGGTGATCCCGGGAACGAGCGAAGACCACTGCCGGGCGGTGTGGGCGCTGACCGCGGCGAAACTGGTGTGGCGCGGCGAACGTAACCGGACCGCGGATTCCAGCCACGGCGTCGGCGGGGTGTGCAAGGTGGTGAGCGTCGGTGTCCGCAGCGTCGAGGCCATGGCGATGGGCAGGTAGTGCAACGAGTTGTTGTGCACGAGGTCGCATCGTCCGGCGGCGCCGAGGTCGAGCATCAAACCGAGATAGGCGTGGTGCTCTGCGATGAAATAGTCGGCGGGCATGCTGACGTCCAGCCGGGCTTGCGCGGACAACGCCGGCAGGACGGGCATCGCCTGCACTCGCAAAGACGGGTCGGAATCGGTTCCACCGAAGACGGTCACCTCGTGCCCACGCGCACGCAGGCCTGTCGCCAACTGCCACGTATGCGCTTCCAGGCCACCGGCGAAAGGCTCGCGAATGGGATAGCGGGCCGACGCCACCAGACCAAGGGATAGTTTCGCGCCATCGCGGCCCGCCGTCTGCCCTCGTCGCGCACTAAAGCGGCTTTCGACGGTCACAGGCCGAGCAAGGCCATCTGGTCGCGGTGTCGTGAAATGCCCGCTTCTACCCACTGTGGGTGTCGCTCGTACCACCGCGTGTGCTCCTTCCACAGGAAATGCTCCTCGACCGGTTCTCCCGCCATCGACCAGGTCGAGCGAATCGCGGCTTTCAAGCCCAGCGCTGTGATCACTCGTTCGCTGAGCGGAGCGTGAATGTCGTTCAGTAGCGGACGTCCCGGATCGGTGGCGTCGCCGGGCAGGTCCAGGGCCCTTTGCAATCGGCGCGCCAAACCGAGCAGGACGCTGTTCCCGGGATGGTTCGGTGTGCGCATCGCGTCGGCCCCCGCGCGCACGAGCAGGTCCGAAACGGCCACATCGGCCGTGGCACGCTCCCGGCGGCGCATCTCGGCCTTCGACATCTCGGCCACGGCGACCACCTCGTCGGCGGAAGGTCCGGTGTGGACATCTGACGGACGGCCCGCGAGCCGGGAGATCAGCCGCAGATCGTGGTACGGCACGACAGGAGGTACCCCCGACCGATCGTCGGGATGCCGGACGATCGCGGTGAAGGGATGCAGCCCTCCATAACGGACGACCGGCCATCGCACCGTCCTCGCCGACGACGGAAGCCGTTCCGCCAGCTGGGCCGTGCCCACCGGAAGACCGCGATAGTCCGACCGTACCGACTGAGTAAGCAAGATTTCCGTTCTTTTCAGCAACGCGTCTAGATGGTCCATGTCGTTCGAAACGAGTTCGTGTACCGGTGGTACCCGCACCAAGGTGCACGGAAACGATTTCGACGTCGCCAACATGACGCGTACCGACTCGGCTTGACAGTTCCCCATCACGAGAGCGATCGGCGCCTTCGACGCGGGGCCGTCGTAGAAGGCCCGATAGTGCGCGAACCGGCCGTGATCCATGACCTCATCATCGCCGAAGGGCCTATCTCCGCCTAGCGAAACACTCTGCCACGGAAATCACCGGTCCCTGATGTTTGAAAAGGCCCGGAGTGGCTACCGGAGAACATTCCCGCCTCGATGTTTGAGCACGATGGATCCGGCTATCTTCCGCAGGTGCGAACTCCCCTCGCCGTGGCCTCTGTCCCGGCCGGGCATTCTTATGTCCGGCACACCTCCGACAGGACCACGGCGCAAGACTTCCGTGTCCTGCCCGATCCGCCCGTGCCCGGCGCACCGTCCGGTCAATGGTGGCCACATCGGATGCTGGAGCCGTCTTGGTTGCGAGCACGGCATCGGCGATTCGACCTGCTTCATCTGCATTTCGGTTACGAGCACCGCACTCCGGACGAGTTGCGAGAACTGGTGGGCACCCTGCGTGCTCGAGGGAAACCCCTCGTCCTGACCGTGCACGACCTGCGCAATCCCCATCAGGCCGATCCCGCACCGCATCGTGCTGCTCTGGACGTCCTGGTTCCGTCGGCGGACGCCGTGATCACCTTGTCCCGGGGCGCGGCCGACCGGATCACCGCGATATGGGGACGCCCTGTCGAAGTCATCCCGCATCCGCACGTCGTCGATCCGGAACGGATGCGTCGCGTGGCCGGGCGCGGCGGCGAAAACCCCTTCGTCATCGGTGTACACGCGAAAAGCATGCGGGCCAACTGCGACGCGATCGCCATCGCCGAGCAACTCGCCGAGACCGTCTCGTCGTTACCCGGTGCCGAACTGTCCGTGCTCGCTCACGACGACGCCCACGGTTTGCGAGCCGCCGACGAGCTTCGACGGCGCGGCGTGGCGGTCCAGGTACGGCCGCCGTTCTCCGACGCCGAACTGTTCGACTATCTCGAGAGCCTCGACGTCTCAGTGCTGCCTCATCGCTTCGGCACGCACTCGGGGTGGCTCGAGGCCTGTTACGACTTGGGGACCACCGTGCTGGCTCCGGATTTCGGTTTCTACCGGGAACAGGCTCCCTGTCTGCTTTACTCGCGCACCGAGACCTCTCTGGACCCGCTCAGCCTCGACGCTGCGGTCCGGCAGGCTTACACCGAGCGGCCGCGGTGGCGTGCCGACCCGGGACTGCGCGAGACCGGCCGAATCGCCATCGCCCGCGCGCATTTCGACGTCTACCGCGCGGTGGTGAACGGAAGATGAGGTTCCAGACCTACGCGCCGGGTCCACCGGGACACGGTGTGGTCCGCCACGCGCGGTCGGTCGCCGGGCTTTGCACGATCCACGGAGCGGTCAGCACGGAGGACGAGCCGGATCTGACGCACGCCCACTTCACCGACGCGCTCTTCGGAGACACGATCGAGAAGGCCGCGGTCAATTTCCGAAACTGGATGGCAGGCGTACACCGCCCGTTGGTGGTCACCGTGCACGACGTACCGGACCCGTTCGGCCGGAGCCGTCGCGACCAGGCCCGCTGCCGGGGTTACGCGGACGTGCTGGAGGCGTGTGACGCGGTGGTCGTCTCCGCCTCGCACGAGGCCCGCAAGGCCGCCGCGTTGACCGGGAAACCCATCTACCGGATCGACCTTCCCCTGCCTCCTGAACCGTTCTCCGTCCACGATCACCTGCTCATCGAGCCGGTACCGTCGCTCGTACTGCTCGGCTACCTTTACCTGGGCAAGGGGCACCTCGAGGCCATCGATCTCGCCGCCGCCGTAGGCCGTAACCGGGCGAGCGGGCCGCCTCTCGTCGTGGCCGCAGGATCCGTGAGCGCCGGTCACGCCGACTTGCTCGACCGGGTTCGACGGCACGCCGCTCGGCGCCGCGTCCCGTTCCTGCTCACCGGCCACCTGAGCGACGCGGAATTCACCGATCTGGCCTGTTCGGCACGGGTACCGGTGGTGCTCAACCGCACTGTCAGCGCTAGCGGATCCCTGCTTTCCTGGTTGTCGTGCCGTCGACGACCGGTGACCTGGTCAGGCCACTACACCAGGGAAATAGCTCGACGGCACCCAGGGACCCTGCTCTTGGGCGGATCGAAACGCGAGCTGGCCGAGCATGTCGTCCGAGCGCTGGACGAGCCCGAGACGACGCGGTCGAGTTCCCGTCCACAGTGGACCGATACCGGTGCTGAGCATGTGTCGCTGTATCGAAAAGTGCTCGCCGAGGCCGGTCGTCACTCGGCGGTGGCGCCATGCTGACCGACATCCTGGTCCCCCGCAATCGCTGGGACTTGCTGGCGCCCTATCCACGCTCCACGCCGACCGTCACCGTCATCGTGACGCACTTCGAGCAGCACCATCTCCTTCCTAGAATGGCTTTGGCGCTTCGGCGCCAGACACTGCGCCCCACCCAGGTGATCCTTGCCGACGACGGCTCAGCGACCGAACCGGACTTCAAGGTCCAAGACGTCGAAACCCTCGTGGTGAGTCAACCCGACGAAGGTTTCCGCGCCGCGGCGATCCGGAATCTCGCCGCGCGGAACAGCACCGGCGAGGTGCTGGTCTTCCTGGACGCCGACACCGTCCCCGAACACGGCTACCTCAAAAAGATGGTCCGCCACATTTCCCGCTGTCCCGACGTGCTCGCCACAGGACACCGGCGGCACACCTCGTTCGCGGGACTTCGAGACGACGAACAACCCGGGGCTGCGGACGCACTCGATGAACCCCGCTGGCTGAAGGACGCTTATGCCGACACCGCGAATCTTCTGCACTCTGACGGCCGTAGCTTCCGGTTCATGATCGGAGCGGTTCTGGCCTGCCGCCGGGAACTGTTCCTCGATATCGGCGGCTTCGACGAGCGGTTCGTGGGTTACGGCGGCGAAGACTGGGATCTCGCGTACCGCGCTTGGAACGCGGGCGCGGTCTTCGTGCACGAACACGAAGCCGTCGCGTGGCACGACGGGCCGGATTGGGCAGGCCGGGACGAGGACGACGAAATCCTCGACCGCCAAAGCGCGCGGCTGGCCAGTGTGATCCCTGAGCCTTCCACTCGCGGAGCCCCGCTGAACGGACTCATCTCCGATGCCCTGATCACGGTGCGCTCCGCGGGGAAATTCAGTGACGTGGTGCGCACCGTGCACTCACTGCTGCGACAGACCCATCGCGACCTGCGAGTTCGGCTGTGGCCGCAGGACGACCGCCTGACGGAGATCTACGAAGGCGTCGTCCAATCCGCGCCGTGGACGGAGGATCAGCTCAGACGGGCACGGGTGCTCGTGGACGTCTACGAACCACTGCCCCGATCTGCTGTCCGGCGGGTGGTCGAAGCGCTGACCGTGTCCGACAACGGACAGGTCGAACTGATCCGGGAAGAACAACTCGCCGGTGTCGCATGGTCCACTCGAGCCATCGGACGCGCGCGGCGGTGGTCGCCCCGATTCACCCGGGGCGAGATACTGGAGCGCGCGTTCGGAACCGATCGCCTTCTCGTCGAGGCGGAAACCGACCGGACACGCACTTTGGACGGGTTCTTCAGTCGTTGGCACTGAACCGAAGCGCTCTCGGCGTCGGGGTTGTTCGCCTGCAGATTGCCAGCGTCGTGAACTCGGTGCCGTCCAGGATCTTGGCGAGATCCTGGAACCGCTGTCTGTCTCCTTTGACCCGGCGGTCGAGAATTCCGGGCTCGTCGCCGGCATTCTCCGAAAGCTCTTCCTGGCCTATGCGCATCCGAACCGTCACTCACTTGGCATACCCCGGCCGTTCGGGTCGAAACGAGGACCTCGATTTCCGCCTTCCTGGACGCTCCACGTGGGGCGCGGCGAACCTCGGCTCAAGTCGTTGTCGTGATCAGCAGCACGACGTCGAGGATCGCGATCACGATCGTCAGCCGGAACGCCACGGGACTTCGTGGTGCGCGGACGGCCGACAGCGCGGTCGCGGCGGCCAGCGCGATCCCGGCGGCCGACACGGTCAGCGCGAACGTCGATGACGTGGTCGCCGGGGCGACGCCCAGGATGACCGACGCGGCGGCCAACGCGGCGGCCATGACGATTACCCCGGCGGTGGCCCCGAGCCGGTGCGGAAGTCCACGGACCCCGGTTTCCGCGTCCGTTCGCAGGTCGGGAAGTACATTCGCGAAATGCGCGCCGAGCCCGAGCAGTGCTCCGGCGACCGGTATCCACCACGGAGGCCACGGTTGTCCGGGCAGCGCGGCGTACGGTGCGATGGGCAGGGCTCCGAACGCGAGCAGATACGTCGCGCCGGACCAGATCGTGGATTTGAGGCCGAGGTTGTACGCCCACCCGGCCGCGACACCGATCAGCAGGGCCGCCGCCGCGAACAATCCGAGCAGCACGGACAAGACGATCGTCGCAGCCAGGGCGGTCGACGCGGCGACCGCGATCACCACCACCGGGACCGTCCCCGCGGCGACCGGTTTGTCGGTGCGGCCGACGGCGCGATCGCGGGCCGCGTCGATCCAGTCGTTGGACCAGCCGATCGACAACTGCCCGGTCAGCACCGCGGCACCGAGCAGAACCACCTCGCCCACGCCGAGTCCGGTTCCGGCGGCCAGCAGTACGGCCACCGCTGTCACCGCCAGTCCCGGAACGGGGTGGCACGCACCGGCGAGACCTAGCAGCATCCCCCGCCGACGCGGCGATGTCGCCGTCCGGCCGGGCGCGCCGTCCGGTGTGGTCGGGAAGCCGGTCATCTGCCAAGTGTAGGCGGAGGTCGTACCGTGAAAGAGGTGACGACAATTTCAGCGGTCCACGGTGTACTTCCGCCACACCGTTATCCGCAGGCACAACTGACCGAATTGTTCGGGCGGCTGTGCCTGCCGGACAAGGCCGCGCGAGCGGTGGCGAACCGGTTCCACGCCAGTGCGCGGGTCGCCACCCGTCACCTGGCATTACCCATCGAACGCTACGAAGCGATCGACGATTTCACGGCGGCGAACGACGCGTTCCTGTCGGCCGCGGTCGATCTCGGCTGTGAAGCCGCACTCGCCGCCCTCGCCGACGCGGGACTCACACCGTCCGATGTGGACCTTGTGATGTCCACGACGGTGACCGGATTCGCGGTCCCTTCCTTGGAGGCGCGTATCGCCTCACGGATCGGGATGCGCCCGGACGTCAAACGTCTGCCCCTCGTTGGTCTCGGCTGCCTCGCCGGCGCCGCGGGCATCGCGCGGCTGCACGACTTTCTGCATGGCTGGCCGAACTCGGTGGCGATGCTGGTGTCGATCGAGCTGTGCTCACTCACCGTCCAGCGCAAGGACGCCAGCGCCGCCAACATGATCGCGTCCGGACTTTTCGGTGACGGAGCCGCCGCGGTGATCGCGGTGGGCGAGGGTCACTCGACCGCCGCGGCGGGGCCCCGGGTAGTGGATTCGGTCAGTCACCTGTACCAGGACACCGAACGCGCGATGGGCTGGGACATCGGCAGCACGGGTTTGAAGATCGTGCTGGGCGCGGAGGTCCCGGATCTCGTGCACGAGTACCTGGCGGGTGATGTCGAGCGATTGCTGGCCCCGCACGGACTCAAGACCGGTGACATCGCCCGCTGGATCTGTCACCCCGGCGGCCCGAAGGTGATCGAAGCGATCCAGACCGAACTGGGGCTGGACGAGGACGACCTGGCGATGACCTGGCGCTCCTTGGACCGGATCGGGAACCTGTCGTCGGCCTCGGTGCTGCACGTGTTCGCCGACACGCTCGCCGACCGGCCCGCGTCCGAAGGCGACTGGGGCGTGGTGATGGCGATGGGCCCGGGTTTCTGCGCGGAGTTGGTGTTGCTGCGATGGTGAGCCAGATCTGGTACACGGTCCTGGTCGGCCTGGTCTCGGCGGAACGGCTGGCCGAACTGGTGGTCGCGAAACGCAATCTGGCGTGGAGCCTGGCCCGGGGCGGCCGCGAAACCGGGTTCGGGCACTACCCCTTCATGGTGGTGCTGCACACCGGGCTCCTGGCCGGTTGCCTGCTCGAAGTGTGGCTCGCCGACCGTCCGTTCACCGCCGTGGTGGGCTGGCCGATGCTGGCCCTGGTGATCGCGTCGCAAGCGCTGCGATGGTGGTGCATCCGTGTCCTCGGCCGTCAATGGAACACCCGCATCGTGGTGGTCCCCGGCCTTTCCCGCGTCACCGGTGGTCCGTACCGCCTGTTCCCGCATCCCAACTACGTCGCCGTCGTCGTGGAGGGCTTCGCCCTGCCGCTCGTGCACGACGCGTGGATCACGGCCGTGATGTTCACCGTGCTCAACGCCGGACTGCTGACGGTCCGGATCCGCGCCGAGAACCAAGCCCTGAAGTCAGCACATGCCTGAGCATCTGCACGACGTGGTCATCGCCGGCGGCGGTCCCGCCGGACTGGCCGTCGCACTCGGGTGCGCGCGAGTCGGCCTGGACGTGGTGGTGTGCGAGAAACGCGCCGGGGTGATCGACAAGGCGTGCGGGGAAGGACTGATGCCGGGCGCCGTCCGAGCTTTGACCGCGCTCGGAATAGATCCGCCGGGGCACCCGATCGACGGCATCACCTACCGCCAGGGCCCGAGCACTTTCGTGCACGCCTCGTTCCGTGCGGGGCCCGGAAGAGGCGTGCGGCGCACCGCGCTGCACCAAGCCTTGCGCACCGCAGTGGACCGGCACGGCGTACCGATCCTGCCGACGGCGGTCACCGACGTGACGCAGTACGACGACCACGTGCGGGCGGGCGGACTGCGGTCGCGCTATCTGGTCGCGGCCGACGGTCTGCACTCCCCGCTCCGGGCTCTCGCCGGTCTCGGCACCACGAATTCGGTGGACACCCCTCGCTGGGGGCTGCGCCGCCACTACACCCTCGCCCCCTACACCGACGCGGTCGAGGTGACCTGGGCGGCGCGGTCCGAGGCCTACGTGACACCGGTCGGAACGGACACCATCGGCGTCGCGATCCTGTCCTCGGTCCGCGGCGGGTTCACCGACCAACTCACCGCGTTCCCCCACCTCGCGGCACGACTGGGCGGGGCGGAACCGGTGTCGTCGGTCCGGGGCGCGGGTCCACTCCGGCAACGGGCGTCGGGCCGGGTCGCGGGGCGCGTCCTGCTCGTCGGGGACGCGGCCGGGTACGTCGACGCCCTCACCGGCGAAGGTCTCGCGGTGGCACTGGCCACCGCGGCCGAACTCGTCCGCTGCCTGCGCGCGGATCGTCCCGCCGACTACGACCGTGCCTGGAAACGGACCTCGCGGCGGTCACGGTGGTTGACCGAAACCCTGCTCTGGGCACGCGGACGACCGGCGCTCTCGCCGCGGATCGTGCCGATCGCCGCCCGGGCACCGCGGCTGTTCGCCGCCGCCGTCGACCAGCTCGCGCACTGATGAACGCCGCGGAGGACTGGGACCTCGTGATCGTCGGCGCCGGTCCGGCAGGGTCGTCGGCGGCGATCGCGGCCTTGCGGGCCGCCCCCGCCGCACGCGTACTGATGCTGGACACCGCCGGCTTCCCCCGCGACAAGGTCTGCGGCGACGGTGTCGCACCACACGCCATGGACGTTCTCGCCGGACTCGGTATCACCGTCGCCGAGCTTTCAGCGAACACCGAACCGGTCACCGCGCTACACCTCACGTCACCGAAAGGTGTCCAGGCGAAACGGGACTTCCCGCGACCGGCCGCTGTCATTCCCCGCGCGCTCTTCGACGCGAGGCTCGTGCACGCCGCCCTGGACGCGGGCGTGGTCCTGCGGCGCCACCGTGTCCGCGCACTCGTCCAGAACGACGACCAGGTCCTCATCGACGGCACGATCCGCGCCCGGACGGTCATCGGCGCGGACGGCGCGGAATCCGTCGTGCGACGCCAGTGCGGTGCCGGCCACGCACAGGCAGGCACCGTCGCGATCGCTTTGCGCGGTTACACCGGTTCGGAGCCGTGGCCTGCCGGCGAGCAGCGACTCGTCATGGCCGGCGCGCACTGGCCCGCCTATGCCTGGGTGTTCCCGATCGGTGACGGCACCGCGAACGTCGGCTACGGGGAACTCATCCGTGCCACACCACCGTCCCGGGCCGAGCTGACCGCGCGGCTGCACACGCTGCTGCCGGACCTCCCTCCGCTGGCGTTGCGCGGGCACCGCCTTCCCCTGTCCCCCGGCCGGCCCCGCATCGCGCACGGCCGGGTTCTGCTGGCGGGTGATGCCGCATCTCTGATCAACCCGCTGACCGGGGAGGGCATCTACTACGCGGTCCTCTCAGGCGCTTTGGCAGGCACCGCCGCCACGAGACCCGAGCCTGCGCACGCGTATCGCCGAGCCTTGCGACACCGCCTCGGCAGGCACCTCTGGCACACCGATCTGCTCGCCCGGTGCACCCGCCGGTCATGGCTGGTCGACATTGCCACCGCGGCAGCTCGCGACAACCGGCACGCCTTCGACAGCCTCGTCGAAATCGGCCTCGGAGCGGGCACACTCGACAGCCCCTTGGCCAAAGCGATGATCACCGCGGCAGCGCTCCGACGGCAAAAAATGCGCTGACAGGCGTCAAGACGTGTTTACCGGCCGACCGCCGGGGTAACTCCTGATCACAAGGACTGCCCCAGTCCCGGCGGTGTGAGTCTGTCCCTCCACTTGGGAGCCGCCATGGTGACCGACACCGGCAATCCGGCAATCTGCGGGGCACTCCTGCAGCGAGCGGGGCAAGATGACACCGCCGCGTTCGCCGAACTGTACGACCGCACCTCGCAGGACGTGTTCAGGCTGGTCCACAGCATCCTGGTTGACGCGGGATCGGCCGAAGACGTCGCCCGCGAGGTGTATCCAGAGCTTTGGCGCACAGCGCCCGGCTACGACCCCGGCGACCCGTTCACGTTGATGATGACCATGGTCTGCCGATACGCGCTCGAGCAGGTCCGAATCGTCGACCTCGTGACAATGCACCAACACCAACACCAACATCGCGAGCCGAGTCTCGACCGCGGGAGGACGTACGATGACCGACTTAGCGCCGGTAACGCCGGAGACCTGTTCCTTCCGCTCGACCGACGCGGTGCTGCTGTTCAGCCGTCGTGCGCTGACCGCCATCCACCACGCCACCAGCCACGGACTGTTCACCCAGAGCGAAGCCTCCGCAATGGCGAACCGCGTACGCGCTCTCACCGCCGAGGTACTGCTCTCGCTGACGACGGAATCCACTTCGGGCATCCATGCTCGTCTCACGCGGGAAGCCTCATGAGCCGTCAGATCCACGTCGCTCCCGGGCAGCGGTCCCCGCTGACGCCACTCACCCTGGTCCCCAACGAAGCGGGGAAGGTCCTGGACTTGTACTCGGACAGGGGTCACGACGTCGAAAGTGCCGCCGACGGCCGGGTACTGTTGCGCGGCCCTCGCGGCCGTCTCACGCTCACGGTGCCGCCGCGGTAGCGATGATCAGAGCAGATCGAGTGCACGTACGAGGAAGAAGCCGGCCACGCCGAGAACGACGACTCCGATGACGACGATCGTGATGATCGCGGGGAGCCGCGAGGGAATCGGTTGCGGGTGCGACAAGCCGGACGTCTGTCCGGCATCCGGCGGAGTGTCCCCAGGTTGGACGGAGCCGCCCGGCTCCAGGCCGGGAACGTCTTGTGGTTCTGGTCCGGGAGTTGTCATGAGTCTCCTTCGATGGCGGTTTCGTCGCTACCAAGTGACGTTCTGAACGGATTCGTCGACACAGAGCCAGTCAAGGATTGTCTCGTATACGAGGTCGTGGTGGAGCAGGGCGAAGTGATTGAGCCCGCCGAGCCAGACGATCTCGGCTTCCTCGGTCAGTTCCCCGGCCACGACGGGCCTGACGAGCAGATCGCCGAGCAGACGACCCCAGGTACTTCCTTCCTGGCGTGACAGCGTCGCGGATACATACAATCGGCGGATTCCGGTGACAGGAAGGGGTTCAGCCTCCACCGAAGGCTGGGTGGAGGTGGCCCATTGCCGGTGATGCAGATAGCCGTGCGCGAGGTCTTGAATACCGTCGCTGCGCAGAGCGAACAGTTTGGTCAGCGGGGACGTCATCGAAGTCTTGCCAGACAGTGCCGCGAGCTGAGCGACGCGCCGTTCCAACGGCGCGCCGCTGTGCGGTGTGCCCAGACAAACCAGCCGCGTCACGGTGGAAAGCCACGAGACGTTCTTCTCTTGCGCCTGATGCAGGGCACTCCGTGCCACGAGACCGCCCATCGAGTGTCCGACCAGAGCGATGTCGGTGACGGGTACCGGCCATGCGGCAATCAGCCCAGAGAGCAGCGCCACGAGGTCTTCGCCGTTCTCCGAGACGTGACGCCCGGAGTTGTACCGCACATACACCGGAGTGCTACCGAGATCACCTGACAGCCTGGCCCCGAAATCACCCTGCGGCGGAGATCCGCGGAACCAGCACAGTTCGGTCTCGACCAATCCGTGCAGGAGCACCACCATGCGACCGCTTGCCTCCGGGAAGGCCGCTCTGACAGAACGCCGGTCGAGGCCGATCGGTCGCCGCTCGACGCGGACGGTCATCCCGCGGCGACCCGCCGGCACCCGCGTGCCGAACATGCCGTCGGCGACGCCGGCAAGGTGGTGCCCGGTGGCCGATTCCAGAATCGAACCGGTCCAGTAATCCCGCGTGAACACGATGGGCAACCGGGAGGTATCCGGCGCCAGCGTGGCAACGACGTTCACGATCTCTCTCGCTATCGAGAGCACCTTCTTCATCACCGTGCCTCTTCCTCGGCCGCTGTCAGATGCCGGGCTCCGCGCCGGAGTTCGTCTTCGTAGAGCGAAGCGGCGCGCTGACGTCGCGCAGATGCCGCAGGACATGGCGATAGGTACCGAACAGTCCACATTGGGCGTAGTCGATCCCGTGCCTAGCGCAGAAATCGCGGACCAAGGGCTGCGCGCGACGCAGGTTGCCGCGCGGCATGCTCGGGAACAGGTGGTGCTCGATCTGGTAGTTCAGGCCGCCGAGGGCGAAATCGACCCACGGTCCGCCGCGGACGTTGCGGCTGGTGAGGACTTGCTTGCGGAGGAAGTCGAGTTTGGTCTTATCAGTGTAGGTGGGCATGCCCTTGTGCCCCGGAGCGAACGAACATCCCATGTAGACACCCCAGAGACCCTGGTGCACGGCGATGAACGCGAGTGCCACAGGCGGCGACATCACCAGGAAGACCGCACCCAGATAAACGGTGACGTGCGCGGCCATGAGCGCCGCCTCCACCCTGCGGTGTTTGACCTCGCCACGCCACACCGCTTGGATTCCCGCCCAATGCAGGCTGATTCCCTCCAGCGTCAGGAGCGGAAAGAACAGCCCCGCCTGATGCCGGGTGGTCCAGCGGACGAAACCGCTTTTGTCGCCCAGTTGCGCACGGGTGAAGGCGAGCAGCGGGATGTCGAGGTCAGGATCGTCGTCTTCGTGGTTGGGGTTCGCGTGATGCCGGGTGTGCTTGCCCATCCACCAGCCGTAACTCATGCCGACGATCGCGCCGAAGGCAGTGCCGATCCGGTCGTTGGCCCGTCCGGTGCGGAAGATTTGATTGTGTCCCGCGTCGTGGCCGAGGAACGCGATCTGAGCGAACAGCGCCGCGAAGAACACCGCGGTGGCGAGCTGCCACCACGAATCTCCCAGCGCTACGAACGTGACACACCCGCCGGCCAGAGCGAGCAGGGTGAGACTGATCTTGGCCGCGTAGTAGCCATATCTGCGGTCCAATAAGCCTTCGTGCCGGATCAGGCCGGCGAGATCGCGGAAAGTATCGCGTGCGTGGCTGTCGCGAATCGACGGTATCGCTGATGAGGTGACCATGGGCGCCCTTCCCGGACTTTGCGGTGCCGGGGCTGGGGCGACCGTGCAGATGAACGGTGGCGGCCGGCTGGTTGCTCAACCGACCACCACCGTGTTCGTTTACCCCCTTGAATACTCTTTCAACCGGCATCGACCTCGGAAAAGTCGTGATCGGAGACGGACTTCCCCGCCGCCGGGCTCAGAGTTCGCTGTGATGCTCGATGAGCCAGGAGGCGACCCGGTGAAGTTTCACGTTGCTGGCCTGCGAGGACTCGACGAGCATGCGGAAAGCGTGAATCGCGTCGATACCGTGGCGCTGCATGAGGATGCCTTTCGCCATGCCGATGACGTCCCGGTGTTCCAGTGCGGCGTGCAGCCGCGCTTCGGTCTGCGCTCCGGCGAGCGCGATCGCCGCGTGCGTGGCGAACAGCTGACCGTCACGTTCGGTCTGGTCGCTGAACGCGTCGAGATCGTGGGAATAGAGGTTCAGCGAGCCCAGCGTCGTGCTGGTGTCGAACAGCCGGTAAGCCAGCATCGAACGCATACCGGTGGCCGCCGCGGCAGGCGCGAACTCGGGCCAGCGGCGCTCGACGGCCAGATCACCTGTGCGGTAGATCCGGTGCTCGCTGATGGCATCGACGCAGGGGCCCTGACCAGTGCGGTACTGCATGTGGTCGATCGTGACGACCACCTCCGCAGTGGGTGCCACCGTGCGGATCCGCTGACGCGGTTCGACCAGTGAGATCCCTGCGTGTTCGGCACCCTCAACATGCTCCACAGCCGACTTGACGATCGCCTCCAGAGTCGAGTCGACATCCGGTGCGGCCTGCAACGCTCGCGCGATCACCATGAGGATCCGCCCCAGGTCATCATCGGCCCGGTGCTCGGATTCGGCCATGGTCAGCTCCCTGTGCGATGTGCCCGTTCCCGGCTCATCGGATAATTTCTCCGGGCGGACATCTCGAAACTAGAGTGCCCGCATCGTTTTGTCATCGTTTGACCTCGGTACCACGGATGGGACAAGGGACACTGATGTGATGGACGGCCTTGGCGCGACTCGGGACACCACCACCGCACACGACGCGGTATGGACGCCGGGAGCGGTGGCCAGACAACTCGGTATCGCACCCTCGACCCTCCGCAGCTGGCATCGCCGCTATGGCGTCCCCGCCGCCACCGGCGGCTCCGGGCCGCACCGCCGTTACAGCGAGCACGACCTCGCCGCGCTGACGCACATGCAGGAGTTGATCGCCGACGGTGTCGGCGTCCCCGCCGCGGCCCGCCTGGCCTTCCCCATGACGGGCACCTCCCCCGCGGTCGACGCTTTGGTCACCGCGGCACTGGACCTGGACGCCGACCTCCTGCTGACCATTCTCGACGCCCGGATAGCCAAGGATGGCGTGAGCGGCACATGGGAGCGCTGGTGCCGTCCCGCGCTGGCCGTGTTCGGCGGTCGCTTGGACGGTGGCAGAGAGCACGTCGGCGAGTGCATCGATGTGCTTCACCTTCTGGCGTGGGCGATCTCTGCCGCGTTGCAGAGCGTGCGTGGTTCCGCCTCCGAACTCGGGAACCCCACCGTGTTGTTGGCCTGCGTGCCCGGGGAGCATCACACCTTGCCGCTCGAGGCGCTGCGCGCCGTCCTCGCCGAGAACGCGATCCCGGCCCGCCTGCTCGGCACCGGTCTTCCCGCCACCGCGATCTCGCGGGCCCTCAAACGCACCGCCGAGCCCGCTGACGCACTGGTGCTGTGGTCCCAGCGTCCCGGCGCGACGCCCTTCTCGATCGCGCGGGCCTGCCAGGCACGCGGAACAAGCCTTTTCCTCGCCGGACCCGGCTGGACCTCCCCCGCCCCGAGAGGCCTTCCCCTGGTGAACAGCCTCGACGAAGCCGCCTCGGCCTTGAGGGCCTGCGCCTTGAGGCACGGAACAGATCAGCTGGAAACGACGCACAACCGATACGGGGGCATCGGACGAACGGCGATTTCCCTATCGCTCGCCACCGATCCGGCGTAGCCTGAACTTCGCGTGAGATTGAGACCGCCAGCTCGCGTGAACGACGCAAACCCGCAGCCCACTACTTCTTTGGGCGATGCGGTGGCAAGTTCATCGGTGCGCGAACTGTGCGGTTCTACGGTGGCACCTTCACCGGAGGCAACCTGCTACGCAACAATATCTTCGCTGAGGGCCCGTATCCCATCGAGCCTTCGTCAGTGATCACAACACTGCCGGCGATCCCGGCTTCGTCGAACCCCACGCGGGCGACTTCCACCTCGAAGCCGGGACGACGGGTGCCATCGACCAAGGATCCGCCGAGTCCGCTCCGGCCTTCGACCTCGACACAAGCGCCGCCCAGCCGGCCGAAGCCACGACATCGGAGCCTACGAGCAATAGCCACTCGTCACGTCCAGCACAGGCGCATCGGCTGTGCACGGTGAACCCGTGCCCGACCGGTAGATCGACGACCCCGTCAACGTGCTCGCCGCGCTGGAACAACAGGAAGTACCAGCCCTGGACTTCGCGCCAGGCCATTCCTGCTGCTGGTGGCACTTCCCCTAGCCCAGCAGATGGGCCTCGACGACCTGGTCGCGGCAGAGATGGCCAGGGCGGGGAAAGGTTCCGAGCCTGGGCCGGGGCCTGGTTGTCCTTGCTGGAAGCCACCGCGGCCGGCGATCGAGGCGACTGGGCGGAGCTCGCCGCCGCACGTGGGCGAGTAGCGGCCGAGTTCGCCGAAACCGGTGACCGGCTGTGGACGGCCGTGGCGACGGCTCCCCTGGCCGAGGTCCACCTCGTCCGCGGCGACCACGACTCGGCGATCGCCGCACTGGAACGCACCGTCGGTTTGTCCGCCTGGTCCGGCTAGCAGGACCCGGTCCCCTACCTGGTCGGGCTGGCCGCGGCAAGGATGCGCGCCGGCGATCTCGACGGCGCCAGGCGGGACATCGACGCAGCCGAAGACCTGACACGGGCCCTCGGCCTGCGATACATGGAGTTCGAAATCCGCCTTGGCCGCACCGAGATCCACCGGCGCTCCGGCAGCACGGGGCAAAGCTATGACACGTGCACCTTCGTGATAGGCGCCCCCGACGGTTCCCACACGCTGACCGTCCACACCAACAATGACTGGGCGACGTTCCCGCTGCTCGACGCCATCCTGGAAGCGGAGTTCGGCGCGTCCGGCGTCGAACTGAAAACTCTGATTGTCGTAGTCGACTTGGTGTTCGTCGCCGACGCAGCCTCGATCGTCAGCCGAGGCCTTCGATGATGCGGAAGTCGCGCTCGAAGCCGTCGGGGAGTGCGGCCAGCGCCTTCTGGTAGGCCACGCTCTCGTATGCGGCGACCGCCTGTTCGAAGCTGTCGAACTCGATCAGGACAACGCGCTCGGCGATTCCGGCTTCGTGTGCGACGACCCGGCTACCGATGCTGGCGAGCACCCGCCCACCCCCGGCCTTGACGGCCACACCGGCCAGTTCGTTATAGACATCGAGCCCCTCAGGGTCTGTGATGGTGGGATAGACGCTGACCCAGTAGCCCTTGAGCATGGAACCTCCTGTGTTGGAATGAGTGCATCTGACTTACGGACTGGTTTCGGACGAGCGTCGGCGAACGAGGGCGAGGCTCATCAGCGTCGAAGAGGTGGCCGGGCCGAAGCCCACGGCGAGGATCAGCGCGGGGATCAGCGGATGTGCCTCGGAACGTAGCAGGGTAGCGCTCATGGACTGATCACCAGCCTGGCCGCAATCACCGGTCCGACCCCTCTCCGGCGTGGCTTTCGAGCGCTGCCAGATGCAGCAGCGCCGGAAGGGCCGCCGCCAAGGCCTCGACCTCGTCACCAGGAAGTTCGCCGATCAACCGCGCGTACGCGTCGACGCCCGCCTTGCGTCGTGCCCGGACGTACGACGCGCCGGCCTCGGTCAGGAACGCCAGCGTGACCCGCTTGTCGGACGGATCGCCCTTCCGCTCGACCAGCCCGGATTTCTCCATCACCCGGACCAGGACGGTCATCGCGGGCTGGGTGACGCCCTCGGCCACGGCCAGATCGGTGATCCGTCGCGGACCGGTCTTGTCCAGAGTCGCCAAGGTGGCGGCGGACGTCAGGCTCATGTCGCGGGGAAGACGTCTCACAGCACTGGTCGCCAGACCGTAGAGGGCTGACCCGATGGCATCGGAAGCGCCTTGCGCGGCGTCTCGGCGACTCACACCAAAAACATAGCAGATTTATATGAACTCTTTATGCATCTTCCGATCAAGGGTCGGCAAGAGTGCCAGTTGCCGGCCAGGCGGATGCGAAGGCCCGCTGAGGTTCGCCTGGAAACGGGTGTCCGGGCAGGTCGAACGGTGCGGGACAGTCCCGCACGACGCAAGGGCTTGCAGCGCAGGCGTTCGAACGAATCCGTAGGACACGCAGGTCGGCCCTGCGGGAAGCGCACTCGACACCTTCCGCCCGTCCCCACCTTGATCCGGGAGTCCAGATATGTCTATGTCTCCGCGCCCCAGGGGCGCTTCGCTGATGGTCACCGCGGCCGCTCCCCCGCACATTGCTCGGGGGCCTTCTCGCGGCGTTACGACCAGCGCACTGGTTGGCGAAACCATCACCGGCCCCGTCCGGAGTTGACAAAAAGCGTGACAACGTGACTTTTTCTCCTCGAATCCTTCAAAAGGTACTGAAAATTTCGCAGCCAAGGTCGAAAATGCCATCCTCGTCGACTATTTCATCTCCATCCCCATGAGCCTATTCTGTTCGGGACTAACGAGGTCTCGTTGACGTCGGAAGGGAATCACTGTGTCTCACCCTGAGCATGGAGGTGGGATGAGCCTGACCGGTGACCACGTCGCGTTGTTGGGCGTGGACGGGATGACGGTCTCAGCGGCGACGAGCGGGGCCGCGGAGCTGGCCTGGTCGTCCGACGAGGCCAGCGCCCGACTCGACGACGAGCAGTTTACCTTCGGGGAAGGCCCCGTGATCGACGCGCTGGAAACCGGCGCTCCGGTGCTGTGCTCGGCACTGGAGGTGACCGCGCGCTGGCCGGGTTTCACCGCCGCCGCACTGACAAAGGACGTGCACGCGGTTTTCGCATTCCCGGTGATGCTCGGCGCGATCAGCATCGGCGCGCTAATGTGTCACCGGCGTGCGGCCGGGTCGATGGACAAGGCCGCGGTGACAGCCGCCCTGGCGCTGGCCGATTCCCTCACTCCGGCGTTGTTGACCGATCCGGACGACACGACGGAGGAAGTGTGGTCGCAGCAGCTTCATCGGGCCGAAGTGCACCAGGCAGCCGGCTTCGTCAGCGTGTACTTGGATGTTTCGCTGATCGAGGCCCTGTCCCGGCTGCGGGCTTACGCGCTCAGTCAGGAACGCCCGATCGTCGAGGTGGCACGGGACGTTGTCGCCAGGCGCCTCAGGCTTCCTGGCGACTCCCACCGTTCGTGACTCTGTCACGTCACTACGACAAACGGCCGGCAGGCCGGGCGAGGAACTGAGATGGCGAACCGGGAAGAGCGCTTGGCCGCCACGTTCGTTGAACTCGCCGACACCCTGGTCAGCAACTTCGATCTCGTCGAACTGCTGGACCTTCTCGCAATCCGGTGCACGGAACTGCTGAGCGTTTCGGCCGCGGCGTTACTGCTCGCGCCTCCTGGGACCGAGCTTCGCCCGATAGCCTCGTCGGATTCGGGCCACGCGTTGTCCGATCTGCTGGCCGTGGCCCAGCACGACGGTCCAGCCTGGCAAAGCCATCGCGATGCGACCAGCATCGGCCCAATCGACCTGGACAGAGCGCGCTCGCGGTGGTCCGATTTCGCCGAGGCCGCCGAGCGGGCAGGCTACCGGGAGATGTGCGCCGTCCCGCTGCGTCTGCGTGACGAGGTCCTGGGTGCGCTGCTCCAGCTGAACGTCGAGTCCGGGACGGTGTCGGCAAGCGACGTCCGGCTGGCGCAGGCGCTCGCCGACGCCGCGACGATCGGGATCCTGCACGAACGAGTCATGCGGCAGCAAGTCGATCTCGTCACTCAGCTGCACACCGCCCTGCAGAGCCGGATCTTGATCGAGCAGGCGAAGGGAATCCTCGCCGCTCGAAGCGACACGAATGTGGACGAGGCCTTCGAGATGATGCGCGGTCACGCCCGCCGCCACCGCCGCCGCATCAGCGACATCGCCCACCACGTCGTCGACACCAGCGGCGCACTGCCAACTCCCAGAAATAGCTAAGCCGAAACGACCCGTTCGCATCGAAACACATGAGCAACGTCGAATCACCATACTACGCAGCCCATTCCGGACTGCTACCTACACTCGAATGGCGGCATAGAATAGTTCGCCAGTTCGACACCATTGTCGATGGCAGTATCGCCGCATACGAGGACCCGGAAGGCGATCTTGACACTAGCGATCTCGATCACATCGAGTGCGTCATGGCCCTGGCTGTTCAAGATCCCCGTGCGCTAGGTACTAGGTACCTCTCCTAAGCACAGGACCTACACGGAAACGATGTCCGCGAACTCGGTGTGACGAGTGAACAGGCACTCGCCACACCGACAACTGCACGCTTCACCATGGCACCGAGGTCCGCTCTGCGCGAACGGCGGCAGCACTCGACTTCGTTGCCACGACGGACCAGTTCGAGATTTCCTTGACGATCACGAGAGTCCTGACCTAAGCGGCCGGGCCTGGAAGATCAACCACAACCCGCAACTCCGACCGTCAACCACACCAGCCGACGTTCCATCGGTCGATCTGCCACGAAATACTACCGCCTCCCCAGAGCCTCGCATGAATACGCTGACCACCGAAGTCCATCACGTCATACAATCCCTGCCCCTTGTTCGATAGCCTGAGAGCTACGCCGTTGTACCATAATGGAGTGTTGTCCTGAGTGATGCACTGATAGAGCCCCTGTTTCGCGGCAACTTCTTGCGTCGCAGTCGAGGCGGACACCAACAGAGTTGGCTCGCTGGAATCTTTTATGTCGACTCTACTAGGAATAACTGGCACATCCACACGTTCGACAGCCGATGCTTCAGATCCACTGAGACACAGTGCGGCGGTGATGCCGCACACGAACCCAACGATATTGACGTCTATCGAGAATGACATGGAGTCTCCTTCACGTTCCCCTGCTCCAAATAAAGACGAACCATGTCTAGCGCGACGTATCCCAGTGAGGACAAGGTAAATCTTCGGTGAGTCTCTCCTCACCAGGCTCAGTTCCCCCGCTTTCGCTGGGCCAGCCACGGGAGCAGGGGAGTTCAAACTCGCTTCAGCAGGCCGGTTGCGCCAGGATCAGTTCGAGGAGGCACTAACCACTCCGGTCGGGTGCAGGAGTAGCAGCCCAGATGCGTCGCGCTTCGCGAGATTCAGCCTGCCAGACCGCGGGCTCATACAGAGGGATGACCTCTCGGGGCGAGCACTTTTTCCATGAGTGCGGCGGTTTCGTCGTCTAGCTCGACGTCGAGCGCAGCGGCGAGACCAGTCAGCTTGTCCGCAGCATCCTTCACCGCAGCGAGGTTTCCTGCCCGATACTCCACACGCAAGAGATCCCGATAAAGGAGTTCGCTGACCGGTTCGACAGCAAGGCCTCGCAGGATCGCACGGCGACACGCAGTCAGGTTGCCGTCTTCCTGGTAGACAACGAACAGCGTGTGGGCGACGTCGACGATGGTGTCGATCATCTCGCGCTGAAACCATGAACTCCAGGCATACCGGCCCTGAGCGACGTTGCCGAAGGGCATACCTGTGACCAGGTCCAGGGCAACTTGTAAATGACGTCGACGGTTTGCAGGATCCTGATCGAAGCCCAAGTGAACGAGCTGCCGGAAACTTCGCCAGTCGTTGGCCATCGTGTCCGAGAGCCGATATCCGCCACCGTTGGCCTCGACGTTCGGTAGGTAGAGGTCGCCGTTGTGATCGCGGCCGAGCCAAGTCCGCAGGCGCGAGATATAGCCCTGCCGAGTCGAGGCGGACCAAGGCTGAGTGTCTGTCCCTAGTTGACGGGAGATCTCGTCCGCTGTAGCTCCGGGGTGAAGCAAGAGGAAGGCTGCGAGTTCGGTCAACCGGTTGACTTTCTTGCCTTCGACCTTCGTAAGGTCCACTCCGTGTAGGCAGACGGGGCCGAGGAGTCGGAGTTCGGGGCCAGCGAACTGCTCGTGTTCAGAGGCCTCCCAGGCACCTACGACAAGCTCAACAGGTTCCGGTAGCTCGTCAGATTCGGGTGGAACGTTTCGATAGTCATCAGCGGGTGCCTGCTCGAAGGTGTCTGTGGCCGTGAGCGCGGCGACGAGTTCTTCAGCCTGTTCGGAGGTGAGGCGCTGAAGGTCGACATCGAGGTCCAACACGTCGACAGGTGTCGGGCGCCTGGAGACGTCGAGTTGCCAGGCGCCAGGAAGCGGGGCCGACGAGACGACGGCGGTCCGGCCGGTCCCTCGTCCGCCGATAAGCTCCAGCTTTGCAAGCCGTTCTTGCTGCTCGGTGTTTAATGAAGCAGCTGACAAGACGATCTCGGACGCCGAGCTGGTGCGGTGCTCAAGGCCGTCAATTGCTTCGTCAAGGGTTTCGACGAACTGCAGACGGCCTGAGTTGTATGCAGCGGTGGATTCGCCGAAGCCGACAAGCATGACGGTGAGGCCCTCTGCCCAGGTCGACGCTGACAACTCCCAGGCCATCGCCAGGAGAACCGCTTCGACCTCGTCGACCGGACCCGTGAGCGCCAGGGCGCGGATCTCCAGGAGGTTCACCAGCACCAGGTCCCGACGAAAATCGTGGCCCAGTGAAACCAGAGCTGGATAGGGCGCGAGCCCATCGTTGTTCACCAGTTCGGTCGAGGTATCCAACTGCCAGACGTTCTCAGACACCGTCGCGAAAGGTTTAAGCGCTTCTCCCGGCTGCTGTGGATGCAGTACAACTCCCCGCGAGCCGACGATTGCGGAACGGATCGCTGGCTGGCCTCGCCCGACCTGGCTGGCATGTTGTGCCAGAGCGCGTAAGGAGCTATCGAGCATCTCGGCAGTTGCCGGTTCTTCGACTTTCCGAAGTGCGGTTTCCAGATCGCTGGAAGTGGCTGGTCGCCGGATTCGGTGTCCTGGTCGCCGACGTCGTTGAGCGATCATTCTGCGCCGGGCGAGTGTAGTGAGGATGCCAGCGGCGAGAAGCCCGCCAAGCCCGGCAGCGACAAGGGGCACGATGCTGTCTTCGCTATCGAGAGCAACCTCGACGGGCGCTGGAGCTGGGGCCGGAACTCGCTGGGGCGGGGACGAGTTCGGCTCCGGTGTCCGGGAGGCAGGGGGTGCCGTGGCAGGACCTGTTCCGGGCCTGCAGTCCTGTGTGGAAACCTGAGCGGAGACCGCGCCTGCAGGCGCGGCTCCCCCACCGTTGGCAGGCTTGCCCGGCCTCGGCAGTTGGAGGACATCTCCAGGATGGATGAGATTCGGATCCTCCAAGATCCGTCCTCCAGGTTGTTGCCGCCCCTGGTTGAGGTGATAGATGTCGATGTACCGAGCTGCTGAGTTGAGGTACTTCTGAGCGATCTCTGTGAGCGTGTCACCTTCGCCAATGACGACTTCGACACACTGCGGTCCCGGTGGCAACACGAGATGCCAGCCCGGCTTGATCAAATCCACGCTCCGGAGAGCCTCCCCGTCAGCCTGGCGCCGACCGTGGTTCAGGTCGAAGATCTCCTGGTAGCGGTTCTCGTCGCCGAGCTGCCCGGCAGCGATGCTCATCAGCGAGTCGCCGGGAACGACCGTGTATCCGCCTGCGGCCGGAGTCTCGCCGCTCTCGCCGCTGGAAGCGGGCCGGTGAACTCGCTGATCAGAGACCTGCGGAGCAGCGATGGAAGCCGAGCCTACGACCACAGGCTGCGACGCTTCCGCAGCAGTCGTGCCGACCACCAATCCGAAGAGAATCCCAGCCACGAGTCGTTGAGCCCAGCGGAATCCAGGCAGCCGCGGCGCGGCCACGCCACGCACGAAGGCGATGCATTCGAGCACGACGGCGACGATGAGTTGAAACCACGCGACTACCCCTGCAACCGTCATCACGAGAAGGAACACACCGCCGGTGTCCCGCTCGGTGAACCAGCCGACGACTTCTTGGAGAGCTGGGACGTGGTCGGGCAGGAATACCGTCCTGAACGTCCACAGGAGAAGCGGCGGCCCGACAAGTATCAACGCCAGGCCAAGGATGCCGAGGAGGATTCGCACCCGCCTTCTCATCACGGCGCTCCTATCCGTCGGAAAGCAGATCGGCGGTGCCATGGCCGCGCACAGAGAACTCCGAGATCCCCACAATGCCGAGGAAGATCGTGGTCCTGATGACGACGGTGTCGACGATGATCCGATTGCCTTGCACGGCAACGGTTCCGGCGGTCCCCACTGCCGCGAGGTAGCTCTCGGCCTGGACGATGGCTTGCTGCGGGTCGACGTCAGCGGGCTCGCCTGTGGCGAGAGCCTGCACTCGGAGTGCCTGCCCGGCGGCCCGTGCGGCCTCCTCGGCGATCGCTGTCGCATCCGAATGTGCTTGGGCTTTGCGGCTGCCGTCGACCGCCCACCCGATCGCGATGATCACGGCGATGCTCAGCCCCACCAGCCACACGGAGACGGATCCGCCTTCCCCGCGCAGAAGTCTCCGGCAGTTCATCGGCGGGCTCCGTAGCGATCGATCGGTGACCGGAACTCGGAAACAGCGAGTCTCGAGCCCGGGATCATGAGGTCGCGGAATGTGACCTCGCAGGTCACGGTGGCGATCACGTAGCCGGTCTCGCCCAGCGGCTTCGCGAAGTCTCGAGCGTCGACAGCGATGTGGAGGTTGTCGCAGTTCAAGCCCTGCTGGGCGATGACGGCTTGCGCGCGAGTCTCGGCTGCCTCCGCCGCGGCCTCCCCGTCACGGGCTATGGAAGCTGATCGCGCGGCAGAGCGGGCTGCCTCGTCGACCGCGGATTCCGCGGTAATGACCCGCATCCCGATCAGCGCGAGTCCGAAGAGGATGATCAACGCCGATACGCCGATGGCAACTTCGACGTTCACATCGCCGCTGTCTCCGCGAAACGCGCGCTTCACGGCGCTAACTGTTCGATTGGTGCAGAAGCACGCTGGCTCACCGAGAATCGCGCGAACGGCAAGAGTGAAGCGACATCGGCTGTGACGACGACCGTGACGTTCCGTCCATCGATCGAGGCTTCGGCATTCACATTGGACAGCCAACTGCCAGTCACACGGCCGACGTAATCCTGTGCGCGCTGCTCGGCGGCCGCGACGTCGACCGGCGGCAAACGCGCGACGTTGACGTCGTCCCGCGCTGCCTCCAAAGCCACGTTACGGCCCAAGAAGAGCACGACGAGCTGAAAGACGACCCAGGTGACCAGGAGCAGCGCTCCAAGACCGAGTACCGCCGACACGTTCTCGTCGCCACGATCGCCGCTTACCTCTGTAACACGGCGTCGGAGGTTCATTGCCCGCCGATCAGTGGAAGCTTGCCGTTCACGAATGCTGTGACCGCGCCGGCGATCGCCGTGGCGAGCACGAGTCCGAGCACGGCGTAGAAGGCTTTGGTGATGTTCTCGTCTCCGCGTTCGCCCTCGTGCACGAACTGTGCTCCGCGTTCGCGGAGCACACCGCCGACCGTGAGGACGGCGAGCTGAAGACGGGCGACCACTGTCTTGACCATGGATCTCTCCTCTGTTTCAGGTGCCGAGCATCGTGTAGATGCCGGGGAACGCGAGAAAGGCGACGAAGGCCAGGCCCATCACGGCGATCGGCATGTCCATCCGGTCGGAGCGAATCGATGAACCGGTCTTCTGGTCGGCGAGGCTTTGCTGGGCGATCGATGCCGCCTTCGAGCGCAGGGTGTCCGCGATGCTCGCCCCGTTCTCACCGGCGCTGGTGATGATGTGGCCGAGATCCCTGAGCTCCCGGACGCCCAACTCGTCGGCCAGGCGTTCGAGGCCTTCCCACGGCATCCGGCCACGCAGGGACGCCTCGTTCATCGCCATCCGGATCCGCTGAAACGCCCAGCCTTCGCCCAGAGAGGCTGGGTAGCGCATCGCCTCGACAGGGCCGCGGTCGCCGAGCCTCCCGAGAGCGACAAGGTGCGCGTACGCGACGAGAGCACCTCGGAACGCAGCTCGCGCCTTTTGCGCCTTGGCATGCAGCAGGAGCCGGGGAAGCGCCCAGCCGAAAACCACAGCGCTCAACGACATAGCCGCGGTCAGAAAGACCGGCGGCCCGGCGCCGAGGACGACGAACACCACGCTCACCAACGGAACCGCCATAGCACCAGCGGACGCAAAGACAAAGCGCTTCAGCACGAAGGACTCACGCGTCTGGGCGGCGAGAGCAAGATCGGTGGTCGGTGTCCTCGCTCCGCACCGGTCGACGAAGTGGAGAACCGCTCGCAAAGCCGGGTTGGCGGACGAGGTGTCCGTGATGACCGGACGCTCGTTCAGGACGTCGCTGAGCCGGAGGCGCCCCGGAACGCAGGCCGCGGCGACCAGTGTCGAACCGCCCGCAGTTCCCAGCGCCAGCAAGACGAGAAGGCTCAGCGTGCTCATGACCGCCGCCGATCCTGCGTGGAGAGAAAACGTGAAGCAAGCGGCTCGAGACCCAGGCGGCGTAGCCATACAGCGGACGCACCGACAGAACCGAGGAGCACGGCCAGGGCAGCCTGCCCCACCGGGGTGGCGTAAGCCGACGTGTACATCGAACTGCCGAAGAGGGCGACGCCCAGGAACATCGCTGCCCAGATGCCGAGCAGCAACCGCGCGGTGGACCGTCGTCGGGCTCGTTCGGATTCCGCGGTCCGGCGCGCGACGATGTCCTCGGCGACCTGGTGTGCAAGAGCGCGCAGCAGCCCCGCGACCCCCGAGCCTTGGCGGTAAGCGACGCACAGGCCGGCCACGGCCGTGTCCCCGATCTGGTCGTCGATGTCATCGGCGAACTTGAGTAGAGCGTCCTGCACGTCCCACGTCCGCAGGCGGTGAGCCAACGTCGTCAGCTCACGGGCGAGAACGGGAGGTGTGTCGCGGGTGGAGCTCTGAATGGCTCCGACGAGCCCCGTGCTTCCTGCGGCGACGACGTCACCGAGACGCCGCAGCCAGGTTTCAAGGCCTTCCAGTCGCTCGATGCGCTGCTTGGCGATCGTTCCGGCCGAGAAGAGCCACGGGAGGAAACTAACGAAGACCGTGGCGGCCACGCCCGCGATCGGCCAGCCGGAGACGAGCCAGATGAACGCGCCCACGGAAAAGGCGAGCGGCCCACGCCAACGCAGGCCGGAGACATGTGCCCGCCGACGCATCTTCGACCGGAAAGCGACCCTTTGCCGCTGGTCGACGCCGTACACCCCGCCGACGACGAGGGCCAAGCCTGCGACGAGACCGACGCAGAGCAAGACAAGGACGAGTTCAGGCATCGCGAACACCTGCTCTCGATGGCTGGGGAAGGAACACCCAGTCCCCATCGCTCCCGCAGGTCAGCCAGTTCCGGTCGAATCCGGCACGCTCGTAGTCCTCGATGTCGGTCGGGAGATTCCCGGTCGGCACGGAACGGCGGCCTGCAAATCCCGCAGGTTCCGTGGCCCGCTGGAAGAGGTAAGTTCGCGCGGGCCGCCCGTACTCACCAGTCTCCACCGAGGCGATCTCGGCGATGTAGCGATCAAGGCCGCTTCCGTCGGCGACGAGGTCGATGTGCACGATCAGGTCGATGGCGTGCGCCACGGTTTCGTGGGCCAGCTCCGGGGTCCACGCCGAGTTCCCCTCGAGGCACAGGCGTGCCATCCGGTTGATGGCATCTCCCGCGTTTCGGGCGTGCAGCGTGGAGAGCGAGCCCGAGCCGCCCGTCGAAAGCGCGTCGAGCATGGGGATGATCTCCGGGCCGCGGACCTCGCCGACGATCGTGCGGGTGGTGTGCATGCGAAGCGATTGCCACACCAGGTGTGAGAGATCGGCGACGCTGCCACCTGTCCCCTCCGAATTGCCGACACGCTCCTCGAAGGCGACAACCGCGGGAAACCGGTCTCGATGCCGGTGCAGGCCGAGCTCGAACTCGGTTTCCAGAGTCGCGAACCGTTCGTCTGGAGGGATCTCCCAGCAGAGTGCCCGCAAGAGCGTCGTCTTCCCGGCCCTCTGCCTTCCGCAAACAACGATGTTCTTCTCCGCGCGCACCGCCGCGCGCAGCAGAGCAAGCTGGGCCGTCGAGATCATCCCCCGCTTGCGGAGGTCTGCCAGGCCGGTCTTGGACAGCCGGTGCCGTCGAATGGAGACGTGCGGGCGATCGGTGACTTCGATCGCCGCGGCGAGACGCTCCCCGCCGGGGAGTTCCATGTTCAGCAGCGGTGACGTGCTGTTGATGGAGCGCTCGGTCCGGCCGTGGCGGGCGGCGAGACGCTGCAGCCAGCGCAACAGCGCTTCGTCGGACGGTGCGATCCGAGGGGCACGCATCACCGTGCCGTCCGAATAGGACAGCCAGACGGGGTCGTTGCCGATGATGTCGATGTTCTCGACGCCATCGTCCGCGAGCAACGGCTCCAGCCGGCCCAGCCCGAACATCTCGGCTATCACGGCCTGCTTGACGAACCACTCCTTGCCAGGGTCCAGGAACGGCTTTCCTCGGCCCGCCCACTCCTTGATCGCGGTGGAGAGAACCTCGTCGATCAGCTTTCCCGCCAACGCGCGCTCGAAGCCCTCGGATCGCGGCCCCTCACGATGAGGCGCCATCTCTTCTTCAACCCGCTGCGCAAGCGTTTGCTGGACACGGTCGACGAGTTCGTCCGCCCCCTCGAAGTCCGCGTCCGAAAGGCGCCGCTCCTTAATCACCATGACGATCCCTCTCCCCGGAAGGCGCCACTGGCCGCGGGATCGGTGGCAGTTGCTGTCGCCTCACGAGCTGGCGCCGCGGCCTCACGCTCCTGGCAGGGTGGTGCTCGGTGAGCTCAGGTCCCCGGAGCCTTCGCGACCGGGTGAACGCTCGTTTACCGATCTCAAGCCCGAGCTGCCGCGCGCGATCGAGCAGGGCCGAACCCTCGAAGCGCTTGCCCGGATTGAACGTGTCCGTGAGCTGCGTGGCTGCCTGCGGATCCCACGGCAGTTCGCCGACGACCGGCAGACCGAGCTTCGCGAACTGCCTCTCGATCTCTTTGACCGGAAAGCGTTGCGTGCCAGAGGAAGTCGTTGAGACGACCATGACCATCAGCCCGTCGTCCGCAGAGCCGAGCAAGCCGATCTCTTCGCGGACCACATCCGCTGCGGAGGACAGCGATCGAAGCGAATGCCGGTCGTTGCGGACGACGAGGACGGTCAGGTCCGCGTTTCCCAGGACGGCATGCGGCGTCCCGCGGGCACGGAGCCGACCGCAGTCAGCCAACACGTCGAGCGAGCCCCAGCTTCGGAAGACACCCGCCAGCCGTTGCCACTGCAGGCTCTCCGACGCGCGGGGCGTCTGTGACCCAGGCAGGAGGAAATGGCGGCCGGTGCCGTCGGGCAGAGTGATCACCTGCTGCCACAGCGCTTGCGGCAACGGCATCGTCCGTGCGGAGAGCATCGCCTCGAACACTCCTCGGTGACCGAGCGAGCCACCGGGATCGAACACCGCCAGAGCCTGGCTGCCGGACGGATCACATTCCGCGGCGATCGCGTGCCGCGGCCAGGTCCACGTCAACGCCAACGTCGCGGCTGACGTTCCGGGGCTTCCGCGCAAGGAGGCGAACGTAATCAGCATGGCGCGCTCAACTCCCCGGAAGCAGAACGATCGCGACCGCGCCCACGGACCCTTTGGTCGCGAGCTTCGGTCCTAGCTCCTCGGCCACGACGACGTCGACGACGCGGAGGCCGGTCTGATCCCGCTCCCCTACACGGGCGACGGTCCCCCGCACTGGCTCCCAGGCGTCGACCGCCGTACCGCCCTGACCCGATGGCACGAGCAGGACAGCCTTCAGCGGCTCCAGCGGGGTCGCTGGGAGCTGAGCAGGTTTGACGGCGATGCCCAGCAGTTGCTCGCCCTGTCGAGGCGGAAGTTCTCCTTCGACCGCTTGCGCTGTCAGCACAGTGCCCGGCCAGAGATTCGTGGTGGCTTTCCGCCCGAAGAACTGTGCCCTGTCCTTCCACAACACCGGCCTGAGGCCGGGGTCAGGACGGACCTGTATCTCAAGCATGGAACTGTCGAGCAGAATCTGTCCATATCGGACAGGCGCGGCGACACCGACCGCGGCGACTGTCGTGTCGACGTTCCGGTAGATGAACACGGTTCCGGTGGCGCACAGCGCCGCCAGCACGAGGCCCGCGAGGATCAGCAGCTTCGAAGGTCGCCGCCGAAACGGCCGGGCCTCCGGCGCGAGCGGCGGCTTCTTGAGCTGTACCGGATCCCCTTGTACGGTGCTCACGGCTGCCCACCCCGGGAGTTCAGCGTGCGGATCTCGCGAACAGGCAGCAGCGCGTTCGAGGTCAGATCCATCGCCTCGGAAGCGGACATCCCGCCGCCGGACCAGGTAATTTCCCAATGGCCGGTCGCGGCGATGGAAAAGGCGCCGGACGAGGCCTTCGACAGGTAGACGTGCCCACAATCAGGTGACGCTGAGCCTGCCCGGTCTTCGGTGAACGGCGTGCCGGGTCCAGCGCAAGCCTTCGTTGCGCCGTCGCCCATCGACCAGGTGATACGGGCGAGCTTGGCGATCGCCGTCACGCTGACCGTGCCGGCGCTGACTGTCCGCGTCACGGGCCCTGTGGTCGCCACGCTCCGCGTGCTCCACATCCACACCGGGAATCCGATCGTGGCACCATGCGGCGAGTCCGCAGATGGCGCGAGCCTGATGTCGGGCGCGGACAGCCCCATCTGGTCGATCGCCTGCCGGGCGAGCTCGGCAGGCGAAACCTGCGGCACGGCGGGGGCGGCTGCTCCGTTGGGCACGTAGACCACGCGGGCCTCGCCGAGGTATCCGCCGCCAGGGCCGCCAACACCGCAGATCATCACGACCAAGCGGCCCTTGGAGGCGTCCTTGCCGGCCCACATCGGGTCGCCGCTCGCCGGTTGCGGGACCTCCATCGGAACGCACTGCGGAGCAGGTCCGGCACGCTTTCCGGCGTTGTCCGGCCCTGGCCTCGGCGAGGTGGCGTCTCGGCCCGGCCTACCAGGATCCGTCGCACCGACCCAGCAGGTCCCACGTACCCCCGAGGACTGACAGCCACCTGGACCGGGCTCAGTCAAAGCCATCGGCGGGTTGGCCATCGCGACCACCAGCAAAGCCGAGCCGACCGTCGTCAGCATGGCTTGTCCAAAGCCACTTCGACGACCTGGACCAGCCACCGGTCGCTCAGGCTCGCGTACCGAACGACCTCGGCGCGAAACTCGTACCGCCGTGGCTGGTCCGGATTGTCAAGAACTTGCCCTTGCTCCCCCGGCTTGTCGCTGACCAGGTGAAGCTGGGTTCGGTCCAGGCAGTCGGTGATCTTGATCCGAGGGTCCTGCTCGTGCAACGACACCGCGGTCACAGCCGGGGCACGCCGGTACTCGCCTTCCATATGCGATGGCACCGAGGCGAGGTTCTGAATCTCCGCGAGGTGGCGCGTCAGCTCCGGGTCGACGAGGTATTCGCCCAAGTCCGAGCGCCAGTCCTTGGAGCGTGGCGCCTTCTCAGCAGCGGTGCTGACTCGCCAGTAGCCCTCGTAGGCTTCGAGCGCTTTCTGCTTCGCCAGGTCTTCCGCTGTCGGAACTCGGCCTTCCGAGGAAGACACCGGTGGTGCGACAGAAGAGGGAGCTAGTGCTCCACTTTCCCCGCTGCACGCGGCCACGGTGCCCGCAGCGAGCAAAGTGATCAAGAACTTGGGCTTCATCTCATGCTCCGATCAGGCTGATGATCACGGAACCGCTCGCCGCCGCCAGCGCGGACCGAACGTGTTCGGTAGCGACGATCACGTCGACCACGACCGTTCCGGCGGCATCAGGTGTTCCGACTCCGGCGACTCCGGCGAGGAAGCCGCCTTCGACTGACGAGAACGAGTCGCAGGGTGGTGCTTCCGGCAAGGGGGACACGCAGACCTGCGCACGCGGCCAAAGGGGCTGGCTAGGGCGATGGCCGGCTTCGACTCGCAGGCCGACCACCTGGAATCCCGCTCCCGGCACACCCTCCGGCAGGAGGTCGACCGCGGCGAGGAGTGTCCCTTTCTGAAGGCCTATGGCAGGGGTACGACCGAGGATGGCGGCCCGGTCGGACGCGTGGACGAAGCGGACACCGTGATCGGGGATCAGGTCGACGGTGACCAGGTCCTGCTCGGTGATCGGCTGCGCCGCGCCGACGTCCCTGGCCAATACGAGCGCCGGCGCTGTTCTGTCCCTGAGCACCGCGACGAGATGGACGATTACCAGTGCCAACACCATCGCGACGACCACCGTCGCAAGGTTCAGCCAGCGCGTCGAATTCTTCCGCGAAGGCTCCGGATCGGACACGCGTTGGCGAGCCTTCCTCAAGCGTTCGGTGAAGTCGGTGACCGTCATCCTCCGACCTCGGCATCCAGATCTGCGGGATCGGCTTGCTCGATGACGCCCCGCCAAGTCCGGCACTCGTCGCACCAGACGTACCGGCTCAGCGGTTCCTCGTCGTCACCGTCTGCGGGGATCTTCACTCGATCACCACAATCGAGAACGTATTCGCCTGACATCCGGCCTCCCTCCGTAGACCTGTCCGGAGACGGAGGCCGGCTGAGGCTTCCCGAGTTGCTTGCTGGCTACTCGGGCGAGGGGAGGTTGCTCAGCCGGCCTCCGGTTCTTCTCCTGCGTCGCCAGGCAGTCCGTTCCTGGCAAATCAGGAATACCGCTCGCCGCCCCGGTGAGTGCAAGGTCAACACCAGGTGAGCCTTGGCTCAGCGGGGGTTTTGTCACTCGTCCGGGTGTAGGAATGAGTAGAATTGCTCGCGCACAAGCAGTAGCGAATCGTGTTAGCTGGTCGGTATGGAGGGGTGGGAAATTCCGTATCGACACAGCGTTCAGACCGCCTTGGATCTCTTGAGAGGCAGGTGGACCGTTGCCGTCTTGGCCGCGCTCGCGCGGGGCGAAACGCCATTCAAGGAATTGCTGACCGCGATCAACGATGTCGAGAAGCGCACGGACCGAGATCGCCAGCTGTCCGGCCGCGTGCTGACCGACACCCTGCAACGTGCGCGCGAAGACGGGCTCATTGAGCGGCACGCGGAATCTGGCAACTTCGCGACGGTCTCTTACGTCCTCACTCCCACTGGCCGCTCGCTGCTCTGCGCCGTCCGGCCACTGGCCGAATGGGCTCAGGTTTACCAAGCGGACCGCCAAACTGACGAGGTAGACCGGCGAGGCGCTTAGTCCGCCCTGGTGGAAGCCGTGCGGCGGGCGGGCGGAATCAGCGAACGGACCCGGTCCCGGCCCGCGTCCTTTGCCGCGAACAAGACGTTGTCCGCGGCTACGAGCACATCGGTGATGCTGTCGCCTGCCGCTGGATAGGCTGCGACGCCAATTGAGACGCTAAGGCGCAAACCACCCAATTCACCATTGAGTTCCATCCTGCGGACCGCCTCACAGACGCGGTCGGCAACATCGACCGACGCGGCCGTGTCGGCATTCGGCAGGAGGACCACGAACTCCTCTCCACCGAACCGCGCGGAGATGTCGTACGACCGAACGTTGCCGACGATCACCTGCGCGATCTCGCGAAGCACCTTGTCCCCGACGAGGTGTCCATACGTGTCGTTCACCGACTTGAACTTGTCGACATCGATCATCAGCACGCCGGTCGGAGCATGGTGGCGCTGAGCTTTGGCTACCTCGTTCTCGGCAAGGGTCTTCCATGTTTCCGCGTTGAGCAGGCCGGTCTTCCTGTCGGTCGTCGCCGCGGCTTCGAGCTGGCGGACCAGAACGCTGCGCGCCAGCACATACAGCGGCAACATGACGAAGGCCAACGCGAGCGGATGCCAGAGCATCAGCAGGGCGACCAGAACGCCTACGCACAAGGTGGCGAACTCGAGGCTATTCTCGCTCCAGCTGCCGACCAACGTCCCGAACGAACGCCTACCAGGTGACAGCGCGATCACCGCGGCGACCAAGGCCGAGTTCACCAGCCAGTAGCAGACGAGCACCAGCGCCAGCCCCACCAGTGTGCCGTCGTCGACGTTCTCGAGCGTCTGGACCGCAGGAAGCCAGCGAGCCACTGCGATGGCCAAACAACAGGAAACGACAACCGAGCCCGCGCTGAACATCACCCTGTACAGGCACATGCCGGACACACGACGCCAGCTGCGCCACCACATGTGCCCATAGAGGATGACCGCCGTCGCCGCCGCCAAGGTCGGCGTCACGAGCAAGGCGGCCGCGAGGGTCCACACCGAGCTCATGTTGACGTGCGGAGTATCGGAGAACCTGCGCCGCATCTGCTCGACAGCTCGGGTCACTTCAGCCGCGGCCAGGCCAAGCACGACAAGGATGCCGAAGCGGACGAGATCGGACCGACTCACCGGCGTGAATCCATCGAGAAGAAGCGTGAGCACGATCGCAGCGCCCTCGACGGCCAGCACGAACACGATCACTTGCCAAGGCAAGGACCAGAGCTTCCACCGTGTGACATTCCAAATACGTTCCGTATCACCAGAGGCATCTCCGGGCACAACTGAGGCTCTGACCTGCATACTTGAGTCGCTTGCGTCCCCAGGCGGCCCTCCGGCGGACGCCGTCGTCGGGCTGTTCTCAGCGGGTGGGCCGTCCAGGCAGTCCGTTCGCTGGGAGGAGGGTTCATCGATGACCAACAAGGACTGGTGATCTCGCGCGTCCTCATTCGCTGAACCACGCTCGCTCCCGGCCCGCCGCCGGGAGCGAGTAAGTGTCCACAGCACACCGATCGCCGCCGCCACACCGACCGCGCCGGCACCAGCTGCGGCAACCGCCTTGAACGGCCCGAACTGCTGGGTGGCGAGTCCGCCGCCCAGGATCGCGATGCCCTGCGAGCAGTGCAGGCACGTCGACATCCGGCCCATCACTCCTCCGCGCCGGGCATCCGGCACGAGGTCGACGACGATGGTCTGCACCTGGATGAGCAAGGCCGTCGAGACAGCGCCGGACGCGGCCCACAACATGATCGAAACGACGACGCCCGGTTCGAAGGCACAGACGATGAGCGGCACGCCGGCCACCATCGCGAACAGCGACGCCACGAGGGGCGTCGCCGGGAGTTGAACGCGCGTCGTGAGCCATGCTCCGATCGCGCTTCCCAGCGGATCAGCTGCGAGCAAGAGTCCGATGCCGAACGCCGAAACCCCGAGTGCGTGTCCGTACGGCACCGCCAGCCCCTCGGGCACGACGTAGGCGCCGACCAGCAGGACCAGGCCGTAGAGCAGGAACCACGTGCCGCCCGCAGGCCTGGCGGCGGACATCCTCACCGAACCGTCCTGTTCGGGCACGTCTTGGCTGATCGGCCTCGATGCCACTCCCTTAAGGAGGATGACGGCGCTCAGGACGAAGGTGCCTGCGTTCACCAGCATCCCGAGATGTGGCTCGATCAGCGTTAGCACCAGCCCACCGGATCCGAAGGCGACGACCTGGGCGATCTGCCCGGTGAACTGCCGGAGAGCGAGGCCGGAAGGGAAGGCTTCGCGGCCGAGGACCTGCGGCAGCAGCGCCGACTGGGCCGCTTTGAACGGACCTGCCGCCGCGCTGAGCAATGCCGTACACGCCCATAGCGCGGGCAGCGGCAGCCCTGGCAATGCCATCGCCGCGGCCAGAACCGCGCGGGCGACGTCGGTGATGACCAAAATCGCGCGGCGCGGATACCGATCCGCGAGGCCGGACAGCAGAAAGCCGCCGAGCACCGACGGTATGAAGGTCATGGCGTACGTCAACGCGGTCAGCGCCGCGGAGGACGTCTCCTTGAACACGAGTAGTGAGAGTGCGACACGAGCAACCTGATCCCCGCCGATGGAAAGCAACTCGGCGACCCATAGCGCTCGAAACTCCCGATTCCGCAATGGCACGGCAAAGCCGGCACGGCGGCGCTCCGCCATATCCGTTCCCCCTACGCAACTACCAGGCGACAACTCAGCATGGCGGTCGCGCAGTCACGCTCCCGCCGGACTGACCATGCCGGGTCGTTCGTCCCTCTCCCGGATCTCACGGTATGCCCGGAGCGTCGCAAGATGACCACCATCAGCGACTTTTCGCCCGTTTGTAGTACGTGACTACTCAAGGTGATCAACTTATGAATTGCCTGCTCAGAGCGACTTTCTAGCCACGATGATGCCGCCCCGGCAGGAGATCGTGAACTCTCCGCGCCGGTCGAGGTGCCGGACGAGTAGCTCGTGTGCTCGATCGATCGTCGCGTCGAACGGGACGCCGCCCTCGTCGGCCCAGGCCCGATACGAACGAAGGTGCGCGAGCACAGGTCCCGGCTCGCGAACGGTGATCACTCCGGGCAGATCGACCGTGGTGATCTGTTCGAAGTACGGCTCAAGAAGCCGAGGCGCATCTTCGAGCGCGAACCGTTCGCTCAGCGCAACCCGCCTTGGCCCCTTGGTTACGCCGAGCACGTCGGCGGCGGCCGCTGACCAGAGGTCGTCCAGTTCGGCTTTGTCGGTGCGCGCGTTCGTCGAGACGAACACGAGACCATCGGGAACCAGGACTCGGCGGATCTCGTCGAGCGCCGCAGGCAGCTCGGCGACGTGGTACAGCATGTGCAGCGCCAGGACGACGTCGAATCGTCCGGACGCGAACGGCAAGGCTGCTGCGTCCACCGCCACGGTCGGCGGCGGCAAGGGCGTCAGGATTCCGGGCGAGATGTCGGCTCCGATGGTGAGCGCGTGCGTGCGCTCAAGCCGGATTCGGTGAAGGAATTTCCCGTTTCCGCAGCCCAGGTCGAGCACGCTCGTTGTCGAAGCCGGCAGGTGCTCGAGCACAATGCCAGGCAGGTCGTAGCTCGGTTGCTGCCAGGCGTACAGCGACTGCCGTGCAGCCAGGTCTGCCTCGTCCTTATATGCGCTTCCGGCGAGCTTGGTGCGGCTCGTCGTGTCCACTTCCTCGGGCTGTGACGTCACTTCGCCACTATCCCCGCTCCGGGTGGGAGCGCCGGCGGCGGCGCGCAGAACTCCCGGATCTCGCTGCGCAGGCCCTTCGCGCGGGCCGTCGTGAGGTACTTCGTGGAGCTCAACCGGTCACCGATGTCTCGGGCTCGCTTGACGATGCTGGCCGTTCGCCGTACCTGAGGCGCGGCAAGAACAGGTAGGAGATACGACTGCGTGGCATCAAGATCATCCAGGACCATGTGCGCTCCAGCCAGATCAAGACGGGCAGCGAAGATATCACCCGCGGAACGATCCGCAGGCGCCGCCACTTGGTAGACGTCAAGCGCGAACTGCGACTTCCCGATGGCCTGCTTCGCCAAGGCCGGGCTGCTTTTCAAAGTCAGCAACGTGGTTCCGGCATACACCGACTGCTTCGCGGCGGGAAAGGTAAAGACACCAGAGTACTCGTCCATCGTCGAGTCAGCACGAGCGCTCTCCGCGACGTCGAGCGCGGCCACCGTTCCTTGTTCGTCGCCGCGCGCTGCGCATGCCCGCGCTTCGAGGCTCGCAAGACGAGCCCCAGTCGTTCCTCGCGGATGGAACAGGGCACCTTCCCGCGCTCGTTCGACAGCGTCCTCAAGCCGATCATCCCAGTAGGCGATCAAGCTTTGCAACGCCTTGATCCAGCCGAGCATGTCCTGATGTCCGGCCAGTTTGGCGTAAAGCCACGCGGTCTGAGCGTGGATGTCGGCAGCGCGGTAGTCGCCAAGATCGAGCGACACGTGCGCCTGCAACCCGCCGAGCCTGCTCGCGTGCAAGTAGAGGTCGCGAAGCTGGTTCGGGATCCGGTTGTTGTCGAGCAGCCGGAAGACCTCTTGACGCAGTTCCCGGATCTCGCCGAAGACATCGACAAGAGGCCGGGAGATATAGGCTGCGGCGATCCTGCGGATCTCGGAGTCGAACTGGTCGACGGCCTCGTTCGTCGTCCCGGAAGACGCGATCATGCGAGCGATCCGAGCAGCGTTGCGCGCGTCATCGGCAACCGCCTGCCGGCTGAGCTCTGCATCTTCAACCCCTTCGCTCGACAGCGGAGACGACGACCTGGCCAGGGCCGCAACGCGCCCCTGGCGACGACGAGCCTGCTGTTCTTTCTTGGCTTCGCGCCAGAGCGCGCACAGCTGGCCAGTGGCACCAAGGGCCTGATCGAGTGCCTCGACAAGGTTCTGCGAAGGCAGGTTTCCACCCACACGCTCGGCCATGGAAACGTAGTTCCGGGTGTAACCGACTCGCTCGCCTAAACCCGACTGACTCAAGTCGGCCGCGTTCCTGAGCCGCCTGATCTCTCCCGCGAGTCGAGAGTGCGCCGTCCCAGCGGTGAAGCTCTCGTCGGCCATGTCTTTCTCCGGCTCCGTCAGGGGGTAAATAGGGGTAAATACCACGCGTAGCGTCATTACCCCGTTCCGTAACTATAGCGGTCGAGCCAAAGTGGTGACAGTCCACAAAAAACTCAACCGCGCCGGAGGTCGGCAATGACGACAACCGTCTGCAAGAACTCGATGCGCCCAGACACGAAGCACCTTATGACGTTCTGGTCGACCAAACCAGACTTGGCTGTTCGTGCTCGCCTGAGCCGAAGTGCCTCGACACGAGCAGGCGGAGGTAACCGCGCACAGCACCCGGAACCAGTTCAGCTGTACGACTTGCTGACGTGGTATATCGCAGTACACGTACCGCTTCCCGACACCGACGCACTCCACAGCCGGCTCTCGTGCAAGCGGCCAGACCTGGCCTTGTGTGTCCGTCCGGCTGGCCTACCGCCCGCGTGAAAGCTTCTGAGCGAATGCCGTCCTGGAGGCCACCATGTCGACGTTCTGGATGGTTAGCGCTGCCGCGCTCAGCGCCGTCCTGATCACCGCAGGAATCACCTGGTTCAATAAGCGTCGTCGAATCCGTCTGTTTCACGGTCAGCCGTACTGGGCGGCCCTAGCGATCGTCGCCAGGGTCAGAAGGCAGCGGGAGGACGAGCAACCAAGATGGCCTTCAAACGAGCCCGACGTTCTGGACGATGAGCCGACCGAAGTACTCGTCCTACCGCCCCAGCCACGGCCATACCTGGAATCCCGCTTCCGATGTCGCACGAACCCAGACGTGCCGCGGGACGGATTGGCTGGCAACCGCCTAGCTCCCGCACCGCAGTCGAACCGAGGCGGTGAACTTGACTTTGGAAGAGTCGTCGTCGGTCCGGCCGTGGAACTGCCTGATCGTCGACTGTGAGAGCCCGTTGGGCAAGGTCGCTTTCTCGGTATGCGAACTGACCGCACACCTACCTGATCCCGACGCGACGCTTCTCTGCCCCATCTGCTTCGGCAAGCAGTGGCCGTGCGAACGGTTTGACGTAGCAGCAAGGAAAGTCCTCGACGGTCGGCTCTCCCTCGCGGCTCTCATTCCTCTCGACCTCCACCACCGACTCTGGCCACAAGCTCCTCCGCGGCCGACAACAAGCCCCACCTGAGAAAGTGATTCACCGTGTTCAAATCGGCACCTAAACCAACACCGCAACTCAAGCGCGTCGAAGAGTCCACAGCCAAGAGCCGAGAGATCGGCGTCGCGCTGCGGCAAGCGCGGAAACTTTCCGACCTCAGCGCCGCCGACGTCTGTCGCTCCCTCGGCTGGGGAGCTCCGAAGGTCTCCCGGTTGGAAAGTGGCCAGCGCGAAGGATCAACGTTGGACATCGTCGCCTACCTGGCCCAAGCCAGGACCGCGCCGGGAGAATTCGATCGCATCAGGAGGCTGGCCGAGTCACCGGCCAATGGCTACGACCTCCAGCGTCACCCTGAGGGCATTCCCGATCTGCTCCCGACGCTGGACTTTCTCCACGCGAGTGCCAAAACGATGACGTTCTACGAACCACGCCGTATCCCCTCTCTGCTGCAGAGCGAGAGGTACGCGGAAGTGATGCTGCGACACAACCGGAACCCCAAGGACCCCCTGATCAAGGAAGCCGTCCAGGCACGCCTCGCCCGACAGGAGGTACTCAAAGGCGTCAAGAAGAGCTTTGATGCCATCTTCTACATCGACGAGTTCGCGCTTCGCGATCCAGCCATGAACGACGTCTTAGAGGACCAAATTCTCCAGTTGCTCATTACCTCGAGCATCCCACACTGCAACGTGCACGTTATTCCGTCCGACAGCTTCGATGAGGACCTTCAAACAGCCTTCGGCTCCTTCGAGGACTACGACAACAACTCTGTCGTCGTAGTCCACACCGCCACCGCGATGCTGGTGCTGGAAGAAACCGAAGAAATGTTGCCGTATCTGCGAAAACTGAACGAGATTCGCGAGATCGCCCTGAGCGAGAAGGAATCCATAGAAAAGATCAACTCGCTAGGCCTTCTCTAAGTCGCCGAGGCTTGCGTAGCCGCATTTCGAGTGCGGCGGCGTTCGAGCGCCGAGTCGCTGAAGTAGTTCACGAACGCCTCACGCTGACCAACCCATGAGGAGTGCCCTATGACAGCTGGTTGGCCACCGACCGGTGATCCGTGTTGACCGCGCCAAGTACTCGGCGCGGAGGCGGGCGTTCACCGCCCGCGCGAGAATGCCGGGAACCAACGCGAGAAGGGCTGAACGTGTCGCACCCGATCATGATGTTTGACCACTACGGATGGCTGCATGGCGATGATGGGCGCGTTCGGCGCGTGCTCCGGTCGGCCGGTTCGGTGTGGTCGGTGATCTGCACGCCGGAGCCTGCCGTCGGGCATCTGGTCGACGCCGTCCGGCTCACTGGCGACACGAACGTCGCCCCGGTCGTCGACACGATCGACCCGCGAACGCTGGCGAGCGATGCCGTGGTGTGCGAGCCGTTGCGGGCCGACGGACCGGTCGCGCGCGTGCGGACCTCGGACGTGTGGGAAGCGCTCGGCACTGCGGTTACCCGCCAGGTGATCAAGGCCTCGACCGCGCGCGAGAACTACCACCGATTCTGCGAAGCCCACGGCGAGCGGTACGACACCGCGGCCGGCCCGGCGTGGCTATTCCCCTCGCCCGAGACCGTGCTCGCCTTGTCCGATGCCGAGTTCGACGTGCTGCGGATGAAGTTCTTCCGCGGTGCCCTGCGCTCGGCCGCCGAGGCAAGCCTCAAGGCGGCCGAGGACTGGGCGGGCATGACGGGTGAGCAGCTCGTCGCCGCGGTGCAGAGCGTTCACCGGATCGGCCCGTGGACGGCCGGCGCCACTGTCGCCGACGTCACCAACGACTTCAGTCTCTATCCCTTCGCTGACCTCGCGGTGCGCACCTGGGCGGGCAAGCTCGCCCCTTCGGTCGACTGGCCGAAACCCGAACCTGAGTTCGGGCGGTTGTGGCAAGCGATGGCCGGCGCGCAGTTGTCCGAGTGGACGCTGCTCACCCTCGCTTGGGGAGTTCGACATGCAACCGGAGTTGCCCTCTGACCTGATCGCCGGCGCCGACCTCCGCCGAGAGATCGATCTCCTGTTCGTCAACGCACCACTACGCGACTACGACGAGCGCCCGCGGGTGAACGACTTCACGTTGCCGGTGCTCGGCATGGCCTACATCGCCACCTACGCGGCCGCGCAAGGCTTCAACGTCGGTGTACTCGACGCCGAGGCGCACGGGCTCGGCATCGAGCAAACCGCCCGCTTGGTCAACGCGGCCGCGCCACGGTGGGCCGGGTTCAACCTGCTAGCCCCGACCTACGAGATCAGCGCCCGGATCGCCGAGCGGCTCGACCGCGACATCATGGTCATGCTCGGCGGGCACCAGGCGAAAGCCATGCCGGCCGAGATCCTGTGCGACCGGCGGATGAGCCAGTGCGAAGCCCTGGTGATCGGCGAAGGCGAGACCCGGGTCGCCGCGCTGCTCGACGACCACAAGCGGCGGACCGAGCTGCCCGGGGTGATGTGGCTCGACCCGATCATCCGCGAGCCGGTCACCGGCGGAATCGGGAAGAACAAGCACTACCTGGCGCCGGACATCAACGCGTTGCCGTTCGTCGACCGCGGCTACCTCACCCAAGACCCGCACCGCGACAACGGACGCCTTGAGGCGAACATGGTCGGCGCCCGCGGCTGCCCCTACGACTGCTCGTTCTGCGGCGCCGCGGTGTCGGCGAACCCGGACATCACCATCCGCACCCGCGAGCCGCACAACATCCTTAACGAGATGGACCAGCTCCGCGGGACAGGCGTGAACGCCTTCCGGTTCGTCGACGACCTGTTCCTCGGCGTCCCGCGCGTCATCAAAACGATGATGAACGCCTTTACCGTGGACCGCGTCGGCGACTGGGCGCAGTGGGACGCCACCGGCCGCATCAACGTGCTTTACCGCACGAGCGACGCCATGCTCGACACCCTCGCCGAGAACGGCCTGCGCGAGGTCGCGCTCGGCGTCGAGTCCGACAACCCGCGGATGCTCGCCCGGATCGACAAGCGCATCACCCCGGACATGGCGCGCTCGGTGGTGCGGCGGCTCACCGAGCGCGGGATCAACGTCAAGGGCTATTTCATCCTGGGGTTTCCCACCGAGACCTGTGCCGAGATCGACGACACCGTGCGGCTCGTGCACGACCTGTGGGACATCACCGACCCCTTGCCTGGCCGGTTCCGGGCCTCGGCGTTCGAGTACCGCCCCTACCCCGGGACACCCGACTGGAGCGAGCTGATGAAGTCCGGCACGTACACGGCCGAGCAACTGCTCAACTACAGCGCCGTCGACCTCACCTCGGACGGTGTCGACGAGTCGATGCGCGAGCGCGACGAGTTCAACTTCTCCGTCAACATCCAGTTGAGCGAGGCACCCATCGACTACATCCGCCGCAACCTCGTCACGCTCTCCCGCGCGCAGTACGACCGAAGGGCGGCCGCGTGACCACCAAACGCCGCGGGGTGTTCGTCACCCTCGACGGACCCGCCGGCGTCGGCAAGACCACAACAACCCGCCTGCTGCACGAATACCTCGCCAACCGCGGATACCGGGTCCACGCCACCGCCGAACCCTCGCACAGTGCGCTCGGCGAGACCGCTCGACACAACACCGAGACCTACCGCGGGTACACGCTCGCGTGCCTGGTCGCCGCAGACCGGTATTACCACCTCGAGACAGAAGTGCGGCCGCACCTCGAGAGCGGGCATATCGTCCTGTGCGACCGCTACGTCGCCTCGTCCTTCGTGCTGCAATGCATGGACGGAGTCCCATTGCCGTTCGTCGAGGCGATCAACGGTGCGGCTGATCGGCCCGACCTTTCCATCATCTTGCAGGCGCCACCTACCGTGACCGCAAAACGAGTCGCCGCCCGTGGGGCACACGACCGGTTCCACAGCGGCGAGGACAGCGGCCGACAGGAAACCGAGCTCTACGAAGAAGCAGCGCGACGGCTGACACGGTGGCAGCATCCCGTCGTCGCGGTGGACACCGGCGAGGCCTCCCCGGTCGACATCGCGACCTACCTCACGGACCGAATCGCCGACCTCGTAGACCGCCTCACCGAGGAAGCGGCCACGGCGTAGCCTGCCTGCGAGCCCGCGAAAGCACTGGGCTCGCAGGTTCAGGACCGCCACCCGTGAGGATTTCGCCGGATGCCCAACGGCCAACACACCATCATCGACGTGCACGTCTTGCTCGTCCGCGGCGATGAACTGCTGCTCATCCAGCGGCGCGGCACCTACGGCGACGGCATGTGGCACCTACCCTCCGGCAAGCTCGACGCCGGCGAGTCCCTGCCCGCCGGAGCGGCACGCGAAGCCTCCGAAGAGGTTGGCGTGCTCATCGACCCTGCCGATCTCCGGCACGCGCACACGGTGCACGTCGACGGCTCCGGCCCCGTGCCGCGGCTCGGCGTGTTCTTCGAGGCTCGCCGCTGGTCCGGTGAACCGCACAACCGCGAGCCAGACAAGTGTTCGGCCGTCGAATGGTTCCCATTCGACGGCCTGCCCGACGCCGTCATCCCCTACCCGCTCGCCGGCATCCGCGGCTACCTCGACGGCGCCCCATTCAGCCTGCTCGGCTGGGCAGAAAGGCAGCAACCCGCCCTGGCCTGACCTGCTATCCCGCGCAGCAAGCCACGGAACTCGAATGCCCTTATGCACAAAAGGCGTCTCGACGCTATATCGATTGAGACTTGCCGATCACCGCACTCAAGGGAAACCAAGCCAAGATCACCAATGGCGAACTACGCGGATTTCAGGACGGCAGGCAGCGCGCTACACCTAGGCCATCTTCCTCGGACGACCGCCGCCGGCGCCCTGCCCTGGCCGCGCTCGTTCCCACGACCAAATCTCGGCTTCGCGAGCAGGCGACCAGCCAGGCGTCCGACCGATGATGACGTCCGGCTCCGGGAAAGGGTGATCGTCGGCGTAGCGGCGCCGCCACAGGGCCACCGTCCGATGCGTGACCCCGAACCACTCCCCGATCTCGACCATCCCGAGGTACCGAAGGGTCAACCCTTCGCCGGCCGGACGACCGTCTTCTAGTCGGTGGTTTTCGCCGCTCACCAGGCTGAAGTTAACAGGAACCTGCACGTCCGACTTGCACCTATGGCAACACGGCATGTCCAGCCCGAGTGAACCTTGTTGACTAAGTAATCAAAGTTTGCCTACCCTGAACCTTGATTACTTAGTGTTCAAGGTTTTATTGGGAGGCCTGATGTGGCATATCAGCACCAGATCGAGGGCAGTTCAGAAACGAGCCGGGGGCCCTCGCCATGGCCGAGCACACTGACGGGTCCTGGAGCCCGCCCGAGGCGCGTGAGCTTCCGGCCCTACGTGAGCACCTGGCCGAGTACCTCACGAGCTTCGCCGCTCACCTGTTCACCTCGGCGATGGTGCGCGAAGGCCGAGGAACGCTTCGCCCGATCGGCGATCCAGACATCGGTGCCGAGTTGATGTTGGCGGACGAGTACCGGCGGCTTCACCAGGCACAGCTGTTCTACGTCACCAGCGACATCACACCCCTCGTCCAGCATGCGGCCCGGAATCTTCACGACCACTGGGACATCGAACCTCAGGATTTGCCCGCGCTGACCGGCTTCATGCTCTTCGCCGAACCGCTGGCCACATACACCAGAGAAGATGGCAAGAACGTCGACATAGTCGCTGTTTCCTGGGGAGAAACGACCCTCATCAGCCATCCCGGCGGCGGAATCTGGCTGACCTTCTGGAGCGCGACCGACTTCGCCGTGGTGATCGCCAAGTTGCGCGAGGCAGGCTTCCCAACTGCCGAATCAACCCGGCTCGCGCACGCGCAGAATGCCGAGCTGACCTGGGACAACGAGATCTATATGCCCTGGGGTGCCACCCATGCCGTTGTCCCCGAGGAGTCCGGCGGACGAGCCCTCGATCCCACCAAGGTCGCCGCGGCTAAGACGACGATTGACTGGCTGCGAGTGGTCCACGCCGGTTGGATCTTCTGCCAGCCAAACGGCTTCACGGAGGTATCCGACGAGCATCTCCCGAAGACGTTGCGGAAGCGGTCCGAGCGTGCCGGGCACTCCACGGACCCGGTCCGAGTGCTCTCTGTCAGCCGGAAGACTCCCTCTCGACCGGCGCGAGCCCCGGAACCGAGTGGACGCACCGTCGGTGTCCGCTTCCCCGTCGCGCCATTCCTTCGGAGGCAGGCATACGGCCCCAGCCATTCACTCCGCCGCTGGAAGGTCGTGTCCGGCCATTGGCGCGGCCCAGCCGACGCACCGGTTCGGATCGGCAAGAAGGTCAACCTGATCGACACTCCCCCACCAGAACACGACTGAGCGAGGCAGGAATCATGATCGCAATCAAGCGCCCGAACCCGACGGAAGATGTCATGTCGGCAGCCCATCACTGTCTCGCGGCGGAGAACTTCTTCGCTCGTGCCAAGGAGATCTACGAGGAAACCGTGAACAGCCCGAGAAAACCGGACCGCTTTCACCGTCGCCTGGTGAACGGGCTGGAGCGGTCATACCAGACTTACATGGAGTGGGCTCGTTTTCACCTCCAGATGGCAGAGGCCATCACGCACAGCACCAATCTCGTTTTGGCGTACTCCGTACTTCATCCACTGTGGACCCGCGGCTTCTCAGCGCGGACGTGGCCCACGAGGTTGTTTGCTGGGAGGCGTTCATCGGCGGGCAGCCACGTGACGGCCGGGAACGATGGCTGCAGAAGCCAGACCAAGACGACGCCGAGTACTGAGTCGCCGGTTCAGAGGAGGTCGTCGTAACCGAGCTCGGTGGCGACGTCCTCGACAAAGTCTTCGCCCGGGACACCGGGGTGCTCGTTCTCCACGTCCCAGGCCGCGTCACCGACGGCATCGCCACCTTCTTCAAGCGCGTCGACGATCATCTCCACCAGCCCACGGGCTTCGTCATCGTCGAGGTCGAACCGCTGAGCGGCGTTCGATGCGGCTTGTTCGAGGTCCTGGTCGTACCACGGAGGTTCATACATCTGCGGGCTCCTTCGCTGGTGTGTCGAGCCCTCAGGACATGGTGTTCTTGCTCGCGTTCGATTCACGCGGACGTTCGTTCAGCTGCCGAGGGCGGCCATCGTCGCGCTCAGCATCGTGGCGGCCAGCATCGGTGGCGCAAGCGGCATACGGCTGCGACGAAGGCCCCAGCGTTTCGTGAGCAGCCCGAGTACGGCGAGCAAGGCGGCCAGCAGGTAGGAGCCGACGATTCCGGCCAGGAGCCATTTCCAACCCAGCCAGCCGAGCAGCATCCCCAAGCTCGGCGCCAGCTTGACGTCACCGGGGCCTGGATCGCCGGTGAGGAGGAACGACATGAACAACACCCCGCCCCACACCACGGCGCCGACGAGCGCCATGGTCAACGACGGCACTAGATCCGCGAGCAGCGCTACTGTGACCAGCGTGATGGCCATTCCCGCCCCCAAGAGGCCGGTGAGCCGGTCCGGAACCCGGTGTTCGACCACGTCGACAGCGGCGGCCGGCACGCCAAGCACCAGAAGAAGGGCGCCTGCGGCAATCAGGCTGGGTGGCCAAACCGCGGCAGCCGCACCAAGCACGGCTGCCGCGGCGACGATCGCGACGTAGTGGAAGCGCTTCGGCGGCGCCTTGAGAGTGGCGCGGAAGAGCAGCGCCGAGACCGTGGCCAATACGCCGCCGAGAGTGAGCCCGAGGACGATGCGCAATTCGATGCTCATCAACGTGCCGGTGCCCTCAGGTGGTCCATCTGGCGATGGTCACATGGGCTCCAGCCGAATCAACCGTCACGTCGCCCGACCGTGTGAACGTCCTGTCAGGAGCACTAACCGGATCTCGGCGCCATACCAAGACCCGGCTTCGTCCGAACGTGCTCGGCGGTAGTGCCAACCTGGATGGTTCGATACCGCAAGCCCTCGACGGCACTCGCAGGTTGTCGCGCACCACCAACCGGGCCGCACGCGCAAACCCGTGTGGCCGACCGGCGGAAAGTGCTCGGCGAGCGCTCCTCTCGCCTTCGTGAGGATCTCGCCCAGAGAGGAACCGCGAACGAGCAACTGCCCGTGCGCCTCGTGATGTTCGACGACCCATTCGACGTCGCTCAGCTGGGGTTCCGAAGTCGCGCTCATACTCTAGACAAGCCGAGGTGAAGGTCGGCTTGATGCGCTCCGGCTCAATCGTGCTCAAGCACTTCAAGTGCCTCACGTTCTTCGGCTGAGATCGTGGTCATCCACGTATCGAAGTCCTGCAGGATCTGGAGCCGGCCGGACCGCGCCCGCTGGACGGTCACAGTCGAGCCGCCGGCGAGTTGAAGCTGGAGCCGAGAGCCATCACACCGCGCTGAAGCGACGTGCAGCGCCCGACGTCGAATGACAGCCGGATCGAAGACGGGCAACCGCGTCTCCGGATCCTGGGAGGCCCCGATGAGTGGCCGGATCCAGAAGAGAGCGGGCTCGTCCACATCCCGACGTACATGCCTGGCCAGCGCGACCCGCTGGTCACCGTCGATGACGAGTTCGGCACCGGGATGCAGGTCGTCAGCCCGTTTCTGGGCGCGGCCGGTGACCAGGTTCTCGAAGATGCGCCCGGCCTCGTCGAGGTCGATCTCATGATTCACGGGTCATCTCTCCTTCATACCTTCAGAACGTCGTCGATCGGCTTACCGGCGATGTGCGTGATGCCTTTGGCCGTGAACATGGCTTGGATCTCCTCGCGCTGTGCCTTGCTCTCGCACAGGATTCTCGACGGTCCTTCGGCCCCCAGCAGGTCGATGCCGTCACCGAACATGACCTCGTTGGAGGGATTCGTGAAGTGGGCGATCTTGAATGGGTCTCGCGTGGACGACGCGTACTTGCCGGTCTTGGAGGGATTGACGGCTCCGTAGGTGTCCGCGTTCGCGCCGTAGTAGTCCGCGCGGTGCATCAGCCGCTCGGGCTGATCCCACACCAGCTTCGGGCCGGAATGTGACGAGGGCTTGCCCAGCACGCGCAGGAAGACGGAGCTCGCTCCGCCGGTGAGTTTGTCCTGGTCCTCGCTCATACCGACGCCGCGGCTCACTCCCATCAGCGTCCGCCGCTCGGTGGAGGCGAGCACACCGTTCGCCAGCATCGCCTTCAACCCCGACGCCGAAGTGGCGTGAACCAGCGCCTTGCCTTTGAAAGCGGCCGTAAGCATGGTCATCGAGTTGCCGACATCGAAACGGTTCCAGGTGAGCCAGCCACCGGACCGACGAGGAGCGGGATCGTACCCCGCGGTGGCGGAAAGGGCCCCGCCGTCGTGGTGCCCAGTCGCCTTCGCAACGGCTTCGCGCAGGACCTTCACCTTCGTTGGCAGTGCCTGCGTGTGCGCGTCCAGCTGGATGTCCTTGGCGAACCGCGCGAGCTGAGTGTCGTTCAGGCCGACAGCGAGGTGGGCACGCTCGTGGAAGAGCTCCTGGCGCATCATCTCCTCGAGTTGATCACCGGTCGCGATGGCTGCCTGCACCTCGGCCTTGTCCGCCAGGTTCTGGGCTTTGACGTTCGCGGCGAGGTAGCCGTATTCGCCTTCGGCCTGGGTCATGGGGCGGTTGGCCAGGTTGAGCTGCCCAAGCCGTTTGACCACGTCCGGGCCGTGCCCCTCGCCTGCGGGCGCGATGATCTCGAGCCGGCCGCGCAAGGAGAACTCCGCCGTCATCGGCGAGTTGATGCCATAGGGCCGGTAGACGGCCTGAAACCCATCGCCGAGGTTGATCACGTACTCCTTGCCGGCGACCTTCTCCCACCGCGCGACGCCGTTCCAACTGGCCTGACCGGTTTCGGTGTCCAGGGTCGGCCTGATCCGGGTCGCGTCGCGTAGAAGGCCGGCGACGCGGTGGTCACCGGTCTCGCTCGTGAGCACGGGCGTCGTCACCGTGACGGTCGCGACGCCTTCATGCAGGTACGGGTTGACGTGACCAACGGCCTTCGCTGCGGCGGCCGCCGACTCGACGTCGGCCAGTTTCGCCGCGTAATGCGCGAGCATTGCGGAGTCCGCCGGCCCTGGGCTGTCGCCGATGTCCATGGCCGCGGCCTCCGCCGCCTTCTTCGCGTCAACAATCTTCTGCTTCGTTGTTGACGGCAGCTTCCCGACGGAGAGGTCTCCCTCTTTGAGGTGGTGGTTCACGCTCTTCGCGGCCGCGATGATCTTTTCAGCGAGTTCGTGCTGCTCGTCGACCGGCAGCCGGCCGTGAACGATCTGCTCGACCTGGATCGGGGTTGTCTCCTTCGTGACGTTGATGGCGTCAAGCAGCTTCTCTTCCGCCTCCTCACTGACCCGTGCGTGCAGAACGGTGCGTGGGCCTTCGGCGCTGGCGTAGCTGACGAGAGTGGCGCTCGAGGCGTGCAGGTCGGTCCCGCCCACCAGAATCGGCTCGCCGAAAGGCTTGCCGACGTCAGGTGTCTCCGGGAGGGGTGGCAGCGGCTGAGCACCTGGTTCTGGGGAGCTATCCGGTTTTGACGGTGTCTGGACGTCGAGGGCGCTCTCCTCGTCGAGAGGCGCCGGCTCGGCCGACGGGCTCGACGGCGTGATCGAGTAACTCGTGTGAGCCGTCTTGGAGTTGGTACCCATCAGGTCTTCCCCGCGTGCTGAAGGGCCGCAGCGTTCTCCAGCTTCAGCTCACCGAGGAAGAACTCGGTGAAGTCCTTGCGCAGGCTCTTCTTACGCTCGACCGCGTAGTCGAGGAAGGCTTCCGCTATCTGTTTCGTGGTCACCGAGGTTTCGGCGACGCCATGGTGCTTGGCCGCCTTCGCCCGCATCGCCGGCGCCCACTTCATCTGCTTCTGCGCGGCTCCGGCGTAGGCGGCCGACCGCAGCATTCCGCGCCACTCCGCGTCAGGAACCGCTTCGAGGTGCTTGATCACCGAGTGCGCGGCCGCGGGGTTGATCCGTACGCCTTTGGCGAGCTTGCCTTCCTTGAAGGCGTCGTACGCCCGGTGGTAGACGGCCGTCGTGTTGTTCGGCCGGAACGCCATCGACAGCTTGTCCTGGCCGTAGAACTTGAACGACTGCCCATGGTCGATCGGGACGAGACCACCCTCTCCCGTCCGGAGGACGTTGCCGGCGTGCGGATCGTGGTTTCCCAGAGCCCAGCTCGCGACGTGCAGGCGGACGATGTCGTCGATGTCGGTTTGCGACCAGGTGGAAGGGTTACTGGACATCTCGGTCGCGCCGACGAGCATCGGTTGCACGGAGGCCGGCTTCCCGTTGACCTTGGTGGCGAATACGGGGACCACCGGCAGACCTGCACGTTCAAGTGCCCTCGAGGTAGCGGCCTCGGCTTCGATGACCGCGCCGCCCCGAGAAGTCGCTTCCCCCTTCGCGAGCCAGGGCTTGCCGTCCGGCCCGGTATGCAGCGTCTTCGGATGTGTCCCGCCAAGTTTTGCGGGCTTGCCCGTTCCGAAGTCCCAGGCCGCGACAGCAGCTGGATCGACCGACTTCGGTAAGGCCGAGAGAGCGGCCTTGGTCTGTTTCAACGCCGAGAGCATCTCGGCGTGCTGGCGGCCGAACACGCTCCTGGGCGCAGCCAGAATCGGCGCCTTCGCGGACTTCCGTGCCTTGGGAGGCAACGACTTCGTACTGTTCTTGAGACCGATCTTCTCCTGCAAGCTGTGTTTCAGTGACGCGACCGCCGCGCTGGCCCCATAAGCCTGATGGACGAGGAGCTTCTTGCAGAAAGACTTCGTCGCAGCCGCGGCTTGATCAGTCGTGAGGAGGCCAGTGGAGACGACGAACGCTCGCAGGTCTTTCAGTTCTTGCTGGTCTGTCCACAGCGCTACTTCGGTTTGCGCGATCTGGAGGGTCTCGTTGTGCGCCAGTGTCGGCTCGACGGGTTTCCAGCCACCCATGTTTTTGTAGGTGACTCCCGCCTGGTGCGCGTGGTCGAGGAACTTGGTCATCGCTGTCATGCCACCTGGGGCCGCGAGGCTGGGCAGGCCAGTGTGGCCCAGTGCGTTGTGCAGGTCGGCAATGTTGGCTTCGAACGTCACTTTCGTGGCCGCGCGCTCGACGGCGAGGGCCTGGAGGTCGTGCCGTTCCTGTTTCTCGGTCGACGCTCGCAGGAGCTTCAGAACCTGTTGGGCATTGAGCACCTTGGCCTGGAAAGGCGCAATCTGATCGTGGTCCTTCGCGGCTTGTATAGCGGTGGAAAGTTCGTGCGGTGAAATGTCGGTGAAAGCTTGATCGACTTGATGCTTCGCCGAGGACCGGATCGCCTCCAGGTCGTCCAGCGCGGGGTTGTGCGCGGTCGCCAGCTTGTTCTCCGCCGCGATCAAAGCCGAGACGAGGTCGGGGTCGGCCCACGAGCCGTTGCTCTTGGCGGTATCGACAGCGCCGGCGGCGGAGTTGATCGTTTCCTGCGCTGCCTGAACCTCGGCGGCGGTCGCCGTCCACGACAGGAACCCCGGAGGCACGTAATGGCTTGGCGTAGCGACCAGGCTCGCGTCGAGTTGTTGCCACTGCTCCAGGGTTTTGCCGCCTACTGTTTCACCGGAGAACAGAGTCACAATTCTGTCGATCGCGACACTCTGGATCATCTTCTTCGTGCCCGCGTCGTCCGGATAGGACGGATCGAGCCAGTGCACCAAAGGATTTCCCGTGGACTCGGACAACCCCACCAGAGCTGGGTGCTTGAATCCGCGGGCGGCGGCGAGTTCCTTGAGCTCATCCGATGTCAGGCCGTTCAGGAACGACTCGCAGTGGATGTGCAGCGCGTCCTCGAACTCAGTGGGATCACCGCTGAGTTTCGCGATTTCTTCTTGCGCCTCACGGACTGCTTCCGCGAACATCGCATACCGTTCTCCGATGTCATCAGGTAGGTCGAGTGAGGTTTGCTCGAATGGGTTGCCTGGGTCGACTCCGTTGAGCACGAAGCCTTCGACGACCGACAACGCAATTTCAGCGTCCGTCCACTTCGGGCCAGCTTCGGGTGACGTCTCCTCCGCTGTCGAGGGCCCGACGGCGTAGGCCGCGTGCGTGGTCTTGGAATTCGTTCCCATGGAGAGTCGCTCAGCCGGCGCTACCGAGCAGGTCGTCGAGCTGGTACTGAACGGCTGCAGCGAGATCCGGCGCCGAGGGGACGAGGTCGACGCGTGCGGCGGGTGCCGTGAGAGAGTTCTGCCAGATTTCCATGTGGGCAACGAGGTCATAGACCGGTGTCGATGCGATGCGCTTCCGCCAGGTGAGGCAGCGTTGGTACTCCCGCGGGACCCATTCGATGTGCCGGGAGAGCTGGCCGTCGTCCTCCTGGTCGATACCGAGAACCGCAACGACAGTGGTGGCGGCTCCATACTCGGACGACCAGCCGAGAAGAATCCAGAGAGTCCGCTGCATCAGTTGCCTCCTTCAGGTAAGAGCGAAGCCAGGTAGCGCACCGAGCTGGCGAAGGCGTCCGGGATACGGGCTTGCAGGTCCTTGCGCCCTTCCGGAGTCATCACGGCTCCATGAAGCGCGTACTGCGCCGGGTTCTGACTGACGAGAATCAGCCTGGCGCCGAACAGCTCGACGGCGGTGGCGATGCGGTCTTGGCGTGACAGGCCGGTGATGATGACCGGGAGGCCGTCCGGGATGTTCTCCGCGAGCCAGCTGAGGCCCGGCAGTGCCCAGGTTTCCCAGTTCTTGTTCTCGCGCACGGTCTGGAGGTTGATCGCGATGGCGGGCGGCGCGGTTTCGGCGATCCACGCGGCGTACCGCTGGAGGTCCTCGAGCCGGAACCAGTAGAGGTTCGGAACGGCCGGCAGACGGGCCCGGGCGAACTCTTCCGCGAGCAGGAGCGACCTGCGCATGTTGATGAGGTGTTCGGCGCGGGGCCAGTTGCCGTAGATCGAGTAGTTGGGAGCCAAGACGAGATCGAACTTGAGCGCCGCCAGCCTGTCGAGCAGACGATCACGGTGCCGGGCCGTCCAGAACGCTTCAACCAGCGGGTCCTCTCCATATCCAGAGAGGACGATCAACGTTTTGCGCGGAAGACCCAACGCTTCCGTGGCAGTCGCCGCTCGGTCCCACCGTGGGTAGATTGCGTGTGTCCGCGGAGAGAACACTCGACGAAGTCCGACGGCGTACGCGGGCCAGCCCAACGCGGCGTCGAGGTGGCCTGCGTTGGATCCGTCGACCTGCGGGATGAAGGAGGGCAAGCCTTCGGGCAAGCGGCCACGGAGGACGATGTCGTCGAATTCGAGGGTCTCCCCTACGTCGGCCATCCACGTCTGGATGTCGCTTCGGGAGCCGCATCGGATCGGGCAGCTCGAGCACGCGATTCCCGTCTGCCCGGTTTCCGCGCGTGCGCAGCCGCAGTAGCTGCAGTCCGAGTTGCACCCCGAGCACACCGGCGCGATGACCGCACCCGGTTCGGCATCAGTGCCCGCGTACCAAGGGCAACGCCTGCAGTCGCACCGCGCGGCCGGCGCGGTGCCGGTGGGTAGGCCGAGGAAGACGGACACGGGGCTCACTCCGTTCCGTTGAGTTGATCGGCCAGAAGGCGGAGTGACGCCATGTCATGCGAAGAGAGTCGAGCGCCGCGAGCCAGTGCGGCGACCAGGAGTCGAAGACTGTCGAGGGTGTTGTCGACAAGTCGTTGTTCCACTAGCGAGACGGGTACATCGGCGGGTGCTGACGAGTCTGCGCGGAGTTTGTCGGCACGTGCGATGTCCGCTTGTTCGTGCAGGCGCCCGGCTTCGGCCAACGCTTCGTCAGGAGTAACAGCCGGATCGGCCGCGACGGTCAGGGCCGAACTCAGCAGCCGGGTTCGCTTGGTCTTCTTCACCGCGGCCCAGATGTCCTGGGCCGCCTGCGCTCGCCCGCGGTTGAGCTCGATGAACCGGATGCGGGTGTTGAGACTGATCTTGGCCTCGTCCATCTCTTCCGCGATCTCGCGGGGCATCTCGGCGAACGCGCGCACCAGCTCGCGCGCCTTCCGAGGAGTCAGCTGCAGGCCGAGACGGGTCAGGACCTGGGACCACGGCGCGGCGCATTTCTTGTCGGCGCCCCGGATGCGCTCCATGGCGGAGAATCGGGCGATCGGATCATCGATGGCGTAGACGTCTGCGGGGACCTTGTAGCCGTACGCGATCAGCTTGCCCAGCAGCACAGCGCAGCGATCGAGGACAAGCGCGGCCGCCAGCTCGCCGGGGCGCAGGTCCTCACGAGCAAGGTTTTCGACCAGCTGCCAGATCCGGCGTTCCTCATCCGACAGCGGTCCGGGACAGACGACCGCCGGGAGTGCGGTGAAGTGCGGATTATCCGGCTTGTGGACCACGCCCCACCGGCAAGCTCTCAAGCGCCGCTCCCCCGCCGTCAACCGCATGACAGGAGCCTTGTTGTCGCCAGAGTCCACTTCCTCGACGAGCACCGGTTGCAGGACGCCTACGGTCGCGATAGACGAAATCAGGTCAGCGAGTTCTTCCGGCGCGGTGCTGTCGCCTGGCGCTCGTCCCTGCACGTCCGTGAACGGAGTGCCATCGCCTCGCAGCGGGAGCAAGGTGAATCGACGCTGGCGCAACCGGGATGAAAGCCCGAGCTGCTCCACGAGGTCGACCGGCACCGGCTCTGTCACGATCCACCGGACCTGGGCCAGGCGAAAACGGACGTCGGCGCGGCGCTCTCAGCGAGGAGCGGGAGCGCGATGTCCGCCGTCGGGCCGGGATCTCGAAGCCTCCGCAAGGTCGTACCCAGCGCACACACGCGATCGCCGGCGAGCGCCAGGCCGTGCATCGCTTGCGCGTAGGCCCGCAGGTCCGCGAGCCGGCGCTCGAGAACGTGCTCGGCCGCGCCGGACAGGACGATGAGAAGCCGGGGGTAGCGCGCGTAACGGCTTCGCCATGCGGGGCGCCCAGCCGAGCTCGGCTTCCCTGGGATGTAGTCGTGGTACTGGACGTAGGAACGAAGCTTCTGTGCCAGCCGGGCCACGGGCATCGTCGCACGATCCAGCTCGATGAAGTACGTGCGCTGCGACCGCCGCCCGTCCTCGTCGAGGACGTAGTCGAGGACCGCGTCCGCGATGACAACGCCCTGGCGCCGTCCACGGCCGTCTCGAAACCGGTGCGCGACCTCCGGAGTCCACGACAGCGGGCCGCACTCGTCCCTATGCCGGCGGGCAGCAGCTGTGAAGGCGAGCCCGACTTCGACGACGTCGAGAGAGTGTTCCTGCAGTAGTTCCACCACCGCTGCCCGCGGGATCCGGTACGGGCGCGCTTCCACGCGTCCGGACTCTTCGACCAGTTCCGCGCCGGTTTCGGTGACGTGCCAGGTCCGGGAAGCGTGGTGCCGGTGTAGGCAGTCGGCGAGCCCATCTGCCTGTAAAGCAAGGAGTTTGTGCTGGATGGTGCGGATCGGTGTCGTCGGAGCGATCAACCGGCGCATCTGCTCGGTGGAGACCATGCGGTGCCAGTAGAGAACGACGAGCGCCTCGCGCTTGAACGGGTCGAGACTTGGCATTGGTCACTCCACCGTCGACTCGGGTGCGGACAGCCCGATTCCTGCGCCGCTCCCGCGGGAAGGCGGTCGCCCTCGCCTCGAGCGAGAAGCAGGCTGGTTGCCGCGCAAGGCGTCGAGGATGCGGTCATCGAGGTCCTCGAGTTCGTCGAGGACCTCACCTATCGGCCTGCGGGTCAGGTTCCGGTCGAGGCATCGATCGACGTCGTCGTTCCATTCGGGATGGAAATGGTCGGCGAACTCGTCATCCACATGCAGGCCACGGATCTTGAACGGTGTCGTGCGCTGGCCGCCGAGCGTCACGGTGACGACGTGGTGGAACTGTTCGAGTTCGGTGATCGTCGCGGGCTGGACGAGGCCGCCGTACTCGCGTGCCACGGTCCGGGCACCGTCGATCGCCGCGGCACTGGTCATCAGTAGCGACTGGTTCTGCAGCAGCGCCCTGCGGGTCTCCGGAGCGAGCCGGTCGGGCATCTGGTTCATCGCGTGCAACGCGACCCGGTACTTCCGCAGCTGTTCGAGAATCGCGGCGAGATAGCCACGCGACGCGCCGTCGACCGCGGCGAGCTCGTCGACGAAGGCGTCGCACCTGCGGCGCTGATCGACCGGGATCTCCGCGCGCGACCGGCCGGCGCGGAACAGGTCGTAGATCATGAATGAGGTGATCAGCTTGTTCGTCTCACCGGTACCGGTGGTACAGACGAAGACGATCTTCCCGGTGTCCATGGCCCGGCGGACGTTGTAGGTGGTGACCGAGGAGCCGAGGAAGGCGGACAAGGTGGGGCTGGTGCGCAGCCGGTTGATGATGTTGGTGACGACCGTGGTCGCGTCGGGCGCAAGCTTGGGGAAGGAGTCAGTCCAGTAGCGACGGATGCTTGGCTTGAGAACGCGCAACACCTCGTCACGCCAGGAGTCGTCGTCGAGGAGCGTCGGGATCTGGAAGATGGTCGGCGCGCACTCAGGAGGAAGGCGCATCGCGAGGTAGCAAAGCGCCTCGCACGCCTTGGTCAGGATCGACTTCGCGCGAGGGGCGGCATCTCCCCAGCCCAGCGCGGTGGCGAACGAGGTGACAACGGCGTCGACGCGGTCCTCGATGTCCTCCTCGGAGAAGCCCTGCATGCTGAGCGGGTTCCAGCCGGGCAGCCGCTTCTCGCGGCCACGTACGTCGAGATTGACCTCCCACAATCGATTCCGCAGTTCTGGATCTGAAAGATACGGTTTCGCCCGTTTCCAACCATCTGCGTGCGGATCCAGGAACCAGACGCCTCCGCCGAGCCGAGCGATCTCGATCGCCTGCACGAGAGCTTCTTCGGTCTTGCCGAAGCCGGCCTTCCCGAACCTCGCCGAGAACAACAGCTCGCGGACCGGGACCCCGACGAGCCGATCCTCACCGTTGACGTCCGTGACGTAGCCGAGCCGGACCAGCCCCACGCCTGGCTTGTAGCGCGGGATCTCGCGAGGAGCTGGCATGACCCAACCACGGCTGCGCGCGATCACCGGCGACTGACAGCGTCCGGACGGCGGCTTCAGCAGCGCCGCAATCTCGCCGGCCGTGACGAAGGATTTCCTGCGTGGCTTGGCCAAGCCGGTCTCGAAACGCCTGTCGAAGAGCCGGCGGATCAAGACCGTGTCCGCACCGAAGTGCCAGCCCAGTACGCGCATCCCGCGAACTCGCCAGTAGTTGTCGCCGCGGTAGACGTCGAAGGCGCCGATCACGCTCCGCAGGTGCGCCTGGGCGCGGCCGGGGATCTCCGAGCGGCAGCGGATCAACAGCTGGACCGCGAACACTGGTTCGTCCGTGGCGAACTTGTTCAGTACCGGCGTTTGCTGCCGCGGCGCTGGGCGTCCGCCTCCGCGCGCCGTCGGCATGAACTCACCGAGCACTTCTCTGGCCACGTCGGCAACTCCGCGGGCCAGCGCGCGTCCAGCCGTTTCCTGCTGCTTCGCCGCCTGGCGCGCGAGGTGCCGGATCCTCGCGGGAGTCAACGGAATGAGGTCCAGGCATACGTCGACCCCTTCACCGAGGTCTGGCCGAACATCGCCCAGCGCGTTCGCCAACGCCTGAAGGGGGTCGTCAGGACGCAGCGGCAGAGACTTGAGTGCGAGGTGAGCCGGCCTTGCCAAGATCAGCTCCGCGCGAGCAAGGTGCACCTGCGGTTTCGGCTGCTCAGCGGACGGCGATGTCTCCCTCATCGCGCGCCTCCGGCCGCGGGGAGGTCGTCTCTCCGGTGAATGTCCAGGGAGACATCACCCCGTTCGGATCGGCTACGCCGGATCTCCACCTCTGGATAGGAGAGCTTGTTGATCACGCCGGTGATCGACTCCCGGCCCTCCACGCTCATGGTCATCTTGCCGAGGTACTCGTCGGTGCTGAACCGGATCCGGACGCCGACAGCGCCCTTCGGTACCCAGCCATGTACCGGCCGGACCCTGCCGAGCTGGTGAGCGAACGACAGGACGCCCTGAAGCGATGGGTCGAACGTGGCGGTCGGGAGGAGGTCGAAACGAACTCTGGAGCGGAGGTGGTGGGAACGGAAGTGTCGGTGGAGGACGAAGACCGCGATCAGGATCGCGACCACCGCGGCGGTCACCCACCACAACGCGGGCTCGGCGAGCACGTGGTGGGGATCGAGTGCCTTCGGCACGCTGGTTCCCTGGATGGCCTGACGGCCGTGGGGGAACATGTCGGCATTCCAGGGCGAGCTTGTCCATGGGCGATAACCAGCGAAAAGACTTGAGACGCGATCCAGCGTCAACGTCGGGTCAACCGCCCAGTCGAACGCATGCTGGTTGCAGAGCATCATGGCCGAGGCATGTATGACTTTCGTAGGTTCAATGCAGCTCGGGCGGTACCAACCTTCCCGAAGCTAGCTACCTCAAGGATCGCATTGAGAAACAATCCGGTGTCGACACACGACTTCCGCGACATGTGGAACACAGTCATTGCGGGACTCTTCGCCCTCGCCGGCGTTGCCTTCGGGGTAGCAGCTGAACCGTTCAAGGCCGCAGTCAGCTCACGATCCAGGACACGGCAAGCCCGGGGCGAACAGTGCGCGAAACTTATAAGCGCCACCACAGCAACCAGACATGGCGTGATCGCACTGAATGCCGCTGGACGCGCCATCTGCGCTGGCCACAAGGGACCCGAGCCGAAGCAGGTGAATGGCTGGATCACTGAGATCAACGACGCAAGGAGCCGCGGCCGAGAAGCATCCGCCTTGCTCGACCTCTACGGCCCCTTAGAACTTGCCAAAAAAGCCAGAAAAGTTCTAGAAGCGGAAGAATCTGTCTACCTGCTGATGGATGAACCAGACCCGGGAGAGCACGATTTGATGAAGAAGCCACCCCAGCTGATAGCAGCAACAGACGCGCTCGACGTCGTCGTGCAAGAGTTTGCGCAACAGGCACACAAGTTCACCCGATGAACGAGATAGCCCACAGAGCAGCCCAAGGAGGCTGATAGATGGTCGACTGGACTCAGACTATCGCAACGGCGACAGCGACAACCGTCGCAACCCTAGTCGCAGCGTCGACTGTCATATACAGACAGAAGGGTGCCGAACTTCGAATACAGCGCCTGACTAAGCAGCGGAAGAAAATCGATAAAGTATTACAAGAAACCCAGTTCGAACTAAAAATATATCTTCAACAGCAAATATTTTCAGACGACTACTCAAGCGTAGCCGATGTCTACCATATAGCCCATCGCGAGTGCACTCAACTGTTACTCAACAGCAAGAACCTATCGTGGACCGATCGCATCCTCCTGAAAAGGTTCTGCAGGCAGATGTACGGCAGTGTCATATTTGGGAGCGTTGACGACCTACCTCGTACACCCACGCTCGTCGAGGAATTTACTGCAAAAATGGATTACACGTTCATCGCCGGAGAGCACCGTCTTGAAACAAATTTCCGCACCGGAAATCTGCTGGTATACATAACCGGCGGCAAGATCGGCTGGATGTTCCCAAATTCAGATGACCCCGGGCCCGCCTTGGACTTCCAGGGCCGAGGAATTGTTAATGTTTTTCGACTTTCCATAGGTGACCCCGGAAAACAGTGGCCAGACCCTCATCTGATATCCCTCACAGCATCAAGGATTGCCCTCAGGAACGTTCGCCGATTCCGCAACAGAAAATGGTTTCACATTGCATATCGCTTTTATCGAACTAGAGCTATTCACCCCCTAAGAGCCGCACGTCCGACTCGGAAAGTAAAGTCTCAATAGTCCCAAGGTAAGCATGGCAATCAACGCAAACGAACTCCTCCCGCATATTCGCGAACATTGACGGCGTCTACTTGGACTCCAGCTCCGGAGTACGGCGCATTGATCATCTTGCCATCGCCGATGTAGATCCCCACATGATGAATAAAGCCGGGCCTGTAGAATACGAGGTCACCTGGCCGCAGTGCACCGAGACCCGCCTCTTTCGACACCCGAACCCCGGCAGCGAACTGCGCTCTGCTGTTGTGTGGCAGGCTGATGCCGACCTTGGCGTACGCGAACAGAACCAAGCCACTGCAGTCGAAGCCGACCTTGTTGTAGTCGCCGTGCCGGTCCGCGACCCCACCGTCGCGGATCCCGCGGCTTGGTCCTGCGGCCGTCCCGCCACCCCAGGCATAGGGCATGCCAAGCTGGGACATGGCTGCGTCGATCACCGCCTTGGCATCTCCGGTAGCAGCTACCGCTGGCCGGAGTTCAACGGCGTCGTAGCGCTCGACGTTGGCGAGGACCTGCGACACGTAGGTCTGGCTCGCGTTGTACCTGAACAGCGCGGCTCGGAGCTGGCCCTGGTCGCGAAGATCTCGAGGTCCAGTTCCGCACAGGTAGGCCGCAGCACCGAGCGCGGCGTCGAAGGCGTTGTTCGGGTTGCGGACGCCGTCGTCGTTGCCGTCTTGTTCGACGCTTGCCCAGGTCGTGGTCAAGAACTGGAAGGGTCCGACAGCGCGGGCGAAGCTGCCGTCTGGGTTGCGGATCGGCGTGCGGTTGCCGCCGACGCCACTGCCGTCGAGTTGCGGCCCGAGGATCGGTGGGGCGATGTCGCCGTTGGGTGCAATGTTCCGGCCGCCGGCGTGCCGGGATTCGATCTCGGCGATGCCGGCCAAGACGGACCAGCGCATCCCGGCGCACGCTGGCCGGATGTTCGTGATTCGTTGCGCGGCTCGCTGGTAGGCGCTCAGCATGACGTCAGGGATTCCAGGGACGTGGCCAGGTGCCGCGTCGACGCCTTCCGCTCCCCCGGCGATCACGATGATGATCAAGACGCCGACGAGCACACAGGCGATGGCTGGCCCGAACAGCAGGAACAGGGTCAAGCATCCCCACTTCTTCGGATGCTCTCGGATCTCGTTGCGGACATGCTCGGCGATCTGGAGAGCGAGCAACGGGTTCACGGCCGACGCTCTTCCAACCGGCTCCGCAGGCGTTGCGCCCAGGTCGGGGTGAGCGGCAGCATCCCGGGTGGCAGCGGCGCGGGATCAGACGTCAGACGTTCCTGACGCCCTGTCCGCATAGGTCGGCCGCCTGGCACCTCGGCTTGCACACCTGTCCCGGTGAACGCCGGAGCCTTGGAGGTTCTGCGTGGTGTAAGGGCCTCGACTTCCTGTTCGCGAACGGTCGTCTGTGGGGCCGACGTACGCGCGGTCCGCGCAGAGAGGGCGGCCGCGGCGGTAGTCGCGGCGCTCCATAGCGGGTTGGCGACTGCCCCGACGTTGCTCGCATAGGTAGAGGCGTAGGCCTTCGCTGCGGTCGCTTTCCTCCCAAGGGCCGCCTTGGCGACATTGCCTTTCGCAGTCAGCGCTGTCTGCGCTCGGTTCGCCGCGGCAGGCCAGGACACTGGTGCGCCGGCGGTGTATGAGATGGCCTTGCTGCCGATTTTGCTGCCGACCTTTCCCGCGGATACCAGTCTCTTTCTCAGGTCGTTCGCCGGAGCAACGGCCTCGGTGAAGGCGCTGGTGCCGGCTTTGAGGGTCCGGCCGATTCGATGCGGACCCGGCGTGACGACCGGCAGGGGCAAGGCTTTCGGAGTGCTCCGCGGTCTACCGAGTCGCTGAACACCCGAGTTGACCTTGGAGCGGATTCGCTGAATGTTCGCCATGAGCCGCTTCCGGAACAGGAAGCCGGAGAACACAACGATGTCGATGACGGCGAACTTGACCAGCTGCGGTCCGAGGTCGGCGAGCATGAGCGACCGCAGGAGCACGGTCATCACGGCGATGAAGAACATGCCCATCAACAGTTTGGCGATGGTGCCCGCGATGGAGCTGATCCGGTAGGCCAGCTGATGCTGCAGCGCCGGGATCAACGCGGCGATCAGGGCCAGGGAAAGCAGGAGACCTTCGAAGAGCAGGAAGTACGGGGCAAGGATCTGGATCGCGTTGAGGCAGATGCTGAGGATCGCGAACAAGATCATCGCGACGGCATATTCCCACGCCCCGAGCATGCGATCGACGTCAGCGACCTCGTTGTACTTGCCGTACTCACCCGGGCATCCGGCCAGTTCGCGGGCAGGTGTGCTGTCTTTACCTGACCACGGTCCCTGATCGAGAATCTGCTTTATCGAGTACTGGCAGGCGCCGGCGCCCTGTTTGCCTGAGACTGCGGTGCCGTAGTTGAGGGTCTCCCAGGGTGCGATGAGGAGGCTGTCGATGAGGGCTTGCCCGATCGGCGCCGCGGGGTTACCAGTGCCGCCAGGTTCCTTTCCCATGATCACGGCGCTGACGTCTGCGCCGAGGTCGCGGCTGAGGCTGAGCACTCCCCCGTCGCCGACGAGGAAGTCGACGGGGTGGGTGATGATCGCGATGGCCATGACGTTGATGGCGATCGTGGACACGGTTTCCCGCCAAGCACGGGTAGTGAGGCCACGTGTGAACAGCAGTCCGAGGTAACCGGTGGCGATGAGCAGAGCCAGTTCACGGAGTTTCAGCCCACCGATGATCGTGGTCTGCCAGATCTTCTCCAAGTCCTGGGCAGGCGCTTTGATCCAGTCGACGACTCCTGCGGTCATGGACCACTCGGTGAACCAGACAGCGAAGCCGAGCGCGTACTTGCCGACGGCGAAGCCCATGTTCGCCAGCCAGAGCCAGATCGTCGGCATCGGATTGGTGGCCAGCCAGGGCAAGTTCGCGAAGAGGTCGTAGTTGCGCAGGTCGCGGCCGTAGCCGTCGTCGACGGTGAACATGCCCTTGAGGTGCGCGGCGTGCCCGGGATCGTCCTGCAGGGGCAGCGTCGGCCTGTCCGGATCGGGGCGGTCCAGGCTCGGCGGAGTCGGCTGCGGCACGCGGGGATCCGGGACGACCAGGCACAGCGGATACGGCTGGCACGGCCGCGGTTCGTTCGGAGGCAGCGGCAAGACCTGGGCACTGGCGGGCGCGGCATTGCCGAGGAGCAGGACGAGCAGGATGGTGGCGAGCGCGAGGGGTTTCGCGACACGCGCGTTGAGCGTCATGAACGTCTCCCTAGATCGCCGGTTGTGTCCGAGACATGGCGCTCACCTGGGGGTTTGATTCAGGTCCGGAGTGGACCGCGGGCGACGATCGGCGTGGTGAGGACGGCTTTGGGCAGGGTCCGATAGGGCTGAGTGAGGACCTTGACCTTGCCGACTCGGCCGGAATGGTCGCGCACCAGGAACTCACCGGCCCGAGCTCGGCGTTCGGGCTCTCCGCCCGCAGGGTTGAGCGGCGACAGGTCCTTGGTGACGATCTCCTGGTAGCGGGTGTCGGCGGGATCGACGCCGAGCCACGCGAGTCCGTGCCGAGCGAGCCCGGTGTCACGATGGCGGCCGAGCATGCGGACGGCGATCAGGCCACGAAGGACTTCGTCGCCGAGATCCCGTTCGGTGTGCGATCCGAAGGCCGCGTCAGCACCGTGCTTGCGCCCGTCCCGGACGAACTCCAGCGCGATCTGCTGACCTTCGGGCGTGCCGGTGACGTTGTAGGCCTCGTCGCAGATGAACTGTCCCCACCGCTGTGTCCCGAAGCAGACTTCCTTGGCGATCGCCGCGATCAGCAAGTGGAATGCGCGCCCGAAGAGCTTCCGCGGTGGGATGCGAGCGGCCATCCGCTCGTTGCTCATCTCGAGCGTGTTGGGCAGCGGGACTTCATTGGTGCAGAAGACCACCATGTCGGCGGAAAGCAGATCGACAGGTTCGAGATCGGCGTCGAAGATCGGCCGGGTGATCGGATCGCGCCGGAGTCGTCGCAGCCGCTCAGCGAGACTCCGTGCGGAAGGGTCCGCGATACCGTGCTCGGCCAGCACGTCGATGAGCGCGTTGCTCGATACGTCAGGCGTGCCGCTGACCTGGTCGAGGCCACGGCCGAGTGCGTCACGTTCGGCCGAGTTCGACTCCAGGTCCAGCCACGAGGCGAAGAAGGTTTCGGCGATTCCGGTGCTGGACTTGGTCTTGCCGCGAAACACCCGAAGCGGATCGCACGAGTGCCGGAGTTCGGTGCCGGCGGCGCGCTCACTGTCGAGGGTCGGATCGATGATGTCGACGACCTGGCAGTTCCCGGGGAGGGCCCGTGCGACGGGATCCCACTCGCGACTCCTCGTGCGGTCGATGGCGATCACCCGACCGTCGAGCATGAGCCGGACGACCGCGGCGATGTTCTTCAGGACAACGGACTTCCCGGAACCGAGCTCGCCGATGACCGCGACACCGCCGGACGAGTCGTGGGTGGGGCCGTAGGTGGGGTCGAGCAGAAACGGCGAGATCGCGCCGCCGTCCAGCACCATGCCGAACAACGCTCCACTGGGGTCACCGAACTCGGTCGACGACATCGGCAGCAGCATCGCGCAGTCACTGGCCAGGAGGTTCTGGCTGCACTCCCGCACGACCAGCGGAGTCCGATAGCCGGGAAGCAGTGCCTGGTAGAGCTGCTTCTGACCGCCCAGCGGTCGTTCCCACTTGTACTCGCCGCCCAGGAACGTCTGCCGCAGCGTCTTCGCGTGCGCGTCGCACTCCGCGGCGGTTGCGCCCCACACACAGGCGACGACACCGACCTCGAGTTCGATCTCGGTGGTACTCGCGCCGAGCCGGGCGTTCTTGTGCTGGATCTCTTCTTGCGCCGAGTGGACATCGGCGGGGACGCCGGCAGTGTCCCCTCCGTGCTCGTCGTCTTGGCTCATCAGGTCTCGGGTTCGGCGCCGGTTGGCCGCACGGGCTTCGTCGTTGGTCTTGGCCGAGATCCGCAGGACGTAGTCGACGCCGAATCCGATGTCCGCCAGGCGCGACAAGATCTCGTGCCCAGGGAAGGTGAAAGCTCGTGGCATCTCGGCAAGTACCAGGTATGCCTGGTAACTCTCGATGAGACCATCGTCGTCGGGCGTGACGCATTTGAGGAACCGCTTGTTCAGTACTTGCAAGGGATTCCCCAGCGACTTGGGCTCATCCGTGCGGCCACCTTCGTCGAACACGGTGCCGCGGAGCCTCACCAGTCGCGCCCGCCCACGCCCGTGCGAGAGCGTCGCGCCCGAATTGTGCACTGCGGCCGTACGCTCGAGCTGAGGCTCACGCACTCCGCGGACCGGTGCACGGCTGAGCCACCACAGCAGTTCGGCCTCGGTAGCGGGCCGAAGCGGGATGGCGCCACCGAGCTCCTGCTCGGTGACGCGGGCCAGCTCCTGCACCTCAGCAACGATGTGAGGAGACACCGGCCGTGGCGGGATGCCGAGCCCTGCGTTCAGCGCGACTCCCACGGCTCGCAACAGGGTCCGGCCACCGTCACGCCACCCGTTGCCGGTGAGAGGTTTGGCGATCCAGTAGCTGCGCCCGAGCACGTCGAGGTCGTCGAGCTGGTCCCATGCGTTGTGCACGGTTTCCGCCCAGTGTGGATTTTCGTCGAGGTCGATGTCGTCGAGGCAACGCCGGATGATGGCGTGTGGCTGGACCTGCTCGCACAGAGACGCGAGCATCACTTCACCACGCAAGGATTTCATGAACATGACGGTGCGGCTGTATAGCTCGTGCAGTTGCTTTCCCGCCGACCGGGCGCTTTCCCGAGGAAGCGCTCGCCACACGGCCCAAGTCGATCCATCCGCGCAGAACAGCAAGTTGCCGTTGATGTCGAGGATCTGGTTCTCCATCACCGCGCCCCGGCCAGTAGCCGCTGCAACGACGACATCGTCGTCGGCTTACTGTCCACGCCCACGTCCATACCGTGTACGTAGAACCGCTGCCTGCAGAACACCTTCCGGTCTGGTCGGTAAGCCCGCCCGGCCAGCGTTCCCGACGACGGCGCGAACAGGTGCGCCATGAATCCGATCAGCCAACTCGCCGGTGTCCGTGACTCGATCCGAGCTCTCCGGATCGCGATCGCGGTCAGCGGGACACCCCAACGCGCCGGGCCGAGCCAATCCAGCAGCGGCAGCTTCCACACCACGAGCAGAAGAACCAAGAAGACCACGCCCTGAGTGAGCGTGTACGGCCCGCCGGGCAGGTAGCCGCCGTCGCGACCGGGCATCCGTCCGAACATCCTCGGAAACCGGCGCGACCGCGTATACGACCGTCCGATGAGGACATCGCCGCGGCCGCGTTGCGCGCTCATTTGGTGAACCAGGCACCGAACATGCCGGATACGCCGTCGAGGTTGAGCAGGATGCCCAGGAAGATCGCGGCGATCACGCCGTATTTGATCGAGCGGGTGAAGTTACCTCGCGTCCCGATCAGCAGACCGATTCCGCCTACGACGGCCGCGAGCAGGATCAGGCGGCGGACAGCTTGGTCTCCCCAGGCAAGGTTGGCGTCGATCCAGCTTTTGACATCGGCTGCGAGCACGATGGTCGACATCTCGTCTCTCCTATTCGCCGGCCTTGGTCGAAGGTGAGGCAGGGATCCCGGCAAGGAGCGGAGCCGGGCCGATCCGGCCGACTTCCCAGCGCCCTGCCCGTGCTGTGAGCGTCAGGGCGTAGTCGACGGTGGTGACCTGCCCGATGGCGTCATATCCCCAAGCACGTGCCGTCACGTGGATCTCGGTTCCGTCCAGTGGCCGAGCTGCCTGACCTGGCTCGAACGGCTCATGCGTCCGCAGCTCCAGCAGCTGAACCTCCGCATACAGGGGCGGGACGATCACGCCGATGCGTGTGCCCGGCGCGATGTAGCGGTCCAGCTCTCCTCGGCCGACCAGGTAGGCGAGCAAGAAGCCGTGCACGGACTGCCCGATCGGCCCGTTCAGTTCCGCGGATTCCGGGTAGTCGGATTCGACCGCGGCGAGCGTGTTCGGGCAGGCGACCGGTGCCGGCAAGGCCGCTGCGACGTAGCCCTCACCGCTCCCGACGAGGTTGACCTGAGCGCAGGTCAACCTCGCGTGGTGTTTCCCGTCGAACTGCTGGACCAGCATGCTGGCCGCGACGACTACCGTCCACGAGCCTTGCCGGGGCGATGTCACCGACAGCGTGCTGGTGTCGACCGGGATCTGTGTACCGACCTCGCGGGTCGACTTCTGACCCGCTGGGTAGAAGGCCTCCAGCCCGGCGGAGTCGTCTCTGCTCGCCGAGAGCCACGACCGGATGTACATCTCCGCCCATCCCTGCGGCTGGTCCACACCGAGCGGCGCATCGGCATGCGGGACTCCGGAGGGCACGTCCGGTCGTAGCACCGTCAGGCCGACGATCACCGCCAGCGGACTCGCGACGATCACACACCACCCCAGCACTCGGCCGAACCGCCGCGTGACCGCGCGGGCAACTGGCTCCAGCTGGGCATCAGGAATCATTCGCACGATTCGGTTCTTACGGAGCTCCATCACTGCGCCTCGATGCCCATCACCTGATGCAGGCGTTTGCGCAGCTCTCGATCACTGGAACTGGCCAGCCTGTCCAGTGCGTCGCACGCCGGGAACCCGACCTCGTCGAGGAAGCGCTGGAGCTCCTCGTACAGCTGCCGATCGACGAGAGCCGATCCAAGCCGTCGTCCCAGATCCCTCGCTCGGACCCGGGCGTGGGCGACAAGAAGTTCACCTGGGACAAGGTCTGTATGGGGTCCGGTCACAGAGACTCCCTGAGGTCTGGCGGGCTACGGCGCTCAAGACACGCGCAGCACCGCTGACCTTTGATGCACCTCGCCCGCTGCTCGGGCCCCGAAGCGCTAACACTGTCGCTGCCATTCGCGACCAGCGTTCGCCAGCGTGTCGAGCGCCCGGTTCCGCCGACGCGTGGCGGTCGGTTGGCTCACGCCGAACAGCGCACCGAGCTGCCGGTCGGTCGCGACGCCGTCACGACCCATGTCTTCGCCGAAATATCGCGCGGTGAGAATGGCTGCCTCCTGCTTGTCCAGCCACTCCTGCTCGACCGCCCACGACAGCAGTTCCAACAGCTGTTCCGACGCATCCCTCTCGGTCTGCACCTCGGCAAGTGGACGGTGCACAGCATCGTCGTCGATGCTCACGACCTCTGCGGCGACTTGGCTCGTATCGACACCGAGGGCGCGAAGAGCCGATCGTTGGGTGTCACGGACCAGGTTGGCGGCGACATGGTGCCGACGGCGCAGTGGATAGCAGCGGATCTGCTCCCACAGGTGTCCGATGACCGCGGCCTGGACATCGGTGTTCGTCTCATTCGCCGAGACTCCGCCCCCGGTTACACCGCGGCGAGCACCGAACGCGCCGAGCGCTGCCCGAGTCGCACGAATGACCCGGCCGACGATGCCAGGTACGGCGGGCAGCATGGCGTTCAGAGCGAGTTGGGCGGCAACGGCTCCTTCGTCACGCTCAATCGCGGCCCGCTGCAGCAGCGCGTAGAGGACTTCGTCGTGACGTGCATAGTCGCGGCCGCTCAACACGTCAGTCAGCTGGTGATGAGATCCGACGTCGGCCAGCGCCGTGTCGTGCTCTGACCATGAACACAACGCGGCGTCGAACCTTTCGAGCACCTTGGGGCGGGCAAGCTGTCGTTGAAGTGCGGTAAGTGGGCTGCAGGCAGAGGCGGACATCGCGGTGGCCCTTCGAGCGGCGACAAGATCGCCACGAGGCTCGAAACCGCCCCTCGCCCCTTCCCTGGCTCAGATGCTTGCCCTGGGCTGGGGCAAGCCGAAAGGTCACCCGATCGGACGTACGAAGGCCAGTGCTGGACGGCAGTCCAAGCCGCCATGCGAGATTGGATCGCTATGCCCGAGACCGGTACCCAAGCGCAGTCTCGACTCTGGTGAACGAAGCGAGACGGGGGTTTGTGTGGGTCTCGCTATCCCTAGCCGACGATGAGCAGAACTGTGCCCGGCTCGTCGGAGGTTCCTACGATTCGGCTTGTTGTCTCCCTCGCGGCGACCAGGGTCTCGCCGGAGCCAAGGCCAGTCTCGGCACCTTCAGGCCGGTGGCTGCTCGGCTGGTGGTTCGAGCTGCCGCGCATCGGCAGGATCCGATCGGCGGAGAACGAAGATCTTCGCCAACGCGATGAGGCTGGGGCCGGCAAGGAGCGCCGCCAGCCACGCCTGCCCGTTGACGCCGACGATGACCGCGCCGACGAGCATGCCGATCACTAGGGCGAAGCCCGCCCACAAACCACAAAGATGCCGAAAGTGGCGCTGACGCCGCTCTTCCTGCTCGTTCCGGAGGACCTCGAGCCGCTGGGCTTCTTCTCTCCGGATGCTTTCGAGCTGACGCTCGTGTTCCCGCTGGAGCTCCGGTTCCAGCGCCTTGAGTGCGACCTCCAGGTGCTCGGCCGGAACTCGTGCCCACATCCGTGCGATCTGGACAGCGCGGGACGGCGGTGGCTTCTCGTCACTCATCAGCGGGGCGCCGTCTCGGAGCTGCTTCGAAGTCGACCCTGGACGCGACCTGATTGGCAATATCGGGCGTGGGAGGTCCGGGAGCTCGCCGACGGGCGATGCTCTTTTGGCGACACGATCGAATCTGTCGACCCGCCTCGCGGCGTTCCTGACAGTCACGTGGAGCCAGGTCGAGATGCTCACGTGCGCAGGTACTTGCTCTCGGTCACGCCAGGCCACCAAGAATGCGTCCTGCATCGCGTCGGCCGCCAACTCGGGACTCTGCGTCACACTCAAAGCGATTTTCCATGCCTCGTCTCGGTGGCGTCGAACGAACTGCTCGAACACGGCGCGCGCTTCAGCCTCGCTGCCCAGTTTCGCGCCGAGCAGCTCGCGGTCCGTCGGCAAGTCCGTCTCCAACAGGTAGCCGGATGCCGCAGTCGACGTGAATGCGCAATCGACGACACGACCCAGGTCTCGGAGAGCAACCTTCCCTTCGCCCGATCGGGTGCGTCGTGTTCCAGCCCGAGACCTACGCCGTGCGCGAGTAGAGACCACGTTCTCGAGGTCACATCGAGAATTCATCGCAGGGAACAGAGGCATCCCTACGCGGCTGCATCGTTCGATGCTACCGACGCGCATGTCTCCAGAGGCATTTTTCGGTCCGGCGAGACTGGACGCGAGACCGGCGAGACCAGGTTCGATACAGGTCTCGCCACCGCGCCAGTACCCGGATGACGGTCTCGGAGGGCTGATGGCGCGAGCATCAGAAGACGAGAAACCCGAACCTGCGCTCCCGTCCGGGGAACCTGTGTGGTGCTACCCTCAACCGAGCAAGCGCGGCATTGATCGCACCTTTTCTGGTCATATAGACCGAATCCATGGAACCGAAGCCGAGTTGGCTCGGACACGACTTGCCGCCGCCACCACCGATCTCTTGCGCTGGGCCCGCGAAAGCGCTCAGCGCGGATTACCCGAGGACGGCAAGCCCACATGATTTCACCTTACGAGTTGACCGCGGCGGCTCCAGCTCTGCTGTCCACACCTGATGGCCGCATGACGCAGGTTCCGGTGTCCGGCCCCTCGGGCTTGTCGGACTACGCCGTGTCTCCGCTCGGGATGCCGACAGCTCTTCTCCGTGATGAAGTACGTGTCGCCTTCCTCGCGCGAACGTCAACCGAGGACCAACAGGATCCACGCCAGTCCATCCTGCGCCAGCTCGGCAACTCCAAGGCCGCCATCCCCGAGTCCTGGGTGATCGTCGCGCATTTCTACGATGTCGAGTCAGGACGCATGGATCTCGCCGCTCGCGGACGCGGCGAGAACTACGAGCGCTTCGACATCCCCATCGCACGAGACGGCGGCATCTCCGACCTACTCACCGAGTCCGCGAATCCGAAACGCCGGTTCGACGTCGTAATCTGCGAGAACATCGCTCGAGTCGCCCGACGAGCGTACGAGGGCTTGTCGGTCGAGCGCGAACTAGAGCGCAACGATGTGCCGCTCTTCGCCTCGAACGAACCGATCACGGTTTCAGGGAGCCGCGCACAGCGCATCCTCCAGCGTCGAATCAACCAGTCGGTGGCCGAGTACGAGGTTCTCAACACGCTTGAGCAATCATGGGGCGGGCTCTGCACCCACGTGCGCGAGGGCTGGAACATCGGCAAGCCATGCCACGGTTACAAGGCGAAGGTCTTCAAGCACCCGAACCCGTCCAAGGCCGCGAAGGGATACACGAAGTCACGTCTGGAACCCGATGGCCTCAAAGGGGAAACCGTCACCCAGATGGCGATGTGGCGGTACTACGAACGCATCGGCTGCGACACGATCGCAGACCGCCTGAACGCGGACCTCACCAAGTACCCGCCGCCAGAACCACCAGGAAAGGCCCGCGCTCGTGGCGTGTGGAGCAGGTCGAGCGTGTACGACATCCTCCGTAACCCCAAATACACTGGCTATCAGGTGTTCAACAGGCGCGCGACCCGCTCACGCGGAGGCAGGCACAACGACCCCATCAAATGGGTCTGGTCACCTACCCCGGTCCACGAACCGTTGATTCCTAAGTGGATGTACGACGCGATCAACGCTGGTTGGAAAACCAAGCAAGGCTCACGGGACAGCCACGAGCCGAACAACCATCCTGCGACCATCAAAAACTACCTGTTCCGAGGCCGCCTCTTCCACGGCTGCGGACGAAGGATGGTCGGGGATCCAAGACACGGCCGGGCGTACTACCTCTGCCGACCGAGCAACAACAACCGAGCACGCTCAGACCGATACGCCTCACACGAGAAAGCCCTCTACCTCCGTGAGGACGCCTTGCTCGACGCAGTCGCGAAGTTCTTCTCCGACCGCGTCTTCGGCCCCGACCGGCGTTCCATCCTCGAAGCCGACCTCGCCGGCGTCGACGACCAGGCAGCCGTCGAACACGACGCTGAACGAGAACGAGTAGGACGACGGCTTGCCGAGATCGCCAAGCAGCAGGCCTCGATCCTCAAGCAAGCACAACAAGGCGACCCGGACGATCCCTTCACCACAGCACTTCGCGGCAGCTACAACAACCTGGCCAAGGACGAGAAGCAACTGCGCGCCAAACTCACAGAACTGGAGGAAACGGAACAGCCGACCCCTCAAGGGATAACAGTCGACGAGCTGGCCCTGATCGACGCGCTGCCCTACCTCGCGACAAACCTCGCGCAGGCGCCAGAACCGTACCTTCGGGCGCTGTTCGAGGCCGTCCAGCTCTCCATCATGGTCCACGACGACGGCGAACATGCGACAATCACGATCAAACTCCCGGCAGACCAGCTGCCCGAGATAGCTCAGGCAGCGGAGAGGATCACCGAGCCCATGAATCCCCACGAACTCCCGCGCGAAGCCGCGCCTGAGCTTGTGGGGTTGCTGTTGGTGCCCCCGGTGAGATTCGAACTCACACTGGACGGGTTTTGAATCCGTTGCCTCTGCCAGTTGGGCTACGGGGGCGTCGCGGGGTGAACTTTACGGGATCGCGGGAGCGCCGCTTCCGCCGGGCCCGGGAGTGTGACGACTATCTGACGTGGTGAACGCCATCTCGCCGACTGGATCGTTCCCGGTAGGCTTCAGGTTCGCGGACAGCCCGCGAGCCGAACTGCCCGACGACCTTCAGGAGGACCCCGGTGACCGAGCAGGCTGCCGAGGCCAACGGTGCCGTCGCCGCACCCCAGCGGCGGGTGCTCGTGGCCGAAGACGAGGCCCTCATCCGTCTGGACCTCGTCGAGATGCTTCGCGAAGAGGGCTACGAGGTTGTCGGTGAGGCCGGAGATGGCGAGCAGGCCATCAACCTGGCCACCGAATTGAAGCCCGACCTGGTGATTCTCGACGTCAAGATGCCCAAGCTCGACGGGATCGAGGCTGCTTCCAAGATCACCGGTGACCGGATCGCGCCGGTCGTGATCCTGACCGCGTTCAGCCAGCGCGACCTCGTCGAGCGGGCCAGGGACGCGGGCACGATGGCGTACCTGGTCAAGCCGTTCGCCAAACGCGACCTGGTGCCCGCCATCGAGCTGGCCGTGAGCCGGTTCGCCGAGCTCCAGGCGCTCGAGTCCGAGGTCGCGGGGCTCACCGACAGGCTCGAGACGCGCAAGGTGATCGACCGGGCCAAGGGCCTGTTGATGAGCCGCCAGGGTCTCACCGAGCCGGACGCGTTCCGCTGGATACAGCGCACCGCGATGGACCGCCGGACCACGATGAAGGCGGTGGCCGAGGCCGTCGTCGAGAGCATCGGCTGACGAACCCGAAAAAGGCCACCTCCACGCCGGAGGTGGCCTTTTTCGGCTCAGGACCCGCTTGCGGTCCGCATCACCCAGTAGACGTCGGTGTTCTCGACGGTTCCACCCAAGCGAGCGGCGCCGGGGCCTTCGGCGGTGACGGGGGTGTCGGCGCCGGTGTGGTCGTGCGTCGTCCAGTCCACAGTGAACTGGAGCTTCGAGCCCGGTACGTCGAACGGACCGTCCTGGTCAGGATCGGTGTCGGAGTCGTCGTAGTTCTCGATGCTCAGCCCGCCGGTTTCGTGGTCGCCGCCGATGATCACCAGCGTGTCGGGGTGCGTGCGGACGAACCGCATGACCTCGGCGATCGTGGCGTCGAGTGCGCGGCCTGCGTCGATCACGCCGTGCGCGTTGTTCTCGTGCGACATTCCGTCGGTTCCTTCTTCCTCCAGGAAGAGGAAGAAGCCTCGCGGGTTCTTCGACAGCGTGTCGAGCGCCTTGCGCGCCATCTGCTGGAGCGGCACCCGCGGCGCGTACTTCCCGACGCCGTCCGGGCCGTAGTCGACCATGTCCTCGTTCGCGAACAGGCCGAGGATCCGGTTCGCCCGCGTGGTCCGCAGTTCGTCGCCGTCACGCACGTAGGTGTAGCCCGTTCGCTGCGCGCGTTCGACCAGGTTGCCGTACGGGCTGCGGCTCTCCTCCCCCGGCTTGTCCGGCCACAGACCGGGATTCCCCTTCGGGTACCACCAGTCCTCACCGCCGCCGAGCAGGACGTCCGGCCGGCTGCTTTCGATGTACTGCTTCGCGATGTCGCTCTGCGAATCCCGGCTCGGTACGTGCGCCGCGAACGCCGCCGGCGAGGCGCCCGTGACCTGCGCGGTGGTGACCAGTCCGGTCGACTTCCCCGCCCGTTTCGCCCGTTCGAGGATGGTTTCCAGCGGACGTCCGTGGACGTCCACCCCGACGGCGCCGTTGCGCGTCTTGTGCCCGGTCGCCAGCGCGGTGGCCGCCGCGGCCGAGTCGGTGACGATCTCGTCGGGATCATCCGACGACGTCCGCACGAGGCCGGTGGTCGCGAGCCCGTCCATCGCCAGTTCACCGCGTTTGCCCTTGAGCGCCAGCCGGAGCAGGTCACGCTGCCCCAGACCGAGGCCGTCGCCCTGGATGTAGATGATGTTGCGCGCCACCCGCGCCCCGGATCCCGCCGTCGTCGTCTCCGCGACGGCGGCCGAGCCACCGCACAGGACCACCAGAACCGTCGCCGCCGCCAGACCACGTCCGCGCACATCGCCTCCTATTAGTTAGGAACCTTTCCTAACAGAGAAGCCGCGGGAAGGCGAGGGTCAGCGGCGAAGGATTCCGGCGTCGTGGGCGAGGATCGCGGCCTGGACGCGGTTCGCGCAGCCGAGCTTCGCGAGGATGTGGCTGACGTGGATCTTCACGGTTCCGTTCGACAACCGCAGGTCCGCCGCGATCTCCGCGTTGCCGAGCCCCCGCCCCACCCGCACCAGGACGTCGCGTTCGCGGGCGGTCAGCGCGCCGAGCTTCCGCCTGGCCCGCGCGACGCTGTCCGCGTTGGCCGCGTCGGTGTCGCGGAACCGGTCGATGACCTGCTTCGCGATCCGGGGCGACAGCACCGCGTCGCCGGTGGACGCGGACCGCACGGCCTGGATGAGTTGCGCCGGATCGGTGTCCTTGAGCAGGAAACCGGCCGCTCCCGCGCGCAGGGCCCTGGCCACGTAGGCCTCGTCCCCGAACGTGGTGAGCATGATGACCCGCACCTCCGGCGCGATCCGGCCGAGCTCCTCCACCGCGGCGAGCCCGTCCACCCTGGGCATCCTGATGTCCATCAGCACGACGTCCACGGGCATCCGCCGGACGACGTCGATCGCCTCCGCGCCGTCGGACGCCTCGGCCACGACGTCGATGTCGCCCGCCTGGTTCAGCAGGAGCCGCGCGCCGGCGCGGAGCAGCGGCTCGTCGTCGGCGAGCAGGACCCGGATCATCGCGTCTCTTTCGGTACGGGGACCTCGAACCAGGTCTTCTCCACCAGCCCGCCGTCGCCGAAGCAGAACCGGAAGATCGCGGCGGTTTCGGCGTCGGGCGGATCGTCGGCCGGGGTGTAGACGCAGTAGGTGTCCCCCGGGACCGGCGGCTCCCGGTCCCGCGCGGCGGCATGCGCCGAGGGTTCGTTCGGGCCGAACCAGGCCTCGACCTCTTCCGGTGTCATCCCGATCTTGACACTGGCGAGTGGATCTTCGTGGTCGGCGGGCGTGAGCGGTGGCACGAAGGCCAGTGTCGTCAGCAGCAGCGCGGCGACGGCGGCCAGTCCGGTCGTCAGCATCAGGCCGGACAGGATCCGGCCCGGCCGTCTCTCCGTGTCCGCGACCTGCGGTTCCTCGCCCGCCTCTTCGGCGAGAGGCGCGTCCGCCCGCTTGGGCAGATCGGCCGTGACCGCGAAGCCGCCGTCCGGGTCCGGCCCGGCCGTGAACGTGCCGCCGAGGAGACGGACACGTTCGCGCAGGCCGACCAGCCCGCGCCCGGTGCCGGGCAGCCGCTCCCCCGCGACCGGCTCCGCACCATTGCGCACCACGATCTTCACCAGTTCGGGGCCGTGGTCGACGACGACGGTGACCGACGCGGCGGCGGCGTGCTTGTGGACGTTGGTCAGCGCTTCCCGCACCACGCGGTGCACGGCCCGGCGGACCGGCGGCCGGACCCCGTCGAGGTCGGTCCCGAGCCAGTCGAACGTCACGTCGAGGCCGGCATCGTGCGACGACGCCACCAGATCGGCGATGTCGGCCTCGGTCCCGGCGGCGTCGGTGGCTTCCGCGGGCTCCGCCGGTTCCCCGCCCGGCCGCAGGACGCCGAGGGACTGCCGCAGTTCTTCGAGCGCGACCTTCGCCGTCGTCCGGACATGCCGCGCGGCCTGCCGCAGCTCCGGATCCTTGCCCTCGGCTGCGACCTCCAGCGCGCCCGAGAACATCGTGATGAGGCTGAGCCGGTGCCCGAGCTGGTCGTGCATCTCCTCGGCGATCCGCGAACGTTCCTCCAGCCGCGCCCGCTCCCTGGTCACCTGACGGGCTTCCGCGAGGGACTCCGCGCGCTCCCGCAACGCCACCACCAGCCGGGCCTGCTGCGCCTGCATCGCGCCGACCAGCGCGGGCAAGACGAAACAGGACACCGTCGAGACGGCGATCACCACGAGGACGTACTGCCAGCGGAACGCGGGCTGGGTGAGCAGGACGACCCCTGCCGGGAGCAGTGCCGCGAGGCCGAACAGCGGCCACCGCCGCCCCCTCGCTCCCGCCGTGTACGCGATGACCGCGAGGGCGACACCGGTCGCGGGGAACAGCCCGAACAGCACCGTCGCGGCGAGCAGCGCGACCACCGCGAACCGGCGGCGCGCCAGCATGAGCACGACGGCGCAGGCGATCACCGCGGTCAGCACCGGTGCCGACGGGTAGAACACTTCCGGCCAGCCCCAGGCGGGCAGCAGATCGGCGAGGAAGATCGTCACGCCCGCGACGAATCCGGCGAGGAGCACCTCGGCGAGCACGGTGACGAGCCGCCGGTCGACCATCTTCACGCTCCCAGCATCACACGGACCCGGTGGCACAGCGGGCCGGGGCGGCGGGAGTCGTCAAGTCGACCAGGTAGCGGCTGACACCTTCGTCCACACAGGACGATCCACTGCCGTAGACGGCGTGCCCGACGTCCTCATTGGACAGCAGCACCGCCGACTTGAGGCTGCCCGCCAGCTGCCGTGCCCAGCCGTACGGTGTCGCGGCGTCCTTCGTGGTCCCGACGAGCAGGATGGGCGGGGCGCCGTCGGCGCGGATCGTCCGGGACGGGACCGTCGCGGTGGGCAGGAAGGCGCAGCCGAGCGCCTCCGTGCCGGACGAGAGCCGGGAAACCCGGCGCAGCTCCCGCGCGGCGTCCTCGTACGCGGCCAGGTCGGTGGGATGGGCGCGGTCCAGGCAGTTGACGACGGTGAGCGCGTCCGTCGTGTCGGTCGTGGGCTCCGGCGGGTCGGCGGAGTCGTCCGGCGAGTCGTCCGCCGGAGCCTCGGCGCCGAGGATGATTTCGGACAGCTCGGCCCAGTCGGCCGGGAAGGTGACCTTCGAGGAGATCTCCTCGCGAAGAGCACCGCCGTCGCCCGCTTTGTCCGCTTCGGCCAGCACCCTGTCCACCGTGGCGAGGATTTCGGTCTCGTCCCGGCCGGGGCACGGCTTGCCCGTCCTGGTGGCGCATTGCTTCGCATAGGTGAGCAGCGTGTCCTCGACGCCCTTCGCCTGCTCGACGGTGTCGGCCCGCCAATCGAGATAGGTGTTGTCGACGCCGTCGAGCACCATGGCGCGAATCTTCTTCGGGAACCGGTCGGCGTACAACTGCCCGATCCGCGTCCCGTAGGAGTAACCGAGGTAGTTCAGCTTTTCCTGGCCGGTGACCACGCGCAGGACGTCGAGGTCGCTGACGACGTCGTCGGTGCCCAGGTGCCGCAGCACGTCCTCCCCGGTCCCCTTCAGGCACGCCTCGGCGTACTGCCGCGTTTTCGGGACCTCGGCGCCGATCAGCGGCAGCCCCTCGGGCGCCTTCGACGTGGGTTCGCCCTCGGTTTCGCACCGGATCCGCGGTTCGCTGCCGCCGATGCCCCGGGGATCGAAGCCGACCAGGTCGAACCGCTCCCGGACCGAGGCGGGCCAGGTGCCCGCGACGTCCTTCACCATGGCGACCCCGGATTGGCCGGGGCCACCCGCTCCCGCGACGAGCGTGCCGAGCCGTCCCTCCGGCCGGGTCGCTGCGGCTTTGACCAACGGCAGGGTGAACTTCGGCCCGTCCGGCCGCCGGTAGTCCATCGGCACGGTCAGCTTCGCGCACTGGAAGGCGTCGCACGGCCGCCAATCGAGGGCCTGCCGGTAGAACGGCGCCAGCGCCGCCCGGTGCTCCGGTTCGTCCACTGTGGTCACCGGGGCCGGGCTCCCTTGCGACGTCGTACATCCGGCGACCAGCGCGACGGACAGCATCACGCACTTCCAGCTCACTCGGGACTCCTGCTTTCGGGACACCGGACGATCCAACCCCGGCACCGCCTCCTCGCACGACCCTCGGCAGGCTGAAAGTCCGTGCCTTCGTCGGCCACGAGGACTAGACCGAAAGACATACCCGCGAACGGTGAGATCCAGACCACACGATCGGGTCGTGACGATCTTGGCTCCGCTGGGTCTATGGAGTGTGGAAGTGAAGAACTTCCGCCACAGGCAACGGAATCCGAACCGAGGAGATCGCGATGACGAACACCGTCACCACCACCGCCGCCAAGCCGAACTCGAACTCCACCGCCCCCACCGGGAACAGCGCGCTCGTCTCCACCCAGGGCGTGACCACGATCGCCGACACCGTCGTGCAGAAGGTCGCCGGCCTCGCGACCCGTGAGATCACCGGTGTCCACGCGCTGGGCGGCGGCGCCGTGCGGGCGTTCAACGCGCTGCGCGAGCGCATCCCGGGCGCCACCGCGTCCGCCGGGCAGGGTGTCTCCGTCGAGGTCGGCGAACGCCAGGCCGCGGTCGACCTGCAGATCGTCGTCGAATACGGCGTCGCGATCGCGGATCTCGCCAAGTCGGTGCGCCGCAACGTGATCGGCGCCGTCGAGCAGATGACCGGACTCGAGGTCGTCGAGGTCAACATCAACGTGTCCGACGTGCACATCCCGGGCGACGACGACACCGACGAGCAGACCGAATCCGGCCGCGTCCAGTGACCACCGGCGCCGGTTCGCGCCCCACAGCAAGGAGAACGTTCATGAACGCCACCCATCTCGGCCTGTTGACCGGTCTCGTGCTCGGCGTGACCGGCGCGTTCGGCGGCTTCGGCGCCTTCCTCGTCGTGCTCGTCCTCGCCGTCCTCGGCCTGCTGGTCGGCCGGTTCCTCGACGGCAAGCTCGACCTTTCGGCCCTGGCCGGCCGCGACAGGGGCTGAGCGCCATGACGACCATGACACCCGCCGCGCCGGAAACGGACGGGCGCGGCGGGCTGACCGTGGCCGCCGGTGCCGTCGAACGGATCGCCGCGCGGGCGATCACCGAACTCGACGGCATCGGCGGCGCGGCCTCCCGGGTGCTCGGGATCGCGGTCGGCGGTGAAGACCTCGACCAGGGCGCCAAGGTGAGCGCGAACGTCACCGCCACGACGGCCACCTTGGACGTCCGGCTGTCGGTGAAGTACCCGCTTTCGGTCCGCGCCACTACCGAAACCGCACGGGAGCACCTGCTCCACCGCGTCGGCGAGCTCTCGGGCCTGACCGTCACGCGGGTCGACATCACCGTCACGGCCCTGCATTCCGCGGAGACCGAAACGAGGAGGGTCCGATGAAACGGCGCCCCCGCCGCAGCCTCCCGGCCGTGCTGGTCGCCCTCGTGGTGCTGGCAGGCTGTGTCCTGGCCGCCGCCGTCGCGGTCCAGACGATCCTCGGGGAGAAACCGTGGGTCAGCTACGACGCCGTCGCGTCCGCGCTGCACGACACCCGATGGAGTGATCCGCTGCCCGCGATCGCCGGTGGTGTGGTCGCGCTGCTCGGCCTGCTGCTCCTGGTGAGCGCGATCGTCCCGGGCAGGCCGACCGTGCTGCCGCTGGAAGGCGGCACGGACTCCGGTGCCTCACGCCGCAGCTACCGGTCGACGCTGCGCACCGCCGCGTCCACTGTGGATGGTGTTTCGGCGGCGAAGCTGAAGCTCAAACGGCGCGGGATCGTCTCGGTGGTGACCACCGGGCGGACGAACACCGAGGGACTCGCCGACGCCGTCCGCGCCGCCATCGAACACCGTCTCTCCCAGATCGGCCCCGCGACCGTTCCCGCCGTGCGTGTCCGGGTCAAGGCCACCAGGAGCGCGTCATGACCGATCTCAACCGCCCCGCCCGCCTGAACCGCACCCTTCTGGTGCTGACGGGCCTCGTGCTGCTCGCCGGTGGCGTGTTCGCCGTCGGCACCCATTTCGGCAGGATCCCCCTGCTCCAGCCCGGCACCACGCTCGTGCCCGGGACGGCGACACCGCCCGGCTGGGCCTGGTACGCCGTCGCCGGGGGCGCGGTGGTCGTCGGACTGCTGGCGCTGCGCTGGCTCGTCGCGCAGCCCGTCCGCAAACCCAAGACCCACACCTGGCGCTTCGAGCAGGACGAGGGCCGGACCTCGCTGGCCGCGAGCACCGCGGTGGAACCGTTCGCCGCGGAGGTCGCGACCTATCCCGGCGTCCACGCCGCGCACGCCACGCTGGGCGGCACCCAGGACGCGCCGGTGCTGGCCGTGGTGCTGAGCGCCGAACAGGACGGCGATCTGGCCGCCATCCGCGAGCGGATCGCCGAGGAGGGCCTGCCGCGGCTGCGCCAGGCGCTGGACCTCGGCGAGCTCCCGGTGACCATCGAGTTCCGGTTCTCCGCCAAGGCCGGTCCCCGCATCCAGTAGCACCCGTCCGCGACTCCGTCGGCACCGAACACCCCTGTGAGAGGTGTTCGGTGAGGGGAGCTGGGTGCGGTGAACGGTGGCCAAGCGGAACTGGAAGCGGAACTCGACCGGCTGTGCCGCCGGGTCGCCTGTGCCGCGGAAGTCACCATCGACCTGCGAAAACTCCCGGAACTGCGCCGGATCCGCTCCGTGGTCGCCGACCACCTCGGCTTCGGCAGGGGCGAGGACGAACCGCTCGGCGCCTTGCTGCTGGTGGTCGACGAGCTGGTGAGCAACGCCTACCGGCACACGGACGGACCAGGCGAGTTGCGCGTCGTCCGGCAGGTCCGCCGCTTCCTGGTCGAGGTCTCCGACGATGACCCGGGGCTGGATGCCTTGCGCTCCGCCTCCGCCACGGCCCACTTCGGTCTCCGCCTGGTCGGTCAGCTTTCCCTCGATTGGGGTTTCCGGACCGAGCGGACCGGGAAAGCGGTCTGGGCGCTGGTTCCCGCGCAGATGTACTACGAGCGATGAGGAGTACCCGCATGTCCACCGTGACCCGGGCCGCCGACACCGTGCTCGACCGGACCCTGCTCGGCTACAGCAGCGTCGGTCACTTCCTGCGGAGGCGGTGGTGGCCGGCGGACCCGGCACCGGACGCGCTCGCGGGCAAGGTCGCCGTGGTGACCGGCGCGAAGGCGGGCCTGGGCAAGGCGACCGCCATCGGGCTGGCGAAGCTGGGCGCGACGGTGCGGATCGCGGTCCGCGGCGACGGCGACGCCGCCCGCGCCGAGATCGAGCGGGCCGCACCCGGCGCGCGGATCATCGTCGACCAGTGCGACCTCAGCCTGATCTCGTCCGTGCGCGACTACGCCAAGGATCTCGACGGTGAGATCGACGTCCTGATCCACAATGCCGGCCTGATGCCCGCCGAGCGCACGGAAACGGCCGAGGGCAACGAAGTCATGCTGGCCACGCATGTGCTCGGCCCGCACCTCCTCACCGCGTCGCTCCGGCCGAAATTCGCCGACGGCGCCCGGGTGATCTGGGTCAGCTCCGGCGGGATGTACGGCCAGCCCTTGCGCACCGACGACCTCCAGTACCTCCAGGGCGAGTACAAGCCCGCCGCCGGATACGCGCGCACCAAACGGATGCAGGTCGTGCTCGCCGAACTCTGGGCGGACGAACTGGACGGCTCCGCGGTGACCGTGCACGGCGCCCATCCCGGCTGGGCCGACACTCCCGGCGTCGCGACCTCCCTGCCGACGTTCCAAAAGCTGACGCGACCGATCCTGAGGACCCCAGAACAGGGCGCCGACACCTTCGTCTGGCTCGCCGCGGCCGAGGAACCGGGCCGGTACAACGGGATGTTCTGGCACGACCGCGTCCAGCGCCCGACGCACTACCTCGGCAAGACCCGGGAAACCGCCGCGCAGCGCCAGGAACTCTGGCAGGCCTGCGGGCGGCTGACCGGTCTCTAAGCGAGCGGGATCATCGCGACGGCCGGGGTGGACGGCGTCCGCGAACCCCCGGCGGGTTCCGCGGTGATGCCGACCCGGTCGATCCCTCCCGGCAGATCCGCGAGGACCGGACGAGTCCGGTGTGGACCGTCCTGAGCCAGCAATCCGGCAGAGTGCACGCCGCTCGCCCCGATGAGCCAGACCTGATACGCCTTGCCCGGCGCCAACGGCGGGAGATCACCCGCCAGCACGACGACCTTGCCCTGACTCCGCGAGGTCACCACCGTGGTCGTCCCGCGCTCGGCGCCCTTCACCGTCGAAGCGTCAGGCGCGGTGAGCACGGAGTTCACCGAGGCGAGCTGCTGCTGCGCGGGGTCGGCCCCCGGCTCGGTGGTCGTGGTGACCAGGCCGAACACGAGTGCCCCGACGGCGGCCGCCGCGGCACCCCACAGGGCCATCCGCACGGGCGGCTTCTTCGCGGGCTGGGCCCGCCGCACGGCCGCGACCAGCGGAGGCCACTGCCGGGTCTGGGCGATCTGCGTGAGGGTCGCCTCCCGCAGCCTCGGCGGTGGCACGACGGCGAGCGACGCCCCGAGCCTCGCCGCGGTCTCCCGGAGTTCCCGGACCTCCTGGCCGCACGCGGAGCAGCCCCGGAGATGCCGCTTGAACGCCGCGGCCTCCTCCTCCGGGACGGCGTCCACGGCATAGGCCCCGGTCAGTGTGTGCAGTTCCGCCGTCATTGCCCCACCCCCAAGCAGTCGCGCAACCGGATCAGTCCGTCGCGGATGCGGGTCTTCACCGTGCCGGGCGCGGTTTTGAGCACTTCCGCGACTTCCGGGTAGGTGTACCCGTTGTAATAAGCCAGTACGACCGATTCCCGTTGCAGGTCGGTCAGCGCGGACAGGCATTGGCGCACCCGCTGCTGTTCCAGATTGGCGATCGTCGACTCGGCGACCTCGTCGAACGGGCGCCGGAAGTCGAGCCTGCCCGCGCGGTCGTCCCGGTCGAGCGCGGCCTGGTGCGAACGCACCCGGTCCACGGCCCGCCGGTGCGCGATGGTGAGCACCCAGGCCAGCGTGGTCCCCTTGCCCGGTTTGAACCGGGCCGCCGTCCGCCACACCTCCACCAGGACCTCCTGGGTCACTTCCTCGGCGAACGTGGCGTTACGCACGACCCTGTTCACCACTCCCCACACCGGTCCCGCCACGACGTCGTACAGATCGGCGAACGCTTGTTCGTCGCCGGCCGCGACCCGTTGCATCAGGCTCGACTCGGCAGGCTCCGCTCCGGTGCCGCCGTTTTCGCGCAGACTCGTCCGCACACCCTCGACCATCAAGCTGCCTCCACCTCACCCGACGCCCGGTTACGCGGTTTCCATGGCGTCTGGAAGGGATTCGGTGCCGGTGGCTGGGCGGACTGGTCGAGTGGTGGAACCCACCCGAACGGGGCCTAGCGGTCCTGCTGCTCGAGCACGTCGTCCATTGTGGACCGCAGATGCCGAAGGAAGGCCTCGAACCGCTCGATCTCCTCCGCCGGGTACTGCGCCACCAGCGCCGCGAGCCCCGCGCTGAACGGGCCGAAGAACTCCCGCGCGGGCGCCTGGATGTCGGGGCCGCTGCGCAAGGTCACCATCCGCCGGTCGGCGTTCTCCCGGGTCCGCACCACGTAGCCGAGGTTCTCCAGGCGGTTCAGCAGGTTCGTGGTCGCACCGGAGGTCAGCGAGATACGTTCACCGAGGCGGGCCGGGGAAAGCGGCGAGCCGGTGTCTTCGGCGTAGAGGATCTCGACCAGCGCGGCGGCGTCGGTGGCGTGCAGGCCGAGCCAGTCCGCGAAACGCCGGGTGAACTCGGTGTAGTTCGCCCCGAAGCTCCGGAGGCCGTCCAACAACGACGTGACCCGATCCTCCACCGAACCTCCTCGAGTAAGTGCTTTGACAACCTACCGGCCACGAATATACCTTCATGGTGAAGCTGCTTTCTCATGAAGGAGTTGTCTTGCTCCCCGACCCGTTCGCCGCGACGACCCGCGGTATCACCGAGCCCGACCCCGTCCGCCCCGCGCTGCGCGCCGCCGGTCCCCTCGTCGAAGTGGCCGCGCCGTCGGGCGGCAAGGCGTGGATCGTGACCGACGAGAAGCTGGCCCGCGAGGTCCTGTCGGACCCGCGCATCGCGAAAGATCCCGCGCTGGCCCCCGAGAACTGGACCGGGCTCGAACAGACCGCCGCCGAACAGCCGTCCCTGACCACACTGGACGGCCCGGACCACACCGGCCTGCGGCGAGCGCACGCCCCGCTCCTGAGCGCCAAACGGATCCAGGCGCAGTCGGACCGGATCCACCACATCGCGCGGGTCCTGCTGACGGACCTCGGCGGCGGCACCGTCGACCTCATGGACGGCTTCTCCACCCGGTTCCCGCTCACCGTGCTGCTCGATCTGCTCGGTATCCCGCTCCACCTGCTCGACGCCGCCGTCGACGCCTGCCGCCGCATGTCCGATCCCGAGCCGGGCGCGCAGGGCAAGGCCATCGCCGCGATCGCGGACCTCGCCGCCGCGGGACTGACACCGAACCGGACCGGGCTCGCGACGGAACTGCGCGACAACCTCCCGCCCGGGACGTCCGAGAACGACCTGCGGTATCACTTGTTCGGATTGATCTTCGCCGGGCAGCTGACCACCGACGCGTCGATCGGCTTCCTGATCGCGCGGCTCCTCGACGGCGACACCACCCCCGAGGGCCACCTGGTCCGCGAGACCCTCCGGGTGCATCCGCCCGCGCCGTTCACCCTCTGGCGGTTCACCACCACGGAGATCGACCTCGCCGGGATCCGGCTCCCCGCCGGGGCCCCGGTGCTCGTCGACATCCAGGGCATCAACACCGATCCGGCCAGGGAACCGGGCCCGGACCTGACCTTCGGCGCGGGTCCCCATTTCTGCGTCGGCGCCCAGCTCGCGCAGCTCGAACTGCGGGCGGTGGCGACGGTCCTGCGCGCGGACTTCCCCCGGGCCCGGCTCGCCGTGCCCTACGCCGAACTCCGGCAGACGTTCCTCGGCGGCATCCAGGGCACGCGGCTCACCAGCCTGCCGGTGCTCCTACACCCATGAAAACGGGCCGGGGCGCGGAAATCCGCTGCCCCGGCCCGGAAGGGTCCGCTACTTCTTGAACGTGTCGCGGAGCTTGTCCGCGGCGTCGCCGACGGCGTCCTTCACGTTTTCGACGGCGCCCTTGAGACCGGCCTTCGCCTGGTCCGCCTGGCCTTCCGCGCGCAGGTCCTCGTTGCCGGTGGCGTCACCGGCGGTCTCCTTGGCCTTACCGCCGAGCTCTTCGGCCTTGTTGCTGATCTTGTCGCCCAACGACATCGGGTCCTCCTCCGTCCGTGGCGCCCGGATCGTGCGCCGTACAAAGGAAGGACAACCCAAGATCGGGATTCGTCATGCGCACGGACGGGTGATCACGCTCACGTGCCCTTGAGCAGGGAAGCCACCGCGTCGGCGAACGCTTCCGGGGCCTCCTGGGGAACGTTGTGGCCCACCCCCGGGAGGACCCGGTGGTCGTAGGCCCCGGCGAAGTACTCGCGGTCGCCCTCCGCGCCGGGCCCGCCGATGCCGTCGTCCCCGCTTTCCAGCACGACCGACGGCACCGTGATGACCGGTTCCTCCGCGATCAGGTCTTCGAGCGCCTGATACCGCGGATCCCCTTGCGCCAGCCCGAACCGGTGCCGGTACGAGTGGATGACGACGTCGACGAAGTCCGGGTTGTGCAGGCTGGGGGCGCTGGCCGGGAACGCCGCCTCGGCGCCCGTCCAGGTCGGCGACCAGGTGCGCCACAGCAGGGCGCACAACTCGTCGCGGTTCTCCGCCAGCCCGCGGCCACGATGCACGCCGCGCGGCCGCCCCAGTCGTACCCGGCGACGACGGCGTTCTCGAGCTACAGCGCGTCCATGAAGTCGAGCAGATCCTGCGCGAGCGCGGCCTGCTGCCCCGATCGGGGCGTGGCGTCGTCGAGGAACCGCGTCCCGCCGAACCCGCGAAGGTACGGGACGTACACCGAGGCGCCACCGGCCGCGAGGATCGGGGCGACCTCGTCGTAGGCCCGCACGTCGTACGGGAACCCGTGGAGCAGGATCACCCGCGGCGCGCCCGCCTCACCGGTGTGTTCGTACTCGATCTCCAGAACCGGTGTGGTGACACGTTTCGACCCCATCCCCGGATCCTTTCACGAGGATCAGCCGGACCAGCCGCTCAACCGCGACAGAAGCCGCTCCAGGACCTCGGGATCGGCGCCGACGGGCTCACCGGAAACGGGTTCGTCCACCAGGGTCCGGCGATCGCCCCGCCGCGGCAACCGCACCTGTCCGGCGGACAGGCCACCGGGCAGCGGCAGCTCGCACCAGGTGGTCACGCCACCGGTCTCGCCCGGCGCCACCCCGGTCCGCTCGCCCGGCGCGGGCGTCGGCGCGGGAAGGCCGGCCAGCTCGTGGTCGACCTCGATGACCAGCACGTCCGACCGCAGCCGCAATCTCAGCGTCAGGAACGGCGGCTCCTTCGGATCGGCCGCGTCGACGAGCGCGCCCACCAGTCTGGCGGCGGCGGTCTTCGCCTGATCGAGCAACGGCCGCAAGGACCAATCCGACAAGATGAGACGGACGAAGAGCTCGGAGCACAAAACGGCATTCGGTTGTGCCACCAGCCGGAGATCGTCCACCTGGGAGGTGCGCGCGCTCAAACCAAGGCCTTCCTCGTCGACGTGCGAGCGTGCATCATGCCACTCCATCCGGTGACGGTGTCAGGCGCCTCACACAAGCCTTTGGTCCAGTGGAGTGGCATGGCTTTGGTCCTGTTCATCGGACCAAAGGGCGCGCAGAGTGGTCGGCGTGAGCATCGCCTTCCTGATCACCACGCTGGTCGTGGTCGCCACGCCCGGCACCGGCGTGGTCTACACCTTGTCCGCCGGGCTGGCCCGAGGGAGACGGGCGAGCGTCATCGCCGCGACCGCCTGCACCCTGGGGATCATCCCGCACATGGTCGCCGCGATCACCGGCCTCGCGGCACTGCTGCACGCGAGCGCGGTGGCGTTCGAAATCATCAAATACCTCGGTGTGGCCTACCTGCTCTACATGGCGTGGGCGACGCTGCGGGACCGGGAAGCGATCGTCGTCGAAGGCGATCCCGAGCCCAAGTCGGCGCTGCGGACGATCACCTCCGGTGTGCTGATCAACGTCCTGAACCCGAAGCTGACGCTGTTCTTCTTCGCGTTCCTGCCCCAGTTCGTCCCGGCGGGCGAACCCGGTTCCATCCCCCGGATGCTGCTGCTGAGCGGCGTGTTCATGCTGGCGACGTTCGTAGTGTTCAGCCTGTACGGCGTCCTCGCCGCCGGCGTGCGCCACCACGTGATTTCCCGGCCGCGCGTCCTCGCCTGGATGCGGCGGATCTTCGCCGGTTCCTTCGCCGCGCTCGGCGCCAAACTCGCGTTCACCACCCAGTAGACAGGTTTCGTATGCGACTCCAGCACCATCCCGACGTCCACGCCGAGCACCCCGGCCTCGCCGTCGGCACGCTTCTGGCCACCGGTATCACCCCGGAACTGCCCGTCGACCTCGAGAAGTTCCTCGCGCGGGCGACGCGACGGCTCGCGGACGGCCCGGAATCGGAGTTCCCCGAGATCCAGGCCTGGCGCCGGGCGTTCGCCAAGATGGGCCTGAAGCCGACGCAGTACCGCTGCGCGTCGGAGTCCCTGCTGCGCCGGCTGCGGAAAGAGGGCGTGCTCCCCCGGATCCACCCGGTGATCGACCTCTGCAACGCGGTTTCGGTCGCCTACGCCATCCCGGTCGCGGTACTCGACGTCGCGAAGATCAGCGGCTCGCTCGAAGTACGCCACGCGCGGGGCGACGAGAAATACGTGACCTTCGCGGGCACTGTCGAGCATCCGAACCCGGGCGAGGTGATCTTCGCCGACGAAGACGGTCAGGCCCACGCGCGGCGGTGGACGAACCGGCAGAGCGGGCACTCCGCGGTCTCCGCCACGACGTCCGACGTGCTGATCGTTTCGGAGGGGCTGCACGCGACGGCCGCCGAGGACGTCCGGCTGCTGATCGAGGCCATCGCGGGCGAACTCGCGGGGTTCACGAAGCCTTGAGCGCCTTTTCCAGCTTGGCGCGCGTCATCTTCGAGCGTCCCTTGATGTCGCGCTCCCGCGCCAGCTTGTCCAGGTCCGCCTTCGACAACGAGGACAGGTCCTTCTTCTTGGCCTTCCCGCTCTCCACACTCTTCGAAAGCGCCTCGAACAGGTCGACGACCTTCGTCGGCTCACCCGGTTCGGTGGCGGGCGTGATGGTCTTGCCCTTCTTCTTGGCCTTGATCAGCTTCCGCACGCGATCGGTGTAGGTGTCGCGGTACTCCTCGGGCCGCCAGTCGTCGCTCATCGCGTCGATCAGGTTGACGGCCATGTCGAGCTCCTTGCCGCGTGCCTTGGCCTTGGCGGGCAGGTCCGGCAGCTGTTCGGCGGGATCCCGCAGGTCGGCGGCGAAGTGCAGGGTGTTGAGCACCATGACGCCCTCGCCCGACCGGACGAGCGCCAGGTACTCGCGGCCACGCATGACGAACTTCGCGATCCCGGCCCTGCCCGACGAACGCATCGCTTCGAGCAGCAGCGCGTACGGACGTTCGAACTCCTCTTTCGCGGGCGCGAGCCAGTACGTCTTGTCGAAGAACATCGGGTCGATGGCGGCCAGCTCGACGAAGCTCTCGATGTCGAGCGACTTCGACCGGCCGGGGGCGATCTCGTCGAGTTCGTCGGATTCGACGACCACGTACTCGCCGCTGTCGAGCTCGTACCCCTTGACGATGTCGTCGTAGTCGACTTCCTTGCCGGTGCGCTCGTTCACCCGGCGGTACCGGATGCGGTCCTCGGTGCCGCGCTGGAACTGGCGGAAGTGCACCGTGTGGTCCTCGACCGCGCTGTACAGCCGGACCGGGACCGTCACCAGACCGAGCGAAAGCGAACCACTCCAGACCGGGCGCATGGGCGCACTCCTCTCCTCCACCCCGCTGGTACCCGGTTTTACGGCCGATCACACCTGGTCAGAGGCTGAACGCGACACCGCCGGGCTCGCATCGGGCGGACCGTTCGTTCCAGTGCCGCGCTTTGCCGGGAGCTACCGGGGAAAGAAAAAAAGGGGCTACCAGGGCGGTTGGCCACCCCCAGTTCGAAGGCCAACCGCCGCGGAGCCCCTACACGGTTCGGCGCGCTGCCCCGTCGCGCCGATCCCGCCAGCTGATGTCTTCAGCTTTCCAAGGCCCTGCATCGGAATTACATCGGCTCGCCACTGCCTGGTATCCGCGCAGTTCAGGGGCTGCCGGGCGTAGAATCGGACCGGTTTCGAAGCAGGCACACGCCCGCCCGTTAGGCCGAATGCAGCAAGGTGGACCCGCGCTGATCCGGCTGGAGTGGGTTAGGGTGCCGGACACCTGGCGAACGGACTGGGAGGTAGTGCGTGAGCACGCTCACGGTCTCGGACGACATAGTCGCATATGACCGCCGATCGTTTACCTGAATCGGCGGGATCGCCCGAGACGGCCGGCGATCCGAGACACCCCGGCCAGCGATCCCAGCTCGGTTTTTCCGTCCTCGGCCCGCTCGAAGCCGAGGTCGACGGCGTCCCCGTCCGGCTGGGCGGACGCCGTGAACAGCGCCTCCTCGCCTCCCTGCTGATCAACGCGGGCAGGCTGGTCCCGGTGTCGTACCTGATCGGCACGATGTGGCCGGAAAGGCCGCCGAAGACCGCGGTCCGCCAGGTCAGCAACGCGATCGCGCGGCTGCGGCACGATCTCGGCGTGGCGCGGTCCGCCGTGGTCACCACCGGCTCCGCCTACCGTGTCGTGATCAGCAGCGCCTCGCTCGACTCGGCCCGGTTCGAAGCGGACTACCGCCAGGGCGCCGAACTCCTGGCCGCCGGGCTGCTCTCCCAGGCCGCGGCCAAACTCGCGGAAGCGCTCGCGCTCTGGCGGGGCCCGGCCTTCGACGGTCTCGAGGGCGATGCCATCGAGCAGACGGCTCGACGGCTCGACGAAGAACGCCTCGCCGCCTGTGAACTCCTGATCGGTGCCAGGCTCCGGCTCGGCGAGACCGAAGCGGCGGCCCGCGAGGCGTTCGACCTCGCCGCCTGGCATCCCACGCGCGAGACCCTCCAGGTCCTCACCATGCTGGCGCTCTACCGGGCGGGCCGCGGGGCCGACGCGCTCCGCGCGTTCGACCGGACCAGGACCGCGCTCGCCGAGGAACTGGGCGTGGACCCGAGTGCCGAACTGAGCGCGCTCCACCAGCAGATCCTGCGCACCGACGCCGAACTGGTGCAGGACGGCGCGCTCGTCCGGTACGGCGTCGGCGGGCTCCGGGCCGGAATGGACACCGGCGGGCGGCGCGAGGACGCGGACGCGCAGAAGGCGCTGTTCCCCCGCCCCGCACAGCTTCCCGCCGACCTGCCCGCGTTCGGCGGGCGCGCGGCCGAACTGCGGACGGTCCTCGAAATCGGCCAGGACGAATCCTCGGCGGGGCCGAGGCTGATCGCGATCGACGGCATGCCCGGTGTCGGCAAGACAGCGCTGGCCGTCCACGCCGCGCACCGGCTCGCCCCGCTGTTCCCCGACGGGCAGCTCTTTGTGAACCTCGAAGGCTTCTCGCCGGCGGGCGATCCTGTCGACCCGGCGACCGCGCTGGAGGCGCTGCTGCGGTCGCTCGGCATCCAGGGTTCGGACATCCCCGCCGGGACCGGGCAGCGCGCGGCGTTGTTCCGCAGCTGCCTCGCGGGCAAACGCGTGCTCCTGGTGCTGGACAACGCCATCGGGGCCACTCAGGTCGGCCCGCTGTTGCCCGGTTCGGCGAGCTGCTGCGTGCTGATCACCAGCCGGACCCGGCTCGCGGACCTCGACGGCGCCGAACTGCTCTCCCTGGAACCGTTCAGCCGGGCGGACGCGGTGGATCTACTCGGCCGGATCGTCGGGCCGTCCCGGCTGAAGCGGGAATCCCCCGACGCGGCCGACAGGGTCGCGAGCCTGTGCGGTGATCTCCCGCTCGCGCTGGCCGTGACGGCGAGCCGGCTGCGGGCCCGGACGTCCTGGACGCTCGACTTCGTCGCCCGGCAGCTGCGCGACGAACGGAACAGGTTCGGCGAGCTCACCGCCGGGGAACGCGACGTCGCGGGCGCGTTCCGAGTGTCCTATCTGAACTTGTCCGAAGCCGAACGCCGGGTGTTCCGGCGGTTGAGCCATCATCCCGGCGCCGCGTTCGACCTCCATTCGACGGCGGCCTTGGCGGAAGTAGACCTCGGCGAAGCCCGCCGCCTCGCCGAACGCCTCGTCGACGTGAACCTGCTGCGGCAGCCGTCGATGGACCGGTACGAGATGCACGACCTCCTCCGCAGCTACGGCCGGGAACTCCTGCTCGCGGAGGAGCCCGAACACCAGCGTGAAGCGATGATGCGGCGGCTGTTCGACTACTACCGCAGCACCGTCGCGGCCGCGATGGACTTCATCGACCCGGATTCCGAAGAGGAGCCGGGCGGCCTCGAAGTCCCGAAGAGCGAGTTCGGACAGTCCTTCGCGGACTACGACCAGGCCGCGCACTGGATGGACGCCCAGTGGCAGAACGTCCTGCCGGTGGCCGTCGCGATGAACAACCACCAGCACTACTCGGACCTCGTGCCCTTCTGCTCGGCGGTGTGGCGCTACTTCGACAACCGCGGCTATTACCGCCAGGCCAGGGAGCTGGAGACCCTCGCCCTGTCCGCCGCGCGGGTGACCGGGAACGTGGTCCTCGAGTACCAGGCCCTGCACATGTACGCGCTGACCCTGTGGCGGCTCAACGAGTTCACCGAAGCGAACCGGCTGTTCAACGAGGTGTTCGAACTGGCCTCGACCACCGGCGACGTCCGGATGCAGTGCCGGGCGAGGGGCAATTCGGGCGTCACCCACTGGCTCAAGGGCGAGTCGGACGAGGCGATCGAACACCTCGGCTGGGTACGCGAGACCGCCCATGCCCACGGCAGCGTGCTCATCGAAGCCCGCGCCAGGCATCGCATCGGGCTGATCCACACCGAGAACAGGCGATATCCGGAAGCCGCCGCGGAACTCGACCAGGCGCTCAGACTGGCCCACGAGAACGAATCGCCCGATCTCGAGGCGGAATGCTTTCTGGCGCTCGGGATCAATTCGCGCGAACTCGGCGACGCCGCACTCGCGGTCGGCCAGTTCACCACCGCGGTGGAAGTGCTCGAATCGACCGGGAATCGCAGCATGCTCCCCATCGCCCACAAGGAGATGGCGACCGCTTTCGACATTCTCGGTAAGCAGCTGAATGCGGAACGTCATCGCCGGTTCGCTTTGCGGCTGTACACCGATCTCGGCGTTTCGGAGTCCCCCGAGGTGCACGAACTCAAACAGCACTTGGGCGATTACTCGGCGTAATTTGCCACCCCTCTCCGGTACCCTGTTGGCGTAGGCATATTCGCTTGACCGGAGTAACCGCTCACGGAGAGGATTGGGCGCATGCACGATGAGGACGAAGACGAGTTCTTGTACGAGCTTGAAGCCGAGTACAAGGCACAGAGCACCTGGGGCGGGTTCGAGCCGCCGCCGAACGGCGGGCCTCCTTTCCGTTCGCGACACTGAATGACCTGACGTATTCGGAAAGTATTACTGGGGACTGGGGCGCAAGACATTCGATGCTGGTAAGGGTTTCCACTTGCGGAACGCTCTATTGGTCCGATGGTGACGTCGTCTGGGACGACCACCTGGGGCACCGCCAGCTCAAACTCGCCGAAGGAACCGAACGCGTCCTGCGATGGTTCAGTTCTTGGCGAGAACCGGAATCGATCCGCGAAGCGGGCGAAAACCCCGAGACCGGGGAAAGACTCGTCCGAATCGCGCGAGCGATGATCCGGTACGAAGTGCTGGTGGTCAAAGGTTCTTCCCGGCAACAGCGGGAAGAAGAGATCCTTCGGGATTGGGGTCCTTGGGGAACGTCCGCGCGGGCGTTTCACTTCGGCACCCGGTCCTTGCGTGAGACCGAGTTCACGACCAGCGAAATGACCGCGAAAACCTTGCTGGAGAAGGCGAAGGCGAGCCCTCCGCCTTCTCCGGTGAGGCCATCGGGCGAGTACGAAGCGATATCGCTACCCGAGCCGTCGTCGGAACCGCTGAACGCCATCGGGCTCGGCGACGCGCTGAACCAGCGCCGAAGCACCCGCGAGTTCGGCGAAGAACCCTTGCAGCTACGGGACTTGAGCGCGCTCCTCACGGCCGCCCGCCCGACAAGGCCGGAAACGCATCCCGACATCCCGGCCACCGGCAACGTCTTCAAGACGAGCCCGTCGGGCGGAGCGAGACATCCGACAGAGGTGTACGTCTACGCGAGGAACGTCGAGGGCCTGGATCAGGGGATCTACCACTACGACGGATTCCGGCACGGGCTCACCCCGCTGGACGGCAAGATCGACGACGACGAACTCGTCGCGCTCGCCGGCGACCAGCACTGGACCGGGAACGCAGGCGCGCTGCTGATCTACACCAGCGTCATCGAACGGAACCAGTGGAAGTACCCGGTGAGCCGGACCTATCGAGTGCTACTGATGGACGTCGGACATCTCAGCCAGACCGTGTACCTGCTGGCGACCGCACTCGGGCTGAACGTCACGTTCACCGCGGCGCTCCGCGACGAACTGGTCGAGGACCTCCTCGGCTGCGACCCGGCGAACGAACTGGTGCTCGGCATGTCGGTGGTCGGCACCCGCTTGTGAGGCTTGCTCTGTCAGTTGTGCGCCGCGAACGCCAGTCACCACTACGCGCCCCCGCAGGGAAGCCTGAACCCACAATCAGGCCGTGGCCACTTTTCGGTAATGGTGCCGGGTCGGGTCGCCGCTGGAAGGGTGCCTCCACCTAGACCCCAGGCGTAACCGCTCAGTGGCAACGGCTCGGAACAGCGGCGGGCTCACAGGCCAGTCACCACCAAGTGGCCCCGCAGGTAGGCCCGCCCAGGACCAGGCCGTAGCCGTTTTGCGGCAACGGTTCAGAATGGTGGTGGTTCCTCAGCTGGGCGGGGTTCGTGCAGTGGCGGCGGCGCGCTGTCGTAGGACTGCCCGGTAGGTGTGGTGATGGTCAGGGTGCCGTCAGGCGCGAGACGGTAGACCCATCCAGGTTCATCCTTCAGCCGGTGATCACGGCGGCAGAGGTCGATCAGCTCGTCAGCATCGGTGTGGCCCCCGAATTCCCAGGGCACCGAGTGGTCGAGTTCGCAGGCTTGCGCCGGGCGGTGACAGCCCGGTCTTCGGCACTCCCGATCTCGCACCCGAACGAACTCGCCCTGGCCCGCGGTGGGCCGGTACCGATCCCGCCCCAGGTCCAGTACTTGCCCGGACAACGGGTCGGTGATGATCCTGCGCAACACCGTGCCCGCACCGGTCGCTATCTCTCGGGCCAGCGTGGCTGGGATGTGACCGTGCCCGGCCAGCTCGGCCGGATCATCCTTCACTCCCAGATACGTGAACAAATCCATGTACAAGAACACTTCCGCCCGTTCGGCCTTGCCGCCCTGGCCACCCAGCAGGAGATCGAGTGCGACGTCGGCACGGAGCTGGTCGAGGGAGCGGGTCTCGTCGCCGGTCTTCAACGCCCGTGCTTCCCGGTCGATCCGCACATAGGCGGCGGTCACCTTCTCCACCGGGCCGTCTTCGACCTCGATCGATGCCACCCCCGTCTCACCCTGCCTCACGGTGAGACGACGCCCCTCACGGTGCCGCTCCACCCGCCGAGCAGCACCCTCGCGATCCACCGTGATCGCCGCATGACCCGCCGCCTTCCGAATCTGATCCGAATTCTTCCCCGGCAGCCGATCCTCCAACAACGCATCGGCGGCGAGCGCGTTCTCGTCCGATAGCCACGCCGTCGCCGCCGCGACCTTCATCGCCCCGAACCCGCCCAGCTTCCCTTGGTCCATCAACCCCAGAGTCCGGGGCAGACGAGTGGTCAAGGCTTCGGCCGCGGCGACCATCGCACCCGCATGACCGTCCACAACAGACAATGCGAAAGCGACCTCCTGCACCACACTCCGCGCACCATCCCGATGCCGCGACAACTGCGCGATCGCCCGAAACCGCACCGCCTCCAACCGCGCGATATCAGCCGACACAGCCTGCGCCAGAGCGACACACTCCTCGTCACCCAACGTGCGAGGATCAGGAATTTCCTTCAAGGGAGCCATAAAGGCTTCAGTAGTAGCCACCCGACGAACCTACAACCGACCACCGACACTTTCGGAAACCGGAAGCACAAGCAACAAATCCTCAAACCACCCAAGACAAGAACTGCGGCACCGCAACAGAAGCCTCACCCGAAAACTGCTCCCCGCGAGCAACTTCCGAAACCCGCGGCGCCGCCCGGGACGCGGTGATCGCCGAAGCACGGGCACGCACGATCTCCCGTGTCAGCGCCGGATGCACAGAATCGATCACCAGCGCCTCCCATTCGTGCCCGGCCAGCACGAACCAGAACCCGCCGCGCCTCCGCGAGAGCGAGCTCCGGCTCCGCCAGTTCGCGGAAAACCTTGTCCGCCCGACAGCGACGGCGGAATCCGTCGGCCTCTTCAAGCCCGCGCGGAACGAGGATTTCACCCGGTGCGCGCACTTCCGGGCGGCGGTGGCGCGGGCCGGCTGACCCGCGCCACCGTCTTACTCAGCCGAGCAGTGCCCGCATCTCGGTGATCTCGGCCTGCTGACCGTCGATCACCTTCTGCGCCAAGGCTTTGACCTCGGCGTCGCTGCCCTGCTGCAGCGCGGTCTTCGCCATCGCGAGTGCACCCTCGTGATGCTTGACCATCATCTCCAGCCATTGCTTGTCGAAGGCGGCGTCCTTGGCTTTGCCGAGTTTCGCGAGATCGTCGTCGGTCATCATGCCGGACGCGGAGCCGTGCCCGGAGTGCCCGCCCGACGGCGTCACTCCCCAGCCTTTCAGCAATCCGTTCAGCTGCTGGATCTCCGGGTCCTGCGCCTTCTGGATCCTCGCGGCGAGATCGACGACCTTCGCGTTGCGAGTACGTCCGTCGACGAGTTTCGCCATCGCCAGCGCCTGTTCGTGGTGCGGGATCATCCCTTGCGCGAAGGTGACGTCGGCTTGGTTGTGCCCGGCCTACTGGGGGTTCGGCACGTTCATCGTAGACATGGCGTGCCCGCTGGAGGCGGTGTCGGAGCTGGCGCATCCGGTGAGCACGACGAAGGAGGCCAGGGCGGCGAGGGCCGCCCCGACCAGTTTCCTGCTGGTCATGGTTTCTTCCTCAAGTAAGTGTCGGGCAGGGCGAGACGTGCTCGCCTGTCACACCCGCAGCACGCAGAGGAAGGACAATCGCCGGGGAACCGGTCTCCAGCGCGGAGGATCACGACCCTGCGCCGCACCGCCACCCGGCCGCGAACTCCACGTCGCCATGGTCCGTCCATTTCGGACGAGCAGCCAGGTGACGATCAGCAGGACGGCCGCGGCGAGCACCGCGAGACACAGGTGCAGTCCACTGTGTCCACCGTCGTCGTGCGAAGGCGTGTCCTCGCAACACGGATCCGCCATCGCGACGGCGGAATGCCCCGCGCCGTGACCGGTCTCGGCGATGACGTGATGCATGCCGACCAGTCCCAGCGCCACCACGCACAACAACAGCCACCGCAGGGCGGCCGGGTACGAGGACTGGGTCACGACCCCACCGTAGCCGGATTCAGCGCGCCGCCGGCCGGTGGGGTTTCCCCGCCGAATGCAGCGCGGGGATGTCGCGGTCGATGTGGTCGGCGTGGAACAACGCCTGCGCGAGCAGCCCGCGGACGTGGTCGTTGGCCGCCGAGTAGTAGACGAACGTCCCCTCGCGGCGCCCCTTGACCAGTCCGGCGAGCCGCAGTTTCGCGAGATGCTGGCTGACCGCCGTCGGCGCCGCGCCCGCCAGTTCCGCGAGGCAGGCGACCGAGGACTCGCCCTGCAGAAGCGCCCAGAGGACCTTGATCCGAGTCGGATCGGCGAGCAGCCGGAACGTCTCCGCGGCCAGGTGGACCTGCTCCTCGGTGGGCATCTCGAAATCCGGGACCGACTCGTGCATACCCGGAGGATACCCGCTACCCTTCTACCTGCGTATCTGCATGACTGCGCAGGTAGCATGACAACAGGGCGGGGAAATGACCGGGCACGGACACAGTCATGGCCACAAGCCGGGAAAGAGCCGTCTCCGCCATCTGCTGACCCCGCACAGCCACGACAGCGCCGACCGCGTCGACACCGCGCTGGAGACCAGCAAGCGCGGTGTCCGGACGCTGATCTGGTCGTTCGCCGCCCTGTTCGTCACCGCCGTCGCCCAGCTCGCGCTCGTGCTGGTCACCGGTTCGGTGGCGTTGCTCGGCGACACGATCCACAACTTCGCCGACGCGCTGACCGCGGTCCCGCTCGGCATCGCCTTCCTGCTCGGCCGCCGCGCGGCCACCCGTCGCTACACCTACGGGCTCGGACGCGCCGAAGACCTCGCCGGTGTACTCGTCGTCCTGCTCATCGCCGCCTCGGCCGTCCTCGCCGGGTACGAGTCGATCGAGCGGCTGCTCGATCCGCGCCCGGTCCGGCATCTGTGGGTGGTCGCCGCGGCGGGGGTCATCGGCTTCGCGGGCAACGAACTCGTGGCCCGGTACCGGATCACCGTCGGCCGCGAGATCGGGTCCGCCGCGCTGGTCGCCGACGGTCTGCACGCGCGGACGGACGGTTTCACCTCGCTCGCGGTCGTGCTCGGCGCCGTCGGAGTCGGCTTCGGGTTCCCGCTGGCCGACCCGCTCATCGGCCTCGCCATCACGGTCGCGATCCTGTTCGTCCTGCGTGACGCCGCCAAGGAGGTCTTCCGCCGCCTGATGGACGCCGTCGACCCCGCCGACGTCGATCGCGCCGAACGCGCGGCCGCCGAGGTACCCGGCGTACTCGGCACGCGCGACCTGCGGATGCGCTGGATCGGCCACAGCCTGCGCGCGGAACTGGCGGTTTCGGTCGGGGCGGAACTGACCGTCACCGAGGCACATCACCTCGCCCATCTCGTCGAGCGACGACTGCGCCAAGTACTGCCGCGGCTCGCGGAAGCGGTCGTGCACACGGAACCGGCGCACGCTCATGAGATCGTCAGCGGGTGACGCTGTCCGACAACGACATCCGCGCCGTCCGCGCCCGCGCGCAACGGCTCGATTCCCCCGCTGAAGACCTGCTCGCCGTGGCCCGGTCCCTCGCCGCCGTCCAGGCGCAGTCGAGTCCCGCCGCCAGGCTCGCGGTCCGGGCCCGCAGCCGGGGCCTGATCGCGCCGGACGTCGACGCGTCCCGCGAAGTGGCGCGCACCTGGCTGATGCGCAAGACGCTCCACCTGGTCCGGGCGGCGGATCTCCGCTGGCTGAACGGGCTGTTCGGCCCGCGCAACGCCCAGTCGGGCCAGGGACGCCGCACGCAACTGGGCCTCACCGCCGAACTCTGCGAGCGCGCACTGGAACGCCTCCAGGATCTCTTGCGGGGCAAGGCACTCACCCGCCGGGAGATCCTGGACGGCCTGGCGTCCGACGGCATCGCACTCGACGCGAAATCCCAGGCGCCCGCCCACCTCCTGGCGTACGCCGCCAACCGCGGGTTGCTCTGCCGTGGCCAGGACGTCGGATCGGAACCGACGTACGTACTCCTCGACGAGTGGATCACCGAGGACGACACCCCGGACGAACCGCGGACGGAACTCGCCCGCCGGTACCTGACCGCGTACGGCATCGCGACGGCCGAGGACTTCGGCGCCTGGTCCGGGTTCCCGCTCGGGCTCTGCCGCGAGGCTTTCGACGCGCTGGATCTCGTACCCGCCGGGAGCGGCTTCGCCCTCGCGGAGACCGAGCTGACCGCTCCCCCGTGTCCCCCGCGCCTGCTCGGCGCCTTCGACACGTATCTGCTGGGCTACCGCGACCGCGATCTGCTTCTCGACCCGGCCGAAGCGAAGCGCGTCAACTCCGGCGGCGGGATGATCGCGCCCACCGTGCTCGTCGACGGCCGGATCGCCGGAACCTGGCACACCAAACGGACCGCGAAGCAGACGAAGGTCGTCATCGAACCCTTCGCCGCGCTTTCGCGATCCGCCATCACCGGGTTGGAGTCCGAAGTGGACGATTACGGCCGCTTCCTCGGGGAAGCGGCCGTAATCGTCATTTGAGCGACCGGAAGAACTCCCGCACGTCCGCGACCAGGATCTCGGGCTCCTCCAGCGCCGCGAAGTGCCCGCCGCGATCGACGTCGGTCCACCGCACGATCGTGTGCGCGTCCTCCGAGTACCGCCGGATCCCGACGTCGTGCGCGAAGATCAGCGCCGCCGTCGGCACCCCGGAGTTCTTCTCGACGGCTCCCCAGGTTTCCGCCTGCGCGTACCCGACGTACGCGGACGACGCGGCCGTGCCGGTGAGCCAGGTGAACATGACGTTGGTCAGCAACCGGTCCCTGCCGATGATCTCCTCCGGCAGCGTCGGGCGCGGATGGGTCCACTCGCGGAACTTGTCCATGATCCAGGCCAGCTGCGCGACCGGGGAATCGATCAGCCCGTAGCCCAAGGTCTGCGGACGCGTCGACTGGATCGAGATGTACCCGAACTCCTCCTGCATAAAAGCGCCGATCCGCCCGAGGCGATCGCGTTCGATGTCGGTGAGCGAGGCGAGTTCCTCCTCCGGCAACGACATCGGGGGCATCGGGCTGAGTCCGCCGTTGACGTGCACTCCGATCACCTTGTCCGGCGCCACCCGGCCCACCTCCGGCGAGACGGAAGCGCCGAGGTCGCCACCCTGGACGCCGTAGCGTTCGTAGCCGAGCCTGCGCATCAGCTCGGCCCAGGCCCGGCCGATCCGCGGCATGGTCCAGCCGGAATCCGAGACGGGGCCCGAGAAACCGAAGCCGGGCAGCGACGGGATCACGAGGTGGAACGCGTCCCCGCTCTCGCCACCGTGCGCCTTCGGGTCGGTGAGCGGGCCGATGACGTCGAGGAATTCCACCACCGACCCCGGCCAGCCGTGCGTGAGGATCAGCGGTGTCGCGTCGGCTTCGGGCGAGCGGACGTGCAGGAAGTGGATGTTCTGCCCGTCGATCTCTGTCGTGAACTGCGGGAACCGGTTGATCTCGCGTTCCGCGGCGCGCCAGTCGTAGCCGTCGCGCCAGTACTCGGCGAGTCCGCGCAACCAGGACACCGGCACCCCGGTGTCCCAGCCGTCGCCGGGGAGCGGAGCCGGCCAGCGCGTGCTGTCGAGCTTCGCGCGCAGGTCGTCCAGCTGCTCCTGGGGGACGTCGAGGCGGAACGGGCGGATCTCGGTGTTTTCCATGACTCCTACGCTAGAGAGCATTGCGGACAGCTTCTGTCCTCGATCGAAAAGGGTTCACGGATACGGGAAGATGCGCGGGTGAAGGACAAGTACTTGGCCTACGGCAGGCTCATCCGCGACGGGAAGATCCTGTTCATCCGGCGACGGCCCGGCTCTTTCCTGGGCGGTCACTGGGAACTGCCGGGCGGCACCGTCGAGCCGGGCGAGCGGCAGGCGGAGACCGTGGTCCGGGAGTTCGCCGAGGAGACCGGGCTGACCGTGCGGGTCACCGGCGAAAACGGCGCTCACAGCTGGGACGACGTCGAGGGCAGGCCGATGCGGATCCACGCCACGGTGTTCTCGCTCGCCGAAGAGGAACCGCGCGAAGTCGTGCTCGATCCCGGGGAACACGACGCGTTCGCCTGGTACACCAGGGAAGAGGCGGCGGGGCTCGATCTCGCCGATCACTTCCGCGAAGCACTCTGATTCCGGGACCCGTCCCGAATGGACTTCTCTACGCTCCAGGCATGCTCCGACGCGTCTTGGCCTCTCTCGCCGTTCTCGCTCTCGTGGCGGGCTGCGGTCCGGACTCGCCTGAGCTTCCGAAACCGGCCGACGGCGGCGATCTGGCCGCCTGCGCCGACGGTCTCTGCGAAGTGAGCGCGCCGGTGGGCGCGAAAGTGGCGCTCCCCGAACGGACCAACGTCGAATCCGTGATCGTGCAGGCCGTCGACACCGAAACCGTCATGCTGCTCGCCAGGGGCATCGGCAAGAGGCAGGGCGGATCCTGCGCAGGCAAATGCGAAGCCTCGGGGACGGGCAAGGATTTCAAAGCCAAACTATGGGCGGGCAGCGAGCTGACCTACAACGACCTTTCGATCAGGCTTCTCGGCGTGGGCGACCGTACCGCCGTCCTCAAGTTCACGCCGCAGTGACCTGGTCCGCTCCGCCCAGCGGACCGCGGGTGCGGTGAGCACGCCCGCCAGCAGGAACAGGCCGCCCAGCACCACCCAGCCCGCCTCGCCGCCCACCAGGATCAAGCTGGTCAGCAGCACCGGGCCGAGCATGCGGGCGATGGCCGTCCCGGCACCGAAGAGCCCTTGGTACTGGCCCTGCTTGCCCTCGGGTGCCAGGCCGAAGCCGATCTCCCACGAGCCCGCCGCCTGAGCCATTTCCCCCACCACCTGCAGGGCGGCGCCCGCGAGCAGGACCAGTGCCGCCGTCCAGGCGGAGGCGCTCATCGCGGAGAACGAGAAGACCAGGCAGGAAACGAACAGCAGCGAACCCGCGTACCGGGCGTACCGGGCGGCACTGCGCAGGCCGGTCACGCCGCGCGCCACCCGCACCTGGAAGACCACGACACTCGCCGTGTTGAGCACCAGCATCGCCGAAACCAGCCAGCCGGGGGCCGCGGTCCTTGTCGAGATCCACAGCGGCAGGACCAGGCTGAACAGCGGCATGTAGAGCAACATGATCATGTTGAGCAGCGCCAGCAACGCGTACGGGCGGTCGCGGAGAACGGCCACGGACGGCCCGCCGGTCCGCACCGGCGCCGGAGCCACCGATGGCAGCTTGCGGAGCATCAAAGCCGCGGTGACGAAACTCAGCGCGTCGATGACGAAGACGGTCAGGAAGGCCTCTCGCGTCCCGAGCGCCAGCGCGATCCCGCCGAGTGCCGCGCCGAGCGCGATCCCCGCGTTGGACATCGCCTGCAGCCGGGCGCGGAACGTCGTGCGCCCGGCCGGGTCGATCAGGCCGGCGAGCAGCGCCTGCCTCGCCGCGCCGAGACCGCATTGGAAGCAGGCGTAGACGCAGGCCGCGATCACGAACGCGACCACCGAGTTGACGAAAAGGAAAGCTGTGACCGACGCGGCCGTGCCGAGTCCCAGCACGACGGCTGTTCCCTTCGGGCCGCGACGGTCGGCCAGATGCCCCAGCGCGACCCCGGCCACCGAGCCGACCGCCCAGCCGACGGTGAGGCCGAGGCCCACCTGCGCGGGCGAAAGCCCGACGATCAGCGTGAAGTACAGGGCCGAGCTGACGTAGTAGGCGCCGTCGCCGACGGAGCTGATCAGCTGGGCCAGCGCCAGTCTCTTCGTGGACTCCATGGAGCCAAGCTAAGCGCCGGATTGGCCACATCCCAGTTCCAATCTCCGGCATTCCGGTTGGGCCAATATAGGCTCGGAGCGTGCCGTTCCACATCAGTCTCGACGGTCATACCGACCTGGCCGCGCGGATCTACCGCCAGCTCCGCGACGGCATCCTCGACGGGCGCCTGCGCCCGGGAGAACGCCTGCCGCCGACCAGGGAGCTGGCCCGCGAACTCGACGTCTCGCGCAACACCGTCGCGGTCGCCTACGAACGGCTCACCGCTGAGGGCTTCCTGAGCGGCCATGTCGGACGCGGGACGTTCGTCAGCGCCGATCCCGTGGGCCGGGCGGATCGCGCCGCGCCGTCGAGGGCCGGAGTGCTGCCGTCCGCGCACTGGCGTTCGCTTCCGGCCCCGCTCGGCGCCGACCGCTCCGTGGCCGCCTTCGACTTCCGCGTCGGCGTCCCCGACCCGGCCCTGTTCCCGCTGAGCACCTGGCGGCGGCTGGTCAGCCAGGCGCTTCGGCCCTCGTTGCTGCTGCCCTCGGGCTACGCCGACCCGGCCGGGCTCGAAGGCCTGCGGGTGGCGATCGCCCGGCACATCGGCGCCGCCCGGTCGGTGCGGGCGAGCGGGGAGGACGTCCTCGTCACCCAAGGGGCGCAACAGGCCCTCGACCTGATCGGCCGGGTCCTGATCGAACCCGGCACGCGGGTCGCCGTCGAAGACCCCGGCTATCCGCCTGCGGAACGGCTCTTCGCCGCCCTCGGCGCCCGGGTCGTGAAGGTGCCGGTGGACGCCGAAGGCCTCGACGTCACCGCCCTCGCGCCGGGCATCCGGCTGATCTACACGACGCCCTCGCACCAGTTCCCGCTCGGCACGCCGATGTCACTCTCCAGGAGGACTGCGTTGCTGGCGTGGGCGGAGCGCCACGACGCGGTGATCGTCGAGGACGACTACGACAGCGAGTACCGGTTCTCGGACCGGCCGCTCGAGCCGCTCCAAAGCCTGGACCGCGACGGCAGGGTGCTCTACGTCGGGTCGTTCTCGAAGACCTTGCTTCCCTTGCTGCGTCTCGGTTTCCTTGTCGCCCCCGCTTCGCTGCGGCCGGCGTTGCGGCAGGCGAAGCAGCTGATGGACTGGCACGGTGACCTCGTCACCCAGTCGGCGTTGGCGAGTTTCATCGACGAGGGCCTGCTCTCCCGTCACGTACGCAAGGCCACCCGGGAGTACTCGGCGCGGCGGGACCGGATCCTGGCCTTCGTCCGCGACGAACTGCGGGACGAGCTGGAGATCGTTCCTTCGATCGCCGGACTTCACCTGTGCGCTCTCCTCTCTCCACATGCGACGGTCACTGTGGACGGTGTCGTCACGGAAGCGGCGCGAGCCGGGGTGGCCGTCGAAAGCCTGTCCACGTACGGGGGAACGCGCGGCGGACTGGTGCTCGGCTACGGGCTGGTCGGCTCCGATCGGATCGACGAAGGGCTTTCCCGGCTCGGGGGGTGCTTTCCGGCCGCCGGGATGTCATGAAAGGGGCTTTCAAGACAGTTTTCGTCTTGAAAGCCCCTTTCATGACATCCGATCGCCACGGGACGCCCGAAACTGTCGTACCCCGGTGGTCTCCTCTTCCCAGGCGACAGCGGGCCCCGGCCGGGGCCCGCGCGCGGAAGCGAGGAGGCAAGTCCCATGGCCGGAGAAACGGTGCTCACGGTGGTCGGAAACCTGACGACCGACCCGGAGCTGAGGTTCACCCCGTCGGGAGCGGCGGTCGCGAACTTCACGGTCGCGTCGACGCCGCGTGTGCTGGACCGCGAGAGCGGGGAATGGCGCGACGGCGACCCGCTGTTCCTGCGCTGCTCACTGTGGAAACAGGCCGCGGAGAACCTGACCGAGTCACTCACCCGCGGCACCAGGGTGATCGTGCAGGGCCGGTTGAAACAGCGATCGTTCGAAACGAAGGAAGGCGAGAAACGGACGGTGGTGGAACTCGACGTCGACGAGATCGGCCCGTCACTGCGTTATGCCACGGCGAAGGTGAACAAGGCGGGTCGCAGTTCGGGCGGCACCCCGGCGGACGGCGCGTGGGAGCGGACGCCGGTGGCCGCCGGGAGTCCGGAACCGCCCTTCTGAACCGGCGATTTCCCTCTCGGGAGGGACCGGTCTCCCCCGCCCGCGCCATGCGGTCCCGTGCCTTCGGCTCGGATGCTGGAGGTCGTGAACACGACCACGATCATCACGGAACTCGGGCTGGATCCGGCCGACGAGCGGCACTCGGCGTTCTCAGCCGGGCTCCGCACCGGCCTGTCCCTGGTCGAAGACAGACTTCAGGAGGTGTTGCGCAGCCCCGGTTATCCGTATCTCACCGAAGCGGCCACCCATCTCGTCCGCGCGGGCGGGAAGCGGCTCCGGCCGTTGATGGCGCTGGCCGGAGCGTCGTTCGGCGACGGGCGGGACGAGGCGATCTCGGCGGCGGTGCTCGTCGAGCTCGTCCACGTCGCGACGCTCTACCACGACGACGTCATGGACGAGGCGCCGATGCGGCATGGGGTGACGAGTGCGAATTCCTTGTGGGGCAACAAGAAGGCCGTCTTGATCGGAGACTACGTGCTCGCTTGCGCGGCGCGGGTCGGTGCCGGGCTCGGCGACTACGCGTTGCGGTCGCAGGCGAAGACGTTCGGCAGGCTCGTCCGGGGCCAGTTCCTCGAAACGACCGGGCCGTTCGAGGACTGCGGCCGTCACGCGCCCTACGAACACCACATCCAGGTGATGGCCGACAAGTCCGCGTCGCTGATCGCGATGGCGGGACGGCTCGGCGGCCAGGTGGCGGGCGCCGATGAGCGGATCATCGAAACGTTGGGCCAGTACGGCGAACTGATCGGCGTCGCGTTCCAGATCTCCGACGACGTCCTCGACATCTCCGCGTCCACCACCGACCTCGGCAAGTCGGCGGGCACCGACCTCCGCGAAGGCATCGTCACCCTGCCGATGCTCCACGCGCTCGACGACGAGGGTCCCGGCGCCGTGCGTTTGCGGGAGATCATCGGGCACGGGCCGGTTCCCGACCCCGCGCTCCGGGACGAGGCGCTCGGGCTCCTGCGCGGCTCCGCCGGTGTCGATCGCGCCCTGGCGGAAGCTCACGGCTACGCCGCCAAGGCCCGGGATCTCGCGCTCAGCCTCCCCGACCGTCCGGCCCGAGCACTGCTGATCGGTCTTTCGGCGTTCGTGGTCGACCGCGGCGAATAGGCCCACGACGGCTGTGACCGGGGTCAAGGTGGCGGGATGACCGGCGACCGTTTCATCACCGTGTGGCTCGAATAAATTCTGTCGGACGCAAGAAAACCCTTTCCGGGGCTAGAATCCGACGATGTGCTCGTGGCCGGCGGGCACCCGAGACGACGGGAACCGGGAACTGTGACCGACGTGGCGGACCGCAGCGGTGACCACACCCGCCAGGTGGACAGATTCGATCAACGGCGCGCGCAGCTGGCGATGTCGGCGCTGGTCACGCTGTCCGAGCTGGGCTACGCGCGCACGAGCCTCCGGGAGATCGCGCAGAACTCCGAGTTCTCCCACGGGGTCCTGCACTACTACTTCCGGAACAAGGTCGAGCTGATCACCTACTGCGTCAAACAGTACAAGGCCGAATGCGTCACCCGGTACGACCGGATAGTCGAGACCGCGGAAACGGCCGAAGAACTGAAACAGGCCTTCGGCGCCGCGTCGGCGTCCACCCTGCGCGAAGACGCCAGGCTGCATCGGCTCTGGTACGACCTGCGCAACCAAAGCCTGTTCGAGAAGGTGTTCCGGGCCGACGTGCTCGCCATCGACGAGACACTCGAACTGATGATCTGGCGGATCGTCGCCCGGTACGCGGAGCTACTGGACAAGCCGCTGGATCTCACGCCGTCGACGACGTACGCGCTCTTCGACGGCCTGTTCCAGCAAGGCCTGCTGAAACACCTCGCCGGCCGGGAGGACGCGGCGAGGTGCCTTCAGGATTCGGTGGAGCAGGTACTGGCGCGCCTTTTCACCACGTGATCGTCGGGTACCAGATGACGCCGGTCCGGCCCAGTACCCGCAGGTCCCAGTACAGCAGCGTGAACGTGCCCGCGACCAGCAGTGCGGCACCGGTCACCACGGCGATCCTCGCGGGCTTCGCGAGCATCCACCGCTGCAGCCGCCCGCCCGTGCCGTGCGTGAGCAGCAGGAACAACAGCGCCATCACCAGGATGTTGCCGACCGACTGGAGGGCGAACGCGGCGGCGCCGTAGAAGACGTTGTGGCTCTCGGCCGCGCTGCGGAACATCATCCGGAACAGCGGGAACGGCCTGCCGATGAGGAATCCGCCGATGAGCGCGCCCATCAGGACGAGCGGCGCCGGCGGGAACCGGCGGGTGAGGCCGGCGATCGGGTTGCGGACGATGCCGACGGAAGCCAGGCCCAGCACGATGAACACGATCCCGATCACGCCGTAGACGATCATCGACTGGATGTTCCGCGGCGTGAGCCCGCCCGGCGACGAAGCGGTGGAGAACTGCGGCATCCGGGTGCCGACGAGGGCGACGATGACGCCGTACACCACGGAAACGGTCAGCATGCCCGCCGCGATCCAGGCCAGCGGCTTCAGGGTGTCGACGAACTTCGGCCGCCCGGAGGTCTCTCCGCCGACAAGCGGGGCGACCGCACCGAACGCGGCGATGTTGCACGCGGTGAACGTCCCGGCGAGCCCCGAAACGAACGCGAAGAACGTCCCGGCGAGCACACCGCCGATCGGGGTCTCCTTGGCGTTGTGCCCCAGGAGGGTGTTGGCCACGCTGTCGCCGATCACACTGTCCACAAAGGGTGCCGACCAGATCACCGTCAGCGCGAAACCGGCGAGGACGGACCAGCAGACCACACGCCACCGGTGTTCCGGATACGGTCCGGAACCGAGAAAGGTCGATCGCGGGGAAACGGGGACGCGTTCGGTGATCGACATTCGTACCTCCAGCGAAGGACTCCCCCAGGACTCGTGCTCATCGTTGTTCCGCGGAAGGGGGTGCGCCACCTCCAAAGTGCCGATCCACCCTTGGTCCGATCGGCTCCGGGTAATCCGGAGTGCGGGCGGCTCCGCTCGTGCGGCGTCGTTCCATCGGATCATGACAAACAACCTCGAAAAGATGAGAGCGCCGAAGTTTCGTGGGATCCTCGTCGGACGAGGTTTTCGGCTACGGACCCAGCGGAGGACGATGGAGTTCGACGAGGTCGCGGACGAGCTCTACGCGGGCGATCCGGCCGTTTTCGTGTCGGTGCGCAATCAGCGGGCGAAGGAGGCCAAGGTCGCGGGCGACGCCGCCTTGGCCGAACGTATCCGCGCGCTCCGGAAGCCCACGCTCGCGGCCACCATCCTCAACCGCCGGGCCGGTTCCCCCGAACTGGAGGAGCTGGCCCGTCTCGGCGAGGATCTGCGGCGCGCGCATTCGGCGCTGGCGGGCTCGGACCTGCGCAAGCTCACCCGGCAGCGTCAGGATCTGGTGAACCGGATCCTGCGAGGCGAACGGGCGATGAGCGAGCCCGTCGCCCGTGAAGTCGAAGCGACCCTCGAAGCCGTCGTCGCGGATCCCGAGGTGGCCGCGCTCGCGCTGGCCGGGCGGTTGAGCAGTGGCGCGGACAGTGCCGGCGACCAATGGCTGACCAGTGGGTTCACCCCGCAACCGAGGCGAGAACCCGCGCCGGAGCGGGAAAAGCCCGCCACCGTGTCGCATTTGGACGATCGGCGGAAGGCGAAACGGAAGGCCGCCGAGAAGGCCGAGCAAGAGCGCACCACCAAGGCTCGCGAGGAGGCCGAACGCGAGCAGAAGCGGGTGGCGGAGTTCAACCGGCTCCGGCGCGAGGCGGCCGATCTCGCGAAAGCCTGCAAGCAGGCCGAAATCGACCTCGCCCGCGCCGAACGCCGGGCCGGGAAGGTCACGGAGAAGGCGAACGATCTCCGGCAGCGGCTCGCCGACGCCGAACTCGAGGAAGAGGCGGCGAACGGTGACACCGCCGCCGCCCAGACCACCCTGGACGATCTGCGCGGCGAAGCGGCGCGGATCGACGAGGCCCTCGAACAGTTCTAAGCAGGCTGGCGTTCGCGGACCCGCGTGGCGGTCACCCGGCGTCCGTAAGCCGTCTTCCCGCCCGGCTTGTACACCGACAGGACTGTCATGGTCAGGTACATCGTCGTGGACACGATGATCGGATAGAACCCGTCCACGCGACGGCCCAGGTCGACGAACGCACCGTCCATAGTGGACTCGGCGGCCGCCGCCAGTTCCCGGAGTCCCGGCAGCAGGGAGAACACCGTCAGCCCGACCGCGATCAGGGTCAGCACCAGTTTGATCGCGACCCACTTGTACCGGACCAGCCCCCATTTCGTGCCGACGCCGAGCACGATCCCGCTGACCAGGGCGGTCAGGCTGACCGGCAGCAGGAGATAGCCGCCGACCTGGTCCATCATCAGGATGGCCGCGTGCTGGCGCCGGGGATCGTCGGTGAACACGGAGGTGAAGGTCAGCACCGTGTTCACCATGGTGATCCCGAGCCAGCCGAGGGACGAGACGACATGGACGACGAGGACGAGTTTCCGCCACCGCGGGGTGAGCGTCGTCGGCGGTCGCCGCACTGTGGAAGTACTCATGCGACCAGTGTTTCCGCGCGCGGCGCTCCCGTCGTCCGTCGAGGAGCGGCACCTCGCCTACGTATCGCGGAGTACGAGCCCCCGGACGTAAGCGGCCTGCCCGGCGTGCTGGAGGTCGTCGGAAAGCACGCTGACCAGGCGAACCCCGAGGGTGACGGGCGGATCCCACGCGTCGTCGACGATCCGGTCGAGGTCGGCCTCGCCGAGGCCGGCGACCCACGCCGTCGTCGCTTCGTGCACCGCGTCGTAGTACCCGGTCAGCAGTTCGGCGGAGTCGACCCGGACCGCTTCGACGTCCTCGGGACGATGTCCGTACCCGATGTCGGCCGCCGGGAACGGCAGCGCGAACCGGTCCAGCCAGCCCTGCGAGGTCCAGAGCTGCTCGGTGCCCATCAGACCGGCGATGTGATCGTCCTGCACCCGGGCCAGATGCCAGACCAGCCAGGCGATCGTGTTCGCGCCCGGCGCCGGGCTCGCGACCAGCTGCCCGGCGTCCAGGCCTTCGACCGCCTCGTGCACGACCTCCTGGACACGGCCGAATCCGTCGGCCACCACTTCGGCCAGTTTCATCGATTCCCCTTCCGGCGTCTGGGGCCCACGATGCCACCGCGAGGTGACCCCGGCCTTGCAACCTTGACTTATATAAGCCCAGGCCGTGATAGTTGCCGGATGCACGCGTTCGACGTCCTGGGGGATCCGGTGCGCCGCCGGATCCTGGAACTGCTGGCGGGCGGGGAACTGAGTTCCGGCGACGTGACCTCGGTGGTCCGCGCCGAATTCGGGATCTCGCAACCCGCGGTCTCCCAGCATCTGCGCGTCCTGCGCGAGAACGGCTTCACCACCGTCCGCGCCGAGGGCGCGCGACGGCTGTACTCGGTGGATCCCGGCCCGCTCAAGGAGATCGACGGCTGGCTGGAGCAGTACCGGCGATTCTGGACCGGTCCGCTCGACGCGCTCGCCACCGAGATCGCGCGCGGCCGCCGCGAACGACGCAAGGCCGCCGAAGAGACCGGATAGTCTGCCGCCCATGCGCAAGGGCCGGGGGCGCGCGGCGGTGATCGCCGTCGCGAGCATCGTCATCGTGCTGAGTCTCGTTTTCGCGGTCACGGCGCGGAGCGGGCATGGCAAGGCGACGACGCTGTGGCTCTCCTCGGAGCCGCCCCCGTGGATCACACCGCCGACACCGGCGATGCCGTCCTATTCGACCGCCGCGCCCCCGCCCACGACGCGGCCGACGTTGACCGTCGACAGCGGTTGCCGTCCCGGTCAGGGCCCGGCCCTCGAACCGGTCCCCGAAGCCGTCACCCGCCGGGTGGATGCCGCCTGGGACCGTGTCGAACGGTGGCTCAGGGCCAAGGCGCCGACGTCGGCGGCGAGTCTCCGCCCGCCCGCGACGATCGAGCGGATCGCGGAGACGCAGAAGCGGGTCGGCGTCACCCTCCCCGCCGAGCTCATCGCCTCGCTGCTGCGGCACGACGGCGTCACGGACATCGGCGAAAGTTTCAGTCTTCCGCCGTTCAACTACCCCGCTTCCACGGAAACCGTCGCGGGCCAGGCGAAGGTCATGTGCGAGGTGCTGCAGTCGACCGGGGACGAGAGCGTCGGCCACTGGTGGCACGGGCGGTTCGTGCCCGTCGCCGTCAGCGGCGGCGGCGACGGGCTGTTCCTCGACCAGCGCGCCGGCACCGGCCGGCTCGGCGAATGGGACCACGAGGGATCGGTGAACTTCGACCGGTGGCCCGCCACCCTGACCGAACTGCTGGAGCAGACCGCGACAGCACTCGAAACCGGCGGGACGGTCGTGGGCGGCTACCGGCCGGTCGTCACCGAAAACCGGGCGCTGGACTGGGACTTCCCCCGCTGAGGTGCGCGGCCGCGTCGACTGTCGGACCCCGCCCCTAGAATCGTCCGGGTGGCAGCCCCCGACATCGGTACCTCGGAAGCCCTCGAAACGCTGAACCGCGTCTTCGGCTACGACGACTTCCGCGGCGACCAGCACGCCATCGTCGAACACGTCATCGCAGGCGGTGACGCGCTCGTTCTCATGCCCACCGGCGGCGGGAAGTCACTCTGCTACCAGATCCCCGCCCTGGTACGGCCGGGTGTCGGCGTGGTGATCTCACCCCTGATCGCGCTGATGCAGGACCAGGTCGACGCGCTGCGGAACCTCGGCGTGCGCGCGGGATTCCTCAACTCGACGCAGGACTACGCCGAGCGCAACCGGGTCGAGGCCGCGTTCCTCTCCGGTGAGCTGGACCTGCTGTATCTGGCGCCGGAACGGCTTTCGGTCGAAGCGACCGTGCGGCTGCTCGACCGCGGCAAGATCTCGCTGTTCGCGATCGACGAGGCGCACTGCGTCTCCCAGTGGGGCCACGACTTCCGGCCCGACTACCTGATGCTGTCCGCGGTGCACGAGCGCTGGCCGGACGTGCCGAGAATCGCGCTCACCGCCACCGCCACCAAGACGACGCACGCCGAGATCGCGTCCCGGCTCAACCTCGAGGACGCGCGGCACTTCGTCGCGAGCTTCGACCGGCCGAACATCCAGTACCGGATCATCGGCAAGAACTCGCCGCAGCGCCAGTTGCTCGAACTGCTGCGCACCGAGCACAAGGGTGACGCGGGGATCGTCTACTGCCTGTCCAGGAACTCGGTCGAGAAGACCGCGGATTTCCTGGTGGAGAACGGGATCCCGGCGGTGCCCTATCACGCCGGGCTGGACGCGCGGACACGCGCGAAGCACCAGTCGCGCTTCCTGCGCGAGGACGGGCTGACCGTCGTCGCGACGATCGCGTTCGGCATGGGCATCGACAAGCCGGACGTGCGCTTCGTCGCGCATCTGGACCTGCCGAAGTCCGTCGAGGGCTACTACCAGGAGACAGGCCGCGCGGGCCGTGACGGGCTGCCGTCGACGGCGTGGCTGGCGTACGGGCTCCAGGACGTCGTCCAGCAGCGCAAGATGATCGACATGTCGGAGGGATCCGAGGCGCACAAACGGTCGCAGAGCGCCCATCTCAACGCGATGCTGGCGCTGTGCGAGACGGTCGAATGCCGTCGTGTGCAGGTCTTGAGCTACTTCGGGCAGAAGAGTGAGCCGTGCGGCAACTGTGACACCTGCCTGGCACCGCCGGAGACCTGGGACGGCACGATCCCGGCGCAGAAGCTCCTCTCCACCATCGTCCGGCTGCAGAACGAACGGCGGCAGAAGTTCGGCGCGGGGCAGATCATCGACATCCTGCTCGGCAAGTCGACGCCGAAGGTGACCCAGCACCGGCACGATTCCCTGAAGGTCTTCGGGATCGGCACGGAATTGAAGGAGCCCGAGTGGCGGGCCGTGGTCCGGCAGCTGCTGGCGCAAGGGCTCGCGGCCGTCGAAGGCGACTACGGCTCGCTCGTGCTGACCGAGGGCAGCTCCGAGGTGCTGAACGGGCAGCGGAAGGTCCAGCTGCGGCGGGAGCCGGAGCGCGCGGCGAAGGCGGCGGCCCGGTCCAGTGCGAAGAAGGCGGCGGCCGCCGACATGCCCGCCGAGGCGGCGCCGGTGTTCGAGCTGCTGCGTTCGTGGCGAGCCGCGGCGGCGAAGGAGCAGGGTGTTCCCGCGTACGTGATCTTCCACGACGCGACCCTGCGCCAGATCGCCACCAAACGGCCCGCCACGCTGCAAGAACTCGGGACGGTCAGCGGCGTCGGTGAGAACAAGCTCGCGAAGTACGGCGAGCAGATCCTCGAGACGCTTTCAGCGGAGAGCTAGTGGTCGTAGGGCCGGCGGGGCGGCCGTCCGGTCATCCCGTCGACCTTGCGCACCGCACCGTCGATCTGGTTGTGGTACTTGCCCTTGGTCTTGCCGTCGACGAAGGTCGCCGCCTTGTTCACGACCTTGGAGACCTTCTCGGGATTTTTCCGCACGTAGGCGCGCACGGCCCCGGCGGTGCCGGCCAGGGCGGTCAACTTCCGCAGTAGAGCCACGATGGGTCCCTTTCCTCGGGGTCGTCTGTGTCCTGCTCAACGACCGGTGGTGGTCACGGGGTTCCCCGTAGCGCGCCAAATCACTCATTTCGGATACCCGCGCTGCTCAGCGTGGTGGAAAACCACGAGCGCGGCCCGGCGGCGCCCGCTAAGTTCGGGCTCATGCGGGATCTTTCGCGGCTGCCCAAGGCGCATCTGCACGTTCACCTCGAAAGCACCATCCGGCCGGACACGCTCCGTGACCTCGGCGAGGCGAACGGCATCGCCGTACCCGCCGAACAACCCGTTTTCGATGGGTTCCGCGCGTTCGGCGACTACAACGGGCTGCTGCGGTCCTGCCTGCGGCGGCCGGAGGACTTCGAACGGGTGGCGCGCGAATTCTGCGAGGACCAGGTCGCGGACGGCGTCCGCTACGCCGAGGTCACCTTCACCGCGGCGGCGCACGGCGAACGGCTCGGCGAGCCGGACATGCCGCTGGTGTCCGTCCTCAAAGGACTCTCGGCCGGTGCCGCCGAACACGGGCTCCACTGGCGGGTACTCCTGGACCACTCCCGCCGCCGGTCCGTCGAACGCGCCCGGCTCACCCTCGACCTCGCCCGCCGGTACGCCCCGGACGGGGTGTTCGCGATCGGCCTCGCCGGGGAGGAGAAGTACCCGCTCGCGCCCTTCGCGGGAATCTGTGACGAGGCAGCCGAGGCCGGGCTGCGCCTGATCCACCACGCCGGGGAGGACGCCGGACCGGCCAGCATCCGCGAGGCGCTCGAACTCGGGCACAGCGAGCGGATCGGCCACGGCATCCGGATCCTGGAGGACGTCGCGCTGGTCGCCGAAGTGCGGGAACGCGGCATCGCGCTGGAGGTCTGCCCGTCGTCGAACGTGACGCTCGGGCTCGTGCCGTCGTTCGAGGAGCACCCGCTCCCCCGGCTGGTCGACGCCGGTCTCGTGGTCACTCTCAGCACCGACGTCCCCTCGGTCACCAGGACCACGCTCACCGACGAGTTCCTGCGTACGCGGGAGGCGTTCGCCTACGACGACCTCGCGCTCGCCGGTCTCGCCAGGGCCTCCGTCGACGCGTCCTTCGCGACCGCGGAACTCAAACGCGCGATGCACCAGGAGATCGACGCCTGGCTCCGCTGACGCGGGAGGGGTGGCCCGGCTCACCCGGGAGGCGGGCTCCACAAGATCTCCACATCCGTCACGTACCGTGGAGCCGGTGACCGCTTCGTCCCCTTCGACCCTGGATCTCATGGACCAGTGGCAACCACCGCCCAAGAAACGCGGCCCGCGCGGCTGCGTGATGCTCGCGCTCCTGGTCGTGGGCGCCTTGGTGGCCGGTGCCGTCTGGGTCGTGGTCAGCCTCAACGACCGTGAGCCGGTGCCGGTGAAGCCGGAGTTCGTGGTCCCCGCGCTCAAGCCCGCACCGCGGTCGGCGATCCCCGGCGACGCCGGGCCGCTGCCCGCGGAGCCCGCGAAGGACGCCTGGATCGCGAAGGTGTCGGAGAACACGGACATCCCCCGACGCCCGCTTCGGGCGTACGTGAACGCGGCCGAAAAAGCGCCCGCACGCTGCGACATCACCTGGGCGACCATCGCCGGGATCGGGCGCACCGAGTCCCAGCACGCCCGGCACGACGGTTCCCGTGCCGGCGAGGACGGCATCGTGACGCCGCCGATCATCGGCATCCCCCTCGACGGCTCGCCCGGTGTGCTGGCGGTCGTCGACACCGACAAGGGCGCTCTCGACGGCGACGCGAAGTGGGATCGCGCCGTCGGGCCGATGCAGTTCTTGCCCGCCACCTGGAAGCGGTACGGCGTCCGAGCGAGCGGTGACGGTGCCGCGCCGGACCCGCAGAACATCGACGACGCCGCGATGACGACGGCGCGGTACATGTGCGCGCGGGGCGGCGACCTCGGCAAGCCCGCCGGCTGGTGGTCCGCGGTGCTGACCTACAACAACTCCGCCCAGTACGGGCAGGAAGTGTTCAGCAACGCCGACGCCTACGGCAAGGCGGCGCTGAAGCCCTAAGCGGGCAGCAGCCGGGTGACCAGTTTGGTCAGCTGGTGCACGTTCCGGCATTCGTGCATCTCGACGACCTCCGCGTAGGCGTGCGCCTCGGAGTCGCCGGTGGACCACAGCGCCGTCCGTTCGGGGTTGAGCCAGTACGTATGCCTTGCCGCGGAAGCGATTCCGCGCACGGCGGCCAGATTCGGGTCGCCGCCGTTGGTCCGCGCGTCGCCGAGGATCAGCATGGACGTCTTGGGCCCCACGGCGTCCGCGTAGCGCTCGGCGAATTCGCCCAGCGCGTTCCCGTAGTCGCTGTGCCCGTCCCAGCGGGTGAGTTCGGCGTCGGCGAGGATGCGCGCGCCGAGGTCCTCCGGATCGGCGGCGCCGGTGTCGACGAGGTGCGTGATCTCGTCGCACGCGTCGATGAACGCGAACACCCGCACCTTGCTGAACTGGTCCCGCAACGCCTGGACGAGCAGCATGGTGAAGTTCGCGAACCCGGCCACCGAACCCGACATGTCGCACAGCAGCACGATTTCCGGCCTTCCCGGCCGGTGCCGCCGGTACGACGGCCGCATCGGGACACCGCCGGTGGACAGCGAGCGCCGCAACGTCCGGCGCAGGTCGATCTGCCCGCGCGCGTGCCGCCGTCGCCGGGCGGCCAGCTTGGTGGCGAGCTTGCGGGACAACGGCTGCACGACCCGGCGGAGTTCGGCGAGTTGCGCGCGGCTCGCGAGCAGGAAGTCGACGCGGTCGGCGGCGGGTGGGACGGCGTGGCGTGAAACCCGTTCCCTGCCACGGACTTCCGCCACCCGGCGGCGTGCTTCGGTGCGCACCAGGCCGCGGAAACCTTCGACCCGGCGGCGGACGTCGTCGCGTTCGAGCCGGTCGGTGAAGTCCTCCTGCGCGCCCGCGCGGATCGCTTCGAGCACGCGCACCACGAGCGTCTGCGGCTGGAGCCGGTCCAACGTCTGATGGGCCGACCAGCCACCGCTCCCCGCCGTGCCGCCGTACTCCCCCAGCATGTCGACGGCGAGCCCGGCCAGTTGCGTCAGCTCCGCCTGGTCGTTGGCGGCCAGCGCCGAGGCCAGCCGGTCACGCAACGCGGCCAGATCGTCGACCGGGTCCTGCGTCGGCGCGCCGACACCGAGCGGGAAGTAGATGTCGAACGTCGCGTCGAACACCGCGCGCTGACCGCCGCGACGGACCAGCGCCGCCGCGAGCCCTTCCCGCATCTGTTCGCGAGAAGCCAGGCCCAGCACCTCGAGTGCCGCGGCGGCGTCGACCGTCTCGCTGGGACCACACGGGATCCCGTGTTCCCGCAACGCTTCCACGAACTCGACGAGCCTGCCCGGCACGCCGCTCACGAGTCGAGGACCTTGCCGAGTTCCAGCCGCGCGTCCGCCTTCACGATGTCGTCCTGGTGTTTGAGGATGACGCCGAGGCTCGCGCGGACGACGTCGTCGCCGAGGCTGTCGGCGCCGAGCGCCAGCAGGGTCCGCGCCCAGTCGATGGTTTCGGCGACCGACGGCGCCTTCCGCAGTTCCATCGCCCGCAGCGCGGTGATCACCTTGATCACGGACGCCGCGAGCGCGTCGTCGACACCCGGCACCTTGAGCCGCACGATGCGCTGTTCCAGTGCCGCGTCGGGGAAATCGATATGCAGGAACAGGCAGCGCCGCCGCAGCGCCTCGGAAAGTTCCCGCGTCGCGTTCGAAGTCAGGACCACGAACGGCTTGCGCCCGGCGGTGATCGTGCCGAGCTCCGGGACGGTGATCTGGAAGTCGCCGAGCACCTCCAGCAGCAGACCCTCGATCTCGACGTCGGCCTTGTCGGTCTCGTCGATGAGCAGGACGGTCGGCTCGTCGCCCTTGATCGCCGTCAGCAGCGGCCTGGCCAGCAGGAACTCTTCGCCGAAGATGTCGTTGCGGGCTTCGTCCCACGTCTCGTCCTTGCCGGCGGTGATCCGGAGGAGCTGCTTCGCGTGGTTCCACTCGTACAGCGCGCGGGACTCGTCGACACCTTCGTAGCACTGCAGCCGCACGAGCCGGGATCCGCTCGCCTCCGCGACCGCCTTGGCCAGCTCGGTCTTGCCGACCCCCGCGGGGCCCTCGATCAGCAACGGCTTACCGAGGGCGTCCGCGAGGAACACCGTGGTGGCGACGGCCGCCGAAGCCAGGTAGCCGGTGTCGGCGAGCTTCGCCGTCACGTCTTCGACGGAAGTGAAGTACCCGGTCCCAGCCACGCGGCCTCCCAGCTCGATCGCCTACCCGGCCGACTCTACGTCGCGGATCCGCTTGGGCAGCAGGAACCCGACCGCGAAGGTGAGCAGCACCATCACCGCGACCACCCAGAACGTCCGCTGGGCGGCATCGGTCGGATCGGTGGTGCCCGCGTCGAAGAACACCGTGCCCAGCAACGCCATCCCCAGCGCGCCGCCGACCTGCTGAAGCGAGGTCAGCGCGCCCGACGCCGAGCCGGCCTCCGACGGTTCCACTCCGGACAGCGCGATCTCGAAGTACGGCCCCATGATCAGCCCGGAGCCGATCCCGACCACGAGCAGCGCGGGGGCGAGCTGCCACGGACCGGTCTCCGGGCCGAGGATCAGCAGCAGGGCGACCACTCCGGCGGCCATGATCAGCGCGCCGGTGTGCAGCACCTTGCGGCCGTGTTTGCGAACGGCCTGCACCAGGCCCATCCCGACGATCATGCCCAGCGACATCGGCACCCCGGACAGCCCGGCCTTGAGCGGCGAGAAACCGAGTCCGAGCTGCAGGTACAGCGCGAACACGAAGCCGAAGCCGGAGAACGCCGCGAAGTAGATCGTCCCGGTCGCCATCCCGGCGAGGAAGCTGCGCTTGCGGAACAGGCCGGGCTCGACCAGCGGGTCACCGCCGCGACGGCTCTTGCGCTTCTCGAACCACGCGAACACGCCGAACACCACGACCGAGGCGGCCATCATCGCGAAGATCCACAGCGGCCAGCCGTACTCGCGGCCCTGCACCAGCGGGAAGACGATCAGCAGGGCACCGGTCGTGGCGAGCAGCGCGCCGGGGATGTCGAGCTTGAGCGAGGGGCCGGGCCGGTTGGCCGGCAGGAACTTCAGTGCGGCGAACACGGCCGCCACGCCGATCGGGAGGTTGATCAGGAAGATCATCCGCCAGCCGGTGCCGAACAGGTCGGCGTCGACCAGCGAGCCCGCGAGGATCGGGCCGCCGACCGCGGCGAGCCCCATGACCGGGCCGAACATGCCGAACGCGGACTGCAGTTCCTTGCCGGAGAACATCTCCTTCATCATGCCGAGGCCCTGCGGGACCATCGCCGCGCCGAACAGACCCTGCACCACCCGCGCGGCGATGATCATCTCGGGGTTCACCGCGATAGCGCAGAACAGCGAACCCACGACGAAGCCGATCGCGCCGATCACGAACATGCGCTTGCGGCCGAAGATGTCGCCGAGCCGCCCGCCGGTGAGCAGGCCGGACACCATCGCGAGGGTGTACGCGACGCCGAGCCACTGGATCATCGCCGTGCCGCCGCCGAGCGAGGCCTGCATGACCGGTCCGGCGATGCTCGTGACGGTCATGTCGAGCAGCTCCATGACCGAACCGGTCAGGATCACGAACAGCGCGGGCCAGCGCCAGCGGTACGGCTTCTCCGTGAGGGCGTTTTCCGAGGTCACGCCGCTCGGGGTGTCCAGTGTCATCGTCATGAGGACAACGCTAAAGTCAATTCCGGCCACTTTCTGACCGGAATCGGAGCGAATCTGGATCCATGGCGAACACGAGTGCGCGGATGCTGCGGCTGCTGTCCCTGCTGCAGACACACCGCTTCTGGTCGGGGATCGAACTGAGCGACAAGCTCGAGGTGAGCGAGCGGACCCTGCGGCGCGACGTCGAACGGCTGCGCGAGCTGGGCTATCCGGTCAACGCGAGCCGCGGCGTGGCGGGCGGCTACCAGCTGAGGTCGGGCACGGTCATGCCGCCGCTGCTGCTGGACGACGAGGAGGCCGTGGCGATCGCGGTCGGCCTGCGGACCGCGGCGGGCGGCTCGGTGGAGGGCATCGAGGAGACGTCTGTCCGCGCGTTGACCAAGGTCGTCCAGGTGATGCCACCCCGGCTGCGCAGGCGGGTCGACGCGCTCCAGGCGTACACGACGCCGGCGGCCGTCACCGGTCCCCGGGTCAACGCGGCCAGCCTGACGGTGATCGCGCAGGCCTGCCGGGACGACGAAAGGCTCGAGTTCGACTACGCGGCACGAGGCGGCGAGGAGTCCGCGCGGCTGGTGGAGCCGCACCGGCTCGTCTCACTCGGACGTCGCTGGTACCTGGTGGCGTGGGACCTCGACAGGGTGGACTGGCGCACCTTCCGCGTCGACAGGCTCACCGAGCCGCGGACGACCGGAGCCCGCTACCGGCCGCGCGAGATCCCCGGCGGTGACGCGGTCAAGTTCGTCGAAGCCCAGATCAAGGCCAGGCCGACCACCCATTCGCTGGTCGTCCGGGTCGGGGCGCCGAAGGACCGGGTCGAGGCGGCGGTGCGGTACATCGGCGGCGCGCTCGAGGCGATCGACGAGACGTCCTGCCGCCTGACGATGAACGTCGACACCTTCGACTGGCCCGTGCTGATCCTCGCCGCCATCGGGGCACCCTTCGAGGTCGAGGCGCCTTCGGCGTTCAAAGATCACCTCGCGTCCGTCGCCGCCCTCTTCACGGCGGCTTCCGGCGGCTAGCATCGGGCCCGTGAGCACCTATGTCGCGGCCGAGGGCCGATACGAGAGCATCCCTTACCGCCGCACCGGGCGCAGCGGCCTGAAGCTGCCCGCCATCTCGCTGGGCCTGTGGCACAACTTCGGGCACGACAAACCGCTGGGCACGCAGCGGGACATCGCCCGGCGGGCGTTCGACCTGGGCATCACCCATTTCGACCTCGCCAACAACTACGGCCCGCCCTACGGCTCGGCCGAGGAGAACTTCGGCAGGCTGCTGGCGTCGGACTTCAAGCCCTACCGTGACGAACTGGTCGTTTCGACCAAGGCGGGCTACGACATGTGGCCCGGCCCGTACGGCGAATGGGGCTCGCGCAAGTACCTGCTGTCCTCTTTGGACCAGTCGCTCGGCCGGATGGGACTGGACTACGTCGACATCTTCTACTCGCACCGCTTCGACCCGGAGACCCCGCTCGAGGAGACCGTCGGCGCGCTCGACACCGCCGTCCGCTCGGGACGCGCCCTGTACGTCGGCATCTCGTCGTACTCGTCGGAGAAGACCGCCGAAGCCGCGCGTCTCCTGCGGGAACTGGGCACGCCGCTGCTGATCCACCAGCCGTCGTACTCGATGTTCAACCGCTGGCTCGAAGGCGACAAACTGCTCGACACCCTCGAGACCGAAGGCGCGGGCTGCATCGCGTTCTCGCCGCTGGCACAGGGCATGCTGACGAGCCGCTACCTCGACGGCATCCCGGAGAACTCCCGTGCCGCGCAAGGGAAGTCGCTGAACCCGGACACGATCACCGAGAACACGCTCGGCAAGATCCGGGCGCTGAACGGGATCGCCCAGCGGCGTGGCCAGACGCTGGCGCAGCTCGCGCTCGCGTGGGGCCTGCGCGACCCGCGGATGACGTCGGTGCTGATCGGCGCGAGCAGCGTCACCCAGCTGGAGGACAACGTCGGCGCGCTGAAGAACCTGCACTTCACCAACGAAGAGCTGGCCGAGATCGACCGCTACGCCACCGAGGCCGACATCAACCTGTGGAAGCGGTCCACCGACGGCGCCTAGACCGCACGTTCGGGGGCAGGTCCCGAAAACGCGTTGCCCCGTCGGCCGGCCGGGCCGAGACTGCGGACATGACGTTCGAAGAGCTGATCGCCGAAGGAGAGGCCGTCCCGGTCGAAGGCTGGGATTTCTCGTGGTTCGCAGGCCGGGCCACGGAGGAACGGCCTCCTTGGGGTTACTCACGGCTGCTCGGCGAACGGATGGCGGCGGCGAAAGCCGGGCTGGACCTGCAGACCGGCGGCGGCGAGGTGCTCGCGGGCATCCCGAAGCCGCCGCCGGTCCTCGCCGCCACCGAAGGATGGCCCCCGAACGTCGAGGTCGCCAGGAAAACCCTCGCGCCGCTGGGCGGCGAGGTGGTCGAGGCGGAGTACGACGCGCCTTTGCCGTTCCCCGACGAGTCCTTCGACGTGGTGAGCAGCCGCCATCCGATCGAGAACCCGTGGCGGGAGATCGCCCGGGTCCTGCGGCCGGGCGGAACCTTTCTGTCGCAACAGATCGGCGCCGGGACCGTCCGCGAACTCAAGGAGTTCTTCCTCGGCCCGCAGGACTACGGCGGCTGGACGCCCGAAGTGCTGCGCGCCGAGGCGGAAGCCGTGGGGCTGCGGGTGGACCGGCTCGAACCGGCGAAACTGCGGATGGAGTTCTTCGATCTCGCCGCGGTCGTCCACTTCCTCCGGAAGGTGATCTGGATCGTGCCGGGGTTCGAAGTGGACAAGTACCGCGACAAGCTCGCGGAACTCCATCGGATGATCGAGGCCGACGGGATGTTCGTGGCGCACTCACGGCGGGTGCTCGTGGAAGCCGTCAAGCCTGGCCACACGTTCGAGTGATCACCGGCGCCGGGGCTTGAGGCGCGCCGCTCGCGGATGCGATACCTGCGGGCGTGTCCAGCTCCGCACCGCGCCAGCTGGCGCTCACTTCCACCGCGCAGATCCTCGCCATGGGGCTGTGGTTCTCCGCGTCGAGCGTCGTCCCCGCCTTACGTGTCGAGTGGGCACTGTCCACTCAGGGCACGGTGCTGCTCACTGCTTCGGTGCAAGTCGGCTTCGCGGCGGGCGCGCTCGTCTCGGCCGTCGCCAACCTCGCGGACCGGCTCCGCCCCGAGCGGCTGCTGGCCGCGAGCGCCGCGACGGGCGCCCTCCTGACACTGCTCTTTCCCTTGTGCGGTAACCATTTCTGGCTCGCGATCCTGCTGCGGTTCGGCACCGGGATGGCGTTGGCCGGGGTCTATCCGGTCGGGATGAAGATCGTCGTGTCCTGGTTCCCGGAGAGCCGCGGCCTCGCGCTCGGCGTGCTGCTGGCCGCGCTCGCACTCGGTTCGGCGTCACCCCATCTGCTGGCCGGGAACCTTCCGGACTGGCGGACGGTCCTGGTCGTCGCCGCCCTTCTCGCCCTCGGCGCGGCGGCGCTGTCCGCGCTCTTCGTCCGCGTCGGCCCGGCCGCCCGGCGTTCACCTCCTTGGGAACCGCGCTACCTGCTCACGATGGCGCGCGACCGGCGGCAACGGCTGATCGCGCTCGGCTACTTCGGCCACATGTGGGAGCTCTACGCGTTCTGGACCTGGATCCCCGCCTACGCCGCGGCCGCGTCACAAAGCTCGGTGAGCCTGCTCGCGTTCACCGTCATCGGCGTCGGCGGGGCGGTCGGCTGCATGCTCGGCGGCGCGCTCTCGGACCGGTTCGGGCGGATCGACGTCGCGCTCGTGGCGCTGGCGGTCAGCGGGGCGTGCTGCCTGCTCTCGGCGTCCGTCTTCGACGCCCCTCCCGCGGTACTCGGCACGCTGCTGTTCGTCTGGGGAGTCGCCGCGATCGCCGACTCCGGCCAGTTCTCCGCCGCGCTGAGCGAAGCCGCGGATCCCCGCTACGTCGGCACCGCGCTCACCGCGCAGACGGCGATCGGTTTCCTGGTCAGCGCGCTGACCATCCAGGGCCTTCCGGTGCTCGCCGACGCCGTCGGCTGGCGGGCTGCGGCGCCGGTGCTGGCCATCGGGCCGCTGCTGGGCGTGGCCGCCATGGCCAAACTTCGCCGCCCATCGCTTGACCAAATTTCAAAATCAGTCATAAACTAGCCTCGTGACCGAGGACAGGCAGGAACGCGCCGAACGCATTCTCGACGCGGCCGCGGAGCTGCTCCTGCGCCACGGCTACCGCCGGGTGACCGTGGAAGATGTCGCCGAGCACGCCGGCGTCGGCAAGGGAACCCTTTACCTGCACTGGAAAACCCGCGAACAGCTGTTCCTCGCGGTGATGCTGCGCGAAGCGGCGCGATCCATCGAGAACCTGGCGCAGGCGATCGAAGACGATCCGGAGCTCACGCTGCTGCACCGGATGACCCGCACCCAGTTCCTCAACGTCGTGCGCAGGCCCCTGCTCCACGCGCCGTACCTCGCCGACTCCGGCGTGCTGGGGAAGCTCGCGGCGAAGCTCCACGACAACCAGGACCCCCGGCACCACGAGGCGTTCCTGGACTACCTGAAACTGCAGGCCGAGCACGGCCTGATCCGCACCGACCTCGAGGTCGAAGACCTGGCGATGGCGTATCAGGCCGTCCTGCACGGTTTCCTGCTCGCCCCGGCCGCGGACCCCGAGACCGCCGCCGACCTGCTGGCCGACACCGTCGCCCATGCCTTCCAGCCGACGGCAACACCGCCCGCCGCGAAGGTGCGCGCGGCGGCACCGGGCGCCATCGCCCTCTTCCGCGCGACCGCGGAAATCGACCGCGCCAACCTCCGGCGCGCTTACTGACGGGAGCCGCGCATGCGGACCGGAATCCTCCTCGACGAAATCGGGGTCCCCTTCGGCGACGTCGTCGCGCAAGCGAAAGAAGCCGCGCGGCTCGGCTACGACTCGATCTGGCTCGCGCAACGCGGCGGCTGGGACGCGCTCACCGCGTTGACGGCGCTGAGCGCGGCCGCCCCCGGTCTCGCGCTGGGCACCTCGGTGGTCCCCACTTACTCGCGTCACCCGATTTCCTTGGCGGCACAGGCTTTGACGCTGCAGGCCGCCACGGGGGCGCCGGTATCACTCGGTGTCGGACTGAGTCACCGGCCGATCATCGAAGGCCAGTACGGCTATTCCTTCGACCGTCCGGTCCGGCATCTGCGCGAGTACCTGCAAGCGCTCGACCCGTTGCTGCACCACGAAAAGGCCGACGTGCACGGCGAGACGCTGACCGCCGTCGGCACCGTCGAGGCACCCGGCGCCGAGCCGCCTTCGGTCCTCGTCGGTGCGTTGAGCCCGCTGTCGCTGAAGGTCACCGGCGCCCACTCCGACGGCGTGGCCTCGACCTGGGCCGGACCGCGCTCACTGGCGGAGTACATCGTCCCGACGCTGACGAAAGCGGCTTCGGACGCCGGGCGCGCGGCACCGCGGATCGTCACCGGGCAGCTGATCTCCGTCACCGACGACCCCGACGGGCCACGGAACTGGGTCGCCGAGACCTACGGCATGGCGGCGAACATCCCGGCGTACCAAGCGATTTTCACCCGGGACAGGGTCGACGGCCCCGGCGGGACGGTGATCGCCGGCGACGAGGAGTTCGTCCGGGCCCGGATCCGCGAACTCGAAGAGGCCGGTGCGACGGAACTGATCGTGATGCCGGTCGGGACGGCCGAAGAGCAAGCGCGAACCCGGGAACTGTTCGCCTGCCGCATCCCGACTGTACACAGTGGACACCTTCAGGCGGGCAAGTGTCCGATTGATTCCCATCTGCCCGCTTTGCAACAGGGGTCGTGAGTGGCAATGCGCGTTCTAACCCTCTTTATCACTCACGACCCCCTGGCAAACCACACATCGAGCTATCAACCGGACATGCAGCCGCCAGAGAGTGTCCCCTGTGGACACTCGGGGGAACGACTGGCATCCGCTGGCCGTTCCGGAACCACGCCGCGAAGGCCACCCTCAGCTTTGCAGCCAGGCGAAGGGCCCGTCATCGCAGAGGCTCGGTCACGCCACATTTGACTTACCCCTCAATAACCCGAATCGGCACTCACGAGCCCAGCCGCTCCAGGTGCTCAGCCGTCAGCGTGACCTCCGCGGCGGCGGGGTTCTCCTCCAGATGCGCGATCTTCGCAGTCCCCGGGATCGGGAGGATCACCGGCGACCGCGCGAGCAGCCACGCGAGCCCGACCTGCGCCGTCGTCACCCCGAGTTCTTCCGCGACGGCGGCGATCCCGGCGGTGGCGTTCGACGCGGCGCCGAGCACCGGACGCCAAGGCAGGAAAGCGATCCCGGCCGCCTCACACGCGTCCAGCACCGCTTCGTACTCCCGGTCCACGAGGCTGTAGCGGTTCTGCACACTCGCGATGTCCACGATCTCCCGCGCCCGCGCGAGTTCGTCCACGGTGACCTCGGACAGCCCGATCCGGCCGATCTTGCCTTCGTCGCGCAGCTCCCGCAGCGCGCCGAGCTGGTCGGCCAGCGGGGTTTCGGGGTCGATCCGGTGCAGTTGCAGCAGCTCGATCCGCTCGACGCGCAACCGCCGCAGTCCCTCGTCCACCTGCACGCGCAGGGAATCCGGCCGCGCGTCGTACTTCCAGTCGTCCCCCGTCCGCACGACACCGACCTTGGTGGTGACCACCAGATCGTCCGGATACGGGTACAGCGCTTCGGCGAGCAGTTCCTCGTTGGCTCCCCCGCCGTACAGATGCGCGGTGTCGATCAGCGTGATGCCCAGTTCGACCGCCCGCCGGGCGACCGCGATCGCGTCCTCGCGCCCGGGACCGGATTCGGTCGGCAAGCGCATGGCGCCGAAGCCGAGGCGGTGTACGGGCAGGTCTCCGCCGATGGCGAACTCGTCCATGGGGGAAACCTAGCGCAGCGGATCCCGCGGAGAGGGCAGATGCGAAGTATCCGGGAACATGTGGAGCGCGCGCAGGGCCGCGCCGAGTTCGGCGATGTCGGCGGGATCGGTCAGCGAACGGCCCAGTTCCTCGGTGATCCGCTTGAGGCGATGCCGGATGGTGTTGGGGTGACAGAACATCCGCTCCGACGTCAGTTTCGTGGAGCCCTGGCATTCGAACCACGCCCGTAACGTCAGCAGCAGCACGTTCCGGTCGTCACCGGGCAGGTCCAGGATCGGCCGCAGCACGTGGTGGGCGAGCTGGACCGACGCCTCCGGCGCGCTGGCGACGAGACCGGCGAGCGGGGATTCGTTGAACTGCACCATTCCCGTCGTCCCCGGCGTCATGCTGGAGAGCGCGACCCGCGCGAGGTGCAGCGCGCGGGAGGTGTTCCCGAGACCGGTGAACACCGGGCTGACGCCGATGCGGCCGATCGAGCTCTCCCGCAGCAACTCGATGATCACCTGGGACGCCGACGGATCCCGCATCGACACGACGCCGACCTGAAGATCCGGGGTGAGCCGCCAGGCGGAGGCGTGATGCCGGTCGCGGAGCCGGTTTTCGATCTGGGGCAACGGTTCGTGCCCGACGCGCGGGGTCTCCGCCGCGACGACCACATAGGTCCCGTCGAGCGACAGTTCCAGCACGCGCGCGATGTCCCACAGCGTGCCCTCGGTCGCGGCGCCGCCGGCGAACAGCGCCTCGACCAACGCGGAGCGCCTGCTTTGGTGCGCCAGCATGACTTCGGCGGTGGTGTCGCGGTAGGTCGTCGTCAGCGCCTCGGCGTAGTCGTCGATAAGCGCCCAGATCGCCGACGTCGCGGCGACGAGGCCGCGAAGATCCTGGTGTTCGCCCGAAGCGGTCAGTTCGACGAACCGGTTCCACACCTCGGTGAGGCCGATCCGGTACGCCCGCAGGAGTTCCGGCAGCGGCGCGCCCTGCAGCGCCCGCGCGCGCCCGGTCGCCCGCGCCTGCGCGAGGTCGGGTTCCTCCGAGCCGCGCAGGGTCCGCATGACGAACTCGAGGTTGTTCCGCACCGAGGTCCGCAGTTCGGCCAGGGAGACGAACTGCGCGTCGTGGTACACCGGCATTTCGGCGCGGATCTGCCCGACGGTGGTGTCGATGAGCGCGGGCAGCTGTTTTTCGACTTCGACGGCCAGTTCGGCGACGACGGCGGCCGAGCCTTCGCGGAGCACTGTCGTGTAGTGCATGGGCGTCCTCCGGGGCAGGGACTCCTCGTCGAGCCCCTGGGGACGTCATCTAACACGACTAACCCGGAAGTGGCCTGCCGAAGCCGAAAAGCTCCGCTGGTGCGGCGAAAATGTCTACTTTTCGCCGCACCAGCGGGAATTCACATCTTCGCGGCCGCACTCTTGATGGCTTCGCGGATCCGGAAGTAGGTGCCGCACCGGCAGACGTTCTGGATCGCGTCGATCTCGGCGTCCGTCGGGTTCTTCGTCTTCTTCAGCAACGCCACCGCGGCCATGATCTGTCCCGGCTGACAGTAGCCGCACTGGGCGACGTCCTGCTCCAGCCAGGCCTCCTGCACCGGATGCAGGTCCTCACCGTCGGCGAGGCCTTCGATGGTGGTGACGTCCTTGCCCGAGCAGTCGGACACCGGCGTGACGCACGGGTTGAACGCCTCGCCGTCGAGGTGACTGGTGCAGGCCTTACAGACGTTGATCCCGCAGCCGTACTTCGGGCCGCGGACGCCGAGCTTGTCCCGCAGCGCCCACAGCATGGGCAGATCCGCGGGAGCGTCGACGGTGACGGTCTTCCCGTTCACCGTGAAGGTGTAGTTGGGCATCGGAACTCCTTGGCGGGGAAGGAAGGTCAGCGGGGGAAGGGCTCGAAGTCGATCGGGAAGTTGATCGGGAAGCTGCGCGGTTTGATCCCGGTCGCCCGCGCGTAGGCGTTCGCGATCGCGCCGACCGGCGCGGGTACGCCGAGCTCCCCGGCGCCGCCGATCTCACCCGTCTCGGGCATGACGAACACCTTGACGTCCTTCGGCGAGTTCTTCTGGCGCGCGTAGTGGAACTGCGAGTAACTGCCCTCCAGCGGCAGCCCCTTGTCGATGTGCAGCCCGGCGGTGAGCGTCGTGGAGATGCCGTCGGTCAGGCCGCCGAGCATCTGCGCCTCGATACCGCGCGGGTTGATCGGCTTGCCGACGTCGACCGCGATGGTCGCCTTGGTGACACGCGGGTTCTTCGGGTCGCGAGCGTCCATTTCGACCAGGCAAGCGGTGTACGACTTGTACTCGCCGTGCACGGCGACGCCCTGCGCGAAACCCTTGGGCATCTTCTTGCCCCACTCGCCGAGTTCGGCGACCTTGTCCAGCACCGCGCGCTGCCGCTCGTTCTTGATGAACTCGCGCCGGAACGCCACCGGGTCCTTGCCGAGCTTCGCGGCGATCTCGTCGACCATGATCTCTTCCGCGCCGCGCGTGCTCGACGAGTACACCGACCGCCAGGCGCCGGTGTGGAAGTCCACCGGGACCTCGTTGAGCAGCTGTGTGGTGACACCGAAGTTGTACGGCGACTTCACCGTCAGCAGGAACACCGTCTGCGCGAAGCTCAGGTTGCCGCCGACCGGCAGTTCCGCGGCGAAGGCGGTCAGCACCTCGCCGAGCCCGTGGCCCCAGTCGGTCTCCACGCTCGCGACCCGGTGTTCGAAGCTGAGCACCTGGCCGAGCGCGAAGGTGGCGCGGATCTTGTGGTGGCTCGCGGCACGGGCGCGGCCGTGGCGCATGTCGTCGATCCGGCTCCACATCAGCCGCACCGGGCGCTTCATCGCCTTCGAAATCCGCGCGGCTTCGATCGCGCCGTCGGAGAACAGCCTGCGGCCGAACGACCCGCCCGCCTGCTGGACGTGCACGGTGACCTTGTTCACCGGCAGGCCGAGTTCCGCCGCGATGTTCTGCTTCGCCAGGATCGGGACCTTCATCCCGGACCAGATGGTGGCGCCGTCCGCGCGGACGTCGGCGACCGCCGAGTTGGTCTCCAGCGGCGCGTGGCTCGCGAAGGCGAAGTCGAACTCGCCGTCGACGTACTGGGTCAGCAGCGGCGGGACGACGAACGGCAGCGCCGCGGCCTGCAGCTTCTTCTTGATCGTCGCGTTGTTCTCGCCGTCGACGGTGCCGCCGTTCCAGGTGACGTCGAGGGCGTTCTTGCCGTCGAGCGCCTGGCCGAAGGTCTCGGCCAGCACCGCGACGCCGGTCTTGATGACGGCGATGTCGATGATGCCCGGCATCGCGCGGACGGCGGCCTCGTTGTTGACCTTCTTGACCGTGCCGTTGATCGTCGGCGGGCGGCGGACCATGGCCGGCTTCGCGCCGGGGATGTCCAGGTCGAGCGTGTACTTCAGCTGCCCGGTGACCATCGCGCGGGCGTCCTTGCGCGACTGCGGCGTGCCGACCAGCTTGTGCGCGGACTCGGCTTTCGGGGTCACCGTGAGCTTCCCCAGGTCGGCGCGGGCGGCGGGCTTGGACAGCGCGCCGTATCCCATCCGGCGGCCGTCGGGCGCGATCACCGAACCGTCCCTTGTGGACAGACGATCGGCCTTGGTGCCCCACTGCCGCGCCGCGGTCGCGACCAGGCGGGCACGGGCGGCCGCCGCCGCGGTCCGCACCGGGGTGTACAGCGAACGCATCGTGTTGGAGCCGCCGGTCAGCTGGTTGAACAGCAGTTCCGGGCGGGCGTCGGAGAGCACGACGTCGACGCGGTCGAGCGGCAGGTCCATCTCTTCGGCGACGAGCATCGCGTTCGCCGTGGTGATGCCCTGGCCGACCTCGGTCCGCGGCAGTTCCAGCCGTACGCGGCCGTCTTCGCGGACTTCGAGCACGAGCAGACCGGCGGTGGGGGCGTTCGAAAGGATCAGGACGTCGCCGAGGTCGAGGATCTCGGCCGGTCCGGGCAGGGTCGGGATGACCGCTTCGGCCTCTTCGGGGGCGAAGCCGTCGATACCGATCTTCGTGGCGATCGTGAGGGTGGGCGCGGCGACGAGGAAGCTCAGGAACCGGCGGCGGCCGAGGCCGCCGGGGTCCTGCTCTTGGGTTCCAGTGGTGGGACTGGCCATCGGGAAGATCCCTTCGAGAGCGCGCGGTGAAGGCGGGGACCCTCGCGCGGCCTGGGGTCGGATGGCGACACGCTAGGCATCGGCATTCGGCCTAGTCAACGCGGAGTAGTCGGGTCAGCCCATCTGTGTGACGAGGTGACAGCGAAGGGCCCCAAATGTGTGCCGCGCCACAGCGAGACCGCAATTAGTCCTCTGGTTGCGGTACTTGCGGGGCGTCAGATGGAGTCGCGCTCCCGGCCTGCTTCGAGCAGGTCTTCGCGGGCGCGGGCGATGCGCGAGCGCACGGTGCCGACCGGGCAGCCGCAGATCTCGGCGGCCTCGGCGTATGACAGCCCCAGCACCTGGGTGAGGACGAGGACCTCACGCCGTTCCGGGTCGAGCCCGTCGAGCAGCATCCGCAGCTCCACGAGGTCTTCGAAGCCCGCCACACCCTCCGCCTGACGGGCGCCGCGACGCTCGGCGGTGGCTTCCCAGTCGACGTCGGCGAGCTTCGGGCGCGCCGAAGCCGCCCGGATGCGGTCGACGACCACGCGGCGCGCGATCGACAGGAGCCAGGTCCGCGAGGAGGACCGCCCCGCGAACCTGCGCAGGCTGCCGAAGGCGCGCAGGTACGTCTCCTGGGTGAGATCATCGGCGGCGCTGACGTCGGCGAGGTGTGCGACGAAGCGCCAGACGTCGGCCTGGGTGGCCCGCACCCAGTCCTCGAGCGCCCGCCGGTCGCCGCGGGCGGCGTCGAGAGCGAGCGCGGTCACCCGCTCGTCGTCGTGGTTGCGCGCCCCGGCCATACGAGAAACGTAGCAGCGTCCCGGGAACCGGGGCAGGCCCGCGCCCGACAAGTGAGATGTGAAGTGCGAGACTTGCCGTGAGGCCCTGTCGGCCCGGCTCGACGGCGAAACCGAACCCGCCCCGCCCGAGGCGGTCGACCGGCACGTGGCCGGCTGCGCCGCCTGCCGTTCGTGGCTCGCCCGCGCCGAACGGCTGCACCGCACGCTGCTGGTCCGGCCCGCTCCCCCGGTCCCGGACCTCACCGCCCTCATCATGGAGCGCACGCCCGCCCCGCCGAGCGAGGGCTGGCCCGCCAGGATCGCGCTCGCCCTGGTCGCGATCGCGCAGCTCGGACTCGCCTTCGCCCAGCTGCTGGGGGTCGAAGACCACGGCGCCGGACACGGCGCGGAAACCCTGGTCGGGCACCTTTCGCACGAGAGCAGCGCGTGGAACCTCGCCGTCGGCGTCGGACTCGGCTGGGCGGCCTTCCGCACGAAGGCCGCCGCCGGGCAGCTGCCGGCGCTGACCGGTTTCGTCGCGCTGCTGCTGGCGTTGTCGGCGGGCGACCTCGTCACCGGGCAGGTCACCGCCGGGCGCGTGCTGACCCACGGCCTGGTCGTCCTCGGCCTGGTGCTGCTGTTCGTGGTGAACCGCCAGCACCGCCTGCGCACCCGCCCGAGCCCCGCGACGACGGCCGACAGCCCCGATTCGTACTCCACGGAAACGGACCACGAGACCGGCGAAGCCCCCGAACGACCCCGCCAGCACAAGGGATTCCGCCGCCCGGCGAGCCGCCACGTCGCCTGACCGGAGGTTGCCCCGCTTGGTCTAGACCATTTCCGGTCACTGGGAGCACCCGTCCGGACACCGGGTGAATCACCGGATTTCGCGCGCGGCGTGCGCGAGTTGCGGCCCGGACACGTTTACTGTCACCGAGAACCACCGAATGTAAACCTTCTTGCCCTTTTCGGGCCGGACCCGATTACTTTGGTGGGAACACTTTGGTTCGACAGGAGGCGAAGCTCGTGGTTGGCGCAGAAAGTCCGCCCGTCGGCACCCCCGCCGGGATGCGGAAGATCAATCAGCGCGCCGTGCTGGACCTCCTGCGCCGCAGCGGCCCCGCGACGCGGCCGCAAGTCGCCAAGGACACCGGTCTTTCGAAACCCACGGTGAGCCAAGCTTTACTGGCGCTCGAAGCGGCCGGTCTCGCCAGGGCGACCGGGCACACCTCCACCGGCACCGGCCGGTCCGCCGTCCTCTACGAAGCGGATCCCACGGCCGGTTACGTCCTCGGTGTCGACATCGGACGCGAGCATCTCCGCGTCGCCGTCTCGGATCTCGGCCACACCGTGGTCGCCCGGCGTGACGAGCGGAACACCTCGCGTTCGGGCACCGCGCTCGTCAGCGCCGTGGGCGCCCTCGCCGCGGCGACAGTGCGCGAAGCGGGACTGAGCCAGGCCGACATCGTCGTACGCGTCCTGGGCTCCCCCGGCGTCGCGGATCCGGCGAAACGCTGCTTCCGGCACGCGCCGAACCTGCCCGGCTGGGGCAAGGCGGGCCTGCTCGACGAGCTCGAAGGCGTCCTCGGCCCGGACCTGATGGTCGAGAACGACGCGAACCTCACCGCCGTCGGCGAATGGGAACGCGGTGCCGCGCGCGGCGCGTCCGTTTTCGGCTGCATCACCATCGGCACCGGCGTCGGCATGGGCGTGATGGTCAACGGCGAGGTCTTCCGCGGCGCGACGGGCGCGGCGGGCGAAATCGGCTACCTGCCCTACGGCCAATCGCACGCGGCGGACGCCCCGCCGGTCCGCGGCCACCTCGAAGAGGCGACGGCGGCACAGTCCGTGGTCCGCGGCGCGCGCGAACTCGGCCTCGGCACGGCGAAATCGGCCCGCGAGGTCTTCCGCCTCGCCCGCGACGGCGACGAACTCGCCCTGCGCGCCGTCGAGGCGGAGGCGGACAGGCTCGCCTACACGGTGGCCTCGGTGGCCGCGGTGATCGACCCCGAACTGATCGTGCTCGGCGGCGGTATCGGCACCGCGGCCGATCTGCTGCTCGACCCGATCGACCGCGCCCTGCGGTCCTTCACCCCGCTCGTCCCGTCGGTCGTCCAGGGCGAACTGGGCGACGACGGCGTGCTGACCGGCGCGATCAGCGTCGGGCTGCGCGCCGCCGAGGGCCTGGTCTTCGAACGGAAGGTCGGCGCGGCCTAGGCCGTTTCCCGCCGCCAGGCCTTGCCGCCCGCGCTGACCCGCCACGGCGTCAGGCGCAGGACGGTGAGGTCCGGGTCGAGCGGGTCTTCGCCACCCATGATCTTCGGGTCGAAGCCCAGCGGTTCCGGCGTTTCCGACGCCAGCCGCCACAGGTGCCGCCGCGTTTCCTCGTCGTCGGCGTAGTCGGCGCCGCATTCGGCGACGGCGACCTCGTGCGCCGGATCCCAGTACGAGCACGAGACGAACGGCGTCCGCGCCAGATGCGCTTTCTTCAGCGGCGTCGGGCGGGTGAACAGGTGCCCGACGAGCTCGCCGTCCCGCTCCTCCCAGATCGGGTGCACCACCCGCGACCTCGGCCTGCCCCGCCTGTCGACCGTCGCGAGCGTGCACCAGACGACGCGATGCGCGACGCGGACGAACTCCGCCACCACGTCCGGCGGCGGCGTGCTACATTCCACAACCATGGTTGTGCATCCTACGCCGTCGAACCTCGACCTGTCACTCGTCTCGCTGTTCGCGGGCTGGGCGATGGGCGACGAGATCCAGCGGCGGCTGACCGCCGACGGACTCGGCGAGCCGCGCTTCAACGACGGCGTCGTGTTCCAGCACGTACTCGCCGGGCCGCTGTCGATCTCCGCGCTCGCCGAACGGATGGGCGTGACCCAGCAAGCGGCTTCGAAGGCGGTCGCCGATCTGGAACGGCGGGGCCTGCTACGGCGCGAGCCCGATCCGGCCGACGCGCGGACCCGGCTGCTGCATCTGACGGACCAGGCCGAAAACACCGTCGAAGCGGCACGGAAACACCGGGCCGCACTCGAAAAAGAACTCGTCGCGGAGTTCGGCGAGGAACGGATCGCGGACGCGAAGTTCTTGCTGGCGGGAATCCTCGGCCGTTACGGCGATCCGGAAGCGATCCGCGGCCGCCGGATCCGCCCGCCGCGGTGAGCCATTACCTCCGCGGTAATCGACGACGGCGAATCCGCGCGGAACGATACCCGCATGACCACAGCCAAGAAGATCGTCCTCGACTGCTTCGAGAACCTTTTCGTGCACAAGGACTTCGCCGCCGCGGGCGCGAACGTGCACCCGGATTTCCGCACCCACAGCCCGGGTCTCCCCTCCGGCCGTGACGCTTTCGTCGAAGCGATCCGGAATTCACCGCTCGCCGGCGCGGACGTCTCCGTCAAACGCGTGATCGCCGACGACGATCACGTCGTCGTGCACCTGCACGTCGTCCCGGCAGGCGACGAACACGGCGCGGCCGTCGTCGACATCGTCCGGGTGGCGGACGGGCTCATCGTGGAGCACTGGGACGTCAAGCAGCCGGTCCCGCCCGGCGCCGAGATGTTCTAGGGCTTGATGATCAGGCAGGTGCTCGACGCGGTCGCGAGCACCTTGCCCTGCCCGTCGCGGATGTCGCCCTCGGCGAACGCGACGCGCGAACCGGCCTTCACGACCCAGCCGTGCGCGCGGATCTCCCCCACCGAACCGGAAATGGCGCGCAGGTAGTTCACCTTCAACTCGACCGAGGTGTAGCCGACCCCGGCGGGCAGGGTCGAATGCACCGCGCACGCCACCGCCGAGTCCAGCAGGGTCGCCGCGACACCCCCGTGCACGGTCCCGATCGGGTTGTACAGCGACTCGTCCGGCGTCGCCGCGAGCACGACGTCGCCTTCGGCCACGCTCACCCAGCGCATGCCGAAATGCGCCGAGATCGGCGGCGGCGGGATCCGCCCTTCGGCGATCCCCGACAGGTACTCCAGCCCGGAAAGTTCCAGCCCGAGCCTGGCGGTGGGCAGCGGATCCTGCCAGGTCACGGTCTTCTGCCTGGTCTCCCCGGTGACGTCGACGGTCATCCGTACCTCCTAAGACGATCGTCCTAGACTTGACTAAGACGGTCGTCCTAGTCAAGGACTATGCTGGGCGACGTGTCCGACACCACCACCCGCGAGCGGATGATCTCGACCGCGATGGAGCTCTTCCGCCGAGAGGGTTACCAGGCGACCTCGTGGCGGCGGCTCGTCGAGCAGGCGGGGACGCCGTGGGGGTCGGCGTACCACCACTTCCCCGGCGGCAAGGAGCAACTGGCGGTCGCCGCGATCGAACTCGGCACCGCCGTCGTGTCCAAGACGGTGCGCCGCGCCTTCGAGCGCAACGAGACCGTCGAGGACGCCGTGAGCTGGTGGTATCGCAAGGCGGCCGAGGCACTGGCCGCCGACGACTACCGGGGCGGCTGCCCGCTCGCCACGATCACGCTGGAGATGGCGCACGCCTCGCCCGCGATCACCAAGGCGTGCCAGGACGCGTTCGCCGCCTGGCACGTGCTGCTGGTGGACCTGCTCGGCGGCCACGATGTCGAGGACGCCGACGATCTCGCGGCGGCCATCGTGAACAACCTCGAAGGCGCCCTGCTGGTCAGCCGGATCCGCCGGTCACCCGATCCGCTGGAGCGGGCAGCGCGGCACGTCGCACTCGTGGTCCGCGCGGCTTAACATCGCGGAGGTGAGCATCGAGCCGGACCGCGTGGACGCCGCCGTCGCGGGCATGGGCGACCGCGAGGCGATCACCGAATGGGCACAACGGTTCTCGCTCGTCGCGGATCCGTCGCGGCTCGCGCTGCTGGTCTCCATCCACTACGCGCGGGAGATCAGTGTCACCGATCTCGCCGCCGCCACCGGGATGACCGACACCGCCGTCTCGCAGGCGTTGCGGCTGCTGCGCGCGCACGGCCTGGTGACGGCCCGGCGCGACGGCCGGATCGTCCGCTACAGCCTCGCCGACGCGACCGTCCACGAACTGATCCACCTGGTGCGGCCGCATCCCGGAAGCTGAGCGGGCACCGGCGGGCGCGGGTAGCGTGCGGAGGCATGATCGGTCTGCCCGACACCATCACGGCCTGCCTCTTCGACCTCGACGGCGTGCTGACCGGCACCGCGGCCCAGCACCGCGAAGCGTGGAAACGCACGTTCGACGAGTTCCTGCGCGCCCGCGACGGTGACACCTTCTCCCCGTTCACCGACACCGACTACGCCGCCTACGTCGACGGAAGGCCGAGGGCCGACGGCGTCCGCACCTTCCTCACCTCGCGCGGGATCGAACTGCCCGAGGGAAAACCGGACGACGGGATCGACGCCGCCACCGTCAACGGCGTCGGGAACCGCAAGAACCAGCTGGTCCTGAAGATCATCGACGAAGAGGGCGTCACCCCGTACCCGGGTTCCGTGCGCTACCTGGAAGCGGCGAAAGCGGCGGGCCTGCGCATCGGCGTCGTCACCTCGTCGGCCAACGGCGCGAAGGTGCTCGACGCCGCCGACCTGACCAAGTTCGTCGAAGCGCGGATCGACGGGATCGTGCTCGCCGAAAAGGGACTGCGCGGCAAACCCGCCCCCGACTCGTTCCTCGCCGGCGCCGAGGCGTTCGGCGTCGCCCCCGAGAACGCGGCGGTCTTCGAGGACGCGCTCGCGGGCGTGCAGGCGGGCAAGGACGGCGGTTTCGGTTACGTGGTCGGGGTGAACCGCGCGCATCAGGCCGGGGAACTGCTCGAACACGGCGCCGACGTCGTGGTGGACGACCTCGCCGAACTCCTGGAGGATCGCAAGTGACCGAATCGCGTCTCCACGGCTACGAGGTCTCGCCCTGGGAACTGCGCTGGCACGGCATGGACGTCGATGCCCTGCAGCGCACCGAATCGGCCTTCGCGTTGTCCAACGGGCACATCGGGCTGCGCGGCACCCTGGAAGAGGCCGAACCCCGCGGCCTGCCGGGCACCTACCTGAACGGTTTCTACGAACAGCACGACCTTCCCTACGCGGAAACCGGTTACGGCTACCCGGAAGAAGGACAGACCGTCGTCAACGTGACCGACGGCAAGATCATCCGGCTGCTGGTCGAGGACGAACCGCTCGACATGCGGTACGGCCAGGCGACCGAGCACGACCGCGTCCTCGACTTCCGCAAGGGCACGCTCACGCGCGAGACCGTGTGGTCCTCGCCGACCGGGCGCCGGGTCCGGGTGCGGACCGAACGCCTGGTCTCGTTCACCCAGCGGGCCGTCGCCGCGATCCGGTACGAGGTCCAGCCGCTCGACGACGAGCTGCAACTGGTGGTGCAGTCGGATCTGCTCGCCAACGAGCCGATCGAATCCGACACCCGCGATCCCCGGGTCGCGGCCGCTTTGGAGTCGCCGCTGGTCGCGGAGTACCAGCACGCCGAGGCCTATCACGCCGTGCTGGTGCACCAGACCCGCCGGTCCGGGCTGCGGATGGCGGCGGCGATGGACCACAAGATCGATGTCAACGACGGGGTCCGCACGCACGTCGAGGCCGAAGAAGATCTGGCGCGGCTCACCATCGCCGTCGACGTGCCCAAGGGCGGACGGCTGCGGATCACCAAATTCATCGCCTACGGCTGGTCCGCGCAGCGTTCGGTGCCCGCGGTCCGCGCCCAGGTGGAGGCCGCGCTGGCGGGCGCGCGGCAGACCGGCTGGAAGGGTTTGCTCGCCGAGCAGAAGGAGTTCCTCGACGACTTCTGGGAGACCTCGGACATCGAAATCGACGGCGACCCGGAACTCCAGCAGGCGGTGCGGTTCTCGCTCTTCCATCTCCTGCAGGCCGGCGCCCGCGGTGAGGCGAGAGCCTTGGCGGGCAAGGGGTTGACCGGCCCCGGCTACGACGGGCACGCGTTCTGGGACACCGAAACCTTCGTCCTTCCCGTGCTCACCTACAGCATGCCGGACGCCGCCCGCGACGCCCTGCGCTGGCGTCACTCCACTTTGGACAAAGCGAGGGAAAGGGCGACGCAGCTGGGTTTGCGCGGCGCGGCGTTCCCCTGGCGGTCCATCAACGGCGCGGAATGCTCGGCGTACTGGCCCGCGGGCACGGCGGCGTTCCACGTCAGCGCGGACATCTCGGACGCCGTCGTCCGCTACCTCAACGCCACCGGCGACAGCGAGTTCCTGCGGACCTGCGGCGCGGAACTGCTCCTCGAAACCGCGCGGATGTGGTTGTCGCTGGGCCATTTCGACCGCCAGGGCCGGTTCCGGATCGACGGCGTCACCGGACCGGACGAGTACTCCGCGGTGGCGGACAACAACGTCTACACGAACCTGATGGCCCGCCGGAACCTCTTCTACGCCGCCGAAATCTGCGGTCAGCACGAAGACATCGCGACCGCGTTCGACGTCAGCGCGGAAGAGGTCGAGTCGTGGCGCGAGGCGGCCGAGTCGATGCTGGTGCCCTACGACGAGGACCTCGGCGTCCACCCGCAGTCCGAAGGGTTCCTCGAACACGACGAGTGGGATTTCGAGGCCACGGACGCGGACTTCTACCCGCTGCTGCTGAACTTCCCGTACTTCGACCTGTACCGCAAACAGGTGGTCAAGCAGGCGGATCTGGTGCTCGCGCTGCACCTGTGCGGCGATTCCTTCACCCCGGAGGAGAAAGCGCGCGACTTCGCCTACTACGAAGCGCGGACGGTGCGGGATTCGTCGCTGTCGGCGGGAACGCAGGCCGTGGTGGCGGCCGAGGTCGGGCATCTCGAACTGGCCTACGACTACCTCGCCGAGGCCGCGCTCACCGACCTGCACGACGTGCACAACAACGTCCGCAACGGCCTGCACCTCGCCTCGCTGGCCGGCGCGTGGCAAGGCACCGTCGCCGGGTTCGGCGGCCTGCGTGACCACGGCGGACGGCTGACCTTCGCGCCGCGGCTGCCGCCGCAGCTACGGCGGATCGCGTTCCGGCTGACCTTCCGCGGCACGCGGTTCCAGGTCGAGATCGACGGCGAGGGCGCGACGTATCACGTGATCACCGGGGAGCCGCTGGAACTCGCGCACCACGGCGAAACCTTCACCGTGAACTCCGAGCCGGTGCGGCTGCCGATCCCGGCGCTCGATCCGGGTCCGGCGCCGGTGCAGCCCGCGGGCCGGGCCCCGGTGCGGCGGCGCCCCAAGGACGCGTGAGCGGCCCCGCGGCGTGCTATGAAAGGCCCGTTACTTGCAAATTTTGCAAGTAACGGGCCTTTCATAGCACGCGCGGACGCTCAATCCGGAGGTTCGACCGGGACTTCGCCGCTGCCCGGCACGCCGTCGACCTCCTCGGTGCCGTGCGGGCCGATGTCGCGGTTGGGCGCGCTCGGCACGTCGGTCTTCGGCTGGGTCTTCCGGAGGTCCTCGAGGTCTTCTTCGTCGTCCTGCCCGAAGCTCTTCTTGCTTTCCCTCATGTGTCCGGGGTACCCGTTCGCGAGCGGATACGCCAGCTTTCGAGTGGATTGGTCAGGCGGCTTTCGCCGGTTTTCCCTCCAGCGTGACCAGTCCGTCGAGCATGCCGAGCAGCAGACCGTCCCTGGTGGACCACGGGCAGATGGCGACCTGACCACCGGAAAGCGTCAGCAGCGCCTCGGCGACGATCGCGCCCGCGAGCGCCTGGTGGGAGCGCTGGCGCGAGATGCCGGGCAGTTCGGCGCGGCGTTTCGCGGGCAGCTTCGCCAGCCGCGGGATCCACGCGCGGAGGTCGTCGAGGTGCAGTTCCCGTGCGCGGGACGGCCGGTCGCCGGCGAGCCGGGCGAGTTGCCGCAGCACCTTGGAGCAGCCGACGGCGCGGTGGTCGCGGATCTGCGGCAGGACGTCCTGCATCGCGTCGCGGACCTCGTCGAGGACGTGTTCCCGCATCGCCCGGACGACCTTGGGCGACGGGCATTCGGTGGCGAACCAGTCCCGCGTCAGCGAGCGGGCGCCGAGCGGCAGCGAGTGCGCGAACTCGGCTTCCTCCGCCTCCCCCGCGGCGAGTTCGACGGTCCCGCCGCCGATGTCGAGCACCAGCAGCCCGCCCGCCGAGGCGCCGTACCACCGGCGCGCGCCGACGTAGGCCAGTTCGGCCTCGCGGCGGCCGGTCAGGAACCGCAGTTTGACCCCGGTGGCCTTCGCGACGTCGCAGACGACCTGCTTCACGTTGGCCGCGTCGCGGATCGACGAAGTGGCGAGCGGGTACACGTCTTCGACGCCGTGCTTGGCGGCCATGGTCATGCCCGCCTCGACCGCCGAAGCGACCGCGTCGATGCCACGCCGGGTCAAGTTCCCGTCGTCATCGAGTTCCCTGTCGAGCCGCAGGCGCGTCTGGTGGCTCAGCACGGGGTCGAGCGGCGAACCGCCCTTGGCCAGAACCACCAGCCGTGCACTGAACGACCCGACGTCCAGGACCGCGGCGGACGGCTCCCCGATCTGCTTGCGCACGCGAGGCACCTCACCTTCGTCGCGAACGGATTCCCCCGAGGTCTCGCTTCCACTCCTGATAATGGCGGATTTTCCGGCCGTTCAGGCGTGGTTTACGTTCTCTTTCCACCGGGAGGCCGCTTTTTGACCACGATGGGGGTACACCGGCGCAGGTCAAGTATACCGTATCGATACAGGTGAGAGGTTCGACTCCTTCGCGCGGCTAACCAATCAGTTCGCGAAGCTTCGAAACCTGGGCGACGCGGGCCTCGCGGCCGGGCAGCAGCGGGTTGACCACCAGCGTGGTCGCGCCCGCCTCGCGGAAGGCGGCCAGCCGCTCCTTGACGTAGCCCTCGGGCCCGATCAGCGAGATCGCCCTGATCAGTTCCGTCGGCACGGCCGCGGCGGCTTCCTCCTTCTTGCCGTCCAGGTAGAGGTCCTGGATGAGCTTGGCTTCGGCTTCATAGCCGTAGCGCTGCGCGAGGCTGTTGTAGAAGTTCTTGCCCCGCGCGCCCATTCCGCCGATGTACAGCGCCAGCATGCCTCGCAGGTGGTCCAGCAGCCCTTCGACGTCGTCGCCGATCGCCAGCGCGGTGCCGACGAAGGTGTCCAGCTCACCCAGCGACGGGTCGCGCTTCGCCTTGCCCTCCGCGAGCGACGCGCCCCAGACGTCGGCGGCCTTCTCGGGGTGGAAGAAGATCGGCTCCCAGCCCTCGGCGAGTTCGGCGGTGAGCGCGACGTTCTTCGGGCCGATCGAGGCCAGCAGGATCGGGATCCGCGAACGCACCGGGTGGTTGATCAGCTTCAGCGGCTTGCCGAGGCCCGTGCCCTGCTCCGGCGGCAGCGGGATGTTGTAGTGCGTGCCGGAGTGCACGACCTTCTCCCGCCGCCACACCTGACGGCAGATGTCGATGATCTCGCGGGTCCTGCCGAGCGGCGCGTCGTACTTCACGCCGTGGAAACCCTCGATGACCTGCGGACCGGACGCGCCGATGCCGAGGGTGAACCGGCCGTCGGAGACGAAGTCGAGTCCGGCGGCGGTCATCGCGGTCAGCGTCGGCGTCCGCGTGTAGATCTGGAAGATGCCGGAGGCGATCTGGACCCGCTCGGTCTTCGCCGCGACGTAGCCGAGCTGGCTGACCGCGTCGAACGAGTAGGCCTCGGGGACGAAGACGATGTCCAGCCCGGCCTTCTCCAGCTCGACGATGTCCGCCACGCTCTCGGCGAAGCCACCGGCGTAGCTGATCGCGGTTCCGATCCTCATCCGTATCTCCTCACAAGTTACTGAGCGTTCGCTTAGCGATAGTATGCCCGGTGCAGGGTCGCCGCGAACTCCAGAACGATGCCACCATCTTCGTGCATTCGCCGGGCTCCCTCCAGGAACCGGCGGCGGAACTCCGCACCGCGCTCGGACGGCAGCGCCGAGATCATCTCGGCCAGCCCTCGCGGCATCATCCAGTCCAACAGGTCGTCCGGACCGGCCAGCGGTTTGGGCAGCTCGACGGTTTCCCTCGTCAGGTCTTCGAACCCGGCCTCGACGAGCAGCGCGTCGAGCTGGTCGAACGTCATGGGGCCGGATTGCGCGGCCTTCGGCTCGGCGGCGCCGCCGGGAGCGAAGAACTCCAGGCTCAGATCCTGGAACCACGCCAGGCGGCCGACGGACTGCCGTTCCAACGACAGCGCGACGGTGCCGCCCGGCGTCAGCACCCGCCGGAATTCGGTGAGCGCGGCGAGCGGCTCGTCGAGGACCTGCATCACGAAACCGGCGGTGACCAGGTCGAACGCCCCGTCCGCGAACCCCGTCCGGTAGAGGTCCCCCTCGCTCGCGGAGATCTCCGGGTGGTCCTCGGCCAGCCGTCGCATCATCAACGGTGACGCGTCGATCGCGGTGACGGCGCAGCCCTTGGCCAGCGCCGCCCGCGCGACCGCCCCGCGCCCGGCCCCGACGTCGAGCAGCCGGGTGCCGGGCGCGGGATCCGCGAAAGCGACGAGGTCCCTCCCCACGTCGGCGACGTAGAAGAAGATGTCCTCGTAGCGGTCCACGAGCTGGTCGTACTTGGCCTTCGCCTGGGCTGCGGTCACCATCGGGCGAGGGTATTTACGCTTCCCAGCGCCGAGATACCGCTATTTGTGTGCGGCCACCCACTCCTTCACCACGTTGTCCAGTACCCGCAGCGGCAGGATCCCGTTGCTCAGCACGACCTCGTGGAAGCCCTTGATGTCGAACCGGTCCCCGAGCGCGGTCTCGGCCTCGGCCCGGATCCGCTCGATCTCCAGCCGTCCCACCATGTACGACAGCGCCTGCCCCGGATACGCGGCGTACCGGTCGATCTCGGCCTCGATCTCCACGCGCGCCATCGGCGTGTTCTCGACCAGGTAGTCTACCGCCCGCTGACGGCTCCAGCCGAGCGCGTGCATCCCGGTGTCGACGACCAGGCGGCCGGCCCGCATCGAGTCCTGCGTGAGCATGCCGAACCGGGTCAGCTCGCTGGAGTACAGGCCCATTTCGTCGGCGAGCCGCTCCGAGTAGAGACCCCAGCCTTCGACGTAGGCGTTGACGTCGGCGTGGCTCCGCAGCATCGGCAGCCCCTTGAGGTGATGCGCGATGCAGATCTGGAAATGGTGCCCCGGAACGGCTTCGTGGAACGCGATCGCCTCGCTGGTGTGCTTGGGCCGCTGATCCGCTTCGTGGGTGTTCGCGTAGTACGTGCCCGGACGGGAGCCGTCGAGCGCGGCCTCCAGGTAGTACGCGAGCGTGCCGCCCGGCGCCTCCGCGGGCGGCACCGGCTCCACCTGGCACTTTTCCTCGGGAATGGTCGAGAACCACTGGGGGGCGACGGCTTCGGCACGGGCGATGGCGTCACGCGCGGCGTCGAGCAGTTCGTCGCCGTCGCGCCAGCGCAGGGCCGGGTCGGTACGTAGCCGCTCGAAGATCTCGCCGAGATCCTGGGTGTCGAAGATCTTCTCGCCCAGCTCGCGATACTGGCCGGCCAGTTTCGCGATCATGTCGAGACCGGTGTCGTGCAGGTCCTGCGCGGTACGTTCGGTGGAGGTGTGCGCCCGGATCAGCGCGGCGTACTTCTCCTGCCCGCCCGGCAGCGCGCACAGTCCGGGCTCTTCCTCGGGCTTCGCGAGGGGACGCAGTTCGCCGTCGAGGAAGTCGCGGTACCGCCGGTACGCGGGCCGGACCACCTCGGCGAGCAACCGGTCGCGCTCGGTTTCGTAGCCCTCCACGGAAACGGACGCGGTGAGTGCCAGCGGGTCGCCCGCCTCGTCACCGAGATACCGCTCCACGTAAGCGACACCGCTCTCGACGAGGAAGCCGGGCGGCACCAGTCCTTCGGCCGCCGCCGCGCGCTGGCGCACGATCAACGTGTCCAAATAGGACCCGAGTCCTTCCAGCCGTTCGAGATAACCCCGGACCCGTTCCTCGTCGGTCAGCGCCAGCATCGCGAGTTCGTTGAGGACCGACAACGCGGGCGAGGCCAGCCCGTCGCTGACCGAGATGTCCGCGGAGCGGGAGTCGGCGAGGTCGATCATCGCCTTCGCCTGCTGGATCACGACCTCGCGGGTGACCGCCTCGGTCGCGGAAAGTCCTTCGACGGCGAGGGCTTCGGCCCGCTCGGCGATGGCGGCCGCCGACGCGCGCTGGACCGCCACGGCCTCGGCGCTCGGGTCGGGCAGTGAGCCGTCGTGACCGGGCAGTCCGAGCAGGGACCGCCACAGCGGGTACTCCTCGAACTTGAGCTCCATCAGCTCGCCGGCGAGGCTGTTCGGGGTGTCGCCGTGACCGGCGACCCAGTCGCGGACCACGCCGTCCAGCACCGAAAGCGGCAGTGAGCCACCACCGAGCACGACGTCGTGGAAGGCCTTGATGTCGAACCGGCCGCCCAGCGTCAGCTCGGCTTCCTCGCGGATGCGCTGGATCTCCAGCCGCCCCACCATGTACGACAGCGCCTGACCGGGGAAGGCGATGTAACGGTCCACTTCGGACTCGATCTCGACCAGCGCCATCGGCGTGTTCTCGGTGAGGAAGTCGATGGCCTGGCGGCGGCTCCAGCCCAGCGCGTGCAGGCCGGTGTCGACGACCAGGCGCCCGGCGCGCATCGAATCCATGGTCAGCATGCCGAGCTTCGCGACGTCGTCGGAGTACAGGCCCATCTCGTCGGCGAGGCGCTCGGTGTAGAGGCCCCAGCCCTCGGCGTACGCGTTGAAGTCTCCGATGCGGCGCAGCAACGGGAGTTCGGAGAGTCCCTGCGCGAGACTCAGCTGGAAGTGGTGCCCGGGGATGGCCTCGTGGAACGCCGTCGCCTCGGCCGCGTGCCGGAACCGTTCCTCGGCCTTGTGGGTGTTGGCGAAGTAGATGCCCGGCCGGGAGCCGTCGATCGCGGGCCACATGTAGTACGCGGCGGGCGCGCCGGGCGCCGATTCGGCGGGGACCGCCTCGACCTTCCACGGCTGCGGCGGAATCCGGCCGAACCACTTCGGCGCCTCGGCCTCGGCCCTGGTGATGGCCGCACGGGCGGAATCGAGCATCTCGTCGGCGTTGGACCAGCGCAGCGCCGGGTCGGTGCGGAGCTTGCTGAAGATCTCCGCGAGGTCGGTGGTGCCGAAGACGCTGGAGCCGTACTCGCGGTACTCGGCGGCGAGGTTCGCGATCACGTCGAGCCCGGTCTGGTGCAGCTCACGCGGGGTGCGGACGGTCGTGGTGTGCATTTCGGCGAGCAGGGCGTAGATGCGCTCGCCGTCGGGCAGCCAGCAGACGCCGGGTTTGTCCTCGGGGCGGCCGTGCGGCGCGATCTCCTTCGCGAGCACCTCGCGGTACTCCGCGATCGCGGGCCGGACGACGTCGCGCAGCAGGTCGGCGCGCCGGGTCTCGAAGTCGTCGTCGGGCGCGGGCTGGCGCAGCAGCGGGTCGGCCGACGGGTCGGCGAGGTGCCGGTCCAGGTACTCGACGGTGGAATCGACGAGGTACGCGACCGGGACCAGGCCGCGGGCGACGCCGTCGCGATGCCGCTGGGCGGCCTGCCGGAGGAATTCGGGGATCGCGGCGATCCGCCCGAGGTGGGCCTCCGCCTGCGCGCCCGTGCCGACCGACATCATCGGCAGCACGGTCAGCACCTCGGCGGCGGGCGAGATGAACAGGTCGCTGATGGTGAACTCGACGAACCGCGAGTCCAGCAGCGCGATCTTCGCCCGCGCCGACGCGATCAGGACGTCCCGGGTGGTCTTCTCCTCCGCGCTCAAGCCGTCGGTGCCGAGCGCTTCGGCCCGCTCGGCGAGGCCGGCGAGCTTCGCGCGGAAGGCGTCTCCCGCGGCCTCGCTGAGATCGGTGAGCCCGGTCGATTCCGGACGGAAGCCCTGCAAAGCGGGCGTGACCGGCTCGGCGTCGAAGAGGACTTCGACGAACTCGTCGGCGAGGGCGGAGACTTCGCTCATGTTTCTTCCCCAGGGATCGGTGGAGGCGGTATCCCCGACCCTAATGGAGACCACGACCTACCGAAGCCGGGTTTTGCGGCACGCGGGCGGGCACTCCCGCGGCGCCGGGGGCGAGGCGGTAGCGTTCCCGGACGTGGCCGTGACCGATCCCGTGGATATCCGTCTGCTCGCCGCCCTCGCGGACCTGGGCAAGGCGGCCGTACACGAACTCGCGGCCAAGGTGGGGATGGATCCGCGCGAGGTCGCGTACCGGCTCGTCGCCCTCTCCGGCAGCGGGTTGCCGTTGCTCGTCGGCGTGGAAAGCGACCCGAACGGGCTACGCGCCGCCATCGCGAGCTCGCCGCCTTCCTGGGCACAGCAGCAACCCCAGCAGCGTCCGCCCGCGCAGGGATCCGGACCGCACAACGTCCAGGGCACCCCCTCTGGTCCGTACAACGTCCAGGGGACTCCGTCGGGGCCGTACAACGTGCACGGAACGCCGTCGGGCCGCTACCCCGGCCCGCCGTCGGCTCCGGTCCGCCAGCCGATGGCACCACCGCAGCCGCAGCAGCGCCCGCCCGCCTCTCAGCAGCAGTTCGCCGCTCCCCCGATGGCGCCCGCCGACCCGGTGATGAGCACCTGGGGCGTCCCCCAGACGGCGTCGTGGGCCCGCGGCGACGAGCAGCAGCCCGCGCCGCGGCAGGTCCCGGAGGGCAAGAAGGGCAAGACCGGCGACGTCATGGAGACCCAGGGCCTGGAGGGCGAGCAGCTCACCGTCCAACTGCTCGAGGTCCAGGACCCGGCGGACTACCTGTTCAGCGCGGCGGGTTACTCCCTGGAAGCCGGGGAACGGTCGGTCGTGGTGCACACCGAGATCACCAACCGCGGGAACATCCCGTTCGTCTCGCTGCCGGACAACTACCTCGAACTGCTCAGCGCGGACGGCAAGCCGATCACGAAGGCGCCGGTGTCCCTGACCTCGCGGCCGCCGCACAAGATCGGCGTCCGGCCCGGCGAGACCCTCGGCGGCCACACCGTGTACGTACTGCCGGACGCCACCCGTGTGGTCGCCGTGCGCTGGTCACCGAGGCCGGAGCCCGACGAGCGCACGCTGACCTGGTCGATCGACGACTAGCCCCGGCTAGTTCTCGTCCTGCAGGATCCGCAGCGCGTTGGCCAGGTCGTCCGGGTACTCCGACTCGAACTCGACCCAGCGCCCGTCGGACGGGTGAGCGAAGCCGAGCGTCTTCGCGTGCAGCCACTGCCGGGAAAGCCCGAGTTTGCGCGCGAGCACCGGGTCGGCGCCGTAGGTCAGGTCGCCGACGCACGGGTGCTTGAGGGCCGAGAAGTGCACGCGGATCTGGTGCGTGCGGCCGGTCTCCAGCTTGATCTGGGCCAGCGACGCGGCACGGAAGGCCTCGACGACCTCGTAGTGCGTGACGCTGGGCCGTCCGCCCTGGACGACGGCGAACTTGTAGTCGTGCCGGGGGTGCCGGTCGATCGGCGCGTCGATGGTGCCGCGCGTCGGATCCGGGTGGCCCTGGACGATGGCGTGGTAGCCCTTGTCGACGGTGCGTTCCTTGAACGCCCGCTTGAGCACGGTGTACGCGTGCTCGCTCTTGGCCACGACCATCACGCCGGTGGTACCCGCGTCCAGCCGGTGCACGACACCCTGGCGTTCGGCCGCGCCCGACGTCGCGATCCGCAGCCCGGCGGCGGCGAGACCGGCGACGACGGTCGGCCCGTTCCAGCCGGGGCTCGGGTGCACGGCGACACCGACCGGCTTCGAGATCACCACGATGTCGTCGTCGTCGTGCAGGATCTTCATCCCGTCGACGTGTTCCGCGACGACCTCGATGGGCGAGGCCGGATCGGGCAGCGTCACCTCGAGCAGCCCGCCCGCGGCCAGCCTGTCCGACTTCCCGGCGGGCCTGCCGTCGAGCAGGATCTCGCCGGATTCGGCGAGTTCCGCCACGACCGTGCGGGAAAGTCCCAGTAGTTTCGCCAGCCCCGCGTCGACGCGCATGCCGTCGAGCCCGTCGGGAACGGGCAACATCCGCGCGCTCATGCGCTCGCCGCCTTCTTCTTGTCCTTTGTAGACGATCCGTCGTAGTCCTTGCCCAGCAAGGAAAGGATCACGATGAGCACCCCGCCGACGCAGATCGCGGAGTCGGCGACGTTGAAGATCGCCCAGCCCTGCCCGTTCGGCGCGAACGCGGAGATCATGTCGACGACGTGTCCTTGCAGCGGGCCGGGGGCCCGGAAGATCCGGTCGGTCAGGTTGCCGAGCGCGCCCGCCAGCACCAGCCCGAGGCCGATCGCCCAGCCGACCGAGCGCAGCCGCCGGGCCAGCCAGACGATGGCGACCACGACCGCCACCGCGACCAGCGCGAGCACCCAGGTCAGCCCGGTCGCCATCGAGAAGGCCGCACCGGGGTTGCGCACCAGCTGGAAATACACCAGCCCGCCGAGGAACTCGACCGGCTGCTTGCCCTCCAGCGTGGACACCGCGATCTGCTTGGTGAGGAGGTCGATCCCCCACAGCACCGCGGCGACGGCGAACACCACGGCGACGCGCTTCTTGGGCAGCGGCGGCGCCGGTGGCGCGGTTTCGGGCTCTGTACTCACGCCCCCATTGTCCACGGAGCGTGCTCAGGTCTCCTCGGCGGCTGTCTTCGGCCTGCTCAGCAGGGCCGCGAACGCCCCGGCGAGCGCGACCAGCGACGACAGCACCAGCGCGAGCTGTCCCTGGGCGAGCACGACGGCGCAGAGCACGAACGCGGCGGCCACGACCAGCACCAGCACGCTGCGGTCCAGCCAGGCGAGCAGGACCAGGCCCAGCGTCACCAGGATCGCGCTCCGCGCGTCGCCGTCCATGTCGAGTTCCCAGTAGCCGACCAGATCCGCCAGCGCGATGGCGACCAGCCCGCCGAGAGCGATCGCGAGGACCTTCCACCACGGCAGGCGCTTCGACCGGAAGGCATAGAAGAGCACGGTGCCGAGGTAAACCGCGAAGACGGCGAACAGCCAGTCGTCCATCCTGCTCATGCCGATGACCGAAACGGCGGACACGGCTTCACGGCTCATCTCCACGCTGTGGACGGATCCCAACAGGCCACCGTTCCCGTAGGCCGTGTAGTCGACCGGGCCCGTGCCGACGGACAAGGCCACCACCGTCAGCTGGGCGAAACCCAGCAACGCCAGCGGAAACCAGTAACGCGGTCGCTCGCTCCCCATGCGAGGGGAGAGTAGTGGGTCAGGCGCAGAACGGGGGAAGCTCCCGCGGGTCGTTCTCCGGCACCCAGCGGCCTTCCGGCTTCTCGTACTGCCAGCGGGCGCCGCGGGCGACGATCTGGCGCAGCGCCAGGACGAGCCGGTCCACGTGCTCGGCGGTGCTGCCGAGACCGAGGCTGACCCGGACGGCCTGCTGGCCGGTCGAACCGGCGGCGGAGATGAGCCGTTTGGTCGCGATGTGCGCGCAGAACGCGCCGTCCCGCACGCCGATGCCGTACTCCGCGGACAAAACAGCGGCGAGCCAGCCCGGGTCGAAGCCGTCGATGACGAAGCTCAGGGTGCCGACGCGGTCGACGGGCGCGTCGAACAGCCGCAGCTCGGCGAAACCGGGGACACCGGCGAGACCACGGCGCAGCCGTGCCAGCAGTTCGTCCTCGTGGGCGACGATCGCGTCCCAGTTCCCGGCCAGCGTCTCGCAGGCGACACCGAGCGCGTAGACGCCGACGGTGTTGGGAGAACCGGCTTCGTGCCGCTCGGCGCCGGCGTTCCAGACCACGCCGAAGTCTTCGGAGTCGCGGGTGACGAGCTTCGTCGCGCCGCCACCGGCGAGGTACGGCTGGGCGGCGCGCAGCCAGTCGGCGCGGCCGATCAGCGCACCGGCGCCGAAAGGCGCGTACAGCTTGTGCCCCGAAATCGCGATGTAGTCGACGTCCAGTTTGCGCAGGGAGATCTTGCGGTGCGGCGCGAGTTGCGCGGCGTCGAGCGCGATCCGGGCGCCGTGCCGCCGCGCGACGGCGGAGATCTCCTTGACCGGCAACAGTTCCCCGGTCACGTTGGACGCGCCGGTGATGACGACCAGCCGCGGGCCCTGAGGGCAGTCCGCGAGCGCTTCGTCCACAGCGGACACCGCGGCGAGGCGGGTGCGCGGGGTCTGGATCCGGCGGACGTTCGGGCCCTTCCACGGCAGCAGCGCGGCGTGGTGCTCGGTGTCGAACACGACGACCGACGTGTGCTTCGGCAGGCTGCGGGCGAGAAGGTTGAAGGAATCGGTGGTGTTGCGGGTGAACACGACGGTGTCGGTCGACCGCGCGTCGACGAAGTCCCGCAGGATTCCGCGCGTCCGCTCGTAAAGCTTGGTGGAGACCTGCGAAGCGAACCCGGCGCCGCGGTGGACGCTGGCGTACCAGGGAAGGAACTCGTCGACGGCGTCGCGCACCTTGTCCAGGCAGGGAGCGCTCGCCGCGTGGTCGAGGTTGGCGTACCCGATGTCGCCACCGGTGACCAGCGGGACCCGCAGATCGGCACACGCCACGGCCGGGATTTCGCGGGTGGCAACGGTTTCCGCGACAGCGGTGGAGATGTCGGCGGGGGTGCTGGTGCGTTCGAGAGCGAGAGTCATCGTCATCCTCCGGGCCTGGGGACCCGACGAGGATCCCGCGCTTGCCCGCCGCACCACGCGACGAGCCAGGTCCTCACCCGGGGCACCCCACCGCGGAAGGAGGGTTGCCGGTCAGCTAGCCGGGGCTTGACGCTGACACTCGTGACCTACGAACGAAGTTAGCGGATGCACCCGCGATCGAGCCACCCCTCGTCCGGATGTTGAGACGCCGGTCACGCGTTCCGCGACCGAGGAGAACCCCCGCGTTTCGTCCTCTGGTTGCGGTACTTGCACGCGCAACTACCGCAACCAGAGGACTAATTGCGGGAGGTCAGACGCGGAATCGGCCGGGCAGGGGGATGGTCGCGCGGGACGAGACCTCGGTGGCCGTACCCGAGTACTGATCGGTGCCCGCGGCGAACTGCCAGCCGCCGAAGATCTTGCCGTCGACCGCTTCGCCGTAGGCCTCGGCGACCTTGGTCGAGACCTCGTCGTAGGACATGCCGTTCCAGTTGCCCGCTCCGACGCCGAAGTCGCGCGAGTCACCGCCCTTGGCGACGGCGGGCAGGGTCCACAGGGTGAAGTGCACGTGGGCGCCGGTGCTGCTGCCGCCGCAGGGCAGCGCGTTGCCGGTCCGGCCGAGGGCGTCGCCCGGGACGACCCGCTGGCCGTCGGTGACCGAAATGCCCTCCATGTGGTAGTACCCGGTCCGCCAGCCGCCGTCGTGGTCGACGGTCACCCAGTCGCCGCCGTCGCAGTGCTGGATCCGGACCGTGCCCGCGAGCGGGGCGCGTACGGTCTTGTCACCCGGGCTGAAGTCGATGGCGTTCTTCACGCCGGAGGTCCCGTTGTCCGAGTGGATCCCCGCCGAGTAGACCGACCGGCCGGTGTCGAACGGCAGGCCGAACGCCGGGAACGCGCCCGCGGCCGCGGCCGGCGTCGAGAGAACCACCCCGACGAGGACGGCGGCGGCCCCCAGGCCGGCGAACCGCACAGGAAGTTTCGTCACCTTGCGTACTCCTTACCCCGTGACACTCACCCATTCGATGGAGTGGATTGCGGGGAAAGTAATCCAAAAGGAGTACAAAAGGGAACAACTCGTAGTGAATTTTCTGAGATCAACCGACGAAAGACTGGTGCGATCTCGTGACCTATTGGCCGGATTCGCCCTTCCACCTGGCGAGGCGTCCGGCACGGTCGACGGCCCGGAGGCGTCGTTCGGCCGCGTCACGGGCGTCGGACGTGGTCACGACGAGTAACTGATCGCGTTCCTGGAGCCGGGTGTCCTTGTTGGGCGTGAAGCCGATGCCGTCGCGCACGAGCAGGCTGATCGTCGCCCCGATCGGCAACCGCAGCTCCGCCAGGTAGACGCCGTGCATCTTCGACCCGGGATTGATCCGGACCTGCAACAGGTCGGCGCCCATCTCGTCGAGCGGTGCGGAGTCGACGTCGATCTCGTGCGCTTGGGCGTGCTGGGTCAGCCCGAGCACTCTCGCGAGCGGGCTCAGCGTCGCACCCTGGAGCAGGGTCAGCACGATGACCAGCACGAACACGGCGTCGACCAGCTCCTGCGCACCGGGCACCCCGGACGACAGCGGGATCAGCGCGAGCACGATCGGGACGGCCCCGCGCAACCCGGCCCAGGACAGGAACACCTGTTCTCGCCAGGGGATCTTGAACGGCAGCGCGGACAGCACCACCGACAGCGGACGGGCGAGCAGCAGCACCACGGCGCCCGCGACGAGCCCCTGGATCAGGCTCTCGAAGATCCTGCTCGGCGAGGCGAACAGGCCCAGCAGGACGAACAGCCCGATCTGCGCGAGCCAGCCGAGCCCCTCCGCGAAGGACAGCGTGTCGGACCGGTGCGGCAGCTTCGAGTTCCCCAGCACCAAGGCGGCGACGTAGGTGGCGAGCAGGCCGGAGGCGTGCGCCAGCTGCCCGCTCGAGTACGCCACGACACAGACGGCGACCGTGGCCAGCGGATACAGGCCGGTCGCCGGCAGCGCGGCCCGTCGCAGCGCGTGCGTGCCGATCCAGCCGAAGGCCAGGCCGATGACCAGCCCGGCGGCGAGTTCGTAGACCACCAGCAGCGGCAGCGACCAGTCGATGGTCGTGCCCTCGGCCAGCACGACGACGGCGATGTACGCCGGGGCGTCGTTGATGCCCGACTCGATCTCCAGCGCGCCGACGAGCCGCTTCCCGACCCCCGCCGATCTCAGCACCGAGAACACCGCGGCGGCGTCGGTCGAGGCGAGCACCGCGCCCCACAGCAACGCCATCCGCCAGTCGAGGCCCAGCAGCCAGTGCAGGGCCGCGCCGGTGACCGCGATACTCACCGCGACGGCCACTGTGGACAGTGCGATTCCGATGCCCAGCGAGGGTTTCACGGCCGTCCACCGGGTGGTGAGACCACCTTCGGACAGGATCATCACCAGCGCGGCGAGGCCGAGCGACTGGGTGAGCTCGGGATTGTCGTACTGGATGCCGAACCCGGCTTCGCCGAGCAGCACCCCCATGCCCAGGTAGAGCAGTAGCGAGGGAAGACCGACCCGGATCGACACGCGGACGGCGATCACGGCGACGAGCAGGACTGCACCACCGGTACCGAGAACGAGCGGGAGCTGCTCCATGTCGCCTCCCGTCCGGTCGCCGTGAGGCCTCCAGAATAGTGAGGCGGTGGTCGTCACTCGTTCGTGTACCGGTCGAAAACCGTCCGGATAGCCTGTGTTACAGACTGTCCTTTACGGACTCCGCAGGGCCACCAGGTCCACCCCGAGTTCCGCGAACGGTTTCTCCGCCGCGGGCAGGACTTTCACCGCGCGGTTGCCCTCACGGGACAACCAGCCGGCACTCACTCCGTGAGACAGTAACGCCGCGGGGACCCGGCCCGCCAAATGATCACGGCGCACTGTCCAATCGAGACAGTCACGCAGCATCGGACGGCGGCTTTCGGCGATCTCCACCCCGAGAGCGCCGAGCACCTCGCGTCCGCGACCGGTCAACGTCAGGCCGTCGGCCTCGTCGATCAGCCCGGCGGTGAGCATCCCGTCCCGCAGCGCGACCCCGACCGTCCCGGCGAGGTGGTCGTAGCAGGTCCGGGCGAATTCGAGCCGCTTCACCCGGACCGACGAGCGCAACCCCTTCACCGGGCGATGCTCGGCGTGCTGCGCCAGATGCTCGATCAGCTCCGCCACCCGGGGGTCGGCGATCCGGACGTAGCTGTGCCGCCCCTGTTTGACCCGCACGACGAAGCCGGCCTCGGCCAGCTTCGTCACGTGTTCGCTCGCCGTCGACGCGGCCACTTCGGCCGCTCCGGCCAGCTCGGTCACCGTCCAGGCACGTCCGTCGAGCAGCGCGAGGCACATCGACGCGCGGCTCGGATCGGCGAGCACGGCCGCGACCTCGGCCAAGGCGATCGTTTCCATGAGTTCACCGTAGAAGACGCACGGTTCGGCGAGGGCCGAAACGTCAGCCCGCCAGGAACTTCGCCGCCAGCCGGACCGCGGGCCCGGAATCGTTGGAGCCCTCGAGCATGACGGCGAACGCGACGTCGCCGCGATACCCGACGAACCAGCCGTTGGCGTCGGCACCCGAACCGAACTGCGCCGTCCCGGTCTTGCCGAAGACGGCTCCGCTGCCCTTCAGTGCCTTCGCGGTCCCCGTCGTGCAGACCTCGCGCATCATCGCCCGAACCTGGTTCAGCACCCCGGCGGGCGGGGCCTGGTAGCCGGTGTTGACCTTGGTCTCGAGCCCCTGCCACAGCTTCGGCACCACCGGCTTCCCCGTCGCGACGGTGGCGGCCATGAGTGCCGCGCCCAGTGGGCTGACCTGCACCCTTCCCTGCCCGATCCCGGCCTCGACCTGCTCGTCGCCGCCCGCCGACGGCTCCACCTTGCCGGTCTCGGTCGCCAGTCCCGGGATCTCGAAGTCGGCGTTGAGGCCGAACTGACTCGCGGCCTTCGCGAGGCCGTCCGCGGGCAGTTGCCCGGCGAGCCGCCCGAACGTCGTGTTGCACGAGGCCGCGAAGGCCGTCTTCAGCGAGACGGTCCCCAGGTCGAACCCGTTTTCGTTCTTGAGCGTGCGGGTCCCGATCTGCTCACTGCCCGGGCAGGCCACCGGTGAGTCGGCGGAGATCCCGCCCTTCTGCAGCGCCGCGGTCGCCGTGGCGATCTTGAAGGCCGAACCCGGCGAATAGAGGCCGTTGAGCGCCTTCGGCTGGTTCCCGGCCGCGCCGTTCTGCGCGACGGCCAGCAGTTCGCCCGAAGTCTTCATCGCGACGATGATCGCCGGCCCCTGGAAGCCGTCGACGGCCTTCTGCGCGGCGCTCTGGGAAGCCACGCTCAAGGTCGAAGCCAGCGGTTCGTCACTCTCGCCCGCCTGCCCGAACAGCGTTTCGACCGGCTTGCCGGAGGCATCGACCCGCGACACGGCGACGGTGGCGGGCGTCCCGGAGCCGCCGTTCTGCTCGGACGCGACCTTCGACAGCGCCCCTTGCAGGATCGGCGCGACACCCGCCGCGTCACCGCCGACGAGGGCTTTGTCGTCCCTGTCGGCCACGACCGGCTTCGCCGAAACGGGAGCCACGGAAAGCTGCTGACCGGCTTCGAGCTTCGGGTGGATCACCGACATCGCCCAGCGGACGACCCATTTCCCCGAGTTGCGGACCAGCTCCAGCTTGCCTTCGTACTTCCAGACGCTGTTGCCCGTGAACGTCCACGAAGCGTGGAAGGTGGCCGACGTCGTGGTCGCGTCCCCCGGCGTCGTCGGAACCTCGCCCAGGGACGTCTTGACCTGCGCCCCGCCGAGCGCGGCGCGCGCCGCGGACAGGGCCGCCGTGCCCGCCGCCGGATCGTCGACCGGCGCACCGGTCAGGTCACCGGTGTCGAACTGCCGCAGGAACCGGACGGCGACCTGGGCGGGGCTTTGGCTCGCGCTCTCGGTCGGCTCTCCGGGCCCGCCGGTGGCGGCGGGCGCCGGATCCTCCTTGACCAGCAGCACCACCGCGGCCACCACGATGACGACGACCGCCAGCGCGGCGCCGATCAGGATCCCTCTTTTCCGGGCAGGACTCATGGACTCGCTCTCCCCCAGTACAGCGCGTACTTCGCGCGCCCCGGGCCAGCCTGCCGATTTCCCCCGCGCGAGGCGGCGCGGCGGCGAGAAAGCGACGGTTCCGAATCCTTTTCGTGATCCCGGTGGTCGGGACCCCTCCGGACGCTATGAAAGGCCCGTTACTTGCAAAATTTGCAAGTAACGGGCCTTTCATAGCGCGCTCGGGTCAGGCTTTGGCGACCGCCACGGTCACCTTGGTGCCCTCCCCGACCGTTCCGGCCGAGCCGTCGGCGACGGCGCCGTAGACCACCGAAGTCGCCAAGGTCTCCGAAGCGATGAACTCTTCGTGCGTCTTCGCGGCCGTGACCACGTCCTCCGGCGCGTCGACCGTCAGCGCGATCCGGTCGGCGACGTCGAAACCGGCGTCGCGGCGGGCCTGCTGGACGACCCGGACCAGGTCGCGGGCCAGGCCCTCGGCCGCCAGTTCGTCGGTGACCTCGGTGTCGATCAGCACCAGCCCCGCCCCGCCGGGCAGTTCCGCGGCCGCGCCGCCGCCCTTGGCGACCAGGCGCCGGTCGTACTCGCCCTCGACGAGCTCGATCCCGGCGGCCACGACGGCGCCGCTCTCCGACGTCGTCCACTCGCCGGCCTTGACGGCCTTGATCACCGTCTGGACGTCCTTGCCCAGCCGCGGCCCGGCCGCGCGGGCGTTGACCGCGACCTCGAAACCGCCGTGCGCCGCGACGTCCGCGGTCAGCTCGACCGACTTGACGTTGACCTCGTCGCGCAGGATGTCGGTGAACTCGCGCAGCGAGTCGGCCTCGTGCGCGGCGACGACCAGCTTGGCCAGCGGCAGCCGCACCCGCAGCTTGTTCGCCTTGCGCAGCGAAAGCGCCGAAGACGCCACCTGCCGCACGCGGTCCATCGCCGTCACCAGCGCCGCGTCGGCGGGCAGGTCGAGCGAGTTCGGCCAGTCGGCCAGGTGCACCGAACGGCCGCCGGTCAGGCCGCGCCAGACGACCTCGGTGGTCAGCGGCAGCAGCGGCGCCACCACCCGGGACGTCACCTCCAGCACGGTGTGCAGGGTGTCGATCGCGTCCTGCTCGCCCGCCCAGAACCGGTCACGCGAGCGGCGCACGTACCAGTTCGTCAGCACCTCGAGGAAATCGCGGACGGTCGAGCAGGCACCGGCGACGTCGTAGGTGTCGAGCGCGTGCTCGACGTCGGTCACCAGTTCGTGCGTCTTCGCCAGCACGTACCGGTCGAGGACGTGCTTCGAATCGGTGCGCCACTGCCCTTCGACACCCTCGGCGTTCGCGTAGAGCGCGAGGAAGTAGTACGAGTTCCACAGCGGCAGCACGGCCTGGCGGACGGCGTCGCGGATGCCCTTGTCGGTGACGACCAGGTTCCCGCCGCGCAGGATCGGGCTCGCCATCAGGTACCAACGCATCGCGTCGGAACCGTCGCGGTCGAAGACCTCGTTGACGTCCGGGTAATTGCGCAGCGACTTGGACATCTTCTGGCCGTCCGAGCCGAGCACGATGCCGTGCGAGATGCAGGTCCGGAACGCGGGCCTGTCGAACAACGCGGTCGCCAGCACGTGCAGCAGGTAGAACCAGCCGCGCGTCTGCCCGATGTACTCGACGATGAAGTCGCCCGGGTAGTGGTGCTCGAACCACTCGGTGTTCTCGAACGGATAGTGCACCTGGGCGTACGGCATCGAACCCGAGTCGAACCAGACGTCGAACACGTCCTCGATCCGGCGCATGGTGGACTTCCCGGTCGGGTCGTCCGGGTTGGGCCGGGTCAGCTCGTCGATGAAGGGCCGGTGCAGGTTGTCCAGCCGCACACCGAAGTCGCGCTCGAGCTCTTCGAGCGAGCCGTAGACGTCCGTGCGCGGGTACGCCGGGTCGTCCGACTGCCACACCGGGATCGGCGTGCCCCAGTACCGGTTGCGGGAGACCGACCAGTCGCGGGCGTTCTCCAGCCACTTGCCGAACTGGCCGTCCTTGACGTTCTCCGGGTACCAGGTGATCTGCTGGTTCAGCTCGATCATCCGGTCCTTGAACTCGGTCACCGCGACGAACCACGACGAGACGGCGCGGTAGATCAGCGGGTTCCGGCAGCGCCAGCAGTGCGGGTACGGGTGCTCGTAGGTCTCGTGGCGCAGCAGGACCGCGCCCTGACGGCCGGCGGAACCGGTGCCGTTCTTGAGATCCTTGATGATGTTCGGGTTGGCGTCGAACACCTGCTGGCCCGCGTAGTCCCCGACGGTCGCGTCGAACTTGCCCTGCGCGTCGACCGGCGTGACCGGCACGATCCCGACGGCGTCGGTGACGGCCTTGTCCTCTTCACCGTAGGCGGGCGCGATGTGGACGATCCCGGTGCCGTCTTCGGTGGTGACGTAGTCCGCGGACAGCACGCGGTACGCGTTCTCGTGTCCGGCGAAGTACGGGAACGGCGGGACGTAACGGGTTCCGAGCAGCTCGGTGCCGGTGTAGTGGCCGACGACAGCCGGCTCCTCGCCGAGTTCACGGGCATACGAGGCGACGCGCGCTTCGGCGAGCAGGAACCGCTTGCCCTCCTGAGCCTCGGATTCCACGACGACGTACCGGACGTCGGGGTGCACCGCGGTCGCGAGGTTGGACGGCAGCGTCCACGGGGTCGTCGTCCAGATCAGCAGGTAGGTGCCGTCGAGCTCGTTGTCGTTGCCCTCCAAGCGGAAACCGACCGTGACGGCCGGGTCCTGACGGCTGGCGTAGACGTCGTCGTCCATCCGCAGCTCGTGATTGGACAGCGGCGTCTCGTCGCGCCAGCAGTAGGGCAGGACGCGGTAGCCCTCGTAGACCAGGCCCTTGTCCCACAGCTGTTTGAACGCCCAGATGACCGATTCCATGTACTTGACATCGAGCGTCTTGTAGTCGTTGTCGAAGTCGACCCAGCGGGCCTGGCGGGTGACATAGTCCTGCCACTCGCCGGTGTAGCGCAACACGGACTCGCGGCACGCGTCGTTGAAGACGTCGATGCCCATGGCGTCGATCTCGGCCTTCTCGGTGATCCCGAGCTGACGCATCGCCTCGAGTTCGGCGGGCAGGCCGTGGGTGTCCCAGCCGAAGCGGCGCTCGACGCGCTTGCCCTTCATGGTCTGGTAACGCGGCACCAGGTCCTTCACGTATCCCGTGAGCAGGTGACCGTAGTGCGGCAGACCGTTCGCGAACGGCGGGCCGTCGTAGAAGACGTACTCGTTCGAGCCGTTGACGCCGGGATCGCGGGCGTCGATCGAGGCCTGGAAGGTCCGATCGGCTTCCCAGTACGCGAGGACGCGCTTTTCCGACTCGGGGAACGAAGGCTGGGACGGGACGCCGGTCTCGCCGTCCACCTGTGCCTTGGGATACATCTTCGGTGCTCCTCGCGGTTCGTCTCACTCGTACGGGCTTTCACCCACACGGGGACGAGACGGCCGTTTCCGGCGCGTTCCGCGGTACCACCCCGCTTGCCCTTCCGGTGGTGTTCCGGCCGGGCCGCTCATTCGACGGCTGTGACGGGCCGTACCCGTCCGGTTCTACTGGGGGCGCGAGCCCTGTTCTTCCGGAGGCTCCCCGGTGATAGCCGGATCGGTGCCAGTTGACTCAAGGGTAGCGCGCGGGGGCAACCAGGTTGTCCGGGGTGGTGGCTCAGCCCTCTTCGACAGCTTCTTCGACAAGCTGGACCAGACCGACCCACGCGGAATCACCACTCGCATGGACCGCGCGGATGGCGAAACGCCCCCTTTCGACCTCGACGCGAGCCTGCTCCGGGAGAGAGCAGGTGGTCGCGGGTTCATCGCCGAGGATCAGCGTCTGCACTCCGCCTTCGCCGATCGAGACAGCGCCGGCGAGCGCGTTCACCGCACACGCACGGCATACCTCCGCCGACGTCCCTTGCCTTCAGCTGTACAGCCTCCAGGCTTGGCTTGACCACGGCGGCGCGGTGGAAACCGGCACCTATCAGGACGACGACGGACGTTGGCGCGGGATCTATCGCTGGAGATCCTTTCCTGAGTTACCGGTCGGCTCGGCTCACGGCGGCGGCCTGATCTTCCAACGGCTCGACGAATCCGTCCTTGCCTTCACTGATCCCGGCGCGGTTGATCATTCCCCGTGGAACACGGCGCGCCGGATCCGCCAGCTGGCTCGCGAGACCCCGGACGTGTAGGTCGTTATACAGCGGGTTCGGCCTATGTCCTGAGGTGCATGGTGTTGCGTCGGGGTTCTCCGGCGGGGTCGAGGTAGGCGGGGGCGGTGAATTCCGGCAGGCCATCCTGAGCGATGACCACTTTCCATTGGCTGTGGTGGATCAACCGGTGATGCTTCGTGCACAGCAGAACCAGGTTGTCGATCTTCGTTTCGCCGTGGTGTCGCCAGAAAACAATATGGTGAGCCGTACAGCGCGGCACGGGCATGTCGCAGCCGGGGAACGCGCAGCCACCGTCGCGGATGGTGAGCGCGTATTTCTGGGCCAGTGACACGGTGCGTTTCGAGCGGCCGATGTCCAGGGGTTCGCCCGCGGTGCCGAGAACCCCGGGCCGCACGCGGGCATCGCAGGCGAGGATGCGGGCATCGGTCGCGCTGATCGGACCCACCAGATCCAGCTGAGCCTCACCCAGGTCATTGATCAGGTCCTCGTAGGACATGGTGACGAGGATGTGCGTGGCCTCGCCAGCCTGGCCGGGAAGGTTCCGGCTGGTGGTCTTGAGCCGGACGTAGTCGGTGAAGGCGTCGCCGTAGCGTTCGTCCTGAGTGCGGGAGTCCCGGACCCCGTCGATGGCCTTGTGCGGTTTGGCCATCGGATCCAGGTCAGACTTCAACCGCGCGTAGGTCTCCAGATCCAGCGTGCCCTTCAAACCCAAGGTGCCGTTGCGGTGCTTGACGAACCGCAACTCCGGCCGCGCGTCCTTCGGGTTCTCGTCGCGGGGTTCTTTCCCATCGGGATCCAGCCCGTCCAGCAACCGCCGACCGGCCTGGCTGATCTGACGGGGCCCGGAGTATCGGGCGAGGTCGACCAGGATCTTCTCTCCGGCCCGCACGTCCGCTTCTGGGATGTAGGACGGGATCCGCGCCAGAGTGCGGATGATCGCGTCGATCTGCGAGCCACCGATAGCGCCTTCTGCGGCGGCCTCGGCGGTCAGGGGAGCCAGCGGTGGCACTCGGTCACCGCCCACCGCCAACCCGGCGTGCAAGGCGAGAACCCGGTCGGCGCGGTCATCGGCTTCCTTGCCGGTGACGTGGAAGTCCTCGAAAATCATCGCCGACAATGTGGAATGACCCGAACATCCCCGAACCCCGCGGATATTTATTTCCGCGAGGATCGCGTTCTGCTCGGCGTCCAGTTGGCGTTTGAGGACTTCGACTTCTTGTTTGCGGGCATGCAATGTGGCCGTGTCGACGCGCCACCACTCGACAGATGTCGTCCGGGTTCTGTCATCGCTGGCCACGGCACTAACAATACTTGCAGTCGAACACCTGTGCTATCACACGTTTATGTGACACAGCATCGAGAGAAGATCGCGAAGAGCTCTTAACGGCGCGAAGGGTCGCTAAGAGCTTGAGGAGACAATGGGAACCAGGGCTTCAGCACAGAGAGGCGTAACCACGCCACGCTTGCCTTCCCCTCGATAGAAGAATAAGAACAAAGGCGTCCGGTCGCCGGTGGGGTGATGGCCCCTGGCCGTGAGTGACGAGCATGGCCACCACCCCGACCCCGAGTTGCCGTCCCGCCCATCGCCTCTAGGTTGACGGGTATGTCGATCAGCGAGGCCCGATGAAAGGGCCCGGACTCCTCGTCGTCGTGCTGGTGGTCCTCGGCGGTGTCAGCGGGCTCGGGTTCCTGCTGGGACTGGGCAACGCGGCCATCCTGGCGGCCCTCACCGCGCTCTTCTGCCTCATCGCGGCGGTCGGCGGGCCGCTCTGGGCGGATTTGCGGCTGTTGGCGTGGTTCGCGCCCGCGATGGTCCTCGCGGTCGGTGTGCCACGGCTGCTGGGGACGGTGTCGCAGTGGGCCGCGATCGGCCTGCTGGTGGTGATCGTGGTGATCGCCGGGTTGTTGCCCGCGCTCGGGGCGCGGTTCGTCACGGTGGGGCTGGGGCTCGGGATGGCGTCGCTGTTCGGGTACGGCTTCCAGTTGACGGGGACGGCGTCGGCGGGGCAGGTGCTCGGCGCGCCCGCGCTCGCGGTGGGGGTCGTGCTTCTGTTGCGGGTGCTGATGGGCGCGAGGGATCCGGCCAAGCCGACCCGGGACGCGCTGGCCGACGCGCTCGCGACGGGCACTTCCGAAACGCAGGAGCGGGCGGCGAGGCTCTGGCTCGCGGACCGTCCCCGGCGCTGGACGGCCGGGGTGCTCGGCGGCATGTTCCGGTACCGGGCGGCGACGGGGTTGCTCGAGATCCGCGGGAAACGGTTGGACAACCCGGAAATCGGCGAAACCCTCGACGCCGCCAGGGAAGAAGCCGCCAGGCTCGCCGGCGCGGTGCGCTCGGCGCAGGCACCGGAGGACGTCGAACCGGTGCGGCGCAAGGAACCCGCCGAGTTGCCCGGTGCCACGGCGAGGCTCGTCACCGCGCTCTGGGACTCTCTCGAAACCGTCCGCACGGCGGCGACCGAGCGCGACGAGTCGCGTGTGGACGTTCCGAAGGGACTTCGGAAGGAGCTGCGCCGGATCGAACTGAGTGGCGCGTTTTCCTGGCAGTCACCGCAGTTCCGGCACGCGATCCGCTGCGGGCTCGGGGTGGCGCTGGCGCTCGTCGTCGCGAGCTTCCGGCCTGGCGACCCGCTCACCGTGTCCTTCCTGCTCGGCACTTTCGCCATCATGCAACCGGAATGGCGTGACAGCCTCAGCAAGGCCTGGCAGCGCATCGGCGGTTCCCTCGGTGGCGCCGTCGTGCTCACCCTCGTCCTTTGGCTTCTGCCGCAAGGGTTTCTATTGCCGATCGGGCTCGTCGCGCTACTCGGCGGATTCTCCGTCATGCGGACGCGCCCGGCGGTGTTCAACGGTTGCATGGTGCTGATGTCGGTCGGCATGAACGCGACGACCAGGCATCTCGACCCGCGTTACGTGCTCGTCGAGTACCTGCTCTTGATGGTCCTCGCCGGCGCCATCGCCCTGCTCTTCGGTTTCGCCGCGATCCCCGGTGTGCCGAAACCCGGTCCGGCGGAACGCTTCGGGACCGCGGTCGGCGCCACCCGCGCACTGCTCGGCTCGGTCGGGCGGAAATTGCGCGGCGAGGACGTCGACCCGCGGACGCTCGGCCGTGAGTTCCGCGCCGCCGCCATCGCGCATCACGGCCTGCTCACCGCGGAGCCGGGCACCAAGGAACCCGCTCCAGGACAACGGGACGCGCTGGAGAACGCGGCCGAGGCCTTGCGCGGCCTGTCCGTCACGGCGTCGTCACTCTTGCTGCGTCCCGGATCGGCCGGCGCCGCGGACGCCGTCGAAGAGGCGGCACGGACACTCGGGACCGAAGAAGCGGCCGAGATCCCTGTGCCGCGAGATGCCGAGGAAGAACAGCGTCTGGTGCTCGACACGATCGCCGCCGACGTGGTCACGGTCGGCGAAGCGGCTCAGACGCTCGAAGACGCCTAGCTGTCCGCTTTGGTCTTGTCGCGGTGCTGCCCGGCGATCTCGGCGTCGGGCGCGCACAGCGCGCACGGGGTGAACCCGAGCTGACGCGCCTCGCCGATACCGAGCGGGATCGTGTCCCGGGTTTCGAGCCACGCGCAGGTCGTCACGTGATAGCGCGGGTACTCGTCCACGACGACGACCTCGATTTCGAGGTCCGAGACGATCGCCACATCCGCGGGATCGCTCTTCTCCTCGCCGGGGTCGCCGTTGCGCTGAGGTTCCGGAGCTTCGTCCGTGTCGCTCAGCTCACCGGCGGCGGGCATCAGGACGGTCTGCTCGGCGTCCTCCGGCTTTTCCTCGTCGTCCGGCGCGCTCTTTTCGGCTGAAGCCGAATCGTCGGCCTCTTCCGAGTCTTCCGGTTCTTCGGACTCGGCAGGGGCGGCGGCCTCGGCGGCACGCTTCTTCCGGCGGCGCAGCCAGTCGAAGACGAGCAGCAACCCGGCGACGACGGAGAGGCCGATGGAGATCCAGGCCCACAGGGAGTTCGCGGTGATGAGCGCCGCGACGAGCAGCCCCAGAGCCGCCAGTACCAGTACTAGGACGATGTAGAGCACGGTGAATTACAACACGAGGGGCAAGCGAAACGGCCCCGACCCTCCGGAGAGTGCCGAGGCCGTTCCACTGTGTAGAAATTCAAGCAGGAGAAAATCGGGCCGTGGTGAAATCAGCCCGCTTCGGCCCGAGGACCGAACGAGTAGCCCTGTCCGCCGCCCGAGGACGATGCCGGCTGCCCCGAGTTCGACGAAGACGCCGAGGCGGGAGCGGCCGAACCACGGTCGTCGAGCTCACGCAGCTGGGACTCGAGGAACCCGCGCAGCCTCGTGCGGTACTCCCGCTCGATCGTGCGCAGCTCTTCGATCTTCTTGCCCAGCGAGCCCTTCTCCGCGTTCATGTTGTTCATGGTCTCGGTGTACTTGCGCTGAGCCTCGCGCTCCATGGTCGTCGCCTTGTCGCGCGCCTGGCGCTCCAAGGTCTCGGCACGGGTTCGCGCGTCGTTCAGCATGGTCTCGGCACGCGTGCGCGCCTCGTTCACCATCGAGTCCGACTTGGACCGCGCGTCCGAAAGCAGCTGCTCGGACTTGGTCCGGGCTTCGGCGAGCATGCCGTCCGACTCGGTCTTGGCCTCGGCGGTGAGCCGGTCGGCCATTTCCTGCGCCAGTCCGAGCACCTTCGCGGCCTGGACGTTGGGCTCCCCGTTGTCCGGCACCATCGAGTGGGCCTGGGTCTGCTCCATCGCCGACTGCGGCGGCGGCACCGGCGCCAGGCGACGCGACGGCTCGTCGCGCACCTGTGGCGGCGGGCCGACTGCTCCCGCCTTGGCGTTCTCGAGCTCACCACGGGTGGTCTCGAGCTCGTTGTCGAGCTGTTCGACCTGCTGCCGCAGCTCGTTGTTGTCCTCGATCAACCGGGCAAGCTCGGTCTCCACCAGGTCGAGGAACGCGTCCACCTCGTCCTCGTTGTAGCCCCTTTTGCCTATGGGCGGCTTGCTGAACGCGACGTTATGCACGTCAGCGGGGGTCAACGACATCAGATCACCTCACGCACTCCATGGCCTGCAGGTCCACCCGGGCTTCCCCGAAAATCACCCTGGCGTTGCCAGCTGCATCGCAAAGAACACAACCAACAGCAGCACCATAATCGATAAGTCCAGTCCGACGCCGCCGATTCGTACGGTCGGGATGATTCGTCTGAACAGACGAACCGGTGGGTCGGTCACTGTGTAGATGGTCTCGAGCGTTACCGCAACCCCTCCGGCAGGACGCCACTCGCGAGCGAAAGCACGCACGAGTTCGACGACGATCCGTGCCGTCAGCAGGAGCCAGAAAGCGAACAGCACGTACCAGACGACCAGCAACACAGCATTCACGTAACCACTCTGCCATGCCCCGCGTCAAAAGACGCAGTTGACGGCCTCGAGATGCCGATGAGTCGACAAAATCACATCCGGCTGCGCTCAGCGGTCACCGGGTGATCAGCCGCGCAGGAATAATCCGCCTTCGGCAATCCGCCGACGGTCCTCCGCGGTGACGTCCACATCGGGCGGTGAGAGAAGGAACACCTTGTTGGTGACCTTGTCCATCGATCCGCGCAACGCGAAAGCGAGCCCCGCGGCGAAGTCGACGAGACGCTTCGCGTCCGCGTTCTCCATCTCGGTGAGGTTCATGATCACCGGGATGCCTTCGCGATAGTGCTCGCCGATCGCCCGCGCCTCCGCGTAGCTCGTCGGGTGCAGCGTCGTGATCCGGCTCAGCGGGTCACGGACGGCCGGACGGACCGGTTCCGTCACCGGGCGCAGCCGTGCGACCGGTTCGGGCTGGCGATCCATCGCCAAGGCCCCGTGGACCGCCGGCTCCGGACTGGGCACGGAGCGTGACCGAGTCCGGGCGACAGGCTCGTCATAAGTGTCATCGACTTCCCGGTAGCGTCCACCCCGCGACCGGGCAGGCGGCTCATCGTCGTAGTCGTACTCGTCTTCGGCGTAACCTCGCCGGTAGTCATCCTCGACGTCATAGCCGTCTTCGTCCGCGGGCACCATCCCGAAGTAGGCCTTCAGCTTCTGCAGCGCGCTCATGCCTCTCCCTAGCCTTAGCCGCGTCCCGCACCGTGCTCCCCCGCCCTCGCCACCACTCCCCGTAACGACGAGACGGTATTCCCTAGGGCGAGGCTAAACCGCGTCCACCGAGCAACGCGGTTCCGACACGCACACAGGTCGAGCCGTGCGCGATCGCCTGCTCGAGATCATTGCTCATTCCGGCGGAGATCTCACGGGCATTTGGGTGATCTGCCCGAAGACGTTCCGACGCACGAGCGAGCTTCTCGAACGCCTCTGCCGGGTCAATACCCAGCGGAGCGACCGCCATAAGCCCTCGGAGGCGAATATCACCCACATGGGCTATCCGCTCCGCCAGCTGGCCCAACTCGTTCACCCGAGTGCCCCCGCGCTTCGGATCGTCATCGAGACTTACTTGAATGAGGACGTCCAACGGCTGATCGCGTTGCCCGGAATCGAGCGCCGACCTGGTCGCTTTCGCGAGCGCTTCGGCGAGGCGTTCGGAGTCGACGGACTGCACCTCGTCGGCCCAGCGCACGACCGAGCGAGCCTTGTTCCGCTGGAGACTGCCGACCATGTGCCAGCGGACGCGGGCGTCCGGGCGCAGCCCGGCGACCTCTTCGGCCTTCGCGCCCGCCTCCTGATCGCGGTTCTCGGCGAGGTCGAGCGCGCCGAGGTCGGCGAGCAGCGCGGCGTCGAGCGCGGGGAAGGTCTTGGTGACCGCGAGCAACCGGACGTCGTCGCGGTCCCGGCCGGCGGCCTTGCACGCGGCGCCGATCCGTTCTTCCACTTCGGCAAGGGAGGCGGCGAGTTCCGCCTTTCGCGCGTCACTCACGACGCGTCCAGCCAGGTGATACCCGCGATCCGGCCGGTGGTGCCGTCGCGGCGGAAGCTGAAGAGCGTCTTGTCTTCGTTGGTGCAGCGCGGATCGACGCCGATCTTGCCGACGCCGAGGTCGGCGAGCTGCCGCCAGAGGCCGGCGCGGAGATCGAGACCCGGGGTGCCCTTCCGGGTTTTGCAGGCGCTGCCGGGCACGTGCTTTTCGACGTCGGCCGCCATGTCTGCGGGGACTTCGTAGCAGTCGCCGCAGATCGCGGGGCCGAGCAGTGCTTCGGTGCGGGCCGGGTCTGCGCCGAGCGAGCGCATCGCCTCGACCGCGGCGGGGACGACGCCGACGCGAGCACCGACGCGGCCCGCGTGCACGGCGGCGACCACACCGGCTTCGACGTCGGCCAGCATGAGAGGAACGCAATCGGCGACGAGCACCACGAGGGCGAGGCCCGCCTCGGCGGTGACGAGGGCGTCGGTCGCTTCGGCGGCGGAGGTCTCGGAGCCGTCGACGACGGTGGCGGTGCGGCCGTGGACCTGCTCCATCCAGGCCAGCCTGTCCTCGGCGAGGCCGAGTTCGGTGGCGAGACGTTTGCGGTTGGCGAAGACGTCGCCCGCGTCGTCACCGACGTGATCACCGAGGTTGAAGGTGTCGTAAGGCGGCCGGGAAGCCCCGCCGGCCCTTGTCGTGACGACCCGCCGTACCCGCACGCGTTTCCTCCTAGACCTGAGTGAAGGCCCCCTCGACTGTAGTCAAGGAGGCCTTCACGGAACCGTACTGGCGAACTACCGCCGCATGAAGGGCGGCACGTCGACCTCGTCGTCCGACGGGTCGTCGTGCACCGGGGTGGCCCGGCTGGGCAGGCTGCCGTGGGTCGAGTTCGACCCGATCGGCGAGTACCCGCGCGAACCGCCGCCGGACTGCGGAAGCCCGCCGGTCAGCGAGCCGTTGCCCTCGTTGCGGGAGGACGGCATCGGCGTGTGCGTGCGCGGCGGCGCGACCGGGTAGCCGTTCGAACCCGTCGACGGCACCGGCGTGGCACCCGAGGGCGGGCCCTGCACCGGCGTCGCCCCGCCACCGTTGACCTGACCCGCCTGGGCGGACGCGGTCGAGTTCGACCGGGAACCGAAGGTCGACGGGTCGAGCTTCTTGTGGGTCGGCGTGCCGGCGTCGAAACCGGCCGCGATCACGGTGACCCGGACCTCGTCGCCGAGCGAGTCGTCGATGATCGTCCCGAAGATGATGTTCGCGTCGGGGTGCGCGGACTCCTGCACCAGCGACGCGGCTTCGTTGATCTCGAACAGGCCGAGGTCCGACCCGCCCGCGATCGACAGCAGCGCGCCGTGCGCCCCGTCCATCGACGCTTCCAGCAGCGGCGAGTTGATCGCCTTCTCCGCCGCCTGGATCGCCCGGCCTTCGCCACGCGCCGAGCCGATGCCCATCAGCGCGGAGCCCGCGCCGGACATGACGCTCTTGACGTCGGCGAAGTCCAGGTTGATCAGACCCGGCGTGGTGATCAGATCGGTGATGCCCTGGACACCCGAAAGGAGGACCTCGTCCGCCGAGCGGAAGGCGTCCATCAGCGAGACGCCGATGTCGCCCAGCTGCAGCAGCCGGTCGTTCGGGATGACGATCAGGGTGTCGCATTCGTTGCGCAGCTGCTGGATGCCGTCTTCGGCCTGCTTGCTGCGGCGCTTGCCCTCGAAGGTGAAGGGGCGGGTGACGACGCCGATGGTCAGGGCGCCGAGTTTGCGGGCGATCTGGGCGACGACGGGAGCGCCACCGGTGCCGGTGCCACCACCCTCACCCGCGGTCACGAACACCATGTCGGCGCCCTTGATGACCTCTTCGATCTCTTCGCGGTGGTCTTCGGCGGCCTTCTGCCCCACCTCGGGGGCGGCGCCGGCACCGAGGCCGCGGGTCAGTTCCCGGCCGATGTCGAGCTTGACGTCGGCGTCGGACATGAGCAGTGCCTGTGCGTCGGTGTTCACCGCGATGAACTCGACACCCTTGAGGCCGACCTCGATCATGCGGTTCACGGCGTTCACTCCGCCGCCGCCGATACCGACGACCTTGATCACCGCAAGGTAGTTGTGCGGGGGCGTCATCGGAGCCGCCTTCCTGATCGTGTGTGCTCGTGCTGCCCGCCGGTCGCTGAGCCTGGGCCGAACCCTCGATCTGAACCTCAGAGTGAGAGTTATGTCAACTGCCGACGTTGAAGCAGGACGGTATGCACCAGGCAGGCTCGAATCCAGTAGCCACGCCGTGTGTCGCAAAGGTGTTTTGCCACAACATCTTCCCGGGCGCAAGAGTGAGCCCCGGAGGAAGCGCCGGACGGCGGCCTGCTAAGGACCGGAGATCAGGTCGGCATGGACATGACCATGACGACGTCCTTCGACGGTGATCCGGTCGGTGATCCGCCCGCCTGCTCGACGCTGAGCGCGAACTTCTCGGCCCCGCCGAGTCCGTCCGCGACCAGCAGCGCACCGTCCTGACCACCGGAAATGAGCCCGGCGGGCTTGGGCGCGGTGCCCGGGTACATCAGCCAGGCCTGATACGTCCGGCCCGGATCGTTCTTCGGCAGCTGGGCCGCCATGAAGACGAGCCGGTCCTTGGCGCGCGACATCATCACGGTCCCGCCGCCCCCGGCGGAGGTCTCGGCGTGCCCCGTCCGGAGATCGGCGGCCGCGAGGACGTCGGCGACCGGCGCGTACCGATCCGCGGCCCGCGTCGCCTGTTCCCGCGCGGCGGTCAGCTGGGTGTGGTTGTCGTAGGCGATCCCGCCGAACACGGCGGTGCCCGCCAGCCCGACGATCGCCGCCGCGGCCGCGGCGATCGCCCAGCGCGGGGCGCGTCGGCGGTCCTTGACGCGCTCTCCGGTTTCGAAGCGGGTCTTCGGCGGCTGCTGCCGGGTCGCCATCGCCTCCGCGAGCACCCGGCGCTTGAGCTCCGGCGGCGGGTCTTCGGCCAAGGCGGCACCGAGCCGGGTCGCGGTCATCTGCAGTTCGAGGACCTCTTGTGCGCACGAAGCGCACTCGCCGAGGTGCCGCTGGAACTGGGCACGCTCCAAATCGGACAGTGCGTCGACGGCGTAAGCGCCGGTGAGCGTGTGCATTTCGGGCATCGTCATGCCGTCACCCCCAAACAGTCCCGGAGCCTGATCAGGCCGTCCCGGAGTCGAGTCTTGATGGTTCCGTGCGGGGTCTCCAGTACTTCGGCGACCTCGCGATAGGTATAGCCCTGGTAGTAGGCGAGCAGGACGGATTCCCGTTGCAGTTCGGTCAGGCTGGTCAGGCAGCGGCGCACCTGCGAACGTTCCCAGCGGGCCGCGACGGCCTCGGCCACCTCGTCGAAGGGCCGGGCGCGGGCGGCTTCGAAAGTCGCCTTGACCTCGCGATCCGAGCTGGCCCTCGCCGAACGGACACGGTCGACGGCACGGCGGTGCGCGAGCGTCATGGCCCAGTTCAGCGCGCTCCCCCGCTCCGGGGAGTAACGCGCGGCAGTGCGCCACAGCTCCACCATGACCTCCTGGGTGACCTCTTCGGACTGTGCGACGTCACGGAGGATTCGCCGCACCAGGCCGAGGACCGGACCGGCGAGCCGGTCGTACAGCGCGTCGAAGGCCCTCTCGTCCCCCTTCGCGACCCGGACGAGCAGTTCCTCGGACGTCGGGCCCGCCGGTTCGCCGTCCGTCGCGGGAACGGGCGCCATGTGGCGCGGGCGTGCTGCTTCATCCATCGAGACTGCCTCCGACGATCTGTGGCGTCTGTGTCGACCTCGGGGTCAGCGGCGCCTTCTTCAACCACAGTTTGACCCCATGCCGCCGGATCAGCGCGGAGACCCGGTGCGGCATGAGCGGACGGGTGATCAGCATGTGCACGAGCCATTTGGCGGTGGCGGGGCGCCGCACCCCGCGCAGTGACGCGGTCAGCGGTGTCTCCCCGCCCTGGCGGAGGGCGATCTTGACCGAGAGCAGCGACTCCGGCCGCGGCACCTCCATCCGGTACTCGCCGTCCATCGACTGGAACGGGGAGACGTAGAACTCCTTGTCCGCGTGGGCGTTCCCGTCGGCGTCGGGCCGCAGGAGATACGCGTGCCTGCCCCGGTAGGTGTTGTGCACCTCGGCGACGACGCATTCGAGTTCGCCGTCGGGCCGGTGGCACCAGTAGAGGGTGATCGGGTTGAAGTTGTGCCCGAGCACGCGCGCGCCCGCCAGCATCAGCACCCGGCCGCCTTGGAGATCGACGTCGCGGGCAGCGAGCCAGCGGTCCAATTTGGACCGGATGCTGGAGGTGTCTTCGGGCGCGAAGTGGTCTCGCGAGTCGAAGCGGGCGAAGGGCTGGAGCCACTTCGGAAGCTTCGGCGGCGCGTCGAGGTCGATGAGCCACAGATAGACGCGGTGGGCGAACGAGACCGGCGGATCGATGCGCCGGACATGCGCCACCGTGGAGTCGTAGAGCACGGCCATGACGGTCACCATCGCACCCCGAAGTTCTCGGCCGCGCGGACACCGGACGCGCAGCCGTCCTCGTGGAATCCCCACCCGTGATAGGCGCCCGCGAAGGCGACCGTTTCGTCGTTCAGCTCGGGCAGGCGGCGCTGGGCGGCCACCGATTCCGGGGTGTAGACGGGGTGTTCGTAGGTCATCTTGGCCAGCACCGAACCGTCGTCGGGGGCGGTGCCGGGGTTGAGCGTGACGACGTAGCCGGTCGGCTCGTCGAGCCGCATCAGGCGGTTCATGTCATAGGACACCTGGACCGCGCCATGGTTGGCACCACAGAACGGGGTGGCGTAGTTCCAGCCCGCGCGCGCCGATTCCGCCGTCGGGAGCACTCCGGTGTCCGTGTGCAGCCAGGCCTCGTTGCTGGAGTACCGGAACGAGCCGAGGACGTCGCGCTCGGCCTCGGTCGGCGACGCGAGCAGCTTCAGCGCCTGATCCGCGTGGGTGGCCAGGACGACCTTGTCGACCCGGTGCCGGGTGTCGGCGTCGTCGCGGACCTCGATCCCGCGCGCGGTGCGCTTGACCGAGCGGACCGGTGTCGACAGGTGCACGGCCGTCAGCTGTTTCGCGGCGAGGTCGACGTACTCGCGGGAGCCGCCGACGACCGTGCGCCAGCTCGGGGACCCGCCGACCGAAAGCATCCCGTGGTTGCGCAGGAATTCGAACAGGTAGCGCGCGGGGTACTTGAGCGTGTCGTTCCGGTCGGCCGACCAGACTGTCGAGACGACCGGGAGCATGAAGTGGTCGACGAAGTACTTCGTGTACCCGCCGATCGCGAGGAACGCGCCGAGGGTGACGTCTCCGGCCTCGGGAGAGTCGAGGACGCGCTTCGCGTGCAGGTGGAAGCGTTTGACGTCGGCGAGCATCCGCAGGTAGCGCCCCCGGGCGAGGTTGCGCGGCTGGGCGAACAGGCCCTTCAGGCCCTTGGCGCCGGCGTACTGGAGGCCACAGCCGTCACAGCGGATGCTCATCGACATCTCGGTGTCGCGGGTGGCGACGCCCAGTTCGGCGAACAGCCTCAGCAGGTTCGGGTAGGTGCGCTCGTTGTGCACGATGAACCCGGAGTCGACGCCGACGGTGCCGCCGTGCGCGCTGGGGACGTCGTGGGTGTGCGCGTGCCCGCCCAGCCTGTCTTCGGCTTCGAACAGCAGCACTTCGTAGCGGCGTTGCAGCAGGTAGGCGGCCGTGAGGCCGGCGACGCCGCTGCCGATGACTCCGATGCGTTGACCCTTGGTGTGCACGAAAGGGATTCGGAACAGGGGCCGGGCCGGATTGGACCGGGTGAACCGGGGCGTCATCCGACCCATCCTTTACCTGTCCGGGGTCGAATGACGACTATGCCGAACAGTCCCGCGTCTCGCCTAGTCCCGTTCGTCGAGCGGCTCCTCGGTGGCTCCCTCCCGGTCGGTCTCCGCACCTGGGACGGCGTGCGCGCCGGGCCGCCGGACGCCCCGACCGTGGTACTCCGCAACCGGCGCGCCCTGCGCCGTCTCCTCTACTCCCCCGGTGAGCTGGGTCTCGCGAGGGCCTATGTCTCCGGTGATCTCGACGTCGAGGGCGACCTCGCCGACGGATTCCGCCGGATCTGGGCGCTGACCCGGTCAGGCGCCGTCCGCGGCGCGAAGCTCGGGCCCCGTGACTGGGCCGAAGCGTTCCGGCTCGCGGTGAGCCTCGGCGTCGTCGGGCCGCCGCCCAAACCGCCCGCCGAAGAGGCCCGGCTCTCCGGGAAGCTGCACAGCCTGCTCCGCGACAAGTCGGCGATCTCACACCACTACGACCTCAGCAACGCCTTCTACCAGCTGCTGATGGACGAATCGATGGCCTACTCGTCGGCGTACTGGACGTCGGAGGAGGAGGGCTACGGCCTCGAACAAGCCCAAGCGGACAAGCTCGAGCTGATCTGCCGCAAGCTCGGGCTGCGGCCGGGGATGCGCCTGCTCGACGTCGGCTGCGGCTGGGGCTCGCTCCTGGTCCACGCGGCCAAGCACCACGGCGTGCACGCCGTCGGCATCACGCTTTCGGCGGAACAGCTGCAGCACATCCGCGGCCGCCTCGCCCAGCACGACCTGGAGGATCGCGTCGAGGTCCGGCGGCAGGACTATCGCGAGCTGACCGACGAGCCGTTCGACGCCGTCGCCACCATCGAGATGGGTGAGCACGTCGGCGAAGAGAACTACCCCGAGTACACGCGGACGCTGTACCGGATGCTCAAGCCCACCGGACGGCTGGTCCTGCAGCAGATGTCCCGCGGAGCGGTGGCCCCGGGCGGCGGGGCGTTCATCGAGCGCTACATCGCCCCCGACATGACGATGCGGCCGCTGAGCCGGACGCTCGGGCATCTGGAGACGGCCGGGTTCGAAATCCGCGACGTCCACGCGCTGCGCGAGCACTATGTGCGTACGGTCCGGGCATGGGAGAAAACGCTCGAGAGCAACTGGGACGACGTCGTGGCGCTGATCGGTGAATCCGGCGCGCGGGTCTGGCGGCTCTACCTGGTCGGCGGCGCGCTCGCGTTCGAGGAGAACCGGATGGGCGTGGACCAGATCCTCGCGGTGCGCTCGTCCGATGAAGGCTTGAGCGCGCTTCCCGCCACCCGGGAGTGGTCCTGATGTCTCTCGGGGGGACCCTGCTCGTCACCGCCGGGGTGACCCTGCTGGCGGTCGCCGTCACGTTCGGCATCGCGCTGGCGCGCAAGCGGTACGACACCATCGACACGTTCTGGGGGCCGGGCTTCGCGCTCGTCGCGCTGGTCGCGGCCCCGCTCGGGGACGGGTCGGTAACGCTGCGAGTGGTCGCCGCGGCACTGACTGCGATCTGGGGCGTGCGCCTCGGCGTGCACCTCCACCTGCGCAACCACAAGCTGCCCGAAGACCCGCGCTACGTGCGGATGGTGGAGAACGCCGGCCCGAATCCGGCGCTCAAGCTGTTCGTCCGGGTGTACCTGCTCCAGGCCGTGGTGCTCTGGTTCGTCTCGCTGCCGGTCCAGTTCGCGATGTACGGCGATTCCTTCGGCGTGACGGCGTGGCTGGGTGTCGCGGTGTGGCTGGTCGGTTTCGGGTTCGAGACGATCGGCGACGAGCAGCTGCGCCGGTTCAAGGCCGACCCGGACAACAAGGGGAAGGTCCTCGACAGCGGGCTGTGGCGCTACACCCGGCATCCCAACTACTTCGGGGACGCGTGCGTGTGGTGGGGCCTGTACCTGCTGGCCTGTTCGAGCTGGGTGGGGGCGGCGACGATCCTGTCGCCGATCGCGATGACGTACACGCTGGCCAAGGGCACCGGAAAACCCTTGCTGGAGAAGGGTTTGCAGCGTTCCCGGCCGGGATACGCGACGTACGTCGAGCGGACCAGCGGGTTCTTCCCGCTGCCCCCTCGCCGTCTCACTCCCCGGTAAGCCCGTCGATCGCTTCGCGCAACAGGTCGAGGTGGCCGGCGTGCCTGCCGGTCTCCTCGATCATGTGCGCGACCACGAACCGGACGTTGACCTGGCGATCGCCGCGGAAGGCGACCTGGTCGTCCAGCCCCATCCGCGCGACGACCTTGCGGCTCCGCTCGCACTCGGCCTCGTAGGCGGCGATCAGCTGCTCGATCGGGGTCTTCATGGCGACCCGGAACTCGGCGTCGGGGTCGGCCTCGAGCGCCTCCTTCCAGAGGTCCTCCTGGCCGTCGAGCACCACGTTGAACCAGTACTGCTCGACCAGGGTCAGATGCCCGAGCAATCCGGCGATGGTGGTCAGCTCGCTGGGCACGAGCGGCCGCCTGGCCTGCTCGTCGGTGAGGCCGGAGCACTTCCACACGACAGTGGCGCGGAGGAAGTCGAGAAAGCCGTTCAGCTGGGTGCGCTCGTCGCCGGTGAGCGGCGGTTCGGGACGCTTCGGTTCTTCGGTCATGGTGCTGCAGTCTGCCGGTTTCCTCGGATGATCCGCTAACGAGTTACCCGCGCCGGGCTGTCCGCCATCTGCCGCACGTCCGTGGTCCATGTCCGCGCGGGGTCCCATCGTTCGAGTGAAACCGACGGTAGTTAGCGCCCCCGAAACATGACGACCACCCGCTCGTCATGTCAGGCTGGTGCAGTTGTGCCCATCGCCCCCGGTTCCGAGAAAGGTCACTGATGTCAGGCCCCCAGCTGAGCGCACTCGATGTCGCTTTCCTTTGCATGGAAAGCGAAACGACGCCCATGCACATGGGCGCGGTGGTCACCTTCCGTCCGCATGGGCAGGTGCACGCGCGTAAGCTGACCGCGCTGCTGGCCGAGCGGGCCGCACGGATCCCGAAGCTGCGTCAGCGTCCCCGCACCGCGCTGTTCCCGCCCGGCGCCGCCGTCTGGGCGGACGACCCGGGTTTCGTTGCCAGTGAACATATTTCACATCATCACCTGAGCTCCCTGTACGAACCGGATCCGCTCTCCGCCTACGCGTCGCGCTGGATGGGACGACCGCTCGACACCGGAAAACCCTTGTGGGACTTGCATCTCGTCACCGGCCTGCCGGACGGCGAGTTCGCGTTGCTGTTGAAACTGCACCACGCGCTCACCGACGGGGCGGGCGCGTACGCCGTCGCCGCGGGCCTGCTCGACGCGGTCCCTCGCGCCGTCAGGCGCCCGCACAGCGGTGCCGTACCTCCCGCGCCACGGTCCCCTGTGGACGCCGTCAAGGACGCCTTCGGTTCCACCCTCGCCCAGGCGGGCGAGTCGGCGGGGATCGCTTCGTCGGTCGTCCGCGCGACCCGTTCGCCGCTGTCCCCGATCAGCGCGCCGCCGTCGACCGAGCGACGGCTCGGCCTCGTCCGGCTGGACACCGGCGAGATCCGGCGGATCCGCCGGACCCACGGCGGGACCGCCAACGACGTCGTGCTGGCGATCCTCGCCGGCGCGCTGCGCGAATGGATGATCAACCGCGGCCAGCGGGCCGACGACCGGACCCTGCGGGCGCTCATCCCGGTCAGCGTGCGCGGCCGGTCCGCCGAGCAGCTGGGCGGGAACAAGCTGTCCGGCTACCTCTGCGATCTGCCGGTCGGCCTCGACGATCCGGTGAAGCGGCTGCTGGCCGTCCAGCGCGAGATGGGCCGGAACAAGGCCGCGGGCCCCGGCCGGGGCGCGGGCGCGTTCCCGCTGCTCGCCGACCGGATGCCGCCGATGCTGCACCGGCTCGGCAGCAGGGCCGCCGGGCTGGCCGCGCCGCTGCTGTTCGATCTCGTGGTCACCACGGTGCCGGTGCCGCCCAACCGGCTCACCCTCGACGGGACGCGGCTGGAAAGCGTCTACCCCTTCGTGCCGCTGGCGCCGCGGCAGGCGGTCGGGATCGCGGTGGCGACCTACCGCGACTCCGTCCACATCGGACTGCAGGCGAACGGGGCGGCGGTTTCGGACGTGGGCTCGCTGCGGGACGGCGTGCTCAAGTCCGCGGCGAGGCTGCTGGACACCGCTTAGCGCGTGCTATGAAAGGCCCGTTACTTGCAAATTTTGCAAGTAACGGGCCTTTCATGTCACGCGTGTGCGGAAGGCGCAGCCGTCAGCCGCGCAGCATCTCGGCGACCAGGAACGCCAGCTCGAGCGACTGCTGGGTGTTCAGCCGCGGGTCGCACGCGGTCTCGTACCGGCCCGAAAGGTCCAGATCCGAGATCTCCTGCGCGCCGCCGAGGCATTCGGTGACGTCCTCGCCGGTCAGCTCGACGTGGATGCCGCCGGGGTACGTGCCGAGCTTGCGGTGCACCTCGAAGAAGCCCTGGACCTCGTCCACGATGCGGTCGAAGTGCCGGGTCTTGTAGCCCGTCGACGCCTCGTGGGTGTTGCCGTGCATCGGGTCGCACTGCCAGATGACCTTGTGCCCGGACGCCTCGACCTTCTCGACGATCGCGGGCAGCACCTCGCGGACCTTGCCGTTGCCCATCCGGGCGATCAGCGTCAGGCGGCCGGGCTCGTTGCGCGGGTCGAGCCGCCGGACGTATTCGACGGCCTGTTCGGGCGTGGTCGTCGGGCCGATCTTGAGGCCGATCGGGTTGGCCAGCAGTTCGGCGAACGCGATGTGCGCGCCGTCGAGCTGCCGGGTCCGCTCGCCGACCCACAGGAAGTGCGAGGACAGGTTGTACAGCTTCGGGTTCGTCGCGTCCGCGCGATCCATCCGCAGCATGGAGCGCTCGTAGTCCAGCAGCAGCGCCTCGTGGCTGGCGAAGATCTCGGTGGACTGGAGCGAGGTGTCGGTGACGCCGCAGGCCGACATGAACCGCAGGCCGCGGTCGATCTCCGCGGCCAGCGCCTCGTAGCGCTCGCTGGCGGGCGAGGACTTCACGAAGTCCTTGTTCCAGTCGTGCACCTGGTGCAGATCCGCCATCCCGGCGCCGGTGAGCGCGCGGACGAGGTTCATCGCGGCACCCGCGTTGGCGTACGCGCGGATCATCCGGCCGGGGTCGGGCACGCGGAGTTCGGGCTTGGCGACGAGCGAGTTGATGATGTCGCCGCGGTACACCGGCAGGCCGAGCGCGTCGGTGGACGCCGAACGCGGCTTCGCGTACTGGCCCGCGATCCGGCCGACCTTCACCACCGGCAGGCTCGCGCCGTAGGTGAGGACGACGGCCATCTGCAGCAGGGTGCGCAGGTTGGCGCGGATGTGCGGTTCGGTGTTCGACTCGAACGTCTCCGCGCAGTCACCGCCCTGCAGCAGGAACGCTTCGCCGCGGGCGACCATGGCGAGCCTGTCGGAGAGCCTGTCGATCTCGGCGGGGACGGTGATCGGCGGCACACTCTCCAGCACGCCGCGTACGCGCCTCGTCAGCTCGGGGTCCGGCCATTCGGGCTGCTGCGCGGCGGGCCGGGAAAGCGCGTCGTCGAGCCGGTTGCGCAGCTCGGGCGGCAGAGGAGGCAGTTCGGGGAGCGTGTCGACGGGAACGTCCACTGTCCAGTTCACCGGCCCAGGATATGCCGAGCCGAAAGCCGCCCGCCCACCGGGACAAAAGTCCCAAACGGTGGACGGGCGGCGGCGAAGATCAGGCGGCCTGCACCTTGTTGTAGAGGTTCTGCGCGTCCGTGCCGAAGTACGGACCGAACATGTACCCGGGCAGGAAGGTGTAGCCGAAACTGTTCACCGACGCCTGGACGCCGGTACCGGTCGCCTCACTGAAGTTGAGGAACCACGGGCCGCCGCTCGAACCGCCGGTCATGTTGCAGTTCATGCCGTGGTCCTTGGTCAGCAGGAAATCGGTGAACGTGCTTCCGCTGCAATAGATCAGCTTCGTACCGTCGTACGGCGCCGCCGCCGGATATCCGAACGTGTACATCGACTGGTTGCGCGCCTGGTTGAACGCGATCCCCTGCGCGCCGACGACGTCGGTCAGCTTCTGCCCGTTGAGCGGGTTGACCACGGCCGCGCCGATGTCGTAGTTCATGTCCTCGCTCGCTTCCCACTGCGGAGTGGTCAGCGTGCTCTTCGCGGCCCAGGTGCCGTAAGGCGTGTTGCCGTTGTCGTAACCGGGCGCGAAGGTCCAGTTGGTGTGCCAGGCACCCTGGTACTTCACGCAGTGCCCGGCGGTGATCACGACACTGCCGTTCGTGCTGGTGACCGCGTCGCCGGAGCACGAAGCGTTGCGCCCGCCCATGGTGAAGAACACGCGGCCGACGGTCTGGACGACCTTGCCCGCCCCCGTCCACGCGCCGCCGCCGTTGGGAATGCTCTGGATGATCGTGCTCTCACCCTTGGCGACGTCCTTGGGCGAAAGGTTCGGGGCCTTCACCAGCTGCTCGATCGGCACCGCCGACCGCATCCGCTCGGGCGTCCAGTAGGCCGCCACCGCTTGAGCGTCGACGGCCGCTTGATGGTGGACCGGTCCGGCGTGGGCGGGACTCGCGACCGCTGTCAGCGCTGTCACCGCCAGCCCCACGAGCGCCCCCAGGATCCCCGTCCGGGAAACCGTCCTCTTCATGGCGTACCACCTTTCGCCACCGGTGAATTGCCGTATGACCTGTACGGCATTTCGAAAGTATTTGTCCGGCTACCGGGCGTACAAGGGACCGTTCGGCCGCATCCGGGGCGGTGTATGGGCCGTTCGGCCCAGCACGGCGAACGCCGCGGGCGAGAACGTGAATCCTCACCCGCGGCGTTCGGGAAACGGCGCTATCCGACGCGGTGCCGGTCCTGCCTCAGCAGGTCGAGGTCGGCAGGCGTCAAGGTCGCGGACGTCAGCAATTCGCGGATCAGATTGCGCTTCAACGCGTCGCCGACCGGCTCGCCGACTTCCTCCTTCGTCAGCGCCGGGACACCGTCTCTCGCCAAGCGTGTGCGGACAGCGGTCACGATGTGCTCGACGCGTTTGGTGGTCCAACTGACTTCGGGCTGCAATTCCGCCAGCGAAGCGGCCACGGTCCGCAGGGACAACGGCCGCGGCTCCGGTTCGTGGAGCAGATAGCGCTGGCTGAGCATCGTGAGGACCACTCTTTCCCCTGCGGTGAGTCGCCAGGTCGCCGGAACCACGGTCTCGTCGTTCGGGCGCGCGACGGGGATCGCGTGGTCCCGCCCGACGACTCGCAGTTCCAGCGCGTGGACCCGGCCCGGCGAGCCTTCGACCAGCAGGGTCGAATAGCCCGGGCCGAGCGGGAGCGGCTCCCCGTCCGGCAGGACCAGGCGGAAGCCCAGCCTGATGGGCACCTTTCCGGTGTTGCGCACCCGCCAGAGACCGTCGTGGAAGGTCAGCTCACCGCATTCACGAGCGACCCGGCGATCGTCGACACCCAAGGGGATGTGGACGTCGTGATGGTTCCGCCCGAAGGAAACCCTCCGCCCTTCCCCCGGCTCGCAGGAATAGCCACCGTCGAGAGTCCGCGCGACGAGGGTGTTCAAGGAGGTGCCGGAATACGGCTGCTCCGAGTGGAAGGTGTGGACGACCGTCGCGGTGGTTCCGCCCACGGCCCTGACGAACTCCGCCGTCTTTCCGGAGCCGGTGGCGTGGGCGATCATCGAGTGGCCTGCCCGGCTCATGACGTCCCGCAGGCCCGCTTCGACATCGAACTCACTCTCGGCGGAAGTGGCTTCGTAGGCTTGCCGCACGAGCCCGCGAAGGGCCTCGTCTTCGTTCGCCGTCATGCCCGCTCACCTCCTCCATCGAGCCTTTCGTGCCGGTGGGCCAGCGGTCTCAACCGGACACGAAGCCTTTCCACCTGTGTCCGGACCGTGGACGTACTGATCTCGAGATACTCCGCGATCTCCGGGCCACTGAACTCCGCGAGGAAGTACAGGATCCCGATCATCCTCCGCCGGGCGGGCTGGTTTTCCAGAAGCAGCGTCACTTCTTTGTACAACGTCAGCCGATCGAGCACCTGCTCGGGGAAGTCGCCCGGCCCGGAAAACTCGTTTTCGTCGCCGAGGGGAACGAACCGGTTGTTGCGCCGGTACCAGTCGGCCACTTTCTTCGCGGCGATGCCGACCACATAGCGGCGGTTGTCGCCCGGAGGCCGCGCCTTGCGTTCGTGCCAGCGTTCGAACATCACCAGATAGGCGTCCTGCGCCGCGTCACCCCCGATTTCGCGGTCCCCCGCCAAGGAGTTCGCGATATCCCTGGTTCTTCGGGCGGTATCGGCGTAGAAGTCTTCGAATCGTTCCGAGTACTCGGTCATGGCCCCGATCGCTCCGCCGGACCACCCGTCACGATTTCCATTCCCCCACCGTTCGCGGTCCGGTCGACGACCCGCAGCCCCGTCGGCGCGAGTTCCACGAGGCGCTCGATGTTATGCCTCCGGGCGGCGTCCCGGCGCAACGCCACGAGGTCGCGGAAAATCGTGACGGCGGCCGGGACGACGATCGCGAGTACAGCCCACGATTCCATGATCATCACCTCCAGTCGGTTCGCTCATGCGGAGTACTCGCGACAGGCCGCTTGGGCGTCTACATCGTCACTCGAAAGAGTTAGGCTGACTGGTGGGGATTTCACGGAACGACTTCGCCCGGCTGGGCACGAAAGTCCTGGCACCGTGGGTATGGATACTTCTGACCGCGATCGTGGTCGTCGTGGGCGACACCAAGGGCATGGCCCGCCTGTCGCTCCTCGCGCTGGCCATCACGACACTGCTGGCCCTCGGGGTGGGTTCGCTGACCACCTACGGTTTCGGCTTCAGGATCTCGCCGCACGTGACGGCCACGTCCGCCGCGGTCATCCTGCTGACGTTCACCTTCGGGCCGCTGCTGCTGCTCGGCGGGCTCCTGGTGGCCTGGGCGTGCTGGTCGCGCATGAAGCTGGGTGAAGACGGCTACCCCGAAGCCGCCGCGGGAGCCATGCTGGGACTCCTCGCCGGCGGCCTCGGCTGGCTGGGCTTGATCTTCGTGCTGTTCTCCTGATCAAGCGGGGCAGTGCGAATCTGCGGCGGGAAGGACGCCGTCCCGCAGGTACCGGACGACGACGTCGTTCCCGCACGCGTTCTCCTTGGTGAAAACGCCGTGCCCGCCCGCGTCGACGGTGACGAACCTGGCCCGGCCGCCCAGCGCCGAGCGCAGTTCCCTCGCCCCTACCAGCGGTGTCGCCGGATCGCGGAGGTTCTGCACCAGCAGGATGTTCGACGGTCCACGGTCGGTGATCCGCACGGGGCGTTCGCGGCGCTCCACCGGCCAGAACGCGCAAGGGGTGATGTTCGCGGCGGCCGGGCCGAACATCGGATGCGTCACGTGAGCGCGTTCGACGGCTTTTTGGTACCAGCGCACGCTTTCCGGCCAGTCGGAGTCGTTGCACAGCACCTGCAGCTGGAGTGCCGCGTGGTTGTCGCCGTCGAGCGGCCCGCCCTGTGCCGACGCGGACGGAGTGGCCCATTGCTTCGCGAGGACGGGGAAGTTCGCGTCGTCGTACAGCGCTCCCCACGTGTCGGTCCGGATTCCCGGGCCGCGTTCTTCGGCCAGCTCGAAGAACTTCGCCGTCACTTCGGCGGGTGTCCGCCCGAGGTGGTAGACGTCGTCCCGCGCCGCCGCCCAGGCCGCGAAATCGCCGAACCTGTCGTCGAAACCGTCCGCGAACCGTTGGTGCGCCTGGACGTCCAGCCCCTTCGGGCCGACAAGGCTGTCCAGCACGATCCGGTCCGTCTTCGCCGGGAACATCGACGCGTAGGCGGCGCCGAGATAGCTCCCGTACGAGACGCCATAGAACGAGATCTTCCGCTCCCCCAGCGCCTCGCGGATCCGGTCCAGATCGCGGGCGGTGTTCGCGGTGGTCATGTGCGGCAGGAGATCCGCGGTCTTCGACGCGGCGCATTGCTCGGCCACCACCCGGGATTTCGCCGCCTTCCCGGTGACGTCACGGGGGCCGTCCGCATACGGGCCGACGAGGATGAACCGCTGGTCCCCGGTCAGGTCGCAGGTCACCGGCGTGCTGTAGGTGGTGCCGCGCGGATCGAAACCGATGACGTCGTAACTGTCGAGCAGGCCGCTGTGTCCCTGCCGCTGCGCGAGTTGCGCGGGCATCGCCAGACCGGGGCTCCCGGGGCCGCCGGGGTTCATCAGCAGCACGCCCCGGCGTTTCGGCGAGGTGCTCGCCTTCCGGGAAACGGTGAGTTCGATGGTCCGCCCGCCGGGGTCGGCGTAGTCCAGCGGGACCTCGAGTTTCGCGCATTCGAGGCCCGCCGTCGGCGAGGGTGTGACGCCGTAGTCCGGGCAGGGTGACGTCCAGCGCAGGGCCGGTGCCGCTTCGGCGGTCGCCGGGACGGCCACGGCGAGGGGGAGGAAAGCCAGTATCGCCAGCGTTTTTCTCATGCGGGAGAGCTTGGCGCGCGAGGCCGCCCTACCGCGTCGGCCCCGGGACGGATCCTGACCCTCCACCTTGGGTGGGAGGAACGCGCCGACGACGCTGTCGGCGCGAACCGGGATCAGACGACGGCGAGCGGAAGCGCCGTCGGGTGCACCGGCGAGGGCAGGTCCGAAGCGCCGGTGAGGTAGGCGTCGACGGCACTCGCCACCGAACGTCCTTCGGCGATCGCCCACACCACCAGCGAGGCACCGCGATGCGCGTCGCCGCAGACGAACACGCCGGGCGAGGAGGTCTGCCAGTCCACGCCGCACGAGAGCGTGCCGCGTTTGGTCAGCGACAGGCCGAGCCCGTCGAGCAGCGGCATGTGCTCGACACCCTCGAACCCGATCGCGAGCAGCACGAGATCGGCGGGCAGTTCCTCGATCTCGTCGTTGACCGGGATGACCTCGCGGCGGCCGGTTTCGCGATCCTTCTGGACCTTGACCTGCTGGAGTTCGACAGCGCGCACGTTGCCGTTCTCGTCGCCGACGAAGCGCTTGACCGCGACGGCGAACTTGCGCTCGCCCGCCTCCTCGTGCGCCGGGTAGGTGCGGAGGATGTACGGCCAGGTCGGCCACGGCGAGCGCTCGTCGTCCCTTGCGGACGGTGGCGTCGGGTACTGGTCCAGCTGGGTCACCGAAAGCGCGCCCTGCCGGGTCGCGGTGCCGTACGAGTCGGCCCCGGTGTCGCCGCCGCCGATGATGACGACGTGCTTGCCCGCCGCGTCCACCGGCGACGGGCCGTCGCCCTCGACGTACTTGTTGGCCGGGACCAGATGCTCCATCGCCAGGTGGACCCCGGACAGCTCGCGTCCCGGCGTCGTCGTGTCGTCGCGGCCGCGCAGCGCGCCCACGGCGAGCACCACCGCGTCGTAGCCCGCCCGCAGTTCCTCGACGGTCAGGTCGACGCCGACCTCGCAGCCGGTGACGAACTTCGTGCCCTCCTTGCGGAGTTGCGCGAGCCGCCGGTCGAGGACCTTCTTCTCCATCTTGAACTCGGGGATGCCGTACCGCAGCAGGCCGCCGAGCCGGTCGTCCCGTTCGTAGACGGTGACCTCGTGGCCGGCGCGGGTCAGCTGCTGCGCGGCGGCGAGCCCGGCGGGACCGGAACCGACGACCGCGACCCGCTGTCCCGACGACACCGCCGAGACCTGCGGCTGCACGTAGCCCGCTTCCCAGGACTGGTCGGCGATCGTCTGCTCGACCCGTTTGATCGACACCGGACCGCCGGACAGGGGCGAGATCGACAGGACGCAGCCCGCCTCGCACGGCGCGGGACACAGCTTCCCGGTGAACTCGGGGAAGTTGTTCGTCGCGTGGAGCCGGTCGCTCGCCGCGGCCCAGTCGCCGCGGCGCACCAGGTCGTTCCACTCCGGGATCAGGTTGCCCAGCGGGCAGCCGGAACCACCGGAGTGACAGAACGGGATGCCGCAGTCCATGCACCGCGAAGCCTGCTTGCGCACCTTTTCGTTGCGCTCGGCGGGTTCGACGTCGGCGTAGACCTCGCCCCAGGTGGCGAGACGTTCCTCTTTGGACTTCTTCTTAGGCTCTTCGCGTTCGTGCTTCAGGAAACCCGTCGGATCAGCCACGAGCGGCCTCCATGATCGCTTCGTCGACGTCGCGGCCCGCGGCACGCGCCGCCTTCGCCGCGTCAAGGACACGCTGGTAGTCGCGGGGCATCACCTTGGTGAACGCCGCCGAGCGGCGCGGCCAGTCGCCGAGCAGCGACGCGGCCACGGCCGAACGTGTGAGATCGTAGTGCTTCTGCACGGTCTTCTTGAGCCAGGCGAGATCCTCCGACGACGGCGTCAGGAGGTTGACCATCTCCTCGTTGACCCGGCCGCGGTCGAGGTCGAGCACATAGGCCTCGCCGCCGGACATACCGGCCGCGAGGTTGCGCCCGGTCGGGCCGAGCACCACGGCCTGCCCGCCGGTCATGTACTCGAAGGCGTGGTCGCCGACGCCCTCGGCGACCACCACGGCGCCGGAGTTGCGCACGCAGAACCGCTCACCGACCTGGCCACGCAGGAACATCTCGCCGCCGGTCGCCCCGTAGGCGAGGGTGTTCCCGGCGATGGTCTGGCCTTCCGCGGCGAACTTCGCGTCCGGATGCGGGCGCACGACGATCCGCCCGCCCGAAAGCCCCTTGCCGACGTAGTCGTTCGCGTCGCCGACCATGTCGAGTGTGATGCCGCGCGGCAGGAACGCGCCGAGCGACTGCCCGGCGGAACCGGTCAGCAGCACGTGGATCGTGTCCTCGGGCAGGCCCTCACCGCCGTAGCGGCGGGTGATTTCGGAACCGAGCAGCGTGCCGACCGTCCGGTTCACGTTCCGCACCGGCAGTTCGATACGCACCCGATGCGCGTCCTCCAGCGCTGCCTCGGCGAGCTGGATCAGCGTCCGGTCGAGCGCGTGTTCCAGGCCGTGGTCCTGCGTCCGCGTGCGCCGCTTCGCCCCGCCGTACGGGGTCTCTTTCGGCATCTCGAAGATCGGCGACAGGTCGAGCCCGGAGGCCTTCCAGTGCTCGATCGCCTTGTCGGTGTCCAGGATCTCGGCGTGGCCGATGGCCTCGTCGAGCGTGCGGAAACCGAGTGCCGCCAGCGTTTCCCGTACTTCTTCGGCGACGAACCGGAAGTAGTTGACGACGTGGTCGGCCTGGCCTGTGTACCGCTTGCGCAGATCCGGGCTCTGGGTCGCGACGCCGACCGGGCAGGTGTCGAGGTGGCAGACGCGCATCATGACGCAGCCTTCGACGATCAGCGGCGCCGTCGCGAAGCCGTACTCCTCCGCGCCGAGCAGCGCGGCGATGACGACGTCCTTGCCGGTCTTCATCGCACCGTCGACCTGCACGGTGATCCGGTCACGCAAACCGTTGAGCAGCAACGTCTGCTGGGTCTCGGCGAGCCCGATCTCCCACGGCGTGCCCGCGTGCTTGAGCGAGTTCATCGGGGAGGCGCCGGTGCCGCCGTCGTGGCCGGAGATCAGCACGACGTCGGCGTGCGCCTTGGACACGCCCGCCGCGACCGTGCCGACGCCGAGCGAGGACACCAGCTTCACGTGGATGCGGGCGTTCTCGTTGGCGTTCTTGAGGTCGTGGATCAGCTGGGCGAGATCCTCGATCGAATAGATGTCGTGGTGCGGCGGCGGCGAGATGAGCCCGACACCCGGCGTCGAGTGCCGCGTCCGCGCGATCCACGGGTAGACCTTGTTCGGCGGCAACTGCCCGCCCTCGCCCGGCTTCGCCCCCTGCGCCATCTTGATCTGGATGTCGTCGGCGTTGACCAGGTACTCGCTCGTGACGCCGAACCGGCCGCTCGCGACCTGCTTGATCGCGCTGCGCCGGGTCGGGTCGTAAAGCCGCTCGGGGTCTTCCCCGCCCTCACCGGTGTTGGACCGGCCGCCGATGCGGTTCATCGCGATCGCGAGGGTCTCGTGTGCCTCGGCCGAAATCGAACCGTAGGACATGGCGCCGGTGTTGAAGCGCTTGAAGATCGCCTCGACCGGCTCGACCTCGTCCAGCGGGACGGGTTCGCGCGCGCCCTCGCGGAAGGCGAACAGCCCGCGCAGCGCGCCGCCCTGGCGGTAGAGGCGGTGGACCTCGTCGGAGTACTGCTTGTACACCTCTTCGCGGCCGGTCTTCGTCGCGTGCTGCAACAGGAAGACGGTCTCCGGGGTGAACAGGTGCAGTTCGCCTTCGCGGCGGTACGCGTACTCGCCGCCGGTCTCGAGTCCACGGTGGACTCGATCGGTCGGGTTGTCCGGGTACGCGCGGCGGTGGCGCGTGGCGACCTCTTCGGCGAGCACGCCCAGGCCGACGCCGCCGAGTTTGGACGACGTCCCGGTGAAGTACTCGTCGAGCAGATCCTGGGCCAGGCCGAAGGATTCGAAGACCTGCGCCGCGGTGTACGCGCCGACGGTCGAGATGCCCATCTTCGACATGATCTTCAGGACACCCTTGACGAGCGCCTTGACGTAGTTCTGGATCGCCTTGGCGGGCTCGATACCGGTGATGGCACCGGTCGAGATCATGTCCTCGATGGTCTCGAAGGCCAGGTACGGGTTCACCGCGGCGGCGCCGTAGCCGAGCAGGACGGCGATGTGGTGGACCTCGCGGGCGTCACCGGTCTCGACGACCAGCGCGACGCGGAGCCTTTCCTTGGTGCGCACCAGATGGTGGTGCACCGAGGACACCAGCAGCAGCGACGGGATCGGCGCCATGCGGTGGTCGGAATCGCGGTCGGACAGCACGAGCGTGCGCGCGCCCGCCGCGATCGCCTCGGAGGCCTCGCGGCGGACCCGTTCGATCGCGGACGCCAGCGCGTCGGCCCCGCCGTCCACTTCGTACAGTCCGGAAAGGACACTGCACGCGAAGCCGGGGAGGTCGCCGTCGTCGTTGATGTGGATCAGCTTGGCGAGTTCGTCGTTGTCGATCACCGGATACGGCAGCTGCACGTGACGGCAGGAGGCCGGGCCGGGGGCGAGCAGGTTCCGCTCGGGGCCCATGATCCGGCTCATCGAAGTGACGAGCTCTTCGCGGATCGCGTCCAGCGGCGGATTGGTGACCTGCGCGAAGTTCTGCTTGAAGTAGTCGTAGAGCAGCCGCGAACGCTGTGACAGCACCGCGGGCGGGGTGTCCGAGCCCATCGAGCCGATCGGCTCCATGCCCTTGATCACCATCGGCGCGAGGAGGATCTTCAGCTCTTCTTCGGTGTAGCCGAAGGAAAGCTGGCGCCGCAGCACGGAATCGTGACTCTGCACGATGTGGTCGCGGTCCGGCAGATCGGCGATCTGCAGCAGCCCGGCGTGCAGCCAGCCCTCGTACGGGAGTTCCTTGGCCAGCTCCGACTTGACCTCTTCGTCGTCGACGATCCGGCCCGCCTCGGTGTCCACCAGGAACATGCGGCCGGGCTTGAGACGGCCCTTGGCCACGACGTCCGCGGGGGCGACGTCGAGGACCCCGGCCTCACTGGCCAGCACGACCCTGTCGTCGGCGGTGCGCCACCATCGGGCGGGGCGCAGGCCGTTGCGGTCCAGCACCGCGCCGACGAGCGTGCCGTCGGTGAAGGTGACACAGGCCGGGCCGTCCCACGGCTCCATGAGGCTGGCGTGGAACTGGTAGAACGCACGACGCTGGGCGTTCATCCCGGCGTGGTTCTCCCACGCCTCGGGGATCATCATCAGCACCGCGTGCGGCAGCGACCGCCCGCCGAGGTGCAGCAGCTCCAGCACCTCGTCGAACGAGGCGGAGTCCGACGCGTCGGCCGAGCAGATCGGGTACAGCCGGGTGAGGTCGCCGGTGATGAGGTCCGATTCCAGCAGCGCCTCACGGGCGCGCATGCGGTTGCGGTTGCCGCGGATGGTGTTGATCTCGCCGTTGTGCGCGACGAACCGGAACGGATGCGCCAGCGGCCACGACGGGAAGGTGTTGGTGGAGAACCGGGAGTGCACGAGCGCGATGGCGCTGGCGAGCCGGGTGTCGGTCAGGTCGGTGAAGAAGAGCGGGAGCTGCTCGGGGGTCAGCATTCCCTTGTAGACGATCGTCCGCGAGGACAGCGAAGGGAAGTAGGTGCCGCAGCCCGCGGTCACACTCTCGTTCTCGACGCGCTTGCGCAGGCAGAAGGCCAGGCGATCCAGTTCGAGCCCGCCGGGGCGGCTTCCGCCCGCTTCCTGGGCCGCGACGAACACCATCACGAAATGCGGCATGACCGAACGCGCCGTCGGGCCGATGTCGGCGCGATCGGCGTCGACCGGGACCTCGCGCCAGCCGAGGACGTCGAGGCCCTCTTCGGTGGCGATGCGCTCGATCAGGGCGACGGCCTTGCCGCGCTCCTCGGTGTCCGAGGGCAGGAAACCGATCCCGGTCGCGTAGGTCTGCTGACCGTCGGCGCCCGCCTCGGGGAGGGTGAAGTCCACTTCCGCGCGCAACAGCTCGTCGGGCAGCTGCACCAGGATGCCCGCGCCGTCGCCACTGGTCGGCTCCGCGCCCGCGGCACCGCGATGGTCGAGATTCGTCAGCGCGGAAAGACCGTCGGTGACGATGCCGTGCGACCTTCGTCCGCGGACGTCGGCCACCATGGCCACACCGCAGGAGTCCTGTTCGGATTCGGGATCGTAGAGACCTTGTTTGCCGGGAATGGCGGAGAAGATCATGAAGGGACCTCCTTCGTCGTCTGTGCTCAGCGGCCGGACGGGCCGGCCGGGGGAATGCGCACGGGACGACGATGGCCCGTTCGTTAGCGCGACTTTAACACCTAGGAAACATGTGGGCATCAGTTCATCGGACGAGAAAGCCCGCTGATGGTAACGATCTGGATGCCCGGAACGACACAGTTCCTGATGGGGTCACGGTAGTTCGTTCCGCTAAGTATATGTCCTGTTCCGGGATGCCACGAGACGCGGTGAAGCGACCCTAGTCACTCCGGGCAGGCGGCGCACGCTGGGGCTCGATAAATAGAACGTGTTACAGTTTTGCGGCAACGTCCCCTTACTGGAGGCGGGCGGCTCGATCATCGAAGTCGACGCATGCCTGCAGGCCCCGAACCTGGAACTGGGCCTGCCCGATCTGCAGGAGGCGAACGCCGTGCGCGTGGTCCAGTGGAGCACCGGGAACGTCGGCCGACACGCGCTGGCGGGGATAGCCGCGCGACCCGATCTCGACCTCGCCGGGGTCTGGGTTTCGAGTGAGGCCAAGGCCGGTGTGGACGCGGGGGAACTGGCCGGGCTCGGGCGTTCGCTCGGTGTCGCGGCGACCACCGACGCGGACGCGCTCATCGCGCTGCAACCGGACTGCGTGCTCTACACGGCGATGGCCGACGACAGGCTCGTCGAAGCCGTCGAGGACCTGAAACGGTTCCTGCGCGCGGGGATCAACGTGGTCTCCAGCAGCCCGGTGTTCCTCCAGTACCCCGAAGGCGTCGTCCCTGCGGAGATGATCGAGCCGATCCGCGAGGCGGCCAGGGAAGGCGGCGCTTCGCTGTGGGTCAACGGCATCGACCCCGGTTTCGCCAACGACTGGCTGCCGCTGGTGCTCACCGGCGTGTGCGAACGGATCGACGAGGTTCGCTGTCTGGAGATCCTCGACTACTCGACGTACGACCAGGCCAAGGTCCTGTTCGACATCATGGGCTTCGGGCGGGAAATGGACGACCTTCCCTTGCTGCTGCAGCCCGGAGTGCTGTCGCTGGCCTGGGGCAGCGTCGTACGGCAGCTCGCGGCGGGGCTGGACGTCGAACTCGACTCCGTCGAGGAGGTCTACGAACGGCTTCCGGCACCCGAGACGTTCGAGATCGCCTCGGGGACGATCAAGGAGGGCACGGCGGCGGCGCTGCGGTTCGAGGTGCGCGGCATGCGCGGCGGACGGGCGGTGTGCGTGCTGGAGCACATCACGCGGCTGCGCGGCGACCTCGGCCCGGAGTGGCCGCAGCCGTCCGGGCAGGGTTGCTACCGCGTCCAGGTGACCGGGGAGCCCAACTACGTGCTGGACCTCCGGCTGGTCGGGACCGACGGTGACCACAACACGGCCGGGCTGAAGGCGACCGCGATGCGGCTGGTGAACGCGATCCCGGCGGTGGTGGCGGCTCCGCCGGGGCTGCTGACGGCGCTGGACCTGCCTTTGGTGACCGGACGGGGCCTGGTCTCCCCCTGACGGCCCCACACACGCGCTATGAAAGGCCCGTTACTTGCAAATTTTGCAAGTAACGGGCCTTTCATAGCGTGTGTGGGGAGCGGATCGCTACTTCTCGGAGTCGGGTTTCGGGTCCTCGGTCGCCTTGTCGGCGGCCGAGTCCCGGACGGTGTCCGGAGCCGCCCCCACCTCCGCGTGCTCCTCGTCCTTGGCCTCGGCAGGCGAAACGGCAGTGTCGGAACCGTCGGAAGAGGAGGCGGTGTCGGAAGAGGAGGCTCCGGCAGCGGAGTCCTCGCGTGGCACGTCCTTGCTCCACAGCGTTTCCGGCGCTTCCCGCGGCCCTCGCTTGGCGGCCACCACGAAGTAGGCGATCGCCGCGGCGAACAGCAGGATCGACGTCCACACGTTGACCCGCAGGCCGAGGATGTGGTTCGCGGTGTCGGTCCGCATCATCTCGATCCAGAACCGGCCCGCGGTGTACCCGGCGACGTACAGCGCGAACACGCGGCCGTGGCCGAGGCGGAACTTCTTGTCCGCCCAGATGACCAGCAGCGCTACACCGAGGTTCCAGATCAGCTCGTACAGGAACGTCGGGTGCACCGGGCTGTCCGGCAGCGGGACGTGCCCGATGGCGATGCCGTTCAGGAAGTCGTCCGGGTTGGTCGGGTTGTAGCGCTGGTAGATCTCCAGGCCCCACGGCAGGTCGGTGTGCGCGCCGTAGAGCTCCTGGTTGAAGTAGTTGCCGAGCCGCCCGATGGCCTGCGCGATCACGATCCCCGGCGCGAGCGCGTCCGCCATCGCGGGCAGCGGGATGCCCCGGCGGCGGCAGGCGATCAGCGCGCCGACCGCGCCGAGCGCGATCGCGCCCCAGATGCCGAGGCCGCCGTCCCAGATCTTCAGCGCGTTGATCGGGTTCTTGCCCTCGCCGAAGTACAGCTGGTTGTCGGTGATGACGTGGTACAACCGCCCGCCGACCAGGCCGAACGGCACCGCGAAGACGGCGACGTCGATGACGGTGCCCTTCGTGCCGCCGCGATTCACCCAGCGCCGTTCGCCCAGCCAGATCGCCACGATGATGCCGGCGATGATGCAGAGCGCGTAGGCACGGATCGGGACCGGCCCGATATGCCAGACGCCCTGGTCGGGACTGGGGATGGTCGCGAGGAACGCTGCCGAGGCGGTATTCACGGAGGCCACCGTAGCGCTTCGTCCACTTCTTGGGGGCGTCAGCCCTCGACGGCGGCCAAATAGCCCGCGATCAGCGCCGAAGCGACGTGCCCGACTGCGGCGTCCGGCGGCAGGAAGACCTCGTCGTGCAGGCTGGGCGCGCCCGCGGTGTCGCCGAGGCCGACGAACATCATCAGCCCGCGCGCCACCCCGCGGTAATGGGCGAAATCGTCGGCGCCGAACGACCGGAACTCGGTGTCCACGCCCGCCCCGGCGCGGACCAGCCGCCGGTGTGCGTGCTGGGTGAGCCCGGCGTCGTTGTGCAGCACCGGTTCGCACGGGCTGATCTCCAGTTCCGCCCGGCAGCCGTGTGCCTTCGCGGTGCCGTGGACGACCTCGGCGAGCCCCTCCAGCGCGAGATCGCGGTCCTCGGCGCGCATCAGCCGCAGCGAGCCCGACAGGCGGGCCTCGTTCGGCACGACGTTCGCCGTGGTCCCCGCCTCGATCCGGCCGACCGAGCAGACCGCGCCGAACACCGGGTCGACCCGGCGGCTCGCGAGCTGCTGCAGGCTCACCACGATCTGGCTGAGCGCGAGGATCGGGTCCCGCAGCAGATGCGGGTAGCCGGCGTGCCCGCCCTGGCCGCGGACGACCACGTCGAACTCGTCGGTGGAGGCGTTGACCGGTCCCGGTACCGCCGACACCACGCCCGCCGCGAGCCGCGGCTGGACGTGCGCGCCGATGACCGCTTCGACGCCGTACTCGGTGAGCACTCCGGACTCGACGATGTCCAGCGCGCCCGACGGCGAGGTCTCTTCACGCGGCTGCAGGAGGGCGAGGATCGGCCGCGGCACCCCCACGGCGGCCGCCGCGCGGCAGGTGGCGACGAGCGCGGCCATGTGCACGTCGTGTCCGCACGCGTGCATGAGCGGCGTCTCCGAGGCCCACGGGACCCCGGTCCGCTCGGTGACCGGCAGCGCGTCCAGTTCGGCGCGCAGCGCCACGGCCGGTCCCGGACCGGTGCCGGGGAACAGCACGGCACGCCCGGTCTTGGCGACCCGCACCCCTTCGCCGACGCCCAGCGCCTCGATGAGGACCCGCGCGGTGTCCTCTTCGTCCCCCGACGCGCGAGGATCGGCGTGCACCCGGTGCCGCAGCCCGATCGCGGACGGCAGCTCCGCCTCGACGGCCGCCTCCCACCGGTCCTGCAGTTCGTCCAGTTCCGTCATGTCCCCTCCAGTCCGTACACCCGTTCGGCGTTGCGGTGCCCCACCAGGGCCGTGATCCGGCGTGCGTCCACTTCGGACAGTACGTCCGCGGTGAGCCCCGCGTACAGGAAATCCGACAGTCCTCGCCGGAACAGGGCGGTGCCGAGGTGGTACAGCTCGGCGAGCCCGAACGCGTCGGTGGAGAACAGCAGTTTCCCGAACGGCACGATCTCCATTGTCTCCGCGATGATCGCGGGCGCACGGTGACCGGCGTTGTGCGTCGCGAGTCCCACGTCGATGAACACGTGCTCGAACACCTGCGCCAGATACGCGGCGTTCCGGTGGAAGGGGTAGTTGTGCAGCAACATGATCGGCACCCCGCGTGACCGCGTCGCCCGCAGCAGCCCGGTGAGCAGCAGCGGATCGCAGCGATGCAGGTCCACGTCGGAGTCGCCGAAACCGACGTGGAACTGGATCGGGAGGGCCAGGTCGAGCCCGGTCCAGATCAGGAACCGGTGCAGGACCTCGTCGGCGAGCCGGACCGGTTCGCCCGCCTCGATCCCGGAGAGCCAGCGTCCCGCCGCCTCGGTGACCTCGGCGTCCGTGGGGCGCTCCCCCGCCAGGTCGAGGCCGACGCGGTAGGCGGCGATGGACTTGAACCCCACCGCCGTCGTGGCGCGTTTCGCCAGTTCCGCGGTGAAGGCCGCGGCGAATCCCGCGGCCGTGCTGGACTCCACGACGGCTTCGGCGACCTGTTCGAGCCGGACGATGTCCCGCGCGCGGGCGGCGGACAGGGCCGCGAACTGCTCGGTCGTGGTCAGCGTGTCCGGCAGGAAACCGCCGTCGAGCAGGAACTCGGTCGTGCCGGTGGCGCGCAGGAACCGCGCGTTGACCTCGGTGGCGCCCAGTTCGGCGCGCCGGGCCAGATAGACCTCGGCCGGGACGTGCGAAGGCAGGTCGAGCACCGGCGCGCAGCGGGCACGGACCGCGAGCCCGATCAGCGAGTCGAACAAGGTCGTGCCCAGTGACGAGACGGTGTCGGCCTCGGTGAGCATCTGCTCGAACTCGATCCGGCCGAGATCGCCGGTGACGACACCGTGGCAGTGATGGTCCACCAGCGGCATCTCGGCTACGAACGGCAGAATTCCGGGTCCCGGCATGGCGCGTCCCTTCCGGTGATCGACGAATGCGCCTCACCCTAGGGCCGGAGCCGGACGTGGCAAGGGGCTCGCGATGAGGCCAGGATGAGGAACCATGGTGAACCGGGAAGCACTGACCGCCCGCGCGACCGCCCTCACCGGGGAACTCCGGGCACGGGGTGTCGAACTCGTGGCGCTGACCTTCGTGGACAACGCCGGGATCTCGCGGGTCAAGGCGGTGCCGCTGCGCAAGCTGGCGGCCGCGGCCGCCTGGGGCGTCGGCGCTTCGAATTCCTTCGACTTCTTCGGTTCCGACGACGGCATCACCGGCGGTGAGCATTCGCTCGGGCCGGTCGGTGACCTGCGCCTGCATCCGGATCTCGACGCGCTGACCGTGCTCGCCGGGCAACCCGGCTGGGCGTGGGCGCCGGTGACGAAGCTCGACCAGGAAGGCGAGCCGCATCCACAGGATCCGCGCACCCTCCTCATGACCGCGGTCGGCAGGCTCGCCGCACGCGGTCACCGGGCGCTGATGAGTTTCGAACTCGAATGGGTGGTCACCAGCGCCGACGCCCCGGACGATCCGATGTCGGCCACCGCGGGCCCGGCCTACGGCTACGCCCGGCTTTCCGAGCGCGCGGACTATCTCCGCGCTCTCGTGTCCACTTTGGACCAGCAGGGCGCCGGGGTGGAACAGATCCATCCCGAGTACGCCGACGGCCAGTTCGAACTGTCCGTCACCGCCGCCGATCCGGTGCGCGCCGCCGACGTCGCCGTCCTGACGAAGGAGACGATCCGCGCGCTCAGCCACCGGCACGGGCTGAAGGCGTCCTTCACCCCGAAGTTCGCGCCCGCGGGCGTCGGCAACGGCGGCCACGTGCATCTGAGTGTCTGGGACGGCGCCCGGAACCTTTTCTCCGGCGGGGAAAGGATTTTCGGGCTGACGCCGGTCGCGGAATCCTTCAGCGCGGGCATCCTGCGGCGGCTTCCCGCGCTGCTCGCGATCGGGGCGCCGTCGGTCGTCAGCTATCTGAGGCTGGAGCCGCACCATTGGGCCGGCGTGTACGCCGCCTGGGGACTGGAGAACCGGGAGACGCCGTTGCGGCTGGTGCGCGGGGTCGCCGGGAACCGGGACGCGGCGGCGAACCTCGAGGTCAAATGCTTCGATCTGACCGCGAATCCGTACCTGCTGGCGGCCGCCCTGCTGTTCGCCGGGATGGCCGGTGCCGACGAGGAAGCCTCATTGCCGGAACCGGTGGACGTCGACCCGGGAACGCTCACCGAGGAAGAACGCGGCGCACGCGGGATCGAGCGGCTGCCGGTGAAACTGGCGGACGCCGTCGCGGCGTTCGAAGCGGACAAGGATCTGACGGCCGCTTTCGGCGCGCCTCTGGCCACGACGATCGTGGACGTCCGGCGGGCCGAGATCGAGCGGTTCGCGCACGCGAGCGCGAAGGAGATCACCGAAGCGCAGCGGTGGCGGCACTGACCACCGCCGCGCCTTCGGCTGGGATCAAGCGGGGGCGACGGTCTTCCGCACCCCGGCGGACAGCTCGGCCGAGAGCTCGCGCACCGCGTCGAGCCCGCTCGCCGCGGCCGTCACCAGCGCCGAGCCGACGATGACGCCGTCCGCGAACCCGGCGACCTGCGCCGCCTGAGCGCCGGAACGGACACCGAGACCGACGCCGATCGGCAGCTCGGTGTGCGCACGAGTCCGCTCGACGAGGTCCTCCGCGTGCACGCCGACCTGGTCACGAGCGCCTGTCACGCCCATCACCGCGGTGGCGTACACGAAGCCCGAAGAAGCCGCGACGGTCTTCGCGATCCGCTCCTCCGAGGAGGACGGCGCGACCAGGAAGATCCGGTCCAGACCGTGCTGCTCGGACGCGGCCATCCAGTCGTCGGCCTCGTCCGGGATCAGGTCCGGGGTGATCATGCCGAGTCCACCCGCGGCGGCGAGATCCCGCGCGAAACGGTCGACGCCGTAGCGGTGCACCGGGTTCCAGTACGTCATCACGACGGCCTTGCCGCCGCGCGACGACACCGACTCGACGACCTCGAACAGGTGCTTGAGCTTGAAGCCGCCGGAGAGCGCGCTCACCGACGCGGCCTGGATGGTCGGGCCGTCCATCACCGGGTCCGAGTAGGGCACGCCCACCTCGACCAGGTCGGCGCCGCCCTCGACCACCGCGGCCAGCAGGTCCTTCGAGCCGTCGACCGTGGGGAACCCGGCGGGCAGGTACCCGATCAGTGCTCCGCGGCCCTCGGCGCGAGTCTTCGCGAAGACCTCGTCCAACCCACTCATGCGTTCTCCACCAGGCCGAAGTACTTCGCGGCGGTGTCCATGTCCTTGTCGCCACGACCGGACAGGTTCACGATGATCAGCCCCTCGGGGCCGAGCTCACGGCCCAGCACGAGCGCGCCGGCCAGCGCGTGCGCCGACTCGATCGCCGGGATGATGCCCTCGGTCCGCGAAAGCAGCTTGAAGGCGTCCATCGCCTCGGCGTCGGTGACCGGCCGGTACTCGGCGCGGCCGCTGTCCTTGAGCCACGAGTGCTCCGGGCCGACGCCCGGGTAGTCCAGACCGGCCGAGATCGAGTGCGACTCGACGGTCTGGCCGTCCTCGTCCTGCAGCAGGTACGTCATCGCGCCGTGCAGGTTGCCCGGGGTGCCCTTGGTCAGCGTGGCGCCGTGGCGGTTGCCCTCGATGCCTTCGCCGCCCGGCTCGAGACCGACGAGGCGGACCTCGGGGTCGTCGATGAAGCCGTGGAAGATCCCGATCGCGTTCGATCCACCGCCGACGCAGGCCGCGACGGCGTCCGGTAGGCGCCCGGCCTGCTCCAGGATCTGGACGCGGGCCTCCTCGCCGATGATCTTGTGGAAGTTCCGCACCATCATCGGGAACGGGTACGGGCCCGCCGCCGTGCCGAACAGGTAGTGCGTGGTGTCGGCGTTGGTGACCCAGTCGCGCAGCGCCTCGTTGATCGCGTCCTTGAGCGTGCGCGAACCGGTCTTCACCGGGATGACCTCGGCGCCGAGCAGCTTCATGCGGGCGACGTTCAGCGCCTGCCGCTCGGTGTCGACCTCGCCCATGTAGACGATGCATTCCAGGTCGAGCAGCGCGCAGGCGGTGGCGGTGGCCACGCCGTGCTGCCCGGCCCCGGTCTCCGCGATGACCCGCTTCTTGCCCATCCGCTTGGTGAGCAGCGCCTGGCCCAGCACGTTGTTGATCTTGTGCGAACCGGTGTGGTTCAGATCTTCGCGCTTGAGGAAGATCCGGGCGCCACCGGCGTGCTCACCGAAGCGCTTGGCCTCGGTGAGCAGCGACGGACGACCGGCGTAGTCGCGCAGCAGGCGCCGGAACTCGTTGACGAACTCCGGATCGGTCCGGGCCTTGTCGTACTCGGCCGCGACCTCGTCGACGACGCCGATCAGCGCCTCGGGCATGAACCGGCCGCCGTACGGGCCGTAGTAGCCCCGGTCGTCCGGGTCGTGCTCGCCGTGCGGTGTCTCGGTGTACTCAGTGGTCATCGAGAAGGCCTCGGGCACGCGGGGTGCGAACCGGCGGTGACCAGCTTGACCAGCGCGCCCTTCGGGTCTCCGGAGGCGACGAGCCCTTCGCCCACGAGGACGGCGTCGGCGCCGTGACCCGCGTAGGACATCAGGTCGCCGGGGCCGCGGACACCGGACTCGGCGATCTTGAAGACGTCCATCGGCAGGCCGGGGGCCAGCCGCGAGAAGACGTCCCGATCGACCTCGAGCGTGTGCAGGTTGCGGGCGTTGACGCCGATCACCTTCGCACCCGCCTCGAGGGCCTTGTCGGCCTCTTCGGCGTTGTGGATCTCGACCAGCGCCGTCATCCCGAGGGATTCGACGCGGTCCAGCAACGCGATCAGGGCGTTCTGCTCCAGCGCCGCCACGATCAGCAGGACCATGTCCGCGCCGTGCAGCCTGGCCTCGTGGACCTGGTACGGGCTGACGATGAAGTCCTTGCGCAGCACCGGGATGTCGACCGCCGCGCGGACCGCGTCGAGATCGGCGAGCGAGCCGCCGAACCGCCGCTGCTCGGTCAGCACGCTGATCACCCGGGCGCCGCCGTCGGCGTAGTCCTTCGCCAGCGCGGCCGGATCCGCGATTTCGGCCAGCTCGCCCTTGGACGGGCTGCGCCGCTTCACCTCGGCGATGACGCCGATGCCGGACTCGCGCAGGGCGGCGAGCACGTCACGGGGAGGTGCGACCTGGGTCGCACGCTTCTTCAGTTCGTCGAACGGCAGAACCGCCTCGCGCTCGGCGAGATCGGCGCGGACGCCGGCGACGATGTCTTCGAGCACGCTCACCGGAGTCCCTCACCAGCCGTCGTACTCACGGATTCCTTCGCAAGGTCGCTCACAAAAACCTTCCCCTTCCCGCCGAAACGATGCTAACCCCCGCACGAATACGGCCTGGTTCCGGGTATGTCCGTTACTCCGAATGCCAACCGTGTCATCTTTGCCGGGAAAGATCTCCGAAACCCGCGAAATCCGCGGTCGTCACCGGGTCGCGGTGGGATCTTCGCCTTCGGACAGCGCCTCCCACAGCTCGGTCTCCGGATCCTTCGCGGCCCGCTTCTTCGTCCCCGGCGCCGCGTACTTCGCGCCGAGGCGTGGCATCCGGCCCGCGCCCTTGATGGCTGCCAACCCGCCCGCCGCCACGAGAATTCCCCCGAGGATCGCGAGGCCGCGTGCTCCCACCATCTGGGCGACGGGCAGTCCGTCGGCGAATCCGCCGAACGAGCCGCCCGCGACACCGATCCACACCGCCGCGACGCCGGACACGGCGAGTACCACGCCGAGCACCCGGCGTGGCCATCCGCCGGTGGCGATCAGCCCCGCCGTGCCCGCGAGCGCCAGCAGGGCGAGCGGAACCAGCGCAACCGCACGCTGTGAACCGGTTTCCGAGTACAGCACGGTGCCGCGCACCCCGCCGTCACGGAACTCCGCGAACCACACGAGCCGGGAGGACCCCCACAGCGCGATCGCGCCCAGTAGCAGGCCCACCACGGCGATCCACAGTGGACGCTTGGTCTTCCTGGCAGGCGGAGCCGTGTCTTCCGGCGCTTCAGACACGAGCGCTGTCACCCGCCGGGTCGAGCTCGTCCGCCGCGATCATCGTTTCCGCCGCCGCGACGGCGGAAAGCACCGTGCGGGCCTTGTTGAGCGACTCGGTGTCCTCGTAGTCGGCGACCGAGTCGGCGACGACTCCCCCGCCCGCCTGGACGTACGCGGTGCCGTCCTTCATCAGCGCGGTGCGGATGGCGATCGCGGTGTCGGCGTCGCCCGCGAAGTCGAGGTAGCCGACGACACCGCCGTAGAGCGCCCTGCGGGTCGGCTCCAGCTCCTCGATGAGCTGCATCGCCCGGACCTTCGGCGCACCCGAGAGCGTCCCGGCCGGGAAACAGGCGGTGACGGCGTCGAAGGCCGTCTTGTCGTCGAGGAGTTCGCCGGTGACCGTGGAGACGATGTGCATGACGTGGCTGTAGCGCTCGACGTCGAAGAAGTCGACGACGCGCACGGTGCCGGGCTTGCAGACCTTGCCGAGGTCGTTGCGGCCGAGGTCGACGAGCATCAGGTGCTCGGAGCGCTCCTTCTCGTCCGCGAGCAGGTCCTTGGCCAGCTGCGCGTCCTCTTCCGGATCGGCGCCGCGCCAGCGGGTGCCCGCGATCGGGTGCGTGGTCGCACGGCCGTCCCGGACGGTGACCAGCGACTCCGGACTGGACCCGACGATGTCGAAGCCGTCCAGGCGCAGCAGGTACATGTACGGGCTCGGGTTGGACGTGCGCAGCACGCGGTAGACGTCGAGCGCGTCGGCCTGGGTCTCGATCTCGAACCGTTGCGAAGGCACGATCTGGAACGCTTCGCCCGCCTTGATCGCCTCGACGGCCTTCTCGACGGCCGCGTGGAAGTCCGGCTTGGAACGGCGGCGGGTGAATTCGGGCGCGGGCCGGTCGAAGACGGCGGCCGTGGCCGGGGCCGCGACGTGCAGCTGCTTGGTCATCGCGTTGAGCCGCGCGACGGCGTCGTCGTAGGCGGCGTCGACCCGCTCGGCCGAGTCGTCCCAGTTGACCGCGTTGGCGATCAGCGTGACCGTGCCCTCGTGGTGGTCGAAGGCGGCGAGGTCGGTTGCCAGGAGCATGGTGAGCTCGGGGATGTCGAGGTCGCGCTCGGCGAGCTCGGGGAGCCGTTCGAGCCAGCGGACGGCGTCGTAGCCGATGTAGCCGACCATCCCGCCGGTGAGCGGCGGCATTCCGGGCAGCTGCTCGGTGTGGAGCGCGGCGACGGTCTCGCGCAGCACGGTGAGCGGGTCACCCTCGGTCGGCAGGCCGACCGGCGGGGTACCGGTCCAGACGGCCTTGCCGTCACGCACGGTCAGCGCGGCGGGGCTGTCGACGCCGATGAACGACCATCGGCTCCAGGAAGCGCCGTTCTCCGCCGATTCGAACAGGAACGTCCCCGGCCGGTCGGCGGCGAGCTTGCGGTAGACCCCGATGGGGGTCTCACCGTCGGCGAGCACGCGACGGACAACGGGGATGACGCGACGGCCCTCGGCGAGCGCGCGGAAATCCTCGCGCGAAGGGCTGACCGAGCCGAGCCCCGACGGGCTGGCATGTGCGGCGCTGACCATGCCGCCCATTGTGCTGCAACGGCCGGGCGGCCGGGGACCGGGGGATGAATTCAAGTCTTGTTGAATTTTGCGCCGGTCCCGTTCATGATGGCGCCATGGCTGGTGAAGACACTACCGCGCGCCGCCGGGGACGGCGGCCCGGTGGACAGGACACGCGCGTCGCACTGATCGAAGCGGCCCGCGCGGTGTTCGGCGAGAGCGGCTTCGACGGTGCGACGGTGCGCGCGATCGCGACCCGCGCCGGCGTCGACGCGGCGATGGTCAACCACTGGTTCGGCAGCAAGGAGGGGCTGTTCGCCCAGGCCGTCCTGAAACTGCCGTTCGACCCGCACGAACTGCTCGCGGAACTGACGAACGGCCCCGACGACGAGTTCGGGCGGCGGATCGTGCGGACCTTCCTCACCCGCTGGGACGGCGCGGGCGGCGAGGTCTTCCAGGCACTCGTCCGCAGTGTCGCCGGGCACGAACAGGCCGCGCTGGTGCTGCGCAGCTTCTTCCAGAACTTCTTCACGAAGATCATCGCCGGACTCGGCTCGGACCGCGTCGAACTGCGGACTTCGCTCTGTGCCTCGCAACTGGTCGGGATGGGGCTGGTGCGGTACGTCGCGAAGTTCGAGCCGATGGCGACGAGCGAGATCGAGCCGCTGGTGACCGCGATCGCGCCGACGGTGCAGCGCTACCTGACCGGGGACATCGACTGAGCCGGGTGATCAGGGATCCGTTCTCGCGCCCGGCATCCAGGCCGCGGGAACCGCGTACCGCTTGGCCGAAAACCGTCCGCGCGGGAACAGCACGACCATGTCCTGCCCTTCCCCGCCGACCCAGACCGGTACGTCGTGCCTGTCCCGGTAGGGCCGGACGACGTGACAGGTGGAATCCCACGTCGACACGTGTGTTTCGGATCCGTCCGGGAAGTCGAGCCGAAGGTCCGCGGGCGAGCCGCGACGCGACGCCAAAGTGCGGGGTCTCCCCGTCGCCCGTGCCTCGCGCCAGCCCGTCGTCACGACCGACCGGTATCGCCGCGGCCACCGTGTCGCGGCCAGCAACGAGTTGACGCCGATGACGGCGCCTGAAGCGAGAGCGAGGATCGAGCCGAGCACGAGCAGACCGTGCCCCGCGGAGTTCGTGTCGTAGGCGGGAAGCGACGAGTCCGCCATCGCGCGGAGGGCGCCCGCGGCCCCGGCGGTGAGCACCGCGACCCAGAAGATCGTCCAGAGGAACGCGCGGTGCCCGAGCGGACTCAGCCGTCGCGTTTCGAGGTCCCCGACGGTCTCGTCGAGCTCCATGCGGAGCCCTTTCGCCGACAACGGCTCCTCGATGGCCTTCGCCGCCGCGAACGTCGCGTCGAACCGGCGCGCGTTGACCCTGCTGCGCCGATCGGCGATGACCGTGCCGACCAGGCCTCCGGCCAGGAGGGCGGTTTCGGCGGCGATCCCGTTCCCGAACCAGTCGGACCGGGATCCGCCGATCCGGAGGGCGAGCCCGATGGCCCCGGTCACCGCGACCGCGCCCGCTGCGTACGAAAGCACCCGGAAGAGATCCCGCCGGGTCATGTAGGTCTCCGGCCAGACGTATCCGCTCTCGCTCATGGGAGGCTCCTGACCGGTACCGCGCACGGGGGAACCGAGGGACCACGGGGAAACAGCACGACCATGGACTCGCCTTCACCGCCGATCCAGACCGGGACGTCGGGACGCCAGCCGAAGCGATGGCCCGTGCGGAACGTGAACTGCAACCCACGCAGGCGGTTTCGCTCGCCGTCAGGGAACTTCACGTCGTAGATCCACGGCTCGTCTCCCGGGACCGCCGTGTCCTTCCGCTCCACGGTCACCGTCGCGGGGCGCCATCCGGTGGCGAGGACGGACCGGTACCGCCTGCGCCAGGCCTCCTTCGTGAACAGCCCCGCCACGACGCCGCCCAGGCTCATCACGACCGTCGCCGCGACGGCGGCCATCCGATCCTCGGCCGGATCGGGCAGGTAGTTCACTTCCAGGACCACGATCGCGGCCGCCAGTGGGATCCAGCCGACCGTGAAGCCCCACACTCGGCGGTACACGGTGCGCAGCCGCCGCGTCTCGGCTTCCGGATCGGCGCCGTCGAGCCCGTCTTCGAAGGACGGCGAGACACCGAGTTCGGCGACCGCCTTGTCCAGGAGCCGATCGTTGACCCACACCCGATGTCCGCAGACCACCGCCAGCGCCGCCGTCACGAGGAGAACGAGGATCGCGGCCATTCCCACGCTGTCGGACCAGCCTTCGAACGCCCCGAGCTCCGAGCCGAGCTGGAGCACCCCCATCATCACGGCGGGCGAACCGGCGCCCAAGAGCACGGCGATGCCCAGATACCTGGTCCGTCTGCGCCAGTACGTCTCCGCCGGCACTTCCTTGACGACCATGCGAAACGCCCCCAATCAGCGAGGGCGGCCGACGTCGTTCCTCCCCATCGGAACTCGTCTGGTCGCCCTCGACCTGGGAAAAGACTACGCCCGGAAGGTCGTGGTCAAGAAGGGACCAAGGTCCTGCCGTCAGGCCGTGTCCGGCTCGATCTCCTTGACCGGCACCGCGTAGAGCGTGTCCTGGGCGAACCGTCCGCGCGGGAAGATCACGATCATGTCCGTTCCCTCACCGCCGACGAAGACGGGAACCTTCCGGACCCGGGGCGCGATCCTCAGCGAACGGCGCGTGGCGAGGAACTTGTAGTCGTTTTCGAAGAACACGTCGATACGGGGGAACAGCCACCCGGGCCGCACCGTCGCCGTGGCCTCGCGCAGGCCGGTTTTCGAGGCGGAGCGATACCGGCTCCGCCAGAGCCAAGCGGCGGCAAGGCACACCGAAAAGCCCAGGAACGCGAAGAAGGACAGCGGGAACGGCACGTCGCTCACCTGGCAGATGACGAAGAAGATCAGCCAAAGCACCGACAAACCCAGTGCGCGCACCGTGAAGTGCGACAGTTTCTCGATCAGCGGGCCGGCCACTTCTTCGTGCACCGTCTGCGAGGCAAGGCTTTTGAGGTCGTCGACATCCGAAGAGGACAGCGGCCGCCCGGCGACGCGCGGAAGTCGTTTCGCACGATCACGGTCGGCCGAGCTTCTCTTCCCTCGCCCCGGTTTCATGCGCTGAGGTTAGCGGGAAAAAGGGCGTTCCCGGGATAACGAGTTCCCTCTCTCTCCAGGGCAACCGCGAGCTCTCGCCGAGCGTGCAAGTGAGCAGGGTGCCATCCGGTCGCCCCGTTTCACGAGCGCCGCTTACCTCGGGGCTTCAGCGGCTTCTCCCGGGGCGGGACGTCGCGGAATTCCAGTCCATGGCGGCGAGCGGTATCGAGGCGCTCCTCCGGCACGACCTCGGCCTGTCCCTTGCCTCCCCGGACGTCGCTCGCGGCGAACCCGTCGGAACGGGCTTCCCTCACCGGCACCTCGTAGGGCCTTCCCGTGCGCCACCGGCCGTCGGGGAAGACCAAGACCACGTTCTGGCCCGTCCCCGCGACCGAGACGGGTACGTTCCCGCCCTCCTTGAACCGGGTCGCTCCCCGCGTCGACATCACCGCGCGGAACCTGGTGACGGCGCCGTCCTCGAACTTGACGTCGATGTCCGGGAGTTTCCTCCCCTTCCTGTCCCACACCGTCGCCTTGCCCGCGCGCCATCCCGTGGCCAGCACCGCCCGGTAGCGGAGCCACCACATCACGGCGGCGTACCCGGACGCAGGGGCTCCGACCAGGGAAAGGAGCATCAGGACAAGGAACAGCGCCGTGGCGATCCCGTCCTTGTTGGCCTCTTCGAGCGTCCGGACCGAGCGGGGATTCGCGGGGTCGTAGATCACCGTGACCGGCTGACCGACCGTGTAGGCGCGCCCGGAGTCCGGGTCGATCGTCGCCGTGAAGGAGGCGGAGTCCACGCGATAGCCGACGATGATGGTCGGGTACTTGCCGGTGCGGTCGAGGTGAACGCTTTCCACCGTGCCTTCGGCGCGGCTTCCGGTCGCCAGCAGTTCGTCGGCTGAACGCTGAAGGAAGTCCGTCCCGAACACCGCGCCGACGAAGACCGCGATCCACAGCAGGACGAGAACGATCGAGCGTCCGCATAACGCGCGCACTCTCAAGGATCTGTTGTTCGCCGCGGTTTCCCCGTCCCCCAGTCCCATGGACCGAGTTTACCCGGGTGGTCAGCCCGCGATCAGCACCGCGATCAGCGCCAGCGTGCCCGGGACCACCTGCACGAAGAAGATCCGCTTGCTCGCCGTCGCCGTCCCGTAGAGCCCGGCCACGATCACGCACGCGAGGCCGAAGATCTTGAACTGCCAGGCGGTACCGCCGGTCGCGATCAACCCCCAGATCAGCGCGGCGGCCAGGAAACCGTTGTACAGCCCCTGGTTCGCCGCGAGCGGCGCGCTCTCCTTCGCGAATTCCTCGCTGGTGCCGAAGGCGGCGCGAGCGCGCGGGGTCGTCCACAGGAACATCTCGAGCACGACGATGTACAGGTGGATCAGGGCGACGATGCCGACCAGGACGTTGGCGACGACATTCACGGGGTCTTCTCGCTCTCGTCGGCCAGCAGCAGCCGTTCATCGGTGTCGAAACAGGTGTGCGTGCCGGTGTGACAGGCCGGACCGGTCTGGTCGACGCGCAGCAGGACGGTATCGCCGTCGCAGTCGATCCGCATCTCGCGCACGTGCTGGACGTGGCCGGACGTCTCGCCCTTCATCCACAGTTCCTTGCGGCTGCGCGAATAGTACGTCCCGCGCCGGGTGGTGAGGGTGCGCTCGAGCGCCTCGTCGTTCATCCACGCCATCATCAGGACGTCCGAAGTGGAGTGTTCGACGACGACGGCGGCGATCAGCCCGTCGGCGTTGCGCTTCAAGCGATCCGAGAGGGCGGGGTCAAGCGTCATTCGTGGCTCCGAGAAGGTGCCGTTTCACCGGCATCGAGTTGAGCAGGACCGCCGCGTAGATATATCCGGCGAAAAGCAGCCCGGACACGATCTTCACCCAGAAGAGTTCCGCCGCCAGCATGGACAGCGCGTGCAGCAAGGCGAACAGGAAGCTGACGACGAACCCGGCGAACCGCGCCGAAGACATCCTCAGCACCAGCCCCGCCACGACGAGACCACCGAGCACGACCGACGTTCCTGGGAGCAGGAAAGTCCGGGCGGAGGAGTACGGCGCGAACATGAGGATCACGGCCATCCCCACGTACGCGAGGCCGAGCCCGAGCATCAGCGCACAGACGACCTTGACCTCGGTGGCGGCCTTCCACTTGTTCGGGATCACCGGACCACGACTCCCCCGGCGCGCAGGGCGCCCTTGACCTCGCCGATCTTCAACTGTCCGAAGTGGAACACGCTGGCCGCGAGCACCGCGTCCGCACCGGCCTCGACGGCGGGCAGGAAGTGCTCGAGCGCGCCGGCGCCGCCACTGGCGATCACCGGGACGCGGACCGCCCGGCGCACCTTGGTCAGGAGTTCGAGATCGAAGCCGTTCTTGGTGCCGTCGGCGTCCATCGAGTTGAGCAGGATCTCGCCGACGCCGAGCTCTTCACCGCGCGCGGCCCACTCGACGGCGTCGATACCGGTGCCGCGGCGCCCGCCGTGCGTGGTCACCTCGAATCCGGACGGCGTCGGTTCGGTCCCGTCGGGGACGCGGCGGGCGTCCACCGACAGCACGACGCACTGCGCGCCGAACCGGCGGGACGCCTCGCGCAGGAACTCCGGCCGCGCGATGGCCGCGGTGTTGATGCTCACCTTGTCCGCGCCGGTGCGCAGCAGCCGGTTGACGTCGTCGTTCGTGCGCACGCCGCCACCGACGGTGAGCGGGATGAACACCTGCTCCGCGGTCCGGCGGACCACGTCGAAGGTGGTCTCACGGTCCCCGGAGGAAGCCGTGACGTCGAGGAACGTGAGCTCGTCCGCGCCCTCTGCGTCGTACAGGCGGGCGAGCTCGACGGGGTCGCCGGCGTCGCGCAGGTCGGCGAAGTTGACACCCTTCACCACTCGGCCCGCGTCGACGTCGAGACACGGGATGACCCTGACTGCGACTGACATGGGGACAAGCGTAGTCAAGGGCGTTCTAAGCTCGCGGAATGGCACAGGCGGGGCGGCGGCCGGGGCAGACCGAGACGCGGGAGGAGATCCTCGACGCGGCCCGGCGCAGGTTCGCCGAGCAGGGCTACGACGGGGCGACCGTGCGCGGCATCGCGGCCGACGCCGGGGTCAACGCCGCCCTGCTGCACCATTTCTTCGGTACCAAGCAGCGGCTCTTCGCCGCGTCGATGAACCTGCCGATCGACCCCGGCGAGATGGTCCCCCGCATCCTCGAAGGCCCCGAGGACGAGGTCGGCGAACGTCTCGTCCGCGCGTTCCTCGGTTTCTGGCAGGCCCCGGCGGGCCGCGAGCCGTTCCTGGCGATGATCCGGTCGGCGACCACGAACGAGCAGGTCGCGACCATGATGCGACAGTTCCTCGAACGGACCGTGCTGGCGCGGGTCGCCGAAGCACGCGGCGTGCCGAAGGTCCGGGTGGCCGGGATCGCCGCGCAGATGGTCGGGTTCGCGCTGCTGCGCTACGTCATCCGGCTCCCGCCGTTGGTGGACGCCTCGGAGGACGAGGTCGTCGCAATGCTGGCGCCGGTCGCGCAGTACTACCTGACCGACGGCGTTAACCGGCCGGACAACTCGCGCGGCTAACTTCCCCTGGATGCGCATAGCTGCTCTCCTCCCTCTCCCCCTGCTGGCGGCTTCCCTGCTCACCGGTGCGCCCGCCGAAGCGAGCACCGACCCCTCGCCCGTGGCGCAGACCAGGGCGTTCGTCGACGACGCGGGCGCGGACCCGGCCAACGCCGACGCCGACGACCCGGCGATCTGGGTCCATCCGAAGAACCCGTCCCAGAGCGTCGTGCTCGGCACGCTCAAGGAGGGCGGGCTGGCCGCGTTCGACCTGAAGGCGCGGCAGCTCCAGCAGCTCGCCGTGCCCGCGGGCAGGCGGTTCAACAACGTCGACGTCGTCGGCGACCTGGCGGTGGTGAGCGACCGCGGCCGGGACCGCGTCCGCGTCTACCGGATCGACCCGGCCGGTGCCCCGGCGGGCTCGCACGTGCTGCGGGACGTCACGGATCCTTCCGCCGCACCGGTCTTCTCCGCTTCGGAGTCCGAAGTGGACGAACAGCGGACGGCGTACGGGCTCACCGCCGGACGCGATCCGCGCACCGGTGCGCGCTGGGTCGCGGTGACCCGGCGGCACGAAACCCGCGTGGCGCTCTTGCGACTTGTCGACAAACCGGGCGGCACCGTCGGGACCGCGCCGATCGGCACGATCGACCTGCCCACGTCGTTCCGCCTGCCGAACGGCAAGACGTGGTCGCCGTGCGGCGAACCGGACGAGCGACCTCAGCTGGAGGGTTCGGTGCTCGACGTCGAGCACCGCGTGCTCTACACCGCGCAGGAGGACGTCGGGATCTGGCGGATCCCGGTGCGCGGTGACGGTTTCGGGCGTCCCTCGCTGATCGACAAGGTCCGTTCCTTCGGGGCGCCGCAGCGCTTCGACGAGACGACCGAAGAATGCGTCGCCGACGGCCCCGACCCCGGCTTCGGCGGCAAGTGGCTGACCGCGGACGCCGAGGGGCTGACGCTGGCCGCCGGCAAGCTGCTCGCGTCGAGCCAGGGCGACTCGCGGTTCGTGGTCTACGACCGCACCGGCCGCAACGCCCCGCGGCGCGACTTCCGGATCGTCGCCGGACGCGGCACCGACTCGGTCGAGCATTCCGACGGCGCCGCGATCACCACCGCGCCGCTGGGCCCGCTGTTCCCGCACGGCCTGCTGGTGGTGCACGACGGCGAACGCCGTCCGGCGGCCACCGGCCCCACCGGCGAGGAACTGGCGACGACCGGATTCGCCTTCGTCCGGCTGGAGACCGCCGTGCGGTGATCACGTTCACCCGGAAAAGTTCCGCTCCCGATGCATCAGCCGGGTGGTCCCGTGCGTCACTAGAGCGAGACCATCGGCTGAGGGGGACCACGTGCCTGCGACCTTCGACGAGTTCGTCGCGGATCGCCTGGACGGGCTCCTGCGCTACGCGACCGTCCTGACCGACGACCCGTACCTGGCGCAGGACATCGTGCAGGAGGTGCTGCTGCGCGCTCAGCAACGCTGGCCGAAGATCGACTCACCGCCGACGTACGTCCGCCGGATGGTGACGAACGAGTACCTGTCGTGGCGACGGCGCCTCGCGGTCCGCCGCGTGGTGCCGTCGTCGCCGGAGATGCTCGACCTGATGAGCCCGCCGGTCTCCGATCACGCCCTCGAATACGACGAACGCGACGCGATGCTGGACAGGCTCGCGAAGCTCCCGCGCAAACAACGCGCCGCGATCGTGCTCCGCTACTACGAGAACTACACCGACGAGGAGATCGGCGCGGTGCTCCGCTGCGCGACGTCGACCGTGCGCAGCCAGATCTCGCGCGCGCTCGCGACGCTGCGGGAAACCGGCTCGTCCTCGTCTGTTCAGCCCACGGGAGCCCGCAAATGACCCGACTGAGTGAAGAGAACACCGAGGACCTGATCCGGGAGAGCCTCGAACACCTGGCGACGCGGGCGCCCGACGGGGCCGAGATCCGCGACGCGCTGTCCCAACGGCCGCGAAGCCGTCCGAAGATGGCCCTGGCGCTGGTCGCGGCGGCGGTCGCGATCATCGCGCTCGGCGTCCCGCTGGGCCTGCGGGCCTTCACGTCGGTTCCCCCGGCTTCGGCGCGCAACGCCGATTGGTCGGTGCTGCCGTACAAGCCCGGCTGGCTCCCCGCCGGTTTCAAGGAGGCGAGCCGGGGTGGGAAGCCCTATCCCGCACCGTTGTCGAGATCTTGGGCAGGCGGCGAGCTCGGCCAGATCGACCTGCTCATCACACCGATGAGCGACCGGTCCGCGCCGTGGACGATCGCGCCCGCGCCGAACCAGATCATCGTGCACGGCAAGGTCGGCATGGCGACCGAGATCAACGCCGGGTCGACGATGCTGACCTGGTCCCCCGACGACGTCTATCTGCTGAGCATGACGTTGTCCAACATGAAGGACCCGCGCGCGGTCGGTGAGCGGATCGCCGAAGCGATGGTCGAGGACGGGCGCGCCCGGGTCTCGGGGGAACTGCGATTCGGCAGGCTGCCCGCCGATCTGGAGTTGTCGGGGGTCAAGACCTTCATGAACGTCACCGGGGGCGTGACCGAGCTGGAAGCCACCAGCGCCGGGCAGCCCACCGCGGCGGCGGTCGTGACGGCTTCGCTCAGCGGCGACCGGCCGGTGCCGGACGGCGCGGAACCGGTTCCGCTCAAGGTCCGGGGTCTCGACGGCTTCCATCTCCCGGAGCGGGAAGGGCCGCTCGGGCATCAGAACGGGACGGTCGCCGTGCAGCTCGAGGGCGGACGTTGGCTCACGGTGTCGGGCAAGCGGGACCGGGACACCTTGCTCGATATCGCGAACAGCCTCCAGATCGTCCAGGGCGACTACAGCTGGTTCGGGAAGCCGCCGGAATAGGCGCGGGCGGGCGGAGGTTGTCGACGGCATGACGGACACCTACCGCTCCATCGCGTTCACCGAATACGGCGACTCCGGGGTACTGCACGTCCTCGACCGGGAGCTTCCCGAGCCGGGCGCGGGCCAGGTCAGGATCGCCGTCCGCGCCGCGGGGGTGAACCCGATCGACTGGAAGATCCGGTCCGGGCTGATGGCCGAGGTGTACCCGTCCACGTTCCCCGCCGTCCCCGGTGGAGACGTCGCCGGCGTGATCGACGCGGTCGGCGAGGATGTGTCCGGCTTCGCCGTCGGTGACGAGGTCCTCGGGCGCGGGAACGGCGGATACGCGGAGTTCGTGCTCGCCGATCCGGCGGGCCTGACCCGCAAGCCCGAGGCGCTGTCCTGGGAACTGGCCGCGGCGCTGCCCGTGGTCGTCGGCACCGCCTACCGCGCGCTCAACCTGCTGGAGCTCGGCGAGGGCGAGACGCTGCTCATCGACGGCGCGGCGGGTGGTGTCGGCACCATCGCCGTCCAGCTCGCCGTCGCGCGCGGACTCACCGTCGTCGGTACCGCGAGCGAGGCGAACCACGAGTACCTGCGTTCGCTGGGCGCCGTCCCGGTGCGGTACGGCGAACGACTCGCCGAACGCGTCCGCGAGGTCGCGCCGCAGGGCATCGACGCGTCCTTCGACACCTCCGGTCGAGGCTCGCTGTCGACGCTGGTCGAGCTGACCGGTGGCCCGAAACGCGTCGTCACGATCGCCGCGCCGGACGCGGCCGACCACGGCGTCCGTTTCACTTCGGGAGGTCCGGCGGAGCAGGTTCCCGGCGCGCTGGCCGAAGGGGCCGCACTCGCCGCCGAAGGCAAGCTCGACCTGCCGATCGCCCGGGTCTACCCGCTCGCCGAAGCGGCCGCGGCCCAGGACGAGAGCGAAGCGGGCCACGTCCGGGGCAAGCTCGTCCTGGTGCCGTGACCCTCCCCGCCGCGGCGAGCTGGCGACATCAGGATTCGAGGACCGGCCTGGAAGTCGCGTTCTTCAACGGGCACGACGGCGGTTGGCGAATCAATGGCGCCACGACGGCGGTCGAGGACGGGGAATCCTGGTTCGTCGAGTACTCGATCGCCGTCGACGCCGCCTGGCACACACGGCGGGCGGAGATCTCCGGCAGGTCGGCGTCGGGCACCCGGCGCACGGTGCTCGAGTCGGACGGCGACGGGCGATGGCGGGTGGACGGCGTCCCGGATCCGCGTCTGGACGGCTGTTTCGACGTGGACCTCGAGTCGTCGTCGATGACGAACACGCTGCCGGTGCACCGGCTCGGCCTCACCTTGGGCGCCGCCGCCGAGGCGCCCGCCGCGTACGTCCGGGCGGGTGACCTCACCGTGGAGCGGCTGGAGCAGCGCTACGAGCGCATCGGCGACCGCGATTTCGCCTACTCGGCACCGGTTTTCGCGTTCTCGTGCGTCCTGCGCTACGACGAGCACCTGCTGGTGGTCGACTACCCGGGCATCGCCGTCCGGCTGCCCTGAAACACGGCCTCTTGACTCAGGCTTCTCAACGGGCGCAGAATTAAACACATGACTAATTCGGCGATCTCCGTGACCGGCCTGCGGGTCGTCCGCGGCGGCCGCGAGGTCGTCAGGGGAATCGGGTTCGAGACGCCGCGCGGCCGGATCACCGGCCTGCTCGGGCCGAGCGGCTGCGGCAAGACGACGCTGATGCGCTCGATCGTCGGCGTGCAGATCGTCGCGGGCGGTGAGGTCACCGTGCTCGGCCATCCCGCGGGCAGTCCGCCCTTGCGGCGGCTGATCGGCTACGCCACGCAGAATCCGGCCATCTACGCCGACCTCACCATCACAGAAGCCTTGCGCTACTTCGCTTCCGTCCTCCGCGCGCCGATGTCCGATGTGGACAGAGTGCTCGCCGAAGTCGGCCTCACCGACCACGCGGGAAAGCTGGTCGGCTCGCTGTCGGGCGGCCAGCACAACCGCGCGAATCTCGCCGTCGCACTCCTCGGGAAACCCGAACTGCTCGTGCTGGACGAACCGACCGTCGGCCTCGATCCCGTGCTGCGCGACGAACTCTGGTCGCTGTTCCGCCGTCTCGCCGACGGCGGGGCGACGCTGCTCGTGTCCAGCCACGTCATGGACGAAGCCGCGCGATGCGATCGGCTGCTGCTCATGCGCGAGGGCCGGATCCTCGCCGACGACACCCCGGCCGGACTGCGCGAACGCACCGGGACGGCCGAGCTGGAGCAGGCGTTCCTGCGGCTGGTCCGCGAGACGGAGGTGACCCAGTCGTGAATCCCGCCCTGACGCTGGCCACGGCCCGGCGCATCCTCCTGCAGCTGCGGCACGATCCGCGCACCGTCGTGATGCTGGTCGTCGTCCCGTCGCTGCTGATGGTGCTGCTGCGTTTCGTCTTCAACTCCGAAGCGGTGTTCAGCCGCGTCGCCCCGGCGCTGCTCGGTGTCTTCCCCTTCCTGATCATGTTCCTGATCACCTCGATCACGACCCTGCGCGAGCGGACCACGGCGACGCTGGAACGCCTGATGACCCTGCCGATCGGCAGGCTGGACCTGCTCTTCGGCTACGCGATCGCGTTCGGCTCGATCGCGATCGTGCAGGTCGGCGTCGCGGCCGGGATCTCACTGGCGTGGCTGGGCCTCGACATCGCGGGCTCGATCGGCATGCTGCTGCTCATCGCCGTCCTCGACGCCCTGCTCGGGATGGCGCTCGGCCTGTTCGTGAGCGCGTTCGCGCGGACGGAGTTCCAGGCGGTGCAGTTCATGCCGCTGTTCGTGCTGCCGCAGATCCTGCTGTGCGGGCTGTTCGTGCCGCGCGGGGAGATGGGCTGGCTGCTGAACCGGCTCTCGGACGTGATGCCGCTTTCCTACGCCGTCGAAGCGCTCACCCGGGTCACCACATCGGGCACCGTGGACGCGACGCTGATCCGGAACCTGATCGTCGTCGGCGCGTGCGCGCTGGCCGCACTGGTCCTCGGCGCGGCGACGTTGCGCCGTCGAACGGCCTAGACTCTCCACATGGGATCGGAGTTCGAGCGGATCGCCGCCGAGAAGTACGTCGTCCTGACCACCTTCCGCAAGAACGGCACCCCGGTGCCGACCCCGGTCTGGGCGGCGGGCGACGGCGGCGAGCTGGTGCTCTGGTCCGAACGCAAGGCGGGCAAGGTCAAGCGCATCCGCAACAGCGGCCGGGTCGAGGTCCAGGCCTGCGACCTCCGCGGCAAGAACACCCACGGCGACGTCGTCGCGGGCGAGGCGCGGCTGCTGGACCTCGACGGAACCGAACGCGTGCGCAAGGTGATCGCGCGGAAGTACGGCGTCACCGGGCGGGTGACGATGTTCTTCAGCAAGCTGCGGGGGCCGAAGGACCGAACGGTGGGCATCGCGATCAAGCTGGCCGAGTAGCGCTTCAGCGCGTGCTATGAAAGGCCCGTTACTTGCAAATTTTGCAAGTAACGGGCCTTTCATAGCACGCGCGCCACCGGAATCAGGCGGCTTGGAGCGCCCTCAGCCCCGCCGCCATCGCCGCCGAGTCGTGGTCCGGCCCGCAGCCCTCCACCAGGATCAGGTCGCCGGGGATGTGGTCCGCCCGCAGGGGCAGGATCTCCCGGTACGCGGGCGAGTCGTACCACTCCCGCGCGATCGGCATGCTCGGGAAAGAGATCATCACGAGCGCCCCCGGCCACTCGCCTTCGACGACCTCGACCTCGGCTCCGTGCACGAGGAACTTGCCGCCGAAGGGATCGAGCGTGGCCTGGATCCGCTCCAGGTACTCGAAGACCTCTTCCACCAGAGCACCGGTCGGGCGAAGGTGGGCGATTCCGTAGGCGGTCATGATGTCCCTCCAGGTTTTGTCGTCCTGGAAGGAATCCTGACCGAACGACGGCGTGGCGTCGATTACCCCGGAGGTAAAGCTCAGAACTCCGCGACGGCCGCGAGCGCCTCGGGCAGGGTGAACGCCCCGGCGTAGAGCGCCTTGCCGACGATGGAGCCCTCGACACCGTCGCGGGCCAGAGCGGCCAGCGCGCGGAGGTCGTCCACACTGGACACGCCGCCGGAGGCGATGACCGGCGCGTCGGTACGGGCGGCGACCTCGCGGAGCAGGTCGATGTTCGGGCCCTGGAGGGTGCCGTCCTTGCTCACGTCGGTGACGACGTAGCGCTGCGCGCCGTCGCGGTCGAGCCGGTCGAGGACCTCCCAGAGGTCACCGCCGTCCTGCGTCCAGCCGCGAGCCGACAGCCGGTGCCCGGCCTCGGTGATCCGCACGTCCAGCCCGATGGCGACGCGGTCGCCGTAGGACGAGACGACCTTCGCGGTCCATTCCGGGTCCTCCAGCGCCGCGGTGCCGAGGTTGACCCGGCGGGCGCCGGTGGCCAGCGCGGCCTCAAGCGAGGCGTCGTCGCGGATGCCGCCGGACAGCTCCACCTGGACGTCCAGCTTCGCCACGACCTCGGCGAGCAGTTCGCGGTTGGAGCCCTTGCCGAACGCGGCGTCGAGGTCCACCAGATGGATCCACTCCGCCCCGTCCCGCTGCCAGGCGAGTGCCGCCTCAAGCGGACTGCCATAGGAGGTTTCGGTGCCGGCCTCGCCCTGGACGAGTCGCACGGCCTGGCCATCGGCCACATCAACGGCGGGAAGGAGCGTGAAAGTCACGCGCCCACTCTAAGCGAGGGTCCCGAGCCAGTTGCGCAGCAGGTGCGCCCCGGCGTCCCCGGACTTCTCCGGGTGGAACTGCGTCGCCCACAGCGGCCCGTTCTCGACGGCGGCGACGAAGTCCTGACCGTGGTTCGCCCAGGTCACCTTGGGTTGCTGCCCGGCGAGGCCGGAGTCCAGTTCCCAGGTCCGCGCGGCGTAAGAATGCACGAAGTAGAACCGCGTGTCCGCGTCGAGACCGGCGAACAGTTGCGAGTCCTCGGGCGCGCGCACGGTGTTCCAGCCCATGTGGGGCAGGATGTCGGCTTCCAGCCTGTCGACCGTGCCCGGCCATTCACCGGCGCCGGCCGCCTCCACGCCGTGCTCGACGCCGCGTTCGAAGAGGATCTGCATGCCGACGCAGATGCCCAGGACGGGACGGCCACCGGCGAGGCGTTTGCCGATGATCTTCTCCCCCGACACCGACAGCAGCCCCTCCATGCAGGCGGCGAAGGCGCCGACACCGGGGACGACCAGGCCGTCGGCCTCGAGCGCGGCATGGGGGTCGGCGGTGACCTCGACGTCCGCGCCGGCGCGCTGGACGGCGCGTTCGGCGGATCGGAGGTTGCCGGACCCGTAGTCCAGGATCACCACGCGGGGAGTAGACACGCGCCCAGGTTAGCGGACCGGATTTTCTTCGGATTCCCTGTTTCGTCCCTCACTCGTCTGGGTAATAACGCCTCCGAGTGAGGCCGGCGCAGGACCGCCCTGCACTTCTGGAGGATCGATGCAGGACACCGACGAGCTGACCGGCCTGTTCCAAGCCTGGCGCGAGGACATCGACAGCGTGCCTTTTCCTACCTTCGCGGAGCTGCTGATCCCCCAGCAGAAGCAGCGCTCCGCCCCCAGCCGGACGGCGACGGCATCGGTTCAGGTGACGAAGACCACCGGATGGCGCGATCTCTGACACCCGACTCCGGTCGTGTGTGTGGTTTTCTTCATAGGTCGTGACCCACCGAGCCGACCAGGAGTGACCGCATGAGCAGCAGCCCGGATCCGCGCGACTTCCTCGATCTCGACGCCGAACTCTCCGAGGAAGACCGGGCCATGAGGGACGCTGTCCGCGCGTACGCGCAGGACCAGCTCCTCCCGAATGTCGCCGAATGGTACGAATCGGGCAACCTGCCCGCCGCCGAGCTCGCCAAGGGCTTCGGTCAGCTCGGGCTTCTCGGCATGCACCTGGAGGGTTACGGCTGCGCCGGGACCAGCGCCGTGGCCTACGGCATCGCCTGCCGCGAGCTGGAAGCCGTCGACTCCGGGCTGCGCAGCTTCGTCTCCGTGCAGGGTTCGCTGGCGATGTACGCGATCCACAAGTGGGGCACCGAGGACCACAAGCAGGAATGGCTGCCGCGGATGGCCGCGGGCGAGGCGCTCGGCTGCTTCGGCCTGACCGAACCGGACGCGGGCAGCGACCCCGGCGCCATGCGGACCCGCGCGGTGCGCGACGGCTCGGACTGGGTGCTGAACGGCACCAAGATGTGGATCACCAACGGCACGGTCGCCGACGTCGCGGTTGTGTGGGCGCAGACCGACGAGGGCGTGCGCGGCTTCGTCGTCCCCACGAACACGCCGGGCTTCACCGCGAACGAGGTCAAGCACAAGCTGTCGCTGCGCGCCTCGCTGACCGCGGAACTCGTGCTCGACGGCGTCCGCCTGCCGGAGTCCGCCGCGTTCCCCGACGTCAGGGGCCTGCGCGGACCGCTGTCCTGCTTGAACGAGGCGCGCTATGGGATCCTGTTCGGCGTCGTCGGCGCCGCTCGCTCCTGCTACGAATCCGCGCTGGAGTACACGCTGAGCCGGGAGCAGTTCGGCAAGCCGCTGGCCGGGTTCCAGCTCACGCAGCGCAAGCTCGCCGACCTCGTCGTCGAGGTCAACCGCGCCGGGCTGGTCGCGCTGCGGATCGGACGGCTCAAGGACGCCGGGACGCTGCACCACAACCACGTCAGCTTCGGCAAGCTCGCCAACGTCCGCTCCGCGCTGGAGGTCGCCAGGACCGCGCGCGCCATGCTCGGTGCCAACGGGATCTCGCTGGAGTACCCGGTGATGCGGCACATGTCGAACCTCGAAACCGTGCTGACCTACGAGGGCACCGAAGAGATGCACGCGCTCTCGCTCGGCCAGTCGGTCACCGGGATCGCCGCCTTCCGCTGAGCCTCCGAAAAGCCGGCCGCCGGAAACTGTCGGTGCGGGCCGCTACGGTCCGCCGCATGACCGATTTCGCCGAGTTCCAGTCCGTCGTCGAGCTGCGCCGGTACACGCTGCACCCCGGCCGCCGGGACGAGCTGATCGAGCTCTTCGAGCGCGAGTTCGTGGAGCCACTGGAAGCCTCCGGCATGCGCCTGTTCGGTCTGTTCCGTGAGCCCGCCGCACCGGACAGGTTCGTGTGGCTGCGCGGATTCCGGGACATGGAGAGCAGGCGGGCGGCCCTGGAGTCGTTCTACTACGGGCCGGTGTGGCGTGAGCACGGCCCGGCGGCGAACGAGACGATGATCGACGCTTCCGACGTCCTGCTGCTGCGGCCGTCCGGGCCGGGTTTCCCCGTTCCGGACGGCGCCCCGGATTCCCGGGTACTGGCGACGATCTGCCATCCCCTCGGGCCGGTCAAGGAGTTCTCCGAGTACTTCGCGGACTCCGTGGCTCCGGCTCTGAGGGAGGCCGGATTGGACACCTTCGGGCACTTCGAGACCGAACCGGCCGAGAACACCTTCCCCCGCCTTCCCGTGCGAGAGAACGAGACAGTGTTCGTCTGGTTCGCCAAATCCACCGGCGACACGGAGACACACCGGGACCTTCTCGACCGGATCGGCGAGGGGCTCTCGAGCAGGCTCGAACGCCCGTGGCAGCGGCTGGAACTCACCCCGACCCCGCGCTCACTCCTGCGCTGAAAGGAGTTCGGTGAGCCCGTCCGGGTACAGGATCGCCTTGCCGCTCACCACGTCGGCCATCGGCAGCCAGTGCACGCGTGCGCCGTCGTCGAGCACCACGCCGACCTCGTCGCGCTCGTAGAAGGCCTTGTCGGTCAGCTCGGCGGCGAACAGGAACACGATCTCGTGCCCCGGCCTGCCCTCGAAGGTGAACACGTTCTCCAGGACGGCGATCTGCTCGACAGCGGTCAGCTCCGCCGCGAGTTCCTCCTGGAACTCGCGGTGCAGCGCCTCGACGGCGGTCTCCCCGAACTCGATGCCGCCGCCGAGCGGGCGGTGGTAGGTCTCGCCTTTGGCGTTGTCCCGGCCTTCGAACACGAGAAGGTCTTCGCCGCGGCGGATGACCCCGAGCACGAGCGGGCGGATCTTCGTCATCCCGGTGACGCTAGCGGAGGAATTCCTTGACCGACAAGGCGATCGAACCGGCGTCGAGACCGTGCGCGAGGTCGTGGTCGGCCATCTCGCCGTAGATCCGGACTTCAGCGTCACGCCGGACACCGAGCGAGAGCAGCCGGTGCGGGATTTCGGACAGCGCGCCGGAAACCGAATGCGCCGACGTCCCGGCGAGGTAGGGCTCGACGAGCACGACGTCGCTCGCGCCCGCGGCTTCGACGGCCGAGCGCAGCCCCGCGGCGTCGAACGGCCGGATCGTCGAGGTGTAGAGCACGGTCACGTCGAGATCGGCGGTCGCTTCCCGCACCCGGTCGAGCATCGGCCCGACGGCCACCACGACACCCCGGCCGCCTTCGCGCACCGTCTGCAGGCCGGCGCCCAGATACGGTTTCGCGTTCTCCTGCGCGGAGAGCCGGAGGTACACGCGCCCGTTGCCCGGGATGGACTCCAGCAGCAGCCGCCGCGCTTCTTCGGGGTGTCCCGGCACGTGCACGGTCCAGCCCGGCAGCGTGTCGATGAGGGCGACGTCCCCGGGCGCCTGATGCGTCCGCCCGGCGGTCGGCATGTCGTAGGACGCGCCGGAAGACACCAGCACGGCACCGACGTCCTGGTGCCCGAGATCGAGTTTGACCTGCTCGAACGCCCGCTCCACGAGGAACGACGAGAAGGTGTGGACGATCGGCCGCATCCCGGCCAGCGCCAGCCCGCCCGCGGTGCTCATCATCAGCTGCTCGCGGATGCCGACGTTGAGCACCCGGTCCGGATGCTTCCTGGCGGCGAAAGCCAGTTGTGCCGCCGAAATGTCGGCGAGCACGACGGCGACGTTCGGGTCGGTGTCGAGCACCTCGGCGGCGGCGTCGAGGAACGTTTCACGCATGTCCACGGGTTCAGGCCTTTCGCTCGACGGTCGCGACCACGGCGAGCGGCCGGTCCGGATGGGGAGTGGTGAAGGCTTCGTAGAGCGCTTCGTGATCGCGGCCGTCGACGGTGCGGGTCACCCAGCCCTCGACCTCGAACCGGCGGGCGATCCCGCCCGGCCAGCCGTGCGTCGCCGAGGAGTTGTCGATGACGACGGTGGTCAGCTGCGGCATGCCGATGCGGCCCGCCACCGCGATGGCCTCGGAGTTGGAGCCCTCGTCGAGTTCCGCGTCACCGACGAGGGTGACGACCCTGGCGTCACGGAACCCCTTGGCGCGCAGCCCGAACACGGTGCCGATGGCCAGCGGGAGCCCGTGCCCGAGCGAGCCGCTGGCGATCTCGGCGCCGGGCAGCCTCGCCCGGTCGGGATGGTGCCCGAGCCGGGATTCGGCCGAAGTCCAGTCGGCGAGTTCGTCCTCCCGGATGAAGCCCTTCTTCGTCAAGACGGCGTAGAAGGCCATCGGGCCGTGTCCCTTCGACAGCAGGAAGCGGTCGCGGCCGGGATCACGGAAGGTCTCCGGGGTGATGTCGAGCACACGGTCGTAGAGCACCCACAAGACGTCCACAGTGGACTCCGCGGCCGCTTGATGCTTCTCGTCCCCGGTCATCAACGAGATCAGCCGCGGCAGATCCTCGTAGCCGGTCCTGGTGTCAGTGGTCATGTACCGAGGTTGCAACCTCGACTTAGGTCGAAGTCAAGGCTAGCCTGGCGACGTGACGAGATTGGCTGAACACCTGAGCATCGGGCAGGTCGCCGACCGCAGCGGCGTGCCCCATACGGCTTTGCGTTTCTACGAGGACAAAGGGCTGATCAGCTCGGAGCGCTCGGCGGGCAACCAGCGGCGGTATCCGCGCTCGGTGCTGCGCCGGATCGCCTTCATCCGGGCCGCGCAGCGGGTCGGCCTCAGCCTGGACGACATCAGCTCGGCACTGGAGACCTTACCCAGGGACCACGCCCCCACCAAGGCCGACTGGGCCCGCCTGTCCCGTGGCTGGCAGGACGAACTCGACGCGCGGATCGACGCGCTGCAGCGCCTGCGCGACAGGCTGACCGGATGCGTCGGCTGCGGTTGCCTGTCCCTGCGCAGCTGCGGGCTCTACAACGCCGACGACCAGATGTCCCGATTCGGCCCCGGCGCGGGGAAGCTGCGCCCGGCCTCCGAGGGCGGCTTCTGAATTCCGTTGCCACGCGGGTGCCGGACGTGCGTCACTGTGACTCGAAATGGACAAGAAGAACCTCATCCGAGTCTCGAAACGACTCTCCCGGCACCTGCGGCACGCGCCCGGCGACATCGGCATCACCCTCACCCCTGACGGCTGGGTGGAAGTCGGGACGCTCTTGGCCGCGCTGCGGCGCCACGGCTTGACCCTGACCCGCGACCAGCTCGACGAAGTCGTGGAGGGCAACGACAAACGGCGTTTCGCCTTCGACGAAACCGGGCTGCGGATCCGGGCCAGCCAGGGCCACAGCGTCGAGGTCGACCTCGCGCTGCCCGGCGCCACCCCGCCCGACGTGCTCTACCACGGGACCGTGTCCCGGTTCCTGGGCGCGATCATGACCGAAGGCCTCCGGCCGATGAAGCGGCACGCCGTGCATCTCTCGGCCACCGTGGACACCGCGCGGGCCGTCGGGGCCCGGCGCGGCGTCCCGGTACTGCTCGCCGTGGACGCCCGCGGGATGGCGGCCGCCGGGCACGAATTCCAGGTCAGCGCGAACGGCGTCTGGCTCACCGCCGCCGTTCCCCCGGAGTTCCTGCGGCGTCTCCCCTAGGCCAGGCCGTTGGTGCGCAGGAGCGACAACGTGTTCACGGTGAACAGGCCGTTCCACTCCAGCGCGGCCGCGGGCGAATAGCTGGTGTAGTCGACCCGCCAGCCACCGTCGTCGTGCCTGCCGTCCGCGACCCGGCGCAGATCCGCTTCGACGACGTCCGGCCGGAAGAGCTTCCGCGCCGGGCCGTCCGGCACCGGGGCGAAGTCGAGCGGGCGCATGGCCTCGCCCTCGATACCACCGCCGACGGCGACCACGCCGTCGTCCGGGATGAACCGGCCGAGTTTCTCGACCAGGCGTACGTCACCCAGGGCGTCCACCAGCTTCATCGCGAAAGCCAGTACGAGCGCGTGCGGGGCCTCTTCGAGCTTTTCGATCTCGTCGAGGCAGTAGCGCGTGGCCTTGGCAAGCCAGGGATGCGCGGCGACCGCGGGATCGTGCGCCGCGACGCGCTGTGCGGTGAACGCGACGATCGCCGTGATCTGCAGCGAAGAGACCGAGGGGTCGGCGCCCGCCCAGAACGGCGCGCTGCCCACCGGATCCGGCATCGGCAGGGCGAACGGGATCCCGCCGTCCGGCAAGGAGATCGACGCGAGCCAGTCGCACAGTTCGGCCGCGCGCGGGCTGGTCGCCGGGCCGGCGTCGGCGAAGACCTCGAAAGCGTGCAGCGCGCCGCCGGGCTGGCTGTTCGCCGAGCGGCAGTCGGGTTCGAGCCCGTGTCCGTAGCCGCCGTCGGGATTGCGGTATCCCTCCAGCGCGGCGAGCGCCGCCGCGGGGTCGCCGTCACGGAAGAGGACCTCGAAACGGCGCTTGTCGAGCAGCCGGGCTCGCGTGGCCATGAAGGTGGCCGACTCGTGCGGATCGATGTTCGTGAGCACGTTGTTCATGACCACAGCGTCGCGCGGATCGCGGCGCCTGTCTTGAACACATCGGTCATGCGCGGCGGCGCGGGCGGTTGTAGAGCTTGCGGCCGACGCCGAGGAGCGTTTCGCGCAGCGTCTCGTCGTCGAGCGAAGCGACCTCGGGTGAACCGCCCGCGATGGCGATGCCCGCCAGGAGTACCTGGGCCGTCACGATCGCGGTGAGGTCCGGGTCCGGGCCGACCAGGACCTCCAGCAGGCGATTCTTGAAGCTTTCCGAGCTGTGCACGGACTTCTCGATCGCGCGGGCGATGCCGGGGTCGCTGGAGAACAGCGCGACCAGCGCGCGGTGGCGCACCACGAGGTCGACGAACCCGTCGAGCAGATGGTCGATCTGCGCGCCGCGGGTGCGCTGGGCACGGGCGTCGTCGACGATGCCCTCCAGCTCCAGCAGCACGGGCTCGGCGACGGATTCGGTGATCTCCGCCTTCGTCTTGAAGTGGTAGTAGACGGCGGCCTTGGTGACGCCGAGGGCGTCCGCGATCATCTGCAGCGAGGTGCCTTCCACGCCGTGTTCGGTGAACAACCGCAACGCCGTTCCCAGTAGTCGCGTGCGGGTGTCCTCCGCGTGGACGACGTCCATGATCCCTCCTCGTTCAGCCGTCGGAGATTACGTCAAGCGTGGCCGCCGGGCCAAACCAGTACTAGCCGTGCGGCTAGTCACACACTTGCCGATCGGCTTGTAGGCCACTAGCCGATCGGCTAGCTTGGAATGAACCTGATCGAGTGAACGGGAGACTTTTGTGGCCAGCTTCCTGTACCGCCTGGGCCGGTTCTCGTTCCGGCGCCGGGCACTGGTGGCGGCGGTGTGGGCCGTTGTCCTGGTGGCCCTCGGCGCGGGAGCGCTGACCCTGTCCGGCCAGCTTTCGAACTCGGTGACCATCCCGGGCACCGAGTCCCAGAAGGCGATCGACCAGCTCGCGGACCGGTTCCCGGAGGCCGCCGCCGGTGGCGCCACCGCCCGCGTCGTCATCTCCGCGCCCGGTGACATCACCGACGCGAACGGGCAGGCGGCGATCGCGGGCCTGGTGAAGGGGCTCAAGGACGCGCCGAAGGTCGCCGGAGTGGTCAACCCGCTGGAGATGCAGGCGGTCTCGCCCGACAAACACGTCGCGCTGGCCCAGGTCAGCTACCGCGTGCCGGGCTTCGAACTCACCGAGGCCGACCGCGAGGGCCTGATGGCCGCCGCGAACCCCACCAAGGCCGCCGGGTACACGGTGGAATTCGGCGGTGACGCCGTCCAGGCGATGCCCGCCACGAACGCCACCGAAGGCCTCGGTGTCGCCGTCGCCGCCATCGTCCTGATCATCACCTTCGGCTCGCTGCTCGCGGCCGGGATCCCGCTGCTGACCGCGCTCATCGGTGTCGGCATCGGCATGGCGGGCATCACCACGGCGTCCGGATTCCTGGAACTCAACACGAACACGCCGGTACTCGCGCTGATGATCGGCCTCGCCGTCGGCATCGACTACGCGCTCTTCATCGTTTCCCGCTACCGGCACGAACTGGAGATCGGCCGGGATCCGGAGGAAGCCGCCGGACGTGCCACCGGCACGGCCGGATCCGCCGTGGTGTTCGCCGGGCTGACCGTGATCATCGCGCTGGCGGGGCTGACCGTCGTCGGCATCCCGTTCCTCGGCGAGATGGGTATCGCCGCGGCGATCACCGTCGCCATCGCCGTCGTCATCGCGCTGACCCTGCTCCCCGCCATCCTCGGTTTCGCGGGCGGCAAACTCGCGGGCGGCAAGATCCGCTTGCGCCGCAAGGAAGGCGCGACGACGCACGGCGAACGCTGGGCGCGTTTCGTGGCCCACCGCCGGATCCCGGTGCTGATCGCCGCGATCGCCGGCCTCGCGATCGTCGCGATCCCGGCCGCGAGCATGCAGCTCGGCCTCCCGAACGACAGCACCGCCGCGCCGGACACCACCCAGCGCAAGGCCTACGACACCGTCAGCCGCAGCTTCGGCGAGGGCGCCAACGGCCCGCTGGTGATCGTCGTCGACCTGACGGGCAGCACCGACCGGCAGGCCGCGCTCCAGCAGGCCGCCACCCGGATCAGCGGCCTCGGGGAACGCCCGATCGTCACGCCGCCGAAGGTCAACCGCGGCGGTGACCTCGCACTGCTGACCGTCATTCCGCAGAGCGGCCCGAGCAGCACCGCGACCGAAGACCTCGTCAGCGACATCCGCGGCCTGAACGCGGGACTGGGCACGGCCACCGGCGCGTCCTTGGCGGTGACCGGCCAGACGGCGGCGAACATCGACGTCTCGGAGAAACTCGCCGACGCGATGCTGCCCTATCTCGCGCTGATCGTCGGGCTCGCGTTCCTGTTGCTGATGCTGGTGTTCCGCTCGGTCGTGGTCCCGCTGAAGGCGACACTGGGCTTCCTCGGCTCCGTGGTCGCGACGTTCGGCGCCGTGGTGGCGGTGTTCCAGTGGGGCTGGCTCACCGACCTGCTCGGGGTGAAGACGACCGGGCCGATCATGAGCATGCTGCCGATCCTGCTGATCGGCGTGCTGTTCGGGCTCGCGATGGACTACCAGGTGTTCCTGGTGACGCGGATGCGCGAGGAGTACGTCCACGGCGCCGACCCGCAGCAGGCGATGGTCACCGGTTTCCGGCACGGTTCCCGCGTCGTGGTCGCCGCCGCGCTGATCATGATCAGCGTGTTCGCCGGGTTCGTCCTCGCGGAGTCCTCGCTGATCCAGTCGATCGGGTTCGCGCTGGCCTTCGGGGTGCTGGTGGACGCGTTCGTGATCCGGATGACCATCGTGCCGGCGCTGATGTCGCTGCTCGGCCGCGGCGCCTGGTGGCTGCCGAAGTGGCTGGACCGCGTGCTGCCCGATGTCGACGTCGAAGGCGAGAAGCTCACGAAGCAGCTGGACTCACCTGACGAACGTGAGCTGGTCGACGCTTCGAAGTAGGTAAGTACGTGAAGGCCCCCTTCATTGCGTCTAGCGCAATGAAGGGGGCCTTCACGTACTTCGGGCCTCTCCGAGCGCAAACCCGAGGAGATTGAGCCCGCGCCAGCGTTCCGCGTTCTCGACATGCGGATGGTCGGCCGCGAGCCCGATGCCCCAGACGGCGTCGAGTGGGCTGGCTTCGACCAGCACGCGGTTCTTGGTACCGAGCAGGAAGTCCCGGAGTTCCGGATGCTGCCCGAACTTCGCGACCGTTCCGGCCAGGACGATGCCGTAGCGCTCGGCTTCCCAGCCTGCTTGGTCGAACCCGCGGACCTCGCGGCCCAGGGCCTTGGCCTCCCGCGGATGCCTGGCCTTCAGGATGCGCGCGGCGCTGTCGGTGTCCCCGAAGAGAAGCGCCTTGCGCCACATCATGTAGTGCTCGGCCGTCGCGAAGGTCTCGCCGTCCACTGTGAACCGCGCGGGCCACCACTGGCTGAAGCATTCCGGCCCGATCGTTCCGTCACGCCGGGGCTGGTGCCCCCAGAAGAAGAGGAACTTGACGCGGCTCCCCGATCGCTGGAGCCGGACGACTTCGGCGACCGAGCGCGGGTTCGTGGACATGCCGGAAGCATGGCCGCCGGTGACCCGGCGCGCACGCGATTTACCGGAGGGGCCTACGCCAGCCAGGCGATGGCGCCGCCGATCGCCAGCAGCGCACCGATGCCCAGCACCACGGCCAGGAACTTGACGCTCTTCCAGGTCGCGTAGACGCCGCCGATCAGGAAGCCGCCGAGCGCGAGCAGCAGCACGGCGATGGTCGTGTTACTCATGCCCGCCAGGCTGCCACACCCTCACCCGCCCGACTTCCCCGGGTGCACTCCGCAATTCGTCCTCTGGTTGCGGTCCTCAGCGTGTGCAACTATCGCAACCAGAGGACGAAACGCGGAGTTAGAGGACGCCCTTCGTGGACGGGATGCCGCCGGCGCGCGGGTCCGGTTCGGTGGCGGCGCGCAGCGCGCGGGCGACGGCCTTGTACTCGGCTTCCGCGATGTGGTGCGGGTCCCGGCCGTGGATCACGCGCACGTGCAGCGCGATCTGGGCGTGGAACGACAGCGAGTCGAACACGTGCCGCGTCAGCACGAACGGGTAGTTCCCGCCGATGGTGAAGCTGTTGAACTGCTCCGGCTCGCCGAGGTGCACGCAGTACGGGCGCCCGGAGACGTCGATCGCGGCGTGCGCGAGGGTTTCGTCCATCGGGATCCACGCGTCGCCGAAGCGGCGGATGCCGCTCTTGTCGCCGAGCGCCTGCCGCAGCGCCTGGCCGAGCACGATCGCGGTGTCTTCGACGGTGTGGTGCGCGTCGATGTGCACGTCACCGGTCGCCTGCACCTTGAGGTCGAGCGAACCGTGCACCCCGAACGCGGTGAGCATGTGGTCGTAGAACGGGACACCGGTGTCGATCTCCACCTGTCCCGTGCCGTCCAGGTCGAGCTGGACCGAAATGGACGATTCCCTGGTGGTGCGATCCACCTTGCCGACGCGACTCATCGCGGCACCTCCTTGCTGGCCTCGAGAAAGGCGTCGTTCTCTTCCGGCGTGCCGATGGTCACCCGCAGGTGCCCTTCGATACCGACGTCCCTGATCAGCACGCCGTTGTCCAAATAGGACTTCCAGGTCGCGGGCGCGTCCGCGAACCGTCCGAAGAGGACGAAGTTCGCGTCGCTCGGGACTGGGGTGAAGCCCAGGCCCAGCAACGATTCGACCACCCGGTCGCGTTCGGCGGCGAGTTTGGCGACCGAAGCCAGCGTGGCGTCCGCGTGCCGCAGCGCAGCCCTCGCGGCCGCCTGTGTGAGCTTCGAAAGGTGGTACGGCAGCCGTACCAGCTGCAAGGCGTCGACGATCGCGGGCGCGGCCGCCAGGTAGCCGAGCCGTCCGCCCGCGAAGGCGAACGCCTTGCTCATCGTGCGCGACACGATGAGCTGCGCCGGGTACTCCTCGAGCAACTCGACGGCGCTGGGCTGCGACGAGAACTCCGCGTACGCCTCGTCGACCACCACGATGCCCGGCGCCGCTTCGAGCAGCCCGCGCAGTTCGCCGAACGGGATCGAGCCGCCGGTCGGGTTGTTCGGGCTGGTCACGAACACGACGTCCGGACGGCGTTCGCGCACGAGCGCGGCGGCCTTCTCGGTGTCGAGCGTGAAATCGCCGCGGCGCGGCACCGGCAGCCAGTCGGTGCGGGTGCCCGCCGAGATGATCGGGTGCATCGAGTACGACGGCTCGAAGCCGAGCGCGGAGCGGCCCGGGCCGCCGAAGGCCTGCAGGATCTGCTGCAGGATTTCGTTGGACCCGTTGGCGGCCCACACGTTCGACTCCGACACCAGCACACCGGTCGACACCGCGAGGTAGTCCGCGAGGTCCTGCCGCAGCGCGACGGCGTCACGATCCGGGTAGCGGTGCAGCGAAGCGGCCTCGGCGCGGACGGCCTCGGCGACGTCGGCCACCAGCGCGTCCGGCGGCGGGTACGGGTTTTCGTTGGTGTTGAGCCGGATCGGCACGTCGAGCTGCGGCGCGCCGTACGGGGTCTTGCCCCGAAGGTCTTCCCGCAGCGGAAGCGCGTCGAGCGTGATCTCCTCGCCGATGGTCATGCCCGCTCCCCCTCGAACCTCGCCGTGATCGCCTCGCCGTGCGCGGGCAGGTCCTCGGCGTTGGCCAGCGCGACGACGCGGCCGGCGATCTCGCGCAGCGCGTTCTCGTCGTAGTCGACGATGTGCACGCCCTTGAGGAAGCTCTGCACCGAAAGCCCGGACGAGTGCCGCGCGAAACCGCCGGTGGGCAGGACGTGGTTCGACCCGGCGCAGTAGTCGCCGAGCGAGACCGGCGCGTACGCCCCGACGAAGATCGCGCCGGCGTTGCGCACGCGGGCCGCCACCGAACGCGCGTCCGCGGTCTGGATCTCCAGGTGTTCCGCGGCGTACGCGTCGACGACACGGAGACCGTCGTCCACAGTGGACACCAGGATGATGCCGGACTGCTTGCCGCTCAAGGCTTCCGTCACGCGCTCGGCGTGCTTGGTCGCGGCCACGCGGCCGGTCAGTTCCCTGTCGACGGCGTCCGCGAGCTCCACGGACGTGGTGACCAGCACGCTCGCGGCGAGCGGATCGTGCTCGGCCTGGCTGATCAGGTCGGCGGCGACGTGCACCGGGTCGGCGGTCCCGTCGGCGAGGATCGCGATCTCGGTCGGGCCCGCCTCGGAGTCGATGCCGATGATGCCGCGCAGCAACCGCTTGGCGGCGGTCAGGTAGATGTTGCCGGGCCCGGTGACGATGTCGACCGGCTCCAGCGTCGTTCCGTCGGTGTCGGTGCCGCCGTACGCGAGCAGCGCGACGGCCTGCGCGCCGCCGACGGCCCACACCTCGTCGACCCCGAGCAGCTCGGCGGCGGCCAGGATCGTCGGGTGCGGGAGCCCGCCGAACGCGGCCTGCGGCGGCGAGCACAGCACGAGGGTGCCGACGCCGGCGATCTGCGCCGGGACGACGTTCATCACCACGGTCGAGGGGTACACCGCGAGCCCGCCCGGCGCGTACAGCCCGACACGCTCGACCGGGATCCAGCGCTCGGTGACGGTGCCGCCGTCGACGACCTCCGTGGTGACGTCCTGGCGGCGCTGATCGCCGTGGACCTTCCTGGTGCGGACGCATGCCTCCTCCAGCGCCTCGCGGACGGCCGGGTCCAGGTTCTCGAGCGCGCTCGTGAGCTCGGCGGCGGCGACCCGCACGCCTGCCGGGCGGACCTTGTCGAACTTCTCGGTGTACTCGAGAACCGCCTCGACGCCGCGATCGCGGACCGCCTCGACCACCGGCCGTACGTGATGCAGCGCCGCGTCCACGTCGTACTCGGCACGCGGGAGCGTGCTCCTGAGTTCGGCAACGGACGGGACCTGTCCACGCAGGTCGGTACGGTTCAGCATGGGTCAAGGGTACGAGGTGGCCCGATCGCCCCGAGCAGGCACACTGGGGTGGTGACCAGCGATCCCACGATGAGGGAGGCCACCGTGCCGCGAATCGGGTTGTGCCAGCTCACCGCCGCCGAGGATCCCGAAACGAACCTGAAGCTGATTCGGGAAGGCGTGGCGGCCGCGGCGGCCGGCGGCGCGCGGATAGTGGTCTTCCCCGAAGCGACGATGGCGCGCTTCGGCGTCCCGCTGAAACCCCTCGCGCAACCCTTGGACGGCCCGTGGGCGTCCACTGTGGCGGCCGTCGCCGAGGAGCACGGCGTCGTGATCGTCGCGGGCATGTTCACGCCGTCGTCCGACGGACGCGTGAGCAACACGCTCCTCGTCACCGGCGCCGGTGATCACTTCGGCTACGACAAGATCCATCTGTACGACGCGTTCGGGTTCGCCGAGTCCGACACCGTCGCGCCGGGGGCCGCTCCGGCCACCTTCGAGGTCGACGGGGTCACCTTCGGCGTCGCGACCTGTTACGACATCCGCTTCCCCGAGCTGTTCCGGAAGCTGGCCGACGACGGCGCCGACATCGTCCTCGTGCCGACGTCCTGGGGCGCGGGCGAGGGCAAACGCGAGCAGTGGGAGGTCCTGGTGCGCGCCCGCGCGCTCGACTCCGGCTGCTGGGTCCTCGGCTGCGGGCAGGCCGATCCGGCCGCGAGCGGGACGCCGGTGAATCCGAAGGCGCCGACCGGGATCGGCTACTCCACGGTGTCCGACGGCTTCGGACGCGTCCACGCCCAGCTGGGCGCCGGACCGGACATGGTGGTCGTCGACGTGGATCCGGCGGTCAGCGGGAAGGCTCGGGCGGCGACGGGCGCGCTGGCGAATCGTCGCCTTTAGCGTCCACGGAGCGTTCGAAGAACGATTCGAGCACCACGATCGTCTGCGTGCCGGTGACGCCTTCGATGGCGTACAGCCTGCGCAACGACGCCTGCAGTTCTTCGGTGGTCGGCGTACGCACCTTCACCAGGAGCGAGGCCGGGCCCGCGATGACGTGCGCCTCCACGACCTCCGGCAAGGCCTCCAGCGCGGCCTTGGTCGGCGGATCACCCATCCACGAGCCTGCCTCGACCAGCACGAACGCCATCACCCCGCGACCGACCGCGGCCGGGTCGACGTCGACGGTCGTGCGCCGGATGACGCCCTGTTCGCGCAGCTTGCGGACCCGCTCGTGCGCGGCGCCCGCGGACAGTCCGACGGCCTTGCCGAGCGCGGCGTACGCCTGAGTCGCGTCCTGCTGCAACTCGGTGAGCAGTATGCGATCCACCTCATCCATGGGTTGACCATATCAAGTTCGGCGGTTCATGATGAGTGCAATATTTCGTTCAGATCACTGGGGTGAGCGTGGATAAGGTCAAGGCGCGTTTCGAGGTCCTCGACGAGCGGTTCGCGCGCGTCAACGGCGATGAGTGGCTCCACCGGCTGCACACCGGCTGCCGGTGGACCGAGGGGCCCGCCTACTTCCCCGCCGGCCGGTACCTGGTCTTCAGTGACATCCCGAACGACCGCGTCCTGCGCTGGGACGAGACCACGGGCGCGGTCGGCGTGTTCCGCGAGCCCGCCGGATTCCACAACGGGCACACCGTCGACCGCCGGGGCAGGCTCATCAGCTGCGAGCAGGGCGGCCGCCGGGTGACGCGCACCGAGCACGACGGCACGACCACCGTCCTCGCGGAGACCTATCAGGGGAAGAAGTTCAACAGCCCCAACGATGTCGTCGAGAGTTCGGACGGCGCGATCTGGTTCACCGACCCCAGCTACGGGATCGACAGCGACTACGAAGGCCATCAGGCCGAGAGCGAGATCGGTGCCTGCCACGTCTACCGCGCCGACCCGGTGGACGGCTCGGTGCGGATCGTCGCGGACGATTTCACGCGGCCGAACGGGCTGGCCTTCTCCCTCGACGAGTCGCTGCTCTACATCGTGGACACCCGGCAGGATCCCAGTCACATCAGGGTTTTCGCCGTGAACGACGGCGAACTTTCCGGTGGCGAGGTCTTCGCGACCTGTGACGCCGGCGTCTTCGACGGCGTCCGCCTCGACGCCGACGGCCGGATCTGGGCCGCCGCGCACGACGGCCTGCACTGTTTCGCTCCCGACGGCACGCGGATCGGGAAGCTGCATGTGCCGGAGGTCTGTTCGAACCTGACCTTCGGCGGGCCCCGGCGGAACGATCTGTTCGTCACCGCGTCCAGTTCGGTCTACACACTGCGGGTGAACTTCTCGGGACCGCGGTTCTCCTGACGGCCGCTCGGGTCCCGCGAGCTCCGTGTGCGCGTGCTATGAAAGGCCCGTTACTTGCAAAATTTGCAAGTAACGGGCCTTTCATAGCACGCGCGTCACCGCGAAACCGCACCGTCGGGGCGCAACTAGCGCAGCAGGCCTTCCCGGATCGCCACCCGTACGAACCCGGCACGCCGCCGTTCCCCGGTCTTGTCCCGGATCCGGTCCAGATAGGACCGCACCGTCCGCACGCTGATGTTCAGGATCTCCGCCACGTCGACGTCCCGTTCACCGGCCGCGACCAGCCGCAGCACCTGCTTCTCCCGTTCGGACAGGACGATCTTGGGTCCGGCGTGACGGTCTTCGCTGTCCTGGATGATCATCCCGGCCAGCGTCGGCGACACGTAGGCGTTGTCGTCGGCGATGGTGCGGATGGCGCGCAGGAGCTCGTCGCCGTCGACGTCCTTCGAGAGGAAGCCCTTCGCCCCGGCCTGCATGGCTCCCAGCACCTCGGGCTGCTCGGCGTGCGCGGACACCACGAGCACCTTGTGCCCCATCTGCCCCACTTCGAGCACCGCGGCGGCGTCCTGGACACCGCGCAGCTTGAGGTCGAGGACGACGACGCTGCCCGGAGGCTGCTCCTGGACGGCGAACCGCGCGACGGAGTCGGCGACGGCGCCCAGCGCGATGTCGGGGGCTTCGGTGAGGACACGCGCGACGGCGTCCCGGTACAACGGATGATCTTCGATCACCCCGACGTTGATGGGTGTGGTGCGTTTCGGCTGCTGCTCGTCTGCGTTCACCGGCGTCCTTCGAATCCGCCCACGTCGTCGCGGGGCGCGACCGGCCGAGACGGGCCGGGCACCTCCGGCGGAGACGCGAGCCCGAGCTGGATGGCCTTGCGGACCAGACCGGCCCGCCTTCTCTCTCCGAGTTTGTCACGGATCCGGTCCAGGTAACCACGGACCGTCCGGACCCCGATACCCAGGATGCGGGCGATGTCGACGTCGCGTTCGCCCGCCGCGACCAGTCGCAGGACCTGCTTTTCCCGCGCCGACAGCGCGATGTCCGGAGCCCGGACGGGACGGTCGGCGTTGTCCTTGATGATCATTCCGGCCACCACCGCGGAAACGTAGGCCCTGCCCTGCGCGACCGTCCTGATCGCGATCAGGAGTTCGTCGACGTCGACGTCCTTGGACAGGAATCCCTTGGCACCGGCCGCGATCGCGCCGAGCACCTGCTCGGATTCCGCCTGCGCGGACACCACGAGCACGTGATGTCCCAGTTCACAGACCTGGAGCACGGCCGCCGCGCCGGCGATCCCCGGCAGGCCGAGGTCGAGCAGCACCACGCTGCCGGGCGGCTGCGGATGGACGTGGAACCGGGCGACCGAATCGACGACGGCGCCCAGTTCGATCCCTTCGGCCTCGGTGAGGACCCGGACCACGGCATGCCGGTACAACGGATGGTCCTCGATCACCGCGACGTCGACCCGGTCGGTCTCCGGCCTGTCTTCAGTCATCTGCACGTTCCCGCTCACCCCGTCCCACCTGCCGCGGACACCGCACGGCCCGCCTGCGCCGGATCCAGCGCGGGTCCGCGCGGGACCAGTGCCAGCAACCCATTCGGAACCGGCTGCCGTTCGGCTTGGCCGTATCCGAGTGAAGCGAGTGCCTCAGTGCTCGCCACCGGGTACTTCAGGCCCGTGTCGGTCACGACGTAGGCCGTGCCGGAACCGGATTCCGTCACCACCGCGCCTCCCGACGGAGGCACGAAAACCGCGTCGGCGACGAGCGCGTCCGTGCGCGCCGTCACCGGGATCGCCTTCGCACCTTGCGGCAAGGGGACCTGTGCGGAGATAACGATTCGAGAACCCTGTGCGCATAACGTCACGGACTGTCCGGTAACGGGCGCTTTTCGCGGGATGCGGTCCGGATACTCCGCGGGATCGGCCCCGCCCGTCCTCGCGGTGCCCACCTTCGGCACCGCGGCGACGTCGGCCGCGCGCACCGCGACGGGGGCCGGGACGCCGGTGTAGGCGTCCGCGTTCTGCGGCGTGTTGATCAGCAGGCTCGCCTCGGTCTGGCCGATCGGTTCGAGCCCTTCGGCGCGGACGAGGTAGTACGAAGTCGCGTCGTTGGGGGAAGCCATCGCGTCGATGACGCCGAGCACCGAACCGACCTTCGTCGGGGTGCCGCCGACCTTCGGGCCGGGCCGCCCGGCGTCCTCGACCGCGCGGTAGGCCAGATCGCGTCCGGCGGCGACGGTGCCGATCCACCGGGACGAAACCGCGATCGCCGGATAGGTGTCGAACTGCAACGCCGTGGCGGCTTCCGCGGTGAGCTTGTAGCGGCGTCCCGCCGTCACCAGATAGCGCTCTCCCTCGGGGACACGGACCACGACGGCCTGATCCTTCGGCAGGTCGACCCCGGAGGCCGGCGCGCCGAGGAGCACCGTCGTCTCCGGTTCGGACGACGCGGGCGCGTCCTGGGTCGTCCGCGAGCAGCTCGTCCACGGGGTCTTCAGCAGCGCGGCGGCCGCGGGCAGCGAATCGGGTGCGCCGGGAATGCCGACCTGCGCACCGCGTGGCGCCTTCGCGAGCTTGTCCGCGGGGACGGTCACGGTGGCTTCGCCGTTGCCGCCCGCCATCAGCCGGGCGGAGGAGTAGTTGAGCACGGGGTGCAGCGCGCCGTCCTGACCGAGGATGTAGCGCGCGCCGGTGCCCTCTTCGACGATCACCTTGCCGCCCGCCAGCCAGTCCTTACCGCCGGAGGGGTTCAGCAGGCCGATCACGCCGAAGACCGCGGTGATCAGCAGGGCCACACCGAGGCCGCACAGGGTTCCGATGACCAGCCTGCGGCTCGGGGCGACGGGATGGTTGGCGTCCGCCGAGACCAGTGCCGAAACCAGTCTCCTGCGGAGGAATTGGTAGGCCTGGATCTGGTCCCGCTGCGTCCACACGCTCCCGTACCCCGCCGTTCTTACCCACCCCGTTCGAGGGTGCTCACGTTAGGTTCCGACCTGCTCCACGGTGAGGGTAATTTTTACGCCCTCCCCCGCACGGGAGCCCACTACCGTCGTGCACGTGCACGGAGGAGGGGAATTCCTTGTCGGTTGACGCTCCAGCGGTGGGGACACCCCGCCCGGCCCCGGCTCGCGGCGGCCCCGCGGGCGCGGCGCCGTTGCCTTGGCTGCTGCCGATCCGGCCGCTGCAGGCGGCACTGTGGGAGATCGCCGGGATCGCGATCCTGCTGGCCCTCACCGTCGACGGACTCCCCCAGGCCGCGTGGATCAGCATCCTCGCCGCGGCCGGCGTCCTCGTGCTGACGACGTCGGTCCGCTTCGCCGGGCGCCACGCCGCGGGCTGGCTGCTCACGTGGGCCGGATACCGGCTGAAGCGCCGTGACAAGCACGAGATCCCCGACCCGCTGCACCGGCTCGCCGGTCCCGTCCGGGTGCGCCAGCACGTCGACCGCGCGGGCAACCGCTTCGGTGTCGCCGAGGTCCGCGACGGCTGGAGCGCCATCGTGCGGCTCAAGCCCGGCGCGATGTCACCCGGCCCGGACGCCTTGGTCGGCATTCTGCGCGAGGCCTACGCGAGTACCGGGATCCCGTTGTCCAGCGCGCAACTGCTGACCTGGACCGTCCCCAATGGACAGTCGGTGCTCCGGGTCCGCTGGCTCACCGTCCGGTACCGGCCCGAAGACGCGCCGATCGCGGCGCTCGCCCGTGGCGGCGGGGAACTCGGCGCGCTGCGGAGCACCGCCTGCGCGGCGTTGTCACTCATGGGCGCGCTGGCCGAAGCCGGTTTCGAAAGCACCGTGCTCGAAGCCGGTGAAGTGGCGGAGGAACTGCGCGTCGCGATCGGAAGCGGACAGGACGCGCCGGTGAACGGCTGGCGTTCGTGGGACTGGGGCGGCGCGTCGCAGGTCTGCTACCGGCCGCGGTCGGAACGGGATCTCGCGCGGACGCTGGATCTTCACGTGCCCGGCTCGGCGTTCACCGCGACTTCGTACACGCTGCACCGGACCCCCGGCGGACGGGAGAAGTCCGAAGTGACCATCCGGGTCGGCGGACGGCCGGGAGCGGAGACGGTCCGGCCGGACGGGATCGCGGTGACCCCGTTGCACGGACGGCACGCGGCGGCGGTCCGGCGGACCCTGCCGCTGGCCCTGGAGAACTGAGGGGACTGTCCGTGAAGGATTCCTTTCCTCTCTGAGGGTAGGGAAGGAATCCTTCACGGACGTAACGCGATTAGTCCTCTGGATGCGGTGGTTGCGTGTGGCAAGTACCGCAACTAGAGGACTAATTGCGTAGAGGGGGGCGGGGCTCTCAGCCCCGGACGGCCTCGTAGACCCCGGCGATCATGCCGACGAACGGGATCAGCGAGAGCAGCACCAGGAACTCGACGATGTCGAGAGTCCTTGCCCAGTAAGGAGAACGACGCCCCTTCGCGACCCGCGTCGCGTACGTGAGGCAGACGGCCGCCGCGACGACGACCGCACAGCCCGCGCCGAACACGAACGACCGCGGCCCGCCCGCGGCGAGCCAGAAACCGGCCGCGGCCAGGGCAGCCGCGCCGAAACCGATGAGCACGAGCCGCTGTGAACGGCCGGCGAACGCGCGCGAGCGCAACATCAGCGCCAGCCCCAGCAACGCGCACAGGCCCGCTTCCCAAGCCCCGCCTGAAGACGCCAGGACCACCGAAGCCGAGACCACGGTGAGCCCGAGCGCGACGAGCAGCCCGGTCAGCAACGCCTGCGCGTAGGTCGTCCCGCCGACCATGTCCTCGCCGAGCGAAGGGTTCTCGTCGGCGCGGAACGCGTCCATGTCGTCGGGCACGCGGGGCAGCGGCAACCTGCCGAGCCGCAGCGCCATCATCGGCGCCACCGCGGCCAGCCCCGTCGCCACGACGGCGACCACGGCGGCCGCCGAAACCGCGCGCACGTCGGCCAGCAGGACGATGGCGGTGGTGATCGCGCCGAGTCCGGCCGAGACGGTCACCGCGACGAACCACGGCAGCCGGTCCGCCACCGAAACGGCCGCGATCACGCCGTACACGGTCACCACGGCGAGCCCGGCGGCCAGCGGTCCCGCCGACAAGGAGAACAGCGGATGCGGCGGCAGGATCGACATCCCGGCCAGCAGCGCCGCGCCGACCCCGGCGAGCGCGCCGGCGGCACCGGCCTCCGCGTCGCCGTACGCGCGGCTCAGCGCGCCACCGCCCAGTACCAGCACGAGCGCCAGCAGCCCGGTCCCGATCGGCGCCAGCACACTGCCCGACGCCGCCGCCTGCACCAGCAGGCCACCGGCGAGCAGCAGCACCACCGACGCGACGATGCCCGCCTTGCGCGCCACCGAAGGTCCCCAGCGGCCGGTGCCCGACTCGGCGACGCTGGCGATCGAATCGACGACGTCGTCGAACAGCAGCGGACCCCGCGGGCGTTCCCGCGGGGTCAGGTGGAGGACTTCTCCGTCGCGCACTTGGGCCGCGGCGACGGTGAGCCCGAGCGCGAGCGGGGCGCCGCCGAGCCGGGAAAGCACCCACCCGGGATGCTCGGCCGACGCCTGCCCCGAAGCACCCGCGAGCCGCACGAGCTGCGGGACGAGTTCGGCGAACGTGCTCTGCTGCGGCAGCGCCACATCGACCCGCGCCCGCGGTGTCACCACCGTGACGCGGCGGGTGGAGCCCGCGATCGCGGCCGTCATGCTTCGATCGACTTGGCGGACTCGATGACCGGGGCGAATTTGGCGCTGCTGGCCTCGGCCAGTTTCTGCAGCCCGTTGTTGACCGCCTCCAGCACGATCTCCGAGAGGTTGCGCGCGTCGTACTGGCGCAGCGCGCGCGGGTCGATGTCGATCGAGGTGAACCGGCCGTCACCGCGCAGGACGACGGTGACCTCGTTCTGCCGCGAGTGCGCCTTGACCTCCATCGCCTCGACCGAACGCTGGATGCGCTGCACCTCTTCGGTCTGCTTGCGGACCTGGTCCAGCAGCTCGTCCATGTCCGGCATGGCGTAGGGGTCGGTGGTCACGAGTCTTCTCCTTCATCTGCGGTGAAATCCCGCCGGACGTGGACACTGCCCACGAACCGCCGGAAGTCGTCGCCGAGACGGCGGGCCGCCTCGGGCGTTGCGGTGCAGGCGATCTCGAGGATCAGCCGTTCGGCCGGGCTCGCGCCCGGCACGGTCAGTTGCACCTGCGTCTGGACGAGTTCCTGTCCTTCGCCGGTGCGGATGCGCAGCACCTGCGTCACCCCGGGCGCGAGTCCGGTGCCGATCACCTTGCGCCGCACCACTTCGAGCGCCGCCATGGTCCGGCCGAGCCGTTCGACGGCCTCGTCGGCGATGTCGGTGATCTGCGCTTCGTCCGGCCGCTGCCCGACGCTCAAGGTGATGTTCGGGGTGAACTCCGCGTCCGGGACGGAGTGCACGGCGACGAAGACCGCGCCCCCGGCGCCGACCGACGCGGGTTCGACCGGCACCCAGCCGTCGGGGATGTCGAATCCGAGCGGGAGGGAAACCCGGTCCTGCGTCGCCATTTTGCTCATCCCATCACCAGGTGCCCACGTACGAGACCGCGTCGTCCCACGCCTCGCCGACGGCGTCCGCCGCCTGGCCCGCCGCACCGCTCACCGCGTCGACGGCCGCGCCGCCGTACTCGCCGACGGTGTCCGCGATCTTCGGCAGGTCGATGTCGATCTTCGCGCCGATCCCGGCACCGAGACCGAGTGCGACACCCGCCTTGAAGTTGACCTTGATGTGCCCGGCGTCGTAAACCGCCTGGCCGTCGAGCTGCGCGCCGATTCCGTACTGGAGGGTGCCGCTCGCGCCGACGCCCACCCCGGCCACGTCCGCCGCGAGCTCGCCTTCGACCTTACCTCCGACGAAGGCGTTGGCGTGCACGCCGACACCGTGCGCGCCCGCCTGGAGCGAACCGTTCACCTCGCCACCGACGAACGCGGTCCCCTTGGCGCTGCCCGAAGCGACGCCCCATTCCTTCTTGCCTTCGACCTCTTCCTTGAAGGCGGCGAGTTCGGCGTGGCCGGACGCCTTGAGATCCCAGCCCTGCGAGGAGACCTTGGCGTCCCACCCCGGGGTGAAACCGTCCTGCTCCTGCTTCCACTTGGCATAGGTGATCTCGGTGTTGCCCCAGGCCTTGTCCCGCAGGCCCTCCGGCTTCGGCCTGCCGAACGGGGTGTCGCCGGCACGCGGCGCGCGCGTGCCTTCGAGACCGTCCCAGGTGAGCTTCTTCCAGCCGGAATTGCCGAACCAGGAAGGATGCGAGCGCGGGCGCTTGCGGCCGTCGAGCGCTTCGCCGTTGAGCCAGTACAACGGGCCGCGGCCCCATTTGCCGAGTTCGTGTTCGATCCGGCCGGCGCCCTCCGGCGGGAACAGCCGCGCGAGTTCCTCACTCAGCTCGTCGGCGATCTCCTGTGCCGCCTGCGCGGCGCGCTCGCCGAGCTGACGGGCGGCGGAGATGAACGCGTTGACCGCGTTCGCGTTCGCCGTCCGCGCCTGGCTGACGAGCTGTGCGGCGTACTGGTCGAACTGCGCGAGGATCGAGTCCACACAGGACTTCGCGCCCTGCAGGGCCTGCGCGCCCGCCCGCAGCCGGTTCGACTGGTCGCTCAGTTTGGCGCCGAGCTCACCGAGTTCCTGGCTCAGCTTCGCCGCGGCCGTGGCAAACGCGATGTAGGCGTCGCCCTCCCAAGACGCGTTGAGCGCCTTCGCCGCCTTGCCGATCTCGTCCGCCCGGCCCGAAACCGTCGACGCCCGCTCGCCGCACCGCTGGGCGGACGCGTTCAGCGCCGAGGGGTCGCCGGTGACCCGCCGCTGGTACTCGACCACGAGCCGCCGGTAATTCGACAAGATCGAGCTGACGACGCCCGACGCGTCGACCACACCGCTCCCCGACACGGTTTACCTGCCCTTCGCCGGTGAGTCGGCTCCCGCGTCGATGTCGATGTGCTGCTCGAAGTGCTTGCCGCCGTAGTTCATGTCGATGTCGATATCGATGTCCTGACCGCCCGGCGCCTGCACGGTGGACTTCCCGGTGCTCAGGTCGGTGGTGATGGTGACCGTGTTCCCGTTGCCCATGCCCGCGCCCGCGCCCGGCAGGGAGCCGGAACCCGAGCCGCCACCGGACGGTCTGTCCACCGGGATCCAGGAGTCGGCGCCGCCCGGCCAGTTGCCCTGGGCGCCGTTGCCGCCCAGCGCGGGCGGCCGGTACTGGGTGAACGGCGGCGTCTCGCCCGGCGTCGTGCCCCCGCCGGAGCCGCCGCTCGCGCCTCCGCCCGCACCGCCACCGGAACCGCCGACGGCGGCCTGTCCCGCGCCGCTGGCGACCGAACCCGGCGCCTGCGGGTTCGTGACCGGGGTGCCGGAGATGGCCGCGTTGCCCGCCGAGCCGTTGCCGGAATCGCTGTGCCCGAACAGTTTCTGGACCTCGCCGATGATGTTGGCGATCTGGGTGATCTGGTTCGCGAGGTCGACGACACCGAGGGCCTTCAGCAGCGCGCCGATCGCGGTGATGAACGCGCGCAGCGAAGCACTGGTGGCGGTGGAAAGCGCGACGGCGGCACCGTAGGTCCACGGATTCGACATCAGGCCGGCGACCGTCGGGTTCACCGCCGAGACCACCGCTTTGTAGGCGGCCTGGGCGGTCTTGATCAGCGTCCCGGCCATGCCGAGCAGCTCCGCGCCCTTCTGCACGACCTGGACGATCTTGGTCAGCGAGTTCAGGGAGTCGGTGATCTTCTTCATCGCCGAGTCCGAAGCGCCACCGGACCAGATCTTCTTCAGCTGCTCGGCGGCCTTCGTCACCTCGTTGTACATGGTGAGGAACTCGTTGGCCTTCTTGAGCACCTCGAGCACGTGCTTCGCGATCTGCTCCGGCTGACCGGTGAGGATCTGCGGCAGAATGGTGATCGGCCCGCCCGAGGACGCTGTCGCGTCCATCGCGCTGGAATTCGGGTAAGTCAGCATGTCGCTCCTCAGGCCGGAAGTCAGACGGAAGCCGGGCGGTAGACGCTGACCTTCGCCAGGCCGTTGATGTCCGCTTCGACGAGTCCGTGGTTGTAGAGCAGTCCGCCCTCTCCGGCGATGGCGATGACCGGCTTGTTGTCGGAGAACAGGAGCGGTTCGACCACGACGACGTCGCCGCTGTGCACCCCGCCGGGCACGTCGCCGAAGTTGCGCGCCGTACCGGCGTAGACCTCGATGACCCCGACCCGCGCCTGGTTGTCGGCGTCACCGGCCAGCCAGTCGTTGAAGTCCGAGACGCCGTGGAACCGCGCGTCGGTGATCGGGTGGTCGCCGAGCTGCCCCAGCCGCGCGTCCCCCAGGTAGCGCAGCACATTGCCGACCGACGACGGTTCGCCGTTGCTCCCGGCGCTGTCGTTGATGGCCAGCGTCGCCAGTTCGGACGCGTGCGAATTCCCCCAGATCGACGAGGTCGATCCCGCGCCGCCGCCGGGACGGCCTCCGTAGCCGCCCGCGACCGCCTCGTCGGCGGCCTGATAGGCGTCGGCGCTGCTCTTGATGAAGCCGTTGATCTGCTGAAGCAGTTGCAGGAGGGTACGGACCGCGACCACCTGCTGGCTCTGCATGGCCGTGTTGGCGGCCGCCACCGCACTGCCGAACGTGGCGAACGACATCGGCTGCAGGACGGTGCGCTCGAGGTCGCCGACGACATTGATGCCCTGCATGATGATGCCGCCCAGGTTCCCGACCGCCGAGCGCATGGCCTCGGGCTCCGCCCGGTACTCGCCCGTGCCGACCATGGTTCTCCTTTTCTCGTTCCCCCACGTCTGCGTTGACCAGCAGCGTAAGTTCGCCACCAGACGTGAGCGGACGGCAAAAGTACCCACCGCAAGGGCGGCACGAGTGGCCAGAATGATCGGCAGGATTACCCACACGCGGCCAGAAAGACCCTGATGAGCGCCACTCGCGACCGCATGCCGGCCCTGGGCGAGCAGCCCGGTGAAATCGTCCTGCAGTCCCCGCCGATGCTGCCGAAGGGCTCCTCCGGCGGAGCCATGCAACTGCTGATGTTCATGCCGATGATGCTGGGCATGGGCGCCATGTCGTTCGTCTACATCGGACGCGACGGCGGGGTGATGACCTACATCTTCGGCGCGTTGTTCCTCACCGCGATGGCGGGCATGGTGGTGATGTCGCTCGGCCGCGGCGGCGCGGCGAAGAAGGCGCAGATCAACGAGGAGCGCCGGGACTACCAGCGCTATCTGACCGGTTTGCGCGGCCAGGTCCGCGACATCGCGGACAGCCAGCGCGCGGCCATGGCGGCGTTGCAGCCCGATCCGGCGGATCTCTGGGCGTACATCGAGACGGGGAAGCTGTGGGATCGCCGCCGGTCCGACTCGCAGTTCGGGCAGGTGCGCGTCGGGACGGGGCCGCAGCGGCTCGCGACGCCGTTGAAGGCGCCGCAAACCGTGCCGCTGGAAGACCTCGATCCGGTGTGCTCGACGAACCTCAAGCACTTCATCCGGACCTATTCGACGGTCGACGGTCTCCCGGTCGCGGTCTCGCTGAGGTCGTTCGCGCAGGTCAGTCTGTCCGGCCGCCGTCCGGACACGCTCGGGACCGCGCGGGCGATGCTGACCCAGCTCGCGACCTTCCACTCGCCCGGCGACCTGCGGATCGCGCTGTGCGTCAAGGACGACCGTCTGCACGACTGGGAATGGGCGAAGTGGCTGCCGCACGTCGCCTCCACCGCCGCCGACGCGGCCGGTCCGCGACGGCTCGTCGACGCCGACTCCGGGAAGCTCGCCGACCTCCTCGGCCCCGACCTCGGCGACCGGCCCGCGTTCACCCGGCGGCCGGATTCCCGGCTGGACCTGCCGCATGTCGTCGTGATCGTGGACGGCGGGCACACCCTCGCCGACCCGCGGCTCGTGGCCGAAGAAGGCAGGCTCGGCGTCACGGTGGTGGAGATCGGCGCGGAGCAGCCGCGGTCGGTTTCGTCCGAACGGCTGCTGAGCCTGCACATGAGCCCCGAACAACTCGGGATGGTCGTCGGCGACGGCACCGAGCAGCGGCTCGGGTTCCTCGGCACCCCGGACACGTTGGACCGCGGGGCCGCCGAAGCGCTGGCCAGGATGCTGACGCCGCTGTTCCAGGGGGCGGCGGTGGTCAGCGAAGCGCCGATGTCGGCGACGTTCGGGCTGGCCGGGCTGCTCGGCATCGGCGACCCGCGCGACACCGACACCGAGGTCACCTGGGCACCGCGTTCGGCGCGGGACCGGTTGCGGATCCCGCTGGGCATCAATCCCGAAGGCAGGCCGGTCGACCTCGACCTCAAGGAGTCCGCGGAAGGCGGGATGGGCCCGCACGGGCTCGTCATCGGCGCGACCGGGTCCGGCAAGAGCGAGTTGCTGCGGACGCTGGTCACCGCGCTCGCCGTCACCCATTCGTCGGAGAAGCTCAACCTCGCGCTCATCGACTTCAAGGGGGGCGCGACGTTCGCGGGGATGACCGGGCTGCCGCACACCTGCGCCGTCATCACCAACCTGTCCGACGATCTCGCGCTGGTCGACCGCATGGCGGACGCGCTGAACGGCGAACTGTTGCGGCGTCAGGAGCTGCTGCACGCGGCCGGGAACTACGCGTCGGTGCGGGACTACGAAAAGGCCAGGGAATCCGGCGTCAACCTGCGGCCGATGCCGTCGCTGCTGGTGATCATCGACGAATTCAGCGAGCTGCTGTCGTCGCGGCCGGAGTTCATCGACCTGTTCGTCGCGATCGGACGGCTGGGGCGGAGTCTCGGGATCCACCTGCTGCTGGCGTCGCAGCGGTTGGAGGAAGGACGGCTGCGCGGACTGGATTCGCACCTGTCGTACCGGATCGGCCTGCGGACGTTCTCCGCGTCGGAAAGCCGCGCGGTGCTCGGGGTCGCGGACGCCTACCAGCTTCCGCCTGTGCCGGGCTCGGCGTATCTGAAGTCCGACAACGACACCCTCATCCGGCTCAAGGCCGCGTACGTCTCGGGAGAGTTGCCGCCGCGCAGCAAGATCGTGCGCAAGGACGGCCGGAGCCTCGGGCTGATGCCGTTCACGCTGGCTCCGGTGGAGATCCCGGTGACCGTCGAAGCGGAGGAACCGGTCGAAAAGGGCACCGGCGAGACGATCATCGGCGCGATGATCTCGCGGCTCGAAGGCAAAGGCCCGGAGGCGCACCAGATCTGGCTGCCGCCGCTGGCCGAACCGCCCACGCTGGACCAGCTGCTGCCGCCGCTCGGCGAGGACGCCGCACGCGGTCTGTGTCCGCTGGGCTGGGGCGGGAACGGCAAGCTGATGATCCCGGTCGCCTTGGTGGACAAGCCGTTCGAGCAGCGGCGCGACATGCTGTGGGCCGATTTCTCCGGTGCCGCCGGGCACGCGCTGATCGTCGGGGCGCCGCAGAGCGGCAAGAGCACGCTGATGCGGGACATCGCCGCGATGCTCGCGCTCACCCACACGCCGGAAGAGGTCCAGCTGTTCGTCCTGGACATGGGCGGTGGCGCGCTGGCGCCGATCGCCGGGCTGCCCCACGTGTCCGGATACGCGACACGCCGCGACGCCCAGCGCTGCCGCCGGGTCGTCGCGGAACTGACGACCCTGCTCGAACAGCGTGAGGAGTTCTTCTCCGCCAACGGGATCGAGTCGATCACGACGTTCCGCCAGCGGCGTTCGGAGTTCAAGGAGAGCACGGAAGGCCGCGAATTCGGCGACGTCTTCCTGTTCGTGGACAACTGGACCACGATCCGGCAGGAATACGAGCAGCTGGAGGAGCAGATCACCAGCCTGGCTTCGCGCGGCCTCGGTTTCGGCATCCACGTCGTCGTCTCGATCAACCAGTGGATGGGCATGCGGGCGCCGCTGCGCGACGCCATCGGCACCAAATTCGAACTGCGGCTGGGTGAACCGGCGGACTCGCTGATCGATCGCAAGATCGCGCAGAACGTCCCGGCGGACCGGCCGGGACGCGGGCTGACCGCGGACAAACTGCACTTCCTCGCGGCGCTCCCGCGGATCGATTCGGATCAGCGGCCGGACACCGTCGGTGCCGGCGGGCTGGACCTGAACCGGCGGATTTCCGCCGCTTGGAAGGGAAAGCCGGCTCCGGCCGTGCGGTTGCTGCCGCCCGAGATCCCACTCGACTCGCTGGAGGCCGGGCCGCGCAAACAGGTCACGCTCGGCATCGCGGAATCGAATCTGCGGCCGGTGTACCTCGATTTCGCCACCGAACCGCATTTCGTGGCCTTCGGCGACGTGGAATCCGGAAAGAGCTCGCTCCTGCGCGCGATCGCGCAAGGCATCGTTTCGAAGTACTCACCGACCGAGGCCGCGATCATCGTCGCCGACTACCGGCGAGGGATGCTCGGCGCGGTGCCGGAGTCGCATCTGCTGGGCTACGCGGGTTCCGAGACCGCGCTGACCGGGCTGATCGAACAGTGCCAGCAGGCCATGCGGAACCGGCTTCCGGGTTCGGATGTCACGCCGGAGCAGCTGCGGAACCGGTCGTGGTGGCGGGGGCCGGAGCTGTTCGTGCTGGTCGACGACTACGAAATGGTCGCGACCGTGGGCCGGAACCCGTTGCTGCCGCTGCTGGAATTCCTGCCGCAGGCACGGGACATCGGCCTGCACCTCGTCCTCGCGCGTGGGAGCGGCGGGGCCGGGCGTTCGCTGTTCGAGCCGGTGCTGCAACGGATCCGCGAACTGGGGTCGCCTGGTCTCGTGATGTCCGGGTCTCGTGAGGAAGGCGCGCTGCTCGGGGACGTGAAGCCGGGGCCGCAGCCCGCCGGGCGGGGCGTGCTGGTTTCACGGCGGCATGGGACGGGGCTGGTCCAGGTGGCTTGGACGAAGCCGGTGGAGGACTGAGGCGGACGGTCGTAACCTTTGACGAATGCAGTGGACGACGCTACTGACCACGCTCGTCGGTGCGGCCATCGCCATGAGAACCGCATTGGCGGTTCAGGCGCGCAAGGATCGGCACGAACTGGCTGCCGAGTGGCGGCAGATCCGGCACGAGATGTACGGGACCTTTCTTTCTTCGTTGACGAAGGCGCGCAGTGAACTGTTGGCTTTGTCCAAGAGAGTCGATCTGACCGAAGCCGAACTGGACGAGACGGCACGCCAGGTGTTCGCACCGTGCTACGAGCAGCGTCACCAACTGGAAGTGGTCGCGCCGGCTGAGGTGACGACGGCGGCGGTGAGCTACTTCCGGACCGTACGCGGCTTACGCACTGTGGCCGCCGGGGGCAAAGACGTCACCGACCCTGAACGGGAAGCCAACGCCAGGGAACTGAAGCGCACCCGGGAGTCCGTACAGGAAGCGATGCGAGACGACTTGCGGTCGCATTGAAGTCCGCGACGCCTCGTGAATGGGCCCGCAACCCGGGAAAGGTCACTCACCGGACCGTTCACTCTCCGCGTAAATCCGGTCACATATTCAGTGGTGATCGAACTCACGTTCGACTATGATCATCGGCATGACCACAACTCTTGCTTTTAACCTGAAAGCTGCTCGGTTTCTTGAGACCGCGTTCGACGAGGAGGTTTCACATCGTCAGGCGCAGGGTCGTCAGGTCCGCGCGTTAGCCGAGTTCGCCGCCGTCGGCGGGTCGCGAAGATCGGTGACCGAGGAGGTGGCTTTGCGCCTCTCGGTCTCCCGCAATCAAGCGTTCCTGCTCGTCGAGACCTCCTGCGCTCTGGTGGCCCGATTGCCGAACACCTTGGCGGCACTGGAGAAGGGCGATATCGATCTGTTCAAGGCGTCCAAGGTCACCAGGTTGACCCGTGACGTGTCGAACGAGGTCGCCGCGCAGGTGGACGAATGGATGTCCCTACGTCTGGCGGGTCGTGATCCTTCGGCGATCCGCAGTTCGGTGAACCACGCCGTGCAGAAGTTCGATCCCGACGGATATCGGGATCGAGCGAAAAAGAAACGCGAGCTACGGCATATTTCGCTGGAGCACGACGACGAGACCATGTCCACGCTCTCGGGACATCTTCCCGCGGAGGTCGCCGGTTCGATCTACGCCTCGCTGAGCCGGGCTGCACGAAGGCGCCGGGCGGAAGACAAGTCCCGCACTCTCGACCAGCATCGCGCCGACATCTTCGGCGAACGTCTCCTCGCCGAAGATGGCCGCGGAAAGCCTCGCGCGCACATTCACGTCTACGTGGATCTCCTGACCCTGGTCGGTGTTCGCGAGGACCCTGCCATCCTGGCGGGCTACGGGTTCATTCCGGACTGGCTGGTCCGTGAGATCGCTTCGGACCCGGATTCGACTTGGTCGCGGTTGATCACCGATCCCGCGACCGGTCAACTCCTCGAAGCCAGTGCCGGCACCTATCGGTCACCGGCCTCATTGGCCCGGCTGATCAAGGCGCGGGATCGGGAGTGCACCCATCCCGGCTGCCACCGTCCGGCGGAGTTCTCCGAGATCGACCACATCACCGGCTGGGCACGCGACGGTGTCACCGATCACCACAACTGCCACGGCGCCTGCAAAATCCACAACCTCCTCAAAGAAGAGCCCGGCTGGTACGCCGAACCCACCGGAAACGGCGGCATGACCATCACCACCCCGAGCGGGCACACCTACGACTCGACACCCGAACCACTCCACGAACCACGCGAAGAACCAGAGGACGACAGGCCGGCGTGATCAGGCCTTCCGTGGATCTGGTGGCTATTCACGGAACCCGGGGCGCACAAACGTTCACAAAGCCCACCCGGACTTGACCGACGAGCGGCATGGCGTCCAAACAGGACCTGACGCACCACCGGTGGCGAACTCGTCAATCAGCCCCGGCTCAGCCACCTAGGTGACCCGCGAACCGATCTCCCGCGCACACACCAAAGCCTCGTTCAGCCCTGTATCCACCTCGAAGTCATACACCACACCCTGATGGACGGCCTCGGCCTGCGCCTCCGCCATCCCCGCGACCCGATCCCCTCGCGCCATCTCCCGGCCGGCGGCGACAGCGCCATCACACCGGACACCGACCCACAACACTTCGAGCCCGTCCAGCGCCTCACGCCACCGCCGCTGCGATTCCGCCCCGCCCAGGAACGCGTCGTCGATGATGACCCGCGCGCCCGCCCGCACCATCGCCGCGACACCGGCCATCCACGCGTTTTCGAGACGTTGGAACCCGGAGCCGACGTTCACCCCGCCGTCGCTCGAGAAGTCGATCCCGTCGTCGACAGTGGACGGCATGGCGTCGATCAAGGTATCGACGCCGAGGGTGAGCCAAGGCTCCGGCAGCACCGCCTGGAGGCATCGGGCGATCCCCGACTTACCCGAACTGGACCCACCGTTCAGCACGATCACCCGAGTAGTCACCCACCACACCCTAAGCGGCTCAACCGGCCAACGCGGAACCAACGCGCCAAGAAACGCCTTCCCGGAGAAATCGGAGAATCCACCCGAAATACCCCAGCCTCACGATCCGGCATCACGATCCAGCGTCACTGTCCAACCACACTGTCCCGCCTCACAGTCCAGCGTCACTGCCCAGCGTCACTGCCCAGCGCCACGATCCCAATCGGACACCGCCGCCCCCGACCCGGACGGCCCAATACTTTCCTCGTAACGCTTACCGACTTCGGTAGGTTACAAAAGCCCTTACCGCCGCCTAACTTGGTGAAACCGTTTCAAGTCGAAACGAACTCCCCGACGCAGGCCGAAGGGCGTATTCATGCGTATGTCCAAGATCGTCGCAACGGTGGCCGGCGCCGCCGCGGCGCTGACCCTTGCCGCCACCCCTGCCGCGAACGCGGGCCAGGACATCATCGGCGGCGGCACCGTGAGTTCCGCGCCGTGGGGCGCCCAGATCTACTGGGACGACGCCACCGCGTTCGGCGGTTTCAACTGCTCCGGCACGATCATCGCCCCGCAGTGGGTCCTCACCGCGAAGCACTGCCTCAACAAGCCCGGCATGCACGTCAAGGTCGGCAACGTGAACCTGAACCAGGGCACCGAAGCCGACGTCGACCAGCAGAAAGCCGCCCCGAGCGGCGACATCGCGCTGCTGCACCTCACGACCGCGGTCAGCACGACGTACATGAAGCTCGGCACCGCGAACCCGGCCAGCGGCACCACCAACCAGATCTACGGCTGGGGTCGCACGCAGGGCAACAACCCGCCGTCGAGCGTCCTGAAGACGGCCAACGTCCGCATCACCGGAACCAGCAGCGACGCGTACGGCGGCCAGGCCATCGCCAGTGTCGGGGTCAACGGTTCTGCGTGGCACGGCGACTCGGGCGGCCCGCAGCTCTCGGGCGGCGTCCAGGTCGGTGTCTGCTCGACCGGCAGCAACTCCGGCACGAACCCGCAGGGCACCCAGAACTACGCCAGCGTCGCGGCGAGCCGCAGCTGGATCCGCACCACCGCGGGAGTCTGATCCCAGCGAAAAGGGCCGTTCGAAGAGAACGGCCCTTTTCTCCTGCCCGAAACCCCGAAATCCCGAAAACTCAGGCGCACTTCGCCTTCGGATTGACCATCGACACCGAGCCGACCTTGTCCCCCGCGACGGTGAACTCGTAGACCCAGTCCGGTTTCCCGTCGACGGGAACCTGGAACCGGCCGTTGTCGCCGGTCTTCATCCCCTTGGCGTCGTAGGCCGTCTTGAGTTCCGCCAACCCCGAACCGGCACCGATCCCCTCGGCCGTCTTGGCGTCCGACGGCGCGGCGAGCTCACGCAGCCCGTCCTTGCCGAAGGAGGCGCCACCGGCGCCCACGAACGCCTTGTCGCGTTCCTCCCGCTTGCCCGCCAGATCAGCGGACGCCTGCGCGGCATCGGCGAACAGCAGAGCGTCCTTGGCGGACTTCTCCGCCGACTTGGCGCTTTCCTCCGCGGACGCGCCCGGCTTCGACTCCGGATCGGCCTCGAGTTCGTCGGCCTTCTTGTTCAGGTCCTTGGCCTTGGCCTCGACGTCGGCCTCCGCCTTCATCCGCGCCGGGTCGGGTGCCGGGCCGCCGGTGTAGGAGAAATCGGTACAACCGTCCAAATTGGACGTCGGTGCCGAAGCGAGCTTCCCGCCCGCCAGCGCGGCGTCCTTGGCCATCCCCAAGGTCAGCCCGCGATATCCCGCCGGACCGAACGCCTCGGGCGCCGCCGGAGCGGCCGCATCGGAAGAAGATCCCGACGAACAAGCCGCCCCGCCGATCAGCACCACCCCGCCGATCAACACCGTCGCGGTGACCAGCACGCCCCCGCGTCTGCCCGAAAACCGCCGATAAGTCCGCGTTCCAGTCACGCTTACCCCCTTCATCGTCCCGGAAACTATCCGATCGCGAGGGAAGTCCCGAGTGGATTTCGCGGAGATACGGTGAAGATCACGTCAGCTGGTGCATCGGTCTCGGAGCCCGCAGCGAAAGCACCGAACCGGCCGTCACGACGGCGATGATCCCGGCGCCCGTGACCAGCGTCCAGAAGTCGGGGTGCACGATGGACTGTCCCCGCTGAGCCTGCCAGGTCAGCAGCACGAGCAATCCCGCGAAACCCACCGAAGCGGTCCGGACCAGATTCCGCCGCACGAATTCCGATTCGAGCACCGGATACCGCCGGGCGAGTATGAGCAGTCCGTAGGCGACCAGCGGCAGCGCCTGGATCGCGTGGATCCCGACGAAATGCGGGATCCGCATGTCCCCGCCGACGGTGCTCCAGCCCACCACGGGCAGTCCCGGACCGCCGTCGGGCACACCGACCGCGTGGGCACCGATGATCGACGGCCGTTCGCCGGAGCGGAACTGGGCCGCCTGCTGTTCGTTCGGCCCGAACATCAGCAGCGCGATCCCGATGCCCGCGACCGACAACGCGGCACCCGCGCGTAACGCGGAGTTCATCGCCCGGTCGGGAAGACGTTGGAACAGCAGGAGAACCGCGATCGCCGCCGTCGCTCCCCAGCCCGTGAAGGCGCCGTTCGCGACCATGTTGTTGATCCACTGGTCGGCCGGGGTCTCCTGATTGAAGTGGAGCGTCCTGCCGCGGACGATGACCTGCCAGAACAGCAGCGCCATGTCGAGGCCGAGGCCGACCGCGAACACCGTCCCGAGCCACCAGCCCAGCCGCCGCCCCCGGGTCAGCTGTCCGATCAGCCAGGCCAGTGTCACCGCGTAGAGCCCCACGGAAATCGTGAACTTGAGCGGTTTGAGCCAAATGGGCGCGTTGACGAGGCTGCGATCGTCGAAAACGAGACCGCCGAGCGCGATCGTCCCGAGCACCGCCATCGCCGCCGCCAAGATCATCAACGGGCGATGTAGTACCGTCCTGGATCCCCTGTCCACCATGGATTAGAGGGTGCCGGGAGGCTCCACTTCGAACACTGGAGTACTCCCCCGGATCGAAGGTGGGGAAGGCCCTACCCCCGAGCTGTGGGTAATAGTGCCGTCACCCTGACCGGCAGTTGTGCCGTTTGACCACACTCCCCCCTTTTCTAGCGTGTCCTTCACAAGAGCAGACAGGGCGTCCCCTGGTGCTCACCGGGATTTCCAGCGAGATGAGAGGAGGTGGCCCATCCATGACCGGTACGGGATATCAGGCAGACGCAGCTGCGATGGCGCGCGCCGTCCAGGGGTTCGAGGAAACCGCGTCGAATGCCAAAACGACGATGGCCAGCTTGGAGAGCGAGCTGACCCAGACCCTGCACAACTACAAGGGTGACCAGGCCGTCGCGTTCTGGGACCTGCAGCGCCGCCTGCAGGAGAAGATGACCATCGCCGTGAACGAGCTCAACACGATGTCGCGCCTCGTCCACGAAAGCAACCGGAACTACAACTCGGGTGACGAGCAAGTCCGGGAAAGCCTGACCGGGGTCAGCGGGACCGTCGACCAGACCGTGATCCACCGGCTCAACCCCTGATCCGCGAGAGGACCACCAATCATGGCTGACGTCGTCGAAATCAACTTCGCCGCGCTGCAGCACAGCTCGGCCTCGCTGGCCGCCAAGGCGAAGGCGCTCACCTCCCAGCTCGAACAGCTGCACACCAACCTGCAGCCGATCACCCAGACCTGGTACGCCTCCGGCAGTTCCGCCGGTGAGGCCGCCCGTGCGTCTGAAACCCGCCTGCGCCAGGCCACCGCGGACATCGTGGCGATCATCGCGCAGTTCGGCGGCAAGGTCGGCGACGCCCACGATATCCAGCACAGCCTGGAGAACCGTAACCAGGGCCTGTTCGCCGGCTGAGTCCCCATCCGTCGGCCGGCCGGTGCTTTCACCCCCCTCGGCACCGGCCGGCCGGCTTTGCGCGTAGTCGTCCCTTGTAGGCATGGCCGATCACGAGAGAGCCGGGATCAATGCAAGACCAGTCGTACTACGTCCATCTGGAATCACTGAAGGACTTCGTGCGGGAACTGGAGACCCAGATCCACGCGATGTCCAAGCCGAACGACTTCCTGCTGACCCTGGGCGAGCAGCCGCTGCTGTTCGGCGAGTTCGGGGAGGCGGGTTCCCTCGATAAGGCGCACAAGGCCGCGGTCGCCGAGATGCAGGGCCTGCTGGACCAGGTCAAGGGAGCGATCACCTTCGCGCAGGACGTCACCACGACCGTCGCCGACGGTTACGCCGCGGCCGACGAATCGGTGGCGGGCGACATGAACCACTCCAGCCAGCAGACCGGGCTGCTCGATCCCCTGCTCAACGTCCTCGGCGGGGTGCTGGGTGGCAACAGCGGCTCGAACGGCGGGGGGAACAAGGGATGACCAGCACCGCTCACACGAACTTCGCCGCCTACTCGCACCAGCAGCTTTACGCGATGCTGCAGGCGGGCGACCCCAACACGGCACGGCACGCGGCCCACAAATGGCAGTCCACCGGCTCCGGGCTGTTCGAACAGGCCGAGAACCTGACCGGCGAGTTGAAGGACTTCTCCGGCAGCTGGACCGGCGGCGCCGCCGACAAGTACCACACGATGATCACCGACCTGGTCGGCGGCATCCGCAAGGTCGCCCAGACCGCGCACGCGATGAACCACCTCCTCGAGGACGCGGCGGACGCGCTGGTGAAGGCCAAGAAGGAGATGCCGCCGCCGGTCGCGGTGCCCGACGTCTCCCCCGCTGACCTCGCGCTGGCCGTGAACCCGCCGCTGCTGCCCCCGGATTCGTCGCAGGCGACGGTCATCGCCGCCGCGCAGCAGCGGCAGCAGGCGATCTCGAACGTCGAGGCGCAGCAGCAGGCCGCGGGCGCGGCCAACGCGGCGCACAGCAAGGCGATCGTGGTGATGACCCAGCTCGCCGGCGAGTACTCCACGGCCGAGGAGTCCATTCCGGCCTCGCCGAACGCCGTCGCCCCGCCGCCGGTCACCGGTGGCGGCACGGCCCCCGGCGGCGGCTCCGTCGGCAACAACATCGGCGGGACGCCCGGCGTCGGGGTGCTGCCGGGCGACAACACGCACCCGTTGCCGTCGGACGGCTCCACCCCGCCCACCACCGGGCAGCCCCAGCCCCCCAAGTCGAACCCGCTGTTCGGCGACATGTTCACCGCCGGCCTCGCCGCGGCCTCGGCCGCCGCGTTCGGCCGGTTCGGCTCGATCATGCCGCGCGTCCCGGGCTGGGCGAACGGCAAGAACCCGAACGACGGCAAGGACAAGAACGGTGAACCCGCCGGAGGTGGCGCCGGTGCGGCCGGCGCGACCGCGGGCGGTGCCGGTGGCGGCATCCCGATCGGCGGCGGCGGAGCGCCTTCGCTGGACGGCGGCGCGATCGGCGCGGGTGGCGGGTTTTCCGGTCCCGGCGAGGCACCGGCCGCGTTCTCCGGTCTGGCGGGCGACGGTTCTTCGGGCAGCGCGATGAGCGGGCTGGCGGGCGGAGCGGCCGGTGCCGCGGGCGCGGCGGCGGCCAAGGGCGCGATGCCGATGATGCCCATGATGCCGATGGGCATGGGCGCGGGCGGCGACATGGGCTCCGGGCGCCGGATCCCGCCGTGGCTCGTGGAGACCGAGAACGTCTGGGGTCAGTCGTCCCCGGTCGCTCCCGCCGTGCTCGGCGAAGAATCCGAACAGTACTGATTTCTTTCTGAACATTTCTTTCTGAACAGGAGAGGCGGCTCGGTGATGGCATCCAGTGCGGGCGGTTACCGAGTCGCCCCCGCCAGGCTCGAAGCGGCGGCGGCCGAACTCGAACAGCGCGCCGGCGTGCTCAAGACAGCGCAGACCGCGCTCGCGGGTGAGAACGTCCCCGCCACCGCGTTCGGCCAGGTTTCGGCCTCCAGCGCGGCTTCCGCGACGTTCACCAAGACGATCAAGGACGTCGCGAGCAAACTCGACGGCCAGCTCACCAAGGCGACGGTGATCCACCAGGGCCTCAGCGCGGCGGCGGGCGGCTACCGGCGCGCCGACGTCCAGGTCGCCGCCTCGTACCGCGCCCTGATGCCGGAGAGCCCGTTGCCCAAGGCCGGGAATCCGGCGGGCGTCGGCGGCGCGGCCGACACCGGGCAGTGGGCGGCGGCGATCGCCGAGAACCGCACCAAGGTCTCCGACGCGCTGACGTCGGAGCGCGAGCGGCTCGCGAACCTCTTGGCGCACGGCGGAAAAGCCGACGACATCACGAACGCGCGCAACCGCATCGCGCTGTACGAGGACATCATCGCCAACGACCGGCAGATCCTCCGGTTCGATCCGCGCGGGCTCGGGCGTATCGCCGAACTGGTCGGCCGGATCGAACCGGGCACCCGCAACGTCGGGCTGTTCGTCCCGGGCGTCAACACCTCGTTCGACAACTTCCAGAGCTACGCCGACCTCGGCAAGAGCCTGGTCGCCGCGGACGCCACCGGGCGGACCGCGATGGTGGTCTGGGCCGACGGCGTCTTCCCCCAGAACGTGATCACCGAAGGCCCCGCCGCGCACTACGCGCAGACGATGGCGCCCGAACTCAAGGCGTTCGGCGACGAACTGCGCGGCCAGATCGACAGCCACGCCGGCCCCGGCGTCGTGGTCACCGCCGTCGGGCACAGCTACGGCGGCGCGACCGTGGGGCTCGCCGAGCAGCTCGGGCTCCGGGCCGACCAGGTGCTGCACGTCGAATCCGCGGGCATGGGACACGGGATCTGGGGCCCGGACGATCTTCCGGCCAGCCAGGCCGGTGTGCAGCGATACTCCATGACGGCCCCCTTCGACCCGATCGTGGTCGCGCAGGGCAACGCGGGCCTCGTCGAATGGCTCGGCGCCGGGCACGGAGCGGACCCCGACCGCTTCCCCGGCGTCGTCGAACTGGAAACCGGCCGCGACGCGAACGGCGACCTGCAGTGGGGCATGGATTCCCACAGCGGGGTGCTCAAGCCCGGTTCGGATTCGTGGAACAACATCTACGGTGTGATCACGGGCGGACCGCTCACGCACGAGGGCTTCACGAGTGGCTCGCTGCGGGAGATGGCCGTCGAAGGCGTGGGCCGAGGCCTGTGAGGGGTTGGTCATGATCACCAGGAACACCGAACTCGACCCGCTGGCCGAGGATCTGACAGCGGTCATCGACGGCGTCGCGGGCACCTTCGGCACCAGCGCGGAGCGCACCGTGGAAGGCGAACTGGACTGCGACCCGACCCAGCCGGGGCGGCTGCTCTGCTGGCAGTACGGCCTCCGCGTGGACGACGCGTCCGACGCGGTCCGCAAGCTCGTCGACGTCGTCCTGCCCCTGCTGGAAAGCCAGGGCTGGCGGGCGCGCGACCGCAGCAACCCGCGTGAGCTGATCGCGCAGTTCAGCCGCGACGGCGCCGACTTCAACGTGCACGTCTCCCGCGCCGGAGACGGCGTGGCCATCGTGGGCTCGACAGCCTGCGTATCCGTCCCCTAGTACCCCGGGGGTCGCAAAAAGACCTCGTGAGCGGCAGTGGTGTCCCCCAGTACTCCGCTGCCGCTCACGAGGCGCGAAAACGCGAAGGCCGCCAGCCCCGGCGCTTGCCCCGCCGGGCCGCGGCCACCACCACTCCCGCCGCGATGGCGACGGCAACCCCGACGACGGCGAGTACGCCCGCGACCTTGTCCGCGTTCGCTCGCGCGGGGGCGGCCGCGGGGGCCACGTAGGTGTCCGGGCCGACGCTCGGCGGTCCTCCCGGACCGGGCGTACCGGCCGGGATGGCGGCGGAAACGGCCGCGTAGGCATCGATCGCGCCCCAGCCCCGCCGGGGATCGTGCGCCCCGTTCGGACCGCGGTGCGCGGTCAGCGTCAGCCGGGCGACGACCTGCTCCGGCGACAGCTCCGGGTGATACGCGCGCACGAGCGCCGCGACACCGGCGACGTGCGCGGCGGCCAGGCTGGGATCGCTCACCGGCCACCGGTGCGCCACGGTCCCGCCCGCGCCCGCCGACGTGCTGACCAGTTCGGCGCCGGGCGCCGAAACCCCCACGTAGGCACCGGATTCCGTCTGCACCGCCTCGCCGGCCTGATTGGTCGAACCCACGGCGAGCACGCCCGGGGTCGCGGTCGGGTAGGACGTCTGGCCCTGCTGCGTTCCCGCGGCGGGAGAGACGATCAGCGCGCCCTTCTCCCTGGCGCGCGAGACGGCGCTGGTCAGCGCGGGGTTGTCGGAAGCGGCCGGGACGGCGATCAGGATGATCCCGGCGCCGCGGTTCAGCGCGGTCTCGATGGCGGACGCGAGCTGCCCGGGGTCGCCGCCGCCGTTCACCTGGGTGTAGCGGATCGGGAGGATCTTGGCGCCGGGCGCGATCCCGGTGAACGTGGTGGACGGATCCGGTTGCGCGCCGACGATCCCGGCGGCGATGGTGCCCCGGCCGTCGCAGTCTTCGGCCTCGGTGCCCTGGCCGCCGACGAGCTGACCGGGCGCGAACTGGCCGTTGCGGCCGTCGACCCCGGTGCCGATCACCGCGACGAGCTGGCCGGTGCCGCGGGAGAGCGGCCAGATCCGCGCGGGATCGATCAGCCGTTGCCCCCACGGGACGGCCGCGGTGTAGGTGCCCGTCGGGTTCGCGCACTGCTCGGCGACCGCCGTCCCCGGGACGGGGGTGCCGAGCAGTGCCACGAAGGCCACGCCTCCCGCGACGGCACTTTTACCGGCAATGCCCACCATTCCTCCAGAATTCCCTTGTCACATAAGGGAATTCTAGTTTGCCAGTGGTTGCCATCGGAAGTCCTCCCGGGGTATTCGGCGGATCCAGGTTTCCGCTGGGCGTGCGGCCGTGAGGTCCTCGTACCGGGTTGTACTCGGGTCTCACGGCCGTGCGTCCAGCGGGAAGCTGGGCCGTCGAGACCTCAGGAGGACTTCCGATGGTGACCACTCAGGTCAGCGCAGGTCCATCCCGAGGTCGAGTGCGGGTGAGGAATGGGTGAGCGCGCCGACGGCGAGGAAGTCCACACCGGACTCGGCGTAGGCCCGCGCGACGTCCAGCCGCAGTCCGCCCGAGGATTCGAGGCGGGTCTTCGGCGAGACCTCGTCGCGCCGGTCGACGGCCTTCGCGCACTCGTCGGGGGTGAAGTTGTCGAGCAGCACCTCGTCGGCGCCCGCGGCGAGCGCCTCCTCCAGCTGGTCCAGGTCGTCGACCTCGACCTCGCAGTGCAGTTCGGGCGCGTACTCGCGGGCGGCGGCCAGCGCCGCCGTCACCGAACCGGCGGCGACGACGTGGTTGTCCTTGATCAGCACCGCGTCGCCGAGGCCGAGCCGGTGGTTCACCCCGCCGCCCGCGCGGACGGCGTACTTCTCCAGCAGCCGCAGCCCGGGCAGGGTCTTGCGGGAATCGCGGACGCGGCAGCCGGTGCCGTCCACAGTGGACACCCAGGTGGCGGTCGCGGTGGCGATGCCGGAAAGGTGGCACAGCAGGTTCAGCGCGGTGCGTTCGGCGGTGAGCAGGCCTCGCACCGGGCCGCGTACGACCAGCGCGGGCTCCCCGGCGGTCAGCCGCTCGCCGTCGTCGCGGGCGGCCAGGATCTCCAGGCCCGAACCGAGAACGACGTCGAAAACCGCGAGAGCCACCGGGATCCCGGCGATCACGCCCGCTTTCCTGGGCGTGAGCTCGGCCAGCGCGTGCGCGGACTCGGGCACGGTGGCGTTCGTCGTCGCGTCGGGTCCGTAGCGGAGGTCCTCGGCCAGCGCCGTCGTGACGACCCGGTGGACGTCGGGGACGTCGAGTCCGTGGTCGACCAGCGCCTTGGTGACCCAGTGGGAGAATTCGCTCATGCCACACCCTCCAAAGCGATCGGATCGGCCAGTACCGGCTGCCCGGACGGGCTGAGCCGGATGAGCTGGCCGCGTTGCCAGGTGTTGTCGTCTCGTCCGGGGAAGTCGGTCCGCACGTGGCAGCCCCGGGATTCCGTCCGGCGCGCGGCCGCCGCGACCAAGGCCTCCGCCACCACCGTGAGGGCGGCGTCCTCGACGATCCGAGGGGTCCACAAAGGACTATCGATCACCGAGAGATCCAGCACCGAACCGACGACGGCGAGCCCTTCCTCGTCGCGGCCGATCGCGGCGTACCGGCTCATCGCGCGCTGCAACGCGTCGCGATCGGTGACCGCGACCGTGGCGGGCGGTTTGAGCACACCGCGACGCGGGTCCGCGAGCAGCCCGGTGGCGAGGTCCGCGGCGACCGCCTCGGCCACCCGGCGCCCGACGACGAGTCCTTCGAGCAAGCTGTTGGAGGCCAAGCGGTTCGCGCCGTGCAGGCCGGTCCTCGCGACCTCGCCCGCCGCGTAGAGGCCGCGGACGCCCGACCGTCCGTCCACAGTGGTCACCACGCCACCGCAGGCGAAATGCGCCGCCGGTGTGACCGGGATCGGGTCCTTCGCCGGGTCGAGACCGATCACCGCGCACGCCGCGTGCACGGTCGGGAACCGCTTCGCGAACCCGGTGATCCCTGTGGCGTCGAGGAAGACGTGGTCGTCGACACCGCCGGGCGCCTGCACCATCCGGCGCGTGATCGCCGCCGACACGACGTCCCGGGGCGCGAGGTCACCGAGCGGGTGCACCCCGCGCATGACCGAAGCGCCCGTCGCGTCGTGCAGGGTCGCGCCCTCGCCGCGCACCGCTTCGGTGACCAGCGGGCACCGGCCGCGCGCGCCCGGGGTGAACAGGACCGTCGGGTGGAACTGGACGAACTCGACGTCCGCGAGCTGCGCCCCCGCGCGCAACGCGAGCGCCAGCCCGTCGCCCGTGGCGAGCTCCGGATTCGACGTCGCCTGGTAGAGCTGCCCCAGCCCGCCGCTGGCCAGCAGCACGGCGGGCGCCCGGACGACCCCGGGAACGCCGTTGTGGTCCAGCACGGTCACGCCCGCCACCTCGCCGGCGGGCGTACGGATCGCGTCGACGGCGATGTGGTGTTCCAGCACCGGGATCCGCCGATCACCGGCCTTCGCGACCAGTGTCCGTTCGACCTCCGCCCCGGTCGCGTCGCCGCCCGCGTGGATGACCCGGAAAGCGCTGTGCCCGCCTTCCCGCGTGCGGGCGAGTTCGGGCCGCCCTTCGACCGCCGGGTCGAAGCGGGCGCCCTTGGCCCGGAGCCTGGCCACCGCGGCCGGGCCGCCCGCGATGATCGAGCGGACGGCGTCCTCTTCGCAGAGCCCGGCACCGGCGGTGAGCGTGTCCGCGGCGTGCTTGCCGACCGAGTCGCCCTGCTCGTGCTCACCCTCCAGCACGACCGCGACCCCGCCCTGGGCCCACCGGGTGTTCCCGTCGGAGACCGCCGCCTTGGTGACCACCAGGACGCGCAAGCCGAGCTCCTGGGCGCGCAGCGCGGCGGTGAGCCCGGCCACTCCGCTGCCGATCACCACAAGATCGGCGGCGGCCTCCCACTCCGGATGGGTTTTCGCCTGAAGGGCGGTAACCGGGTCGGTCATTCTCCGCCGCCAGGCTGCCCGATCTCGATCATGCGCTGCACGGAAGCGCGGGCACGGGCGGCGGTCTCGATGTCGACGTGGACCTCGTCGGCACCTTCACGCAGCGACCGCAGCAGGGCGGCCGGCGTGATCATCTTCATGTACCGGCAGGACGCCCGGTCGTTCACCGCGCGGAAGTCGATCTCCGGCGCGGCCTTGCGCAGCTGGTGGATCATGCCGATCTCCGTGGCGACGAGGACCGACTTCGCCTTGGTGTCGCGGGCGGCGTGGACCATGTCGCCGGTCGAGAGGATCTTGACCCGCTCGGGGGCGACCGCGCCCTCGCCGGCGAGGTACAGCGCCGACGTCGCGCAGCCGCATTCCGGGTGGATGAACAGGTCGGCGTCCGGGTTCTCCGCGGCCCGCTCGGCCAGTTCGGCACCGTTGATCCCGGCGTGCACGTGGCACTCACCGGCCCAGATGTGCATGTTCTCGCGGCCCGTCACGCGCTTGACGTGCGCGCCGAGGAACTGGTCCGGCAGGAACAGAACCTCCTGGTCAGCGGGGATGGAGGCGACCACGTCGACGGCGTTCGACGACGTGCAGCAGATGTCGGTCTCCGCCTTGACCTCGGCCGTGGTGTTCACGTACGACACGACGACGGCGCCGGGATGCTCGGCCTTCCAGGCGCGCAGTTCGGCGCCGGTGATCGAGTCCGCGAGCGAGCATCCCGCCCGCGCGTCCGGGATCAGGACCGTCTTCTCGGGCGCCAGGATCTTCGCCGTCTCGGCCATGAAGTGCACGCCGCAGAAGACGATGGTGGACGCTTCGCTGCTCGCCGCGATCCGGCTGAGCGCGAGGGAATCGCCGGTGAAATCGGCGATGTCCTGGATCTCGGGGACCTGGTAGTTGTGCGCGAGCAGGACGGCGTCGCGCTGGCGAGCGAGGCTCCGCACCTCCTCCGCCCAAGCCGCGTCGGCGACGACGCCACCGTAGGGAGTCAGGTCGTTCTGCAGGGTGCTCGTCATCGTTCTGGCCCTCCTGGACCGATTTGTCCACTGTCGGTTTTCGCCTTACAATCGAAAACCGTGCGAAGTCATCTTAACACCCAGACCCCCCTCGCCCACGAGGTTTTGGGAGCGGTCCTGCAAGTGCGCTCGGACACACTCCGGGTCCTGCTGTGGCGGCGCGCGCTCGATCCGCATCTGGGCCGCTGGTCGCTTCCGGGCGGCAGGCTTCGGCCGGATGAGGACGTCGAGGCGTCCATTCGGCGGCAGCTCGCGGAGAAGGTCGACGTACGCCAGTTGAAGCATGTGGAGCAGCTGGCGGTGTTCAGCGCGCCGGACCGGGTGCCGGGCCCGCGCGTCGTGGCGACGGCGTTCCTCGGCCTCGTACCGTCCGATGTGGACCCCGAGATCCCGGAAGACACCGAATGGCACGACGTTTCCGAGCTGCCGCGGACGGCGTTCGACCACGAGTCCATCGTGCTGCGCGCGCGGGACCGGCTCCGGTCGAAGCTCTGCTACACGAATCTCGGGTTCGCGCTCGCCCCGGAAGAGTTCACCGTATCGGCGTTGAGGGGGCTCTACTCGGCTGCGCTGGGTTACCGGGTGTCCGCGACGAACCTGCAGCGTGTGCTGTCCCGGCGAGGGCTGCTCCTCCCCACCGGGCACACCGCTCCGCCCGGGCGCAGCGGCGGGCGTCCGGCGGCCCTCTTCTCCTTCGCGGGCAAGGGGATGCAGATCACCGACCCGTTCGCGGTGTTCCGCCCGCCCGCCGGAAAGTGACCGTCCTGCGAAGTGCGTGCGGTGCCCGTACCTTGAACGGGTGACCGAGCCGAGCGATGAGTCCACCGGGAAGGCGATCTTGCCGCTGTTCCCGCTACAGACCGTGCTTCTGCCCGGAACACACCTCCCTCTGCACATTTTCGAACCGCGGTACCGGCAGCTGATGACCGACCTCGTCGGTGACGTCATCCCGGACCGCGAATTCGGGGTCGTCGCGCTGCGTTCGGCGATGATCCGGGAGGTGAGCGGGCCCGAGCACGTCCACGAAGTCGGCTGCAGCACGGTGCTGCGCGAGGCGAAGCGGCTGCCGGACGGCAGATTCGACGTCGTCACCACCGCGCGGCGCCGGTTCCGGCTGCTCGAAATCGACCGCGTCTCCGCGCCCTACCTGATCGGCTCGGTCGAATGGATACCCGACGACCGGGTCTCGTCGGTGCACGGCGACACCGTCGCCAGGCTCGCCGACGTCGCCAAGGCCGCGCACCGGCGCTACTGCGAGTCCGCCTGGCACGCCGACGACTGGACCACCCCGCCCGACGACGGCGACATCGCGGCGCTCGCGTACCGGCTCACCGCCGACTGCCTGCTCCCGATGGAGGACCGGCAGCGCCTGCTGGAGGAGTCCAACCCGCTGCGGCGGCTGCGGATCGCGTGCCGGCTGCTGACGCGGGAGGCCGGGTTCCTCAGCACGCTCGGCGCGGTCCCGATGCCGCCGGGGGAACTCGGTGAGTTCACGCGCCCCTCGAACCTGAACTGAGCGGGCCCGCCGGATGCTATGAAAGGCCCGTTACTTGCAAATTTTGCAAGTAACGGGCCTTTCATAGCGCGCGAGGGGCTACTTACCGGACTCCGGGGTGCTGTCGGAGCCGTTGCCGAACTTGTTCCACACCTTGCCCGCCGCACCGGACACCGCCTCGCCGACGTCGCTGAACACCTTCGTGAGCGGGTCGGCCGAGCTGTTCCAGGAATCCTTGTAGGACTTCGCGGCCGACTTCAGGTCGTCGGTCCAGGTGGAGGAGGGCGCGTCCGCGTCGCGGCGCGGGTACTGGCCCGCCAGGATCGCCCGGTACTCCTCGGAAGCGGCCCACTTCTGCAGTTGCGCGGCCCGCACGACGGCCAGCGGATGCGACATCGTCTCGACGTAGCGCAGCTTCAGGTAGCTGTCGCGGATGTCGTCGACCGATTCGTACTCGGCCGCCTGCTGCAGGAACGCCGGGATGTCGATCTTCGAGGGGTCGATGCCGCCCGCGACCAGGATCTGCGACCGCAGCGCCGCCGTCGGGTCCTGCGAGCACAGCAGCCCGGCGCGGTCGCACGACAGTTCGGCCTTGCGGTACCACTCGCGCAGCGCGGCGATGACGACGCGGATGCCGATCGCGCTCACCGGCGTCCACGACATCGACATCTGCAGGCCGATCAGCCGGAGCATGATGGTGCGGTACACCGCGTGCCCGGACAGCACGTGCCCCATCTCGTGCCCGATCACGAACCGCAGCGACGCGAGATCCATCGCCTCGACGGCCGCGGTGTTGAGCACGATGAACGGCTCGTCCATGCCGATCGTCTGCGCGTTGACCTCGGGACTGCGGGCGACGTACAGGTTCGGCACGCGCTCGAGGTCGAGGGTCTCGGCGCATTCGTTGCGGAGCTTGTCCAGTTCCGGGTACTGCTTCGGGCCCACCCGGATCCCGGACGCGAGCGCCATGAGCCGCTCGCCGCGTTCGGAGTAGAAGCCCGAAACCGCCTTCACGACCTGCGCGAATCCGGGAACCGCGCGCAGGGTGGCCAGCGCGCCGCGGTCGACGGGGTGTTCGTAGGCACGCGGGCTGATACCCGGGAAGCGGACGGCGTTGTGCCGGGAAACCTCGATGTCGTCGGTCAAGAAAAGTCCCCCCTTGCCCCCGCCACCACCCTCAACGGAGGCGCTAGCGCCCAGTATCAAATCTAGAGAAGTTGCCGCCCACCCTAGAGGAAATTCGTCAGCCGAGGCGGCGACCCAGATCTTCTCGCCCGTTCCACGCGGTCAGCAGCGTGTACACCAGCGTGGTCATCAGCGGCGCGGCGAGCATGATCCACGTCGATTCGAGCTGTGGCGCCTTCGCGATGACGTCGCCGACGGCCGGTGCCGCGGCGATCTCGTAGCGGCCGTTGGCGAACGAGACGCCCATCGTCGCGCCCAGCCAGCCCGCGAGGGTCGCGCCGCCGGTCGCGGCGATCAGCACGACCGGACCGCGGCGTTCCCGCAGCATCCAGGTCACGACGCCGATCAGCAGCCCGGCGCCGAGCGCGAGGAAACCGTAGATCGCGAGGTCGTCGAAGCGGTGCCAGCTCTCCAGTTCCAGCGGCGCGAGACCGCCGCGGTCGTTGATCACGCGCATCCGCTGCGGCGGCGCGAGCCGCGACCACAGCCAGGCCAGCGGGAAGCCGAGCAGGCCCGCCGTGGACAGCACGCTGACCGCCGGCAGCAGATCGGCCTTGATGACGACCTTCGGGTGCGGGCGGCGCGGCCTCGGCAGCACGGGCACCGACCAGGGGTCGGACACGCTGGAAGACAGGTGTGCCGGTTTTCCCGACGTCTCGCCCAACCCGGACTCCTCCCTCACGCAGCTTGAGCAGAGCGTAACCAATGACGCTCCCAGCGCACGCAACCCGGCACCGAGTCGCGGGAATCAGCCGGCGAGTTCACCGTGACGGCTGCACCGGGCCGTCCAGCCCACCGGGGTGATCTGGACGACCATCCGCCGCGCGCAGAACGTGCAGTAGCGCGGCGGTTCGAGGGCCGTTCTCGGGTTGTGGCAAGCGGGATGTTCCGCGCCGCCGTCGGACGGCTGTCCACAGTGGACGCAGAACGCAGGTCGGTCAGAGGACGTCACTGATCGCCTTCACCGGCATCTTCAGCTCGTCGAGCATCTCCAGGTCCGCGGTGGCCGGGCGGCCGAGGTTGGTCAGGTAGTTGCCGACGATGATCGCGTTGATGCCGCCGAGCATGCCCTGCTTGGTGCCCAGGTCGCCGAAGGTCAGCTCACGGCCGCCGGAGAAGCGCAGCAGCGGGCGGGGCATCGCCAGCCGGAACGCGGCGACGGTGCGCAGCGCGTCCTTGCCTTCGACGACCTCGTAGCCCTCGTACGGCGTTCCCGGCTGCGGGATGAGGAAGTTCATCGTGCACTCGTCCGGGTTCAGCTCGGCCAGCTGCGCGGCGAACTCGGCGCGCTGTTCGACGCTCTCCCCCATGCCGATGATGCCGCCGCAGCAGACCTCCATGCCCGCCTCGCGGATCATGCGCAGGGTCTCCCAGCGCTCTTCCCACGTGTGCGTGGTGACGACGTTCGCGAAATGCGAGCGCGCGGTCTCCAGGTTGTGGTTGTAGCGGTGCACGCCCATCTCGACGAGCTCGTCGACCTGTTCCTGGGTGAGCATGCCGAGCGAGCAGGCGATCTGGATGTCGTTGCCGTCCTCGCGGATGGCCTTGATCCCCTCGCGGACCTGCGAGAGCAGCCGCTTGTCGGGACCGCGGACGGCGGCGACGATGCAGAACTCGGTCGCGCCGGTCTCGACGGTCTGACGGGCGGCCTTGACCAGGCCGGGGATGTCCAGCCACGCCGAACGCACCGGCGTCGGGAAGCGGCCGGACTGCGAGCAGAAGTGGCAGTCCTCGGGGCAGCCGCCGGTCTTGAGGCTGATGATGCCCTCGACCTCGACCTCGGGGCCGCACCAGCGCATCCGCACCTCGTGGGCCAGCGCCAGCAGATCGGTCAGGTGGTCGTCGCCGAGCCGCAGGACTTCGAGGAGCTGCTCCTCGCCGAGGCCGACGCCACGCTCGAGGACCTGTTCACGCGCCACGGCGAGGATGTCGACGGTCTCCGGGGCTGTGGTCACGAGGCGGCTCCTGTTCGGGGTGGGGCGTCAAAGCAAAGGCACATCATCGTGCACGACCGGGCGTCCCGGACACAGCGACGCAGATCACTTCTGCGCCGACGCGCGGCCGACGAAGCATTCCGGATCGAACTCCCCGCCGAACCACGGCGAGAGACCCGCCCTGGCCCGGGCGGCGAACTCCTCGGGCTCCGCCGAGCCCAGGCCGGCGGGCAGCACGCCCAGCAGCGGGGCGCCGGCGGCGACCGGCAGGTCCCGCAGGTTCGACACCGCGGCCAGATCGGGCTCGTCGGGCCATGAGCCGATGATCACCCCGGCCACGGTGAGCCCGCGTTTGGTCGCGACCTCGGCGGTCAGGGCGGTCGCGTTGAGCGTGCCCAGCCCGGCCTCGGCCACGACGATCACCAGCGCGCCGAGCGACCAGGCGACGTCGGCCAGCGAGGCGCCGTCGGCGTCGAACCGGACCAGCAGCCCGCCCGCGCCCTCGACGAGGGTGAGGTCGTGTTCGCCGTCGAGATCGCTCGCCGCGGCGGCGATCTCGCTCGGGGACAACGTCGGCAGCCCGGAAAGCCTGGAGGCCGCCTCGGGTGACAGCGGATCCGGATATCGCCGCAGCTCACGCGTGGTGACCGGCCCGGCGAGGCGGAGGACGTCGTCGAGGTCGCCCGGCTCGTCAGGACCCACCCCGGTCTGCGCCGGTTTCAGCACGGCGACGCGTTGGCCCTGCCCGGCGGCCAGCGCGGCGATGGCGGCGGTGGTGATCGTCTTGCCGACACCGGTTCCGGTGCCGGTTATGACCAGCATGCTCACGTGGGTTGAATCTAGTGGGTCGGCCTGGAGGAGAGCTGAAGGGGACCATCCCCGCATGCGATCGGGTGAAGGACGCTTCGGCCCCATCGCATGCGGGTAAGGCGTCCTTCAGCTCCCGGAGGTGGTCACGGCCCCGACGGGAGTGAACGACGGGCTGCCGTCGTCGGTCAGGTAGACCTGAGCGGCCCCGACGTCGAAGTACATCCCGGTCAGGTGCAGTTCGCCGCGTGCCTCGGCCTCGGCGATCAGCGGGTAGTGGCGCAGGTGCTCCAGCTGCTGCAGCACGTTCTGCAGGGCCAGCCGGTTGACCTCGGTGTCCGGGCGTTCGCCGTCGAGGGTCACCGGGCCCTTGCGCTTGGCGCTCGGCTCGGCGTGCCGCAGCCAGGAGGCCAGCATCGGCGCGCCGTCGGGAGCGCCGGTGGCCAGCGCCTGCATCGCACCGCAGCCGGAATGCCCGCAGACCACGATTTCGCGCACCTTCAGCACGCCGACGGCGAACTCGACGGTGGCCCCCATCGACGGGTCGGCACGCCGGGCGGGCACCAGGTTCCCGATGTTGCGGACGGTGAACAGGTCGCCGGGACCGCTGGTGGTGATCATGTTCGGCACGATCCGCGCGTCACCGCAGGTGATGAACAGGGTGTGCGGTGACTGGCCGCCCGCCAGCTTGCTGAGCGCGGGCTGCATGAGCGCCGCGGTGCGCCGCTGGAATTCGGTCGCCCCGCGCAGTGTCGGACCGCCGCGCTGGCCGGGCACCTGGACGTCCTTGGCCTGCCAGTCGGACCACGGCGCGAGGAGCCGCGGCACCGAGCGCACCGCGTCCGTCCTGGTCAGGGTGGGATCGCCGGATTTGCCGTTGGCGAACCACGGATGCCCGACCTCGTCGACGATCACCTCGCCGCCGGTGCGCTCGTGTCCCTGCTGCCAGTTCGAAAGGCTCTCGAAGGCGGCGTGGTCGAGGTAGTCGACGACCAGCTCCAGGGTCACCTTCGCGCCGTCGGGCACGGTCGCGAGCACGCGGCTGAGCCTCGGCACCGAAAGGAATGTCAGGACGCCTTCGACGACGACGCGCCACTCCTCACCGTCGCGTTCGGCGTGGATCCCGGACCACACCGTGCGCCGCAGCATCAGCAGCACCGAGAGCGCGATGCCGAGCAGGACACCCGTGAGCAGGTCGAAGACGACGACACCGGCGAGTGTCAGCAGGTACAGCCCGAGGTCACCGTGTTTGAGGACCTGTTTCATGTGGCCGGGGTTGACCAGTTTCGCGCCGACGTGGACGAGCAGGCCCGCCAGCGCGGCGAGCGGGATGTTCTGGATCAGCCCGGCGAACGCGGCGACGAACACCAGGATCCAGACCCCGTGCAGGATCGCCGAGGTGCGGGTGCGGGCACCGGCGGCGACGTTGGTCGAGCTGCGGACGATCACGCCGGTGACCGGGAGGCCGCCCAGCGCGCCGGAGGTCATGTTCGCGGCGCCCTGTCCGATCAGTTCGCGGTCGAGGTTCGACCGCGGCCCGGTGTGCATCTTGTCGACCGCGACGGCCGAGAGCAGGCTTTCCACGCTGGCGATCAGGGCGATGGTGATGACGGCGACGGCGAACGCGCCCCAGCCGGTGCCCGGGAATTCGGGTGCGAAGCGGATGTTGAGCAGGTCACCCGGCAGCGTGACGCGGGGCAGGGTCATCCCGGTGGCGACGGACAGCACGGTCACCAGCGCGATCGCGGCGAGCGGGCCGGGCACCTTGCGGACGGCCTTGGGCAGCCTCGGCCACAGCAGCAGGATGCCGATGGTGAGCACGCCGATCAGCGCGGCGGTGTCGTGGTGGCCGACGATCTGCGCGGGCAGTTCGGCGATGTTCTTGAGCGCGGAGCTCTGCGCCGATCCGCCCAGCACGACGTGCAGCTGGCCGAGGACGATCGTGACGCCGATCCCGGCGAGCATGCCGTGGACGATGGCGGGTGAGATCGCGAGCGCGGCGCGCGCGATGCGGCTCAGCCCGAGCAGGATCTGGAGCGCGCCCGCGGCGACGGTGATCGCGCAGGTGGTGGCCCAGCCGAAGGTCGCGATCGTTTCGGCCATGATCACCGTCAGACCGGCGGCCGGACCGCTGACCTGAAGCGGGGAGCCGCCGAGCGCGCCGGCGACCACACCTCCCACCACGGCCGCGATCAGCCCCGCGACGATCGGCGCTCCTGACGCGAGAGCGATCCCGAGTGACAGCGGGACGGCGACGAGGAACACCACCAACGAGGCGGGCACGTCGTGACGAAGCACGGCGAGGGGTCGGGGCTTTTCTGAACTGGCCAGCATGATCACCAGGAAACTGGTGAATTGTCCGATATGCACCACCTGATCGAGTGAATATCACCCCACAGTCGAGTGGCGTGGCCCACTTTCGCGTTCTTTCGTTGCTTTGAGATGTCCTCAGCATTTCGAAAAGCCTTACGGGCTCCCAAATATTGGGATTCAGGCCGTCGATCGCGAATGACATTCGGGTTTCGGTGGGGACCGGGTGTGCCGCGAAAAGGCTAGGACTTCACCGGGGTGGCGGCCGACGTGAACGACCGGTGCGCCGCGTCGAGCAGGTAGACGTTCGCCTTGCCGACGTCGAAGTACATCCCGGTGAGCCGGAGTTCGCCCCGGGCCAGCGCGGCGTCCACGACCGGGTACGAGCGCAGGTTTTCCAGTTGCTGCACGACATTGTGCAGAGCGAGCCGGTCGGCCTCGTGATCGGGACGGGCGCCGTCGAGCAGCACCGGCCCCTCGCTTTCCCGGCGCCGCATCGTCGCTTCGCCGTGGCGCAGCCAGCTGCCCAGGTGCACGAGTCCGGTGGGCGCGTCCCCGAGCAGCGCCTTCATCGCTCCGCAGCCGGAATGCCCGCACACCACCACTTCCCGCACCCGCAGCAGACCGACGGCGTACTCGATCGCCGCCCCGACGGAGAAATCCGCCTCGGCACTGGCGTGCGGAACGAGGTTTCCGATGTTCCGCACGGTGAACAGGTCACCCGGTCCGCTGGTGGTGATCAGGTTCGGCACGATCCGCGCGTCGCCGCAGGTGACGAACAGCGTGTGCGGCTGCTGCCCGTTCGCCAGCCCGTCCCAGGTCCGCCGCAGCAGCGGCGCGGTCCTCCGCTGGAACTCGGAAGCACCGCGGCACAACGGAACGCTGCCGCCGCGCTGGCCCGGCAGTTCGAGATGCTCCGCCTGCCATTCCGACCACGGCGCGAGCCAGCGCGGCACCACCCGGGACGCGACACCGCGCCGCACGGTCGGCACGCCCGCCTTGCCTCGCCCGAACCACGGATGCCCGATCTCGTCGACGACCACGACTCCCCCGGCCCGCTCGTGCGCGCGCTGCCAGCCGCGCAGGCAATCGAAAGCGGCGTGGTCGAGATAGTCGACGAAGAGTTCCAGCGTCACTTCCGAACCCGCGGGGACTCCGGCGAGAATGGTCGTGAGCCTTGGCACGGAAAGGAAAGTGAGCGCGCCTTCGATGACGACGCGGGTCCGCGCGCCGTCCGGTTCGATGTGGATCCCGGAGAACAGCATCCGGCGCAGCATGAGCACGAGCGCCACCGCGACCCCCGCGGCGACCCCGGTGAGCAGGTTGACGGCGACCGCGCCGGTCAGGGTCGCGAGGTAGACCGGCAGGTCGCCGTGGCGGCGGACCTCACGGAGGTTGGTGACGTTGACCAGTTTGGCGCCGACGTAGACGAGGAGCCCGGCGAGGGCGGCGAGCGGGATCAGCCGCAGCGCGCCGGCCAGGAACAGGCAGCAGCCGAGAATCCAGGCGCTGTGCAGGATCGCCGACATCCGGGTCCGGGCGCCCGCTTCGAAGTTGGTCATGGTGCGCACGACGACGCCGGTGACCGGGAATCCGCCGAGCGAGCCCGCGGCGACGTTCGCCAGGCCCTGGCCGACGAGTTCGCGGTTGAGGTCGGTGCGGGGACCGTCACGCAGTTTGTCGACGGCGAGGACCGAGAGCAGGCTTTCCAGGCTGGCGATGAGCGCGATGGTGAAGACGGCCGCGGTGATCGCCGCCCAGGACCCTGACGGCGCCTCGGGCACGAAACCCAGCCCTGGCAAGCCGTTCGGGAGGTCGACGCGCGGCAGGTCCATCCCGGCCGCGACGGAAAGCCCGGTGGCCAGCACGACGGCGGCCAGCGGACCGGGGACGCGGCGCACCGGACGCGGCATCCGGGTCCACGCCAGCAGGACACCGACGGTGACCACGCCGATCAGCGCGGCCTGGTCGTGGTGGCCGACGATCTGGCCCGGCAGCGCGAGGACGTTCGCGATCGCGGAACCGTGCGCAGCGCCGCCGAGCGCGACGTGCAACTGGCCGAGGACGATGATCAGGCCGATCCCGGCGAGCAGGCCGTGCACGATCGCCGGCGAGATCGCGAGCGCGGCCCTGGCGATCCGGCTGACGCCGAAGAGGATCTGGACCACGCCCGCCGCGGCGGTGATGGCGCAGGTGGCGGCCCAGCCGAAGGTGGCGATGGTCTCCGCGAGGACGACGGTCAGCGCGGCGGACGGTCCGCTGACCTGAAGGGCGGAAGCGCCGAAGAGGCTCGCGACGAGTCCGCCGACGACGGCGGAGACGAGTCCGGCGAGCAGAGGGGCTCCGGCGGCGTGGGCGACGCCGAGCGAAAGCGGGACGGCCACGAGGAAGACGACGACCGAAGCCGGGAGGTCGTGGCGCAGGTTCTTCAGGAGGGTCGATGCGGGGTTGCGGCGGCCCGGGGGCCCGGTGTCGTGCTCGTCACCAACGATGTCGATCATGGGGGCAGGAAACCTGATCGGCGCGCAAAAGTCCGCTACGCAAAGGTTTCTCAGGTTTGCTTGTGCACCGGAGAAATGGGACATAACGGCCTTTTGCGACAAACGCCAGGGTAAACCTCCCGATCGGACTCGCCCGATCGCTTGACCAGGATCAGCTCGAGGTCACGCGCTGTACCGAGCGTGGCCTTTGCGGTTTGCTGTGGCCGTCGTCACACTCTTTAGGTTGAACTTGGCCTATTTCAGGCTTTTTGCGCCGCCGCGACCACGGCCGACGTGATCGTCGCGAGGTCCTCGGCGCCGGAGATGTACGGCGGCATCGTGTAGATCAGGTTCCGGAACGGGCGCAGCCAGACACCGTTCGCGGTGAGGACCTCGGTCGCGATCGCCATGTCCACCGGATGGTCCAGCTCCACCACGCCGATGGCGCCGAGCACCCGCACGTCGGCGACCGCGGGCAGTTCGCGAGCGGGTTCGAGCCCGGCTTTCAGCGCGGCCTCGATCCGCGGGACGTCGGACTTCCAGCCGCCCTCGGCGAGGATCCCCAGCGAGGCGTTGGCCACGGCCGAGGACAGCGGATTCGCCATGAAGGTCGGGCCGTGCGCCAGCACGGGCAGCTCGCCCCGCGAGATCCCGTCGGCGATCTCCGGTGTGCACAGCGCCGCCGCCATCGTCAGATAACCGCCGGTCAGCGCCTTGCCGAGGCACAGGACGTCCGGTGTCACCCCGGCGTGCTCGGCGGCGAACATCTTGCCGGTGCGGCCGAAGCCGGTGGCGATCTCGTCGAAGATCAGCAGGACGTCGTTGGCCTCGGTGAGTTCACGCAGCGCGCGCAAATACGCGGGCGGGTGGAACCGCATGCCGCCGGCACCCTGCACGACCGGCTCGACGATGACCGCGGCCAGCTCGCCCGCGTGCCGCTCGATTTCCGCCGCGAGGACGTCGAGGTAGGCCTGATCGGGCTCGTCGTCGAACCCGCCGGGCGGTTTGGGCAGGAACAGCTGGTCCGGCAGGATCCCGCGCCACAGCGAATGCATCCCGCCGTCGGGGTCGCAGACGCTCATCGGAGTGAACGTGTCGCCGTGGTAGCCGCCGCGCCAGGTCATCAGGCGCCGCTTTTCCTTGCGCCCCAACGACTGCCAGTACTGCAGGCACATCTTGACGCCGACCTCGACCGACACCGACCCGGAGTCGCACAGGAAGACGTGCCGCAGGCCGTCCGGCGTGAGGTCGACCAGCGTCTTCGCCAGCCTGATGGCCGGCTCGTGGGTGAGCCCGCCGAACATCACGTGACTCATCCGGCCCGCCTGCTCGGCCAGCGCCGCGTCCAGCACCGGGTTCCGGTAGCCGTGGATCGCCGCCCACCAGGACGACATGCCGTCGACCAGTTCGCGGCCGTCGTCGAGGGTGAGCCGGACCCCGCTCGCCTCGCGGACCAGCAGGGAATCGATCGTGCTCGGCATCGGCCCGTACGGGTGCCAGACGTGTTCCGCGTCGAGCGCGAGGAGTTCGGCGGCGTCCATCCCGCGACCCTATGACACGCCCGCGTCAGCGCAGACGCACAGGGAGGGTTTCGAGACCGTGGACGAGGGTGCTTTCCCGCCACCGCAAGGATTCCGGCTCGGCGTCCAAGCTCAGGAGCGGGAACCTCTCCAGCAGTCCGCGCAACGCGATCCCGGCCTCCAGCCGGGCCAACGGGGCGCCGACGCAGTGGTGGATGCCGTGCCCGAACGCGAGATGCCCGGTCGCCTGCCGCGTGACGTCCAGCCGGTGGGGGTCCTCGAATCGCTCGGCGTCCCGGTTCGCGCCGATCAGGGAGACGAGCACGAACTCACCTTCCGGAATCACGACGTCACCGACCGGCAGGGGCTCGCGCGTGAACCGGATGGTCGCCAAATGGATCGCGCCGTCGTAGCGCAGGAACTCCTCGACCGCACCCGGCAGCAACGCGGGATCGGCACGGAGCGCGGCGAGCTGATCCGGTTCGCGAAGCAGGGCGAACACGCTGTTCGCGATGAGGTTGACCGTCGTCTCGAACCCCGCCACCAGCAGGAGGAACGCCATCGACAGCAGTTCCTCGCCGGAGAGCGAATCGCCCTCGTCACTGGCGTGGATCAGGCCCGAAAGCAGATCCTCGGCGGGCCGCGCGCGCTTCTCCTCGATGAGGTCGACGAGGTACGCGTGCATCTGCGCCGCGGCGTCGCGGAGTTCCTCCGGCGTGGACCAGGCGACCATCGTGTTCGACCACTTCACGAACGACGGCTGGTCGCCCGCGTGCACGCCGAGCAGTTCGCAGATCACCCTGATCGGCAACGGGACGGCGAACGCGGGCAGCAGATCGGTGCGCCCGGCGTCGCCGATCCCGTCCAGCAGTTCCGCGGTGATCTGCTCGATCCTGGGCCGCAGCCGGGAAACCGTCCGCGAGGTGAATGCCTGGTTGACCAGTTTGCGCAGCCGTGTGTGATCCGGCGGATCCGAGTTGAGCATGTGCCCGTTCAGCGCGCGGACGGCGTTGTCACCCGCGGATTCGAAGCCGTCGCGTTCGAAGAGCCGCCGGATCTCGCCCGTGTCCTTGCCCATGCGGGGGTCCGAGAGCACGGCGCGGGCTTCGGCGTGCCCGGTCACGAGCCACACGTCGAGACCGCGCGGCATCCGGACCTTGCGGACCCGGCCTTCTTCCCGCAGCAACGCGGAAATCCGGTGTGGCTCCTGGACGAGATCTTCGGCCAGATTCTTCAGGTTTTCGCGCATCGGCCCGCCTCCCCCGGCGCGCCGGTCAGCGTTCGGCCAGCGCGGCCACCACCCGCTCGGTCACCTCGGTCCAGTATGCCCGCTGTTCCTCGCGCTCGTCGGCGCCCGCGAGCCACTCCTGGTGGAAACGGAACGTGGTCTTCTGCTCGGTGCCGCTCACCGTGATCTGCAGGGTCGAGTCGTGATCCCAGTCCTTCGGCCGCCAGGTCAGCCTCAGCTTGTCGCCCTCGGAACGACCGCGGATCTCGCCGGTCGTGCCGTTGGCCGTTTCGTACGCCTCGCCCAGCTCATGGCCGAGTTCGGCACCCGGCCCGAGCCAGATCCCCACTCCGTCGCGTCCGACCAGGAAGTCCCACACCTGTGCGCTGCTCTGCGGCACAGTTTGGGAAACCCCTACCTGCCAACCACTTCCGGCTGTTTTGGCCACTGCTTTCGTCACCGGCCCATCCTCTCACCGGGTGTACCGTGCGACAGTCACCGGTCCGGGTGGAGGATCTCTGTCTGTGCGCTACCGTCCGATTTCTCCCGCTCTGCTGGTCTCCGAACTGACCGACCGCATCACGGCGATCACCGGCCGCCGCCGGATCGCGGTCGCCGTCGACGGCGCGGCCGGTGCGACCAACACCACAGAACTCGCCGACGCCCTGGTCGATCCCCTGCGGATAGCCGGTCACGCGGCGTTGCGGATCTCGGCGAACGACTTCCTCCGCCCCGCCTCACTGCGTTTCGAACGCGGCAAGGAAGACCCGGACTCGCGCTACAGCGACTGGCTCGACCTCGGCGCCCTGCGCCGCGAGGTGCTCGACCCGCTCGCCGAGGGCGGCAGCGGCCGGGTCCTCCCCTCGCTGTGGGACCCGGTCCGCGATCGCGCCACCCGTGCCGAACGCGTCGAACTGCCCGAAGGCGGCGTCGTGCTGGTGGACGGCGAGTTCCTGTTCGGCGCGGGACTCGCCTTCGACCTGAGCGTGCACCTGTGGCTCTCGCCGTCCGCGCTCAAGCGGCGAGTCCCCGACGAGTGGGCGCTACCCGCTTACGAGCGCTACGAACAGGAAGTCGACCCCACGGCGCTGTCCGACGTGGTGATCCGCGTCGACGACCCGAACCACCCCGCGCGCTACGAACCCTGACCGGCTATCGGATCGCGGCGACCGGGTCGCCGTCGAGCAGCCCGGAAAGCCTGCTCGCCATGGTGTCCCACCGCCAGTTCTCGCCGACCCATTCGCGGCCGGCGGTCCCCATCCGCCGCGCCCGCACCGGATCGTCCAGCAACGCGGCCAGCGTCTCCCTCAACTGCTGTTCGTCACGGCCGTCGACGACGTGCCCGGTGACCTCGTCCAGCACCGTTTCCGGGGCACCGCCGGAGTTCCCGGCGACGACGGGCAGCCCGGTCGCGGAGGCCTCCAGGTACACGATGCCGAGGCCCTCGACGTCGAGCCCCTTCCCGCGGGTCCGCGCCGGCATGGCGAAGACGTCACCCGCGTTGTAGTGCGCGGGCAACTCCTTCCACGGCACCGATCCGGTGATGACCACGTCGTTTTCGAGCCCCAGCGCTCCGACGAGGCCGGTGAGCGTCTTGCGGTACGGGCCGCCGCCGACGATCAGCAGCGCCACGTCCGGGACGCGCCTGCGGAGTTCGGGCAGGATCTTGATGAGCATGTCCTGGCCCTTGCGCGGCACCAGCCGCGAAACGCAGACGATCGTCGGACGGTCGCCGAGACCGTGCCGGTCTCGGATCTCGTTGCCCGCGGCGGCGTCCGGGCGGTAGAGCGCGGTGTCGACGCCGCACGGGAGCATCTCCAGCCCCGCCATCGGGCCGAAAGCGGCCGAGAACCGGGAGCGCGTGTACTTGCTGACGTAAGTGATCACGTCGACGGTGTCACCGATGCGCCGCAACGCCTGCCGCGAGCCCGGAAGCATCGACCAGCCGACCTCGTGGCCGTGCGTCGAGGCCAGGACCCGGCGGGCGCCCGCCGACCGCAGCGGCTGTCCCAGCAGGGCGAGCGGGGCGGCGGCGCCGAACCAGACGGCCTCGCAGTCGCGGGCCCGCATGATCTCCTTCGCCCGCTTGAGAACGTCCGGTGTCGGCAGCATGAGCGACGTCGGATGGCGCACCACCTCGAACGGGGCGGCGGCGTCGAACTCGCCGTGCGAGCCGGTGCTCGATTCCCAGGACGGGGCGTAGACGACGAGGTCGTCCGCGGGCAGGCGGGTGGCCAGCGAGTTCAGGTAGTTCTGGATGCCGCCTGGCCGGGGCGGGAAGTCGTTGGTCACGAGCAGGGTCCTCAGCACTCCTGCAGGCTACTTGGCCCCCGGTACGCGAAAAGGGCGGCACCGCCTGCGCGGTACCGCCCCTTTTCGGTGTTCGTCAAGCCGTCGGGCGACGGGCTCCGACGTAGTTGTTCTGCAGCGGCGACACCTTGACGACGTCGCCGGTGGTCGGCGCGTGCACCATCATGCCGTTGCCGACGTACATGCCGACGTGCGAAACCGGTGAGTTGTAGAACACCAGGTCGCCCGGCTGGAGCTGCGAGCGCTGCACCGGGGCGCCGAAGGTCGACTGCTGACGGCTGGACCGCGGCAGGGTGACACCCGCCTGCTTGTACGCCCACAGCATCAGACCCGAGCAGTCGAACGACGACGGGCCGACGTCACCCCAGCCGTAGGGGCTGCCGAGCTTGCTCTTCGCGGCCGAGAGGGCCGAAGCGGCGGCGGGACCCGGGGCGGGCAGGTTGGGGAACGCGCCGCCCTTGTCCTTCTGGGCGGCCTTGTCCGCGGTGCTCAGGTTGCCGCTGGCCCGCTGGATCTCCTTGAGCTGGTCGTCCAGCGTCTTCTTGCGCGCCTCGATGTCCGTCGTCAGCTTGGAGGCGGAGTCACGGGCGGCGGTGGCCGCACCCTGGGCGTCCGACGCCTGCTTCGCGGCGGCCGCGGCCTGGGCGACGGCACCACTCAGGTTGTTCAGGGCGGTGTTCTTGTTCGCGGCGAGGACCTCGAGCGCCGAAGAGCGCTCCAGGAAGTCCTGGGTCGACGCGCCCGACAGCAGCGAGGACAGCTTGTTCAGCTGCACACCGCTGGTGAACGACGCACCGGCGAACTTGTTGACCTCGGCCTGGAACGTCTTCTCGTCACCGGCCGCCTTGACGCCGATGTCCTTGGCGGCTGCGGCGTCGGCGGTGGCCTTGTCGAGCTCGCCCTGCTTCGCGGTGAGGTCGTCCTTCGCCTTGAGGAGATCCTCGTTCGCCTTCTCGGCCTGTGCCGCGAGGTCGCGGTACTTGGCGAGCGCGTCCGATCCGGAGGGGGGCTGCTGGGGGGCGGGGGCTGGGGCGGCAGTGGCGGCAGGCTGGGCGACCGTTACGGCTGTGATCACCGCGGCCGCGGCCAAAGCTCCTGACACCACGCGCTTGACTGGATGCGACTGCACGGTCGCGCGTGTCTCCTTTGCTGTCGGCCACCTACTCCGGAACCCGGGACGAAGAGGTCGGGGGCCCTCTTCCGCGAAGCCGCGTCGCCGGCCGTGAGGCCCGCGCGGTTCCCCGCGTTTCCCGCCTTGCGCCTGGCCGAGTGCTATCGCAACAGGTTTGGCGCGTGGCTGGTTCTGGTGCAACTCCCCGACAAAGCTGCTTTCAGTGGCGATCCCGTGTCGTCATCTGGCGACGACTTCCGGCCACGAGATCTCGGACAGGTTACGAAACCACGGGCACCGCGTCCACCGTGCCCACCACAAAAACTCTCCGTGATGCGCCGAAACACCTTCGGACCAGCATGAGCGGAAAGTTGTGACGGGCGTTACATCCTGGGGCTTGTCACGACTACCTACCGTTCACCCGATCGGATCGACCACTCGTCGAATGCCCCGGTCGCGGCGTGTCTCAAGCCGTCATCCGGCGCTCCTGACCGACGATCTCGACCATGCGGAGGCGCGGGATCATCCCGGCTTCCGCGAGCGCGTCGACGGCCTTCCGCTCGTCGGCGTCCCATTCGAGCGCCGGGGGCGCGCCGAGGAGAACACTGACGACACAGTCATGACATGCGTCACCGCGGACCGCGCAGCGGTCGCAATCGATGACGAACGTCTCTATGTCCGCTATATCGGCGATGGCCTTGTCGTCCATCTCGGACTCCTCACTTTCAGTGGTGAGGTGCACGTTAAGAGCGACCACCGACAGTTTCCGGACCTCGTGAGCGGTAGGAGCGGAGCGCCGCGGCACGTTCGAGTGTGGAGTGCTCAGCGCGTGCCGGGTGTCGACGATGAAGGAATCGGGACGTTGAGTGTCCCGATTCCTTCATCGTCGAGGCGGGTGTTCCGTTCTCGAAGCCGAGTGGGGAAGATTCCGGACGTTGAACGTCCGGAATCTTCCCCGCTCACACGCCAACCAGCGAGAGCCCCAAGGGATACCGACACAGGGCCGGATTCCTGTAGGTCGGCGCAACTAGGGGTCCGTTAGAACCGTCCTAGCCACTCACGAACCCCACACGCCACCGCACCCTCTAAACGCGGCTGAGCTACACCCGGCTGAGCCTCGACACCAGCACCGCCGAGGGCACCGGATGCGCGCCCTTCCGCCGCACCGAGTCGGCCACCGCGCGGTCCGTGCTCGCGACCACCATCGGCCGCCCGGGCGGCTCGGCCGCGACCAGGGACCGGATGACGTCGTCCGCGAGCACGCCGCGTTCGGAGAACAGCACCCGCACCCCGCGCGGCACCGCCGCGGGCACGGAGAGCACCCCGGCGCCGTCGAACACCACGGTCACCTCCGCGCTGGTCCGCGCGGCCAGCGCGGAAAGCTGGTGGATCAGCCGGTCGCGCTGGTCGGAAAGCGCCAGCTCCGGATAGCCCGTCTTCGTGACGTTGTAGCCGTCGACGATCAGATGCACGTTGGGCAGCGCGAGATGCCTGTCGAGCGCGGTGACGTCCTGGATCTTGCCGCCCGCCCCCAGGCCCGACGTCGCACCGCGGACCATGTCCGCCGGGCGCTGGCCCCGCGCGCTCACCGAGAGTTCCCGGCGCAGCCCGCCGACGGCGCCTTCGATCGTGTCCAGCAGCAGCCCGAGCCGGACCTCGTCGGCCTGACGCGCCTCTCGGGCGGACTGACGGGCGATCTCGGCGTCTGTGACGGCCTTCTCCGCCCGCACCCGCTCAGCCGCGACTCGCTGCCTCTCACGGTCCAACTGGGCCTTCAGCGCCTTGACCTCTTCGGCGCGCTCGGCACCGCCGCTCTCCATTTCGGCGTGAGCCTGCGCGACCGCGTCCTTGGCCTGACGCAGCTGGACACCTTGCTCCCGCAAGCGCTTCAGCAGCTTCTCGACCTCGGCGTCACGTTCGCCCCGCGCGCCACCGGCGATCTCCTTGGCTTCGCGCAAGTCTTCACGCAGCTGCGCCACTTCGGACTCGAGCCGCTGGTTACGGGCGAGCGCGGCGTCGCGTTCTGCACGCAACGCCGTCTCCTCGGCGTTCTTCGCCACCAGCCGGACCCGGCCCGCCGCACCCGCTTCGCCCAGCAACACGGCGGCGGCCGCCGCGGCGACGGAATCGGGGGCGTTCGGGTCGAGGGCGTCCGTGCGGTGGTCGCGCAGCCATTCGGTGACCGCGACCCGGAACTGCGACGACTCCCCCAGCGCGGCGAGCAACGCCGTCCCGCCGAGTTTCGCGCGTTTGGCCGGGGCGAACTTGGCGACCGGGCGCAGCTGCCTCGGCACGTCGGCGACCGGCAGCTTGCCGACGGCGGCGGCCGCCAGCTCGGCGATCCGCTCACGTACGGTCTCCGGCAGGGACGTCCAGCCTTCGGCCGGGACCTCGTCGGACGGCCCACCTGACGACGCCACGACCCCCGAGGGGCCGCCAGTGGCGTCCTCGGGCAGTTCGGGCACTGCGGGCTGCGGCTGCATCGCTCCAGCGTAGGCCCCATGGGCTCAGGGCGCGCTCGATGGGACACCGTGCGCGAATACTGAGATTGTCGGTGCCCACCCCTACTGTGCCCGACCATGGACACCGGACGGCGGCCGGGGGCGGCACAACTCGCCTTCGACGAACTCGGAACACCCTTGCGGGACACCACTTTCGTCGTCTTCGACCTGGAGACCACCGGGACGAAACCCGGGCCGGACGGGATCACCGAGATCGGCGCGGTCAAGGTCCACGCCGGCGAGATCGTCGGCGAGTTCGCCACCTTCGTCAACCCGGGGATGCCGATCCCGCCGCAGATCGTCGAGCTCACCGGCATCACCAGCGCGATGGTCTACGACGCCCCCCGGATCGAGCGCGTCCTGCCGGCGTTCCTCGAGTTCATCTCCGGTGCCGTGCTCGTGGCGCACAACGCCCCCTTCGACACCGGTTTCATGCGCGCGGCCTGCGAGGGGCACGGTTACCGCTGGCCGAAGACGGCCGTCGTCTGCACGGTCCGGCTGGCCCGCCGGGTCATCTCCCGCGACGAGACACCCAGCTACCGGCTTTCCGCGCTGGCCGCGCTGTTCGGGGCGAGGACGACGCCCAACCACCGCGCCCTCGCGGACGCGCGCGCCACAGTGGACGTCCTCCACGCACTGCTCGAACGCGTCGGCAACGTCGGCGTCCACACGCTCGAAGAGCTGCTGGACTACCTGCCCGAGGTGACCCCGGCCCAGCGCCGCAAACGTTCGCTGGCCGAGCATCTGCCGTCGAGGCCCGGGGTCTACCTGTTCCGCGGCCCGAGCGAGGAGGTCCTCTACGTCGGGACGTCGTCCGACCTGCGGCGGCGCGTCCGGCAGTACTTCACCGGCTCGGAAAGCCGCGGGCGGATCCGGGAGATGGTCGCGCTGGCCGAACGGGTCGACACGGTCGAGTGCGCGCACGCGCTGGAGGCCGCGGTCCGGGAGCTGCGGCTGATCGCCGCCCACCGCCCCATGTACAACCGCCGTTCCAAGAACCCGCGGCACGCCTGGTGGGTCTCGCTGACCGAGGAGGCGTTCCCGCGCCTTTCGGTGGTCCGCCTGCCACGGGACGGGACGCTGGGCCCCTTCCGCACCCAGACCGACGCCCGGTCGGCCGCGGACACCCTCGCCGGCGCCACCGGGCTGCGCACGTGCACCCAGCGCATCTCGGCCACCGCGCCGAGCGGCACCCCCTGTGTTCTCGCCGAGCTCGGCCGCTGCGGCGCGCCGTGCGCCGGTCTGCAGACGGTCGAGGCGTACCGGCCCGGCGTGCTGGCGGTGTCCGGTCTCATCGCCGGGACGGACGCCCGCCCGCTGCGGGCCGCCGCCGACCAGCTGGCCCGGCTCGCCGAGGCCGAACACTACGAACAGGCCGCCCAGCACCGCGATCAGCTGGCCGGGCTGATCCGCGCGGTCGGCAGGGCACACCGGCAGTCGGCGCTGGCGGGTATTCCCGAACTGATCGCCGCCGGGCCGGACGGGAAGGGCGGCTGGGAACTCGCGGTGATCCGGCACGGCAGGCTCGCGTCGGCGGGCGTCGCCCGGCGCGGGGTGCCGCCGATGCCGGTGGTCGAGATGCTGGTGGCCTCGGCGGAGACGGTGATCCCCGGTCCAGGGCCGCTCTTCGGCGCGATCTCGGAGGAGGTCGGCATCCTGCTCCGCTGGCTGACCCGCCCGGGGGTCCGGCTCGTGCGCACCACCCACCCGTGGGCCGAGGCGGCCGTCGCGGGCGGCTGGCAGGAGTGGCTCGACCTGGCCGCGAGCGCGACGGCGCTGGAGCGGGTCGCGGGCTAGGATCTTTTTGCCGGGACCAAGCCCGACGGAGACGCGCGACAACGAACACAGGAGGACCCTTTGATCACGGCGATCGTGCTGATCCAGGTCGAAGCCGATGCGATCCCCGAAGCGGCGCAGGCGATCGCGGACATCGAGGGCGTCCGCGAGGTCTACTCCTGCGCGGGCGACGTCGACCTGATCGCTTCGGTCCGCGTCGCGGCCCACGAAGACCTCGCGGATCTGATCCCGGCGAAGATCGGCAAGGTCCCCGGAGTGCTGAGCACGGTCACGCACATCGCGTTCCGCTCGTACTCGAAGGCGGACAGCGAGTCGGCCTTCGACATCGGGGTGGAAGGCGCCTGACAATTCCTTTCCGGACATACGTCGCAAGAGTGATTTCCTGACTCCTCCAGGCGGATCTTGCGCGAATCGGACATCAGCGGTTAGGTGAACCTCGACCGGGATTTCACTGGGGGAATTCCGGGAACTGGGGATAACTGAACATGTACCGAAGATCGGTCCCTTCGGGGATCGCGGCGATGGCCGCTGCCGTTTTTCTGTCCGGAAACCTCGCGATCGCGTCACCGATGGCCGCCGAAGTGGCGAAAGACGTCGCCACGACGGAAGTCCCGGCCGCCGGTGTCCTCGAAAAGGCCAGGGCCGTCACGGCCCTCGGCGAAGAGATCACCGGTGAGTGGACCTCACTGGACGACAAGGCGTTCGTGTTCCGCGTGTACGACCGGGCCGACCCGGCGCAGTACCCGCTGACCAGGATCGAGGCGTATCGCGTCTACAAACTCGAAGTCGCCGACGCGTCGGCGTTCATCCGCACCGGGATCCACGAATTCGTCGAACGCGACCACGACGAGAAGATCCGGCGCGACCGGGAAGCCGCGCTGGCCAGGAAGGCCAGGGAGGACGCGGCGCGCTGGGCCGGGATCACCGCCGACGCCGCGATGCTCGACGGGACCGACCAGAACTTCGTCTACCAGGTCTGGAAACGCGCTTCCGGGCCGAAGGTGAAGAACGGCGCTCTCGACGCCTGGGGCGGCGACGCGGCGGACTGGAAGACGTACATCACCACCACGATCTACGACCTGCACACGCGAGACCAGCTCGACGCCATCGAGCGTGAACGCGAGCGGGACGAAGAAGCCGCGAAGAAACTGGAATCCGACTTCGCCCGCACCAACGCGGTCAACGCAGTCCCGGTCCCGCCGAACCCGGCGTGGCTCGGCCTGGCCGACGACGACTTCATCCGCGAGCTGCTCAAGACCACCCAGCTCGCCGATCCGGTCCACGCGGAGGTCAAGGCCGCCGCGCTGGCCGCGCTGCAGAGCAGCGACAGGCTCGTGTGGCGGGCGTACATCGACCGCGGCGTCCACGACGCGGTCAAACGGGACGGCGTCCGGGAACAGGCCGCGCGCGACGAGGCCGACCGCCAGAAGGTGCGGGACATCAGGGCGAAGGCCGAGACCTCCCGGTTGCGGCCGCGGCTGGTCCAAGCCGCCGACGCGGCACTGCGGGGCACTCCCGCCGACGTGACCGCTTTCCTGCGGGACGGGCAGTTCCTCCCGCTGGCACAGTCGCTCATGGCCACCTCCCAAGGGCGGCGTGGCTACTACGTGACCGGCAACGTCGTCGGCGACGGGACCGTCGGTACCGGCGACATCCCGAACCGGCCGACGGGGACCAGGCCGTTCCCCGCGGCGAACTGGCGGATGGTGACCGGGCTGGCCGACGCGGGCTGCTATTCGCTGGAATCCACCCGTCAGGCGGGTGTCTACCTCCGGCAGCAGAACCTCGCGGTGAAGGTGCAGGGTCACGACGGCACGGACCAGTTCAAACTCGACGCGACCTGGTGCCCGAAACCCGTCTCGGCCCACGTCGCCCTGGAATCGAAGGCCCAGCCGGGCCGGTTCCTCCGCCATTTCCAGAACAAGCTCTGGGCGGCGGCACGGACCGGGTCCGACGCCTTCGACGGCGGCCCGTCCTTCATGGCCGACATCGCGTGGGCGACCCGGGAACCGGACCCCGAGATCACCACGGTCCTCATGCTCCGGTGGCACAACGACGCCGCGGCCGCCGCGGCGGTGGGCGCGCCCGTCGCCCCCGAGGTGTTCGAAGGCTATGACGGCAACGGGTTCCGGTACCGCGACTTCGCCAAGGGCCGGATGTACCAGCACGATCGGCTCGGACCGGCCGCGAAGTGGATGGGCTCGCCGTTCGTCGCGAGGTACGTCGCCTTCGGCGGCCTCCAGTTCTCGTTCCCGGAGACCGACCAGGAGACCCTCCCCGACGGCGCGCACCGCGTGAAGTTCCGGAACGGGGCGAGCCTCTACTGGGGCGACAAGTCGATCGAACCGAAACTCGTCTACGGCGCCATCCAGGACAAGTGGATCGCCGAAGGCGGCGGGACGGGTTATCTCGGATACCCGATCAGTGACGAATACGCCGTCGAAAGCGGAAGACGCAGCAACTTCCAAGGCGGCTGGATCGTGCATTACCCGGCGACGGGGCAAACGCTGGCCTATCGCCGCTGACCCTTTCCATTCACAACCGAATATCCATTCTGCACCGAAGTGATTGGGGGCTTCCGTGTATCTACGAATGCTGTCCTGTGCCCTGTGCGCGGCCGTCCTGTTCACCGGGACGGTCTCCGTTCCGGTGGCGGGCGCGGCCATGCCGGGGGTCGTCTCGGCCTCGGCCTCGATGCCGGGTGAGATCGCCCGGCGAGAAGTGTTGTACCACGCGAAATACGGCTTCTACGCGACGGTGAAGACCGACGCGTGGGTGGCGCTGCTGAGCGAGGATCCGGACGCGGCGGCCATCGAGTTCCTGCGTCTTCCCGACGGCGGCCTCGTCTTCGCGAAGGAAAGGGCGCAGAACCTCGACAAACGCAACATCGATTTCCTGAACAGGCTGCTGGAAACGCACACCCGGCAGTATTCGCCGGAGGTCTACGAAGCGGCCTCGAACTACCTGACCGAGTCGCCGTCGAAACGCGAAGAGTTCTGTCACGGCGGCGGTTACGAGGCCGCCAAGGCCCGCGACCTGAAGTTCCGCGCCGATCTCGGAGAGCAGAAACGGGCACTGGTCGAGGAGGACCGCCGCTACATCCGGATGCTGGCGCAGAACGATCCCGGCGCGCAGGTGCGGTTCGCCGCCTCCTACGCCGTCCGGGCGGGAGCGACCGACGACGATCTGACCGACTTCTTCGCCTGGGGCTGGGCACACGCGGCGCGACTGGACATCGAGTCGTTCCGTGAGCGGGTGCTGGACCAGAACCAGCAGTGGCTGCACACCATCGCGCGGCTGATCACCGACGCGGAAGCCGCGGAGAAGGCCGCCAGGGAGACCGAGGGCGAAGCCGGGAAAGAAGCCAGGGACAAGGCCGCCGCGGCCTGGCGGAGCGTCGGCACGCAGGCCTCGCCCGCACAGTCCAAATGGGAGGAGGCGCGTGACTTCTCGCGGCAGCAGGCCGAAACCTGGCGCGCCATCCTGCTCGCGGCCCAGCAGGCGCAGAACCCGAACTGGAACGCGATGATCGACCCGGCGAAGGCGACCGAGGCCGATTGGGAGAACAACCGCTCGATGGCCGTCGACCAGGCCGCGTACTGGGAATCGCTGCTGCGACAGGCACTCGAAGGCGAACAGCGGGTCAAGAACCCGAGCTGATCACGACCGTCTCTCTCGAGAAGAAGGAACTGGGGTATGCGAAGAACGACTATGTCCACGTCACGGTTGTGCCGTGGCCTGGCGGTGGCCACCGTCGCCGCCGCCTTCTCCGGACTGCTGGGCATTCCCGCCCACGCGGCCGAACCACCGCCGGGGCAGGCCGTGCCGCCGGCGATCCCGACGGCCGAACCCGACGTCGGCTCGACGACCATTCTCCCCGCCACGCAACGGGAGAAGTACGACGCCGTCAACGCCATCCACGTCGGGGAACCGACCGACGACTGGCTCCGGCTGTCCGACAAGAACTTCGTCTTCCGGATCTACGACAAGATCAGTATCGACAAGTTCCCCCGCACCAAGGCCGAGGCATCCCGGGTCTACGGGCTCGCCGTGCCCGACGCCTCGGTGTTCATCCGGACCGGCGTCCACGAATTCGTCCAGCGCGATCAGGACGAGCAGGTGCTGCGCGACGCCGAAAAGCAGCATCGCGTCACCACCCGGATGAAGGCGATCGAGAACGCGCACATCGCCCCGGACCCGGCGATGCTCGACCTGACCGACCGGAACTTCGTGTTCCAGGTGTTCAGCCGGGCCACCACCGGGAGCAAGGTCAAGGCGGGCGCCGCCACCGCGTACCAGGGTGACGCCGCCGTGTGGAAGACCTTCATCGAGGTCACCGTCCTCGAACTCGCCGAGCAGGACGACTTCGCCGCCATCGAAAAGGCGCGTCAGCAGAGCGAGGAAGAGGCACAGCGCGTCGAGCGCGAGCTCAAACGGCGTTCGGCGGTGGCCGCCATCCCCGCCACCTTCCAGACCGTTTGGCTGCAGGCACCCGACGACGTCTTCATCCGCGAACTGCTGCGTCTCCCCGAACTCGCGGTCCCGGCGAACGTCGAGATCAAGGACGCCGCCGATCTCGCTTCGCGCAGCACCGATCCGGCCGTGTGGCGGACGTTCGTCAACACCGGCCTCAAGGAGGCGGCGGACCGGGGCAAGGCCCGCCGCGAACGCGAGGAGGACGAGGCGAACCGCCGTGTCGTCCGGGAGATCAGGACCAGGGCGGAGAACGGCGGTGTCCGGCCCCGGCTGGTCGCGGCCGCCGACACCGCGCTCACCGGTTCGCGTGCCGACGTCGTCGCGTTCCTGCGCGAGGGCCAGTACCAGGTGCTCAACCAGTCGCTCCAGACCGTGACCCCCGGGGTGAAGGGCTGGTACGTGCACTCCGGCGGCGGCGATGCCTGGATCACCCCCGGGCAGGCCGGTACCGACGGCACCAAACCGCTGCCGTACGCGACGTGGAAGGTCGCGAGCGGGCTCGCCGACCCGCTCTGCTACTCGTTCGAATCCGTCGACCGCACCGGGAACTACCTGCGGCAGCAGGACTTCCGGGTCAAGCTGCACGGCAACGACGGCACGGACGCGTTCAAACGGGACGCGACCTGGTGCCCGAAGCGCACCGGCTGGGGCATCGCGCTGGAGTCGAAGGCGCAGCCGGGCCGGGTCCTTCGGCACACCGACGCGCAGCTGTGGGTCGCGCAGCTCGGCGGCGGCAACTGGTTCGACACCGAACGGCTGTTCAACGAGGACTCGGGCTGGAAGGTCGTCGCCCCCAACCCCGAGGTCTCCACCCCGCTGATGCTGGGCTGGTACAACGACGACCAGCTGCGCGCCCTGGCCGGGAACCCGAAGGCCGCCGAGGTCCACGACGCCGGCGTCCGCTACCGGGACTTCCAGAACGGGCGCGTCTACTGGGGCCCGGAGACCGGCGCCAGGTTCGTCACGGGTGAGGTCCACACGCGGTATCTGGCCCTGGGCGGGCACAAATGGCTGCTGCCGCTGACCCATCAGGTCTCCGGGAGCGGTTCGGCGAAGATCTCGCTGCAGCAGGGCGTCGCGATCTACTGGACCCCGGCGACCGGGGCCAAGCTCGTGATGGGCGCCATCCGCGGCAAATGGGATTCGCTCGGCGCGGAGACCGGTCAGCTCGGTTTCCCGACCAGTGACGAGTACGACATCCCCGGCGGACGCCGCAGCGATTTCCAGAACGGCTGGTCCATCAGCTGGAACGCGGCCGACGGCGAACTGAGGGTATTCCGCCGCGTGGGCGTCCCCGTGGGCTGAGTCCGGCCCGAATTCGGCAGGGGACCGGGAGGTCCCGGTCCCCTGCCGGTCTTCTTTCTCCTCGACGAAGGTATTCCGAAATGCGAAGAACACTGGGGAACACCGGAAAACTGACCCGGACGCTCGCGATCCTGACCGTCGCCACCGCGCTGACCGGTCTGGTCACCCCGGCGGGCGCGAGCGCCGCACCGCCACCGCCCGCGCCCGAGGCGCCGCTGGAGAGCCCGGACGCGACGGCGGCCGAACTCCCGGCCGCGACCGAACTGGAAAAGGTCAGGGCGGTCCACGAGATCGAGGTCGGCGACGCGACGTCCGAATGGCGCAACGCCACCGACATGAACTTCGTCTTCAAGGTCTTCGACCGGATCAACGGCACCGATTTCCCGCTCACCAAAGAAGAGTCGTACCGCGTCTACCGGATCATGGTGCAGACGCCCACCGCGCCGGACGCGACGGCGTTCATCCGCACCGGGGTCTTCGACTTCGCCGCGCGGGACCGGATCGAACGCCAGCGCCGCCAGGACGCGTGGAACGAGACCGTCCGCGTCCGGCGGGAGGCGCTGATCGACGCCGAACTCGCCTACGACGACGTCATCCTCAACGACAACGACCAGAACTTCGTCTACAAGGTCTACCAACGGGCTCCGGCGGGAACCAAGCTCAAGCTCGGTGCCCTCGACGCCTTCGGTGGCGACGCGGCGGTCTGGAAGGACTTCATCGAGAACAAGATCCGGGAGCTGCACCACCAGGACCAGCTCGACTACATCGAGCGGGAGAAACAGAAGGGCGAGGAAGAAGGCCGTCGCGCCGAAGCGGTCGCGGCCAAGAAGGACGCCTGCCACAAGATCCCGGTCGTCGCCGTCGCGAGCTGGCTGCTGCTGCCCGACGACGACTTCATCCGGGAACTGCTGAAGACGCCGGAACTGGCCGACCCCGCGCACCGCGAGATCAAGAACGCGGCGAACGCCGCCTTGATCGCCGGGGCGGCGGACTGGACGCGGTTCATCGTCACCGGCATCGGCGAGGCCCGTGCCCGCGACGACGCCCGGATCCTGCGCGAGCGTGAGGAAGCCGACCGGCAGAAGGTGCGGGACATCAAGACGAAGGCCGATGCGAGCAGGCTGCGCCCGCGGCTCTCGGCCGCGGCGGCTTCGGTCGCGGCGACCGGGACCTGGGACCAGGTCAAGGACTTCCTCGCCAGGGGCCAGTACCTTCCGCTCGAGCAGGGTTTCTCGGGAGTCACCTTGAACACCCGCGGCTGGCACGTGCGCAGCGGCGGAGGCGACGCCTGGGCGACCCCGGGGACGCAGCCGGCGAACACCGTCACCGCCCCGCTCGGCGAGGCCAGCTGGAAGGTCGTCACCGGGCTCGCGGACGCGAACTGCTTCTCGCTCGAATCGGCCACCCGGGTCGGCAGCTATCTGCGGGTCGCGCCGAACCTGCGGGTCCAGCTCGCGGGCAACGACGGCACCGACGGGTTCAAGCTCAACGCGACCTGGTGCGCGCGGCCGGGCCTGGACAACAGCGCGGGCAACGTGAGCCTGCAGTCGAAGGCGCACCCCGGCCGGTACCTGAGGCAGTACTGGGGCGAACTGTGGGCCGCGCACGGCCAGAGCGCCGAGAACAACTTCGACACCACGGGCAATTACGCGACCGACGCCTCGTGGAAGACCGTCGACCCGAATCCCAACATCTCCACGAAGATCGACCTCCGCCTGCTCAACGAGGACTGGTGGCGTGAGTACTTCGGACCGGCGGTGACGCCGGAGTACATCGAGAACGGGGTGCGGGTGCGGAAGTTCCAGAACGGCGCGGCCTTCTGGAACCCTTCGCTGGGGCCGAAGAACATCCTGTTCCCGATCCTGACCAAGTACTGGTCCATGGGCGGGCACAAGGTCCCCGCCAACCTGCCCGTCGTCGACAACCTCTTCCTCCCGGACGGGGTCGGCCGGGCGACCCATCTCGAAAGCGGCCGGTCCATCTATTGGAGTCCCAGCACGGATTCGCGGCTGATCTTCGGTGCCATCCGCGAACTCTGGGAAAAGATGGGCTGGGAACGAAGCTGGCTCGGCTATCCCATCTCCGACGAGATGGACGTCCCGGGTGAACCCGGGAAGCGCCGGAGCATGTTCCAGTTCGGCAACATCGATCACACCGCCCAGAAGGGCGCGTGGGCGTACGCCAGGTGACACCGGTGGCCTCGCCGGGAAACCGGCGAGGCCCCCTTTCCTTTTCCAGGAAACGAAGACTTCTGGGGGTTCAGATGTCAAAACCCGAACACGCGCTGAGAGCGCTCGTCCTCTTTTTGGTCCTGACCGTTTTCGCCGGGCTGATCCAGCCCGGTTCCGCGTCGGCCGACGATCCACCACCCGTCACCCCGCCACCGACGTCGCCCGCACGGCCGATGCCGGAAGACCCGTACCGCAACTGGGACGGACAGGCGGGTGTCCCCTCCCTCGTCGGCGAACCGTTCGTCCGCCAGATCGTCACCGACTACGCGGAACTGGCCGAAGAGCCGGAAGTCCGCGAAGCCGCCGCGGCCGCGCTGGCCGCCGGAACCGCCGCCGCGCTGGAGGAATTCCTCGAACAAGGTCTCGACGCGGCCAAAGCCCGCGCGACGGCACGCGTGGCCGAGACGGCGAGGCGGAACCGGGCCACGATCCAGGCGTTGGCGGGCACCGGCGGCCCGATCTTCAAGGCCGAGGTCCAGCGGGTGCTGGCGGGCACCGACACCGATCGCGAGCAGTTCCTGGCCTACGGCAGGGAGATCGCGCAGGAACGGGACACGCAGATCGCCGCCGGGAGCCAGGCAAGGGCCGACCAGCTGCGCGCGCGGGTCACCACCCTGCTCGGCGTCGCCGGCCACCACGTGAAGACCGCGGCGCAGGCCGCGCTCGACGCCGGTGACGCCGCTATCGCCGAATTCCTCAACACCGGCTACCTGGCCGCCGCACGGCGCGACGCCGAAGACCGCGACAAGCAGATCCGCGACCAGGAAGCCGCCGAACGCGCGGCCGACCAGCTGAGCGATCTCGCCCGGCGGTCCGCCAGGGCGATGACCGCGCGCGGACAGCTCGTGGTGGCGCACGGCGACGCGCTGCGGGCGCTGCAGCGGGTGGCCAACGCGATGGTGCAGGCGGGCAACGAAGCCCGTAAGGCCAAGCAGATCCTCGACGCCAACGACGCGGCGGGGAATCACCCGGCGGACTCGTTCACCCTCGTCAAGGCCGAAGCCGCGCGTCAGGTGGCCAACGCCCGCACCGCGTCGACCGACGCCGTCGGTGCCGCCGAACGAGCGGGTGTCCAGGCCGCCGAACTCATCGCCGCCGGGCTGCCCTATGGCACGCAGTGGGGCGACATGGCCCGGGGAATGGCCGCGGCCGCCCAGGGCGCCGTGCACGCTGCGGAGACCGCGCAGCACGCGATCGACGCCACCGAGGCGGCCGATCAGGCCCGCAACGCCCAGGAACGGGCGGAGCGGCACGCGGAACAGGCACGTCAGTGGGGCCTGCACGCCGAACAGCACGCGCAGGCCGCCAAGGCGGTCGCCGATGCCGCGGCCGCACAGGCCGCGGCGGCCAAGGACGCCGCCGTCCGCGCCAAATCCGCTCGCGAACAGGCGGAAACCGCGGCCGAGGCGGCCAGGGCGGCCGCGGACCGGACCCGCGGGCACCGGGAAGAGGCGCAACGCCAGCGGGACCGGGCGAAGAGCGCCCGGCAGGTCGCCGAGGCGGAACGCGTCAACGCGGCCAACGCGCGGCAGCGTGCCGACCAGGCGGCGGCGGAAGCGCGACGGCAGCGCGGCGAGGCCCAGCGTCAGGCCGGGATCGCCGAGGACGCCAACCAGCGGGCGCAGCACCAGGAGCGGCTCGCGAGCGACGCCGAACAGCGGGCGGTCACCGAGGAAGGCAACGCGCGGACGGCCCGTGACAACGCCTTCGCGGCCGAGCAGCGCAAGCAGTCGGCCCAGGCCAAGGCGGACGCGCTCACGGCGGCCGAGGCGGCGGCACGCGGGACGACGGCCGAGGGCGACGCGCGCCGGGCGGCCGACTCGGCCCGGGCCGAGGCAGGACAGGCCACCACGGCGGCTTCCGCGGCACGGGACGCGGCCAACCGGGCGACCGGGGCGGCCGTGGTCGCCAGGGAAGCGGCGACCGAGTCGACCCGGGCCGCGGCCCGGGCACGCGCGGCCGCGCAGGAGGCCAAGGCAGCCGCCGCGGCTTCGGACAGGGCAGCGGGCCGGGCCGAGTCGTCGGCCGCGGAAACGCACCAGCACGCGACCGTGGCCAACGTCAAAGCCAGCGAAGCGACCCTGGAGGAGACCAAGGCGGGCGAGGCCGCGCGGGCGGCCGTCCAGCTGGCCGAGCAGGCGTCCCAGGAGGCGATGCGGTCGCTGATGGCGGCGGAACGGACGCGTGCCGAGGCCGACGCGGCCTTCAACGAGTCGGTTTCGGCGGCCACGCAGGCGTCCGTCGCGCTCCGGGCGTCCACGGCGGCGAGCTCTTCGTCGGCGGCCATCACCGATCCGGCGAACACCGCGATCCGGGTCGTCGCGCCGTACGCGGGCACGGACATCGACGCGGACTTCGTCATCCTGGTCGCGAGCCAGGCCAGGGCGGTCGGCGACGAGCAGGCGAGGGCCGCGCGGGAACGGGCCACCGAGGCCCAGTCGGCCGCCGAACGCGCCGCGGACGCGGCCAGGCGGGCGGCGGACGCGGTGAAACCCGCCTTCGAAGCCGCGGCACGGGCGGCGTCGTCGGCCGCGGCAGCCGCGAATTCCGCCGCGGAGGCTCAGGAAGCGGCGGCACGCGCGGCGGCCGAAGGGGCACTCGCCCGAGCGGCGGGCGAACGGGCGAACGCGTCCGACGCGGCCGCCAGGGCCGACGCGCAGACCGCCAGGGCCGCCGCCAACGAGGCGAACGCCGACGCGGCCATCGCGGGCCGGAGCGCGGCCGCGGCCGAGCGGGAGGCGCAGGCCGCCCGTGACTCCGCGAGCCGGGCCGAGAGCGACGCGCGGCTGGCCAGGGAAGCGGCGACGAACGCCGAAAGGTCGGCGGCCGAGGCCAGGGACGCCGCCGACCGGGCGGAGGAGCACGCCCGCAACGCCGCCGCCGCGGCCGAGCGGGCGAGGCAAAGCGCGACCGAGGCCCAGCAGGCCGCGGACCGCGCCGAAGAACGGCAACGCCAGGAAGAGGAGGAAGTACGGCGCAAGGCGGCCGAGGCGTCCGGGCAGCTCCCGGACCTGACGCCGGAAGAAGTCGCGATGCTTTCGACGTCCGATTTCGGGCGCATGCTCCTGGACGAATACCGGCAGGCGAGGGACAAGGCCCAGAGCGGCGGCGGGGTCGTCGAATTCCTCGTCGAGATCGGCGCCGAAGTGCTGCTGGAGGTCATCGGCTGGCGCGACGCGGAAAGGTGCTTCGGCGAGGGCAACATCGAAGCCTGCATCTGGACCGTGCTCAACGTCGCGTCGGTGGTCGCGGTGTTCCTGAAGTTGCCGAAGGTGGCTTCGGCGGTCGTGAAGATCATCGACAACATCAAGAAGTTCGTGAGCAAATCCGCGCTCTTCAGCAAGGTCGTGGAGAAGGTCACGCCGATCTTCAAGACCATCCGCAAATGGTGCAAGCGGCTCTCCGAAGTCCCGGTGGCCGCCGCCAAGACAGCGGGTCTCCCGGACTTCTCCTGCGGGATCGTCGACTACGACAGCGGCGGGATGTCTTCCATCGCGATGGACGCGCGGATCGGGTCCGGCTTCGGGATCGGGCACAACATCGCGGTCGCCTATCTGGAAGGCTGGACCAACCCCGACGGCAAGTATCCGAACTACGTGATCGGTTACAGCGACGGCGATGACCGGCACTCCGAGAAGGACATCGTCGAGAAGGTACGGGCCAAGGGAAAGAACCCGAAGGACATCAAGGCCCTGTACTCCGAACGAAAGCCGTGCCCCGACTGCGACCGGGATTGGGTGCCCGAAATGGGGGACGATCTGGTCGTCTCGTTCTCCGTGAACTGGACCAAGGACAAACTGCTCAATTCGGGGTACAAGACTATCCTGCAGGGCTACATGCGGACCGCCTACCGGAAACGCGGTATCCACTTCCCCGGCGCGCTGATCGCCGAGACCAAGGAGGAACGCGTGCTCGTGGGTGCCGGATGACGTCGCCGCGACGGGTCTCCCCCGCCGACCAGGAACGGCTGCTCGCACTGGGCGGCCGGACCGCGGCCGTCCTGCGGGAGGCGGGTTTCCGGGTGATCGCCGAACCGGACCTCTCCGGCCTCAGCGACGAGGGCGGCGCGGCGATCGACGTGGACCTCTTCGGCGAAGCCGGCGGCGTCTACGTGAACTGGCTGATGAACGTCGCCTGGCAGGAGGAGGTCTACCGGCATCTGACGGCCGGGGAGATCGAGCATCCGAGGGTGCGGCAGCTGAACTCCGCACACGCGGCGGTGAGGGCGGCGCTCACCGCGGTCCTCTCCGCCGCGGGCCTCACCGTGGTACCGAGCGAGGACGACATGCGGCCGCTGGAGCTGCGGGTCGTCGGCTGACGCTCGTGTGACTGGTCCGTGAAGGCCTCCTTGAGGGACCCTGGGTCCCTCAAGGAGGCCTTCACGGACATCGCGGTCAGACCAGGACGACACAGTCCCAGCGCTCACGTCGGCAGGGTTGGCAAGGGCCCCTTCGCCACCTCAGCATGGTCCGGGCCGCTGCCCGGGTGTCGCGATAGCCACTTTCGGGACATCAGGTGTCCCGAAAGTGGCTTTCGGGACACCGGCGTCGGCGCGTGAGCGAGCGAAGCCCTTACGGCCCTATAGCTTCACGCAAGACGAAGGGCGCTTTCCCCGCATGCGATGCGGGGAAAGCGCCCTTGGTCGCGTGTAACGAGGGGAAAGTCCCCTTCAGCGGCGGTCCGCTAGTGCCCGGAGGTGATCTCCTTGCGCTCCTGCGAGGGCTCGCCGCCGATGTCGTCGACCTTGCCGTTGCCGTTGCCGTGCCCGTTGGACCGGGCGCGCTCCAGCGCGATCGTCTCCTCGACCGGGTCCGGAGACCAGGTCGAACCCGCGACGGGGTGTCCGGCCGAGCCGAGCTTGTTCATCTTCTTCGGCACCGACGCGCCCTGGTACTCGAGCGGCAGCGGGTGGCCGTGGTCGTCCACCGGGCCGAGCGGCTGGTGGATTTCGATGAACTCACCGTGCGGCAGGCGCTTGATGATGCCGGTTTCGACACCGTGCTCCAGCACCTCGCGGTCGGCCCGCTGGAGACCCAGGCAGATCCGGTAGGTGAGGTAGTACGCGATCGGCGGTGCGAGCAGCACACCGATCCGGCCCGCCCACGTCGTCGCGTTCAGCGAGATGTCGAAGGCGAACGCGATGATGTCGTTGAAGCCCGACAGCATGATGACCGCGAAGAACGTCAGGGCCATGATGCCGAGCGAGGTCCGGACCGGGACGTCGCGCGGACGCTGCAGCAGGTTGTGGTGCGCGGTGTCCTTGGACAGCTTTCGCTCGATCCAGGGATACATCACCAGCAACCCGATCAGCAGTGGCATCCCGACCGCGCCGGGGAAGAACACCGCGGGGACCGTGTAGTTCCCCAGGTAGAGCTCCCACGCCGGCCAGATCCGCAGCATGCCGTCGGCCCAGGCCATGTACCAGTCAGGCTGCGAGCCCGCCGAGACCTGCGCCGCGTTGTACGGGCCGATGTTCCAGATCGGGTTGATCTGGAAGAGGCCCGACATCAGCGCGATGATGCCGGTGACCAGTGCGAAGAACGCACCGCCCTTGAGCGCGAAGACCGGCATGATGCGGACGCCGACGACGTTGGTCTCCTTGCGGCGCACGCCGGGGAACTGCGTGTGCTTCTGGTACCAGACCAGCGCGAGGTGCGCGCCCACGAGGGCGAGCATGATGCCCGGCAGCAGCAGGATGTGGATCGTGTAGAGGCGCGGGATGATCTCGTTGCCGGGGAACTCCCCGCCGAACAGCGCCCAGTGGATCCAGGTGCCCATGACCGGCACCGAGAGCACGATGCCCGACAGGGTCGCGCGGATACCGGTACCGGAGAGCAGGTCGTCCGGGAGCGAGTAGCCGAAGAAGCCCTCGAACATGCCCAGGACCAGCAGCAGCGCGCCGATGACCCAGTTCGCCTCACGCGGACGGCGGAACGCTCCGGTGAAGAAGATCCGGAACATGTGCACCATCATCGACGCGACGAAGATCAGCGCGGCCCAGTGGTGCAGCTGGCGGACGAACAGACCGCCGCGGACGTCGAACGAGATGTCGAGCGTGGTCGCGAAGGCCCGCGACATCTCGACGCCCTGAAGACCTGTGTAGCTGCCGTTGTAGACGACCTCCTCCATGGAGGGGTCGAAGAACAGCGTGAGGTACACACCCGACAGCAGCAGGATGATGAAGCTGTAGAGCGCGATCTCGCCCAGCAGGAACGACCAGTGGGTCGGGAACACCTTGTTGATCTGGTGCCGCATGCCCTTGGCCAGGTGATACCGGTCGTCGGCCCACTTGGCACCCGCACCCGCGGCCTTCTCGACCGGGTTCGTCCCCTTCGTCGGGGTGGTGAGTGAACTCATGACTTACGCTCCCAAAAGGCCGGTCCGACGGCCTCGTTGAAGTCTCCGCGCGCGATCAGGAAGCCCTCTTTGTCCACTGTAATCGGAAGCTGGGCCAACGGCCGCGTCGCCGGACCGAAAATCGGCTTGGCGTAGTGGAGCGCGTCGAACTGCGACTGGTGACAGGGGCAGAGGATGCGGTTGGTCCGCTGCTCGTACAGGGAGGTCGGGCAGCCGACGTGGCTGCAGATCTTCGTGTACGCGTAGTAGTCGCCGAAGTTGTAGTCCTCCTGGCCCTGACGCTTGATGACCTTGGCGGCATCGGTCGGGCGGAGGCGGATCAGCATGACGGGGTTGTCGACCCGCTTGAAGGCGGCGGACAGCGCGTGCTCGTCCTCCCGCTCCGACTCGCGGAACGGGAACACCGTCTCCATGGCGCCCGCGTCGAGGTCCTCGACCCTGACCAGGGACACCTCGTGCGGACGGCCGGTGTTGCGGCGCAGGTAGACGACCTCGTCCGGGAAGTTCTTCTTCCAGCCCGAGTGCCACAGCGAGTCGCGGCCTTCGGTGTCCTTCCAGGGGTCCTTGATGAAGGACGCCACCGGCAGGGCGGCCACGGCGAGACCGAGCACACCGGCACCGGCGCCCGCGGACCGCTTGATCAGCGACCGGCGCGCGATGGTGCTGTGGCTGCCCGAGTGGGCCAGCTGGGCGAGGATGGTGGCCTTGTCGACCTCTTTCGACCCGCCGTCCCCGCGCTCCTGCACCGCGACCTCGGCCGGGATGAACTTCTTGGTGTAGAGGACCGCGCCGATGCCGATGCTGAGCACGGCGAGGCCGAGCGTGACCCCGAGCAGCGGCGTGTACAGCGTGTACTTGGTGTAGCCGGTCGTGCCCGGCTCCTTGTACTCGAACCAGTGCGGCCACGCGATGAGGACCACGAACGCGAGACCGGCGATCGCGGCCAGCACGAACCACAGCGCGACAGCGCGCTCGGCGCGCTTCTCCGCCCGCGTCCCCTCGACCGGCCACGGAGTCGGGTACTCGACGATCTCGACACCGTCGAGCGCGGTACCCAGCTTCACCAGCTGGTCGCGATCCATGTCCGCCAACTCCGCCTCTGTCGGCGGCTTCGGCCCTTCGGCGCTCATGCCTTCGATCCAATCCACAACGTCACGCCGATCAGCGCGGCGATCCCGACGATCCACGCGATCGCGCCCTCCGAGGCCGGGCCAATACCGCCGAGCGAGCTACCGCCGGGTGAGTTGTTCCCGTTACTCACGGACTTCACGAACGCGATGATGTCCTTCTTCTCCTCCGGCGACAGCTGCCGGTCGGAGAACTTGGGCATGTTCTGCGGCCCGGTGAGCATCGCGGTGTAGATCTGCTCTTCCGTGGCCGGGTCCAGGTTCGGGGCGAACTTGCCCGACGAGAGCGCGCCGCCGCGGCCGGTGAAGCCGTGGCAGGAGGCGCAGTTGAGGCGGAAGAGTTCGCTGCCGCGCGCGACGTCCTCGCCGCGCAGCGCGTCACCCTTCTCGGTGGGACGCTGCGCGCCGCCGCCGTTGGCCTGGATGTAGGCGCCCAGCGCGTTGATCTCGGCCTCGGACAGCTTCGGCGGCTTGCGGATCGCCTGCGCCTCCTGGCGCACCGCCGGCATGCGGCCGGTCGAGGTCTGGAAGTACACGGCCGCGTCGCCGATGCCGATGAGGCTCGGGCCGCGGTCGGGGACGCCTTCGAGCTTCGGCCCGTGACATTCGATACACGTGTTGTTGTAGAGCTTCTCGCCCTCGCGCAGGAGGGCGGACTCGCCCTGCGCCTGCGCGGTCTGCGGCTCCGGAGCGAAAACGGCGTACAGGCCGCCCACGCTCAGCAGCGCGATCCCGAGCGCCAGCGCGCCGGCGAACCGCTTGCGCGCCTTCGAGCGCTTGCGGAAGCGGCGCTCCGTCTTGTCCTTGCTGGAGGTCATCTTGCGGCAACCCTTGCTGTCAGTTCAGGCCGATAGGTCGTGGTGGCGGCTTCGATCACGGAAGGATGTAGATCACCGCGAACAGGCCCACCCACACGATGTCGACGAAGTGCCAGTAGTACGACACGACGATCGCCGAGGTGGCCTGGGCCGGGGTGAACTTGCTCAGCTTGGTGCGGATGAGCAGGTACACGAACGCGATGAGCCCGCCGATGACGTGCAGGCCGTGGAACCCGGTCGCGAGGAAGAAGACCGTGCCGAACGGGCCGGACGGGATCGTCATCCCCTCTTCGATCAGGTGGAGGTACTCGTAACCCTGGCCGCCGACGAAGATCGCGCCCATGATCAACGTGATGATGTACCAGCGGCGGAGGCCGAAGACGTCACCCTTTTCGGCGGCGAACACGCCGAACTGGCAAGTGAACGAAGACGCCACGAGGATCACCGTGAACGGGATCGCCAGCGCGATGTTCAACTCGAAGGGCTCACCGTGCAGCGGCGGCGGCCACTGGCCGGTCGCGTTCTGCGCCTTCACGGTGAAGAACATGGCGAACAGTCCGGCGAAGAACATCAGTTCGCTGGACAGCCACACGATGGTGCCGACACTGACCATGTTCGGCCGGTTCAGCGAGTGGACCCGCTGGCTGATGGTGGGAGCTGCCGTTGTCACGCGTCGCATTATGTCCTCTCACGCACGGGGCCCGCCGGGTGGGTCCACGGCAAGTCGCGTGCGTGTCGGGTCACATCTGAACGAAAGAGGGAACCGGGCTACTCATGGGTTTACTAGATCGGCTTCGTGACCTGGTCAAGAAGCCGAACCTCCCAGGTCTGACGGTCGACACGCCCGGCGTGGAGATCGTCGCGGAGGCCTTCGATCCGGCCGAGGCGGACTCTTCGGTGCTGGCGAGATCACCCGCTTGGGTCGCCGAAGCACCCGCGATCCTGCGCCACCACTTGAAACTTCCGCCCGAAAAGGTGGCGGAGGCGACCTCGATCCTCGCCCAGGACGGCTGGGAGCTGCGAGAACAGGGGCCGGACGGCGGCTTCACGCTGACGCACGCGGTGCGCGTCCAGACCCTCGACGCGCTGCACTGCGCGCAGGAACGGTCGCGGATGGCGGGCCTCGCGCAGCGGCTCGGCGGGGACTCGCTGGGCTGGGACGCGCTCCAGCCGTCGGGTGCGTCACGTGATGTCGGTCATGACGGATAACATCGCGGGGTCGACATGACTAGACGAGGCGGAGGCGCGCTCATGGGCGAGCAGGCGATGCGGATCCTGGTGTTCAGCCACAAGGCGGAGGTGCGCGAGGCGATCATCAACGCCGTCGGCCGCAGGCCCGCCGCCGACCTCGGCCGGGTGGACTACACCGAGGCGTCCGGCATCTCCGAGGTCCTCGTCGAGATGGACGCGGGCAACGTGGACCTGGCCATCCTCGACGGCGAGGCACAGCCGACCGGCGGCATCGGGCTGACCCGTCAGCTCAAGAACGAGATCGGGGTGGGGGCGGGCCGGGCTGGTGAGAACACAGACTGCCCGCCGATCATCGTTTCGGTGCGGCGCAAGGACGACCGATGGCTGGCGACCTGGTCGCAGGCCGACGCGGTGCTGGTCCACCCGCTCGACCCGCTGACCGCCGCGGAAACGGTCGCCGACGTACTGCGCGCCCGCCGGGTGCCAGTCGTGCACGGCTGAGCCGATGAGCGCGGCCGCCAAGTGGTTGCCATCGGAAGGCATTCGGGGGTATTCGGCGGATCCAGGTTTCCGCTGGGCGTGCGGCCGCGAGGTCCTCGTACCGGCGTTGTACTCGGATCTCGCGGCCCGTGCGTCCAGCGGGAAGCTGGGCCGTCGAGACCCCCGGAGGACTTCCGATGGTGACCACTAAGACCTGGCCGTCCCTGCTCAACCAGCTCATCGCGCGCGCGGACCTGTCCGCTGAGGACACCGCGTGGGCGATGGACCAGATCATGAGCGGGGCGGCGACGCCCTCCCAGATCGCCGGATTCGCCGTCGCGCTGCGCGCGAAGGGCGAGACACCGGCGGAGATCTCCGGCATGGCCGACGCCATGCTGGCGCACGCCAAACGGGTGACCATCGACAGGCCGTCGGTGGACATCGTCGGCACCGGTGGCGACCGGTCCAACTCGGTCAACATCTCCACCATGGCCACGGTGGTGACGGCCGCGGCCGGCGCCCCGGTGGCCAAGCACGGCAACCGGAGCGCCTCGTCGAAGTCCGGCGCCGCCGACGTGCTGGAGGAACTGGGCGTCACCATCGACCTGCCGCCCGAGACGGTGCAGCGCAGCGTGAACGAACTGGGGATCGGCTTCTGCTTCGCGCCGAAGTTCCACCCCGCCCTGCGCCACGCCGGCCCGACACGCGGCGAACTCGGCGTGCCCACGACGTTCAACCTGCTGGGCCCGCTGACCAACCCCGCGCAGCCGCGCAGTTCGCTGATCGGCTGCGCCTACGAGGACAAGACCCGCGTGCTGGCCGAGGTGTTCGCGCGGCGCGGGATGACCGTGCTGCTCGTCCGCGGCGACGACGGGCTCGACGAGATCACCACCACGACCACCAGTTCGGTGTGGGTGGTCACCGGCGGCGAGATCACCGAGCGGACCTTCGACCCTTCGTCACTGGGCATCGCGCGAGCGACCGCGGAGGACCTGCGCGGCGGCGACGCGGCGCACAACGCCGAGGTGTTCCGTCAGGTGATGGCCGGGAAGCCCGGGCCGGTGCGGGACGCGGTCCTGCTCAACGCGGCGGCCGCACTGGCGGCCTTCACCGGGTTCTCGGGCTCGCTGGAAGACGACCTCGCCGCGGGCCTGGCGCGGGCGGCCTCGGCCATCGACTCGGGTGCGGCCGCCGACCTGCTGAACCGGTGGATCGCCTTCGCGTAGCCCCCTCAAGCGCGCTATGAAAGGCCCGTTACTTGCAAATTTTGCAAGTAACGGGCCTTTCATAGCGTTGGGGAGCGGAGCGACCGTCCCAGCGAGCGGAGCGGACGGCCGCGCTAAGAAGCGGTGCTGAACCGCGCCCGGTAAGCCGAGGGAGTCAGTCCCGTGGCCCGCCGGAGCTGGGTCCGCAGGTTCGCCGCGGTGCCGAAACCCGAAGCCCGCGCCACCCGGTCCAGCCGCTGCTCCCCGCGTTCGATCAACCGGCACGCCAGCGCGATCCGTTCCGTCGTGAGCCACGCCAGCGGCGTCGTCCCCAGTTCGGCCCGGAACCGCCGGTGCAGCGTCGCCTGGCTGGCCGCCGCCCGCGTGGCGAGGTCGGCGACGGTGAGCGGCCGGTCCAGCCGTTCCCGCGCCCATTCGAGCACCGGCGCCAGCGAGGTGTCCGCCACCGGCGGCACCGGGCGTTCGACGAACTGCCGCTGACCGCCGTCCCGGTGCCCGGCGAACACCAGCCGCCTGCTCACCGCGTTGGCGACCTCGGCGCCGTGGTCGCGGCTGATCAGGTGCAGGCCCAGATCGAGCGCGGCCGCGCTGCCCGCCGCGGTCAGGACGTCGCCGTCGTCGACGAACAGGACGTCCGGCTCCAACCGCACTTCGGGGAACCGCGCCCGGAACTGCCCGGCCCATCGCCAGTGCGTCGTCGCGCGCCGTCCGTCCAGGACACCCGCCTGCGCGAGGGTGAAGGCGCCGGTGCAGAAGCTCACCAGCCGGGCACCCCGCGCGGCCGCGTCGCGGATGGCGGTCAGCACCGCTTCCCGCGCCGGGCTCTCCGGATCGGGCCGGTTGGGCACGATCACCGTGTCGGCGGACTCCACGGCGTCGAGCCCAGCGACCCCACTGAGGGTGAACATCCCCAGGTGCATGCGCACGGACGGCTCGGCGGCGCACAGCGTGAGGCCGTACCAGGGCCGATCCAGTTCCGGCCGCCGCAGGCCGAAGAGCTCGGTCGCGACGCCCAGTTCGAAGGGATTGGACCCCTCGTCGACCAGGACTGCGACCTCGTGCGAGAAATCATGCGACATATGCGATTCCTAGCACTCACTGCCCGGGTGGTCCAGCGGCCAGGATCGGTTCATGAGCAAGCAGCCGATCGATCTGGGAACCGCGCTGGCCGGATTCGACGAGATCTGGAGCCCGCGGATCGTCGCCCACGTCAACGACTACGACGTCCGCCTCGCCAAGGTCGCGGGCGAGCACGTCTGGCACGTCCACGAGAACACCGACGAGTTCTTCCTCGTCCTCGACGGGACGCTGGACATCGCGTTGCGCGAGGAGGACGGCGAACGCGTCGTGACCCTGCCCCGCGGTTCGGTGTTCGTCGTGCCGCGCGGCACGTATCACAAGCCGTCCTCTGTGGACGGTGCCTCACTGTTGCTGTTCGAACCGACCGGGACGCTGTCGGTCGGCGACAGGCACGACGAGGTGCCGGACCACGTCACGGTCACCGTCGGGCAGGAAATCTCCTTCTAGCCGACGGAAAAAGTCCGGCGGTAGGCGCTCGGACTGGTGCCGCGGAGCTTGCCGAACTGGTGCCGCAGCGCCGCGGCGGAGGCGTATCCGCAGGCGACCGCGATGTCCTCAATGGACAGACGGCCTTCTTCGAGCAACGACTGCGCGCGATCGAGACGGCGTTCGGTGAGCCAGCGGTGCGGGGTCGTCCCGGTGGCCGCCGAGAACCGGCGGAGGAAGGTCCGCTCCCCCAAACCGCTGCGGCGGGCGAGTTCCGCGACGGTGAACGGCTGATCCAGCCGCCGCTCGATCCATTCGAGCGCCTCGGCGAGCACGGTGTCGTCCGGCGCGGCGGTCTCGGGCACCGGCGCCTGCACGAACTGCGCCTGCCCGCCGACCCGGTGCGGCGCCGCGACCATCCGCCTGGCCAGCGCGGTGGCCGCGGCGACACCGCGCAGTTCGCGCACCAGATGCAGGCACAGGTCGACGGCGGCGACGGTCCCCGCGCTGGTGAGAACGCCGCCGTCGTCGACGTACAACGCCTTCGGGTCGACCTTCGCCGTCGGGAAGCGCGTCCGGAACTCCTGCTCGTAGACCCAGTGCACGGTGCAGTTCCGCCCGTCGAGAAGCCCCGCGTAGCCGAGCGAGAAGACTCCCGCGCAGAAGCCCGCGATCCAGGCACCCCGGCTCGCCGCCTCGCGCAGGACCTCGAGGACCGGCTCCGGCGGGCTCGCGCTGCGCGGCGCGCAGGTCGGGACGATCAGCAGATCGGCGGACGCCGCGAAGTCCAGGCTCTCCAGCCCGTTCAGTCCGAATCCGGACCAGCTCAGGACGTTCTCGCCGCCGGGCGAGCAGACCGCGAAGTCCCAGCCCTCGATGCCGTCCGCGCTGCGATCGGTACCGAAGACCTCGCACGCGACGCCGAGTTCGAACGGCGACACCTGGTCGGCCAGCACCACCGCGACCTTCTTCACGTCCATCGAGGCAGTGTGTCACAAGTTTTGCGGTCGATGTCATCTCTGACACTGGTTGGGAGTGCGTACGAGGGCGAGAGTGGTCGCCATGACCAAGAACAACCCCCTGCTCCAGTGGACGGCCGCGATGGCCCTCTCCGGCACGATCGGTGCCGTCGTCCTCGAAAGCGGCGCCGACGCGCCCGCCGTGGCGTTCGCGAGGAGCCTGGTCGGCGGCCTGCTGCTCCTGGTGTGGAGCGCCGCCCGAGGCTGGCTCCGCCCGTGGACACTCACCCGGCGCGAACTGCTGCTCGCCATTCTCGGCGGGCTGTTCCTGGTCGGGAACTGGGTGCTGCTGTTCGCTTCGTACGCGCTGTCGTCGATCTCCGTCAGCACCGTCGTCTACCACACGCAACCGCTGATGCTGGTCGGTCTCGCCGCGGCGTTCCTCGGCGAGAAAATGGCGAAGAGCCAGCTGGTCCGGGCGCTGATCGCGTTCGGCGGCGTGACGCTCATCTCGCTGTCCGCGCACGGCGCCGACGGCAAGCCCGTGCAGCTGTCAGGAATCGCGCTCGCCCTCGGCGCGGCCGCGCTCTACGCCGGCGCCTCGTTCGTCGCGAAACAGCTCAAGCACCTGCGGCCGCACGTCCTGGCGGCCGTCCAGCTGGTGACCGGCACGATCGTGCTCGCGCCCGCGCTGCTGGTCACGCCGCTGCCGACGGATACCTCCGGGCTGCTGTGGCTGGTCCTGTTGGGGACCGTGCACACCGCGCTGATGTACGTCCTGATGTACGCGAGCATCGGCAAGCTGCCGACCACGACGGTGGCCTTGCTGTCCTACGTGTATCCCGTGGTCGCCGTGGTGGTGGACGTCCTCGCCTACGGGCACCGGCCGACGTGGCCGGAAGGCGTGGGGATGCTGGCCGTCCTGGCGGCCGCCCTGGCACCGAAGAGGGCCCGGGCACCCCAGCAGCCCCAACCCGCCCGCGTTTAGTCCTCTAGATGCGAAAACGGCGCCTCGGTCCGAAGACCAGGGCGCCGCTTTCGCGAAGCAGTGAAGACTCAGTCGTGATTCGGACCGGTGTGGTACTCGAACACCAGCCCGCCGATCGCGACGATCACCAGGCCCAGCGCGATGATCAGCAGCCAGACGTGGAAGAACGCGAGCGCGACACCGGTCAGCGCGGCGGCCGCCGCGAGACCGATCGGCCAGTAGCTGCCGGGGCTGAAGAAGCCCAGCTCACCGGCACCGTCGCTGATCTCGGCGTCTTCCCGGTCCTCCGGCCGCGGCTCGATGCGCCGCGCCACGAACTGCAGGTAGCTCCCGGCCAGGAAGGCCAGGCCACCGGTGAGGATCAGGGCCACCACACCGACCGGCTCGACGCCGTCCCGGGTCATCGTTCCGGTCATGTACGCGTAGATACCCGCCACGACGACGGAGAAGACCGCGACGAGGAAGAAAATCCGTCCTTCGACCTTCATGGACGTTGCCTCACTCCTGTTTCGGGCTCGAACAGCCGGGTCAGTTGGACGCGACCCGCGCGGTGCGGTCGGTGTTGAACGGGGTGGTGGTGACGGCGTAGGGCGAGCACAGTTCGCCACAGTTCATCGCCGTCAGCGCCTCGGAGGCGGTGTTCGGCTTGCCGCTCTTCGGGTTCACCGTGCCGCGGAGCTGGATGTACTGCGCGTACTTGTCCGCCGACAGCGCCCTGACCTCGAAGTTCATCCCCGAGTGGTAGGTGCCGCACAGTTCGGCGCAGCGGCCGACGAACGAACCTTCCTTGTCGATCGAGTTCTGGAAGGTGAAGTCCTGGTTGTTCTTCTCCGGGTCCGGCATGACGTCCCGCTTGAAGTGGAACTCCGGCACCCAGAACGAGTGGATGACGTCCGCCGACCGCAGGTTGTACTGAATCGTCTTCTTCGTCGGCAGGACGAGCAGCGGGATCTCGGTCGAGCTGCCGACCGTGGTGATCTCGGGGTCGTCGTGGTTCTTGGAGTCGCTCTTGTACTTGAACTCCCAGTTCCACTGGAACGCGACGATGTCGACCGTGACGTCCGGGTTCTCCGTCTCGGCGAGCACGCGGTTCTCGGTGGTCGCGGTGAAGAAGAACAGCACGCAGACCATGATCGTCGGGACGACGACCGTGAAGATCTCCAGCGGGATGTTGTACTGGAACTGACGGGGCAGTTCCTCTTCCGCGCCGTCGGCGGTCTTCTTCTTGCGGTGGAAGATCGCGGTCCAGAAGATCAGCGCCCAGACGATGACACCGACGATCAGGGCGGCGACGACCGTCCACGTCCACAGGGTGCGCATGTCGTGCGCCTGCGGGGTCACCCCGACCGGCCAGCCGAAGCGGAGGATCTCGTCCCCGGAACAGCCCGTCGCGGTCAGCAACACCAGCGCGGCGAGCGCGGCGACGCGACCAGCTCGCTTTACCGGCTTGCGCTCTGGATTTCCCACTGCGCCTTGCCCTTTCACCCAGAGCCTCCTCGACCGATCTTTGTGACAGGGCGGAGCCTAGCCGAGTTACGGCGCCGTGCTGACCAAGGGGTAACCCCAACACGCGTATCCCCCACCACATCCGGGTGTACGCACGCACGGGCATACTGGGCCCTTCTCCCCCGCTCGGCCAACAAGAGGTGTGTGAACTAGACGTGTGCGGCCTGCTTGGACTGATCTGTTCGACCGAAGCCGACGCGGCAGGCGCCCGTGAGGCCGTCGACGCGGCGATGCGCTGCCAGCGGCACCGCGGCCCCGACGAGCACGACACCTGGGCCGACGCCGAGGTGGTCTACGGCTTCAACCGGCTGGCCTTCATCGACGTCGACCACTCGCACCAGCCGCTGATCTGGGGGCCGCCGGAGGCCCCCGAGCGCTACACGCTGAACTTCAACGGCGAGATCTACAACTACCGCGAGCTGCGCGACGAGCTGGCTTCCGAACACGGTGCGAAATTCGCCACAGAGGGTGACGGCGAGGCGATCGTCGCGGCGTACCACTACCTCGGCGACGACGCGGTGAAGAAGCTGCGCGGCATGTTCGCCTTCATGATCTGGGACTCCCAGGAGAAGGTCGTCTTCGGCGCGCGCGACCCGTTCGGCATCAAGCCGCTGTACTACGCCGCCGGCCCCGGCAAGGTCGCCTTCTCGAGTGAGAAGAAGAGCCTGCTGGAGCTTTCGAGCGTCCTCGGTGTCGAGGACGAGCTGGACCGGACGGCGTTGCAGCACTACCTGGTGTTGCAGTACGTGCCGGAGCCCGAGTCGATGCACGCCGGGATCCGCCGTGTCGAGTCCGGCACGTCGTTCCGGGTGGTCCCCGGCGGCGAGGTGGAGTTCACCCGGTACTTCCACCCGCAGTTCAGCGCGAAGCCGGTCAACGGCCAGGCCGAGGCCGACGCACTGTACGAGCGCATCGCCGACGTGATGCGCGACTCGGTCGGCAAGCACATGATCTCCGACCCGGACGTCACGGTCGGCGCGTTCCTCTCCGGCGGGATCGACTCCACCGCGACCGCGACGCTGGCCAAGGAGCACAACCCGAACCTGATCGCGTTCACCACCGGGTTCGAACGCGAGGGCTACTCCGAGGTCGACGTGGCCGCCGAGACGGCCGCCGCGATCGGGGTCAAGCACGTGGTCCGCACGGTGTCGCCGGACGAGATGATGGAGGCGCTGCCGCTCATCGTCTGGTACCTCGACGACCCGGTGGCCGACCCGGCGCTCGTACCGCTGTGGTTCATCGCCCGCGAAGCCCGCAAGCACGTCAAGGCGGTGCTGTCCGGCGAAGGCGCCGACGAGCTCTTCGGCGGCTACACGATCTACAACGAGCCGATTTCGCTCGCGCCGTTCGAGAAGATCCCCGGCGGGATGCGGAAGATCATCGGCAAGGTCTCCACGAAGATCCCGGAGGGCACCCGCGGCAAGGACCTGCTGCGGCGTGGCGCGCTGCCGCTGGAGGACCGCTACTACGGCAACGCCCGCAACTTCCGCGACGACCAGCTCCGCAAGGTGCTGCGCACGTACGAGGAGGGTGTCGGCTTCAAGGACGTCACCGCGCCTTGGTACAAGATCTCCGAGGGCTGGGACCCGGTCGCGCGGATGCAGCACGTGGACTTCTTCACCTGGCTGCGCGGCGACATCCTGGTCAAGGCCGACAAGGTCACCATGGCGAACTCGCTGGAACTGCGCGTGCCGTTCCTGGACGCCGAGGTGTTCAAGGTCGCCGCGAGCATCCCGCTCGACCAGAAGCTCGCGCACGGCACCACGAAGTACGCGCTGCGCCAGGGGCTGGCGAAGATCATCCCGGCGCATGTGCTGAACCGTCGCAAGCTCGGCTTCCCGGTGCCGATCCGGCTGTGGCTGCGCAACGAGATGTACGACTGGGCCAAGGGCATCATCGCGGACTCGCAGACCGACGCGCTGCTCGACAAGAAGGCCGTCCTGGCGCTGCTCGACGAGCACAAGGCCGGTCAGCTCGACCGGAGCCGTCAGCTGTGGGCGCTGCTGGTGTTCATGCTGTGGCACGGGATCTTCATCGAGAACCGCATCAAGCCCGAGGTGCCGGAACCCGTCTACCCGGTGAAGCTCTAGTCACGACTCGCCATGCCGGCCTTCACCGTTCACCCGGTGGAGGCCAGCATGGGGTCATGGACTTCGTCCTCGTTCACGGCACGACGCAGAGCCCCGCGGGCTGGGACCGCGTGGCCAAGCTGCTCACCGCCGCCGGGCACCGCGCGATCGCGGTGGACCTGCTGACCTCGCGAGAGCTGCCGGTCGACGGCTACGCGCAGCACGCGCGGGACCAGTACGACGGCGAGCGGCCGGTCGTGGTGGCCCATTCCGGGGCAGGCGTGCTGCTCCCCTCGATCGCCGAGGCGCTCGACGCGCGGGCGATGGTGTGGGTCGCCGCCTACATCCCCGACTTCGCGGGCGGGAAGAGCCTGCGGGACGAGGTTCACGCCTTGTTCGCCCCGGAGTGGATCGGCGTGGACCCGACGGCCGACTCCGCGAAGGCATCGGAATTCCTCTTCCACGACTGCGACCCCGAGACCGAACACCTGGCCTTGGACACCCTGCGGCTGTTCAATCCCGCCGTCCTCGCGGCACATCCCGCCGGTCCCGCGCCGGAGATCCCGTCGACCGTGATCGTCCCCGCCCGCGACCGCACGCTGAAGCCGGAGTGGATGCGCGCTGCCGCCAGGGAGCGGCTCGGCGTTACCGCGATCGAGATCGACGCGGGACACTGTCCTCACGTGTCCCGGCCTGCCGAACTCGCCGGGATTTTGACCGGTTCACGGCGTTAGCTTTCGCAGGGACTCGGTGAGCCAGGCGTCGTACCAGGGTATGAAGGTCGGTGTGGGGCCGAGGTCGATCGGCTTGCCCGGGCGAGGGATACCTGAACTGGGAGCGCGGGCGGGCATCCAGCCCCACTCGTCCGTGTCCCACAGCGTCCCCGCCAGTTCGCCGGTGGTGACCAGCATCGTGAACCCGGTGCAGCCTTGCTCGCTGATGGCGATACAGCCGGGCAGATCCTTCCTCACCTCGATGCCCTTGAACCAGTCGTAAGCGAAGCCGGGCTGCCAGTCCTGCAACTCCTGATGAACCCGGTGGGCGTCCGCCCTGGTGAACGGGAACTCTCCGGCGAGCTTCATGTCCTCGGCCCAGTCCCGCAGCTCTGCCATGGTCAACAGGCCGTGATAGGGCCCGGCACCGGCACCGACCCGGGTCAGGAAGTCGCGATAGTCGCCCTGGATCTCGACGCCGAGCTCGGCCTCGACGGCCGCGATCTCGGCTTCGTCCTGTGGCCGGCTGCGGTACAGGTGGGTGTAGGCGCCGAAGATCACGAACTCGTCGTACTTGCGCAGATGCAGAAGAGACTCGGGGAGGTCTTCCTCGATCGCGTGCAGGCGGGCGAGTTTCTCCGCGAGGTCGTCGGTGTTCACCCGGCACAGTGTGCTGGAGACCGCACGGACCAAGCGAACCTTTAAAGTTGAAGGGGCCCTTCCCCGCGTCCCACGCGGTCAAGGGCCCCTTCGTCGCATCACATGAGGGGAAAGTCCCCTTCAGCTCACGCCGGCAGGATCGCCGCGATCTCCTCGGCGGACTCCGGGCCGAAGGCCTCCTTGAGGCGGCCCAGGACGTCGGCGCGGTCGAAGGCCCACTCCTGCGTGCCCACGGTCTCCAGCACCAGTACGGCGATCAGCGAGCCCAGCTGCGCCGCGCGCTCCAGGCTCAGGCCGCCGTCGATACCGGCGATGAATCCGGCGCGGAAGCCGTCGCCGACGCCGGTCGGGTCGACCTTGCCGCGCTCCGGGACGGCGCCGATCTGCAGCGCGAGGCCGTCCTTGCCGATGATCTCGACGCCCTTTTCCCCGAGCGTGGTGATCCGCATGCCGACGCGGTCGAGGACGTCGGCCTCGGTCCAGCCGGTCTTCTGGAGCAGCAGTTCCCATTCGTAGTCGTTGCTGAACAGGTACTTCGCGCCCTCGACGAAGGCACGCACCTGCGCGCCGTCCATCCGCGCGAGCTGCTGCGAGGGGTCGACGGCGAAGGTGTAGCCGCGCTGGCGGCACTCCTCGGCGTGCCGGACCATGCCTTCGGGGTCGTCCGGGCTGATCAGCACGAGCGACAGTTCACCGGCGTGCGCGGCGACCGGCTCCAGCTCGATGTTGCGGGATTCGGCCATCGCGCCCGCGTAGAAGGTGGCGATCTGGCAGAGGTCCTCGTCGGTGGTGCAGACGAAGCGGGCGGTGTGCGCGACCTCGGACACCAGCACGCCGGCGGTGTCGACGCCGTGCCGCTCGAGCCACGAGCGGTAGTCGGCGAAGTCGGAGCCCACCGCGCCGACCAGGATCGGGCGCTTGCCCAGCACACCGAGGCCGAAGGCGATGTTCGCGCCGATACCGCCACGCCGGACGACGAGGTCGTCCGCCAGGAAGCTCAGGGACACACGGTGCAGTTGCTCGGCGACGAGCTGCTCGGCGAACCTGCCCGGGAAGTGCATGAGGTGGTCGGTTGCGATACTGCCGGATACTGCGATCCTGGCGCTGTCTGCCACCGGTTCTCCTTGATCGGTCGGCCCCGCCGAAACGAGGACGGCTAAGTTACCCGCAGGTCATGCCCCATACGGGTTGCTTCAGGCACGGCCATGAACACTACCGGTTGGTAGTGGTGTCCTACTGCAACGTCAGTCATTAACTTGTCGTTCGTGACCACTTCCGCGTATCACCTCGAGCCGGAATCGATCGGCGAACTCATCGCCGACTGTGCCGGTATCCCGTCGTCCCTCCAGGCCGAGAACCTGCCACTGCCCCGGCAGATCGCTCCGCCCTGGACCGTGGACGAGCGGTGCCTGGCCCAGGTCGCCGATCTGGACGCCTACGTCTGATCGGCGTTCCGGGCATGAAGAAGGGCCGCGACCTGGGTGAGGTTCGCGGCCCTTCTTCGTGCACGACTTGCGTCAGTGGAAGCTGTCGCCGCAGGCGCAGCTGCCCGTCGCGTTGGGGTTGTCGATCGTGAAGCCCTGCTTCTCGATCGAGTCGACGAAGTCGATCACGGCAGTCGACACGTACGGCGCGCTCATCCGGTCGACGGCGACGCGAAGCCCGTCGAAGTCACGGAACAGGTCGCCGTCGAGCGTGCGCTCGTCGAAGAACAGCTGGTAGCGGAGGCCCGCGCACCCACCGGGCTGGACGGCGATGCGCAGGTGCATGTCGTCACGGCCCTCTTGCTCGAGCAGGGCCTTCGCCTTGACGGCGGCGGCGTCGGTCAACGTGACGCCGTGGGTCTCCTCGGCGGTTTCGGCCTGAGCTGCGGCTGCCTGCTCAGCGGTCGTCATGGTTCTCCCTCTGGTCGAACTCGCTGCGGGTACTCGTCTTGCACATGGTCCAACACGTCGGAGTCCCGATCTGTTCCCCTCCATGGTGACATATCGCTCGGCCTGGTGCGTGACACCGTGACGCCTGCAACTACCCTGGTGAGGTGAGGTTCCTGCGCCGTAGCACCACAGACTCCGCCACGACCGACACCGAGACCCTCGACAACGAGGCCGTCGATGTCCAGGCCAAGGCGTACACGCCCGGAAAGGGCAAGGCCACGCCCAAGCGGCGTGAGGCCGAGGCCAAGCGCCGCGGCCCGGTGGCGCCCCCGCCGACCACCATGCGGGAGGCGATGAAGCGCAACAAGGAACTCCGCAAGTCCGCGAAGTCCGATCCGGAGTACAAGGCGAAGCAGCGCAACGCCGCCAAGGAACGCCGCGAGAAGATGATGGCGGGCGACGACAAGTACCTGCTCCCCCGCGACCGCGGCCCGGTCAAGGCCTACGTGCGCGACCTGGTCGACTCGCGGCGCAACCTGCTCGGTCTCTTCATGCCACTCGCGATCCTGGTGTTCGTCGCCCTGCTGGTGCCGTACCCGGACGTCCAGCGCTACGCGACGCTCCTGTGCACCGTGATGCTGCTCGGCATGATCGTCGAGGGCGTCCTCAGCGGCCGCCGGATCTCCAAGATGGTCCGGCTGAAGTTCCCGAACGAGACGATCAAGGGCACGTCGATCGGCTGGTACTCCTTCATCCGCGCGAGCCAGATCCGCAAGCTGCGCGTCCCCAAGCCGCGGGTCAAGCCCGGCGACACGGTCTGAGCAGGCGAAACCCGGGTCGTTAGCCTGGCTAACGGCCTGGGGTAGAGTCGCGCCCATGGAGTTTCGACGACTGGGCCGCAGCGGCCTCAATGTCAGTGAGATCGCGTACGGCAACTGGCTCACCCACGGGTCCCAGGTCGAAGAGGACCAGGCGCACGCCTGCATCAAGGCGGCGCTCGACGTCGGCATCACCACGTTCGACACCGCCGACGCCTACGCGAACACGGCCGCCGAATCGGTGCTCGGCCGCGGCCTGAAGGGCCTGCGGCGCGAAAGCCTGGAGATCTTCACCAAGGTCTACTGGCCGACCGGCCCGAAGGGTCCCAACGACCAGGGACTCGGCCGCAAGCACGTCATCGAGTCGGCGAACGCGTCGCTGAAGCGGCTCGGCACCGACTACGTCGACCTGTACCAGGCACACCGCTTCGACCGGACCGTCCCGCTCGAGGAGACCTTCCTCGCCTTCGCCGACCTCGTCCGCCAGGGCAAGGTGCTCTACGTCGGCGTCTCGGAGTGGACCGCCGAGCAGATCACCCAGGGCGCCGCGATCGCGCGGGAACTGAAGGTGCCGCTCATCTCGAACCAGCCGCAGTACAACGCGCTGTGGCGGGTCATCGAGGCACAGGTCGTCCCGGCGTCCGAGCGCGAGGGCCTCAGCCAGATCGTCTGGTCGCCGATCGCGCAGGGCGTGCTCACCGGCAAGTACAAGCCCGGTCAGCCGCTGCCCGCGGGCTCCCGCGCGACGGACGAGAAGGGCGGCGCCAACATGGTCGCCCGCTTCCTCAACGACGACGTCCTCGAGCGCGTCCAGCGGCTGCAGCCGATCGCGGACAAGGCGGGCCTGTCGCTGGCGCAGCTGGCCGTGGCGTGGGTGCTTCAGAACCCGAACGTCGCTTCGGCGATCATCGGCGCTTCGCGGCCGGAGCAGGTGCACGAGAACGGGAAGGCGGCCGGCGTGAAGCTGGACGCGGATCTGCTGACCGCGATCGACGAGGCGCTCGACGGCGTCGTCGAGACCGACCCCACCCTCACCCGCAGCCCCTGACGCACCGCAAGCAGTCGACTAATTGCGGACGATCTTCCCGCAATTAGTCGACTGCTTGCTTCAGTCGCCGTGTACCCGTGACTGGTACGCGATCTGACCATCGAGATCGAGGGCGTCGCCGGGGGCGCGCAGGGGGTCTATTCCCAAGCCCCGCAACAACCTGCTCGCACCGGCGACCCGATCACCCGTCCGGCCGTCGAGACGTTCCGGCCGGTGACCCCGCTGGATCAGCAGGCCCTCGACGTCGTCGATCAACCGGTACGGGTCGTAGACCTGCTGTTCAGGCATGGCCACCGCCGGGAACCCAGGTCTTCCCGGTGATCCTCTCGTAGACCTCGGTGTAGCGCTTGCGGGTCGCCTCGACGATCTCGTCCGGGATGGCGGGGCCGGGCGGCGTCTTGTCCCAGCCGGTGCTCGCGGACCAGTCGCGGACGAACTGCTTGTCGAACGCGTGCTGCGTCCGGCCCGGCTCGTAGTCGTCGGCGGGCCAGAACCGCGACGAGTCGGACGTGAGGACCTCGTCCCCGAGCGTCAGCACACCGTCGGCGTCGAAACCGAATTCGATCTTGGTGTCGGCGATGATGATGCCGTTCTTCGCGGCGTGCTCCGCGCCCTTGGTATAGACCTCGAGCGTCAGGTCGCGGATGCGGTCCGCGGTCTCCTTGCCGATGTCGTTCACGACGTCGGCGAAGGTCATGAACTCGTCGTGGCCGGTGTCGGAGATCTTCGTGGTGGGCGTGAAGATCGGCTCGGGCAGTTTGTCGGCCTCGATGAGACCGGCGGGCAGTTCGACGCCCGAAACCTTGCCGTCACGCTGATATTCGCGCATGCCGAGACCGGTGAGATAACCGCGCGCGATGCATTCGACCTGGATCATCTTCAGCGGTTTGCACCGGGTGGCACGGCCCGCGAATTCGGCGGGGACGTCCGTCGTGGAGACGACGTGGTTCGGCACGACGCCGGCCATCTTTTCGAACCACCAGGCGGAAAGCTGGTTCAGCAGCGCGCCCTTGTCCGGAATCGGGGTCGGCAGCGAGACGTCGTAGACCGAAACGCGATCCGACGCGACGAGCAGAATGTCGCCGTCGATTTCGTAAAGGTCCCGCACCTTACCCGCGTGAATGTGCTTCATGCCCCGTCCTCGATGTTGTATTCGTAGAAAACCCAGTGGTCCGGCAGCGCCGCTGATTCGCCGTACTCCAGCACGTCGCCCTCCGCGGAGAGAAACCTGTTACGGCTCAACAAGATCGCCGAACCTTCGGCCACGCCGAGTTCCGCCGCGTCCTCGGCACCCGCCAGCCCCGCGGCGTGCTGAGTCTGCGTCGACGCGAGAACCCGGCCTGTCCGGTCCGCGACGTATTTCACCGTGCCTTCGACGATCCGCACCGGCTCGAACAGCAGCGGCGCTTTGGCCGCGACAGCGCCTTCGAACCACGAGACCGACGTCGACACCGGCTGTTCCTGTCCCGTGTACGTGGTCCGGCGCCGCCGGATCACGGGAGAACCCTCTTCGATGCCGAGCGCGCCCGCCACCCGGTCCGGCGCCGGGACGAGCCCGGCCTCACGGATTTTCGCGTAGTGGCCCGGTGGATAGACCTTGCCGGTTCGCGCGATCGAGATCGTCCGATCGTGCGCGGAGCGGTGGAGCGATCTGGTCTGCACCACTGTCCCGATCCCGCGTACCGCGCGCACCAGACCTTCGGCCCGGAGCGTCGAGAGCACCTTCATCGCGGTCGCCATCGCGACGTTCCAGTTTCTGGCGATCTCACGCGCGGACGGGACCGCGTCACCTTCCTTGAGCCTGCCCGAAACGATGTCGTCGCGGATGTTTCCCGCGATCTGGAGGTATGGCGGTTCGGGTCGGTCGACGGCGGGCAAGGTGACTCCTCACAAGGTCGCGCGGTGCGCACAAGCGTTCTAGCACACCAATGGGCGAGCACCAAGGATCCTGCTCACACCCCATTATTACGTACTAGTACACATTCTGGACGGTGCTCTAGTACACCTGTTACTCTCCGCAGAGTTCCCGAAACCCGTTGGGGGGCTCGATGAACCATCTGAGCATCGACGAACTGCTCGAAGAGCTTCGAAGACGCCGGTGGGTCGTCTACATCTTCGGTCCCCGGGAGGAACCGGAGGTCTGTGCCGCGGTGTTCCAGTGGGACACCTGCGCCGACGTCCTCGTCCTGCGCGGCGAGGAACGAGCCTCCGCTTTCCGGGTCACCACCCTTCCCGACACGGACGTCTTCCGTCCGGCGCTCGTCTCGTGGCAGTACCACTCGACGGCCGACTGGACCCTGCGCGCGGTGCTCACCATCCCCCCGCCCGGCGACGCCGCCGCGCCGATCCAACTGCTGCAACCACATCCGGACTGCGTGATCCCGATGGAAGCGCGCCAGCCGGTCACCATCCTGCCCGCCAACGGGACCCCCAAGCCCGACCAGGGAGATCCCTAACCGCGGCCGATCACCTGCTCGGCGACAACGAGGTCGTGCGGGTAGGTGATCTTGAGGTTCTCCGCGCTGCCCGGAACCCACCGCACCGGCAGCGCGGAGAACCTTTCCATGCACGAAGACGTGTCCGTGCCGACGAAACCCTCACGCTCGGCCGTTTCGTACGCCTCGAGCAACGGGGCGGCGCGGAAACCCTGCGGCGTCTGCACCCGGATCGCGCCGGGCAGCGCGCCGGAAACGGTGTCACCGTCCACGCGCACGATGTCGTCGGCCGCGATCCCCGGCACCGCTCCCCCGTACCGCCGCGTGTCGGCGAGGACGTCCGCGATCAGTTCCGGCGTGACGAGCGGACGGGCCGCGTCGTGCAGCAGTACCGCGTCGATCTCGCCGCTCTCGATGCGGGAAGTCAAGTGGCGCAAGGCGTTCAGCTCCGAACCCTGGCGCGTCGCGCCGCCGTGCACGAGTTCGACTTCACCCGGATGCGAGGCGAGTACCTCTTGCGCGAGTTCGGTGTCCTGTGGCCGGATGACCAGCACGAGCACGTCGATCCCGGGCACGCGGGCGAACGCGCCGAGCGACCACGCGACCACGCGCCTGCCCGCCACCGGCAGGTAGACCTTGTTGAGCTTGGCGCCGACCCGGGTGCCCGCTCCGCTCGCGAGCACCACCCCGGCGGCCTTCGTCTGAGCCACAGGCAACTCTGGCACAGGCGGGTCGGTAGGTTGGGTCCGGCCACCGAAGTGATCCGAAGGGGCAGGGCGTTGGAAGACGAAATCCTCGAGTTCGCCGAAGTCGAGCAGCCAGATGAACACGCGCGCTCGGCGGCGATCGCCCTGCACTCCAAACTGATCAAGCCCGCCGGGTCGCTCGGCAGGCTCGAAGAACTGGGCGTGTGGGTCGCGGCCTGCCAGGGCCAGTCGCCGCCTCGGCCGTTCACGCGGCCCAGGGTCGTGGTGTTCGCCGGAGACCACGGCGTCGCGGCCAAGGGCGTCTCGGCGTACCCGGGCGAGGTCACCGCGCAACTCGTCGGCAGCATGCTGACCGGCGGCGCGGCCATCAACGTGCTGGCGGCTTCGGCGGGCGCGAGCGTCCGGGTCGTCGACATGGCCGTCGACACCGACGCCCCCGCCACCCGGTCGATCGGCGAGTACAAGGTGCGGCGCGGGTCCGGCTCGATCGACGTCGAGGACGCGCTGACCGACGAAGAGGCTCGTGCCGCCGTCCGCGCGGGACGGGCGATCGCCGACGCCGAGGTCGACGGCGGGGCCGACCTGCTCATCGCGGGCGACCTCGGGATCGGGAACAGCACCCCGGCCTCGGTGCTGATCGCGGCGCTGACCGGCAGCGAACCGGTGGCCGTCGTCGGCCGCGGTTCGGGGATCGACGACAACGCCTGGATGCGCAAGGCCGCGGCGGTCCGTGACGCGCTGCGGCGGGCGAGGACCGTGCTGGCCGACCCGGTCGCGCTGCTGCGCACCGCCGCCGGCGCCGACATCGCCGCGATGGCGGGCTTCCTCGCGCAGGCCTCGCTGCGGAAGACGCCGGTGATCCTGGACGGCCTGGTCGCCGCCGCGGCCGCGCTGGTCGCCGAGGAGCTCGTCCCCGGCGCGCGGCAGTGGTGGACCGCGGGCCAGCGCGGCGGCGAACCCGCGCACGCGCTGGCGCTGGAGCACCTCGACCTGGAGCCGATCCTGGATCTGGACGTGCGCCTCGGCGAGGGGACGGGCGCCGTCGCGGCGCTGCCGCTGGTGTTCATGGCGACGCGGGTGCTCGCGGAGATGGCGACGCACGAGCAGGCCGGGGTGAGCGGTCCGCTGATCGAGGCACCCGCTTCCTGACCCTCCTCCGCCGCGTTTAGTCCTCTAGTTGCGGTTCGGGCCGCCCCGCGCGTGACAGGAAAGGCCCGTTACTTGCAAATTTTGCAAGTAACGGGCCTTTCATAGCGTCGGTGAGGGGGCTCCGGACGGGAGCGGACGTCAGCCCAGCGGGTACATCCAGCCTTCCGGCGCGGGGCGGGTGCCCTCCTGGATGCCGGTCAGCGCGCCGCGCAGCTTCATCGTCAGCTCACCGGGCTGCCCGCCGGCCACGGAGAACTCGCCGCCCGCGTGCTTCACGTGCCCGACCGGCGTGATGACCGCCGCGGTCCCGCAGGCGAACACCTCGGTCAGCTCGCCGGAAGCCGCCGCCTTCTCCCACTCGTCGGTGGAGATGCGCCGCTCCTCGACCTGGTGCCCGAACGACTTCGCCAGCTCCAGCAGCGACTTGCGGGTCACGCCCGGCAGCAGCGAACCGGTCAGTTCCGGGGTCACGACGCGGGCCTCGTCACCGGAGCCGAAGACGAAGAACAGGTTCATCCCGCCCATCTCCTCGACCCAGCGCCGCTCGACCGCGTCGAGCCACACGACCTGGTCGCAGCCCTTGGCCACGGCCTGCGCCTGCGCCACGAACGACGCCGCGTAGTTCCCGGCGCATTTGGCCTCGCCGGTGCCGCCGGGGACCGCGCGCACGTACTCGGTCGAGAGCCAGACGCTCACCGGCTTGACGCCGCCGGAGAAGTACGAGCCCGCGGGCGAGCCGATCAGCGCGTAGAGGTACTCGTTCGCGGGGCGGTTGACGCCCAGCCCGGCTTCGGTGGAGATCATGAAGGGCCGCAGGTACAGCGACTCGCCCGGCTTCGTCGGGACCCAGCGGCTGTCGACGGCGAGGAGTTCGCGGATCGAGTCGAGGAAGACCTCCACCGGCAGCTGCGGCATGGCCAGTCGCTCGGCGGAGTTACGGAACCGGATCGCGTTCGCGTCGGGCCGGAACGCGGCGATGGTGCCGTCCGGCTGGCGGTACGCTTTGAGGCCCTCGAAGATCGCCTGGCCGTAGTGCAGCACGGAGGTCGCCGGGTCGAGGGTGAGGGGCGCGTACGGCCCGACGGTCGCGTCGTGCCAGCCCTGCTCGGCGCTCCATTTCACGGTCACCATGTGGTCGGTGAAATGCAGCCCGAAACCGGGTGCCGCCAGTACGTCCGCGACGCGTTCCGGGCTCGCGGGGCTCGAGTGCGGGAGGTGGGCGAACTGCGTCGTGGTCGTCATGCCTAGACGATAACGCTTGGTCGGACCCACGTTAGTCGGACGTCCGCATATCTTTACCTCACGCGATCTGTCCGTCGGGACGAACACGCGGGGCCGCTCGCCCCTAGGATGGGTGGCGTGACGGTAAACCCGATGCAGCCCGCCCACCCGGCCAAGTCCGCCACCCCTGGCCGGGCGACCGACGTCAAGACGTTCGCGACGGCGGTACTGCTGACCTTCGGCGTCGGCGTACTGATGATGGACGGCTGGGCCCTGCTGGAAAGTGGCTTCGGCGCGTTCCTCGGCCTGGTCGCCGGCGGCTTCGGCGTCTTCTGGTGGCGCCAGATCCACGGCAAGGTGTTCCCGCGCGAGCTGTCCACCAAGTCGGTGGTCATCCTCACGGTGATCAACGTCGCGCTCGTGCTGCTCCTGCTCCTGCAGGTGAGCTAGAGCAACCCGTCGGGGAGGCCGGGCGCGGGCCAGTCCGGGTCCGGCCGGAAGTCGGTCCACGTCCCGTCGAAGGGGAAGCGCCCGGCGTCCGCGAGTGCCCCGATCCGCTCGCCCTCGGCGCGCAGCCGGCTCAGCTGTCCTGCCGTGATGCGGCCCGCGAGGACGGCTTCTTCGGCCTCGTCCTCGTCCTTCCATTGCCAGCGTCCGCCGGGCTCGACGGCGACGTCGAGGATGCCGTCGATCCGGTCCGGCCCGGACGGCGTGCGCCCCAGCGGGACCTCGAGGTTGACGTACCAGTTCAGGAAGTGGCCTTCGGCGTCGAAGAACCACCAGACCGACGACCATTCGTCGTCGGCGATCCGGCGCAGCGTCGAGGTGTCGCGCCAGAAGTCGGGCACGCGCACCCTCTCCACCCGGAACCGCTCCTCGAGCGGCGCCTCGCGGAAGAGCCGCCCGTCGGCGAGCCTGCTGCCGATGATCGGGGTGTCCGCGGGAAGCCAGCCGAGCAGCACGGTGCCGTCGTCGGCGATGACGCGCAGCGGGTGATGCTGGCCGATCGAACCGTCCGGTCGCAGGAACCGTTCGACGACCGTGTCACCCGGGGTCCATTGGGGATCACGCACGCCTTGAACGGTACCCACGGGCGCGGACCCGCAGAACCAGTTCGGCGAGCGTTCCCACTCCCGCGAGCCCGAGGGCCACGACCGGCCCAGCGAAGGCCGCCGCGACGGCCACGATCAGTCCACAAGCGAGTGTCGCCTTCGGACGTTCCGGGGAAAGGCGCTCCCGGCCGTCGGTGAAGGCGTCCACCGCGACCGGCACGGTCGCCACCGCGACCGCCACGGTCAGCACCGGCAGCAGCGAGACCGCGTCCGCCGCGGCGAGGAGTTCGCGGAACGACGTCGCCGAAAGCCCCAGCCGGACCGGTCCCAGCTGGTAGAGGGCGACGGCGATGATCGCCACGGCCACGGCGCCCACCGCGGCCGCGCGGCCGGCGCCGGGACGGCGGGGCAGCAGGAACGGCAGCAGCACCAGCACCGCGAAGCCGAGACCGGGCACGGACGGCGGATCCGGCGCGATGAACTGCGCCAGCGGCGGGATGCCGACGCAGATCGCGACCAGGGAGGCGGCCGCGGCCAGCAGCAGACCGGTGACCCAACGGGCGGCGTAGTCACCGAGGCGGACGCCGGCCAGATCGGCCACGGCCACCACGACGGCGAACACCGCGGCGGCGGCTCCCGGCGCGGACGGGAAGAGGTACTGCCCGAACGTCGTCGCGAAGACCAGGACCAGGCCCAGCCGTGAAACGGAGCCCACGATCCGCTCGGGCCGGGTGTCCCCCACCGGCGGCAGCAGTGCCTCGGCCGCGACGGCGAGCACGGCCGCGACCACGGCGGCGAGAAGAACCCAGTAGTCCGCTCCGGAGGTACCCACCGCGAGTGCGATGAGCAGACCGCCCGCCAGCCGCACGCCGTCTCCCTTGCCGTAGATCGAGTGACCCGGTCGGCCCCGCTGTTACCCCAGGTCCGACTGTCATTAGCATGGCTCACGATCCAACCGGGCGGACGCCCGGTACCACCGCGAACGCGCGAGGAGCCAGAAGTGACCGTGCCGAAGCTTGCCCTGACCGAGAACGCCGAAGCGGCGCTTGCCAAGACGCGCGCCGACGTCGTCGTCATCGGAACCCTGCAGGGCGAGGACGGCCTGGCGCTCGCCGCCGGCTCCTCCGTTGCCGATGCCGCCTTCGACGGCAAGCTCGCCGACGTCCTCGGCACGCTCGGCGCGTCCGGCAAGGCCGACGAGGTCGTCAAGGTACCGACGCTGGGCAAGCTGTCCGCCGGTGTCGTGCTGGCCGTCGGCCTCGGCAAGGCGGGCGCGGACGGCGTCACCGCCGAGCAGGTCCGCCGGGGTGCCGGTGCCGCCGCGCGGGCGCTGAACGGGACCGAGCGCGCGTTCGTCACGCTGTCGGCGATCGACCTGCAGGCCGCCGTCGAGGGCACCGCGCTCGGCGCGTACTCCTTCACCGAGTACCGCTCCGAAAAGGGCGACGGCCCGGTCGCGAAGGTCGACTTCGTGAGCCCCGAAGAGGGCACCGCCAAGGACCACAAGGCGACGCTGAAGGCCGCCACCCTGATCGCGGAGTCGGTGATCATCGCCCGCGACCTGATCAACACCCCGCCGAACGACCTGTTCCCGGCCTCCTTCGCCGACCGCGCGAAGACCCTGGCCGAGGCGAACAACCTCGAGTTCGAGGTCCTCGACGAGAAGGCCCTCAAGCGCAAGGGCTTCGGCGGCATCCTCGGCGTCGGCGGCGGTTCCTCGCGGCAGCCGCGCCTGCTGCGCCTCGCCTACAAGCCGGCGAAGGCGTCGAAGAAGGTCGCGCTGGTCGGCAAGGGCATCACCTTCGACTCGGGCGGCATCTCGATCAAGCCCGCCGCGAACATGGACCACATGACCTCGGACATGTCGGGCGCGGCCGCCGTGCTCGCCTCCGTGGTGCTGGCCGCGAAGCTGAAGTACCCGCTCGAGGTCGTCGCGCACATCCCGCTGGCGGAGAACCTGCCCTCGGCCACCTCGTACCGGCCGGGCGACGTGCTCAGCATGTACGGCGGCAAGACCGTCGAGGTGCTCAACACCGACGCCGAAGGCCGCCTCGTGCTGGCCGACGCGATCGTGCGCGCGGGCGAGGAGAACCCCGACTACCTGATCGAGACCTCGACGCTGACCGGCGCGCAGGTCGTCGCGCTGGGCAACCGCACCGCGGGCGTCATGGGCTCGGACGAGTTCCGCGACCGCGTCGCTTCGATCGCGCAGGCGACCGGTGAAGGCGGCTGGGCCATGCCGCTGCCGGAAGAGCTGCGCGCCGACCTCGACTCGCGCCTGGCCGACCTGGCCAACGTCACCGGGCACCGCTGGGGCGGCATGCTCGCCGCGGGTGTCTTCCTGCGCGAGTTCGTCGCCGACGGCCTGCCCTGGGCGCACATCGACATCGCGGGCCCGTCGTTCAACACCGCCGGGGTGTGGGGCTACACCGGCAAGGGCGGCACCGGCGTCCCGGTCCGCACCATCGCCGCGGTCCTCGCGGACATCGCCGCCAACGGCTGATCGCTTTCCCGCGTGAAGGCCCCCTTCCCTCTGTTCAGCCGAGGGAAGGGGGCCTTCACGCGCTTCAGGGGGCCGGGGGCAGCGGCGTGTCCACGAGCTGGTCGAAGGCCAGCCCGCTGGAGCCCTCTCCCCTGCCGACGCCGCGCCGCGCGCTGAGCCAGACGACGACGCGGCCGTCACGCCAGCGTGTCCGGTTGTAGGCGACCGAAAGCCGCGTGCCCGCCTGGGTCACCTCTTCCTCGTTGACGAAGTACTGCGGTTTCTGACCGGGTTGCGGCTGGTCGAGCCCCGGCCGCAGCAACGTCGTCCTCGGCTCCACCGGCTTCTGGTCCACGACGCCGGGCATCGCCGCGCGCTGCAACCGGATCTCGCGGTGGTCGCCGGGTTCGTGCACCGGGATGAACGGGATCCAGTGCTCCGGCACGGTGTTCATCAGGACGTACGAGATCGGTGCGCGCGGCGGATCGGCGTCGGCCGCCTCGGTGGCCTCGGCCAGCCGTCGCCGGAACGTGACGACCTCGGCGGCCGCCTCGCTTCCGCGGCGGGGCTCCCCGATCGGCGTGGTGACGGTCTGCTCGATCCCCCAGACCATGTTCGCGGCCTCGTCGCGGATCAGCAGGACCTCCTCCAGCGCGGGACCCTCGGTCACCTTCGGCACACTCGGCGGGAGCAGCAGATCGGTGTCCGCCTGGACGTCGTCGTCGCCGATGGTGTCCAAGGTGAACATCGACCACCGGCGCCAGTCCTGGTCGGGCCCCGCGCCCGCCGGGGTGATCGCCTGCTTCTGCCCGAACACGTCCGTGACGACCATGCCCGTGACCTTCGCGAGCGTGCCGGCGGGCAGATCGCACGGCACCTGGTACCAGTCGTTGGAGAAGACCAGCGCGAACTCCAGGAAGACCAGCCGCGCGAGATCGGTGCTGTCCGTCCGGACGGCGGCGAAGTTCGTCTTCCCGTCCTCCTGCGCCCACCAGCGCGGCAGCGGCATCCCGGAATAGCGCACCGGGGCGGGGAACACGGTCCTGGTCAGCGTCGGCTCCGGCGGTTTCGTGCCACCGAGCGGGTTCTTCGGGTCGACGGAGAAGGCGTGCCAGTCCAGGGTCCCGCCTTCGTACTCCTTGGCGGACAGCTTCTTCTCGCCACCGCCCGGTGCCCCCGCGGCCACCGAGAACCGGTGCTCGAACCGGCTGGGATCCCAGGTCGCGTCGGCGGGCGCGGGCCGTTCGATCAGGCTCTCGTACCAGCGGACCAGCCGCCGCCCCAGCTTCCGCAGCAGGTCACGCTGCAGCGCGCCGAGGAGGCCGGTGCCGTCCTCGGCGTTCCCGCCGCCCTTGAGGTGCAGGTAGAACAGGTGGCCGTCCATCGCGCGTCCGGCGATCGTCTGCATCATCGCCCAGACCTCGGGATGCGCCAGCTTCGCGACGTCGCCGGGGTTGCCGGGAGCGGGCAGGGCGATGGGATACCGCTTGACGTAGTCCTCCCTGATCCTGAAGAGGTTGGCAAGCAGAGGCTGGGCCGCCATCAGCTTGAACCACTGCCTGCCGATCGCCAGCCGGAGATCGAAGGCGACCTTCTCGTCACCACTGGCGCCGTAGGCCAGTGTCGGCAGCCGTCGTTCCGCGGCGGTCTCGAGTGGATGGTCGACGGCCAGCTCCCGCGGCGTGCCCTCGTGCGGCTGGAACCGGGTGGGACGCGACGGTGTCACCGCGTAGGTCACCGTGACCGGGCTGCCCGCGTCCGCGCCGCGCAGTTCCCCCAGCTGCCACTGCCGGGTGAGCATCCACAAAGGATCCCGGACCTCCGCCCGCAGCGCCCGGTCGAAGCCGACCGTGCGGGGACGGCCCTCCAGCCGGTTCCAGACCCCGACGGCCGGGGTTTCCCTGGCGGCCAGCTCGTCGGCGAAGTTCCGCGCTTCGGTCATGGCGTGGCCTTCCGGCGCAGGTCGGCGACGGCGAGGTCGGTGCCGACGGTGACGTCGCCCCGGACGGCCGAAAGCACGGCGGCCGGGAGCAGCTGGGAAAGCGGGGTGCCGTCGAGATGGTCCGGTTCGACGGCGCGGGTCTTGGCGAGCTGGAACGTCTCCGTGATCGCTTCCACGAGCAGTTCCGGCGTCCAGCTCTTCTCCGGATCGAGCACCGGCGGGACCACGAGCAGCATCGCCTGCGGCGGCTCGGAATCCGGGCGGTCGTAGTGCAGCGCGATCCCCGTCGTCTCCCGTTCGGCGGGGATCACCTCGGTCCATTCGTCCAGCAACAGTCCACAGTGGTCTCTGCCGTTCAAGGAGGCCGCGTAGTGCGCGGTGAACAGCAGCCGGTCCTGGCCGAGCTGGTCGCCCACCTTCTCCGGATCGAAGAACTCCATGGCCAGCCAGTGATCGTTCTCGACGTAGGGCAGCTGGACCGGGGTCAGCGCCGGTTCCTCCCAGGTGAGAGGGCCGGTGTCGAGCAGCGCGTTGGCGAGCAGCACGGTCTTCTCCCACAACCGCGGCTTCTCCCGCACCCTCGCCATGCCGTGCAGCCAGTCGTCCACCGGGAAGTCGCGGCGTTCGAGGACGTCGGGATCACGCGACGTCAGGTGCGCGACCAGCTCCACGCTGTCGGCCCTGGCGTCCCGCCACTGTTCGAGGACCGCTTCCGGCGGGGTGAATTCGGGAACGACGAGGACGTCCTCGCCCAGCAGCACTTCGAGGACGTCGATCGCGGCGGCGACCCGGTCCGGCCGGGTGACGGCCTTGTCGTGGACGTTCACCAGCAGGTCTTCCGCCGTCTTCTTCCGGCCCTTCTCGCCGATGAGGTCCGCTTCGAGCTTTTTCGCCCTGGTCAGCAGTTCCCGGCCATACGCGACGACCTGGTCCTCGAACGGCTTCAGATCGAGGCCCGCCGGGTCGATGTCGGTCAACGGCAGCTGGCGGGCGACGTCGTCGAGCAACCCGCTCAGCGTCGGCTCGCTCGTGCCGGCGAAGTCGGTCAGCCTGCCGAGACGCCGTTCGAACACGATGCGGTTCGACCGCACCCTGCCGCGTTGCAAGGACGGCGTCCGCTCACGGGCTCCGAGCTTCGTGACGATCAGCCGCTCGATCTGTTCCAGCAACCGGAACCGCTCCGCGTCCGATGTGGACGAAGGCAGTCTTTCGTACTCCCCGAACAGGACGTTCGCCGTGTCCAGCGCCTTCTTCATCCGCTCGGCCACCGCGGCGACGGCGGCGAGAACGGCGGCGAAGACACCGCCCCGCCAGACCGACAGCTCGCCCCAGCCGCTGATCACCAGCCCGAAGTCGCCCGCGGTCCGCGCCAGTTTCGCGTACCGGGCGAGGAAGTCGTCGATGTTCTCGAGGATCTCCGCGCGGTTCGGCTGCGCCGGGTAGAGCTCCCCGAGGTCGGTGCGGAAAGTGGTGACCTCGGTGCCCAGCCTGGTGAGGGAGTCCAGCACCGCGACCGGGCGTTCCCTGGCGACGGTCACCTCGTCGTCGGCGCGGCGGTCCACCGGCGCCGAACCGGCACCGGGCACCAGATCGGTCGGCCGCAACGGCCGGGCCGTGGTCAGCAACGAGCGCAGAGTGCCGATCAGCGGGGAAAGTTCGAAGAAGCTGACCTTCCCCTCGACCCGTTCGGTGTACTCGATCGTGAGCGCCGCGTCCGGCCGGGGCCGGGACTTCTCGACGACGACGCCGAGGATCCGGTCGTCGAGGTCGGTCGTCTCCGCCTTGCGCGCCGGGGGCACCGCCCACAGCAGGTCGATCGCCTCCAGTCCCGCCTCGACCTGGCTCACCACCCGGCTCTGCGGCCTTCCGCGTTCGTCGAGCCAGGTGACCAGCGCGGCCACAGAGCCCGCGTCCGGCAGGACCGTCCTCAGCCAGGCGTTGACCGCCGGTTCAGCCCTGGCGCGCGGATTGTTCCTGCCCAGCAACGGGGCTCCGTGATCGGGCCGGAGGCCGGGGGTGAACTGCAGGCCGAACCGGTGGGTGAGCGTGGTCCCGCTGCGCGGCGTTTCGACCACCGAGGGCTCGGGCAGGACGCCGCCTTTCGCATAGGAGTCCAGCGTCGCCGACGCGCGTTCGGCGTTGCCCTGCAAGGCTTGATGCGCGCCTTCGGCGACGACGAGGTCGGCCAGCGCGTCGTGGGCGTTGCGCAGGGCTTCGAGCTGAACGCCGATCGCCGTCTTCTCGTCCCCGTTCGCCTCGGGGAGATCGGTGAAGTCGAACGGGTAGACCTTCTGGTCCTTCGGCAACGGTTCCACTTCACGGTCCACGTGCCGGAGCAGGGCCAGCCCGTCGATCACGTTGCGGGCCTCGACCTGTTCGATACTCCCCGGTGTCGTCTTCGTGTCGGTGATCTTGTTGGCCCGCAAGGGAAACTTCCGCCGCAGCCCGGCGATGAACTTGTCGAGCCCGGCGCGGGCGTCGTGGAGACCGCGTTCGAACCGGTACCCCAGCAGGGCGCCGGGAGACTGCCCCTGCCGCATTCCGTCCAAAAGAGACAGTGCGATCCGAACCCGTTCGGAGCTCAGGTTCACCGCGAACGTACTGTCCTTGCGTCCCTTGCCGTTCGCGAGGAAGCCCGCGCGCAGTATCGCGGCCGTCCGGGCGTGGGCTGGTGACGGCGCGTGCACGAACCCGCCGTTGTCCTCGTCGTGGGGCAGGTCTTCGGTACCGAAGATCGCGGGCAGCCCGGCGGGAAGGGGTGCCGTCTCCGCCCCGGATTCGGGGTGGACGTTCTCCAGCCAGCCGTACGCCCCCAGATGCGTTCCCCGTTTCGGCGCGCCCCCGGCCGGATCCTTCCGCAGCTCGGCCAGCCGCTCGTTGACCAGGCCGAGCCGCCAGGCGTCGAGCCGGTAGGAGGTGCAGTCGAGATGCTCGGCGAACACCCGCTCCAGCCGCGCGGTGGGCAGTTCCGCCAGCGCCTTCACCGCTTTCAGCTGTTCGCTCAGCTCCGCCGTCGCCGGGCTCGCGTCCATGATCGTGCGCAGGTACTCGTGCACCGGCCGCTCAGGATCGATCGCCGGATCCGTCGAATAGAGCTTGTGGTACCGGCTTTCGCTGGGCCCGCCGGAGGGGTCGACGTGGATGAACGGCGCGTCCCGCCCGTCGGGTGCCTCGGCGCCGGGGGTCAGCAGGGCGAGCCGCCTCGCCGCCTCGGCCGCGCCGAGCAGCACCGCGTGCCTCGCCAGCGAGTACAGCAGCGCGGACGGCGGGAGGTTGTCGATGAATCCGAGTTCCTTGCGCACGGTCTCCAGCTCGTTCGCCCCGTGGTGGGCAAGCCAGTGCAGGTAGTTCCCCTCGGCCGCGTACTTCCGGATCTTGTCCACTTCGGACAGTGGCCGGTCGTCGACGACCGGTGCCGTCAGCAGCCGGACCTCCTCGGCGAACACCCGCCGGGCCAGATCGGGTTCACCGGCCGAGTACCCGAACCTGGCCAGCACCTCGCGGACGGGTTCACCGACCGCGGCCACGGCCGCGCGGAGCCCGCTCGCGCCCAGTTCCTCGCGTCTGGACAGGTCTTCGACGCTTTGGGCGTACCGCTGGTGGTACTCGGCCGACGTCGGATGGAGCGCGAGGATGTCCAGCAGCTTCTGGTGCGGGTCGCCCCCGGCCGAGTCGAGGTACTGGACGTGTACGAGCGCGGCGTCCCAGTCCTTCGCTGCCTCTTTGAGGATGGTGTTCAAGGCGGTGCGATGAGGCAGGGTCTCGGGAAAGGCGAGTTCGGAGAACACCGTCGTCGGCAGGATTCCGTAGGGCTGGCGCCCGATCTTCACCACCGGCAGCGGTCCCCGCCCCGACACGTGTTCGAGGAAGAACTGCCGCGTCTTCGCGATCTGTTCCTCGGTCAGGACGCCATTGAGGAGCGCGGGAAGGTAATAGCCCCAGGTGGCGGGCCACAGCGCGGTGTGAGCCGCGCGGGCGTCCCGCCGGTCGGTGCCCTCGGCGTTCGGCACCCCGGCGAGCACCGCCGGATCGAGCCCGAGCAGTTCGGCGAACCACTCGCCGTCGGTCTTGGTGGTCCAGTCGGCCGCGGCGGCGGTGAACCCCGCCGCGGTCGCGAACCCGGATTCGGCCTCGGCTTGGGGATCCTGGCCCGCGGAGACCTCTTCGGAGTTGTTCGTCGGCGTGCCCTGCGGCAGGAAGCCGAAGCCGGACGGCGTGCGCAACTGGTTCCCGATCAGCTCGCCCCATGCCGCCGCGGACTCCTGTGGAGTGGCCTGCTCGCGGAGACCGAGCACGACGAGCCGGTCGATGTTCCCGGGCGGGAGGACTTCGGCGGGGATCCGCACGGCCATACCCGCCGTCTTGGCCGCTTCGAAGTCCACCAGCCACTTCAGCGCCGTGGGGACGATGAGTTCGCCGGTCTCCTCGACGACTCTCAGCCGGTCTTCCCCGGTCTCGCCGGGATCCGGGCTGACGGCGAGATCAGGCTGGACGGGACGCCCCGGCACCGCGAAGACGCGCTGGTCTCCCACGTAGCCGTAGACGGTGAACAGGTCCGGCAACAGTTTGGCCTTCGCCGCCACCGTCCATGACTCTTCGGCGATCTCCGGCGGCGGGGTGAGCACGAGGAACGCCACCGTGACGGTTTCGACCGGGTTCGACGGCACACTGTCCACACCGGACGGACGCCGGGCGCGGATCGCGTTCGCCCTGGCGGTTCCGACCGCGGCGAGCAGGGCGATGTCGGCGTCCCGCAGTTTCCGGCGATCGCCGCGCGCCTTCCGGACCGCCGTCCAGTACGTCACCGTCGGCCCGCGGTCCTGCGCCGCGACGGCCTGCGGCGTGACGACCACCAGCACGGGCCCGTCGGGAATCCCGGTCGGGCGGTTCTCGGGGTTGGCCGGTTTGTGTTTCCCCAGCAACCATCCCGCGCGGCCGGCGGGAACGCGTCCGACGAGCTGCTGCCACGCGGACCGCCGCCCCACCGGGGAGTCGCCGACCGCCCAGAGCGTGGTCCAGTACGCGTCCAGCGCGGCGAGTTCGGCACGGGTCAGGTTGTCTTCGAACTTGTCCACCGACCATTCGTCGGGGAAGATCCGCACCAGCAGATCGTCGCCGACGAACCGGGTCTCGACCCGCACCGGTCCGAGCAGGACCGGGAAATCGAGCGTCAGCTCAGCCATTCGGCAGCATCTCCCCCGCGTGCACGGCCACCAGGACCGGGGCCTGGAAAAGGATGTAGGCGACGTCGGCGGAGCTGATCCTGGGTGCCCAGCCGCCGATGTTCAGATCGTCTTCGCGCTGGGCCACCTTTTCGCCGTCGTCGGGATCCAGGCGCGCGTCGCCGAGGCGGACCGTCACGTTCCGGTCGAACCGCACGAACCCGGTCTCGCCCGGCTTGGGATCCACGTGACCCCAGGTGATGTCGTTCCAGACCTCGACCTCGGGCAGCTCGCCCTTGGGCGGCTCGTCCACCCCGAACCTCGGCTCGCCGGGGCGCTCCTTGAGGACGAAGAACCAGCCGAGTTTGTCTTCCCCGCCTTCTCGCGCCTCGTCGTCTTCGAGCGGGAAGCCGAGCAGGTAGAGATCCGGGGCGATCTTCGCCTCGTAGGTCGGCAGCAACACGAGGTTCGGATCCAGCGGGGCGTTCGGCGAAAGCGGGGCGATGGTCCGCTCCCCGCTCTTGTCCACGACGCCGTCCTTGACCGGCCAGACCGCCTTGTGCGCGTAGATCGACGCGTTCGGGTACTTCTTGAGAAGCTCGCCGCGGATCACCAGGACGAGGTCCTTCCGCTGTCTCGTCTCCGGGGGCGACGGCGGCGCCTGCCGGGGGTTGTTCTCGCCCAGTCGCGCGGCCGGTTCCCAGAGGTGCAACGGCGGGATGTCGTACAGCCGTTCACGCCAGGCCTCTCGGCTCTCGCCCGCCCGCAGCGGCACCGTGCGCGGGTCCCAGAACTGACGGAACGGCGTTCCCCGCTGGTCGGTCGGGAACTCGCGCCACAGCAGCTCCCGCGCCATCTCGTGGTTGAGCCCGACGAGATAGGCCTCGATGAACTGCCGGTTGTTCTCCAGCAAGGTGATCGAATTGTCCGGGAGCAGCCCGATGTTCGGTACGAAGGTCTCCACCGACATCTTCAGGAGTTCTTCGTACATCGGCATGTCGAACACCGGATAGGCCAGGATCTCGACGAGGTCGCCCACCGCGATCCGCAGCCGCTCCGGCAGGTTCATCGCCCCCGCCATGCTTTCCAGCAGGGTCTTCTCGGCGCGGAGGCCGGCGAGCATGTCGTCGATGGCGGTCAGCACGTCGAGCTGGTCTTCGCCGGGGTCACCGGCGGCGGTCTCGGTAAGGCCGTCGTGCATCGCGCGCAAGGCGCTCTTGTAGCGCTTCGTCTCCTCGCTGTCGTCGCTGTCGTCCTGCTCTGCCGCGAACTCCGGCATGCTCATCCTGAACGTGATCGGCGGCGCCCCTTTGGGCTTCGCGGCGAAGACCTCGTTCCGGTCGATCCGGTCCACCAGCAGGTCGTACTGGCTTCCCTCGCGCAGCAGCCGTTTCCTCAGTCGTGACCCCGGCCGGGTGATCCGGCGCATCGGCGCGGACATCGGTGCCGCCGCGACCCGACTCTCGCTCACCTTGTAGCCCACGGCGAACAGTTCGGGCTCGGCGGCCAAGGCCGTCTGCCTCGGGCGTCCGACGACTCGTCCGTGCGCGGGCGCGGTCAGGGTCAGCGCGCGGCCGGACACCGGCCCGGCCGCCGCGGCCGCTGTTTTCGGCGGCGCCTGCGGAGTGATGTGCTTGCCCTGCAACGTCTTTCCGAGCTGGCGGGCCAGTTGCGCGGCCCGGATGAGCTCGTTCGCCTTCTGGATGTCGCCGAGCTGGTTCCACGCGGCCGCCATGAACTCCTCTTGCCGCGCCTGGACGACCTTGGTGCCGAACTGCGCGGCGACCCGGAATCGCGGATCGAGGTTGAGCCGGTGCACCCAGTTGTGGACCTGGTCCGGCGGGCGCGGTTTGCCGGTCTCGTCCTCCACCAGCGTCCGGGTCAGCGACGGCCAGCAGCCGTACAGGGGCGGGGTGATCACCGGATCGGTCCCCGCGGCCACCGCGGCCGTTCCGGCGTTCGCGGCCTGTGGCGTTTTCCGCTGATAGGCGTCCGCGAGGTTGATCAGGTCGGCCAGGGACCGCTGCCACTGGTTCGGATAGGGCGTCGCCGAGGTGTCGGTGCCGTAGAAGTTGTCCCAGTTCTCGTACTTGTCGGGCTTGTCGTCGCTGTTGGGCAACTGCAAAGCGCCACCGAGCTTCAGGACTCCCTGGGGATCCGTCGGTGTGGTGACGCCTTCGAGGGCGTAGCCCGGCGAGCGATGCGCGTCCATGTCGCGCCTGCCGACCGGCGCCTGCGCCTCGATCGGCTTCAGCAACCGGACGAGGTACTCGAAGTCGCCGACCGTGCTCGTGGTGAACGACCAGCGGTGGTAGAACGGCAGGTCCAACTGGCCCGTCGAGGCGGTCCAGCTCGGGTTCTTCGCCGGGATGTCCTTCGGATCGCCACCGAGCCCGGCGACGCGCCCCGCCTCGAACGCCGGAACCAGGAAGGCGTGGTAAGTGGTGCTGGGCTTCAGATGCCGGGGACAGAGCACGCGTGAACACGCGCTGTCGGGCGACCGGCGCAGGACGTCGCTCAGCACTCCCAGCGAGGGCTTCATGTCATCGGGGGTGTCGACCGCGATCCTGCCGTCGAGCGTCCCGTTGACGTGGACGTGCGCCCACGCCCCGAGTTCACCCGACGGTTGCAGCGCCTTCGGCTCCGTGACGGTGATGAAGGGCAGCGGCTGTTCCGTCGCCGCGCCCTCCTTGAACTCCGCCGGACCCGAATCGCCTCCCGCGGACAGCACGATCAGCGCCAGCCAGGGATCCAGCCGTTTCGCCACCTCGTCCGGCGCCGCGGGACTGTAGCGCCACGGGGTGTCTTCGTCGTAGAACTCGATGTGGGCCAGGTAGTTGGGCTCGAAGTTGACGGCGAACGGATGTGGCTCGGTCCGCGAGACGGCGCGCGGGTCCAGCCCCACGACGTCGCCGGGGCCGTAGAGCTGGACGGGCTTGGTGATCTCACGATGCAGCGCCTCGGCGTTCTCGGCGAGCGCGTCCCCGGTCAGCCTGAGCCCGACCGGGATCGTCGCACGCGCCCCGGCGACCTCGCCCTTGATCCGTGTGCTCAGCCCGGTCCGGAGCCAGGGCAGGAAGGAATAGGCGTTCGCGCTCACGAACCGCTCCCGAACTTCTCCGCGGACTTCGTCAATTCGGCCTTCCCCGACTGCCCGGCCGCCATCGCGAGCCCGGTACCGGCGGTGCCTCCGGCGACGAGCACCTTGGCGCCCGAAGCGACCGCGGCGAAACCCCAGCGGCCGCGGTCCAATCCGGGCATCGCGGTCCATTCGCCGCCCTCGTAGCGCACCGCGCTGCGATACCCCGCCTCGTTCGCGACGTCGTCCGCCCCGCCGAGCAGCACGACCTTCCCTTCGCCCGCGGGGACGGCGCGGTGGAACGCCCTGCCGCCCGGCATGGCCTTGGCCTGACTCCAGACCCCGCCGGAGGAGTTCAGCTGGAAGACCTCGGCGGTGGCGCGGGCGAAGGGATCGAAGGCACCGTCGGGGGTCACTCCCGGTGCCGTTCCCCCGGCGACGAGCACGGAAGTCGCGGTCAGCGCGGTCGCGGTGTGCCCGCTGCGCGGGAACTTCATCGTGGCCGCCACCGACCACTTCTCGGTGTCGGTGTCGTAGAGCTCGCAGAAGGCCAGCGCCGGGTCGTCGGCGCCGCCGACCGGCGCGGTGCCGCCACAGACCAGCACCTTCTTGCCGTCCTGCAACACCACCGCGGTGTGCCCCGTGCGGGCGTCGGTCATCTCCTCGGCCACGGCCCAGCTCCCGCCTTCGGCCGGATCGAACAACTCGGCCCAGCGGACCGCCATCGCCTTCCCGTCCGGCCGGAGCGTGCTGCCGCCCGCGATCAGAACCAGCCCGTTCGAGAGCGCGACGGCACTGTGCCCCCATCGGGCCTTGAGCATCGGCTTCGCCACCGGCGTCCACTTGTTCGCCACCGGGTCGTAGATCTCGGCCGTGCCGATCGCGGCCCCGCCCGGCGCCGGAATCCCGCCGGTGATCAGCGCTTTCCCACCGGGCAACGGGGTCAGCGCGTGCAGTTGTCTCGCCGTGCCCAGCAACGCGGGCTGCCCCCACATCCCGGCGTCGAAGTCGTAGACCGCGCTTTGCCCGACGCTCACCGAGGCCGCGTCGGCTCCCCCGGCGACGAGCGCCTTCTTGCCGTCCGTGAGCAGGACGGCGGCGTCATGCTGACCGGCCCAGGTCGCCGCCACCGCGTAATCGGTGGCGTCCGACCACTTGTCGGCCGCGAGCGTCGCGCTGGTCATGAGGCGTTCCCTTCGGTCATGGCAGGTAGATCTCGGTGGTGGTGGCGAGTTCGACGGGATCGGGTCCCGGTGCGGCGGCGCCGGTCCTGGCGAGGCCGCCCACGGCGAACACCCGGCCGTCGGCGAGGTCGATCGCCGCGAAGTCGTGGCGGCCCACCGTCAGCGCCCCGGTTTCCGACCATGTTCCGGAGCCGGGCTCGAACACCGCGGCGGCACGGAATCCGGCCGTGGCCCCCGGACGGCCGGTGCCCCCGACGACGACGGCGCCGAGCGGGGTCGCCACACACCGATGTCCGCTGCGGCCGCCGCCCGGCATGGCGTCCACGGGAAGCCAGGTCCGCTTCGCCGGGTCGTAGATTTCCGCGGTGGCAAGGCTTTCCCGCCGGTAGGGCCGTGACGCGACGGCGTCTCCGCCGGTGACCAGCACACGCCCGTCCGGCAGCAGTGTCGCCTGATGCCCCTTGCGGGGCACGGAAAGGCTCCCGGCCGGAGTCCATTCCTTCGCCTCGGGGTCGTAGATCTCGCAGGTCGCGACGGCTCGCTCGCCCTGCCCGGTCGGTACGGCGCCCCCGACGACCAGCACCGTCACCTTCCCGGTCTTCTCGTCGGTGAGCAGGACCATCCGGTGCCCGGTGCGGGCGGCGGACATCGGCGCGGTCGCGGTCCAGGTCAGCGTTCCCGGGTCGAGCAGTTCGGCCGAGGCGAGCGCGGCGCCTCTCGGCGACGTCCCACCCGCGACAAGCAGCCGGGACCCGATCGCCACGGCGTCGTGTCCTGCTCGCGCGGTGGCGAGATCCGCCGTGTCCTTCCAGGCGTTCACGGCAGGGTCGAACACCTCGGCCGACGCCAGCGGGGCACCGTTCGCGTCGAGCCCGCCCGCCACGACGGCCCTGCCGTCCGCCAGCCGTGTCGTGCTGTGCCGCGCCCGCGCGGTCTTCAACGACGGCACCCCGGCCGCCCAGGTCACCCCGACCGGATCGAAGATCGCCGTGGTGGACACCGGTTTCCCGGTCGCGCCGGCGCCGCCCGCGACGAGTACCTTCCCGCCGACGAGGACGACCGCGTCCGCCCCCGAAACCGGCGACGGCGCGTTGCCCGCGTTCGACCAGACGCCGGGTTCCGCGACCGGACCGCCGCCCGCTTCGGTCCGGCGCAGGACGTGCACCTGCCCGGACAGGGACGCGTCGGCGCGGATCCAGTCCGCCATCGCGTCGGTCGCGCTCGCCTCGCTCCGGAAGGTCGCGGCGGTCGAGCCCGTCCGCACCGGCGGGAACGCCTGGAGGTTGTTGCGGCGGTACGCGACGATGAAGCTGTCACCGGTGACGCGCACCGTCTCGGCGGGCGCGAACGGTTGCCGCAGCCGGGATTCGTGCTGGGACAGGGAGGAGCGCGCGGTGCTGCTGCCGGCGAGCAGGGTGTCGAAGACCGCGGGAGCCGGGCTGTACAGCTTCGGCGCGGCGGGTGCCTTCACCGCCATCCGGACCCGGCGACGGCGCATCCCGAGGGTGGTGACCGTTTCCGGTGGTTCATTGTCCACTATGTACAGTTCGTAGCGGGCGCTGCGCCGCACGACGCGCGGCGAGAAGATCGCGCCGTCCGCGGCGACCAGTTCCAGCCCGGCGTTCTGGTCCTCGAAGGCGGCGCGCGAAAGCTTCTCGGCGTCGCCGGAGTCCTGGAACTGCCCCATCGCGAACTTGTCACCGGTGATCGACGCGCGCTTGAAACCGCTGGAGGGCATCGGCTCCAGGGTGAACCGCTTGCCGTCACTGGGCTTCTGCGCGCCGATCCGGTCGATCCGGACGTCGAGCGGGACAGCCCGCTGCCGGACGAACAACGAGCCGAGGGGATGCAGGACGAGGTCGTCGGTCCCCGGCAGCTGCCGCAACGTGACCAGCGGATTGACCCCGCCCGCCGGCAGCCGCGTCTGCCAGCCCTCGACCTTGCGGACCTCGTTCTCCAGCAGTCCGAGCACCTCGACCGGCGGCAGCGCGGTGTCGCGCTCCTCGCCCCAGCTGATGTCGAAGTCCGCCGAGATCTCGAAGAACAGCAAGGAGATCGACCCGCGGCCGTGCGCACGCCACGGTGTCGGCCCTTCCAGCTGGAAGTCGAGATCGATGCCGAACACACCGACCCCGAACGCCTTCAGCGAGACACCGGCGGAGATCTGGATGATGAACGAGAACGGCGAGAACCGGAACAGCGCGTCGAAGGCGAGATGCCCCTCGATGCCGAACCCGCCGAAGCCCAGCCGGAGTTCGGCCTTGGCGCCGAACTGGGCGGTGTTGCTGGTGACCGCGAAATAGCCGGACACGCGGATCAGGCGTCCCGGTGAGTTCAGGATGTCGATGGACAGCCGCGGCGGTACCGGGAACGGCAACGGCGGCGGCTTGAACGACGGGTGGAAACCGCCGACGCTGAGCACGAAGTCGGGGTTGTCGCTCCAGTCGACCAGCAGGCCCATCCCGCCTTCGATGGTCATCGTCAGGATGCGCGAATCGAAGAGCTGCGCGAAGAACCACAACCTCGACTTGTCGACTTCGAGCGCGCCGATGAAGTTGACCTGCAGTTTCAGCAGCGCGACGTCCTCACTGGGCAGCACGCATTTCAGCACCCCGAGGATCGCGACGTTGCCGGGCGGGATCTCCACGATCACCCCGAGCGAGACGGTGACCAGCGCCGGCGTCCCCCAGCCGATCTTCGCCATCGGGCCGATGAGGAACCGGCCGTCCTCCGGCGGGAAGAACCGCCGGAGGTCGCTGATGATCCGCGGCGCGTTCGCGATGACGTCCTTGGGGAACATCACCGATTCGATCCCGCCGCTGACCACGCCGTCGATCAGCGCGGCGAAGTCCATCCGCCGGTTGAGCCCGAGCACCCCGCCGACGCCGAGCAGTGTGAACCCGAACCCGAGCTGGATCCCGCCGCCCCCGAACTCGGTGGCGATCACGATCAGCAACGAGAACCCGTCGGACCCGTCCGGCATCCGCGTGGTGATCAGCCCGATGGCCTTGAGTTCCACCAGCCCCGCGAACTCCAGCTCCAGCGCGCCCGCGTACTCGCCGCGATCCGGGTCGAAGTAGAGATACCCGCCACCGGACACGATGCCCGCGTCGACCGACAGCCCGACCCCCTTGGGCGGCTTGAAACCGAGTGAAAGATCGACCGGCCCCAGGTTGCCGTCGTTGTCCTTCTTGAACGCGAGGCCGGCGGTGAGCCCGATCTGCTCCACCACCGCCGTGATCGGCCCGAGCCGCGCCTTGATCGTCGTCCCGAGCCCGATCGGGATACCGTCCCCCGACGGCGACGCGGAGATCGTCAGCCCCTGGATCTCCAGCGGCCCCAGCTCGAAATGGGCCGCGATACGCGCTTCGAGGTTGGCCGAACCGCGGAAGTAGAACCCGTGCGCGTGCGAGATCCCGGCGACGAGGTCGCCGCCGACGGTGAATCCGTCGCCCGGCAGGAGCTTCGCGATGAAGCCGTCGGCCCCGCCCGGCTTGAAGACGAACTCGAGCCCTTGGAGTTCGAACTCCGCGAAGACGTCCACGCCGTCGCTGATCCGCACGCCCCCGGTCGCGGCGAGCTTGCGGAACTGCAGCCTCGTGCCGTCCCTGGAACCGATCAGGAGGGTGGGCTCGCTCCCGGCCTCGCCACGCTCGATGACGACCTCGATGGCGCCGTCGAGCTGTCGCGGGGCCGGGTTCTCCTTCTCGAAGCCGACGACGGTCTCGATGCCTTGGCCGGGAAGGATTCTGAGCGCGACGCCGTCTTCGAGGTCGAGGTCGCTGCGGATGAGGAGGGTGAGGTCCTCGGTCAACGGCAGGTCGGCGCCCAATGAGCCGGTGAAGTACGGCAACAGCGCCAGACCTGCCGGTGCGCCGTTCACCGACGGCACTTCGACGAGCCGGATCTCGGCCGCCAAACGCTTGTTCCGCGGAAGGAACCGTTCGAACACGGTGCCGCGGACGGCTTTCACCAGCGGGGCCGTCAGATCTTCCGGCGTCCCCCGGACGGCCGCCGTGGCTCCGGACGGCAAGGATCGCAGGTCGACGTCGACGCCCATGCTCATCAGCAGGTTGTCGAGCTGGGACGACAGCGACGCGAAGTCGAAGTCCGGTCCGCCCCAGCCGAAGGCCTTCTTGAGCACCTGCCCCGGATCACCGATCAACCGCGGGATGTCCGTGAGGTCGAGAGTGAGATGCAGGTACGACGGCCGGTTCCCGAAGCGCGGAGCGTACTTCCCCTTGACGACACCGAGGCCGCGCAACCCGAAACCCACGGCCGGATGGTGCCGCTGGAGATAGGAGACGATCAGGAAGTCGAGCAGCTGACGGGGGAACTTCTCCCGAAATCCGTCCACCCGCAAAGCCTCCGGGACGGCGGAGTCCGGCGCGGTGGCGATGCCTTTGACACCGTCGACGAGGGCTTGCACCGCGCTGAGCACCCGGGCCACGTCGTCGGCCGAGAACTCGACGTCGACACCGCCGGAGGAACCACCGCCCACGTTCAGCCCGCCGTCTCCGAGCAACCGGCGGAGAGATTCTGTCAGCGTTTCGAGCGCCCCGCCCAAAGCCGACAGGGCGGGCGGGACGGCGTCCACGCGCCAGCCCATCTTCTGCAGGAGGGCGATGCAGGCACCGGGCGAACGCACGGCCTCACGAAGCGGGAGCGCCGCCTGCCCGATCCCGGCGAGGATCTTTTCGAACACACCCGTCCCGGCCATTTCACAGCTCCCCTGGGTAGAAAGCGGCGCTGAGAATCGCGTGGTAACTCGGATCGACCCGGTTGACGATCAACCATTTGCAGACGTAGCAGAAGGCGCCGGCGTCCTGGCCGATCTCGGTCCACACGTTCGCCGTGCCGTAGTGATTCCGCATTTTGCACGAGCCGGCGGGACGATAATGGCCACCGGAAAAGGTGTCTCCACCTTCGAAGACCCCGACCGTTTTGCTCGAGTTGCACGGCGGCGCGAATCCGGTGATGTCCACCGGCTCGTCGTCCTCTTTCCGCACTTCGCCGAAAGCGGTGTCCCGGTTCAGCGGGGTCTTCGTGAGGAAAAGGAATTCTTTGACCTTCTTGTCCACCACCGAAACGAGACCGCCGTCCGGAGCCTTGAGCGGGATGTACAGGAAAGAGCCCGCCCGGTACTCCGCCAACGGCGACACGACTCCGGTCAGGGTGATCTTGCCCGCCGTCGCGTCGATCGTCCCGATCTTGAGCCCGGTGAGCAGTTCGCCCTGGCCCTTGGCCAGCGGCAGTTGGACCCCGTCCTTGGTGATCGAGAAATTACGCAGCCAGATCTCGGTGCCTTCCCGCTGCGCCTGGACCCATTTCCCGCTGTAGCGAGGATCGATCGTCACGGTGATGGCACCACCGGCGGGCCGGGCGGGCGCCGTGATCTTCGCGGAAAGGAGCATCCGGTGCAGATCGAGCCATTTGACCTTCGCCGGGTCGATCAGCCTTCCCGGTGCCGGTGAACCCGGGTCGCGCAGGAAGCCCAGAACCGAAAGGTTGTCGGCCGTCAGGTCCCCGGTCGCCGTGGCCGCGGTGCCGTCCCCTTCGAAATCCTCGTACTCGTCGCCGAGGTTGAAACTGTGCCCGAACTCGTGGGCCACCGTGTTGGCGATCTCGAGTACGGCGGCCGCGGTGGGCGGGACTCCGGTCAGCGGATCACGTCGTCGCATTTCTCGTTTGTCGACCACGTCGGCGTAGGTGAAGGCCACCGTGCGCACGCTGCCCATGGTCTGCGCGGTGGCGGTTCCGTCGAAGTTGGTACCGCCATCGACATCCTCGTAACAGATCATCGCGACCAGTCCCCGGCTCGGCGTGAATTTCGTCGTGTCCGGGACCCAGTTCTTGCCGATCGGGTGGAACGGCGCGAAGGCGTACTGCGATCCGCCGAAGTACCGCGGCAGCGCCGCGCCCGGGTTCTCCCGTCCCGACGAGTACCGCTCCGGCGGGTTCCGGCGAGGATCGGGAGTGAGAAGCCTGGTCGCGTCGGGACTGTAGAACTCGTACAACCGCGCGACGAAAGCGCTCAGATCGACATGCGTCGTGTCTCCCAGCGCCGGCGGCTTCACCGGCGGCTTCGAGATCCCGTACGTACGGTCGCCGGGCCGCTGTCCCAGGTACATCCCGAACACCGTGTCCCTCGCGTGCAGGATCCCGACGGCTTCGTGCGCCCGCCACGCGGCGATCAGCTTCGGGTCCACTCGCGACGGTTCGAATCCCTTGAGGCTCTGCCCCTGCCAGATCGTCACGAGATCGAACCGGCTCTCGTTGTGCATCGGCAGACCGACCACGGCGACGAGTTCCTGCATGGTGTAGCTGGTTTTCTCGCTGCCCAGCCGCCCGTTGAACGGAATGGGCTTCGCCTTGTCGAAGTCGTCGTCGGTGATCCTGAACCCGCAGGTGAGGTAGTGATCACGCGAAGGCAGGTAGGCCTTGAAGATGTTGAACCCGGCTTCCAGCATCGCGTACGGCTGGTGCCTCGGTTTGTCGAAGAGATCCCGCACGGTGCCGGCGACGATGAGGTCGAAGGCCGCCCGGTCCGTGTCGGTGTCCTGGAACCCCTCCGGTATGAACAGGATGTTGACCATGCCGTCGGCTTGTGCCACATCGGGCGTCTGTACCGGCTGGAGGTTCTGGCGCGTCTTCCCGTAGTCGACCACCCTGACCGGCAGGGAATTGGTGACGCCGAGGAAGTTTCCCTTGATCCCGGTGGGCGCGGCCGGATCGGTGGTCTCGGCCAGTCCCTGCACCCTGCCCTGCGGCGCGATCTTGAGCTTCGCCGGATCGTCCGGCGTCAAGGTCACGTACCCGTGTCCGGTGATGTCGCCGATCCGGTCCACGCCCGTGGCGTCGTCGGTGAACCTCGCGTAGAGGGACGGCTGGGCGTGGCCGAATTCGCCGTCGAACGCCGTCGTGATCGAGTCGTTCCCGAACCACCACGCGTCGATTCCTTCGTGCACCTGGAGACGCCCGACCAGATAGACCTCACCCCAGCGGACCTGGAACAGGAAGACGCCCGGGTCTTTCGGGGTCACGATGCCCGTGGCCGGGTTGATCGAAGGCAATCCGTCGAAGCGTTGCCCGACCGGCTTGTGCGGCGCGAAGAAGTCGAACACGCAGTCCTTGGTGACTTCCCTGAGCTGATAGCGATCGGGCTTTGTGTCGTCGAAATCCTGAGCGTGAAAGGAAACCTTGAGCGGCGGTGTCCCGGTACGCGCGACATGCAGATCGCCGTGCGGAAAAAAGACCATGCCGACGTTGGTGACGACCATTCCCCACCCCTTTGTCATCCACGCGCGGACAACCGCCGGACACGGCGGTGCGGGCCGGTGAAGTCTTTCGATGCGGATGTCCTTCAGCGTGGCGGCCGAATGGATCAGCCGTCAACGCATGGCCCGATGAACTGCCCCATGAGGCAGCGCGCCGGGCGGAACCCGGTGTGGCAAGGTCGGTTCCGTGGACAGGGACGCGTATCTCGAAGGCGCGATCAGTGACGTGCTCAGCGGCGACGACGCGACGCTCGACGACCGGATCGGGCACGCCGCGCTGCTGTTCGCCGCCTCCGGCGCGATGGCGGAAGCCGACAGGCTGATCACGCATTGGCACGCGCTCACCGAACGTCCCGTCACCGCGCTCGTCCCCGGCGCCGTGCAGGCCCGGGCGTGGGCGATGCTCTTCGACGCACAAGGGTCGCGGCCGGAGTGGGCGGCCGCGCTGACCCCGCTCGACCTCGACGCGGAAGAACGCGCCCACGACGCGTACCTCGCCCGCCGGGTGTCCGATCTCGACGGTCTCCTCGGCGGCTCCCCGATCGGCGAGGCGGTCTCGCACCTCGGGTCGTCGCGGCCGGACCGGTTACGGGAGGCCGTCACGCGAGGCGACGTCGACGCCTGGGCCGGGATCGCCTCGCGGCAGGCACGGCCGGACGTCGCCGTCCTCGCCGCGTCGAGGCGGCTCGCGCCGCGTCTGGTCGCGGGAGCCGACCCGCTCGGACTCGGCGACTGGCCGGGGCTGTGCGCCGGGGCACTGGTCGCGGCGCTGTACGAGCGCTATCCGCCGGACACCGGTTCGTGGCGCGAGATGATCGCGGGCGTCCTCCGGCTGCGCGGCGGCGGCACCGCGCCCCCGGCGGCCTCGGCCCGGAACATCGACGCGGCCGAAGCGCGCATCGGGCTCAGGCTGCCCGCCGACTACCGGGAGTTCCTGATGACCTGCGACGGCCTGCCCGCCGACGTCGTCTTCCCGCGTCTGCTCGGGACGGCGGAACTGCGCGCGGAGGGCGGGGTCGTCGTGATCGCCGACCCCGCTTCGGTGCTGCTCACCGCCGCCGGTGCCCGGTGGCGGACGGTCGAGATCGACCCGGCGCTGGGCACGACGGTGCATCCGACGTTCCGCGCCCTGCTGGAACGGCACCTGGTGTTGTTGGCGCAGTCTGCGTGACGAGGTCCGGGCACGCGTCGGGCTCGTGAGTGGCAAGGCGGGGCTGGCCGGGTGGGATGGCTGCGTCGCGAAAGTGGCTTTCGCAACGCGTTCCCGCAGGGCCGTGGGAAGCGTCCAAGCCCGCGGAACGTGACCAGGGCGAAGGTGTGGTGCGGTAGTCGAGGGGCCGCTCCGGCCTCGGAGCTCGATGACACCGGAACATCACCGCGGCAGGTTCGAGCGTGGAGGATTCGGGACGTTCAACGTCCCAAATCCTCCACGCTCGCCCCCATCGGCATCCAGTGGGTAGGCAATGCAGGTCCACCAGAACCCGAATCGCCACTCACGAGCCCTCAAACTTCGCCGCGCTTCTTCCGCTCGGTGTACTCACGCATCCGCTTCGGATAGCCGACCCGCGCCACCTCGTACACGGGGATCGACCGTTTGTGACCGAACTGCCGCGCCGCGTCGAGGCTCTCGATCCGGCGCCTCGTCCACTCACCATCGTGTGCGATGAGGACGACCGTGGTCTCCGTGACGTTGGTCTTGGGCTCCACGTAGGCCTCGACACCGGTCCTCGAAGCGGCCCACTCCTCAAGGTGCTTGAAATCGTTTGAAGAGGCTTTCCGCAGCGTACCGGGCTTTTGCCCGCCTTTAGAGCGCCGGCGCAGCGAGTCGAACAGACCCACTCCGACCACCTCACTTCCCATTCGCGTCCGATGCCCATTATCCCGACCCGGGCGTGTGCTCACCGTGGCGACCCTGGTAGGCCGTGTCCCGTGGGTCACACGACACGGCCTAGGTCGCAGGCCCGCCGCGCGTAGTGACAAGATGGCAAGTGTCCGCGCGCGCGTATACCGCGCGAAGCGGCGCCAGAGCACCACCCCTACCGCTTGCCGAGGAGTTATTGAAGTGACCGACACCTCCGCCGACCTTGTGATCCTGGGTGGCGGATCGGGCGGCTACGCCGCCGCGTTCCGCGCGGCCGAGCTGGGCCTTTCCGTCACCCTGATCGAAAAGGACAAGCTTGGCGGGACGTGCCTCCACCGAGGCTGCATCCCGACCAAGGCCCTCCTGCACGCGGCGGAGGTCGCCGACGAGACCCGCGACGCCGAGACCTTCGGCGTCAAGGCCGTGCTGGAAGGCATCGACATCGCCGGGGTCAACAAGTACAAGGACGGGATCGTCTCCCGCCTGTACAAGGGCCTCCAGGGCCTGGCCAAGGCGCACAAGGTGAACCTCGTCGAGGGCACCGGAACGTTCGTCGGCGGCACGACCGTCGAGGTCGACGGCACCCGCTACACCGGCAAGAACGTCATCCTCGCCACCGGCTCGTACTCGAAGACGCTGCCGGGCCTGGAGCTGGGCGGCCGCATCATCGCGAGCGAGCAGGCCCTTTCGCTGGACTACATCCCGAAGAAGGTCATCGTCCTCGGCGGTGGTGTCATCGGTGTCGAATTCGCGTCCGTCTGGGCGTCCTTCGGCGTCGACGTCACCATCGTGGAGGCGCTGCCCCGCCTGGTCCCGAACGAGGACGAGTACGCGTCCAAGCAGCTCGAGCGCGCTTTCCGCCGTCGCAAGATCGCCTTCAAGACCGGCGTCCGCTTCACCGGCGCCAAGCAGGACGACAACGGCGTCAGCGTGTCGCTGGAGTCCGGCGAGACGCTCGAAGCCGACCTGCTGCTGGTCGCCGTGGGCCGCGGCCCGAACTCGGCCGGGCACGGTTACGAAGAGGCCGGGGTCAAGATGGACCGCGGTTTCGTCCTCACCGACGACCGCCTCCGCACCAACCTGCCGAACGTCTACGCCGTCGGCGACATCGTCCCGGGTCTGCAGCTCGCGCACCGCGGCTTCCAGCAGGGCATCTTCGTCGCCGAGGAGATCGCGGGCCAGGAGCCGCGCGTGATCGACGAGAGCGGAATCCCGCGCGTCACCTACTCGCACCCCGAGGTCGCTTCGGTCGGTCTCACCGAGTCTCAGGCGAAGGAGAAGTACGGCTCCGACGTCACCACCTTCACCTACGACCTCGGCGGCAACGGCAAGAGCCAGATCCTCAAGACCTCCGGTGGGGTCAAGCTGATCAAGGCTCCGGAAGGGCCGGTCGTGGGCGTGCACATGGTGGGCGACCGCGTCGGCGAGCTGATCGGCGAAGCGCAGCTGATCTACAGCTGGGAGGCGTTCCCTGAGGACGTGGCTCCGCTCATCCACGCGCACCCCACCCAGACCGAGGCCCTCGGTGAAGCGTTCCTCGCCCTGGCGGGCAAGCCGCTGCACGTCCACAGCTGACGTCTCACCGTCGAAGAACCAGACCAAGCAAGACATATCAAGGGAGTCAGCGAACGATGGCCTACTCCGTCACGTTGCCGGAGCTCGGTGAGAGCGTCACCGAGGGCACCGTCACCCGGTGGTTGAAGCAGGAGGGCGACACCGTCGAGGTCGACGAGCCGTTGCTCGAGATCTCCACGGACAAGGTCGACACCGAGGTCCCCTCCCCGGTCGCCGGCAAGGTTGTGAAGATCAGCGCCCAGGAAGACGAGACCGTCGAGGTCGGCGGCGAACTCGCCGTCATCGACGACGGGACCGGAGGGGTGCCGGAGTCGTCCGGGTCCGCCGAGCCCGCCGCCGAAGAGGCGCAGCCGGAACCCGAGCCCGAGCCGGAGCCCGAGCCGGAGCCCGCGCAGGAGCAGGCGTCCGCGCCGTCCCAGCCGGACACCGCGCCCGCCTCCGGTGGTGAAGGCACCGAGGTGAAGCTGCCCGAGCTGGGCGAGAGCGTCACCGAGGGCACCGTCACCCGGTGGCTCAAGCAGGTCGGCGACAGCGTCGAGGTCGACGAGCCGCTGCTCGAGATCTCCACGGACAAGGTCGACACCGAGGTTCCGTCCCCGGTCGCCGGCACCGTGCTGGAGATCCGCGCGGGCGAGGACGAGACCGTCGAGGTCGGCGGTGTCCTCGCGGTGATCGGCGCGGCCGGATCCGCGCCGAAGGCCGAGGCCAAGCCCGAGCCCAAGCCGGAACCCAAGCCCGAGCCGAAGCCGGAACCCAAGCCGGAACCGAAGCCCGAGCCCAAGGCCGAAGCGGCTCCCGCGCCCGCGCCGAAGCCCGCCGAGGCACCGAAGCCCGCCGCGCAGCCCGCGGCGAGCAGCGACAACGGTTCGGACAGCTCGCCGTACGTGACGCCGCTGGTCCGCAAGCTCGCTTCCGAGCACGGCATCGACCTGTCGTCGCTGAGCGGCAGCGGTGTCGGTGGCCGTATCCGCAAGCAGGACGTGCTCGCGGCCGCCGAGGCCAAGCAGAAGAAGGAAGCCCCGGCTCCCGCCGCACAGCCCGCCGCCGCGGCCCCGGCCGCGTCGTCGGCACCGGCCGCTCCGCGCAAGGCCGCGGTTTCGCCGGAGCTCGCGGCACTGCGCGGCACCGTGCAGAAGGCCAGCCGGATCCGTCAGATCACCGCCATCAAGACCCGCGAGTCGCTGCAGCTTTCCGCTCAGCTCACGCAGGTCCACGAGGTGGACGTCACGAAGATCGCCAAGCTCCGCCAGCGGGCGAAGGCGGCCTTCAAGGAGCGCGAGGGCGTCAACCTGACGTTCCTGCCGTTCTTCGCGAAGGCCACCGTCGAGGCGCTCAAGCAGCACCCGAACGTCAACGCGTCCTACAACGAGGACACGAAGGAGATCACCTACCACGGTGCGGTGCACCTGGGGATCGCGGTGGACACCGAAAAGGGTCTGCTGTCGGTGGTCATCCACGACGCGGGTGAGCTCAGCCTCGCCGGTCTCGCGCATCGCATCGCCGACCTGGCGGGCCGCGCGCGTTCGGGCCAGATCAAGCCGGACGAGCTGTCGGGCGGCACCTTCACGATCACGAACATCGGCTCCAACGGCGCCCTGTTCGACACGCCGATCATCGTGCAGCCGCAGTCCGGCATGCTCGGTACCGGCGCGGTCGTGAAGCGCCCGGTCGTGATCGCGGACGCCGACGGCAACGACACGATCGCCGTCCGGTCGATGGCGTTCCTGCCGCTGACCTACGACCACCGCCTGGTGGACGGGGCCGACGCGGGCCGCTTCGTCACGACGATCAAGCAGCGTCTGGAAGAGGGCAACTTCGAGGACGAGCTCGGTCTCTGATCCTCCGGTAGTCCCGTGAAGGCCCTCGTTCCGCTCCGGCGGGACGAGGGCCTTCCTCTTTACCCGCAATTCGCCCTCTGGTCGCGAGGGTTTGACAGCCACCCAGAACTCTAGTATTCCGGAATTACGGAAAACAAGAGGGAGGGTGCCACCCATGCTGACCAGACGTCATCTGCTGACCGGCGCCGCCGTGGGGTCGGCGGCGCTGCTGCTGCCGGGAACCGCGAGCGCGGCCGAGCCGGACACGGGAACCGAACAGGGCTGGCTCGACTGGCTCGCCGCGCACCGGCGCGATATCTCCGTCGTGATCGACGACGGCGCGGGCCGGCGGGCTTCGCGCAACGCCGACGTCCGGCGGCTGCTGGCCTCGTCGGTCAAGGTCGTGCATCTCAGCGCGTACGCCGTCGCGGTCGCCGAAGGCAGGCTCGATCCGAAGGAGCAGATCAGGGTCGGCGGCTGGGACGCCCACCACCCGTTCGTGGCCGACGGCCGCGCGCACTTCCACGCGCTCACCTGGCTGGGCGTCCCCTGCGACGACTACGGCATCGCCAAGGACCCCGAACAGCGTGTCCCGCTGGCGAGGCTCCCCGAAGCGATGATCTTCTTCAGCGACAACGCCGCCACCGACTACCTGCGCACCCGCCTCGGCGATCCCGCCCTCCAGCTCGCGGCGGCACGAGGCGGGTGGGCGCGGCCGGACACCCGTTCGCTGGGCGGCGAGGTCCTGATGCTGATGATGCCGGAGAACGCGCCGCCGCCCGGCAGTCCCGTCGCGGTCCGGCGGGCGCTGGGCGACGCGGTGGCCCGGCGCTTCGTGGCCGACCCCGCGTTCCGTGCCGAAGCCTTCGCGCGCTTCCCGACCATGCCGGGGACGCCGGACGCGCAGTGGCCCTGGGTCAAGGGCCATGCCAGGGGGACGGCGTCGGAACTGTTCTCCCTCCACCGCAGCCTGGCGTCCGGTCGCTACCGGCCGGGCGGCGCGCTCGCCCGCGAGATCCTCGCCAGGCCGCTTTCCGACCGCGTGCCGCCCGGCGCGAGCGAAGTACTCATCAAGGACGGGGCCCTGCCGCGCACGCTCACCATCGGGCTTTCGGTCAGGTGGCCGGGAGGACGGTCCGGCACGGCGGCCGTCCTGCTCCACGGCGTGACGGACCAGGACACGCAGAACGAGCTGCCGCTCATCGACGCCTTGCTCGCGGCGCTGTCCGACCCGGCCCGGTTCGCCGCCCTGGAACGGGCGCTCGGCTGAGACGAAGGTATAGATAACCGGTATGAACGCTGAGCTCGCCGACCGGATCGCCGCCCTCGAAGCCCGGGTCGCCGCGCTCGAAGGCGGGCAGCGGACCGAACCGGCGGCGGGCCCCGGCGGCCTGATCGGCTACCACGGAGAGCTGACCGACCCCCTCGAACTGAGCTGGGCGATCACCGTCACCCCCGGCCCCGTGCTGGCGCTGGAGGACGGTCCGCGCGCCGAGGTGCTCGCGGCCCTGTCCAGCACCGCGCGGGTGGCACTCGTGCGGACGCTGGCCGAAAAGGGTGCCCAGTCCGCGCCCGCCCTGCAGGAGGCCGCCGAACTCGGCTCCCCCGGCCAGCTCTACCACCATCTCAAGGCGCTGACCGGCGCCGGGATCGTCGAGCAGGACAAGCGGGGCAGCTATCGCCTCCGCCCCGCCGCGACGATCCCGGTGCTGGTGCTGCTCACCGCCGCGTCGGACGTGGCCGGGCAACTGCGAACCTGAGCGTGCGCCCGGATCGCGGATACGACACGATCGGACAATGCGAGTTCTGATCGCGGGTGCGAGCGGACTGATCGGTACCTCCCTGACCAAGCGGCTCCGTGCGTCAGGGCACGAGGTGGTCCGGCTCGTGCGCCGGGAAGAGCGGGCCGCCGACGAACGCCGCTGGGATCCCCCCGCCGGGGAGATCGCCGACGGCGCGCTCGACGGCGTCGACGCCGTGGTGAACCTCGCGGGCGCGCCGCTCCTGCCCGGACGCTGGAGCGCGGCCCGCAAACAGGTCCTGCTCGACAGCCGGGTCGAACCGACGGAAGTGCTCGCCGAAGCCGTCGCCGAACACGGCATCCCGGTACTGGTCAACGCCTCCGCCGTCGGCTACTACGGCGACCCCGGTCCGTCCCTTGTGGACGAAAACAGCCCGGTGGGACGCGGTTTCCTCGCCGAACTCTGCACGGCGTGGGAAGGCGCCACCGAGACCGCGGCCACCGCAGGCGCCCGAGTCGTGCGCGTCCGCACCGGTCTGGTCCTCGCCCGCAAGGGTGGACTTCTCGACGTCCTGCGGCCGCTGTTCCGGTTGGGACTCGGCGGGAAACTCGGCGACGGCAAGCAGTACATGCCGTGGATCTCGCTCGACGACGAGGTCGGGGCGATCGTTTTCGCGCTGGAGAACGACTCGCTGTCCGGCGCGGTGAACCTCAGCGGACCGCAGCCCGCCACGAACGCGGTGTTCACGAAGGCGCTCGGCCGGGCCGTGCACCGGCCGGCGTTCTGGCAGGTCCCCGGTTTCGCGATGAAGATCGCCCTCGGTCAGGCGGCCGAGGAGATGGCGCTGTTCGGGCAGCGCGCCCTGCCCCGCGCGCTGGAGGAGGCGGGCTACCCGTTCCGCCACCCGACCCTCGAGGACGCGCTGGCCGCCGCGACATGACCCTGCAACGCGGTCTGTACTTCCTCGCCGGAGTCCTGCTGCTCATCGGCTTCGTCACCCTCGGGCTGCTCGTCGACGACCGGCCACCGCCGGTGGACGTCGCCCTCGCCGACGCGTTCCGCGGGCAGTACACCCGGCCCGCCGGGCAGGTGGCCGAGCTGATCACGAACGTCCTCGGCCCGGTCCTGCCGTTCGCGCTGGGCGCGGTGCTGGTGGTGATCGCCTGGCGCCGCCGGGACCTGACCGTGTTGTGCGTCAAACTGGCCGTCGTCCTGTTGCTGTGCCGCCTGACCAGCCTGATCGCCAAACCGCTGTTCTACCGGGAACGGCCTCGCGAATTCCCCGATCTGAGTTACCCGAGCGGGCATGTCGTGGCGGTCGCCTGCACCGGGTTCGTCGCGGTGCTGTTGTGCGCGTGGACCCGCCCGCGCCTGACCCGCCTGGCGATCACGATCGCCGTCGCGGCGACGGTGATCGGCGCGCTCTGCCGGGTCGTGCTGGGTGTGCACTGGCTGACCGACACGGCGGGATCCGTACTCGCCGTGGGCGGTGTCGGCCTGATTTCGGCGACCGGACTGGGCCTGCTGCCCCGGCCGGGGGATCCGGCGTAGTGTCGCGGGCGTGAGCTCTTCGACCACGTCATGCCGTGCCGCCAGCGAGCCCGTCGACGTCCGCGAGATCGGGACGATCGACTACACCGAGGCCTGGGAACTCCAGCGCCGGCACGTGACGGCCCGCGCCGACGGCGACGGCCCGGACACCATGTTGCTGCTGGAGCACCCGTCGGTCTACACCGCGGGCAAGCGCACCGAAGCCGAGGACCGGCCGACCGACGGCACCCCGGTGCTCGACGTCGACCGCGGCGGCAAGATCACCTGGCACGGGCCCGGCCAGCTGGTCGGCTACCCGATCATCAAACTCGCCGACCCGATCGACGTCGTGCACTACGTGCGGCGTCTCGAAGAGGCGTTGATCACCGTCTGCGACCAGCTCGGCGTGCACACCGGCCGGGTCGAGGGCCGCAGCGGTGTCTGGATCCCCGCCGACGACCGCGGCGTGGAGCGGAAGATCGCCGCGATCGGCATCCGCGTCCAGCGCGGCGTGACCATGCACGGTTTCGAGCTGAACTGCAATCCCGACCTGGGCGCCTTCGACAAGATCGTCCCGTGCGGCATCCGGGACGCGGGCGTGACGTCGCTGTCCTACGAACTCGACCGCGAGGTCACCGTGGCGTCGGTCCTGCCGATGGCGCGCGAAGCCGTCCTCGCCGCGCTGGAGGGCGACCTCCCGGTGAACGATGAGCGCTGGCTGCCGCGTCCCGAGGCACCCGCCGCCCCTGGTGTCACTTTTGCTTTGCAGAACTAGTTTTTGTGCCACCCTTCCCGGTAGGGCCGCGGAAACACCGCGGTCCCACTGGGAGGAAACATGCGCAAATTCGCGCACGCCGTCGCGGTCGTGGCCGCTGTCGGCGGAATGCTGGCCGCACCCGGCGTCGCGTCGGCGGCACCCCCGAGCTGCTGGACCGAGACCAACGGCTCGACCTGGGCCGCCGGCTTCTGTCCGGAGGGGACCTACAAGGTCGTCGTCCAGTACTGCCGTCCGAACTGTCACCGGGAAGAGGGTTACCCGGCCACCAACGGCAGGCCTTCGGGGATCTCCTTCAGCCCCGGCGGCTCCATCGCCAGCGTGGACGTCGAATACGTCTAGAAATCCGTGAAGGCCTCCTTCCCTACCTTGAGCGTAGGGAAGGAGGCCTTCACGGCATTCCGGTTCAGTCCAGCTGAGGAGCGACCTCGGAGGCGATCAGGTCGACCTGGTCCAGATCCGAGAGGTCCAGCAGCTGCAGGTAGAGCCGGGTGATCCCGGTCTTCTCCCGCCACTGCCCGATCTTCTCGACGACCTCGGACGGCGTCCCCGCGAGCCCGTTCTCACGCAGCTCGGAAACCTCACGCCCGATCACCGAAGCGCGCTTCGCCACCTCGGCCTCGTCGCGGCCCACGGCGACGACGAGCGCGACCGAGCGCAGGATCTCCTTGGGGTCGCGCCCGATCTCGCGGGCGGCGTCGTCGACACGGCCGAACTGCTCGACCGCGAAGTCCGGCCCCACGAACGGCAGGTTGAACTCGTCCGCGTAGCGAGCGGCGAGCGCCGGGGTGCGCTTCTTGCCGCCACCACCGATGATCACCGGCGGCCGGGGCCGCTGAGCGGGCTTCGGCAGGCCGGGCGACTCGACGAGCTTGTAGTGCTCGCCGTCGTAGGAGAACGTCTCGCCTTCCGGCGTCTCCCACAGTCCGGTGACGACCGCGAGCTGCTCGGCGTAGCGGTCGAAGCGCTCCTTGATCGGCGGCAGGTCGAGGCCGTAGGCGGTGTGCTCGTCGTCGTACCAGCCCGAGCCGATGCCGAGCTCGACGCGGCCGCCGGACATCTGGTCCACCTGCGCGACCGAGATCGCGAGCACCGAAGGGTGCCGGAAGGTGGCGGCGGTGACGAGGGTGCCCAGCCTCACCCGGCTGGTCTCCCGGGCGAGACCCGCGAGGGTGATCCACGCGTCGGTCGGCCCCGGCAGACCGGTCGCCGATCCCATCTTCAGGTAGTGGTCACTGCGGAAGAAGGCGTCGTAACCCGCGTCCTCGGTGGCCTTGGCCACCCGGAGCAAGTCTTCGTAGCCGGCCCCCTGCTGGGGCTCGGTAAAGATCCTGAGGTCCACGAAGGCCACCATATAGAGGAGGCCGTCAGCTCGCTTTCCCGTGTTCGGCGGGCGGAACACGGCGGAATCCGACGAGCAGCCGCACCAGGACCTCTTCGACCTGGGCGCTGACCTTCTTCGGCTCCGGCGAACTCGCGATCTCGATCGCGGCGCTCGACAGCGCGCCGAACAGCAGCCGCGCGGTGACGTCCACCGGGACGTCGTCGACCTCGCCGACCTCGATGAGCGACTGGATCCCGGTGCGGACCAGGCCGAAGCTGCACCGTTCTTCGGCCTCGCGCCAGCGTTCCCAGCCCATCACCACCGGGGCCTCGTGGATCGCGATCCGCTGGTACGCCGGGTCGAGACAGCTCTGCAGGAAGCCGCGCAGCCCGGCGAGCGCGCGTTCCCACGGCGAGTCCGGGCCGTTCATGATCTTTTCGAGCCTGTCGAAGACCTGGCTCTCGACGGTGTCGAAGGCAGCCTCGAAAAGCGCCTGCTTGCCACTGAAATGGTGGTAGAGCGCGCCCTTCGTCACCCTGGCCCGCTTGGCGATCTCGTCGAGAGACGTGCCGGCGTATCCGCGTTTGGTGAACAGCTCCACGGCACTCTCGACGAGTGCCGACCGGGTGGACTCGGAATAGTCCAGCCGCCTTGACCTCATTGTCGCCACCTTCACAACTTTACGCCGCCGGCCCCGCACCATACTCATGGTATGTTGGCTGCTGTCAGGTCCGTACCGGGAGTATGCCGCAAACCTGCGGTATGAACCGGGTCACGGAGGGGAGCCCACATCATGAGCTGGAACGACTTCTACCAGCGGCGCGACATCCTCGAAGCCGCACTCCGACAGGCGGGTCACCACCCGTCCGAGGCGATTTCACTTGAAGAAATCCCTGGCGCCACCCAGTACTTCGCGACCGAAGAAGAGCTTCTGGTCGCGCTTCGGTACAAGTGGAACCAGGTGTTCGCCGGCCACCTGCGCGCCGAGATGACCGATCCGGACTACGCCGATCAGGATCTCGCGCTCGACAGGGTCGAGGCCGTCACCCGCGCCTGGAACAGCGCCACGGCCGAACACGAGACCCTCCGCGCCGTTCTCGACGCGGCCCTCGAACGGTGCCCCGCGCTGATCCCGTCCCACGAAGCCGAACTGCGCACTCTCGCGCTGACGGCGGGACTGGCCGACGGCAAGGAACCGGCCGGGGACATCACCCAGGTCGGCAGCGCGTTCGCGACCCTGCTCCGGCACGGCCGTCACGCGAAGCCCGCCCGCCGCCGCAGCCCGATGGGACACCTGCTCCGGTTGCTCGCGCCGAGCGCGTGATCCGGCCTGGCGGGGCCACCTCCGATGTAGTTAGGTGACCGACATGGCTGCTCACGCGCGCTGGACCGAGGCCGACATCCCTGATCAGACCGGGCGGACCGTGTTCGTCACCGGCGCGAACTCGGGACTGGGGCTGCGGACCGCCGAGGTGCTCGCGGGCAAGGGGGCCCGCGTGCTGCTCGGCTGCCGGTCGCCGGAGCGCGGCGCGAAGGCACTGGAGCAGGTCCGCGCGGCCGCGACCGGGGAAGCACCCGAGCTCGTCCGCCTGGACCTCGCCGACCTCGAGTCGGTCCGCGAAGCCGCGAAGAAGGTCCAGGAGCTGTCGGGCGGCAAGCTCGATCTCCTGGTCAACAACGCGGGCGTGATGGCGACCCCGCGTGGCCACACCAAGGACGGCTTCGAGACTCAGTTCGGCACGAACCACCTCGGGCACGCGGTGCTGACCTGGCTGCTGATGCCGTCCCTGCGCGGCGGCTCGGGAGCGCGGGTCGTGACCCTGTCGAGCGTCGCGGCGACAGGCGCGCGCATCGACGTCGCCGACCCCAACTTCGAGCGCCGGATGTACAACCCGGGCTCGGCCTACGGCCAGTCGAAACTCTCCAATCAGGTGTTCGCGCTCGAACTCGACCGCAGGCTGCGCGCCGCGGGCGAGGATGTCATCAGCGTGGCGGCGCACCCCGGCTATACGTGGACCGGCCTCGGTTCGGGGATGGCCCGCTCGTACCGCAACCCGGTGGTGCGCGCGCTCGTCGGCGCGGGCAACCGGATCGGCGAGATCTTCATCGCGCAGAACGCCCGTCAAGGCACGCTCCCGCAGTTGTTCGCGGCGACCTCCCCCGAGGTCCAGGGCGGCGATTACATCGGCCCTCGCGGGCTCGGCGGGCTTCGCGGCGCCCCGGTCAAGGTGCGTCCCTTGCCCGCCGCGAGGAGCGAATCGCTCGGTGCCGCGTTGTGGGACGTGAGCACCAAGTTGACGGGCGTCACCCCCGACCCCGCGTGAGCGGCGACCACTACTGCGGCGAGCGTAGGGTGACGGGGTGAGTGCTGCCCCAGATGGCCGCAAGCTGTTGCGGCTCGAGGTCCGGAATTCCCAGACTCCCATCGAAAAGAAGCCGTCTTGGATCAAGACGCGCGCCCGGATGGGACCGGAGTTCACCGAACTCAAAGGCCTGGTGCGCCGCGAAGGCCTCCACACCGTCTGTGAAGAAGCCGGCTGTCCCAACATCTACGAATGCTGGGAAGACCGTGAGGCCACCTTCCTGATCGGCGGCGACCAGTGCACGCGGCGCTGTGACTTCTGCCAGATCGACACCGGCAAACCCGCCGAGCTGGACCGCACCGAGCCCCGCAAGGTCGCCGAGAGCGTCCAGGCGATGGGCCTGCGCTACTCGACGGTGACCGGCGTCGCCCGTGACGACCTCGAAGACGGCGGCGCGTGGTTGTACGCCGAGACCGTCCGCCAGATCCACGCGCTGAACCCGGGCACCGGCGTCGAGCTGCTGATCCCGGACTTCAACGCCGACCCCGACCAACTCGCCGAAGTCTTCGGCTCGCGTCCCGAGGTGCTCGCGCACAACGTCGAGACCGTGCCGCGGATCTTCAAGCGCATCCGCCCCGGCTTCCGCTACGCGCGGTCGCTGGAAGTCATCACCCGGGCCCGTGAGGCCGGTCTGGTGACGAAGTCGAACCTGATCCTGGGCATGGGCGAGACCCCCGACGAGGTCGCGCCCGCGATGAAGGACCTGGTCGACGCGGGCTGCGAAATCCTCACGATCACCCAGTACCTGCGTCCTTCGCCTCGGCACCATCCCGTCGACCGCTGGGTCAAGCCTGAGGAGTTCGTCGAGCACTCCAACGCCGCCGAGGCCATGGGCTTCGCCGGTGTGATGGCGGGGCCACTGGTCCGGTCCTCGTACCGCGCCGGGCGTCTCTTCGCGCAGACGAAGGCTCGCCGCGGCGAAGCGCTGTCGGAGAACCTGGCCCACCTCGCCGCCGAAGGGACCGCCGCCCAGGAAGCCAGCTCGCTGCTGGCTCGGTGACTCCGGTCACCCTCGCCGCGACCTCGTCACCCGAAAGGTCACGGATCAGTAATGTGACCTGGTGGCGTTGGTAACGGATCTTCTCAATTGGCTGCAGGGACTCCCCGAACCGGGACTGGTCGCGGCGACCGGCGGACTGGTGTTCGCCGAATGCACCATCGGGCTCGGCTTCATCGCGCCCGGCGAATCGGGGCTGCTGGTCGCGGCCACGACGGCGACGTCGGTCTCCCGCTTCCTGACCCTGTGGGCGGTCGTGACGGTCTGCGCCGCGCTGGGCGACTCGCTCGGCTACGCGATCGGCAAACGCTTCGGCCCGCGCCTGCGTGAGACGAAGCTGATCCGCAATTACGGCCTCGACGCCTGGGACAAGGCGACGGGCGTGCTCGAACGGCGAGGCGCGTGGGCGGTGTTCTTCGCGCGGTTCCTCCCGGTGATCCGCACGCTGACCCCGGCGGCGTCCGGCACCTCGGGCCTGCCGTTCCGCAAGTTCCTGCCGGCCGCCGCGGCCGGTGCGGCCTGCTGGTCGGCGATCCACATCGGCATCGGCGCCGCCCTCGGTGAGGCCGCGAAGAAGGTCGAAGGCGTGCTGAACACCAGTGGTCTGGCCATCGTCGGCGTGCTCGTCGGCGTCGCCGTGTTCTTCCTGCTGCGCTACAAGAAGAAGAAAGCGCTCGGTGTCACAGCCGAAGAAGCCACCCCGGCGAAGGTCGGCGCGGAGGACTAGATTCCGGGCATGGCCGCCCTGAACCTGCCCCAGCCGATCGGTTTCGTCCTCGGCGGTGGAGGCAGCCTCGGCGCCATGCAGGTCGGGATGCTGCAGGCGCTCTCGGAAGCGGGCGTCGCCCCGGACCTCGTCGTCGGCACTTCGGTGGGTTCCCTGAACGCCGCCGTCCTCGCGCTCGGGGACGAATCGGGTGACCGGCTGAACCGGATCTGGTCGCGGATGACGCGGCACGAGGCGTTCCCCGGCGGCGTGCTCAGCCAGGTGCGGACCCTGCGGCACAGCAAGACCAACCTGTTCCCCAACACCGGTCTCGCCGCGATCGTCGACGAGCACATCGGCGAGGGCGTCCGGTTCGAGGACCTCGCGCTGCCGCTGGGCGTCGTCGCGACGGACGTCGACACCGCCGAGCCGCTGCTCATCCGCTCAGGGCCCGTTCTGGCGCCGCTGCTGGCCAGCTGCGCGATCCCGGGGATCTATCCGCCGGTGCCGTTCGGGGACCGCATGCTCTACGACGGCGGCCTGGTCGCCAACGTGCCGATGCGCCAGGCGCTCGCGATGGGCGCGAAGTCGCTCGTCGTCCTCGACTGCGCCTTCCCCGGCAAAATGCCCGGCACTCCGCAGACCTTCGCCGAGGTGATGATGTTCACCGCGATGATCAGCATGCGGAACCAGGCCGTGCTGGAGGCACCGATCGCCGCGGCCGAAGTGCCCGTGGTCTACGTGCCGGGACCGAAGCCGGTGCGGGTCAGCCCGCTGGACTTCAGTCACACCACGACTTTGACCGCCGAGGCCTACGGCGCCGCGAAGACCTATTTGGGTGAATTGAGCGTGGACGGCCCCGGTCTTTATGGTGCGCCAGGTCTCGTCGTGGGCTGACGAGCAACCATCCGGCATCGATCGCGTCTTCGTCTTCGCGTACTTTTGAAAAAGGACCTTTCCGCTGATCGAGCGACGTACTGGTTATATTTCAAAGAGAGAACTATATGTTTCCCAAGAAGACATTACTTTCGACGGCCGGAATACTCGCCGCGATACTGCTGATCTCGGCTTGTTCGTCCTCGGGCGGGAACGGTCCCGCGAATTCGACCGGTACCAGTGCCGAATCGGGCGAAAGCCCGGTCTCGGTGACCATCGATCCGGCGGGCGGGACCGACGTCAATCCGGCGACCCCGGTGGTGGTCAAGGCCGAGCACGGCAAACTGACCGACGTCACGGTCAGCAACGCCGACAAGGGCAACCAGGTCAAGGGCGAACTGGCGGGCGACGGGCTCAGCTGGAAGACCGTCGAGCCGCTCGGCTACGGCAGCACCTACAAGATCGTGGCGCATGCCCAGGGCACCGACGGAAAGCCCGTGGAACAGCAGAGCAGGGTGTCCACCCTGAGCCCTAAGCAGCAGGCGAACCCGAACCTGATCCCGGCGCCCTCGGCGGTCGCGTCCGGCGGGGTCGGCGTCGGGCAGCCGATCGTGTTCGCGTTCGGCCAGCCGGTGAAGAACAAGGCCGACGTGGAGAAGAAGCTGTCGGTGGAGTCCACGCCGAAGCAGGAGGGCTCCTGGTACTGGATCGACGACAAGAACGTCCATTACCGCCCCAAGGTGTACTGGCAGCCGGGGACGACGCTCAAGGTGTCGGCGATGATCTACGGCGTCGATTTCGGCAATGGCGTCTACGGCGCGACCGACCGCACCGAAACGTACAAGGTGCACGATTCCTGGGTCGCGAAGGCCGACGGCAACACCGAGCAGATGCAGATCTTCCACAACGGCCAGCTGGCGAAATCGATGCCCATTTCCATGGGCAAGGACGCGACGCCGACGCATTTGGGCGCGCACGTCATTTCGGACAAACACGAGAATTACACGATGGACTCGTGCACCTACGGCGTCTGCCAGGGACAGCCGGGGTACTACAAGGCGAACGAGAAATGGTCGCTGCGCATCTCCAACGACGGCGAGTTCGTCCACGAGAACCCGAACAGCGTCGGCGCGCAGGGCAGCTCGAACGTGTCGCACGGCTGCATCAACCTCAACGCCGCCAACGCCCAGTGGTTCTACCAGAACATGGGCCTCGGCGACGTCGTCGAGGTGACCAACTCGGGCGGCCCGCAGCTGCCGGTGTGGGACCTCTACGGCGACTGGTCGAAGTCGTGGGCGGACTGGCAGGCGGGCAGCGCCGTCAAGTAGGGGCATGATGGGCCGGTGACCACCACCGGCCCCGATGCCGCACTGAGCAAGGCCCGCACGCTCGTGGCCGGCGCCGGCCGGATCGTCGCACTGACCGGCGCCGGGATCTCCACGGATTCGGGCATCCCCGACTTCCGTGGCCCGCAAGGCCTGTGGACCCGCGACCCGGCCGCGGAGAAGATGTCGAACCTCCAGGCATACCGAGGCAGTCGCGAAGTCCGGGAACGGACCTGGCAGGCGCGGCTGGTGCACCCCGGCTGGGATGCAGTGCCGAACGCCGCGCACTACGCGCTCGAACGCCTGTCGCCGACGCACATCGTCACCCAGAACATCGACCGCCTGCATCAGAAGGCTGGTTCTCCGCCGGAGCAGGTGCTGGAACTGCACGGGACGATGTTCGAGTCCGCCTGCCTGTCCTGTGACGATCACCGGGACATGCGCGCGACCCTCGAGCGCGTTCGAGAGGGCGAGACCGATCCGCCCTGCCTGGAGTGCGGCGGCATCCTGAAGTCCGCCACGATCTCGTTCGGCCAGCACCTGGATCAGACCCTGCTCCGGGCAGCGCGTGCCGCCGTCTCCGAGAGCGATCTCCTGCTGGTGGCAGGGTCTTCGCTGAGCGTGCAGCCGGCCGCCTCGCTGGTGAGCGTCGCTTCACGGGCTGGGGCCGATGTGGTGATCTTCAATGGCTCCGAAACGCCGTATGACTCGATGGCGACCGCGGTCGTCCGCGGTCCGCTCGGCGAGACGCTCCCGGCCCTCACCGCTTCGGGTCACGTCTCGTGAGTGGGTCAGGATGCGGCTGACGGAAGGTCCATGATGCCAGTGGCCTGCGACCAGACACAACGCCACGTGCCGCCGGCCTTGGTGTAGACGTCGGTGTGCCAGGCCTCGTGCCGCGGGATGTCCGCGCCGTCGACGGTGAGTTCGATGAAGCACCGATAGCGGAGGACGACGACGTCGGTGCCGACGATGGCGTCCACGTCGCCGGTCAGCTCCAGTTCCCGGTAGGCGACCCGCCCCGTGGTGAGGAGATCCAGGTACTCGGCCTTCGTCCACACGGCGCCGGTCGGGTTGCACAACCGGTACTCCGCGGCGTGCAAGCGGTCGTAGGTATCGCGATCCACGTCGAGGAGACATTGGATCCGTTCCTGCTCGGCCTTGATCACCTGGCCGGCCACGTCGTCGGTCATCCCCGCTCCTGTCCACTCGATCGGCTCTGGTCGGCGCCACCTGCACCGGTGCCGAGCGCTTGAGCATGGCCATCGTCTACACGGTATCGGGAGACCAGGAGTACAGGCGAGGGTCTCGTGTCCGCTGTCGGTGGGCTGAAGGGGCCCTTCGGTCTAGTCGGAAGTACGTGAAGGCCCCCTTCCTTGCGTTAGACGCAGTGAAGGGGGCCTTCATGTACTTCCGCGGTCCAGGAACCTTATGGGGTGCGGTCTCGTGAGTGGTAAAGACGGTTAGAACCGTCTTTACCACTCACGAGGTTGTGGGTCTGGGTATGAGAAAAGGTCTGGGACCTGGGAGAACCTCGGGGGTTCTCGACCAGGTCCCAGACCTTCTTTAATGTTAGTCCGGCGGTGTCCTACTCTCCCACAACCCTTCGGTTGCAGTACCATCGGCGCTGTCAGGCTTAGCTTCCGGGTTCGGAATGGGACCGGGCGTTTCCCTGACGCTATAACCACCGAAACACTGTGAAACACACTCCCACTCCCTCGGAAGAGAGAAGGGTTGTGTGGTGTTTCAGAGCTGTAGAGTGGATGCGTAACATCTTTGTGGGCAAGTCCTCGGCCTATTAGTACCAGTCAACTCGACAACACATTACTGTGCTTCCATTTCTGGCCTATCAACCCAATGGTCTGTTGGGGGCCTTAACCCATATAGGGTGGGATACCTCATCTTGGAACAGGCTTCCCGCTTAGATGCCTTCAGCGGTTATCCCTTCCGAACGTGGCCAACCAGCCATGCCACTGGCGTGACAACTGGCATACCAGAGGTTCGTCCGTCCCG